>NZ_JJOY01000045.1 GCF_000979455.1 Methanosarcina sp. 2.H.T.1A.6
GACAAATCCTCGTCAGACAGAAAAAATAACTCCTGTCTCCATTAAAAGATGAAAGAGATTTTGAATTTCAACCCACACATTTGAGCTGTGTGAGGGATACATACAAGGCATTCCTTGTATATAAAGCTTTTCCCCACCTCGCATTTTTCAAAGCAGATCCGACGCAAAACGAAATTTTGCTTGAACCTACAAAGATTCTGCAGCTCCAATCACCAAAGATCGGTAGCGGATGAGTCTCGCACAATTGCTGTGTGAGGAATTCATACAAGACGTTACTTGTATATAAAGCTTTTTGTCCAGCAATCCACTTGCATACAGATTTTATTGCAAAAGTAATTTTGCCATAAATCTACAAGTTCATTGCCGCCTGATCTCTCCTGATCAGGGAAATTCCTAAACGCAGTACGTGGATAAATACTTTTTGGTTAAATTATCAAATAATCAGTTAAGAGGATTCAAACGGACCCTGAAAAAAACAGAAAATGAAATAGCATACAATACAGCATACAAGAAATGTATCTGCTCCGCATCATCTCTTAAGATGCGGGTACTACTGTGTACGCATTAAGTGCACAAATTAGTATTTTCTAGAGAGAAATCCAACCCCATAAACGGAAAAACAGAGTACAAAGGAATGGGAAATACCTGTTTTCAGTCTTAGAACTTTAAACTTGCTCAGTGAATATTATATATATAGAACCACAATTAAATAAAGGGGAGTTAGAAGTCCTTTTAATAAATTAAGGAGAAATTAGGGATTTATACCTATTTAGACCACGTTTGGCTGTTTTTATTGAAAATGGAGGAATTAATAAACACTTGAACATATATAAGATCTTTTTAGGAACTATTTAGTTTTAACCCGGCTTTCGTCCTGTAAACAACAAGGGATTGGTTGCTCCTCAAATGCTAAAATGGAGGTTAGACATTTGATAGATATAGATCCCAGTGGTATTCTGGTTCGTTACAACGTACAACTTGAAAAGGAAATGACACCGGAAGATGCCGCAGAAGAGCTCTATCCAAAAGATTCAACGATTTACCCGATTGCAAAAGCTATCTTCGAAGGGGAAGAAGATGACGTTGTAGAGGGACTGAAAAAGGCCATTGCCGCCGGAAAGGACCCGATGGGCCTCATCAATGGAGCCTTAATGCCAGGAATGGGAGTTGTCTCCAGACTCTACGATGAAGGAGTCATTTTCCTTCCAAACGTTATGATGTCCGCTGACGCCATGCTTGAGGGCATCGAATTCCTTAAGCAAAAGGTTGGCAAAGCCCCCGAAGTCAAAGGAAAAATCATCTGCCACGTCGCAGAAGGTGACGTTCACGACATCGGAAAGAACATTGTGGTTGCACTGCTAAGAGCAAACGGATACGATGTAGTGGACCTTGGAAGAGATGTCCCTGTTGATGAAGTCCTGGACGCCGTGGAAAAGGAGAGCCCCCTGATGCTGACAGGTACAGCCCTCATGACCACAACCATGTATGCCTTTAAGGAGATCAATGACAAGCTCATGGAGAAAGGTTACAGGATTCCCTTTGCATGCGGAGGCGGGGCCGTGAACCAGGACTTCGTGTCGCAGTATGAACTCGGGGTGTACGGTGAAGAAGCATCTGATGCCCCTAAAATGGCCGATTTCATCAAGGCACATGGGGACAATATCGTAAAGCTGAGGGAGAAATTCCATAAACACTGAGGAGGTGGAGTAGATGGCAGTAACAAGATTCACTAAAATGGCTTATGCAAAAGCAGATGATATGGTCTTCGGAAAAGCTGTCAAGCCCGTCAAAGCAGGACTGGGACTTGAAATCGGCGCCGGCTACACAACCCCTGAAGTGAACTATGCCCCCAGACCGGAAGCAGGTGCATCCAAGGAAAAGCTCGTAAAGGAATATGAGAGGATTACCACTGACATCATGGCAAGGATGGTCCAGATAGGAGCTCCCGCCGTGGTACTTGAAACCGAACACGTCCAGCAGATGTCCAACAACCCTGAATGGGGAGCAGCTGTTGCCCATGCCCAGAAAACCATCATGGAAGACTACCATGATGAATATGGCATAAAGTGTGCTCTCCGCCACACCATCGGTGACATCCGTGAAGACCGTGACTACCTCAAGCTCAGAGGAGACAAGTACCCAGTCTTCCTCGAGGCTTTTGAACAGTGTGCCAAGTCCGGTGCTGATCTGCTTGCCGTTGAGTCAATGGGCGGTAAGGAAGTTTTCGACTATGCTATTCTCAGGAACGACATGGCAGGCATACTTTACGGCATAGGCGTTCTCGGCAGCATGGACATGGAGATGATCTGGCAAGACATTGCAGCAATTGCAAAGAAGACAGGAACTGTCGCAGCCGGAGACACGGACTGCGCCCAGGCAAACACTGCAATGTTCATTGCGGGCGGGCTGCTGGACAAGAACCTGGCCCACACAATTGCAATCATCGCCAGGTCGATTTCTGCAGCCAGGTCCCTCGTGGCCTATGAAGCAGGCGCAGTTGGCCCTGGAAAGGACTGCGGTTACGAAAACACTATCGTAAAGTCCGTTTCAGGTGTCCCGATAGCTCAGGAAGGTAAGACCTCAACCTGTGCCCACTCCGACCTGATGGGGAACCTGACCATGCAGTGCTGTGACCTCTGGTCCAACGAATCCGTTGAATACCACGGCGAATTCGGCGGTACCACAGTTCAGTGCTGGTCCGAGACTCTTGCATACGACTGTTCCCTCATGAACGTCGCCCTCCAGTCTGGAAACGAAAAGGTCCTGAGAGACTTGTTTGTCGCCTCTGACAAGTACAGAGACCCGCAGGGCTATGTGCTTGCCTATGACAACGCCTATAAAGTCGGGCAGGCAATTGCAAAGGACGGAAACGACATATACCTCCGCTCCAAGAATGCCGCTCTCGAATCCATCAAACTCGTCGAAGAAGGAGCAAAGGGAAAACTTACCCTCTCAAGGTTCGAAGCCAAGGCCCTTGCAGATGCAAAGGTAGCCTTTGAGGCCCTCACAGATGACAAGGACAAGTTCATGAGCGACTGCCTGGACAAATACAAGACGGAAGTCAAAGTCTTCCTGCCGGAGAACTACGGCCTTTAAACGAGGCAGTTCTTCCAATTTTTATTTTTAAAAGATTTTTGGATTTACAGCATCAAAGAACTATACGAAGGGATGGGCAGAAAACTGAATAAAAACTTAAGAGCGATATAAATTTATACCAGACATTGTAATTGATTACTCCCTTTCGCAGGCAAATATTCGTTAACATAGTTATGAAGTTTACACAAAATCAACTACATTGATTCCGTAAACGGAGTTACACTGGAATACACATGTTGATTATATATAATTCATTGATTTTAGCCCATGCATTTATTTTGTAAATGCCATAATATAAAATACAACAGTGCTTTTTTAACAATCACGTATATAAAAAGAGCGAGATTGATAAGATCAATACTGTTAGTTTTTTTGGTGTCGGTTATTATATTTATCTTTAGTGTAAATCTTTAATTGTGAAAAGGTGAAGATCCGGATTCTCCCCTAATTTTCACGTCTCTATTTTTCCATATTCCTATTTTTCACATTTGCAAGCCAATCAATTGAATCAATTTGAGGTATGCAAAAAAGAAAGATGGGACTGACTATTTCGGGGAATTATTAACTGAATATTTCACGTAATCGTTGTTAGATCATAGAAATAACGGAGTTGAAAAGAAATGGTCAATGAGATGACATCAAAGGAAAGGGTCCTTGCAATGCTCGACAGGAAACCTGTTGATAGGATCCCGGTAATCTCCGGCGTTGCAATGCTTAAGGAGTACATTGAAAAGACTGGGGCAGTTTGGCCTGACTACCACTCCAACGCAGAGATGATGGTCAACATCGCAAGCTGTGCCCCTATGGAGACAGGTATCGATAACCTCGTCGTAGCCTTTGGCATGTTTGTTGAATCTGCTGCTACCGGGCTTGATGTGAAGATGGGAAGAGTTGACATTCACCCTTCAGTGAGAGGCATGTTTAAAAAACCGGAAGATGTGAAATATGATAACTTCCTTGAAAACAAGTTTGTCAGGACCACAATAGATGCAATTAAACTTGCAAAGGAAAGATACCCTGATGTTGCTACCTATGCTCTCATCGAAGCTCCGATTACCCTTCTCGGAGACTTGATGGGTGCCGAAAATCTTGCCATGCTTAGTTACAGGTGCCTTCAGAAAGAAAAATTCATGGAGAAAATGCAGGACTGGCTTTCAGTGTCTCTTGAGATCAGCAAAATTTATGCTGAAGCCTGTGCTCAAGCTGGAGCTGACATTTTCTATTGTTCCGATGCATCAGCATCCCCGAACCTCCTGATGCCGGAGTTCTACTACAAAGTAGCAGGCCCATCAGAAAAGGAGCTTGGAGATTTCATCCACGAGAATGGATGCCCCTGGGAACTGCACATCTGTGGGAATACAACCTCGATTATTGAAGGTATGACCGCCACCGGAGCAGACAGCCTCAGTATCGATCAAACAGTCGATATGAGTGAAGCTACAAAGCTTGCACGTGACGTCCCTGTGGTTGGAAACGTGACCCCTCTCCTGATGGTCGATGGCACGGAAGAACAGATCATTGCGGAAGTCAGGAAGGCCCTGGACAGCGGAGCAAAAGCAAGTAAGCTCGGATGTGGAACTCCACCTCTCAGCACATCTGACAGGCTCAAGACCTGGGTAAAAGCTGCAGGTGACTGGTCAGCAGAGAACCTGTGAAGTTGCACCTCAAAAAATTCAGGAGTAAAATTAGAGATTTTTATTTGAACGACCGGGATGCCTGATAAACCAGCACATCCAGATGGATGCCCGGGAATTTCCGGCACCCCGGTTATTTCAAAACCTCATAATAATTTTTTAAGTGTTTTTCGTTTTTTCATAAAGTATACCACATTTTCGAGATTTATCTGCAACATATCCATATTTCTTTGTGTGCTTCCAAATGGCACATAATAACAATGCCCACTGTAAGCATCCTCCAGGACAAAACTTGCCCATAATTCAAGGCCGTCCTGCCGAAAAACTACAGCTTCTAATTGAGGACTTTTTCCTTTTCCTTTTCCTTAGTCTCAAGATTTATAGCCTGACGGAAGCTAAAGACCCGAGCCGAGACTTGAGAACTTTAAAAAACGAGGTCAGAAAAAAACAGTATCTCAATAATTAAAATTAAAAAAGTGAAAAGCAGAAACTTGTTTAAAAATTGGAAGAAAAGATTTCCATTTTTCAGCATTTTCTTCAAGCGTACTTTTCTTCAAGCGTACTTTTCTTCAAGCGTAATATTCGTCTCTTGCTGCGACCATGGCTTTTATGTTCTCGAGAGGGGTCATGGGTGCAATTCCGCAACCAGGGGCAAGCACATCAACGCCGTCTGCAAGAGCCTGTTTGGATTCGGTTTTTATTTTGTCAACCGGGCCAGGAAGCAAAGTGAACGGGCTTGAAATGTTTCCTACGAGCCTTGCTCTGGTTCCGATGATTTCCTTTGCCTTCTTTACGCTGCCAATCTTTTCTTCAACGCTCAGCCCCTCGAAGCCGCAGTCTGCCATATAGTCCAGAATAGAGTTCACATTGCCGCAGATATGCAGGACTGTAACCGAGTTCACGCTGGCGGAGAACTTCTGCAGCCTTGGCTGGAGATACTGCTTGAAGGAGTCGGGGCTCATGAGGTCAGGGGATGCGACAGGGTCTGCAATGGCAATAATGTCTGCACCAGCTTCTACCATTGCATTTGCATAGATGATTGCGGCTTCGGTTGAGAGGTCCAGAGTCTGTTCGAAGAGTTCAATTTTTTTGATGGACCATTTCATGAAGGATTTTACACTTACAAGGTCGGAAGCGATTGTGATAGGACCTTCCATACCGCCAACGATTGGCACGTCAGGGCCTACTTTTTCCCTGATGATCTTGATTGCTTCAAGTACTGCTGGAATTCTGCCTTTCTGAAGGAGGTCTGCAGGGATTGCTGCGCCTTCGAGGTCTTTGGGGTAGGGGTGACCGGTAACGGAGGGCTGCCTGTTCTTGGTACCCATATTGATCTCACAGCCCATGGCTTCGACCAGGACAGTAAGGCAGTAGGGAACCCTTACAGCTTCAAGCCCGCTGAGCTCGTGGTTGGCGAGTGCCAGCTTTGCCATAAGCTCGGGGTCAGAGTGAGATTCCGGCCAGGGAGCTCCCACTTCATCCATTAATTCCACAATCCCTGTCTGGGTTACGGAACAAACAGGTACTTTGTCAACTTGCTTTCCTTCTAATGTGTTTAAAAGTCTCTCCTTAAGTGTCATGTTACTCATGGTTTATCTCCCCATTGAAAATTATTCAGAGATTTACACCACTTGCTGTATATAACCAGGGTTAAAAATTAGCAAGGGTTAAGAAATTAGCCAGAGTTAAGAAATATGTCTAAGAAATTTTCTGGCTCGGTTTATTTTAGTCACTGGTTTATTTTAGCTATTTATACATTTGATCTTTCAGATTGTAGGATCTTTAGATTAAATTTTTAACAGGATTGCCTCGGTTACCCCCAGAGGCACATAAGAGTTTTAGAGTTATTTAAGCGGGCAATTAAGCCTGCATGCTACCGAAATCCCCTTTTTCGGTTGACTAATATAATCTATGTTTTATGCTATATCATTGTTTGGGAGCTTACGAATCAAAAAACTTTGACCTTTAAGAAAAAAAAACCATCCTATATGTAATAAATTTATCATGGAAAAAGGGCGAGCAGGATAAGCCAGAAAAATAAGCCAGAAAAATAAGCCAGATAAATAAACCAGTCAAATAAGCCAGAAAAATAAGCCAGATAAATAAACCAGTCAAATAAACCAGTCAAATAAACCAGTCAAATAAGCCAGAAAAATAAGCTAGATAAATCCCGAGCAAAATACCGGGAAAGCTCTGTAAAGAAGAATAAAAAGAAAAGAATCGAGTCAGGAACCGAGTATGAAACTAAATCCGGATAGAATAAGGATATTCGAAGGGGATATCGTGAAAATGAAAGTTGATGCCATTGTCAATGCTGCAAACAATACACTTCTCGGAGGCGGTGGAGTAGATGGGGCTATCCACAGGGCTGCAGGTCCCGCGCTACTGGAAGAGTGTAGAACCCTTAACGGCTGCCCCACAGGAGAAGCAAAAATTACATCAGGACACCTTCTGCCTGCAAAATATGTTATACATACTGTTGGCCCCGTATGGCAGGGTGGCAGAGGAGGAGAAGATGAACTTCTTGCTTCCTGCTACAGGAAGAGTCTTGAGCTTGCAAGAGAGCATAAAATAAAAACGATTGCATTTCCAGCCATAAGTACAGGAGCATACAGCTTTCCCTCCGAAAGAGCAGCTGGGATTGCAGTTTCCCAGGTAAGGAAGTTTCTTCAGAAAAATGAGCTGCCTGACATAGTTTTGCTTGTCTGCCATAATGAAGAAACCTGCGAAAGCATCAAAAAAGCCCTTGATGGGAATCTTTAAAATATAATTTAGATTTAGAATTCTTTTTATATCTTCTTATAATATCTTCTTTTATAATGTAAACCTTCTTCGAAGAGACAACTTAAACGCTTAATAAACAATTTACAAAAAGCAGATTTTGAAAGTTTTCTCCCACTCTCACTTATGGGAGATTGTTTATATAGTATGTTAGAAAAATAGGTTTGAAATAAAAATTAGAATGACAGAAAATTCCGGATATCCAATAACAGCCCGTCTGAACAAAGAAAGCCGGGCTTAAAAAGACAGATAAAATATAAAAATATTAAATGTAATGCAAATTTGTCAGTATTAAAATTAAATCAGTATTAAAATTAAATCAGTATTAAAATTAAATCAGTATTAAAATTAAATCAGTATTAAAATTAAATCAGTATTTTAACTAAATCAGTATTAAAATTAAATCAGTATTTTAACTAAATCAGTATTCAAAGTATATCAGTATTGAAATTTATCAGTATTTCAACACTTATCAGCGTACATTTATCAATGCAAATTTAATCAATGAAAATTTATCGACATACATTCACGGGCAAAATTTATAGATATACAAACACAGCCGGAAAAGAAAAGATCCGCGCTAAAAGAAAAGATTGACTTAAGTAATACTCAGATGAACCTGCAGGATTATACCGAGAAAAGAGGGACAGGAGGAATAGTTATCATTCACGATGAAGCCTTTCAGAGAGGCCTTGACCTGGTTAAACGCAAAAGGTACGAGAAAGCCATTAACACATTCAATAAAATTCTGGACAAAAACCCAAGCCATAAGGGAGCCCTTTTCAACAGAGGGCTTGCTCTCCTTGAAACTGAAAAAACTCAGGAAGCCCTCAACTCATTTAATGAAGTCCTGCAGCTTGAACCTGGAAACTCCGAAGCCCTCTACAGAAAAGGAACCTCTCTTGCTATTCTCGAGAGATTTGAAGAAGCGCTTGAAGCCTATGAAAGTGCACTTGAAATTTCTCCGGATACCCCGGAAACCTGGTATATGAGGGGGCTTGCTTTTGCCGAAATAGAAAGGACTGAAGCTTCAATCCTCTGCTTTGAAAAAGCCCTTGAACTTAAGCCTGAGTATACAGACGCCTGGTGTGCAATGGGGACAGTAGCCGGAAAAGCAGACAGGTATGAAGAAGCCCTGGGAAATTTTGGGCGTGCGCTTGAAATAAACCCCAGAAATTCAGAAGCCTGCTATGCAAAGGGCCTGATTCTTGCAAAGCTTGAAAAATACGAAAATGCACTCGAATGTTTTGATTCCCTTATCCGGGAAAAACCAAAAGATACGAATGCCCTTGAACAGAAATGTCTTGTCCTTGCAAAGCTCGGGAAAAAAGAAGAAGCTCTGCAGTCCCTTGAGGATTTTTTAAAGAAGTTTCCTGCAAGTGAAGCTGTCCTTTACCATAAAGCCATCCTTTTAAACGAACTTTCGAGGTACGAGGACGCAGAAAAAACCTTTTCAAAAGTATTGAAGCTCAACCCCGGACACAGAGAAGCCTGGTTCAGGAAAGGTTTCGCTCTTGTGCAACTGCTCAGGCTTAATGAAGCCATTGAGGCTTTTGAAGAAGCCATCCGGCTGGACCCGACTTATTTTGAAGCCTGGAATTATAAGTGCTTTGCACTCATGAAACTTGAGGCATACGAAGAAGCCCTCGAAGCCTTTGATGCCGTGCTTGAAGCCTATCCGGATATGAAGGAAATCTGGTACAACAGGGCACTTGCTCTTTTGAAACTGCAGAACTTTGAGGAAGCTGCCAGGTCCTTTGCCCGTGTTACGGAACTTGACCCCACCAATACGGATGCATGGTTCCAGCAGGGGCGCCTGCTTGCCAGAGCAGGAAAATATGAAGAAGCTCTTGAAACCCTTGACAGCCTGCTTGAACATGACCCTGATTTTATCGAAGCCCAGAAGTTCAGGGGCTCAGTGCTTGTAGGGCTCGGACGCTTCGACGGTGCTCTGGAATCCCTTACGAAAAGCCTTGAAAAGGACCCACAAAACTATGACATGTGGCTTCAAAAAGGGCTCATTCTCCTCGACAGCGGGAAATTCGAGCCTGCCCTGAAAGCTCTTGAAAATGCCGCAGACCTGAAGCCTGAAGACGAAATCTGCTGGATGAACAAAGGCTTTGTCCTCTATTCCCTGGAACGTTATGAAGAAGCTCTTGATGCCTTTAAGGAAGGCTTGCGGCTGAACCCCTATCTTGAGAAGGGCTGGAACAAGAAAGGAATAGTGCTTGCAAAGCTAGGAAAACCCGAAGAAGCCCTTGAAGCTTTAGAAGAAGCAATAAAACTCAGACCGGACTTTGAGGATGCCTGGAAAAATAAAGGACTCTTGTTTTTTGCTTCAGAAGAGTACGAAAAAGCCGAAGAAGCCTTTGCCGAAGTCCTTAAAACAAACCCTGAAGATATCGATTCTCTTTACAACAGGGGCATATCCCTGCTCAGGCTGGGAAGAAAAGAAGCGGCACTCGAATACCTTGAAAAAGTCGTTTCCCTCAGTCCCGATTATCCTGACCTTTCCTACAGCATTGGGGTTGCATTGATGGAACTGGGAAAACAGGAAAAAGCCCTGGAAACCTTTGAGAAGCTTGCTGCAAAGAACCCGGATGATATGGAAATCCAGTGCAGGAAAGGAAAGCTTGCAATGGAGCTCGGGAAGCATGAAACTGCCCTGCAGGCATTCGAAAAGGTACTGGTTGAAAAACCCGAATCAAGAGAAGCCTGGTACAGGAAAGGGCTTGCCCTGCTGAAACTGGAACGCTTTGAAGATGCTGTAAAAGCCTTTTCCGAAGTAATTACAAGGGACGCCGATTATGAAGACGCCGGAACCCTCAAGGGCTTTTCCCAGATGAAGCTCGGAAAATGCATTCCTGCCCTGGAAACCTTTGAAAGCGCACTTGAGAGAAGACCTGATGCGGGCATGACCTGGTACTATAAGGGCCTGACCCTTTACAGCCTGCACAGGCAGGAAGAGGCAGCCAGGGCTTTTGAATCGGCTGTCCGCCTTAATCCGGAGCTGCATGATGCCATCGAATACAGGGCAAGCTGTCTCTTTGAAACCGGACAGTATGAAACTGCTCTCGAAGCTTTTGAGGCTGTACTGGAAAAAGACCCGGAAAACCTTTCAGCCCTGTACAACAAAGCGATTTGCTTCCTTGAACTGAAAAGGTATAAAGAAGCTGCTGAAGCCCTCTCAAACCTGCTTGAACTTGACCCGGACAGGGAAGAGACTAAGTTTAAGCTCGAAGAAGCAAAGTTCAAGCTCGAAGAGGCAAAGTTCAAGCTAGGGATTGAGCATTTCGAACTCGGCCAGTACAACGAAGCTCTTACCCTTTTTGAAGAAATTTCTCAGAAAAACGATTCCGTACTTTACTGGAAAGGGCTTGTGTTTATCCGGCAGGAAGCTTATGAAAAGGCACTTGAAGTCTTTTCAAGGCTCACTGAACAGGATTCGCAGTTTGCAGAAGGCTGGTACTTCATCGGGCTGTCCTGTTCAAAACTTGGGAAACATGAAGAAGCTTCCGGAGCCTTCAAAAAAGTCCTTGAAATCGACCCGGCATTCCGGGATATACACGATATATACTACCAGCTGGGCCTTTCCTGCTTTGAACTCAGGAACTTTGAAGATGCCCTGACAGCTTTTGAGGCAGCCCTTAAAATAGCTCCTGAAAATTCGGACATGACCCCGGACAAAGTCCGGAATGTTATGTATAAAAAGAGCCTCTCCCTGCTCAGGCTTGGAAGATATGAAGAAGCTGAACCGGGCTTTAAGGAAGTTCTTGCCAGAGACCCGGCAAATGCTGAAGCCCTTGCACACCTGAGCACTGCCTGTTTCAAGCAGGGCCATTATGAAGAAGCCCTGGATCTCTTTGAGAGGGTACTCATTCAGGCTCCGGGAAGAAAAACTATCCTTTTCAGAAAGGGGCTTGCCTTAAAAGCCCTTGGAAAAAAACAGGATGCTCTGGCTGCCTTTGACCTTGTCCTTAAACTGAAGCCTGCCTGCACATACGCCCTCGACCAGAGAGGATACACTCTTTTCGAACTTGAAAAATATGCCGAAGCAGCTGAAGCCTTTAAAGCTGCACTGGAGTACTGCCCGAAAAAGGCGTATCTGCAATATCTAAGGGCTATTTCCATTTTCAGGCTTGGAAACTTCAAAGAAGCCCCACAGGAATTTGAAAAAGCCCTTGACCTCGGGTGCCGGAAACCTGACATTCCCTATTATACAGGGCTTTCCTGCTTTGAAACAGGAGAGTATGCAGGAGCTGTAAAAGCCTTTGATATTGTCCTCAAGACAGGAGTGCGGGACCCGGAAATCCTGCAAAAGAGGGCTCTTGCTCTTTTCGAACTCGGAAAGTCAGAAGAAGCCGTATCTGCAGTAAACGCCCTTCTTGAAATTTCCGCTGAAAACCTGACCGGAGAAAGTAGAAGAGAGACAAACGACAGAGACACAGGAGAAAACCCTCAGGTCTATCATGAGCTCCTTGAGAAATTTGCATCCGCCCTGATAGAACTTGGGAAACCTGAAGAAGCCCTGCTGCCCCTTGAGAAGCTTGCAAGAGACGGATTAGCTTCAAAAGAGGCCCTTTACAGCAGAGGGATAACGCTTCTGGAACTAGGAAGGCAGGAAGAAGCCTTTGAGGTCTTTTCAGAGATACTTGAGGCTTACCCGGACTTTAAGAGGGCGTGGTACGGGAAAGGACTTGTGCTGTTTTCACAGGAGCATTATGAAAAAGCCCTTGAAGCCTTTGAACAGGCTGTGCTTGAAAACCAGGAAAATGGGCCGAAAATAAATGATCCGGAATCAGAAGACGCCTGGACCAAAATAGGGCTTTCCCAGCTCAAAACCGAAAGATATGAGGATGCCTATGAGACCTTTGAAAAGGTCCTTGAGAAAAAGCCGATGGCTGCAGACGTGTGGTACTTAAGCGGGCTTGTCATGAGAGGGCTTGACCAGAACGAGGAAGCCGTGGAAGCTTTTGAGAAAGCTCTCGAACTCAACCCTGACATTACAGCTGCCCTTGAGCAGAAAGGATTTGCACTTCTTGCACTGTGCAGGTACGAAGAAGCCCGGAACGCCTTCAGTTCAGCCCTTGTCCGGAACCCTGAAAACGCGGATATCCTTTACAGCCGTGCAGTAGCCAGTTTCAAGCTCCGTAACTTCGAAGAAGCTGCAGGAAACCTTGAAAGGGTGCTCCTCTTTGCCCCTGATTTCCCGGACTATACCGAAGCCTGCTACAGGCTCGGGATTGCCAGCATCGAACTTCAGGACTACGAAAAAGCCCTGCAGGCACTTGACCAGGTCCTTGAACGCGAGCCCGAGCACAGGGAAGCACGCTCTAACATGGCTCTTGTGCTCTTCAACCTCGGAGAGTACGAAGAAGCTGCCGAGACCTTTGAACTGCTGCTCAAAACGTCCCCTGACGACCCTGAAAGCCTGAACTACCTGGGACTCTGCCTCCTTGAACTTGATAACCCGAAAGAAGCCTTGAAAGCCTTCGAAAAAGCTGCCCTTTTCAACCCGAAAAATGAAGAAGCCCTTTATAACGCAGCCACGACCCTTATTAAGTTAAACAGGACTCAGGAGTCCCTCGGCTACTTTGACCGCATCCTTGAGATCTCTCCTGAAAACTACGATGCCATGAACTACAAAGGAATTGCCTTCTGTATGCTTGAAAAGTACAGGGAAGCCCTGAGGTCCTTTGACGATGTGCTTGGAAAAGACCCGGATAATATCAAGGCAATTTATAACGTGGGAGTGGTCTGCTTCAAACAGAAACTCTACGAGACCGCAGCCAAAGCATTTAAGGAAGCCCTTGTTATCAACCCCTGGCACGAGCAGTCCCTCAGGCATCTCGGCCTCTCTCTTGCAAAAACCGGGGATTATGAAGAAGCCCTGAAAGCCTTCGAAAAGCTGCTCAGGATAGACCCCCAGGACGTCCAGTCCATGAACTACAGAGGAGTTATCCTCGGAAAGATGGAAAGATACGGGGAAGCCATAAAGGCTTTTGACGAGATCCTGCGTGTCTACCCGGATATGGCGGATGCGAGGAAAAAACTTGAGGTTTTAAAGTCCCTTGAAAATGAAGAAAGATCCTATTAAGGGATCTGCAAAGGAGATTAATTTTCGCAAAGGAGAGGATTCCCTCTGAGGAGGGGTCTTTTCCGAACCTTTTTTCAAAACAGTAGAAGGTGCCCACGCCAGCTCGTCTGGCGGTCCGTCAAAAAAGAAATAAAAGTTACACCAGCATACCCCTCTGTGAGCAAAGAGATATGTAAAAGCAGAAAAAAGCCTTTAAATTTTTTTACAATGGTCTTATCCTGATCCGATCTTCTAATACAACAGCAAAATGCCCTTCCCAATCATCACGCGATCCTATTACTTTTACGAGAGTTTTCGCAATGCAGGCAGAAGAGGTCATAGGTACTCGAAAAAGAATTATTTCACTTGCTGCTGGCTGCTTCGTGCGGAAAGTCTGGTCTATGGAATGATCGAGTTCAGAAAAGCTTCGTAAAAATTGGTTTAAAATAAAAAGATAAATTTAGGAAGACGTGCCTAAGGTTAATCGTAAAGTGTTGAGAAAGGTGATTGATTGGGTACTGAAAGTATTCAGACTTATAATAAAATCGAACCATCTTCATGTTCTATAAAAGATAGAATAATCCAAATTATCGGGTTCTCTGCTTTATTACTATGGCTCGCAGTATACGCAATCCAAACAATCAATTTTAACGAATATGAAGACGGTTCATTACTTAACGACGGTTCATTAATAAAAGCATTATTATTTCTGGCCATATTTTCCTTTGCGTTGTCCATTCTTCTAGGAACGTGGATATACTACAAAATAAAACGCGCTTATTCCAATGATCCGTCAAACTGGATAATTAGATTAGTTAAGTGGTTTACATTAGGACTTCTTGTTTTCATGCTGTCAATTCTGTATACATTAGTCCCAGAATCCAACAGATTCTTTACGATATACTTAATTGCATTGACGTTTGCAGTAAAATACGTAAGAGATGAAATGTTAAAAAAATGGAAAACAGAACACGAAAGAACATACATGTAAAAAGGAAAAAGCCGTCTAAAATTTCAAAATATCCATGAGTAAATCCTGGCTTAACTTGAGAGTAAAGGATGGCTTGTTCTAAGCGCCTGCACTGCATCAAGAGGGATATTCTCGTTTGTCAGCAGCCGCATCAGGCCCCTTCCTGAGAAATCTCAAAGGGATATACCTTCTCTGCCCTGAGCAAATCACTTGCATAGCTCAGACACGCCTGAATATCTTCATAGGTAAGGCCCGGATAATTCCGCAGGATCTCGGACTCTGACCAGTCTCTGGCCAGCAGATCGATTATTAACTCGACTGCAAGGCGTGTCCCTTTAATTACAGGCTTGCCCGCAAGAACTGCAGGATCAATAATGATACGTTCTCTCCAGGTCATATGATTGCACCTGATTAAAATATGAGCCTGCCATGTATTTAGGTTTAGGGTGACAACTATCATGCCCGAAAAAAGAAGTAAGATAAACTCTCTTAACCCCGGAAATCGTATTTAATCCACAGATTATAAGATTCTTACGCCAGCTTGCCTGGCGGTCCGTCAAAAGAGAAGAAATCAGAAAATAGAGACTTGAAAAAGCAATAAAAAACAATAAAAATAGACATGGAACCCCCCCTACTTCTTATGTAACTTTTACTTTTGGGCTTTTCTTTTTTCATTGTAAGACCGCTCTCCTGCGTCGAGCGTGACAAGAACGAACCGGTATGGAGAATTACTGTTGTACTGGTCAGAAATTTTTGTAATTTAGTCCTCTTGAGCGCAGCGAAAAGGACTGCGGGATCCCAAGTCGCAATTCGGGAGAGTTGCAATTCGGGTGCCGAAGCGAAACTCTGCTGGCGAAACTCGGATGAAAAACAAATAAAAAAAAGAAGTACCGGGCTGTCGTATTTTGCCCGGATACCATTTTTTAGTTAAATCAAAAGTCTTCTTATTCTTCCTGCTTTGCCTCAATGTAAATCGCAGGCCTGAAAGGTTCTGCAAACCTGGACTTCTTCTGCGGGTCATACTCCGGAGAATCGGCGCTGTAGATTTCAACAGGGCAGCCGAGTTCTTTTTCCAGGAAGGAGGCTGATTCTTTCAGAAGGGCCTGTTCATCAAGGCCGAGGTAAGCAAAGGTCTCGTAGCGTTCTGCACCGCCGCTCTTGAACTCGGGCACTAATTTCTGCACGAACTTCGGGATCTCCTTGCCAAAACGCTTCAGGTCAGGGTTTGCCATCAGGGTTTTGATCAGAGTACCGACTTCCAGAGGGGCTTCGATCTGCAGTTCGCAGGCGCACTTTATTGCTGCGGCTTTCCAGGCAGGAGAGGTATAGAGGTAGACCTTTTGAGGAGTTATCTTTGTAACCCTCAGGATCTCTTCAATATCGTCAAGGGTACTCTTTACAGACTCTTCCGCAAGTTCGGCTCCTTCGTCTATAAGGTCTTCATTGTAGAGCGGGTACTGGGCAAGGGAGATTGAGTCTTCGTGCCCCATGGCTTCCCAGATCTCTTCACAGAGGTGAGGAGTGAAAGGAGCCATAAGCTTGACCCAGTTGTCCAGCACGTAGTAAAGCAGATTTTCCCCGCCTCTCCTCTGATACCACCTGATATCGTTAAGGAGCAGGAAGAAGGAATTCTGGATGGCTTCCCGCGTCTGGATGGAGTCAAGGGCAGTGTTTGTTCCCCTGATATAGTTCTGCATCCTTGAAAGCATCCAGCGGTCGATCTGCTTTAGTTCGGTGCTCAGGTTTGCCCGTTTTCCGTTCTCGATTACATCCTTTGCAAAGGAGTAGAACCTGTCCACCTGCCTGCGGGCGGATTCTATTCCCGTATTCTGCCAGTCGGCGTCCTGGGTCTGTTCGGCTGATGAGAGGATATACATCCTTGTAATGTCTGCGCCGTAAGCGCTGACCGCGCTTTCCAGGGTAAGGATGGGACCTTTGGACTTGCTCATCTTCTGCCCTTCAAGGGAGACAAAACCATTTACTGCAAGAGCTCTTGGCCATTTATCTTCCTCAAAAAGGGCTACGTGATGGAAGAGGAAGAAGAGCAGGTGGTTAGGGACAAGGTCCTTTCCGGAAGAACGCAGGTCCACAGGATACCAGTAGTTAAAATCACGGCGGATTTCTTCAATGAGTCCGGAAGCAAGGCCTGTTTCTGCTGAAACCGCTGAAACGTCGCCTTTTCCGAGCAGGACATAATCAAAGAAGGAAAGGGTAAGCTGCTCAAGGGCAAGGTCGCCTCTCTCGATGAACCTGGCAATTATATAATAGCTCATGTAGATTGTCGAATCCCCGAGGGACTCGATCAGCCATTCCTTATCAAAGGGAAGGCGGGTCCCAAGGCCTTTCCTGCGGGCACATGCCTTATCCTTGAGCCAGTCGACCTTGTTTTCGAACTCTACCCTGTACTCTTCGGGAATAATCCGCATCTGGCTGAGGCATTTGTAAACCTTTGCTTTCCATTCGGGGTCTGAATAGTTAAGGAACCACTGTCCTTTGACCATGTTCACAACACAGGGAGTACCGCAGCGGCAGACCACGGGTTCACTGAATTCATAGAAGGATTCTCCTGCGTTTGAGGCAATGAAATCCCTGGTAAGTATGTCTTTGACCTTGGAGACCGGGTACCCGGTATATTTCCCTGTGAGCTCCTTAAGGACTCCACCGTGGAACTCTCTCCTGTACACGATCTTTGTGGCTTCCTCGGCTTTCGGGTCTTTCTGGTTTGCAATTCCCATACTTTCTACGATCTCTTTTGCAGGGAATTCCCCGAATTCGGGGACCTTGATAAGGGAAATCAGTTCGATTTTTTTGAGGTCCTCGGTAATCCCGTACTCGCTCAGGTCTGCATCATAGAGGTCACGCAGGGCAAGGTAGTCAAAAGGTGCATGTGCAGGCACGCTCATTACTATTCCGCTTCCGTTTTCAGGCCTTACGAAGGATGCAGGAAGAGAAATTACTTCATCTCCGGTTATCGGGTTTGTGAGTTTTATCCCTATGACGGATTTTGCAGGCACGTCCTCGATGTATTCCACGGTCCTGTCCGTAAAGGTCAGTTTTCTGAAAGCTTCCTTGCTGACAACCCAGAACTCTTCGTTTCCGTCTTTTTCGACTCTGGCCTTTACGTAATCCACTTTGGGGTTGACCCAGAGGTTTGTCACTCCATAGGTGGTTTCCGGCCGGAGGGTAGCACAGGGGAGAACCAGGTCTTTGTACCTGAATTTTATCAGGGTGTATTCCACAATTGTGGCTTCTTCCCCATGCAGGATATCATGGTCTTCTACAGGGTTGTTGTCGTTCGGGCACCATTTCACGGGGTGGGAGCCTTTCCCGATCAGACCCTTTTCTTCAAGCCGGACATACTGCCATTCAATGAACTTTTTGTAGGTCGGGTCAGTTGTTGTGAATTTGCGCCTCCAGTCAATGGAGTACCCGATCATGCGCATGGCTTTCTCGGCTTCCTGCTTGAAATAGTCAACGATTTTTTCAGGGGTATCGAGGGTCGGCAGGATATCTCCGGGAATCCCGTGGAGGCGTTCGTAAACGTCCATGGTCTGAGGGTCACGGCTTGCAATCAGCTCAGCAAGCCCCACAATGGGTGTGCCTGTTACGTGAAAGCCCATCGGGTAAAGCACATTGTATCCGAGCATCCTTTTGTACCTTGCCACGACGTCCCCTATAGTAAAAGTCCGAGTGTGCCCTGCATGCAGGTTCCCGTTCAGGTAAGGGTAAGGAATTGTTATGAAATACTTTTCCCGCTTATCTGGCTCAGGCTGGAAAATCCGGCTCTCATTCCATTTTTTCTGCCATTTATTTTCGATCTCATGAGGTTTATAATCCTGCTCCATTCGTGTTCACGCCCACCGATGAGTATGATAAAAGAATCTGAAGAAATCCTGGGGATATGAATAATAATCCTGAGGATATGAATAATAACAGTAAAGCAGTTTCAAGAAGCCAATTTGCGGCCTCAAGAATCCTGAATTGATTAAAGGATACCGGAATCCACTCATGTCAATCACCCGACATAAATAGATCAACTGTTTGCGGTTCCGGCACGTAAATATTTATCTTCCGACTTCTCTTTAATCGAATTCGCAAATCAAACTATCTGAGAATCAAATTCGCAAATCAAACTATCTGAGAATCAAATTCGCAAATCAGATCCGTTTTCAGGTTTTATTTCGCCTTTCCGAAGATTGCTTCCCGGATGGCATCGATATTTGCGTCCACTAAAGTAGGCTCCTCGCAGATATCGATCACGGTCTGAGGGTCTTTAAGGAGATGCCCCGTAGTAATGCATACAACGGTTTCGTCTCTGCCAATGACACCCATATCAACAAGTTTCTTAAGCCCTGCTACAGAGGCTGCACTTGCAGGTTCGACGCCTATGCCTTCAAGCCTTGCGAGGTCCTTCTGGGCTGCAAGGATTTCGTCATCATTAACAGACTCTGCAGTCCCGTGGGATTCCCGGATTGCGCTGAGGGCTTTTGTAGCGTTTACAGGGTTTCCAATCCTGATTGCAGTTGCAACGGTCTCGGGGTGCTCTTCCGGAGTGATTGCAGGAGCCCCGCTTTTGATGGCTTTTACGATGGGGCAGGAACCTTCAGCCTGGATTCCGGTCATTTTCGGGAGAGAATCGGTTATTCCAAGTATTTTGAACTCCCTGAAACCCTTATATATTGCAGTAATATTTCCTGCGTTTCCTACGGGCAGGACAACTCTGTCAGGCACTTTGAAGCCGAGCTGGTCTGCAATCTCAAAGCCGATGGTTTTCTGGCCTTCAAGCCTGTACGGGTTGATGGAGTTTAACAGGTAGATCTTTTCCTGGGAACAGAGCGTGCGCACAAGAGCAAGGGCATCGTCAAAGTTTCCACGGATGCTGAGGACCTTTGCTCCGTGCATGAGGGCCTGGGCTACTTTACCAAGGGCTACTTTCCCTGCCGGAAGCAGCACTATAACAGGGATTCCTGCTTTTGCCCCGTAGATTGCAAGAGATGCGGAGGTGTTTCCTGTAGATGCACAGGCAACGGTCTTCATCCCGAGCTCAAGCGCTTTCGTAACTCCAACAGTCATACCCCTGTCCTTGAAGGAACCGGTGGGGTTCATGCCCTCGTGTTTTACGTAGAGTTCTTTAATCCCTATCTTTTCGGCCAGGCGGTCGCATTTGTATAAAGGAGTCCCGCCTTCCCTGATGGTCACAGGCTCCCTTTCGATCGGGAGGAGTTTTGCGTACTTCCAGACCGAAGGGCATTCGGTCTTCAGTTTTTCCATGTCAAGTTTAATTGAGGAATAGTCATAAATAACATCAAGCAGCCCGTTACATTTGCTGCAGGTATAGATTACTTCATCTTTGGAATACTCTGCACCGCATTCGATACATTTCAGATGATACATTAAATTGCTCCTGTGTCTGATTATTTAGAATTATTCGGATACCGGGTTTCAAGTAGTACCCAATTTCATGCTAGTATCTATTACATGATTTCATGTTATTACACGATTTCATGTTATTACACGATTTCATGATATTACACGATTTCATGATATTACACGATTTCATGTTATTACACGATTTCATGTTATTACACGATTTCATGTTATTACACGATTTCATGTTATTACACGATTTCATGTTAGTTTATTAATACAACCCGGAGTTCGGGTCAGCATAATCTTGATTTCGGATTAGTATAATATTAGAGTTTAATAATATTTTGTATCCTTAACACTTTACTTGCTTTTAAATTATACTATTTTTAAAATTGTACTGTATTCGGGCTTTATAATAGCTCCGTAACAGCAGTCTTATAAAGCATACTCGTCCCCACGAGAATTCATCAACCCCGGAAGGTACTGAAAAGGACTTACAGATATTTAGATTTATATTTATATTTATATTTGTTTTATTAGGAAGAATTCGGGACCGAAAAGACAGAGAAAGTTAGAGGTGTTAAAAGATGAAGAAAGTTCAGGCATCTTGCAGGATCAGGTTTTTCAACTCTGTTTCAATCCAGCCGATATTCCGAAACTTCCTTGCTGAGGAAATAGCCAAGGACCGTCCTTATCAACACAACCGTACCCAGCAGAAGCAGTTCTTCCTGCGAGGGGTTCCTTACGGTTTCCAGGATGTCTGCTGCGATGAAAAACTCAAGCCCGAAGACAATTTTGTTTGTAAGCTCTTTTCTTACCTGCTGGTAGCTATAAGGTCTCTTCAAAACTTCAAGCAGGATAATCTCTGAAATTGCCCTGAGCCCGCCGTAGATAATGAGAAGAGAGCCCACAATATTGAACAGAGCAGAGAATGCGTCCAGAAACAAGCCTTCAAAATATTCAAATGTCCTTTTACCACCCCTTAAAAGCCGGATATTGAAATCCGACAAAAAGCTCCCAAATAACGTTTATAACATTTCCTTTCCCCCGGATAAATATTCTTCCTGCATCTGTCCTTCAAATAAGATTTCAGGCCTCAATTCTATTACAGGGAATATTTTCAAGTGGGGCAGAACTTCGTACTTCTTTTTTGCGGAAGCACAGCTATGAAACATGAGTAGAAACATGAGTAGAAACATGAGTATATAGAAGAGCTCCAGGAAAACAAAATCTGAAGCTCAATAATCAGAAACCCAATAAATAGGTACAAAAAAGCAAAGGTCCGGAAGAATAGCGCTATTTCCGATCCCTTCCGGGCCGAATTATCGGATCAGGTTCGGGGCAATCAGTTCTTCCGGACAGACTTATTTGTTGAGTAGTTTACTCCTGCGAGATTTCACTTCGTTTCCGGTTTTTCCGACTTCAAAGCCTTAATTTCTCCATGCTCTATGCCGTATGTTTTGACAGCTTTCGGGGCTCCGAGAAGGAGTTTTCGGATCCTGTTATAGACGCTCGGGAATTTCTGGGAATCCAGTTCTCCCAGGAGGTCTGCCAGGATCTTTACCAGTGGGATATGATACTTTGATTCCATCTGGTCTATGTTTGCAAAGGCGTTGAGCATATTGACGGTGCTGAATTCGTTTACAGAAGCCAGCTTTGTCAGGATTTCTGCAAAGAGAGCCCTGCCTTCTTCGGTCTGGAGGGATTTCTTGCGGTTGCGGGCAAAGCTTCCGTAAAGGGCACGCTGGTCATTTGTCTGTTCGATCCTGAAGGCAGGTGACCTTTCCATTTCCCGGACCAGTTCGACTGCATCAATACTGCTGTTATTTCCGATTACTGCAAGGAAGGTTTCCCAGGCAACAAGGTTCTGCTTTGATTCCGCTTCAAAGGCTCTCAGGACTTCAATCTTGTCCGGAGCCGAACTGTTAAGGTATGCGGCAAATGCGCTCAATCTGTCTGTTGCACAGGCTGCGGTCTCAAACTGCTGTTTTATCAGGGCATGGATATCAGGGGTATCGAGGGTTGCAAGTACTCCGAGACAGACATTTTTAGCCTGCCTGCTCTTGATCACCCTTGCTGATTCTTCAAGGGAAGCGTCCCGTGAAACCGAAGTATTCTCAAAGAAGTGGTAGGAAGAAATAAGGGAGTTCCTGTATTTCCAGGCAACCGCTTGCAAGAGTGTCTTCTTTACGTCAAAAAGAGCCTGATAGTGATGGGCAAACTCCTCATCTTCTACGGACTCAAAAATGGCCAGGAACTGCCCTCCAGCCCTTTCGAGAAGCTGCCGGTCATTAAAGAGCCTGTAGTAGAGTTCTATAAAGTCTTCAGAGGGGGCTGCACCCGGAACTTTAAGGAGCCTCAGCTTTTCCCGGTCCACAAGGGTATAGAAGGCGGTAAACCTGCCTGTGATGTCGCTGTCCTTCCGGACCTGCAGCAGGAGCTCTTCCTGGCTCGCCCTGTAAACGAGTTTTCCATAGAAAGAAGACTCTCTGTTCAGGGAAAGGAAAGAAGGCATGTCCACGTTTTCAACCGTAATTTCTGCAGTTTCCCCACTTATTCTTTCCAGGACTTCGGCAAGGTCATTTCCGTTTTCGTCCACAAGGGCTGCCTTGAAGGGGAACTCCCAGGGCTTTCCTCCGGCAGGGACCTGCTGTTTGAGGAAGAAAGTAAACTTCCGGGAAGGCAGGTCATATTCGGCTGAGACCTCGACTACAGGGAACTTTGTCTGCTTCAGCCAGGTTTCGGCCATTTCCTTTAAAGGCTGCCCGCTTTCTTCTTCCATGGCTTCGATCCAGTCCTGCGTGGCCGCGTTTGAGTGACTGAACTTTTTGAAGTAGCGGTCCAGGCCCCGGACAAAAGTGTCCTTGCCTATGAGAGTCTCGACCATGCGCACGTATTCGGGGGATTTTACATACGTAACGGCAGTGATCAGGTCATTTGGGTCATTGAAGCCGTCCGGGATGATGGGCATGGATGCAGCGCCCGAGTCCAGGGCAAAAGTCCCCGATGCCGGGGCAAACAGGTCAAGCAGCCTGCCGATCCTCTGGTAATCCTCTCCGAAGAGGAAAGCGTGGTACTGCTCTTCCACATGCACGGTCACAGCTTCGTTCAGCCAGATCTCAAAGGGGCTTTTTCCCGTAACCTCGGACCCGTTCTGGTTGTGGTAATATTCGTGCACCTTAACCCTGATCATGTACTCGAAAGCCGGGTCAGTGATCTGCCGGCTAGGCATTATACGGTTTGTGGTAATCGTGGTGTTCCCGACGTTTTCCATGCCCCCGAAGTCCGAGTTCTGCATCCCTATTTCCCTGTAGACAGTTCCCGTGTATTTGTACCCCGGAGTGATGGCCCCGTTGAGTTCTGCAAGCTCGCCCCTGACCTTCAGGAGTTCTTCTTCCAGAGGGGATTCGGACTTTGCATCAAGTTTTATTTTCTCTCGCTTGCGGACAAGCTCCCAGAGCTCCTTCCTGATAAGCAGCTTATCTTCATCGAACTGCTCGGCCCCTGTAAAGAGATAGACCCACATAGCCGAATCATGCAGGATGTCAAGCGCTTTTTCGGCAGCTTCTGCGTTTGAGCCGGGCGGCACAAGCAGTTCCAGCATGAAAGTATCTCCATCAGGGTACTCAAATTCCCTGCTAAAAGTCGCATATGTCCCCACGCCGAGGAAAAAGAGATATGGCGCCATCGGAGTGACGGAGTTGTCATAGACGATTTTGTCCCTCCCCGGCTTTACGGTATGCCTTGCAACAACGACGTCCCCGTTTGTGATAAGGTTCGTGTACCTCGAATCTGCAATGATGGTTGTCCTGTACGTGCACTTTGCGCACATGTCGTCAATGCAGGGCACGATCCTCTGGAACCCCCACTGCTGGCACTGCGTGATCTGCTGCGGAGGAGCCCCTGCCGGCGTTTCATCGTAATACAGCCCCTCAAGGACATTTTTGGTAGGCCTGCAAACCGTATCCGTAACAACCGCAATCTCAGTATGCGGAGGAATCACGTCCCTGAAATTGATTTCGAGAATCGCATCGTCCTGCCTGTACCTGTATGAAACCTCAGACTGTATGCAGCTCACAGCCCGGATCTCAAGGTCCCTGCAGTTTAATTCCAGCGTCTCAATAGGAGCGTCCTTTGTCCTGACCCTGAGCAGGGATTTCACATTGGTTTTGTCATCATAGACCTCAAACACCAGGTTCATATGTAAAACGTCAACAGTAAGCTCCCCGAAATCTTCAGGATAATATTTGTACAGCCTATTTTTCATAAAAATGTCACCGAGTAAAAGTTATGAAAGTTATATTGTGGAATAGGAAAGGGAGGTATGGGATTTAAAGGTGTAGTTTGAGTGGGATAGGAGAAATCCAAAGTTTTAAAATCAGATGATTCACATCAACATGTTAATATATTCCAATTTCATCTGATGTTAATCGTTTTTTAGAGAATGAACAAAGTAAAAAAGAAAAACAGTTTCGGTGAATTTCTGGATGAAACCAAAATACACAGTTCTTGATATGTTTTCTGGTGCAGGAGGACTCTCAGAGGGTTTCTTTCAGCAGGGATTTAAATTTGTATCTCATATAGAGAAAAGTAATCATGCAAGGAATTCTCTCGAAACTAGAGCGATTTACCATTCTCTGAAAGATTCCAGTAATGAAGGAATTTATAGAGATTATATTTCAGGAAATCTCAACAGAGATGAATTTATCCAAAAATTCGAAGAGCTTGACCTCCCTCCAGCTGGATTGTTACAGGGAGAAGTGGCTGAATCAAAAGAAACTACTATGATAAAAGAAATTCAAGAACATTTAAAAGTCATTGATAGTGATTCTGTTGATGTAGTCATAGGAGGGCCACCATGTCAGGCTTATTCTGTTGCTGGGAGAGGCAGGAAGCCAAAGGAAATGAAGGAAGATCCCCGTAATTATCTATACAGGCATTACGTTTCATTCTTAAAAAGCTTTGAGCCAAAAATTTTTGTATTCGAAAACGTTCCGGGAATTAAAAGTGCTATAGATGGGATTATTTACTCAAATTTGCATGAGGAATTGAAAAAACTTGGATATACAACAGAAGCCCATATACTGAATGCAAAAGATTTTAGTGTACTTCAGGAAAGAAACCGGATAATATTTATTGGCTGGAAAGATGAGTATGATCTTTCATATCCGGACTTTTTAAAAACTCCTCTCAGCAGGTTCCATGTCTCATCCCTTTTGAAAGACCTTCCCCCATTACAAGCCGGTGAAGGTACTGATAGTCCTGCAAAATATACAAAGCCATTCTCATGGTCATCTGAATATCTTCAAAGATTTAAGATTAGAGAAAAGAAAGATATACTCATTCAACACAACGCAAGAATACATAATTCCAGAGATCGTACCATATACAGACGTGCAATTGAAAAATGGGATAAAGAAAGAAAACGGCTGAAATATGATGAACTACCTCAGGAACTCCAGACACATAAAAATAAAACGTCGTTTCTGGACAGATTTAAGGTGGTCAATCAGTATGGTTACTCCCATGCCATACTTGCTCACATATCAAAGGATGGCCACTATTTCATTCATCCTGATATCAAACAGGCAAGATCTCTGACAGTTAGAGAAGTGGCAAGAATACAGTCATTTCCTGATAATTATAAATTCGAAGGCCCTCGAATCGCGCAGTATGCACAGATTGGCAATGCTGTGCCTCCTCTTATGGCTAAAGGGATAGCAGTTGAAATAGAGAAGATGCTTGAAGAGATTTCATGAATACAGTTACCAGAGATAAAGAATATTTCTCAAAAATAAAAATAATAAGAACTGAACTTCTTATATGGGGAGAGGAAAATCTCAGGAAATTTCCATGGAGAGAAACCTCTGATCCCCATAAAATTACCGTTGCTGAAGTGATGCTTCACAGAACGAAAGCTAATCAGGTAAAAGATATTTACGAACAGTTTATTATTAAATATCCTGATTTTGAGTCAATTGTTAAAGCTGGCCGTGAAGCAATAAAAGATGATTTAAAATCCCTTGGACTTTTCTGGCGTGCAGATTTACTTTACGATATGGCCGTTGAAGTTGTAGAAAAATATGGTGGAAAACTGCCTCTGGAAAGGAAAAAATTGATGGCAATGCCTGGAGTAGGAAATTATATCTCAGCGGCCATCCTATGTTTTGGATATAACCTTCCCGAACCAGTACTCGATACAAATACTGTGCGTGTTTTAGGAAGAATTTTTGGGTTGAAAATTACAGATTCCTCAAGGAGAAGCAAACTTTTCTATGGAATTATGTATGATCTTGTTAATTTCTGGGATCCCAGAACCGTTTCTTTCGCTTTAATTGATTTTTCAAATGCGGTTTGTATTCCTAGAGATAAACCTAGATGTGAAATTTGTAGTCTTAGAGACATCTGTATATATTACTTAGAACTGTAAATCCCTTACAATTACGATTCTTAATTCCTTTTTATCTAAATTCTTTTTTGAATATAGTTATTCAAAAATAAATGTAATATATTCATTTAGGACTATATGAATATAGAGAAACAATTCTATCGAAAAATATTTAAACCAATTTTAGAATACTAACTTAGTATAATAGTCTTGAATATTTAACAGATCAGATCTTTGATAATTCATTTTGATTGAATATTTATTGGACTGGACGGAGTGAGAATGTGCGGGAAAAATATATTGAAGAGTTGATAAAAGAAGTTTTAGGACCAAGAAATGGATCTGAAGAAACAATAATTGGAGCAGATCCTTATACAGAATACATCACTGGAGTTATTATTCCAAAGGATTGCAAACAAAGAGAACTTGGTCCAGATTCGGAAATTCTCAATATTGAGGGGGATGATAAGGGGGCAGAAGACACTGATTCACGAGAAAAAACGCTTTCAATCCTCCCATCTGAGCTTGATCCTCGTGTAAGATCCAAATCATTTGGAATATCTTTTTTAGTTAAGGGTAAAGATCCTTATTTGAAAGTCTGTGTAACTTGGGGAAGATATTTCAAAAAAGAACTTACTTCAGAAAATTCTGATAGAAAGAAAGTTACAGAAACGGAAATTTTTTGGAAACGAAAACCTTATTGTAAAATTATTAATCTCAATATGTCTGGAGAATCCTCTAAAGAAATAACTGTTTACGAGGGAATAGATGGAAAAATTGTATTGAATAGTCGGGGGATAAAGGTCAATGATTCACTCCATATTATTCTGAGTCTTATAAATGAGTTAAAGATCGGAGATTGTTATGGAGACAAAGTGATTGAATCGTCTCTTTATCAGCCTTCTATACGTGTCATTCTTGGAAATAATTGCAAACTAGAGTCAATTGATTCCGAAGAAAATGATGAGCTTAACTTTATTTACAGAGAAAATCCTGTTATCGCAAGAGGTCACATGTGTTCCTCGATATGGAAGGATGTCGATTATCAAAATAAACTTGACATAAAAGTATTATGGCCTGATGGTATTCATTTTGATGATTGTCATGAATTCACAACATGTGATGTAAGAAGTGAGTTTGTTCCTCTTTATCCAAATCCAGCACCTCTTTTTGAATGGATAAATTCTGAAATCTCGAATTCTCCAGTCTTCTCAGCTTTAAAATTATCCGAAATGTGGGATGAAACAGAAATAAAAGATTATTTAAATCCTATCCTAAAAAGTTATGAAAAATGGATTCAAAAGAATGAAACTTCACTTGAGGATTTTTCAGATAAGGATAAAATTATCGCAAAAAAAATCATAGATAAACAAAAAATTTGCCTTAAAAGGATTAATGGAGGAATAGAATGTCTTCAAAAAGATACAGATATTCTTTTGTCATTTTGCTTTGCCAATAAAGTTATATGGTTACAAAATCTCTGGAAAAAGGACGGAAAACTGGAGGAAAGTGATATTGATTTTGTTTGGAGACCATTCCAACTTGCATTTTTCTTAATGAATCTGGAATCTCTATCCAATAAAGACTCTGGATTCAGAGACTACGTTGATTTACTGTGGGTACCTACAGGAGGAGGAAAAACAGAGTCTTATCTTGCAATGATGGCCTTTGTTATGGCTTTAAGAAGAAGGAATGCACAGGCAAGACTTCGGAATGGAGATAAAGATAACAAAGATATAACTGGGGCAGGAACGTCCATAATTTCCAGGTATACATTACGTCTGTTAACTGTCCAACAATTTAGAAGAACACTTGTTATGATTACGGCAGCAGAATACCTACGTGTTTTGAATAAGCAGGGACTTTCTGGATGGAGGCCACAAAAGTGTTCTATATCCGAAGATTGGCTATACGGAACGGTAAGATTTTCTGTGGGAATGTGGGTAGGAGGAGGGGTATCTCCTAACCATCTCCGTGGTGAACAAGGAGCGATTAAGGCATTACAAAACAGTTCATCGTCAGAAGGTGAACCTGCTCAGATAGTAAAATGTCCAGTATGTGGCAGTTGGCTTGCTGTTCCCAGTTCGGGTTTACCAGCTGGGGTTAATAAAATATATCTCGTAATTAAGTATGAAAAAACTCTCTCTGAATTGAAGAGTCACGTTTCAAAGCTTATATCAGTTTCTGATTTGGTTACGGAAATTCAAGTTTCAGATAATAGATGCCTTAGCAACTGTTTCATAATGTATATTGCACTTGACAGCTCCAGAAAAGTTGACGAAAAAGAGTTTGATGATATTATTTCGAAACTTGAAAAAGAGCTTAAAGTTAAAGTTGTCTCTTTCAGACCGTCACGACCTGGTTATTTCCCTTCATACAATGAAGTTGGAAGAAAAAAAGACTCACCTGTTGATTTTGAAATTTTTTGCCCGAATCCTGAATGTGATCTTAACAGTGATGTTAATTATAAGGAAGGTGTGCCCTCAAATGTTTCTGGAAATTCAAAAAAGAAATTACCAGACGGTCTGTTTGTGAAGGACAATTCTTCCCCATTTGCTGAAAATTCACATATTCCTATTCCAGCATATACAGTTGATGAACAGATATACCATAGATGTCCAACTATTATTGTAAGTACAGCAGATAAAATAGCAAGACTGGCTTTTGAGCCCAGGTCTAGTTCTATATTTGGAAACGTGAAAAAATATAATGGATTTTATGGTTACTATCGTGATGATTCAGAAGAATTATTACCAAACAATTACACCAAAAGTGCAATTTCAAAGTATTCCACTAATGTAAATCCATTCCTTCCGCCTGATATGATAGTACAGGATGAACTTCATTTAATGGATGGGCCCTTGGGTAGTATGTTTGGTATTTATGAGTGTATTGTTGATGGTCTTATCCGTGAATCAGGCGGAATTCCAAAGTATATTGCATCTTCTGCAACTGTTAATGATGCAGCGATTCAAGTTAAAAGTCTTTTTAATAGACCGTTATTCCAGTTTCCGGCATACGGTCTAACTTTCAAAGATAGTTTTTTTGTAAGAATGCCTGTCTGGTCATCTGGATGGGATGAAAATAGACCCGGAAGAGTTTACATGGGGATCTATGCACCAGGAAGAGGTCCGTTGACACCAATTATAAGAATATGGTCAAGGATGCTGCAGACTGGTGAAGAGAATTGCTCTGAAAAGGACATTATAAATTTCTGGACTCTTGTAGGTTACTTTAATTCCATTAGGGAGTTAGGAGGGAATAGATCACTTTTTAGAGAAGACATTATTGAAAGGTTAAATAATATTTCCAAAGGTTCAGTTCGAAATTTGGATGCAGAAAAGGTTGTTGAACTTTCAAGCCGGATAAACTCTACTGATATTCCACAGCTACTTGAAGAACTGGAACAGGGAAAGAAACGCACTATTAATGAAAACCCTGATGCTATATTCACCACATCAATGTTTGGAACTGGTGTAGATATTCCTCACTTATCCTTGATGGTTGTAAACGGGCAACCCAAAACAACATCTCAGTACATTCAGGCAACTGGTCGCGTGGGAAGAGATCATGGAGCTCTGGTTGTCACATTTTATAAAGCTGGGAGAGCAAGAGATCTTAGCCATTATGAAATATTTACAGGGTACCATCATAGAATAAACATCGAGGTAGAACCTGCTTCTGTTTCTCCTTTTTCAGACGGATGTTTAGAGAAAGCAGCGGGTCCTGCAATTGTTTCTTTTCTAAGAAATATGCCTGATCCCAGTTCTAGATGGTTTGTTGAATCAGGTCATATTATTCAAAGTGAGGAGTCATTGAATGACTTCGAAAGGTTTTTGAGTAGATGCTTACCTCGTGATGTTTCCAAAAAAGCGATCCAGTGTTTCCGTTCTCAGTATGATCGATGGCTTGGAATCTCACAAAAGCTTGGTTTCACTAAAAATTTGGTTTATAATGAGTATACTCTATATAGGCCTCCTGAAAAAAATGTAATACTTGGAGATCCAGCACATGAAAAGGTTGGTTTATGTGTTGTTTACAAAAACGCTCCACAATCTCTTCGTGAAATAGAAGAAACTACTGCGTTTGAGGTATAAATATGACAAGGGAATTTCAGCATATAAGCAGATCGCAGTTTGTTCTTACTTATGGTCCGGGTTCCGTAATTGAAACTAAAAAAGGACCTCGGATTATTCCATCTCTGGAAAAAGGACTTGGTGAGAACTTTAACCCGGATACTTTTCGAAGATTTGAAATCGCAGAGACAAGGATTTCCAAGTACATTAAAAGCAGATCGGAAGAAAAAACGAATATTCGCATATTAGCTTTGCCTACAAACGCTGGACTTGGAAAGCAAAGCAATTATCGCGTTTACTCAACATATGTTTTCCCAGTGTGGAAAGTCTGCTATGGAAGAAGAGGAAATCATGCCCCCATTTTGTATAACGGATCTAAATGTCCTCTATGTGAAACTAACGATGAATCTTCTGCAGTTAGATTTGTTGCAGCATGTCCAGATGGTCACCTCGATGAAGTAAACTGGAATTATGCTGTCCATAAAAGCTCATCATGTAAACCAGACTACTTCCGCTGGAAAGCAAACGGAAGTTCTCTAGAAGATATTATCATAGAATGCCCTATTTGTAGAGCTAGAAAAAATATGAAGGAAATTTACAAAATGAATTTTTTCTGTAAGGGAAGAATTCCTGAAAGAGAATCTCCTTCTAGCGATTATTTTCCCATTTATACCAAGCCTGATAGGTCAAAAAATTGTGAAAAAATAATGAAAATAATGCAGAGGCAGTCAACTTCACTCAGGGTTCCTGAAACAATGACCCTTTTGACAATTCCAGAATTCGATAATCAGATATCAAGAATTCTTCAAAGGTATGATGTTTCAATAGCTCTTGATACAATGGTGAAAATGCCTTCCGATATTTTACTTAGGATGGATGCTAATACTGTTATAGACTGGATTACAAGTAGTTTAAAAGGAAGAATTCCTGATGATTCGCTTGAAGTTATAAGTAAAGAAATTAGAGAAAAAGGTGTATTAGAATTCTGTGATCTTTATAAACGCTTAAACGATGAAAACAAATCTTTCATGAGTTTAATGTATGAAGAATTTGATTCACTGCTATCAGGAGCAGGAAGTTCAACCAAAAATTTTGTTATGGGGCATCCAAAAAAGATAATCTCAACCTCACCTCTCATTCCTGAATTGCTTGTTCACCCGATTAGTAAGATCAGAACAATCACAGTTCAGCTTGGCTACAGACGTATAGTATCAACTGCAGATGAAAGTGAACCCCAATTATTAGTCTCATCAGGTGTGTATTTGCCTTCGGATGGAAGTATCTGGTATCCAGGGTATGAAGGATTTGGTGAAGGTATATTCATTACATTTGGTGAAAGAAAAGTGCCTGATCTAACCTCAAAACCTGCTTACAACCTATGGAAAGAATATGCAGCGTCGGGTATGAAGTCTGATTCAGGATGGTCGGAGGTTTCTGCTGAACCCGAATTTGTCTGGCTCCATACACTTTCTCATGCAATCATCAGAGCTTTATCCTCACACACCGGTTATTCAGCAGTTTCACTGAGGGAAAGAGTTTACATATCTCGTGATGGAAAAAATGGGGGTATTCTTATTTATAATACATCTCCAGGAGAAGATGGAGGGATGGGGGGACTTGTAGGATCAGTAGATATATTCCACGAAATTATCAATAGTGCAGTTGGGAATATTTTGCTTTGTTCTAATGATCCACTTTGCTGTGATGTAACTAAATCAGCAGAATGTGTAAATGGAGCGGCGTGTTATAGTTGTCTTTTGATTTCTGAAACTTCATGTGAACATAGAAACCTTTGGCTTGATAGGCATCTTCTCATTGGAGATTGACGATGATTGAAGAAATTGTTCCTGTGGCTACAGGTGAAAAATGGGTTGGATACGGGATAAGATCATTTAGATCGGTAATCAATGATCTGATTTCGAATTCCACTAATGAACTTTCTCTTACAGCTTATGTTCTCACAGATATGAGCATTGTGAATAAATTGAGAAAGGCATTAGAAAGAGGAGTCAAGGTTGAAATATACTTATACGGTGATGAATTTGCGATAAGAAACGAGGCTGTAGATTATATACTAAATCTACAAAAAGAATTTAATTATCTAAAAATACACAGAGTTGAAGATGAAATACTTCATGCTAAAGTTCTTGTTGCTGATGGCAAAAAAGTTCTTTCTGGATCGGCTAATTTTACATTTAGTGGAATGACAAATAATTATGAGCTTGGTTTTCTAGTAGAGGATCCATCTATAGCGCTCCAGATTTTAAAATTAATAAAAAAGTTGGAGAAGAAATGAGAACTTATTACCATTTTGCTTATACTTGTCCCAATTGTCATGAACCTCACGTAACTGGGAAACCAATTGAATTTATTGACAAGAAACATCTTAGATGTTCTTCTTGCAATGCATTATTCTATACTGAAGTAAATATTTTCACAGAATCATTTCCCGAAACTGTAAAGTATGTTACAGAAAAGGAAGGAAAGAGATCGGAAAATTATCTTTCCCATTTGCCTCTTATATGGAAAGTTGTGCCAAATGACATCGAAAAATCTTATCTTGACTGGATAAAAGATAATCCTAAAGGAATATTCCTTGTCACTTGGCCATGGAATGACCTTCGTTTCATCCCCCTTCTCGCATCAGAATATCTTTTAACTTTCCCTAACAGAAAAGTTGCAGTCATTGGAAATTACTCAACAAATAATGAAAGTAAATATTATGTACCTACATATTCTTCGTATGATGTATTTAGTAAGACTGTTTATATTGAGGGTGAAGATAATTTTTTTCCACCTAAATTAAAACAAGAAAGCAACAATCTTAAAAGGGAAATGATTTTCGAAAAAGAAGATGTTGTAGAAGTTAAATATAGAAAGTTTGGTGAAAATGAAACAAGAAATAAATTATGTCACGGTACTGTAAGAAAGTGTAAAAATTCAATCCTTAGAGAAGCAAAAGAACTTGGAGATAATTTTTTAAGAGAAATTTCTGTTCCTAAAAACGATGGAAAAAAAATTGAAGTTATAAATGAAAATGGAGAATGGAATGTTTCTCTTGAAAAGCAAACTCGATGGACAGGGAGTCTTAACTATAAGAAGATATGGCTTTGGGAACTCCTTGTTAACTCTACAAAATTAAAAAATTGTGGAACGGAAATTGAGTCGTTTTTTCACGATGAAGAAGCTGCTGAAGAAATTCTTGATAAAAAAATCAAGTTACACTTTTTTTCAATTGAATCTGAAATTTCGGAGGTACTTAGAAGCATAAAAATAGTATCTCCTGATGTTCTTATAATTGAAAATATGGATGAAATCATCTCGGATTCCAGGTACGTTGGCCCTAGAACGGAAAAGTTAATGGAGTTTTTGAGAAAAACTGATATCAGCACAGTTCTGATGTTTTCGACTAATCCAGATATCCGTCACTTATATAGAATTGGTGCAAATGAAACCGTTTTTGGTTCTATCAGGGTATTATTTCACACTTGGGATTCCCCCACTTTTCTTGGTGATCTGAATCCTGATAGTGATTCAAGACATCCAAATCCTTTGTCTTCAAAAATGGAACAAATGCCTAAAGAAAAGCTTAGAGAAATTAAGCCAGAATACATTTCGATTGATTCTTACGATGAGATTTCTGAGTTATTGGGGAAATGCTTGAAGAGTATCGATGAGGAAACTAAGAAAGATGTAAAGCTGTATTTTTCTAGAGTTTTTTCAACACTTTTAAATGTGGTCGGAGAATACGGAAAACCTGAAATCCTATCTGTGATGAAGCAATGGAATTACCCATTGACTTATGATATTTTATTTACTGATCTCAGCCAGAAAATTGAACAAGAACTCTTCACTTCTTTAAATGATTCTATAAGAAAAGTTTTCTATACTGATTCATATATTCAGAGGAATCCCCTTAGAGAAAAAATGCGGGATATTGTCAGGGATATATTCAAGAAAAATAATGGGTGTTACATTACGATAATTGTTCCTCGCTTTGAATCCAAAGGAGCTGAACGTTTACTTCGTCAAGAGGATTCAATACCAGAACAAATTTCATCTTTTCTAACTGTGTGTAGTTGGGAGAAATTAGGAAGTATTGAAAGGATTGTTCCAGAGGGCTTCAAACATTTTGTACTATCTACAGGATATCCATCTTTAAGTTATAATTTGCATTCTTCTGATGTTGATAAATTTTTCTTTGTTGGAACTAATAAAACAATCGGAAGGATAAAAGAAATCATAGACAAGAGACTACTTGAGATAAACGCCTATCCTGTTGTCAGAATTTATGATGACACTCCTGCACCTTGCCTGCTAAGAGGTCTTTTGTCTAAAGTTAACTTTGATGAAAATGAAAAATTACAATATATTGATGATATTGAATTGGGCGAGGAAGAGTATTCTATGCCTTATTCTGGAGTGAGTATTTATGGAAAAACTTCAGATATTATAGATGAATATAATAATTATTATAAGTTAACTTGTGGAGAGACAGCTATTCTGTGCATTGATTCTCAAAATAGAGGTTTATTTCTTCCTCTTGATAGAGATATTATGCTTAAGGATGGAAATTCTTTCAGAGAAATATCCTTTAGTCTTGACTCTTCCACTTCCTCGATGAAGAGAGAATTAATTAATACGGAAGTTATTCTCAATCGTTTGGGTTTCTATCAATCGTTTAGATCTATATTTTTTAAATTCATGATGAAATGGGGAGACAAACTTCAATTCCAGAAAGGACCGTTTGAGTGGAAGGGATTTAAACAATTATTCAATGATTCGATTCTATGGATTGATCTTCTGGAGCGAACAATTGAAACTTTTGCAGAACAGAATAGTATCTCTCCCCAAAAGTCAAAGGATGAAATTGCAAAGATTCTAGCAGATTCAGGAATTACCGCAAAGAATCCTGATTACATTTCTAGTTGGTGGACAAATTATGAAGAAGTTATGGTTGATTCTGAAACATATAAATTGTATCGAACAGAACATCCCTTCACTCCTCAAGATATGAGAATTATTTTTAAATATATATCTGAAATATCCTCTTTTTTAACAGCTGATACAATGATTGCGGAGAAATCATACGCAGCTGCTCTTACAATTCAAAATTTAAGGCGAAATGTGTTTAAGAGCTCTAATAAAAAGGAGGATAAGTACTCATATATATACTCAAAACTTGAAAAGCAAATGAGTCAACTTATAAGAGATGCAGAATTATTCAAGGTTGATTTCGTTGAAAAGGTTAATGTCTCAAAAGAAATTGAAGCGATGAAAGTAATCTATGACTATAACGATTTTTTTGAAAGCTTGAATTGAGTATTTATGCTCTCTATTAGGTCATTCATTTTTCGGTTTTAAGTATCATCCCAATACTGACAAAAATAAAAACTGAGTCTTGAAAGTCTTCTCTCTTATGAATGAAGCGTAGGCAGCAACTTATAAAATCGTGGCCAGTTTTCCTGAATACGTCCAAGACAGTGCCAGAATCTCCACAAACATCCTCTACTTTTATATTTGATAGGACTTACGCAGATGAACAAAAAACCAGTATTGGGAAGTACCAAACGGTCTACAGCACAATATTCTTGGTAAGCCCTTATGTGCTTGGTTTTACTTATCAAGTGCGTAACTCCTATTTGAGAATCCCTAGAATACGGTTTATGGTAAAAGAACATTTCAAGGATGTCTGTAAATATTGCTTCCATGCTTGTCCTTTCAGTGTGTCTGATTATCCTGGCATTAGTGGTTTCAAAGTGGTTTAACTCCCATTCGAGGAAGTCTTTGGCGTCTTCAAAGCTTTCAAAATTCCCAATCAGGTAGGTCTCACCGTCTGCTGTAGACGCCGCTTCGATACCATAAGAATCAATATATTTCGGCTCTTCTTTAAAAGCCGCAGTTTCTTCGCGGCTCCCTCCACTCTCCCCAGAGATCGGATGCTCCGGATTTTCATCTCCGTAAGCAGCCACATTAAAGTTTTTCCCGCCTTCTTCTCCTGACCCTTCTCCCACCAATTTGTCCAGCTTTTCGGAAACAATAAACCTTTCGAGCATCAGGATAATTTTTGCTTTCGGGCTGCTGGGATTTAACTGGTAAAACCGGATGTTTCCTGCTCTGCCTTTCTCTTCGACAATTCCTTCTGCAACTAATTTATTCAGATGCTTGTAGACGGTTGCTTTTGAAACGCCCGTCATCCGGACTATATCGGCAATATACAGTTTGTCGTCATGGTTTCTGCAAATACTTCAATTATCTTTGCCTGGGGACAGTCCCCGAAGATTTCAGATAAAACAGACATGGTTTCGCCTATAGTATAGGATTTAGCCTTTAGCGTATAATAATTAGACGCTTTTATTGTTTTTTAGTTTTTTGAATTGCTGAAAAAATGGTAAAGAAGTTGCGCGGAGGACTTTATTTCGATCTCGGGTTTTTGTTGCTTTTATAAATCAGTTAATGAAATTTCCGCCCAACGTTTTGCTTTTTCGCTTAATATTAACGAAGGCAGCTCCGGGAAAGTTCTGAGCAGCCGCCCACAGCCAAAAAATAAAAATTATTTCTTGAAAATCCCGCCCGGAGGAAGTGATATTCTGCTTTTTCTCTTCGGTTGTGCAGGAATCTGAAGGGGGAGACTAAAAATAAAATATAAGTCCTAAAAATCTCCCGCCGCCGGAAAAGATTCCAGCTTCGCAAATTAGATCCCGGAGAAACCGGGGATTCTGATGACTTTTTCAACTGGTATGCGGCAAAAAGAAGCCTTGCCATCCAGGATGAAAGGCTAAAAATTATCCTGGGAATTGACGTATGATCTCAAAACCTCAAAATGAGAAACGGGTTCAAGCTCAGCAGTACCCACCCTCCCCTCGAAAGTTATATATACCATCCATAACAAATAGTAAGATTGTATAAAAGTCTCTAAATTGGAGCGTGTTTTTTCATATAAATGTTGCACCAGAGGATCAATGTAACTGAACCTTCAGATGCATCTGTTGAAGTTTTCAGCTTTTTGTCTCGTTTTAAAAGCTTCAGAGAAGCTAGTTGCTATGCTGTAAAGCCGGGGGGACTATTTAATTTGAGCTGGTTGAAAACTGCCTTCAGTAAAAAGCAGAATCAAGTAAAAAACACAAACCAAAATAAAATAAAATAAAAAACAAACTAAATATAAAAAAACCTTTAGCACTTTTATTTGCGAGGTCCGAAACAAAATGTCAGAAGAATCAGATGATCCAGACAGTAGTGATAGTAGCAGTCGTCAGAAAATGTTCACCGCAGCCGGAATGTTCCTGTGTGTAATACAATTTACCTTCTTCATGTACATGATATTAATGTTCATGGAAATGGACTTTGCCCAGGGCTTTAAGTTCATGCTGCTTGCATACTCCTCAGCATTCATTTATAAGAACATGGAGAACTCCGGGATAATCCGTATCGTAACCCGAAACTGATGACGGTGTAGGTTTAATATCCAAATCCACACTTTCTACACCTATCTGTTCTGAATTTTTTTATTTTTTTATTTTCCCTTATTTCTTTTTATTTTTACTAACTCATTCATTCCGGCTTTTTTGGTCTCAATTCGCAGGTGGACCTGAATTCTGCCCCAATCTAAAAAGCGTATTCTGAAGATCACAGACCCTGAGACAACGGAAGGAACTCTGTCCGATAAATTTTCAAGTTATGTGATTGTGATAAAATACTTAGATTTTTGAATCTTAGCCTTATGCTTCCGATATTCCCTGGATTCCGGAGGATGCAACTCATAATAAATAGAAAAAGAGATATAGGATCAATTTTTAGTATCAGCAACATTTTTAGAACTATCAACAATTCTTCTATGGGATAAACATGGACCTTACATTGCAGATTGACACCGATTACTCGCTACAGGAAGTAAGCGAGGTTATTCGCTCAGCTCTGGAACATGAGAAACATCTTGCAAAATACAAGGTATATCGCTATTCCATGATCTGCGATGAATTTGAAGACCAGTACGACCTGATCTCCACAGACTTTATACAAAAATTTGAAGCCGGTGAATATATAGACGACGACAAATATTTTGACTGGTACGCCGCAAAAAGAGGGCTTGACCACTGGAAGCAAAAACTGGCTGTCCTTGATGCTATCAGGTTCTAACTGGCAGAATGCCACTCGCTGCAAGAATCATACCCTTTCCGGCAGCCTTTGTTGTCCGAACCTGTAGAATATTTTTTTCATTCTCCTTGTTTCATTTTCCATCCTTGTTTCATTTTCCATCCTTGTTTCATTTTCCATCCTTGTTTCATTTTCCGTCCTTGTTTCATTTTCCTTCCTCCTTTCATTTTCCATCCTTGTTTCATTTTTTCGTACACACCATGAGACGGTTAAAATTTTATGACAATGTATAAATAGCTGTTCTGCCATCTAAACATCATTGGTGTTTTCTTTACGGTGTTTTGATGAAGGAGCAAGTCAAATTAATAGAGCTGGTTTTTCTCTCTGAGAAAAGGAAGAAACTTCTTTTGTTTCTGAAAGATAAGCCACGGAGTATGGCTGAAATTCAGAAAAACCTTTCCGTAGGCCCTGTTTCAATCCTCCCTCAGATCAAAAAATTGAAAGAATGTAATCTCGTTATACAGAAGGGGCATACCTATGAACTTTCTCCAATGGGAATTATAATCGCGGACAAAATGCCGCCTTTTCTGGACACCCTGGAAGTCCTGGAAGAAAATTTTGATTACTGGACGAAAAGAAACCTTGAAGGAATTCCTCCTTTTTTACGCAAAAGACTTTATGAACTGAAGAACTGCAAACTCATCCTTCCGGAGGTGAGCCACATGTTCGAACTTAACCCTGAATTTGTAGAAAAGCTTCATCTCTCCACGCATATTTTCGGTTTTGCTTCCTATTTCCACCCTTCTTTTACCACACTCTACCCGGAACTTGCAAAAAAAGGAGTGGAAATTTCTTTGATGTTTACAGAGCCAGTGTTCCAGAGGTTCAAAACGGATTACAGGGAAGAACTGTGCACTTTCCTGAATTTTGGAAACGTCAGGGTGTTTATCTTCCCGCAAGATCCTAAAATTGCAGACCTTACAGTGACAGATAGGTTTTTTCTGCTCACTCTTTTCCCAGGGGAGAAATTCTTTGAACACGAAAGCCTGATAAGTTCCGAACCTGAAGCCCTTAAGTGGGGTACCGACCTTTTCTCGCACATGCTAAAAGAAGCAATCCAGGTAAAAGAGATTTGAATTTCATAGGGTTCTCTAATCAGTTCTCTTATCGGTTCTCTTATCGGTTCTCTAATCAGTTCTTTTATCGGTTCTTTTATCGGTTCTTTTATCGGTTCTTTTATCGGTTCTTTTATCGGTTCTCTTATCGGTTCTCTTATCGGTTCTCTAATCAGTTCTCTAATCAGTTCTCTTATCAGTTCTCTTATCGGTTCTTCTCACCAATTTTTCCTTTGCAGTTCTCTTTATTAATCCCGGTTGACACCTCCCCTCACTTTCCCTTTTCTTTAAGCCATAAATTCGTACTAAAGGTAAAAAGCTACTTTAAAAAACTCGGAAACTATCATATTCCATCCCTGAGCGCACCGAATACATTATATGCGAACTCCCGAGGTGAAGAGCGGTTCGTTGTCATAGTTATTAATATAAAAACGGATTTATCAAAATATGACGTTAGATGCTATGAAAAAAAGATGCCCGGATGGTCTTAAATCAAAAAGCTTATATTTCGGATAGTAATTTCCATTTAAAATGTTAGTTTATTTATATAAGATAATCTTGGTAATATATTGTAAGAGAAGAATACTTCAGTCTTATAAGTAATACTTCAATCTTATAAGTAAACCTTACAGACTTTTGGACTTAAGGCCAGCTTAACAGTTTATGAGATTTACTTTTCCAGAAGAAATTCAAAAAAGAAAAGTAACTCTACCTGGATTTAGTGATGGGGTGACTTAGTTTACAGCAGAAGGGCTTCAAATTACCAGTTCCAAATACCAATGAGGCTCTATAGAAAATTCGGGGTAATGTAAATTAAATAGTTACAAATCCGGTTAAAATTAGCTTAAAGTTCTTTTCCAAACAGCCAGCTGAATATGCCTTATGGAGTAGTGGTATGTCAGTAGAAAAGCGGTCAGCAGAAACGCGAAAAGTAAATAGGGTGTGTGAATTGAAAAAAATAACGGCATTGATATTTCTATTTTTAATATCTTCGGCATTGTCGGTAGTTGTGGGTTCGGATTTGAGCTCTGCTGCCGATGGTGAAAATGAAACAATTATTGCGGACTTTCTAGCTTCCAAGGTATCAGGAGACGCTCCACTAACAGTACAATTTGAAGACCGCTCAAGCGGGAGTCCGACCGCCTGGGAATGGGACTTTGATTCTGACGGAAACCCGGATTCAACTAAACAAAATCCGAGCTACATATTTGAAAATCCGGGAACCTATACCGTAACTCTGAAAGCAGGTGATGGCACTACCTCAAACAGTGCTGTCAAGAACAATTATATTACTGTTAAAGAAAAAACCGTAGTTCCTGTTGTAGTAGCCAGTTTCAACTCCAACGTAACTTCAGGCAAAACTCCTCTCACAGTCAAGTTTAGGGACAGTTCAAGCGGCGGGCCGACATCCTGGAAGTGGGACTTTAATTCGGACGAAAAGGTAGATTCAACCGTACAGAACCCGGTTTACTCGTATGCAACTGCCGGGACCTATTCAGTCACCCTCACGGCAATCAATGGCACTGTCAAGAATACTATCAAAAAAATTAATTACATTACTGCCGGAAACGGGCCGACAGCAAGTTTTACCGCTTCTACGCGCGAGGGAGAAGCTCCGCTTACCGTCAAGTTTACTGACACCTCTACAGGGTCAATTACTTCCAGGCTCTGGGAATTCGGAGACGGCACCACATCAAAAGACAAAACCCCTTCACACACATACACTACAGCAGGGACATATACAGTGAAACTGACTGTAACAAATACTTACGGGTCCCATACTCTTGAAGTTCCGTCTTATATCCGCACATATTCAATAGCCGCTCCAGTAGCTGATTTCACATCTGATTTAACCTCAGGCGCAGCCCCTCTTGCCGTTCAGTTTACGGACCTGAGTTCTAACAATCCCACCGCCTGGGAATGGGACTTTAACAGTGATGGAAAAATTGACTCAACTGAACAGAACCCTGTTTATGTGTACAAAGCTCCGGGGACTTATTCTGTCATCCTGAATGCAGTCAACGACACTGCTCGGGGCAATATGGCAAAACCCAACTACATTACAGTCGGAGATTCGCCGATAGCTGCTTTTACCGCATCTCCGCAAGAAGGGAATGCCCCACTTACAGTTCAATTTACTGACACCTCTACCGGAAACGTGAATTCCTGGCTCTGGGACTTTGGAGACGGCGAGACTTCCAAATCTCAGAGCCCTACTCACATCTATTCCGGCTCCGGGACTTATACCGTAAGATTAACAGTAACAAATGCCTTTGGGTCTAACACCCTTGAGGCCCCTTCTTCTGTAAACGTATTTTCAGTCTCTGCACCAGTTCCTGATTTTAAATCAAACATAACTTCCGGCAAAGCTCCTCTTATTGTCCGGTTTGAAGACCTATCCACCGGCGGCCCTACGGCCTGGGAATGGGACTTTAACTCGGACGGGACCATAGATTCAACGGAACAAAACCCTGTTTACAAGTTTAAGGACAACGGGTTCTATACAGTAACTTTACGGGCAGGTAATGGTACTGCATGGGACAATATTACCAAATCCAACTATATTATGGTCGGAGAGGGGCTTCATGCTTCTTTTATCGCCTTACCGCGGACAGGGGATGTCCCCCTTACCGTTCAGTTTAACGATACTTCCACAGGCAACATTACCTCCTGGCTCTGGGACTTCGGAGACGGCGACGCTTCCACCTCCCAGAACCCGAGCCACGAGTATTCGAAATCCGGAAGTTATTCCGTAACCCTCAATGTCAGCAATGCTTACGGATATAGCGCTGTGACCTGGACTGACTACATTAAAGTAGGGGACGAAGCAGACAGCAGTGGATCAGGAGGCTCTAGCGGAACATCATCAGGCGGAGGAGGCGGCTCTCCTGAACCTGCAAGTAATGTTGAAGTCAAGGAACTTGCTCAGGAGTTTATTACAAATGGGGATCGCATAAGGTTCGAGTTCGCTAAAAATGCCACTTCTATTATGTATGTGAAGTTCGATTCAAAGAGAAACTTCGGAAAGACCACAGCCATAATCGAACAGCTTAAAGGCAGGTCTGTCCTGACCCCAAAAGATCCCTCCGGAATTGTCTACAGGTACCTGAACATCTGGGTAGGAAATGAAGGCTTTGCAACTCCCGAGAACATTGCCAACGCTGTCATAGGGTTCAGAGTCAACAGGGCAGAGATCACAGAAAACGAGACTGAAGGCCCATCAGTATTCATGTACAGGTATTCAGGCGGGAAATGGAATGCCCTTCCTACGCGTAAAACGGGAGAAGACAACCATTATATGTATTTTGAATCCAGAACCCCGGGTTTCTCTCCGTTTGCAATCATAACAGGCAAGAAAGCTGTTGAGTATAAAGAAGGGGAACCCGAAAAATCCACGGAACCTTTAGAGCTCTCCATAGGCAGCCGGCAGGAGATGCCTGAAACATCTTCATGGTCCTTACCAGTGGCTGAAGATAAAGACTGGTCAGGAACTTCCACGGCCATCAAGGTTCTTGTCGGGTTTATGGTAATACTTCTGATAGGGATTGCTGTAACGGAGAAAAAGAAACGATAAAAAGAAACGATAAAAAAACGATAAAAAAAATAAGGTAGTTATGAAAATAAGCTCGTGAAATGGAAGGTCTGAGAAAGAGATTTTTCAGGTAATAAACCTGTCCAATTGTTTATTTTCTAATTACTTTATATGAAATAGGAGACTATTCTTAATAGGGATAGACATGAGTTTCACACTTAATATAGAGACTGATTTCTCAACTCAGGAAGTATGTGAGGCTATCCGTTCGGCTCTTGAACATGAAAAGCATGTTGCAAAATACAAGGTCAAGCGGTATTCTATAATCTGTGAGGATTTTGAAACAAAGTTCGGGTACAGCTCAAGTGAGCTAAGAGCAAGGTTCGAAGCCGGAAACATGGGAGATGAAAGTGATTTCTTCGACTGGTATGCGGCAAAAAGGGGACTCGACCACTGGAACAAAAGGTTTGAGATCCTTTCAGGGATTTCCCTGTGAAAAGCAGTTTTAAATTAATCTCTTTTTTCGAAAAAATCTCCATTCCTGTTTCCAAAATGAGTTTTGAAACCCGGAGTACTTTTGAAACCCGGAGTACTCTCCTACGGGATCGTATTTTTATTCCTTATCTTTTGCTGTTGACCACACGATCAAGTTCAAGATGTCACCCTTCTTTTGCAGACATGCACCCCATAGTCCGATTATGAGGCAGGAAGAGTCTGGCTCTCCGGGCAATAATTCCATCTACTCCCGATCCTATGTAAAAGCCATTCTGTTACAGGGACAAAGTTTCTCCGGGAAAAAGTTTCAAAGCAAAAGATTCTGGACAAAATATATCTATAGGCAAGGGCAGGGAACTAACAAATTATTTATTTATGTTTAAAAGTATTAAAGGTTAATTTATTCTCTACATATGGAAACAGCCTTACTCTCTCCTGCCCCATTATCATAACATCATCAAAATATCAGTAAATATCTCTTTCAGGAAAGGGAGTAGGTACGATTTTTCCTTTGTAGAAATAGACTTGAGGTGTTGAAATTGATAAAAACTGTTTTAAAAAGCATGATCGGAGAAGCCCTCATTGGTTCAGGCCCGGAAATTGCACACATCGACCTTATCATCGGACCAAGAGGAGGACCTGTAGAGGCAGCGTTTATGAATTCCCTTGCAATGCCCAGGCAGGGCCACACCCCGCTCCTTGCTGTCCTTGAACCGAATCTCCAGCCAAAACCTGCAACCCTGCTTGTAAACAAGGTAACGATCAAGAATGTGGCACAGGCTGCCCTTATGTTCGGGCCGGCACAGGCTGCAGTTGCAAAAGCGGTTATGGACTCGGTAGCTGCCGGAATACTGCCTGAAGAGCAGGCAGATGACATTTTCATAATTGTTTCTGTCTTTATCGAATGGGATGCAAAAGACAAAGATAAAGTCTACGAATATAACTATGAAGCTACAAAGCTTGCAATATCCCGTGCAATGGAGAGCAGTCCGACAGTAAAAGAGGCGCTGGCCAAAAAGGATTCAGCAAAACATCCGTTCGCATAAAGTAAACTGTTTAAGGTTTTCCTGGTTTTACAGAAATATCCGGGCTGAAATCCGATAAACTCTAAAATTCGAAAAACCTTATTTACTTACTTTAATGCAGGCGGGATACCTGAGGAGATCTCCAGATTTTCCAGGCCGTACCCGGAATATCATCCGGGTATCTCTCATTTTTCAAGAGCAGCTCTGCTTTAGCCTATCAATAAAGCTCCATTCTCCGGTCTTCAAAAATAGGAATAGCCTTTCGAATATCTTCTTTTCCCTCAAGGTCAAGGTCACAGACAATCACACATTCTTTGCTGCCGGCATCGGCTTTTACCTCACCCCATGCGTCGATTATCATTGAGTTTCCAAAGTAGTTGCAGTCGGGAGCAGAACCTATCCTGTTGCAGGCGATGTGAGGAATCTGATTTTCGATTGCTCTTGCCTTTGCAAGGGTTTTCCAGTGCTCAGACCGGGGGTTAGGAAAGGCGGCTGTGGTCACAAGCAGGTCAGAGCCTGCAAGGGAAAGTTTTCTTGCAACCTCGGGAAAACGGAGCTCATAGCAGATTTCAAACCCGATTTTCAGACTCTGTTTTTTAAGGGAAATGGGCTCAATAGAACTGCCTTTTGAGAAATACCTGTTTTCGGCTTTGAAGGGGTGGGTCTTCCGGTAGGTGCCGGCAAGGTTTCCGGACTCAAAACAGAAGCCAAGGTTATAGTAAAGAGCAGAATTCTTACTTTCCGCAAAATTCTTACTTTCCGGAATATCTTTCCCGGAAGAAACCTTTTCTCCGTTCTTAAAACCGTATTCTCCACTATCTTCTCCACGATCCATTTGAATAATTGAACCCAGGATAATGCAGTCATTTGCTTCGGAAAAACACGCAAGGTTCTCAAGAGTAGGGGATGGAAGGCTTTCTGCTGCATGGCTGAAGTTTTCATAGCAAAAACCTGTGGAAAAGACCTCCGGAAAAACAATTAACTCGGCTCCTTTCTCAACGGCTTTGAGAGCCATGTAAAGGGCTTTTTCAAGGTTTTCCTGCTTCCTGCAGTGAAGCACATCCATCTGGATACAGGCAACTTTCATATTCGGACCAACATGTCTGCTATTTGAATCCTGATTGTAATTCTGATTTGCTAAAAGGCTTTCAGGATAGGGAATAAAAGTGTTTCAGGACACCAGAGTAGTTTGCTTGCTTTTTGCTACCAGCCCTTCGAGGTCCATCCTGTGTTTAATCATCCCTGCAAGCACATCGTTTGCAAACCTGGTTACTTCTTCCCTGTTTTCCCGGATTTCGTATGCAGGGTCATCTAAAGGAATCTCTATTTTTGTAATATCTGCCCGGGCTTTTTTCAGGTATGAGTCAGGGACTTCGCAAACCATTCCGGGTTTTTCCATATACCGGTCAAGGTGTTTCTGGGTGATTCCTACAAGTTTTAACTCCCTGCGGAAACAGGGCCTTTCAAACAGTCTGGAAATTACATAAACACCAACAGGAATCCGGAAATCCAGATCGATTTTAAGGAGCTGTGCCCTGAAAATGAGATAAATATCTTCAGAATCAGAGGGATCTGCCGGACTGAGTTCCCTGCCCTTTTCTGGCAGAGGCTCCTTGCCGTTTTCAGGCAAAGAATAGATTTTGGAAGGGGGAACTTCGATTTCCTCCAGAAGTTCAAGATCCCTGAGTGCCCTGAGGTAGCCGGTCAGAACCAGCCGGTGTTCTTCTATACCTCCGGCTTTCAGTTCCCGTGAGAGTCCGCTGATTGAGAGCTGCCTGCTGTCAAGCAATTCCATAACTTTAAGGTTGAGTTTCTCTGCCATTTTCTCTGCCTTTATATAGACATCCGGGTTAATTAATGGTAGTTCGGTTTTCAGGCCCGAGGCCAGAAAAACATAATCTCCTGCTACAATAACGCGTATAATCAGGTCCGCATTTCCGAAAGCTTCCGGAGAAAACTGAATTTTTCCTATCATTAAAAGGCTGTGGACAGGAAAATTGCAAGGAGTAACACACGATGTAATTATCCTGCATGATATAAAGCTTATGAGAGATTTTGCAAAAGGGCTGAAAAAATAGAAGAATTTCAGTAAAAGAAAGTAAAAGCGAGATAATCTCAGTAAGAGAATGAAAAAGTAAAAGAATATTAGAAGTAACATATTAATTTTGAGTAAATTAATTTATAGGGCAGATTGAATAAAAGTAAAAGAACTTCATATTGAAAAAATGCATGTAAAAATCTCCTGACAAAATCCATTTAAATATAAAAGTACAGATATAAATTTATACAGTCCACTAATGCCTGAAGAAACGGGAATTGAACTTTTTCCAGCAAAATTGAAGGGCAACGCTTAAAAATGATAATTGCTATTTCAATTAAGTTCAAATTGATGACTTCTCAAGGATGCAAAGATGATCACAAAGTTAATTCCAAGAAAAGTATTCTTCACAAGTGGAGTTGGCACACACCCCGAACAACTTGAATCATTTGAGGTTTCACTCCGGGATGCGGGCATTGAAAAATTTAACCTTGTAACTGTAAGTTCTATTCTGCCTCCAAAATGTGAAATTGTGACAAAGGAAGAAGGTCTGGAAGAACTGAGCCCTGGAGAGGTAGTTTTCTGTGTGATGTCCAGAATCTCTTCCAATGAGCCAAGAAGAACGTTAAGCACTTCCGTCGGATGCGCACTTCCCAGGGATATAAGCAAGCACGGTTATATTTCCGAGTATCATGCTTACGGAGAAAACGCACATGATGTAGGGGAACATGCCATAAAACTTGCCGGAAGCATGTACAGCACCTGGACAAATGAAGCACCCCTCAAAACCTTCAGCACCCCCAGATCATCGTCCGTACACGAAAGCGGAGACTGGATGACTGTAATATCCGCAGCAGTTTTTATTATTTAAAAGAGGAGTTTCATACAGGAACTCCAGTTAATACTATTGCTTCATATACATAATAGTATTATTTACAGACAGACTCATTTACAGATATCATCTATTTACAACATCTATTTACAACATCTATTTACAACATCATCTGTTTACTGATACTACATCATCTGTTTACTGATACTATCCCTAATACCCACTCACCAGACCGCAACTATCAAGCACCTAATCATCATTGAATCCGGTCATTATTAGAAACGGTCTTATAAACGATCTATTACACATCTTTCCCTCTTAACTCATAACTCTTATACACAGCAAATCAGTCTTCCTTCGGAGAAGCCTGTCTCTGTAAGGAATCGTCAGGCGAGATAGTCTGCATATATTGATATTTAATAAAAAATATATAATCCTAAACGTTATTTGCGTCTCTTACCATCTATTGTCGGGTACCTCCAGACAGGATATTAGGGTCACAGGCAAACCTATCACGATCTGCTTATTATGGAGAATGGCATGCATCACAATGTATTTACAAATAACCCAACAGTTCCAATTGATGTGAAAGACAGGTCTGTAAGTGAATTGATGGACGGAATGCTCAAAACCGGCTTTCAGGGCAGGAAGCTGGCAGAGTCAGTCCAGGCCTGGCATAACATGCTCAAAGAGAAGAACACAACAGTGCTTATGGGCTTATCCGGGGCCATGGTCCCTGCCGGCATGCGCAGAGTTCTTTCCTATATGATCCGGGAAAGAATGATCGATTGCCTTGTAAGCACAGGGGCAAACCTGTTCCATGACTGTCACGAAGCCCTCGGCAGGAAGCACTATGTGGGCTCACATCTTGCTAATGATGAAAAACTTTTTGAGCACGGTGTGGACAGGATTTATGATGTCTTTGCAGTGGAAGAAGAGTTCAGGACCGCAGATAACCTGATTGCAGATTTTGCAGAGGATATTGGAGAGATTTCCTGTTCCTCAAGGGAATTCATGTACCTTCTTGGAAAGGAGCTTGTAAAGAAAGGAGCTGCTGAAGACTCAATAGTTGTAAGCGCGTACAGGCACAATGTCCCGATTTTTGTACCTGCACTGTCGGACAGTTCCATAGGGATAGGGCTTACCATTGCAAGGAGAAGAGGGCTGAAACTTGAAATTGACCAGATAAAAGACGTTGACGAGATCACACAGATTGTGGAAAAATCAGAAAGGACAGGCGTTGTTTATGTAGGAGGCGGAGTCCCGAAGAACTTCATCCAGCAGACCGAGGTAATAGCTTCGATTCTTGGAATGGATATTGGCGGGCATGACTATGCAATCCAGTATACTTCCGATTCTCCACACTGGGGAGGACTCTCAGGATGCACTTTTGACGAAGCAGTTTCATGGGGAAAGATCGCACCTCAGGCAAAAAAAGTACAGGTTTTTGTGGATGCTACCATCGCCCTTCCAATTGTTATCCATGCCCTGCATGAAAAATCACGTGATATGAAGCGTGCTGCTCCTGTTTTTAACTGGGATAAGCCCGAAGGGCTTGATATCGCTTATAACGAATAATCACATCACAAATCTTTATTATATTGAAAGCCGATAACATAAGGCGAGAAGGAGAGGACATAAATGGGTAAACGAACTCGAATAATTAACGATCCTTCCTATTTAGTACCATTACTCAGGACTTTTGGATCCAGAACCCATAAAAAAATATTCGATGCACTTTCTAACAAATGGATGACCAGAACAGAAATCGATGAGTTCATAGGTTCGGATTCATCAAAAAACCTTCATATTCTGAAAAAAGCCGGGCTCCTTGAAAGCCAGTGGAGAGTCCCTGAAGCGGGACAAAAACCCTCAAAAGAATACCACAGTTCTTATTCAAAGGTTCAGGTGAACTTTCAGTGCTCCTTTGAAGACCTCAGTGACATCATTATGCTGACATTCAAGCCGTATGAAGAGGTGAAGGATGCCATGGAGGAACTGGAAAGACTGGTAGAAGAGGGCAACACCTCAATGAGTAACCTTACACGGACTCTTAACAAGAACCCATTTTATATTTGCGCCGTTGCCCGCCGGTCCGAAAGGCTTTCAGTAATGGGGCAAAGGTTAAAAATAATTGAAGATGTTGAGGAGAATTACGATTGATGATTAAAATCCTCCAGACCAAGAGCGGAGTCACCAAATTTCAGGTCCTTATCGAGATTGCCGCCCATCAGCCCAATGTCAGGCAAAAGGAGATTGCCGCAAAGATAGGAATAACCCCCCAGGCTGTTTCCGAATACATCAAAGAGCTTGTAAATGACGGGCTTATTGTAACCGAGGGTCGCGTCCGGTACAGGATAACAAAAGAAGGCGTAGAGTGGGTCCTTGAAAACGCCGCCGAAATGAAGCGGTACGCCCGCTTTGTCATGGAGGACATAATCAGCCATGTCTCAACCTGGACAGCCATCACAAAAGAGGAAGTCAAGGAAGGCCAGCAGGTTTACCTGAAAATGGATCACGGGCTTCTCTATGTAAGCAGCACGGAAAAGACAGGCGCATCAGGCACTGTCATATCTGATGCCTCCCAGGGGGATGATGTGGGAGTAACCAGCCTCAAAGGCCTTATAGATCTGGAAAACGCAACCATCACGATCTGCAAGGTTCCCAGGGTCGAGCGCGGAGGGTCAAGAAAAGTGGACCTCGAGCGCCTGAAGACGCTGGCAAACTCAAAACCCTATATCGCAGCAATAGGCGTAGAATCGTTAATCGCTCTTCGCAAGATCGGCATAAGCCCCAATGTCATGTTCGGGACAAACGAATCCGTTATCGAGGCTGCATACCACGGACTTTCATCCCTGGTAGTTTCAGTGGATGAACAGGTCTCTGCACTCCTTAACAGGTTAGAAACCGAGAACCTTGAGTACGAACTTGTTGACCTGACAATCGAATAACTTTCCTGAGTTTTAGCTTCCGGTTCGAGGTATTCCTGACTCACGGGTTTGGAATTCGAACCTTTTATTTTTCCATAAACAGCATCGGTTTTTTGTGTTTTTCAGGTTTAACTGTAATTTTTCAGGTTTAACTGTAATAACCCTCTCTAATTACGCTGCACATTTTTATCTTAATATCTTAGTATATTAATATTAGATAATCATCTGATAATCCGGAGGTATTCCATGAAGCTGATCGCACTTTCCGACACCCACCTTAAGAAAGGAGAAATCCCCCCGCAACTTCAAAGCATTCTCAAAGACTGTGACCTGATTGTCCATGCAGGGGATTTCAGTACTGTAGAAGCATATAAGGCATTCAATGCCAGCGGCAAGCTGAAAGCCGTTTATGGAAATGATGATACCTTAGAACTCCGGAAGCTCCTTCCCGAAAGGCTGAAATTTGAGGTTGAAGGGATCAAAGTAGGGGTAATACATGAAGGAGGGCTTTCAGTAATGGATACAACTGCCCAGGGTTACCTCGCAAAAGAAATGGGAGTAGATGTCCTGATTTTCGGGCACCTTCACCGCCCCTTGATTGAAAAGAAAGATGTTATGCTGGTCTGTCCGGGTTCTCCGACAAAACCCCGGATGTCAAATCCAGGTGTTGTGGAACTAATAATTGAAAAAGGAAGTATTAACGGCAGGATACTTACCCTTGAAGGAGAGAGCTGTGAATATATCAAATTCCGGGATGACCTGAAAAAACAAAAACAGGAAGAGAATCATAAATAATAAATAAAAAGAAGCCTGAGCGCCTGAAGCCGACCAGCAAATCCTGAAAAAGTAATACGCAGGAACCTGCTAAGGGTTTTTATTGTAAGAACTCAGGCACATGCCTCGCTAGGCGAGGTCTCTGGAACTATATATTTGGCGAACTCCTGTCAGTTCACATGGTCTCCAGTTTGAACATTACACCTGTTCCCTGAAGGCTCAGGTAGACTTTATCTCCAAACTCGAGAATCTTCTCGACACCAACATTGCTGTTCCAGTTATATACAAAATCGTAGCTGCCCTGCGTGGGCTCAAAACCCAGGGACAACAGTCTCTGATTGACCTCAGACGGGCGAACTCCTTCACTACTAAACCAGACCACAAGATAGGTTTTCACAGGATCATCCCATATGCCAATTCATTAACTTATTTTAGCGTTGACTCTTATTCAATTACTCATTGCTCATTTTATATCATGTTTCGTTTATTTATCTATATTTTGCCTCTTATGCCCTAATACCATGAAAAAAGGAAAAACTTATTCAACACATTAAAATTTAGAAGTGAACTATCTGAAAAGAAATAGGAAAAAACAAAACAAAAGCAAGAGAAAAAAGGATTTAGAAAAAATAAAGAAGCAAAGAGCTTCCTAATTTAAAAGTGTGAATTCAGAGTAAAATGTCCCTGAATTTCACGACCCCTAAGGTAGGATGCCCGTCACTTTTGACGACTACCAATTACGGCTACTTTTTGCAATTCTCAGGCATTGTCTTTAAGGGACTCAAGGGCTTTTTTAACCATTTCACGATAAATCTCAGTATCAGTGGAATAGTGCTCCTTTGCAAGCTTTGAGTTCGGGTCTTCCTGTGCCTCAACTGCCCTTATCCTCTCAAGAGTCTGCTTTGCAGTATCGAGTACCCACAGATTTCTTGTCAGCTCATCTACCTGCTGGATAGATTCCGGACGGATAGAGGTCAGGACGTTTCCATCATCGGTGGTATAGGTGCTGGTTTTACCGATGACCGCTACGAAAGCAGGCAGTTCGCACTCAGCAAGGAACTGAGCGGCTTCGGGCTGGTACTGTCCTGCATAGACAAGGAAGGAACCTGTCGGGTCTGAAACCCTGCCTCTCCAGTATTCGGAGTCAGTACCAATATCCTCCTTTTCTATAAGAGTCCCCACAATGAAGATACGGTTCACCTTCGCCCCTGTTGGAGTAAGGAGATACTGAGGGGCATACTGGTCACTTTCGTCCCTGGATGTGAGGTTTGAGTCTTTCAGTTCCTGGGAAAAAACCCTGCGCGATACTTCTCTAAAGAAGCCTGCCATTTAAGCCACCTCCAGTTCAGAAAGCAATTTATCAAGGAGTTCCCTGTCCAGGGAACTCGTTGGAGTAAAGGAATCCACAAGGATATAGCGGTCAAGCTTGTGTCCGCTAATAGTATAATACCTGCCGACAAGCTCGTGTTTTAATTTATCCAGTACTACTCCGGGATCAAGGGCATCTGCAGCCATTGCAATGGCGCTGTCAAGAGAGATCCCGGCAATCTCTTCAGTAAGCTCCCGGTTAATCAGGGCGTCCTGGGTGGAAGTCCCCGAGTCAAGGACTGCCTTTATCCGGAGGTCATATTCTCCTTTGACCTTCCCGTGCTCTGCACAGGCGCCTTTAACCAGGGCCCTTTTGCATTCAGGACACCGCTTTATAAGTCCTGAGCCTGTCTGAATGTCAATCATTGCCCCGAAATATGTAAAAGCAGAAGTCCCAACTTCGATATCTTCATCGAGTGTTTCTATGGAGCTTGACCTGTTAAGCTGAATCTGGACCTTGCCGTTCCACTCGTTAATGACCACGTTTTTCAGCATGTAACTTTTGCCTTCTTCCATATCAGGAAGTTCGGAACTTGCCCAGTTAGTGAATTTAATGACACCGGTCTCATCTCCTATAAGCCCTGCCTGTTCTATCGACTCATGGGAGTTTTCCCAGAGCTGGACCACTTTCCCTCTTACGGTAGCCCACTGGTTTCCCACAAGATCAACAATATTTTGGAGTTCGGCCTCTCTTGCTGAAGGAATGAAATCGCCGCCTCCTACTTCAACAGGCTCGGAAAGCTTCTCTATGGAACTGTTTTTGTTAACCTGGACCTGAAACCTTTCGTTGTATTCTCCGACAACGACACTTCTGAGAAGGTAGCTCTCTCCCTGCTCAAGGGGAGGAAGTTCGGCATTTTTCCAGGTGGTAAACTTTATGATTCCAGTTTCATCTCCAAGGAGCCCAACCTGAGATATGGATTCATGAGTATTTTCCCAGAGCTGAACAACCTTTGCCTTAAGGTTTGCCCACTGCCCATTCTCCGTAACATCCGCAATTTTGGTGAGCTGGGGTTCAGCCTGCCTGACATAAAACTCATTTTTAGGAATGGAATATTTCTTCAAAAAATAGTTTGTTACGCTGCGTTGCGCCTCGTTTGAAGGCACTTTGAACTTCGTAATCAACTCGTCGAGTCTGCTTTCGATGTCCTCGACAGGCACATCGATGCCAAGTTTCATAAACCGGTCTCTAATGGATTCTGCAGTCTGTTTCATTTTAATTCTACCTCAAGCCTCATGGTTAGTTTCATATTTTGGGAGGCACTCTAAAGTACCGCGGCAGAGAATATAAAGCTGAGTGAAGCGGGGTGAAAGTATTCAGTTATTATACAGTCCGCCCTTCCCCGCAGGGAAAAACCCGGGAAAAGAGAATCAGAGTGGCTACCCCTTCCGTGTATGTTTATCACAGCAAGGGAGAGCTTCATCTTCCTTTCTAAACCTGAATCCATGATGCAAAATTACTTTCTCTGTTTTTGTATTCCCAGTAAGTGTATTATCGAAAAGTATACCCCACAAAGTACTTAAAATTATTTGTGAAGTATGCCTGCGGTCCGCTTGGCTGCATCCCCTTCCCCAATAACGGTTACGATATCTTCATATTCAAGCACAAGGCTCCCATGCGCGATAATCGAATCACTGCCCCGCTGAACCATAACCAGGAGACTCTTTTCAGGGAACTGGATGTCCTTGATGGCTTTCCCGACTACCCCGGGGTTCGTGACCTTGACTTCCATCATGTCCCCTTCGCCCCCTACCTCGCACATGGAAAAGAGATGAGGCCTTCCGATCATGTTGTCAAGCACCACTGCAGTAGTCGTGGCCGGGCTCATGGCGCGGATGCCCAGATTCCAGAAAGCCTGAAGGTTTTCGATCTCGTTTACCCTGGCCACCAGCTGGTCACCCCTGAATCCGAAAGAAACTTTAGCAATCTGGCAGAAGAGAAGGTTTGTGTTATCTTGATTGGTTGTAGCAACCACATATTTGGCATTCCCTATCCCTGCCTTTTTCAGGACATTTACATCCCCTGCATCACCCTGGACAACCCGGATCCCGAGTTCCATGCATTTTTTGCAGTTGCTTTCGGAAATGTCCACAACAACTACATTTTCTCCTCTTTTGTCAAAACGTTCGGCAAGAATCCTGCCTACCTTTCCGCCACCAATAATAAGAATTTCCATAGGGATTACCTCCAGCATCTCTGCCACTTTTTTTGACAGGCTGCCACTCATGAAGACCGTGATGATAACTGTAAGGAAGACAAGCCCCACAAGGGCCTGCCCTCCCGGAATGCCCATCGAATCGAGCTTGATTGCAAAATAGGTCGCAACTGAAGTCGGCACAACGCCCCTGGGCCCAACAAAGGAGATGAAAAGTTTCTCATTCGTGCCGATCTGCGAGTTCCACATCGAAACGAAGACCGCCACAGGGCGGATGAGGAATATGAGAAGCAGTACAAGGACTATCCCGCTTACCCCTATTCTCTGGATATCTTCAAATTTAAGCATTGCAGCAAGCAGGATGAAAATCAGGGAAAGCATCACAATTACAATGTCACTCTTGAATTCCTTGATAGTATCCTTGTAAGGGAATTCAGAAGTCCCGAGGATGATCCCGAAGACGGCCACCGCCAGAATCCCGGACTCGTTGCCCAGGTATTCTGAAAGAACGAAGCAAGCAAATACGGCGGTCAGGGAAACCAGCCTTGCGGTCCGATTGCTGATCACCGTTCCCCGAGTGAAGAACCAGCGGAGGGCAAACCCGCTCAAAGACCCCAGTGCAATTCCTATCCCCAATCTGTAAAGGATAAAGATCACAGCATCAGTCCCGGAAAGCTCTGCTGCGACCCATTCGAAGACCATGGCTGCAAGGATCACACTAGCAGCGTCATTCAGGACCCCCTCAAGTTCCAGGATCTTGCCAAGCTTGTGGCTAATCTGGATATTCCTTACAATGGGAGTTATCACAGTCGGCCCTGTTGCCGTGACAAGGGCTCCGAAAAGGGCAGCGAGTTCGAGAGGGATGTCTATCAGGAGGCTGGTCAGAACCGTGGCTCCCAGGAAGGTCACAAAGACCCCTATTGTTGTCAGCTTAAGGACACTTTCCTGAACCATCCTTATATGCTTCAGGTCAATATGAAGCCCCCCGTCAAAAACAATCACGGATACCGAGATTGCCACGATAGCACTTAGCCCCTCGATATAGAGGGCAGGGTCCAGCAGGTTAAGGACCTCAGGCCCTACGATGATTCCTTCGATCAACAGGAAAACGATAAAAGGAATCCGGAAATAGCAGCTGAGGGCCTGTGCGACAAGGGACATAATAAGTACGGCAACTACCAGTCCAAGTAGAAGTATCGGATCAAGCATGAGATTCCCTGTAATGATGAGTTAACTTGCTAAAAATGATTCGTAAACATCCGAGAGAAATTGAAAGGAAAGATATGTCAAGGTTGTATTGCCAAAAAAGCACAAAATGTTTGGTACTGTATACATAATCATACAATTGTGATATATAAATTTGACTCCTGATTGTTAACCCCTGAACACTTTCTTCTCGATAACTCTCATTTATATCTAAATGAGAAAGGCAGTTCCCAAAGAAAGAACAGTTTTTCACAACACCTGCAAATCAATTTCAGGAAAGTATTCCCGGAATCTTTTCAATTTGAAAGCCTGTTACTTTGAGGTCCGGATACAAAAATTCTTAAAAGGCTGCATAATCAAAAGACCATTAGACAAAAACCCTAAAAACTGCAAAAACAGGAGCGTATGAGTTATATTCTTTGTACTCTTTAAAGGACGCCATGGACTTGCTTTTGATCTTTCTTTTTCTGCTCAGCCTTGCTATGATAAGCAAAGGTTCGGACTGGTTCATTGAAGCTGCGATTGTAATATCAAACAAAAGCGGGATCCCAAAAATGCTTATAGGGGCTACGATTGTGAGTTTTGCAACCACAGCTCCGGAGTTTGCAGTTTCTGCAACGGCAGCTTATATCGGGCATACAGATGTAACAATAGGAAATGCAGTGGGTTCGGTCATATGCAACACCGGGCTTGTACTGGGTTCGATTATAGCTGTAAAAGCAATCCCTATGAAGGATGATACGTTTCCCATTAAAAGTGGGCTTATGCTCCTTTCAGGAATTGTCCTTATCATAATCAGTCGCGACGGAAGTGTGAACCGGCTTGATGGGATTATACTTCTGCTGGTGTTTTTTGCTTTCCTCTTCCATGCTTCAAAGACCCAGCGCGTGTTGTTTGAAGATAATGAAACAGGTAGACAAAAACTAAAAATCAAAGATATCCGGAAAGATATAGCTTTCTTCGTTCTCGGCTCCCTTTCCGTAGTTATAGGAAGCAGGATCCTGGTAGATTCAGGAATAAAAATAGCCGAATGGATGGGCATCCCTGAAGTAATAATAGCCCTGACGGCGGTCGCTATAGGAACATCCCTTCCCGAACTTGCAACTGCAATTACCTCCCTTAAGAAAGGGCACCAGGACCTCTCCATAGGAAACATTCTCGGGGCAAATACAATGGATATTGCCATGATCCTCGGGGCATCATCCCAGATTCGCGTGCTCCCTGTATCGGAACAGCTTGCAGGATACGATTTCCCGTTCATGTTCCTGATATCTCTCGCCCTTATAATCTTCGGGATCACTGGAAAAAAGCTGGAAAGATGGGAAGGAGGCGTAATTCTCGGGGCATATCTGGTTTATGTGGCAGGGCTTTTTATCCTCTATAGATAAGCCTGCACCCCAACTTTAAAAAGTAAGAACCTCTTCACGTTTCGAATTCAGGATTTTTACTTTTTATATATTTTTCACTTAATACATAATACATATTAGTCTCATTATACATATTTTTATATTTGTACAGATTATTCTCTATTTACATATTTTTATATTTGTACAGATTATTTTCTATTTACATATTATTCTCTATTTATAGGCCACATATTCACTAATAAATTATGTACAATGTGAAGAATCATCTTTTTTTATAAGCATATTTTTATATTCATCTTATATCTTCTGAAGGCAATGTATAAATTCTAAAAAAAGGTTCTTTAACTCTATGAAAGCTATTATCCTCGCAGCAGGAGAAGGACTGCGCTGCAGGCCTCTTACTCTTACCCGTTCCAAAGTGATGCTTCCTGTAGCCAACAGGCCCATTCTGGAACATGTCATATCATCTCTTGAGAAAAACGGAATCAATGAGATCATACTGATTGTCGGGTATGAAAAAGAACGCATAATGAACTATTTTGAAGACGGGCTGAATTTCGGGGTCAATATAAAATATGTCGAGCAAAAAGCCCAGCTCGGGACAGCACATGCAATTGAACAGGCAAAAAAACTAATACTTCCTGAGGATTCCGAATTCCTTGTCCTGAACGGGGACAACCTGGTAGAACCAAAAACCATAGCTGATATCCTTAACAATTATGAAGGAGACGCGAGCCTTTTAACCGTAAGAATGAAGGACACGGCAGGTTATGGAGTGGTACTGAAAGAAAAGAAGAGAGTTACCCAGATTCTGGAAAAAAGACCCGGAGATTTAAGCCATCTTGTAAACACGGGAATTTATATTTTTACGCCGCAGGTCTTTGAAACTATTGAAAAAACTCCTATATCCGAAAACGGAGAATATGCGATAACCGATACCCTCCAGCTCATGATTGACGAAGGAAAAGTAGTCACTTCAATCTCAACCGAATCCAAGTGGCTGGATGCGGTCCATGCCTGGGATCTCCTGAAAGCAAACTCAATTGTATTAAACTCCTCCAGAAACCTGAAGCAAGAAGGAGAACTTGAAGAAGGAGTAATAATTCGCGGAAAGGTTGAAATCGGAAAAAACACAAAAATCCGTGCCGGGACCTATATTGTAGGTCCGGTAGTAATCGGGGAAAACTGTGATATAGGACCTAATGTAGTAATTCTGCCCTCCACTACCATAGGAGACAATGTGTCCATAAGGTCCTTTACCGAAATCCAGAACAGCATCATAATGAATGACTGCCGGATTTCTTCCCAAGGGCAGATCTCCAATTGCATAATTGGAAGCAACAATACCCTTGGCCCGGGTTTTACTGCAGAGGAAAAAGAAAACCTTGAGATAAACATTAACTGCAGGATCCACAAAGCTCCAAAACTCGGCACGATAATTGGGGACGATAACCGGATAGGAGGCAGAGTGCTCGTGAAAGCCGGAGTAATGATTGCTGTCAACTGTCAGGTAGAGTCTGGAAACATTATTTACAGAGACCTGCCCCGTGATTCGGTGGTCCTCTGAGCTCTTAAGAAGGAGATAAAAAAATGTGTGGAATTGTCGGATATGCAGGAAGAAATGCTGCTGCACCGGTTCTTATAGAATCTCTCAAAAAACTTGAATATAGGGGATATGACTCCGCAGGGATTACCGTTCTTGGCAGTGGAATTGAAACTTATAAGGCAGTCGGGAAAATCATAAATCTCGAATCCGAAATCCCAAAGAAACTCGGAGGAACTGTCGGAATAGGACACACCCGCTGGGCAACCCATGGACGCCCAAATACGGAAAATGCCCACCCTCATAACTCGGGAGTAAACCCGGAAAAAATCTCGATCGTGCATAACGGGATTATTGAAAATTACATGGCATTGAAAGAGCGGCTTATTGGAGAGGGTTACCAATTCAAATCCGAAACCGATACAGAAGTGATCGCACATCTTCTGCACAAACACATCTATGGGAAACCGGATGGAAAAGAAGCTCAATGCGAACTTCTTGTAGGACTTAGAGAAGCCTTAAAAGAGATTGAAGGATCATATGCTCTTGGAATAATCTCTGCGGATGAACAGGGAAAACTCTTGCTTGCCCGCAAGGATAGCCCTCTCGTCATAGGGCTCGGGAAAGGGGAAAATTTTGCTGCATCTGATGTAACCGCTTTTCTAAACCATACCAGGGATGTTATCTTTGTAGATGACTTTGAGACAGCAGTGCTGAGCCCTTCAGGTGTGGAGATATTTGACAGGGAAGGAAATCTCAAGGAAAAGAAGATAGAAAAGATAGAATGGGACTTTGAGGCTGCAGAAAAAGCAGGTTATGAACATTTCATGCTGAAAGAGATTCATGAACAGGTCACTGCAATCCACGACACCCTGGCAGGCAAAGTCTCTGAACTTGAAGGAGCTATATACTTAAACGAACTGAACCTCAGTGAAGACGAAATAAGGAAACTTTCAAGGGTTCAGATCCTGGCATGCGGAACTTCCTGGCATGCAGGCTTACTTGGGAAATACCTGTTTGAACAGCTGGCAGGAATCCACTGCGATATTGATATCTGTTCGGAGTACAGGTACAGAAACCCTGTGATGAATGAAGGGACCCTTGCCATTGCGATTACTCAATCAGGAGAAACTGCAGATACCCTTGCAGCCGTGCGGGAGATTATGTCTTACAACTGTCCCACGCTTGCAATTACGAATGTTGTGGGAAGCACGATTACAAGAGAGGCAAACAGCGTACTCTATACGCGGGCAGGACCCGAAATAGGAGTCGCTGCCACAAAGACCTTCAGTACCCAGATTACCCTTATATATCTCCTCGCTGTAAAGTTCGCTCTTGTAAGGGGCAAGTTAAGCCATGATTATGTAAAGAGTTTCATTACGGAAATCCGGAAAGTCCCGGGAGAGATCCAGCAGATCCTTAACCAGAAGGAAGCGATAAAGGAATGTGCTGAGAACTTTGCCCATGCAAAGAGCTACTTCTTCCTTGGCAGGCACCTTAACTACCCTATAGCTCTCGAAGGAGCACTGAAACTCAAAGAGATCTCATATGTGCATGCCGAAGGCTTTGCTGCAGGAGAACTTAAACACGGACCTATTGCCCTTCTTGACGAGGGAACTCCTGTAGTTGCAATTGCCACCAGGGGGCAGACTTATGAAAAGATGCTCAGCAATATTAAAGAAGTGAAAGCCAGGGATGCTGTTGTGATTGCGGTTGCCGACAGTAAGGACACGGAAATAGGAAAGTATGCAGATATTGTCCTCAGAGTCCCCCAGAGCGATGAACTGCTGGCTCCCCTTCTGAGTATTGTCGTGCTTCAGTTGCTTTCTTATTACACTGCTCTAGCCAGAAACTGCTCTATTGACAAACCCCGCAATCTTGCAAAGAGTGTTACTGTCGAATGATTGTAAAGGCTGAGAATATCAGGATTTAAATATAACAACAGAATACGGGATTTCAGAACAGAATAAAACTTCATGAAATATGGAGTGGGATTTATGAAACTCTTCGGATCTTCAGGAATTAGAGGCATAGTTAATAAAGAAGTTACACCCGAACTTGCACTGCAGGTAGGGCTTGTGTTAGGAAGCCGGAAAAAGACCGCAGTTATCGGGAGGGACCCCAGGGTTTCGGCGCCTATGATAGAGCATGCCCTGGTCGCCGGGCTGACTGCTGCAGGCTGTGATGTTACAAAGGTGGGCATGGTAACTACTCCGACTCTGGCATATGCAGCCAGAGAATATGAGTGCGGAGTAATGGTTACAGCTTCACATAACCCCTCAGAGTATGTGGGGATAAAGTTATGGAACCCTGACGGCATGGCTTTTGACTCAGCCCAGCAGGAAGAAATTGAAGAAGCTATAGAAAAAGAAAACTTTTCGCGAGTTACCTGGGACTTTATAGGGAAAATTGCTGAAGACGAAAACGCCATTCGGGACCACATGGATAGGATCGAGGGTCTTGTAGGGAATTCCGGGCTGCGCGTGGTTCTCGACTGCGGATGCGGAGCAGGAAGTACAATCACCCCATATCTCCTGCAGGAACTTGGCTGTCAGGTAATAACCCTGAATTCCCAGCCTGACGGACATTTCCCGGCAAGGAACCCTGAACCCAATGATCAAAACCTCTCATTGCTTAAAAAGGCAGTTGTGGCGTTCGAAGCCGACCTCGGAATAGCCCATGACGGAGATGCGGACAGGATGATGGCAGTCGACGAAAAAGGTAACTTCGTATCCGGAGATGACCTGCTTGCAATATTCGGGCGTTTTGAATGCGGAGATAAAAAAGGAGCTGTGGTCGTACCTGTGGACACCTCCATGATGGTTGATGATTATCTTGAAGGTTCTAAAATCATAAGGACAAGAGTTGGGGATGTCTATGTTGCAGAGGGCATAAAGCAATATAGAGCCATCTACGGTGGAGAGCCTTCGGGCAGCTGGATTTTCCCGAAGATTTCCTACTGCCCTGACGGGATCTATGCAGCTGCAAAGCTTGTTGAGATTGTCAGGGAAAAGAAGTTAAGCGAACTCAGGGCAGAACTTCCTGTTTATGCTACAAAAAGGGGTGCTCTTCCATGTGCAAACGAAAAGAAAGCAGAGTTCATGGAAAAGGTAAAAACAAGGCTTGAACCCCTTGGAAAAGTCCTTGACATTGACGGGATCCGCGTGGAACTTGAAAACGGCTGGGTGCTTGTCCGCCCCTCGGGCACGGAAGCGAAGGTAAGGATTACGGCAGAGGCCCGGGAAAACGTAGATGAGATCTACGACATGGCAGAAAAAATAGTGAAGGAGGCGCTTAAATGAAAGCAGTTGTCCTTGTGGCAGGCAAAGGCACAAGGATGGAACCTCTCACCTCCGACTGCCCTAAAGTAATGCTTCAGGTTGCAAACAAACCGATACTTGAACATATCCTGAATTCAGCCGTAGAAGCAGGTATCGAGGGTTTTGTCTTCATTACGGGATACCTGGAAGAGCAAATAAAAGCTCACTTCGGGGACGGAAGCAAATGGGGAGTGAGCATTGAGTATGTGCAGCAAAAAGAGCAGCTGGGAACTGCAAATGCTATTGGCTATGCCAGGGGACACGTTGAAGGGACATTCATCGTACTTAACGGGGACATGCTCATCGGGCAGGAGGACTTAAAATCCCTGGTTACCAGGAAAGAAGAAGCTGTCATCTGCGTAAAAGAGGTGGAAAACCCTTCGGATTTCGGAGTTCTTGAGACCGAGAATAATAAAGTAGTCAGGATAATTGAAAAACCGAAAAATCCCCCGACCAACCTTGCAAATGCCGGGATTTACCTTTTCAGGGAGTCCATATTTGATTTCATTGACAAAACCCAGCCCTCTGTAAGAAATGAACTTGAGATAACGGACTCCATTCAGATGCTGATCGACAGTGGAGCGCCTGTGGGTTACAGCCCCCTTGAAGGCAGGTGGATTGACATAGGATATCCCTGGGACCTCCTGAAAGCAAACGAACACCTATTAAAAGACCTCAAGGGCAGCTGTGAAGGCACCGTGGAGCCAAATGCAACCATAAAAGGTGAAGTTGCAATCGGAAAAGGTACTCTCATCCGAAACGGTTCCTATATCGAAGGGCCTGTAGTAATAGGTGAGAACTGCGATATAGGGCCCAACTGCTTTATTCGCCCTTCAACTGCAATAGGCAACCGTGTCAGAATCGGAAATGCCGTGGAAGTAAAAAACACAATTGTTATGGAAGGCACTCATGTGGGGCACCTGAGTTATGTAGGAGACAGCGTCATCGGGCGCCGCTGTAATTTTGGAGCCGGTACGAAGGTTGCAAACCTCCGTCACGATGGAAAGAACATAAAGGTGATGCTGAAAAGCAGGATTCTTGACTCCGGCAGAAGAAAACTCGGCGTGATCATGGGAGATGATGTGCATACCGGCATCAATACGAGCATAAATATAGGCGTGATAATGCACAAAGGAAGAGCCACCCTTCCCGGAGAAGTAGTAAAACACTGAGACGGCATTAAAGTAAGAAAATGAATCAGGACTCCCCTCCTTTTCCTGGTGGCACAGGAGAGGAAATCCCGATATTTTTTTGTTTGAATCTATGTTCTTTATTTTCTGTATTTGAATCTATTTTATTTATTTGAATCTATTTTATTTATTTGAATCTATTTTATCGCTTATGAATACAGCTGCTTTATGCTCCAGAACACTGTTTTTCGGAAAAATCCTTCCACCTCTACCGTGAGAGAGCCATCATTCATCTTTTCTACAGCTTTCCTTAAAGGATCATCTGAAGCAATTATCTCTCTGATAGTCTCTTCGTCGGATTCCACAGTTATGGAGGGACCGAACTTTGAATTTGGATCATTGGGAGTATCATACCTGTAAAACTCCCCTACTTTTCCACCCCTCATAAGTAAAGTTACGTAGAGCATCTCACCATTTTCAAGTTCAATTCTCCCCGCAACCTCTTCACTTGCCACCAGTCTTTTAACAAGGGATGGCACGTTATCAAAGTTCTCGTTATAGAGCTCCATCTGCGCACTTAATTCGGAAAAAAGATCGTTCTCCGTACTGGAATTAACAGAAGTTGTAAATAATTCAGCTGCTGTAACATTACCCGCACTGGAAGCATTACCCACACTGGAAGCATTACCCACACTGGAAACATTGCCCACGCCGGAAGCCGCACCTACTGTATTAACAAGCAAAAGCACAACCAGAAGGGAAACAATAGCCCTATTTTTCCAATAAACCATGATTGAAAATAAGAAGCAGGGATATAAAAAAGTTATCAATAGAAATTAAAACTTTCCAAAAAGGGAAGGAGTGGATAAATTGAACTGTCTTAAAATAGAATAATAAAAAACGAAATCAAAACCAAAAATCAGAAACAAAACCAAAATCAAAAACAAAAAACTTACCGGGATAAGTTTTATCCAGCGGCAAGATTTAAAGTTTAAGAGAGGGTCTGAACACCTCAGAACAGTATCTGTCGAAGACCTGGTCTTCAACCTGTTCGCAGATTTTCTTATAATCTTTCGACTTTGGGTCGTGCTTGTTCATAGTCTTTTTGACTTCAGCGTTCATTTTATCAAGAGTTTTTTGGTCGAAACCGTCCGTATTCTCCATAGTAAACATATAAATCATACTCTAGAACTAACTCAGTTAGATGCTTAAGATTTTTGCATTATTAAATATTTATATTACATACACAGTATTACCATAAATATAGAATAATCAGGTAACACGCTGGTAATTAATTGCCAGCTTTTAACTATTTTTGAAAATAGTTTTAATTTGATAATTAAAATATTTATATTATTGCTCTAATATATTAGCTTTCCCTTTTAATCGAACTTCATTTTTACTTCAAATGAGTAGACCTGAGGGATTTGCCAAATAATCCATTATGGCAGCCCCTTTACTCAAAGAAATAATTCATCAAAGCCTGCATAAACGGTTTTTCAAGCAAATTTTAAACAATAAGCTTTTTAGTGCTTACTCATATAAATATTTTACATTTGGAGTATATCCTTCAGGACATACACATCTATACATTACATTAAATATATGAATATATAATGGTTACCTGAAGTCCATAGACCGTCTTATACAGATAAACGGTAGGAAAATAATGTCCTGCATGAATGATTTTCAGTAAACGGTTTTCGGTTCTGCGGAGTCAGGATAAGGCTTTCGCAATCGAATATACATACTGGTTCATGGGGTTAATTTTATTAGCTCTTCAGGTCACTATAAGGTATAGAAACGTATTAGGTATAGAAAAGTATTCGAGTTGATAACAAAGTGCGACCGGTCTCACAAAGAGTGAACGCGAAGAAAATTCACGAGAACAATACCGAGCTCGGGAAATCCACATCCGAACTTCTTATCCTGAAGCCCGAAGGATACCCCCTGAGCGGCATGATGGAAGAATATCCTGTTATTGAAAACAAGGATGTTTTTGAATTCTATGCACGGGAACAGTGGAATGGGAATGTTGCCCGCAAAGGAGATTATCTCTTTGACAAGAGAATGTTTCCTGACTTTGCATACCGCATTATAGATGTGGAACCTGCAGAATCCATAATAGGAAACTCAACATCCATTATCGTAACCGAAGAGGAAAATGGAATATCTCCCTCTGAAGAGATAAAAAGTGATGTTAGATTTGAAGATGTAATAGGGCAGGAACTTGCAAAACAGAAGTGCAGGCTGATCGAACGCTTTCTGGAAGAGCCCGAACGTTTCGGGAAATGGGCACCAAGAAATATTCTGTTCTATGGACCCTCGGGCACTGGAAAAACCATGCTCGCAAAAGCCCTTGCAAGCAAGACCGATGTGCCGATCATTCCGGTCAAGGCTACCCAGCTAATAGGGGAATATGTCGGGGAAGGAGCCCGTCAGATCCACCAGCTATATGACCGGGCAGAAGAGATGTCTCCCTGTATAATCTTTATTGACGAACTTGATGCCATTGCCCTGGACAGGCGATTTCAGGAGCTCAGAGGAGACGTTAGCGAAATTGTAAATGCCCTTCTGACAGAAATGGACGGAATAGTTGAACGCGACGGAGTCTGTACCATCTGTTCGACAAACCGTGTCAATTCCCTGGACTCTGCTGTGAGAAGCAGGTTCGAGGAAGAGATTGAGTTTGTCCTTCCGGAAGAAAAAGAAATCGTTCATATACTGGAATCAAATGTGAAGACGTTCCCTCTGAAGGTAGAGGAATTTGATTTCCAGACACTTGCAAAGAAAGCTAAAGGGCTTTCAGGCAGGGATATTGTAGAAAAAATCCTTAAAACCGCCCTTCATCAGGCAATCATCGAAGATAGGGAAATTGTCAGCGGTAAAGACTTTGAAAAAGCCCTTGCAAGATTGGGCAGGAAAGATTTCACTCAGAACCCAACCCAACTTTATGTATAACCCTTGAAAGAGAAATAACCTAAAAGAGAAAGTGCCTTTTAATCCCTTTTCTATGAGACATTTCCAGGCACCTATCTTAGGTATAACTCTTTACCTGCTTTTACAATTTTCCTGTGCAGACTAATTTATTCAGTCTAAGGAAGTTTTCTTTTCAGCTCTGGTAGTTTATAAGAAGATATTAAAAAGATATTAAGAAGATTTTAAGAAGACATTAAGAAGTTTGGAAGAGAAGTTTCTTATTAAAGCCTCTGGGATAGTTTTATGTATAGAAATCATTATTCTTTATCAGAAGTTCTATTTAAGTAAGGTCTCAACTATACCCTAAACAAGATTTAAAAGGGATTCTCATGAATGAAATACGTGAAGTCGACCGCTTTGAGTGCAGGGTTATAAGCGTAACCCATAACATGGCCTGGAAAGGTGTGACAGTTGAAGAAAATGATACAAAAGGGAGGGTGTACTTCGGAAGGGTCAACGGTGAAATTGAAATCAACCCTGGTGACACATTCTATCTCGGTATCAAGCAGATCTATGAAATCGAAGACAAGACCATGAGAGTTACACTCTACGACGCTGAAAACAAAAACCTGGACTGGACACTTGTCTGAACAACCTGATAATACTGAATAAAGATTCTTTCTGCAGGTTTATTTCCTGTAGAGAGATTTAATCTAATTTTTAAACCCTGCTTTAAAGAAAACTTCAAATATTCCGCAAAAAGCCCTGTACCCAGTATATGAAGGCTCAATCATATCCGTTTATCCAAGTCTGCTTCAGGTATGTTTATCCAAGTCTGCTTATTCAGGTCTGTATGGGATCTCAAGTTCCATCAGGTCTTCGGCTACAACTACATTTTCAAAAACTATTGTTGAATCTTTCAGGATAGGTTCCACATCATCAGTATAACGTGAGCTGATATGGGTAAGGACCAGTTTCCTGACTCCGGCTTCTTTTGCAAGGGCTGCAACCTCACCTGCTGTCGAATGCATGGATTCTTCCGCCCAGTCTGCCATCTCGTCAGCGAAGCTGCCGTCATGAATTAAGAGGTCGGCATCCCTGCTGGCTTCAAGCACTGCTTCACAGGGCCTGGTATCTCCGGTGTACACGATTGTCCTTCCGGGCCTCGGGATTCCCATTACTTCTTCGGGCCTTACGAGCCTTCCGTCCACTTCTACAGGATTTCCCCTTTGAAGTTTTGCAAAAAGGGGACCAGGAGGAACGCCGAGTTCGACTGCCTTTTCCCTGTTAAAACGTCCGGGGCGGGGGTTTTCCACAAGGGCATAGCCAAGACTCGGGATGCTGTGTTCGGTCTTTAAAGCCCGGACTACATAACTTTCCCCTTCTACAGTGTCTCCGGGACTCAGTTTCACACCCCGTATTTCATATTTAAGGTTGAAATAGCCAAGGGCTTTAAAAAGCTCAGTAAATTCCCTGGTCCCTTCAGGACCGTAGATCGTCAACGGCTCTTTCCTGCCCAGGAAGGACATAGTTTGAATGAGGCCAGGAATTCCGAGAAAATGATCTGCATGAAAATGACTAATGAAAATAGAGGACAGACTCATCATCCCCGTTTTTGCCCGCATCATCTGCTGCTGGGTGCCTTCTCCACAGTCAAAGAGTACAAGTTCCCCTTCTCTGTTGATCATTACTGCTGACGGATTTCTGTTACGGGTCGGGAGGGACCCTCCAGTGCCTAGAAAAGTTATGCGAAGCATGATGAACTCACTGATTATGATGAAATTACTAACTGGTAACAATGAAATTATCAGTTACAATGAACTCACTAATTACATCAGAGGTATTTATTAATTGCCAGTCGCTCTATACTCTTTAATAACACTCTCTTTTTCAAGAATCAAACCATAAGCAAACACATATAGTATACAAAAGAGGAATAAGAGATATAAGATAAGTATACGATTTAATATATATAAGCTTGGAAATAAAACTGTATGAAGATGGTATACTATTTATTATAAAAGCTCTTTAAACCCTACAGATTTACATTTCTATAAAACCTCTCCTTCTTATTAGAAGATGGCTTTCCACCTTCAGAAGAAGTTATCCTGTTATGGAACCTTCCCATGAAAGTATAAGATGTCATCTATCACGAAATGAAGGAAGAGAATTATCTATCAACAATTGTAAAGGAAGAAAAAGGAACCGTCGTCATATGTCAGGAAATTACGGAAAAGTTTATCTTGTGGGTTCTGGTCCCGGCGACCCTGAGCTTCTGACCCTGAAAGCCCGTCGGCTGATTGACAGTGCTGAAGTCATTATCTATGACCAGCTCCCTGGAAAAGTGATCCTGGACTCAATGCCGGAAAGCGCAGAGAAAATCGATGTGGGAAAATACGCGGGCAATCACACCATGACCCAGTCCGAAATCAATGAAGTGCTTGTGCAGAAGGCAAAGGAAGGCAAGATGGTGGTCCGGCTAAAAGGAGGGGACCCCTACGTCTTCGGAAGGGGAGGAGAAGAAGCTGAGGTGCTTGTAGCAGAAAACATAGAGTTCGAAGTCGTGCCAGGGATTACCTCTGCAATTGCAGTGCCTGCATATGCAGGAATTCCCGTAACCCACAGGGAAAGCACGTCGATGGTCACCTTTATAACAGGGCACGAAGACCCCACAAAGGAAGAGAGTGGACTGGACTGGGAGACCCTGGCAAAGTTCAACGGGACCATTGTAATCTTTATGGGTGTAAAGATGCTCAGGCGAAATACTGCAGAGCTCATGAAGCACGGAAAGGACCCGAAAACCCCTGTTGCAGTCATAGAGAAAGGGACCCGACCTGACCAGCGGGTAACCGTTGGAACCATTGCAGATATCGCAGACCTGGCAGAAGAACGAAAAGTAAAGGCTCCTGCCATCACAGTTGTAGGAGACGTGGTCCGCCTGCACGATATCCTCGGAGAACAGTTAACGGGAGTGGAATTTTAACCCGACGAAATGACAGGAGAAGGGAACATGACAGAAGGAAAAAAGCCTGTCCTTGCAATCATGAGGCCGGAAAGTTACCGCGAAAAGTCTGAGGCACTTGCCAGAGAGTACGGCTTTGAGCCCATCTATGCCCCCATGATAAAGCTTGAAGGCATGAAAGACGAAGGATTTGAGCCCTTCGTTCAGAGGGTCATTGACGGAACTTCGGATTACGTTGTTTTTACAAGCGCAAACGGAATAACTTTCACACTGGACAAGCTCACGGAAACTGAAAAGGAAAAATTCATCACAGCCCTGAAAAAGACCAGGGTAATAGCAATCGGCCCGAACACGGAGAAAGAGCTTGAAAAAATAGGGATTGAAGATTCTTTCCTGCCCGAAGATTACAGTTCCGAAGGAATTGTAGAAGCTCTCTGCCCTGAGGTAAAAGGGAAAACATTTGACCTTGCAAGAAGCGCTTTTGGGGCTAAGGTTTTGATAGAAGGCCTTGAAAAGTGCGGAGCAACAGTCTATGAGACTCATGTGTACACCCTCAACATCCCTGAAGGTGCAGCCCAAAAAGAGCTCATAGAACGCGCTCTCTCAGGAGAAGTGGATGCCTTTGCCTTTACAAGCTCAATGATGGTCAAAGGCTTTATGAAACATGCGGAAAAGCTGGGAGCAGGAGAGACCATAAAAGAGACTCTTGGCAAGGCTGTTGTAGGCGCCATCGGTACTCCTACAGGAAATACCCTGAAAAAACACGGGATCAATGCAGATGTAATCCCTGATGAGTTCACCTTCGAAGCCCTGATAAAGGCTATGAAAAAAGAGCTATGAACAGCCAGCTCTAAGGGTTATTCAAGAAATCTTCTACAAGTATACTCAGAAATTTATGCTGGGAAAGCGCTCAGAATCTTTCCCGGTGAAGCCATCTGAGGTTTAACTCAAATTGTTTTGAGGACTGGCAAATAAAAGACCCACTAAAAATTTACCCACAAAAGCCGGTTCAAAAAACAATACTTAAAATTCTGGAAAACAATCTTAATTTTGATGGATCGACATGATAGGCATTTCAAAACTTTACTGCGGAACCGTGGAACCTTCTGATGCCCTTCGCTATGGAAGGGACTCAAAGAGGCTTCCCTCTCACCTACTGCAGTTTTCGAAAGATAAAAAACCGGTAGTAGTCTGGAACATGACCCGCCGATGCAACCTGAAATGCGTCCACTGTTATGCCCAGGCACAGGATGTGGAGTTCAAAAACGAACTTTCGACCGAAGAGGGAAAAGCCCTTATCGATGACCTTGCAGCTTTTGGCTCTCCGGTTATGCTTTTCTCCGGGGGCGAGCCCACGATGCGAAAAGACCTGCCGGAGCTTGCAGCCTACGCCAGAGAGAAGGGAATGAGGGCCGTAATCTCAACAAACGGGACCCTCATAGACAAACCCCTTGCAAAAAAGTTAAAAGAGGTCGGGCTTTCTTACGTAGGAATCTCCCTTGACGGCATAAGAGAGACAAATGACAGGTTCAGGGGCATGCAGGGAGCATTCGATGCAGCTCTAAGGGGCCTGCATAACTGCCAGGAAGAAGGCATAAAAGTGGGCTTGCGTTTTACCATCAACAAGCAAAATGTAAAGGACATACCTGCAATCTTTGACCTCCTTGAGAAGGAAAAAATCCCGAGGATCTGCTTCTATCACCTTGTCTATGCAGGCAGAGGCTCGAAGATGGTAGATGAAGACCTTACCCTCGAAGAGTCCAGACAGGCTGTAGACCTGATTATGGAAAGGACAAAGGAGCTGCACAAAAAAGGCTTCCCCGCAGAAGTCCTGACTGTGGACAACCACTGCGACGGTCCCTACCTCTATATTAAGCTCCTTGAAGAAAATCCGGAAAGGGCTGCCGAGGTATTCGAACTCCTCTCGATGAACCAGGGCAATTCCTCGGGAATAGGCATCGGATGCGTTTCCTGGGACGGCGCTGTACACGCAGACCAGTTCTGGAGACATCACTCCTTCGGGAATGTGAGAGAACGGCCTTTCAGCGAGATCTGGACCGACCTTAGCGACGAACTGATGGCCGGGCTCAAGCACAGGAAGCCCCTTATTCAGGCCCGTGGAGACCGCTGTGCAAAGTGCAAATGGTTCGACGTCTGCAACGGAAACTTCAGAGTTCGAGCCGAAGCCGTTTACGGGGATGTATGGGCAGATGACCCTGCCTGCTACCTTACAAAAGAAGAAATAGGATACGACGAGGCCTGAAAACTTTTCAGGCTTATTCCCTTTATCGCTTTCTTTTTTCGGCACTTTTCTTAATCTCTCTTCAGTTTTTGTCTATTTCTTTACATCTGCCAACTCTTAATCTCCCGGATTATTACTCTTCCAGATTATGACTTCCAGATTATGACTTCCAGATTATGACTTCCAGATTATTACTTTAACACTGAAATTTTCTTTTAAAAATAACCATTTATTCCCGCTGAATGCATATTTTAAGGAAAGGACATGCAGGAAATAAGTTGAGGGGGGCAGAATAATACATGAAGTCGATCCATTTACTTCTAATTATTTCATTTGCTTTTACAGTCTTTTCAGGCTGCTTATCCGACAGAGGAGAAACGGGAGTCTATGACAACCAGACAGAGACTCTTTCTTATCAGGGCGAACAATTAACCCCTATTGCACAGCAGCGCAACAATGCCATCAAAGGCACCCAGTATATTGACAGGGAGAGTTACAGGCTGCAGGTTAACGGGCTTGTGGAAAACCCCCGAGATTTTACATATGAAGAAATAACCGGGTTACCTCAAACTTCGAAAGTTGTTGACCTTAACTGTGTAGAAGGCTGGGGTTTTACCGCAAAATGGACCGGGGTCAGGATAGCCGATCTCTTTGAAGAAGTGGGGGCTATGGAAAATGCAACAACAGTTATTTTTTACAGCGCCGACGGGTATTCCACTTCCCTTGATATGAACTATCTGCTGGAAAACGACATCATAATTGCTTATAAACTAAATGATGTAACCCTGCCGCCTGAAAGAGGGTTTCCCCTGCAGCTTGTGGCTGAAGGCAAATATGGATACAAATGGGTGAAATGGATAGTAAGAATTGAGCTCAGTGACTCACCTTACAGAGGGTACTGGGAGGAGCGCGGGTACAATAACATAGCTGATGTCGGCGGACCTGCTTTTGAAAGGAGAGGGTAAAAATCCGTATTGAAACACCAATAATAATATAAGATACCCAGGCTATAGTATACTGTTGTCAGTATTGAAGAATCAAAACCAGAGATTCAAAACCTATTACTGGCTAAATTTGATTATTACAGGGTTTGATCATAACCGCCTTTTATTATTTTATCTTTATGAGAGCTACATTTCATGAGTGCTACGTTTCATTAGTGCTATGTTTCATGATCTGTATCTCATTGCAGTACTGTTAAAAAAGAGGATAACTGCGAGGCAAAGAATATAGTTGTTGAGATTGTTTCTGGAAAAAGGGGGTAATTTGAAGTGGCAAATAGCCATGTTAATACTTTAAACCCTGGGGATCCATTCAGGGACTGGCTTGTTGAAGAGGTTGTAGGACACCGGATTCGCGACAAAAAGTGTCTTGTGGATGTTATTAAGTACAATTCCTCTCACACAGTCTGCAGGTATCAGTTCAAAGGGGAACACTTCAGCGTGATGGCAAAATTTTTTGCAGAACCCACCGGGAAGCTGAAAGCTTACAACTCTTATAAAGGTATGATGAATGAATACCGGAACCTGAAAAAAGCAGCTTCGATAATAAATGTTGCAAAGCCTCTTGCAGTAAATAAAGATTTTAATTGTGCCCTTGTAACCGAACACATACCTGGAAAATCTCTGGGCTGGTACCTTAAACGCGAAGAGGACCTTTATGAAAAGCTTGCTTCAGTGGCTCACATGCTCAGGCAGCTGCATGATAACACACAGTCGTCCACTTACAATAAAGAAAATGAGTTTAGAAACTATCATGACGTGCTGGACCACCTGAAACTGGATTACAGCACCAGGGAAACTTTCAACAAACTCCTTGGAGAATGGTGGTACAGTTCCTGGCTCGACCGGGAATGCGGATGTATGGTTCACAGGGATGTTACCCCCTCCAATTATATTTTTTGCAAAGGAAAGCCCTATGCACTTGATTTTGAAAGTTCCTGGTTTGATGCACATCCTGTAAGGGATCTCGGGATTCTGACTGCGGAACTTAAGAACGAGTTCGAATTGCACAAAGGAGGAGGCTGGAAAGCCGAGCCGTATATAGGGAACTTCCTCTGGAAATACAGCCGCGGAGAAAAGGATTTTTTCTACATTACCAGAATTCTGCCTTTTTTCATGAGTATAGGGCTGCTTCGTTCGGCAAGGCTTCACCAGAGCGATTACAGGGATTACCTGATAAAAGAAGCACGTGAATGTTTAAGTGCAATTCATAGAGGGAATTAAGGAAATAGAGGAATGAAGAATAAAATTAATGGGATTGAAGGTAAAATTAAGGAGATTGAAGGTAAAATTAAGGGGATATGGGAGGCAAGAACATTTCCAGGGACCATGAATCGGAACCCAGCGAGGGTATTGTCACCTTTCTGGGTGCTCCTGCCGGAGCAGGGGAAGAGGTATTTGAAAGCTGTCAGATAAAAGGTGCTATTTTTGACTGCTATCAGACGCTTATCGATATCCACACCGAAGAACACAGGATCGAGACTTATGAGACTGTAAGCGCATGGCTTGCCTACCATGGGGTAAAAGTAAAGCCGGAAAAGCTGTGGGATACGTACATATTTAAGGTACAGGAAAGGATGGAGGACTCAAAGGAGATATACCCCGAGATTAGGGTAGAGGACATCTTTGCCGAGATCTGCAGGGAAAATTCGATCTGGAAAATCGATGAAAAACTCCTCGGAATTGAGACCTCAAGAGTCTTTCGAGCAGCTTCTATACGGAAACTCCGCCCCTTCCCTCAGAGCATAAAGCTAATTGAGCACTGCATAAACATCCCCAAGTGCATAATCTCCAACGGGCAGAGGGTTTTTTCCGAACTGGAACTCCGGTTTCTGGGGCTCTACGACTACTTTGATTTTGTTATTTTTTCGTCCGATGTGGGATACAAGAAACCTGACCTCAGGCTTTTTATGACCGCACTCAAAAGGATGGAACTCGAACTCGAACCCAAGTGTGTTATGTCCATAGGGGACTCTTACGAAAACGAGATACTTCCAGCCAGAAAACTCGGGATGCAGGCAATGACTATTGAAGAAGCCTGGGATTTTTACGGGCTGAAAGACTGATTTTTCAAAAACGTTCCCTCTCTTTTGCGGAGAGGTTTATTGTTTAGGCTCTTTGGCATACTCTATGGATTAAGATGATTTGCAATTCAAGACCGCTTTGGTTTTATGAGGATATCCACACAAAACAACAAAGAGCCATTGTTTACACTAATTCTGTTTCTTGTGGTTCCGGACCTATCTCCTGATATTATTAAAATATCAGAAAGTGAAAGCTCCGGCTTTATATCCCTTCCCATATAGGGTTGTAACCAACATGCAGCCAGAGATAACTTCCCATTACCCTGTAAACTGTTTTTCAGTTCACGCTTAAAATAGCTCCCGCCAGGCTAATCTGGCAGCGTCTGCCAGAGAGAAACAAAAAAGAATTAAAGCCCCACATCGATCTGATTTTGCAATAATGTTCGCTCAAGAGAATGAGAGGTAGAAGAGGATTTAAGAGGGAAGACTATAGTTAATTTGAAGAGATGTATATATATTTATACCATATATGAGTATTTGCATAATGCCTATATACCATGACGCGCATCAAAATCTAAGTAGAGAAAGAATATACACAAGACCCAATATCTGACAAAATTCGATTAAATTCAAAAAAATCGAAGGAGAGTCCCTATGCTCCAAAACGGAAAAATTAAAGGCATAATCTTTGACTGCTACAAAACCCTTATTGACATCAAAACAGACGAAAAAAGCCGGGAGACAAACGAGAGAGTGAGTCGCTGGCTGCTTTACCAGGGAGTGAAGATTGAACCTGATAGGCTCAGGGAAGAGTACAGGTGGAAAGTCGTGAGCAGGCTGGGAAATTCCGGACAGCAGTACCCAGATATCCGCATAGAAGAGATTTTTGCCGAGATCTGTGAAGAAAATACTTTCAGGGAGATTGATTCTTACTGGCTTGGAATTGAAACTGCAAAGGTCTTCAGGACTGCATCCATAAGAAAACTGGAAGCTTACCCGCAAAGCCTCAGGTTGCTTGAAAAATACAGGAACATCCCTAAAGGTATTGTCTCAAACGCCCAGAGAGTCTTTACGGAGCAGGAACTGCGCTTCCTCGGCTTATACGACCGTTTCAACTTCGTGATCATGTCTTCTGACCACTGTATCAAAAAACCTGACACAAGGCTTTTCAAAATGGCTCTTGACCGCCTCGGGCTTGAGCCCTGGGAAGTGCTTTCAATCGGGGACACTCCGGAAAATGACATATATGCACCTCAAAGCCTCGGAATGAATGCAATGCACATCCACAGCGCGTGGAAATACGCATAAGGGCATGAGAACACAAAAGAAAGCTTAAAGGAGAGGAACTGTACCTTTTAATTTTTCTGTATAATTTTTACGGCTGTTTATTCATTTGCTCGTTTTTTGTTTGCTCCTTTTTTGTCTGCTCACTTATGGTCTGCTCACATATGGTCTGCTCACTTATGGTCTGCTCACTTTTTTTCGGCTCACTTTTTGTCTGCTCGTTTTTTGTTTGCCGTTAGACTGATTGTTTGTTAAACAATTATAAATATTTTCATTGGTCATCGGTTAAGCGTTAGGGAATCACTCTCGCATGTGTTTTTATAATAATAATCTAAATATTAGTGCATCTATGTCTCCTCGTCCCCCAC
>NZ_JJOY01000033.1:0-68540 GCF_000979455.1 Methanosarcina sp. 2.H.T.1A.6
GGTGGGGGACGAGGAGACATAGATGCACTAATATTTAGATTATTATTATAAAAACACATGCGAGAGTGATTCCCTAACGCTTAACCGATGACCAATGGATTTATATGAGATTTATATGAGAGTAAGGAATGATACCGGAGTAAGGAGTGATAAAATAAGGATGAAAGGAAATTGAATATTTATTCCAGCATCCATTTCCATACAGAATTAATGATTATTGTTTTCTTTTCCCCGTCTTCGCCCGGGATCTCAAGGACTCCTTCATCGTCCATGGTAAGAATAAGTCCCTCTTTGAGCCCGTATGCTTCCATTGCTGTCATAAGCCCGAGAACCTCCCTTTCTCTTACTGCCGGGCTTCCGAAGTAGACTGAGACCTGAACCGCAGCCTTAACAGCCTTTGTATCTTTTTCGGTTATAAGGAAATCACATTCTCTCCTGTCACGGAAGTATGAGACTTGTTTTCCCTGCCTAAGCAGCTCAAGAAAAACAAGGTTTTCAAATCTTAATCCCAGGCTGTCCGGATAATTAGGGTATACCGTCTTGAAGAAACCTGTATCTCCGGCATAAACTTTACATGGGAAATCTTTTTCATTTTCATTTCCGCTTTCTTTTCCGTTTTCAGATGAGTGATTAAACATAGGGGTTCGGTACAGCAAAAAAGCCTCTTCCAGATAGTCAAAGTAGTAGCGGATAATATCCTCACTATCGATACCACTCACTTTTTTCAGGGTTTCGAGTGAGTACTCGGATGCCATGTTCGAGATAAGGAAAACTGCAAGTCTTTTTAGTCCTTCTGCATCCTGAATATTATGCTTTTCAATAACCTCTGCCTGCAGAGTCTCCTCAAAATACTTTCGGGAAAGTGTGGAATTTCCATCTTTTATTACGCCGGGGAAGCCGCCGTTTTCAAAATAATGCAGGAAAAGGCACAGCATTTCATCGCATCTGGAAGGGGTGAGAAAGTTCGGCTTTGGGATCCTGAGGCCTCTCAGAGTAAGGTATTCTTTAAAGGAAAAGGGCAAAAGTGTGAGGACTCTTGTCCTGTCTGCAAAGCGTGACGAAACCTCCGGACTCATGATATTTGCGGAAGAAGATGTTACAAAGACTCCTGCCCCTTCTTTGTTAAGCCTGTCAACCCAGCTTTCCCAGCCGGGGACATTGTGAACGTCATCAAGGAAATAGTAGATCTGCCCTTCATCATTTTCATTCTCTTTTATGTAAACTTCAGCCGCAATTTTTTCAATTTCCTGAAAACTTTCAGGTTCTAATTCTTTAAACCTGCTGTCTTCAAAATTAATATAAACTTTCACACCCTGCAGAAGGCTTGCGACCTGCTTCAGAAAAGACGTCTTGCCTACATGGAGTGGACCATAGATCAAATTGATCTCATGTCCATCCAGGTAGGGGGAAACTGGAATATTGCGCTTGACTATATCAGAGGAGCTTTGGAAAAAGGTTTTATGGTCAAGAACCAGGGGAAGAAGTTCAGGTCTTTGCATATGATCAGGATAATTTGTAAGGTAAGACTATATAGTTTTTCTGGCACAGACCTTCTCCCTGAAAAAAATGAATACACACTGATTCTTAAAAAGAAGAAAATACTGTAGTATTTCTAATTGGACGGATGAAATCATGTGATTTTATTGTAAATATGCCAGAAAATGCGTTTTTGGCTTCAAACCGGTTTACTGAACTTTCAATCCTTTTTAGGTTCATATATCGTTTTCTTTTTCCCACATCTTGTACACACAAAATACTTTTCTTTTACATTTGAAGCATAGATGTTCAAACCTCCACTTCTTTTCCATTTATGAAACCCTATAAAGCACAAAATACTCCTCTGTAGAGGTTTTCCGGAAACTCTGGATGGAGCCCTGTAAGCCAAGTAATCAACCTCCTATTAATGAATTTTTATTACTTGATACTTCAACCCTCTGTATTTGGAATACGTAGTATTCGAAAGTATTTGGTAGTATTTCAGGCTATCAGACAGCATTTGTAATGAATACAATATTGATTTAGGCAACTAAATCGAATTATAGAGGGAATTACATTATATTAGAAGGTTTGATGCACATCGAAGCCACATAATATTATTATTGAAATGTTAATATTATATTAGGAGAATTGTATTTATAGATATATCAATAATATTATTTAGCTGTTAACTTCTACCTTTCCTCTTTCCTGCCCATTTTTCAAGCTACTCAAAACTATGAGAACCATGAATGCATTTTGATTTTTAGATCTGTGTCACCCGGAAGAGTCTGTGAAAACAAGAAATATTTACGTAATAATCCTTTGTTTTTGCTTTAATGTTTTCCTCATATTAAAAATAGTTGAGTTTATATAAATCGATCTGGAAAATTATTTATAACAATAAAAGCCAATCATAATTCGTATTTCTGCGCCGCAGAAATACGTGAAAAGTTCTTCGCTGCCATTACGATCATCACTCCACCCTGGCGTTATATGAGTGAATCGTTTCATAGATGAGCGAAGGACTGCAAGAAAAAAGGGCAATAGATGATTAGAAAGTGGTAGACTAAGGCTAAAAGCCTTATATTAGATGCGGTGGAAAGGCAAGACCGGTTTGATGAAGTCGTATCCAGATTGATGCCTCATCATGTATCGTATGATACGCCTCAACATTATGCGATACCCGGATACATACATCTTGACAGCTGTTTTTAGCCTTTCCACCATTTCTACTGAATTCTGGACTGTTTTTCAGCTTAACAAAAAGAGGATATCGCCTTTTTTATTCCATGCATAAGCACTGTATGGATCAATTTCCAATACTTTTCTCTAAAATATAATGCTTCGCTATCTCTGTCACTTGTGCGGACCCATAACACATATTTACACTTTAGATTCAACTTTCAACTTTTATTCGATTAACTACATCCACATAAAATTCAGCATATCCACAATCTAAACAAACATGCACTTTAAATTCGCGTATGGGACCGGTAAAATAGCATTCGCTATCAGACTCATAACCTATACGTTCTCCAATTATATGGCCTATATCGAGATTTTCGCTCCCGCATTTTGGACATTTTCCCTTTTTCATTTTGCATTACCCCACGTCATCAATGAGATCTGGTTTTGTAGAAATCCTCAAAAGTACTTTTTTACGAAAAAGTAAAAAATCTGATTGTAAAATTTTCCCTCATTTTTTGCCCCCACAAAAAAGAATGAGCATTTCATATTCACATTGAATAATTATATCTGTCACAGAATAATTATATTTGTCTTAAAATAAATATATTCAATTTGTTGAGGTCCCATTCTATTAGCATCTCCATAAGAGTCTAAAAGCTGAAATGCAGCTTTTCTCAACCCTTTTTGTCATTGTTCATTTCTCAAGTCATCTTCTCGACCCTTGAAGAGCTGTTCTTTCCTTTAATGGTTCAGATAGGACAATAAAAGGTTCAAATGAATCTGCAGATTAAAAAAAGCAGAAATAAGATATAAATTGGACTTGAAAACCGCTTTTCAATTCACTCAAAAATACCAACCATGTAAAAGCTCACAATTACCTGCCGTTATATCAAAAAGAAAAAAAGTTTCTGTTCCGGCTTAGTAGAGATAATCCTCTACAATGACCATTTAAAATGTAGCCATTACGATCGTTTCAAAACATGGTCATAATGGCCATTAATGGTTAATTGACATCTCCGGAAGAGATATACTTCATATGAGATCAATGGTAGACCCCAAATTTAGAAGAAACAAGGACGACAGAATCTAGGCATCCAGAACTTAATTTTTATGATTATAAAGTGGGCAAAAAACCAACACATTATAATTCCCCCGTCTTTTAGTTTGTCTTTGTTTATCTTTCCGTTATACATTAGTCATCTGCAGTCAAAGTTATAAACCCCATATTAGCAGCAAAAACTCCACAGAGACTACATAAAGCTGAAAGTATTCCACACTTCCAAACTGAAAAAACCCTTATCAACCCCCAGATAGGTATTTATACTCACGGCAATTATTTTTTTGAAACTATTCTTGATACTGATTTTCATTTGGAGAGGAGTATATTTAATTTTAATTGCCAGTGAATATAAAATAATAATGATAATAATAAGAATAACAACAACGAATTATATAAAAGTAGTGGAATAAATATTTCTAATCATTTAATAGTCTTCGAAAATCTGGGCAAACATACGGCTGAGACTGAAGGGTTTTTTCTATTCTTAATTTAGAAAATATAATTCGGCTAAGGAATGATTCAAATATAATATCAAGGGTTTTTGTTGCCAATAATGATTATTTGGGGAAATGGAACTATAGATCAATTCCCAAACTGAAAATTTGAAGTTATATTTTTATCATTCCTAAACATCAAAACTTCAGCTTTTTTTCTATAAAATCAGAATTTTTTAGAAAAGACAAAACACGGAAAATACGTAAATAAGGGTTCAAATCGCAGTAACTACTCAGATAATCACACTGGAAGCCCCGAAAAGGAACATGTAACTGCCAACTCACAAAAAAGTAAGAACCAATAGCCATCAATTCAAGATAAAATGAATCTAGAGAATTTATCCATTATATTTCAAAAAGATGGCTATCGAGGTTAGTTCTTCTCAAGCTATTTAGGCTAAGAAGAAGAAGAACTGGCTGAAGTTGGAACTAAATAAATTCATTATTATATATATATTGATTACTGGCATTATATTTCCCCCTCATTAATAGTGTATTTTTGTTCATCTTTACTATTCTTTAAAATGGATATCTGTACAACATCACTTAAAGGCCCTCTATCAACCCTCCAATTTATTTGACACTCACGGCAACCAGTTTACAAAATTAATTCAGTTAATGGATATTATATAATATAGATATATCCAAGTTTCAGTTGCGATGAGTATTATAAGATATATCTTTAATTTATATAAATCAAGTAGAATAAATTTTACTTACTTCTTAGTCAAAGACGCAATATTTGCAAGTAATCCTTTGAAGATATTTAAGGAAAGGGAATGTTTTGGTTTGGAGATAGTCAAGATAGTTCGGTTCATTAGTAAATGGGGAAGAGTTTTTTTAAGTGGAACTCATTCGAGCCATTCCACGGATCAGGATTTGGAGATTTATCAATGTCTGTAACCCCCCATTTTTTAATTATGTTTACACTTTAACCTCTAATTATAGTCAAGGACCAAAATACCTTTACCAATCTCAAGTGAAAGATTAACGAAAAACACGGAAAGAAGGAAATTGGAGCACAATCATTCCGTGCTTTCCGGGTCTTCTGTGGACATAAAGTAAATGTAATTATTTACGTTTGGGACATAAATACAGTAATTTTAAGAAGTAAATAATTTCATTGTCTCTTTATTGATTGTCAAAACAATTAGCACGACACCTTAGGATTTTCTTTAGTAAAACTACTAAATAGACTCTCCCAGGACCTACCAGAACAGAAAAGCTTCAAAAGAACGGGACTTAATGATTCAAGTCAGCCTTACAGGAATCTATTGAATCTGTTATTTCTTAACTTTTGTAGATGCAGCTATTACTTAATAGAAAAATTACTTAATAGAAAATAAAGATAACAGTCACCAGTTCAAAACAAAATGAATCCGCGGAATTATTCATCATATCTTGAAAAGGTGACTATTATTTCTCGCTACAATTCAAGTTACAAAACCTTCTTAATAAGTTGTCCTTTAGAAGTTGAAGTACTGATTGAAGTACTGGCAAAGGAAGTTTATGAAGAACTGATCGAACATATTGTTTCCTCCATTTGTTAGTATCTTTGTTATTCGTTTAGTTGTTTGATTATCGTCTTTACCAGAAGTTGAAGTACTGATCGAAGTACTGGCAAAGGAAGTTTATGAAAAATTGATCGAACATATTGTTTCCTCCGTTTGTTAGTATCTTTGTTGTTCGTTTAGTTGTTTGGTTATCGTCTTTACCTATTCTCCAGAGAATAAAATTTTTAACATTGTATGTACACAATCTCTTTACATTCTCTTCCAAGAGCCAATGTGTACCCATTGTTTGATGCTCACTAGCAATTGCTTTTCTAAGTTATTTTAGGAGTAAATCTTAATCTAAAGATTAACATGTCTAAATTTTAATTGTTAGTGAGCATATAAGAATAGACCACGAATTATATAAAAAGGGGGGAATAATTCTTCCTTATCATTAAATAGTTCTCGAAAATCTGGAGAAACCCCTCTGGGACTAAATGGATCGACTTTTTTATTCAATTTATAATTTAATAGTCTCTTAATCTGATCGTAAAAGAAGGTTTTATTATCCTTTTTTCACTAACCAGATGGAAAAAAAGTTATTAAAAAAAAAGTAGGCTCTATTTTCAAAATAAATCCAATTTCAATCCTTAAAAACCCTTAATTTGTTGAAAAAAAACACTATTCCAGTCTAAACAAAAACTGTAAAACTGTCTTATTTTTATTCAAATTAACAGAATCTTTTCTAAAAGGAGAGGGTTTGATTCATTACAAGGATTAGTTTTTGGGTATTTCCTGATCTTATGCACCCCAATCATCCTGAAGAAGAGCCTTCCATATTCAAATCCCTAACATTTCAATTAATTCTTTCGCCCAATTCAGCTTCTTTTTCTTTATCGGATTCACTAAGGGATCTTCAAAATCAAATCCAGCCAGCCTGATGCTTTTAGCCCCGAACTCCCTGGCTACAAAAACGCAGCGGTCCCCATCACTGAACCCACCAAAGCTGTAAACGTTATCCAAAGGCCGGGCCTGGGTAGTTGCAATAAAGCGCCTGAACCGCGGAACGTATTTTTCCAGCTTATCCATGTTATCCCCATGGGCATGGATAAGGACTATTGAGCCCCGTGTGCAGGCGAGAATCTCTTTTTCAATGTCAGCTTCGGAATTACCGTCAAGGTCGGTACAGATGACTTCAGGCACGCGGCCCATATCCATAAGGACAGCGGCGGCTCCGTCGGCTGCAATTATCACAAAAGCAGAAAGGTCGATTTTCGAAAGCTCGTTTCTGAGTCCTGGAGCATTTCCGCAGACCAGGACAGGCTTTCCTGAAACCGTGTCTTTGAGTTCGAAAAGGCTGGCAGTGTTTTTCTCAGTCAGCTTTTGGGAAAGGAATCGGGCTGCCTCTTCATCACCTTTGCGGTCGAACCCGAAGTCTTCAAGAATTCGTTCGTAGATAGGCTCCCAGGCAGCAAAATCCATCTTAATCACTCCTTTCCTGTTTTTCGTTTCTGAACTTAGATTTTTTTATAGAGTTTTGTTCTTAAACTTAATTGCAGAGTTATTTCTTTGCAATTTCCATCTTCATGGCAATGCCTTCGACATCCCAGTCCTTTACAAGGGCTCCGGAAACCTCAATACCGCTGCCTATGTCAAAGAAATCGGCTCTAACCTCTTCTGCAATCAGATCCTTCAGGGTTTCAACAAGCGTTAAGACCCTTTCGTCTTCGATCCGGACAGAGACACGGATGTTTTCGTCTACAACAAGATCGAGTTCCTTCCGCATGTCCTGCAGCCTGCGGATGACTTCCCTTGAGTATCCTTCAGCTTCGAGTTCAGGAGTAAGGTTTGCATCCACATAAACAAGGCCTGCATCAGATTCAGCACTGGCTGTACCTTCGGGCAGGGTTTCTTTGAAGTTTGCCATACCCGGGGTAACTGTTACAGTGGTCCCGTCGGCCAATGGGAGCTCGAATTCCCCGGTTTCGGCAAAGGCTTTCTTTAAAGCAACACCGTCGACTTTTTGCAGGGCAGGAATAACTTTTCCGGCATCTTTCTTGAAGACAGGCCCGATCTTACCCGGGTCAGGGATAACCTCAAGCCCGAGTTCGTCCCAGCTCTTGCCTACACCGGTAAGCACAATGGCTTTGGAATTGGTCTGGTCCATAAGGACTGAACGCAGCCTGTCAACTGCCTTTGCTGCATCCTCGCTTTCAGGGGAGACAACAATTCTGGAGATGGGCCACCTGAGTTTTCTTCCTGCCTTCTGGCGGGCGTTTGAGGCAGCCTCCACAATGGAGCGGGCAGTGCTCATGGCTGCTTCAAGCTCGGGGTCAAGATAGGCTTCGTTAACCTTCGGCCAGTCGCACATGTGCACGGATTCGTGAGCTTTCGGATCCACATTCCGGATCAGGTTCTGGTACATCTCCTCAGCCAGGTAGGGCATGAAGGGGGAGATCAGTTTTGTGATGGTTACATAGACTTCGTAAAGCACACAATAAGCTGCAAGCTTGTCCGGGTCGTCAGCTTCGGTCCAGGTCCTCGGGCGGATAAGCTGGATATACCAGCGCGAGAGGTCTTCCAGAGCAAACTCCAGAATCTCACGAACTGCTTTATGCAGCAGGTACCCGCTCATGGCTTCATCTACAGCTTTTACCACGGACTGGGCTCTTGAGAGAATCCACCTGTCTTCTTCCCGCAGGGCATCTTTTACAGAGTCCAGGCTGACCTGCATCGGGTCAAAGTTGTCAAGCGCCATATACGGAAGCGGGAACCTGAAAACGTTCCAGAGGATGTTAATTGAGCGGTGGACAGTTTCTATCTCCTCCAGGTTGAACTTCAGGTCATCCCAGGGTGCGCTTGAGGAAAGCACGTAGGCACGCAGGGTATCTGCCCCGAACCTGTCGATGATGTCCAGTGGGGAAATTACATTTCCAAGGCTCTTTGACATCTTCTTTCCGCCGGCATCAAGAGTAAAGCCGTGCATGAGCACACTCTTATAAGGCGCCCGTCCAAAGCCGACCATGCTTGCTCCAAGCTGGGAATAGAACCAGCCTCGGGTCTGGTCATGCCCTTCGGTAATAAAGTCAGCAGGCCACCATTCATCAAACTGATCCTGCGTCTGCGGGAACTTCAGGGTTGCCCACGAAGCAACAGCCGAGTCGAACCAGACATCAAAAACGTCTTCAACACGCTTTTTGTCCCCACCGCACTCACAGGGAATGAGCACTTCATCCACGTAGGGGCGGTGCAGTTCGATTTCCCCTCCAGCGTTGCTGGACTTTTCAATGAGTTCTGCCTTTGTCCCTATGACTTCAAGCTTGCCGCATTGCCGGCATTTCCAGACCGGGATCGGAATTCCCCAGTAGCGCTGCCTGGAGACGCACCAGTCCCTTGCGCCTTCCACCCAGGTCCTGAAGCGGGCCGAGCCTGCCCAGTCGGGGTACCAGTCGACTGCATCGATTTCCTCGAGCATTTTTTCCTTTAGATCGGTAATTTTGAGGAACCACTGTTCGGTCGCCAGGTAGATGATCGGGGTCTTGCAGCGCCAGCAGTGCCCGTAACGGTGGGTCACGGTCCCCTCTGCAAGGAGCCTGTCACGCTCCAGGAGGTCCTCGATGATAACAGCGTTTGCTTCCCTTATGTTCATGCCTGCATACTTGCCGGCTTCCCCGGTGTAGGAACCGTTCGGGCCTACGGGACAGAAAATCGGCAGGCCGTTTTTGACTCCGACGTTAAAGTCGTCCATCCCGTGCCCCGGGGCAATGTGCACACAGCCTGTGTTTTCTGCGGTTACGTATTCGGCCTCGTAGACATTGTGCTTGAATTCAGCCTGGCGCGGGATCAGGTCTGCAAGGGGGCTCTCGTATTCCAGGCCTGCAACGTCTTCCCCGAGCATGGTTTCAAGAATTTCGTAGTCCGTGTACCTGCCCTTCCGGAGCACGTTCTCAATAAGGGTTGTGGCTGCGATCAGGATTTCTTCCTTTCCGTCCTGGCGGACTGCCCTGAACTTCGCGTATTCGAAGGACGGATGGACTGCAACGGCGATGTTTGAGGGGATGGTCCAGGGGGTTGTGGTCCAGATTACTATGAAGGTGTTTTCCTCTCCCCTTACCTTGAACTTGACATAGATGGACGGATCGGTCCGGTCCGCATATTCGACTTCGGAGTCGGCAATGGCGGTTTCGCAACGGGGACACCAGTTGACCACACGCTTGCCCACATCAAGCAGGTTCTTTTCCTCGGCCTGTTTGAGGGTCCACCAGGCTGCTTCGATGTACTCATCTTTCAGGGTCATGTAGGGGTCTTCCCACTGCAGCCAGACCCCGAGCTTCTCAAACTGCTCGGTCATTGCCTGCTTCTGGTTTATGGCAAACTCCTTACATTTCTCAATGAAATTCCCTACCCCGAAACTCTCAATGTCCTTCTTGGACTTGAAACCGAGTAAACCTTCGACCTTAACCTCAATAGGCAGACCGTGCATATCCCAGCCGGGGCGCTCCATGATATTGCGGTTGTTCATGGAATAATAGCGGAGAATAGAATCTTTAATGATCTTATTCCAGGCAGTCCCCAGGTGGATATGTCCTGTAGTGTACGGGGGGCCGTCAACAAAAAAAAGCCTTTTTCCGGTTTTACGGTGCTCCCGGGTTTTCCGGTAGGCATCGCTGTCTTCCCAGAACTGCGTTACTTTATTTTCAATTTGTTCTGCATTGTATTTGGCAGTGATTTCTTTTATCATATGGGAGTCTCCCTGATGAAAAATAAACTGAAGTAAAAGTCGTCGATTCAAGCCCTATCCTGCGGCTGACTGACAACTCTTGATAAATTGCTAATCAGTAAGTGGTGACAATACTAATACTGACAAACCGCTGCTGGCACTGATAACCAGTAAGCGCTGATTTCAGGGTAAATTACTGGTCAGCATACTATAACAAACCTCTGACCGGTAAGGTACCGAATCTACAGTAAAGTATATAATGTCCTTTACCAACCGCTTATATACTTTACTTCAGACAAATATCTTACGTACAAAATATCCTTACCCGGGAAAGCAAATCTACACCTTTCCGACGGATAAAAGGATTCACTGCACGCCAATCAGTTTATTCAGTAATTACTGTACTTAATTTAAGCTTTATTGTAACAGCAGAAAAGACAGTCCATTGTTTTCTATTCATATACTTATTCACAGTACTTACCACGATATTTTATCACGATATTTTATCACGATATTTTTACAGAACTATCCGGGTTAGAAAGTAGAGAATAAAAACTCAAAATCTACAGCAGGATTCCGGTTTTCCGGAAGAAAGAGTTTGAAACAGAAAAAATTGGGATAAAATAGTAGAGGCTTCTTTCCCCTCCTCAAAAGCTTGAATGTAAAAGTGAACTACTCCTCTCTGCTGCTTCACATCGAGGAAGGAAACTTCCCGCCTTAAAGTTAAAACTTAGCCGTAGAGGAACTGAAAAGACTTCAGCTACCTCTACTACTGAGTTTAATTCGTATAGTATAAGCAAATTTTGAAGTGTATTATTTTACTGCGCCTGTTGCAATACCATTTTACGATATTGTTTTTAAATATCATTTTACGATATTGTTTTACTTTGACATCTTCTTACCTTTGCTTCAGGGTTCTCCACATTGCAGCAATTTTATCGATATCGATATGGGTATAGCCTTCTTCTTTTATAGTCCATTTAAGGCTAAGGACCCCATCTTTGCATTCGGCAGCAACTCCTCTATATGTAGTGTTCCCTCCAATGTCAATTTCTACTTCTTTACCCAGATAATATTTCTCGATGAACTCCTGCTTCATTATTTTCAACTCCCAAACTTTGATTTCCGAATTAGATCCGGAAAGAATATTCGCAGAATATAGTTAGTTTCAGGAAGTATATTATTATTAAAAAAGCAGAGTTTCTAAACACAGGTTCTTTGTCCTGACATAAAAAAGAGGTCGGCTGTTAAAATGCTGACCTGAATATCCAGAAAACTCAGGGAGACCGACTCTAAAGTCGGTTCAAAACCCTGAATTTTCTTATATTTAACTCAAACATCAAAATTCAACTCAAAAATTAACCTCAGCTTCGCTCAAACCCTTTTCAGGCTCCTGGACAGGAGCATCAAAAAAGGGAATTTCTGCACCGACAAACCAGGTTTCAAGGAAACTCAAGAGATGGTACTTCATGAAAACGGCAAGGGGTACGTTAAGGAAAAGAAGGGCTCCAAAGATCAATGCCAGCTCTATAAGTACAAAGGGAATAAGGAGTATCCAGACAAGGAAATCCGATACAAGGGCTGAAAAAAGGAAGTACAGAATCCCATCGGTAATAAGGAAAATCAGCCCTAAAAACAGCATAGTAATCCCGAAAAGAAGAATTGCAAAAATAGCTATTCCTATGCTGAGTAAGAATCTGACAAACCAGTAAACAATAACTTCCTTCCAGCTTTTCCTGAAGTTTGCAAAGACAAGCCCGAAAGCTGAAAGAATCCCGGTGTTCCGGTAAATTGAAAGAGGAATTGCAAGGCTTAAAAAGGAATTTATTACCACCCCGATCAGAGCCAATATCAGGAGCACAACAATAAACCAGAAAATCCCGCCTATAAGAACAGGCACGGAAACGTCAGAAGGCTCCTCAAGGATGGTGGGAATAAGAGGTAGAAAAGCTATTGCAAAAAACACGAGAAAAACCAGCCCGAGAGCCAGACGCACCAGCAGGAGGTAGAACCCCTTTCCCATAAACTCCCCTAAATAAGCCCAGAACTTAACCTCGTTTTTTACCAGTGACTCCACAAAAACAAACTCCATGATGCTGGAGATGTAGGATATGAGTAGAGCCAGGAGCAGAAGAAAGACTATTACTGCAATAATAACTCCCGCTGGTTCCGGAAAGTACATATGGTAAGGGTCAATTCCATTCATCCCGGAAGGAAATCCGGGGATCTGACCCGGTTCGACATAAGGTAAATTGTTTCCGAAATCTTCGGAGTCCATCCGGTAATTGGTACCCGAGCCTCCATAGTTAGAGGCTGCACCACCCAGTAAAAAGATAATGACTGCGAGTTTTATCCATTTCCAGAAATCAAAAGGTTCAAAGAGAGCTTTTTTTGCCCTTAAAAAAGCCCTGTCTACCGCATCTATTGCATACAAGCTCATAAATATAGGATTTTGCTCAGATAATATATAAGTATCCCGAAAATAAGAATTGAAGCATTATAAGGACTGAGATTTCCTGGATTAACTTCGAACCTCAATTAACTTCGAACCTTAATAGACTTCTATCTGCCTTGAAATCAGATCTTTTTTATCATTGAGATATGCTCTATGCCAGCTTCAAGGAAAGTATCTCCAAAAGCAACAAACCCAAACTTTTCGTAAAAACTTACTGCATGGGTCTGTGCATGAATATTAACCTCTGCTGCTCCAAGTTCAATAGCTTGTTCCAGAAGTTTATCTACAACGAGTTTGCCTACATGTTTTCCCCTGCATTCTTTCAGGACGGAAATCCTGCCTATAAGCCACATTTCCCTCTCTTTTAAAAGTCTGCCTGTAGCCACGGGTCTTGAATTTGCATACACAATAACATGATGGGACCTTAAGTCTGCTTCGTCAAATTCCTCGTCCTCGGGTATGTTTTGTTCTTTTATGAAGACCTCTCTGCGGACATCAAAGGCGTCTTCCAGAGCTTCAGAGTTTTTTGCATTAATCCATTCGATTCTGAATAAAGGTTCATGTTTCTTTTCCATCCGGGGCCTCTTTGTTCAATTTCGGTTGTTTCTTTTCCTGCAGGAAAAAGTCCAGATTATAAATATTTTTTGGCGCACAATGAAAGGATTCTGGTAGGATTTTGGTAGAATTCTGGTATGCCGTGAAAAGAAAATCTTAAAACACAGAGTGAAAAAACATATCAGGAATAAGATTCAGCTGAAGAAAAGACTGTACAGAAGAACACTTATAGCAAAATTGAAGATGCCAGGTAAAGGAATAATTAACGGGCCCGCCGCGATTCGAACACGAGTCAATGGGTATCTTCGTAATAATATTACTTCGAAGCCCATTAGGATATCCTGGCTACCCTACGAGCCCATGGTGCAAGTGTAGTGATAGTAACTACCCATATTAAAGGTTTCTCTCAGAATTAAGAAAAGAGGACAGAAAAAGAGAGCAAATTCAAAAGTTTCCTCAGATGAAAATGTTTGTCAAGTGATACAGTGCAAATAAAATGTAACACATTGAATGAAAAAGGAAATTTATGGCTCAATGTCAGGTCGAAATTAATAGAAACTTTACTGAAATAAAAGAAACACATAGCAAACATAACTTTTATATTACAAAAGTTCTTTTAATATGTAGAAGTAATTTTCGACTTCATACTATTATACACAATTGAAATATAGAAACCAAACATGACCTTATCATAATCAATAAAATTAAATAGAAAGTTCTTTTATTTCAAGCTATTAAGGAATAGTGAATATGTGTTTTAAGTTAGAAAACTACTAAGATTATTTGAATATTTTCTAAAGATTATTTGAATATTTTCTATAACTTACAATACATTGTACAACTAATTCAATGTCACCTGATAGTGCGGGAAGTAAAAGGGGCAAAGTACACAAGAGAATGAGGGTTTACAAAAATGGAGAGGGTTTCAACAGGCATAGAGGAGCTGGACAGGAAATTGATCGGGGGCTATCCTGTGAACAAAGCAACCCTGATTACAGGAGTGGCAGGGAGTGGAAAAACTATCTTTGGAATCCATTTCATTCACAGGAACTGCGTTGAAGGAAGAAAATGCCTGATGATCGCAACTGAAGAAACTCCTGAAGATATCCTCTACCAGGCAGAAATACTGGGGCATGATATTAAGCCTTACTATGAGAGCGGGCAACTTAGCATAGAAAACATATTTGAGAGCCGTTCAGAAAGCATAGGGCAGACAAGGTACGGTTTTAAACCTGAAAGCCTTGATATTGAACTTCCGAACCTTATAGAATTAATACGCGACGGAACAGAATGCCTTGTCATAGACAATCTGGGCACTTTTGCCCTGAGAGTTTCCCAAAAAAGGCTCAGGGACCAGTTTGACGGACTGAACTATCTCGTGAGAAAAAAAGGCTGCACTACTCTTTTAATCATGGACGAGTCAGCACACAATTTAACTCACCAGCTTGCCGAATACTCGGTCTACGGTTCTATTCGCCTGCTGGTAAAAGAGAACGCATATCTCGGAAAAATGGAGCGCTATCTGTGCATACCCAAGATGCGCAGTACTCCTATTTCTCCCGATATGTCAATCTTTGAAATCACATCTAAAGGGATCAAGATTCATGAACCAAAGGGAGGAAGCCTTGTTGAATGAGAAAAACAAACCAAAAGTCCTGATTGTAGATGACATGAAGGAAAATATAGAACTGATGGAAGCCTACCTTGCAGTTGAACCTTATGAAGTTATCTCTGCCTATGGCGGAAATGAAGCACTTCAGAAAGTTAAGGACGAAAAACCGGATATTGTGCTTCTGGATGTTATGATGCCTGAGATCAACGGCTATGAGGTCTGCAAAATTCTCAAGGAAAATCCCGAAACCCAGTTCATTCCTGTCCTGATGCTTACAGCCCTTTCGGAACTTGAAGACCGGATCAGAGGGATTGAGGTCGGAGCTGATGATTTCCTTACAAAACCTATAAACAGGCTTGAACTCAAGACCCGAGTAAAATCTCTGCTAAGAGTCAAGTGCCTTCACGATAGATTGGTTGCCGACCGCGACAGTCTCGAAATAAAAAACAGGGTACAGAGTATCCTTACATCCGTAATTCCGACCCTTCTCCAGTCTGTCTCAAATGAGGAAAAAAAGGTTATAATAAATCAGATGACAGGCATGGTCGAAAAGACACTTTTTGATCTGTACCATTTTGAAGACAGAGAAATGGACCTGGCTTACGCAGGGAATGTCTGCGCCGAGATAATGAACCAGATGGGTGGAACCTTTTCATCGACCATGGGTGAAAATGAAAACCTCTGGGTAGTCAGGGGAACAAAATGCCCCTGGAAAGGAGAAGAAGCCCGCAAAAACCCCATCCTTTGCACACTGACCAGGAAGATTTTTTCAAACATAACTTTGAAAGTAGATTCGGCCTGCAGTCTCGAGGCTCTAAAAACCATCGGAAATAGGAATGATTGCTGTGAATTTATCATAAGAGCAGCATAACCTTTTTTCACATTTTTACCCAGTTTAATTGGTCCTCCTGGGGACAGCGTACTGTTGCACTTGCAGTGCAACTTCCCAAAAAGCTCCGATTTCCTGAGATCCCAAGGCGCAATTCGAGTAGCTGATCATTTGAGGGGTGGTTTCATGCCTGAGATTACTCTAATTCCCTGCGGAGTAACGTCAAACAGGGAATACTTGACTGGAACTGGAGTATTTCTCATTTTTTCAATGTAGAGATACTGCTTCGTTTTTCCAGAACTGAAATTTTCCTGTGTTATGAGTCTCATCAACCCGAAAACCATGTAACCTGTAAGCTTGTGAGTCAGCTCGTAAGAGTCCTCATCCATTACAAAAAGGCCTGTACATCCGTTTTTCAGGAGAATAATGCAGATCGAACTGAACTCATCTGCAAACTCCCTTATCTCGTGATGAATAGCCATTACTCCGATGTTGTCAATGACCACAACATCAACTTCCGAAGACATGGAGCTCAGATATTCGATTATATCCGTATCCACGGCACAGAGCCCTTTTCCGAATTTTGAAACGCTTTTGAGCTTGTTAATCTTGTCTTCGAATATATTCCTGATACTGAGCTGGCCGTTCTCAAGGAAAGGCTCCAGATTAAGATTGAGGCCGCGGGCCTGAGTGAGTATATCTTCAGTAAGTTCTCTGGTAAGAATAAGTATGCATTTTTTGCCTTCCTGGCAACTCCTGTGAAGGAAATGAATTCCGAGGATGGTTTTTCCCGAACCCGGAGGGCCCGTGACCAGAATACTCTTTCCTTTAGGATACCCCCCATCCATCAGCAAATCAAGCCCTTCTACTCCGGTAGACAAATTCTCCATACTATCACATACTCTCCATATTATCACATATTTAAGCGCGATAAGTTTCTATTAAATGCGAATAGTTTCTCATTAATTATAATAAGTTAATCTATCACTTACTATAAAAAGTAAGTTTCAATTTTATTATATTCTGTTTCAACCAATATATTTATTCCTGAAAAAAAGTAAAAAGTTATCCGAAAAGCAGGTATCTGTAAAGATTGCAGGAACAGGTAGTTACAGAAACAAATAGAGTTACAGAAACATGGAATTAGAGGAACATGGAATTAGAGGAACATGGAATTAGAGGAACATGGAATTAGAGGAACATGGAATTAGAGGAACGGATAGAATAGGAACTGAAAGTACAGGAATAGATAAAAAAGAGACTTTTTAGTCAAGATATTTCTCCTTAAACTCCGAGATCTGCTTGCTGCTTCCTACAAATGCAACTATGTCTCCTGCCCGGAGTACCGTCTGTTTATTAATAGTAACAGTAACAAGGCCTCCACGCTCAATGCCTATTACAGTGCACCCGATCTTTTTTTCGAGGTCCAGGTCTTCTATTGATTTTCTGTCAAAAAAAGAGCCTTTCTCAATATGGTACTTTTCAATTTCTATGCCCTCGTAAAGCATTATATCTTCATCGATCCTGCAGACTTTTCCAATACAATTTGCGCTCATTTTGGCCAGCATCTGTCCTGCAACTATGGAAAGAGACCCGACATAGTCCGCTCCTGCCTTATAGATCTTATCGATTGATTTTACGGAGTTCGCTCTTGCCACAATTGTAGCTTCGGGGTTGAGTCCCCTGGAAATAAGGGTTGCGAAAATAACATTGGTATCATCATTCAGGGCTACAAACACAAAAGATGCAGTTTTTACTCCGGCTGCGATCAGGACCTCCTCATCCGCCCCGTTGCCCACAAGATGTTCAAACTCCACATTCTCAAAAACTTTTTCATTGGAGTCCACAACTACAAAACGGAACAGTCCTCCGGAGAGTTCACTCACAATGCTCTTTCCAACGTCTCCATATCCGAGTACTACCAGATGCCCTTTTGACTCCACTATTAATCCCTCATCTATTGAATTTATGATGCCTATTAAAGCTGCATACTTCAGGCTGGCAATCAATGAGTAAGTTTCTTCAGTTTTGAGAGCTCCTCAGGCGTTCCCACAGCCAGCAGGACAGAATTGCCCCGGATGATATCGTCTTCTTTAAGGTTAAAAGAGAGGGCCCCGCTTTTCCAGATTCCAACGATTCTTGCATCAGTCAGCCGCTGGCTGGAAACTTCTTTAAGGGTCTTGCCTATAAGAGGGCTCTTGAGGTAGATCGGGAATTCCGTAACGTGTACTCCTTTGAAAATTTCAGTTGTCCCGGTCACCCTGCTTACAAGCCTGTCCATTGCTTTTCTTCCGATAAACTGCCCGAATATCGATTTAGGAGAAACAACCGTGTCTGCACCTGCGTATTTCAGGTATTTTGAATTGGACCTATCCTCAACGATGGCAATAATATTGAGGTGCTGGAACTCCCGAGCGGTTAGCACGATGTTTGCATTTCTTTCATCGGACTTGTTGGCGATAAGGATCCTGGCTTTTTCAATACCTGCATTCGTAAGTGCCTGCCTGTCACTTGGAGTCCCGAAAATGCAGGGGATATCCCTGTAAACAAGTTCTTTGATTATTTCTTCCTCATCCTCAATTATTATGAACGTTATCTCCTGCTCTTCCAATTCATCAATAAGGGTTTCTACCAGCTGGTTGTACCCACAGATGATGATATGCCCTTTCATGCTGGAAGGAACTTTCCTGGGCATCCTGAACTTGATCACCCTGTCCATCCAGGGAGCGATAACATAAGTTGCAAGAAAACCTGAAATCAGAATAATTCCCATGACCTGTACGACTATGGAAAAGATTCTTCCCGAAAGCGAGGCGAAGACCACATCGCCGTATCCCACCGTTGCAATGGTAGTTGTAGCCCAGTAGATAGCTGTGATAGCGTTTGCATTTTCGGGCTGGTTCTCAAGAATCATAAGATATTTGAAAAGCAGAATATAGATGGAAAGCAGGAGCAAAGCTGCAAGTTTGTATGCCAGCTTGGGCCTTTTGCGCATGATTTTTCGAAATTTTGATCTGCGACTCGTCTTTTTTCTACCCGAATAAAACATTTTTAGCGCCCTGCCTTAGTTCTTCTGCTGAACTAGGTCAAAATACCTTATAATCTTTATTAATATCTCTATGTGTTCATAGAATTTAGCTTGAAGGTTCCTTGAGAACTTATTCTCGCCCGAGTTTCGCTTCCCGAGTTTCGCTTCCCGAGTTTCGCTTCGGGATCACAGGAAATCGGAGATTTTCTGGGAGTTGCACTGTAAGTGCAACAGCACGAGGTCCTTTTCGCTGCGCTCAAGAGGACTAAGCTACAAAATTACAGGCTGTATTTCTCTAATTGCGCCTCGGGATCACAGTAAATTGAAGATTTACGCAGTCCTTTTCGGCAGAGTTGCGGCTCTGCAGTACGCAGTCCTTTTCGCTGCGCTCAAGAGGACTAATTTTTATGGGTTTTAGCGGTTATTTTTGGTCAAGAGGACTAAAGGAGATTAAATAAAAAATTTTAACCCATAAAACATCATTATATGTATTAAGTCGTTCTTTTCACGCTCGAAGCAAGAGAGCAGTATTTCAAAGAAAAAAAGAGAAGTAGGCCCAAAAGTAAAAACAGTGTCCGAAAAAGGAATCATCATCGACTTTTTTTGAAAGTTTTCCCTTCAAACTGGCGGAGGTGCTTATGTTTACCTGTAAATTAAAGAGCTGCTTCCTGTGTCAAGGAAAGTATTCTTTCAGCCAGGGGGTATTTCTCAATGTATTTTTTCTCTAATTGCGGTGTCGTTTTGTCGGGCGTTTTTTATCTGGCTGACGGGTGGGCAAGATCCCTTGCCGCGCAGGGAGAGAAAAACAAAAGATCCAATCTGAGTCTGGATATTCTGAATAATAGCAACTGATTAATCAGGGACAACCAGAATTATCAGGGACCACCAGAATTAAAAAAAGCCAAAAAACGGGAAGAAATTTTAACTTCCCGGCTTTCCAGCAGATTTCCGAATTGATGGAATTAATTTCGATGCTGTTCTCTGTTTTAGCTGTTCAGATCCACTGGCCTATGAAAGGCCCGAATATCATGAAGAGGAATGATAACAGGATCAACATCGAAAGACTTGCTGTGATCGAATTTGAGACCCTTTCCGAGACTTCTTCGTTCCGTGTAAACCTGTATACGAGAGAGTAGCTATAGTCTCTGAATACATGCCCACCATCAAGAGGCACCGCAGGCAGGCAGTTGAACAGGCCTACGTAAAAGTTCAGCCAGCCAATCCAGAGCAGGGAATTTGCAATCCAGAAAATTCCGATTCCCAGGGGCTCTGCCCAGCCAACCGGATGGTAGAACTGAGCGATTGTGCCTGAAAAGCCGCGGAATCCCTCACCTGCAAATCCGTATATCGGAAGCCCGAAAAGGATAATCCAGCCTACTGGTTCGTCCAGAAGGGAGGGGATCTGCTTTAGCGCTTCGAGATAGAATTTTGCCTGGGGCATCCAGATGGAAATCCCGAGCATCTGGCATTCCAGGTTTCCTTCATTCCCGTACATCACTCCAAGGAAGCCACTTTCACCATTCGAGGGGTGAGGAGCCAGCTGGACCTCAAAGATGGCTGTGCCGTTTTCGGTAAGGGTACCAGTATAATTTGCAGAGGGCAGCGTCTCTACCTCTACAGTCTGGTTTGCCCTTGTACCTTCCATAAAGTCAACGAAACTTGCAATGCTTCGCATTCTTGTATCGTTAATCCGAAGCATTGTCATTCCGGTCTCGATTCCCGCAGCCTCTGCAGGACTTCCTTCTACAATCCCTCCTATAGGCACTCCACTGAAACATTTCTCCGGAGAAGAAGGAACTTTTAATTCATAGACTGAAACGACACTGTCTTTTGCGGCATGGATGCGCAAAGAGTCTCCGGGTTCAACTGTCTCGAGGTAAGAGAGAAGGTCCATACCTGTAGTTATGTTTGTGTCATTAACCTGCGTGATTACCATGTCTTTCTGAAGCCCTGCAAGCTGAGCTGGAGAATTTTCGTTTACGCCTACGATCATTGCATCACTGAGAGGAGCAATTGCCCCCAGCACAGGCCCGAAAAAGAGCAGTAGAGCTACAAAAGCAACGCAGAAATTAGCCATAACTCCGGCAGCAAGGATACGAGCTCTCTGGTTTCTTGTGGCAATTACTTCTGGTGCAGGATTTGTTTCTTTGTGCCGGGAAACATCTATTTCCCCGTTTTGTTCCTCTTTTAGCTTTTGTTCTTCTTTTAGCTTTTGTTCTTCTTTTTCTCTCTGCTCCCACTCTTTGATTTCCTCAATCGTCGCCGTTAGCGGAAGCTCTTTTTTTACTTCCTCTTTCTTGCCAAAGAGCTGTTCATCATCAGGTTCTGCAAACCCCCCTATCGGGACAAGGGCAAACAGGATTCCCATGGATTTGACTCTGATCCCTTCAACCCTGCACAGAATTGCATGGGAAAACTCGTGCACTACAAGAGTAACTACGAGGGCAATCACTCCCCAGGTAAAGGGAATAAACTCATTTACACCCGGAATCAGCAGGATATTCCTGGGGGCATTGTACTTTCCCGGCTCCGGAACTGTATTGTTCAGAAACGAGGTATAAAGCGCAAGGTCCGAAATAGCAATGACCAGGAACATGGCAATCATGCCTGCAAACATCATCAGGATTCCAATGTTTGCGAAAACCCTCCAGTAACGTCTCGGGCGGGCAAGAATATCCAGTAGTTTAAGACCCTTTGTTGTCCTGATCATGAGGATCGGAAGAGGCCCGAAAGTGCTTATGTTATACTTCTCCAGAATACCCTTTCTATCAAGAAAGGAAATAAGGAACCAGTACATTAAAAAAATACCAAGTGCAATGCTTGTGCCACTCAAGGAAATTCTCCAAAATAATTAAGCTGAACCATTTATAAGCTTTGAATTGTGAATGTTAATCGTTTAATATTGACTATTACCTGTCGATCGACTAACTATTGATAGATTAACTGTTGATAAATTAACTGTTGATAAATTAACTGTTGATAAATTAACTGTTGATAAATTAACTGTTGATAAATTAACTGTATATAGAACATACCTTCAATAAAGAAGTTCGCGCCAGCAACCTTTGGATGCAGTATATAAACCCCAAGCTATCTCATTTTAAGCAATAGTCAGGGGAAATGCATACATTCAATTAATTAATGCTGTTAAACCCGGTTGTCTATCTTATTATAAAAACGTTTTAGTTCGTCTTTACATATCATGAGATCCAATTTCTTAATAACACTTTTTTTGAAAATGCCTGTCTCGAAAAATGCACAAAATAATACATCCTAATTATATAAGAACCCATATGGAATTACAGCTTTCGGTTTGCCGGAAAGGTAATTTTAAAGGCTATTTTTATGGTCAAAGGCAATAGATAATAATTGCACAAATAATAATATTCAGTATATCCAGTATATTTGTGGTTATAATAACTTTGTATGAGGTGCCTGTTACATGCTTGGGATCGTATACATCACTGCCGGAGATATGACGAATGCAGCAGAAATCGCAAGAGAGCTGGTTTCAAGGAGGCTTGCAGCCTGCGTAAACATGTTTCCTGTATCTTCAATCTACAGATGGAACGAAAATATAGAGGAGCAGAACGAGATAGCCCTGCTTGTTAAAACTGACTCGTCACGCCTTGATGAAATTATCAAAGTCGTGAAAATTCTTCATACGTACGACCTGCCTGCCATCGAATTCTGGGAAATTGAAGGAGAACAGGAGTACCTCGACTGGGTCCGTGTAAACAGTTCGTGAGGGAAACCTGAAGGTCTCAAAACTTGAAGCCTGAAGCCGGAAAATCTGAAACAGGAAATGAGATGAAAATATCTGCAAAACATCCCCCAGACTCAAAAATTAGCAGGATTAGCCCATTTACAGGATTAGCTTTATATGTTAGTTGTAACTTTACCTATTTGGATTCCGAAAAGAGCGGGAGTAACCAAGCGGTCAACGGTGGCAGACTCAAGATCTGTTCGTGCAGACGTTCAGGGGTTCGAATCCCTTCTCCCGCACCAAACTCATTATGATTTTCTCATTTTCTATAAGTTCCCATTTTCTATTAAGTTCTCATTTTCTATTAAGTTCTCATTTTCTATTAAGTTCTCATTTTCTATTAAGTTCTATTTTGCTTAATTTCTCTAATCCGATCTCATTGGTCATCGGTTAAGGAATTTTCTTGCCCGAAAGCTATCGATTTTGCACCAGAAGCCTGCCTTAAGTTTTGGCCTATTTACATGAAATCGATACCCTATTCCAGCCCATAAATTGATACAATTTTGGAAAACTGTTGAGGAAGTGGAGACCATTTATCAAGATTCTTCACTTAACCGAAAACGCATGAATCCTATTTACATTTCGTCTGAGTTGCGGCAAGAAGCCAGGCCAAAGGTAAGGGGTTTGGGGCCTATTTTCACAGGATTTCTTGTATTCGAATCATACCTCTTACATCCGCTTTTTTGGTTCTTCACTGTTTCTAGTGGATAATTTACACAATTTCCAAAATATAGAAGGAACATACATAAATTTAGAAACATTTATTGGTATAAATCACATTCAAAGAAGAAGCCAGCCTCGGCATTCCAATCCAGGAAAAAAAGGATAAAAATGAATTTCAATGGGTAAAAAAACATTCAACGGGTAAAGACATATGAATAATAACCAGACCCCGGAGCAGCAAGCCAGAGATGCCATCGATAGAAAATTATATGATTCTGGCTGGGTAGTGCAGGAAAAGAGCAGGATCGACTGGAGTGCCTCCAGGGGCATTGCAGTTAAGGAATATCTGACCGATGTGGGGCCGGCTGATTATGTACTCTTTGTTGACAAAAGGCCCGTTGGAATCATTGAAGCGAAAAGGGACGAAGAAGGCCATAGGTTAACCGTTGTTGAGGAACAATCAGCCGAGTATGCTGCAAGCAAGCTAAAGTACCTGAACAATGACCCGCTTCCTTTTGTATACGAGAGCACAGGGGCACTTACACGCTTCACAGACTTCCGTGACCCGAAGCCAAGGTCAAAACCTGTTTTTTCTTTTCTGCGGCCTGAGACTTTTGAGGAATGGCTCAGAAAGAAGCCTTTGAGGGAAAGGTTACTTGAGATACCTGAATTGCCAACCGAAAGGTTACGGGGCTGCCAGATAACAGCGATTTCAAATCTTGAAAAATCCTTTAAGGACAACCGTCCGAGGGCTCTGGTCCAGATGGCAACCGGTTCCGGAAAGACCTATACTGCCATAACCTTCATCTACAGATTACTAAAATTTGCAGATGCCAGAAAAGTGCTTTTCCTTGTTGATACCAGGAACCTTGGCGAACAGGCAGAGCAGGAATTCATGGCTTATGTGCCCAATGATGATAACCGTAAATTTACCGAGCTGTACAATGTTCAGCGCTTACGTTCCAGTTATATCTCCTCGGACAGCCAGGTGTGCATTTCCACAATCCAGCGGCTTTACTCTATTCTGAAGGGCGAGGAGCTGGACGAAAAAATAGAGGAAGAAAACCCTGCCGAGAGAGGCTGGCAGCCAAAGGAACCGCTTCCTGTAGTTTATAATGAGAAGATTCCCATTGAAGAGTTTGATTTTGTAGTCATAGATGAGTGCCACCGCTCCATTTACAACCTGTGGCAGCAGGTGCTGGACTATTTCGATGCTTTTTTGATAGGCCTGACAGCAACACCTGATAAACGCACCTTCGGGTTTTTCAATGAGAATGTGGTGAGCGAGTACAGCCATGAGGAAGCTGTTGCAGACGGCGTGAATGTCGGTTATGATGTGTACACCATCGAGACCGAAATCAGCAAAAACGGGGCAAAGATAGCTGCGCGGGAGTTTGTGGACAAGCGGGAGAAACTTACCCGCAAAAAACGCTGGGAACAGCTGGACGAAGATTTCACCTATACTTCCAAAAAGCTGGACAGGGACGTGGTCAATCCCAGCCAGATCCGAAATGTGATACGGACATTTAAGGAAAAGCTGCCTGAGATCTTCCCTGGCAGAGAGGAAGTTCCAAAAACCCTGATCTTTGCCAAGAACGACAGCCATGCCGATGATATTATCAATATACTGCGGGAAGAATTCAACGAAGGGAATGCCTTTTGCAAAAAAGTGACCTACAAAGCGGAAGAAGACCCAAAGTCGGTGCTGGCAGATTTCCGCAATGCATACAATCCCAGAATAGCAGTTACAGTGGACATGATTGCCACGGGTACGGATGTTAAGCCGCTGGAATGCCTGCTGTTCATGCGGGATGTTAAGAGCCTGAATTATTTTGAGCAGATGAAGGGCCGGGGTACACGCACCCTGGGCTTCGATGACCTGCAAAAGGTGACAAAATCGGCTGTTTCGGCCAAGACACATTTTGTAATTGTGGATGCCGTGGGGGTCACAAAGACCCTGAAAACTGACAGCCGGCCTCTGGAACGCAAGAGGAATACGTCACTGAAAGACCTGCTGGCAGCAGTAACTTTTGGCGCTCAGGACGAAGACCTGTATGTTTCCCTGGCTAATCGGCTTGCAAGGCTGAACAGGCAGATAAATGAGGACGAAAGAGCTACTTTTGCCGAGAAAGCGAATGGAAAAACTATCAATCAGACTGTGAAGGACCTGCTCAGTGCATATAACCCTGATATCATTGATTCAGGAGCTTCTGAGATTAAACAACGCCAGCCGGAAATTCAGGAAGCCGATGCAAAGAAAAAGGCACAGGAGAAACTGATTGATGTTGCCAGGTCCACTTTTTCCGGCGAGCTGAACGAATACATTGAAAATGTCCGCAGAGTCCATGAGCAGATAATTGATACCTTGAACCCCGACACCCTTCTAAGAGCCGAGTGGGACAAAGACGCTGTTATACAGGCTGATGAGCTGGTCAATGATTTTAAGGCATATATGGAAGCTAACAAAGACGAGATCACAGCCCTGAGAATTTTCTACAACCAGCCCTACCAGCGCAGGGAAGTCACCTTTACGATGATAAAAGAAGTGCTGGACAAACTGAAACTGGAAAAGCCCTATTTTGCTCCTTTCAGAATATGGCAGGCTTATGAGCAGCTGGAAAGGGTAAACGGAAATTCCCCGAAAAACGAACTCACAGCCCTTGTCTCCCTTATCCGCAGGATAACCGAAACCGACCCTGTGCTGACCTCCTATGACCAGACCGTAAACCGGAACTTCCAGAACTGGGTATTCAAAAAACAGGCGGGAACCCTGAAATTCAATGATGACCAGATGAACTGGCTCCGCATGATAAAGGATTACGTTGCCACGAGCTTCCATCTGGAAATAGACGACCTTGATTACACTCCTTTTGATGCTCTGGGCGGGCGCGGCAGAATGTACCAGCTTTTCGGGGATGATATGAATATGGTGATTAGTGAATTGAATGAGGCTCTTGCGGCGTGAAGATAAGAGAATGAGTAGGATGGAGGAAAAGTTCGGAGAAAACTGTGGGGAAAATGTGGGGAAACTGTGGGGAAACTGTGGGGAAAAGTGGGGTGAAAGGTTGGGAGATAAGTTGGGAGATAAGTTGGGAGATAAGTTGGGTGAAAACTGTGGGGAAAAGTTGGATGAAAACTAGCATCCTGAGGAAGTTCATAGACGTTCTTTTGCTCACCGTTTTCAGTTACTGGTGGACACGACCTCAAGTACGTAAGGAATGTATATTATTAATGAATTGTTATTATTAATGGGGCGGTTTATGATGGGCAGGCGGAGAGCATGGAACGCTTCTCTGTACTTTTGGAAGAGATAAATAAGACGGTAAGTGAATAATATATTGGGAGTTGAGGTGTATGGGAATAGTTGAAGAAACGGAAGTTCCAAGGCACATGACTTTTGTGCCGGCAAACGAAATAAAAGGATCTAAGATCCTCACCGTTAAAGATGAAGAACTCGGAAAGATTAAAGAAGTCATGATTGACTCTGAACGGGGAAGAATCGCATACGTAGTATTTGCTTGTGATTGTTTTCTTGGTATGAAGTGTAAATTCTTTGCCATTCCCTGGGGAGCTCTTCAAGCAAGTCGAGGAGATTATATCCTTAAAGTTGAGAAGGAAGCATTCAAAACGGCAGAAGGCCTGGATAAAGATGTGTGGACTTTAAATCATAACGATCTGGCTAAAGTGTATGAACAGTATAATCTTCATCCTTACTGGGAAATTTAAAAGCTCATTTTCGGGTGATGATATGAAAATTGTTGTTTCCGACCCGATTTTCTTACCGAAGAATACAGGAAAGACTTGAGGTTCCCGGAAACCTTACTATTTTTGAGAATATGCCCTTTTCCATTGAATAATTTATTTCAGCCAAATAAGACGTCGTTTAAAGAATGTAAAAAATAGTGAAGCATTTAATGTACAGCCTGATCGAAAGAGTACATTACTGATGATTTACAGGCAGCCCTGGCAAAAAAAGAACTGCATATATTACTCTGGGTTATACAACCGCCAGTAATTTATACGATAACTTACATATTATATATTGTTCACAAGGAACTAAGCTGTAAAATGAAGCAAATTCAGGACAGAGTAAAACCTGACCCGCAATGAACTTCATTGACGTACAAGCTTAAAATGAAGCAAATTCAGGACGGCTTGAAAACCGATCTCGAAATCTACTTCATTGACGCGTAAGCTTAAAATGAAGCAAATTCAGGACAGTCTGAAATCTGATCCCGTAATAAACTTCATTGACGCGTAAGCTGTAAAATGAGGCAAATTCAGGACAGATTAAAACCTGATCCAGAAATCTACTTCATTGTTGCAGACAAAACCTTGTGAACCCTTAATCCACCCTTTTAATCAAAGTTAAAGCGGTATATACCTCATTTATCTTCCTTTACTACTTTTCTTAACTTTTCGTTTCAGATGTTTGACAAACGACATCATGAAACTGTTTTGAGGCAAAAAGAACAGAAATACTGGTTACTAAAAGAACAGAAATACTGGTTACTGATAGACTGACTTATTCATCCAGTATAACATCTTCATATTATACGAAATGGTAACCTCCATCACTATGTCTTACTACAATTGCACTTCGATTGTCGTTCAGTATAAGATTCTGGTTATTAATCGAAACGTAAACATTCATAGGAGTTCCATAAGTACGTTCAAATGAAGTTCTGACGAATATGTGGTTAGTTAAATTCATCTGTGGGACGTCTTGAGATTTTCTGGAATAGTGCTGATAGGTTCCATTTCTTAGAAATGCTATTTTTTCAATCTCGTGGGTGTTAATTAGTTCCTCTCCGGCATCATCAACAACAAGAAGACTGTATGTATGTGAGTCCCTATTTTTTACTGGAAGCGTTGTTATGTTTCTTTCAGGTTTGACTTCCAATGCATAGACAATTTTGGTCCAGCTTATTTCATCGGGAGAGTAGGGAGAAGGTTTCATCACGTTCTCCGGATCTGCCTTATTGAAAAATTCAAATACACTTCTGTTTACCCAGCTGCAAAATAACGGAGTCCCTTCACTATAAAATTCAGAAGGATCTTCAGAATAAGGCGGTATGCCAAACACCGTTGAGTAATTGAAGCGTTCGGCAACTTTTAAAGCTTCAATATTTTTTTCGAAAGAGGCTGAGGAAATAGGAGTTTCGTTATACATCAGTAAAAATGATTCATTGTACAGCGAATTAACCTGAAAAACCACAGATCCGTTTATAGTTTGTCCGGGAGACAGAGTTGTATTTTCGATTTTATTTTCTTCTTTGAGGCTTGAAAGCACCTCCAGATGTGATCTCTCATAAAAACCGTAAGGGTCCAGATTTGTAGTATTAAATGTACGATTTCCATCACGTACATGAAGTTCGTTTAATTTGAAATCGAGGTCATTTGAACCGTTATTCTTTATTGAAAGGTCATATGCCGCGTAATACCTTTCATTGAGATTATATCCGAGCTTGATTTCTGCGGGATCACTTGAACCACGGTATTCTTTAACTCTGTATATGCAAAGCTTACCATCTTCCTCTTTTACTTTTAATCGAATGTCGTTGGGAGTTATTAATACCGTATTTTTATCATCTGCAAGCTGTAAATCCAGGGAATTGTCGGGCATAAAAACACGGATAGTATTATTGTCATTGGTTTTAATGATCTGCGCATCACTTACCCAGTCAATTTCCAGATCATTCTTGAGGTATTTGCTGAGATTTTTACTTTCGTTACCCGGGACATTATCCCAGCTAAACAGGTATTTTAATACATTTTCCGAATTATCATGCATATAAATGCTTGAAAAGGACTTTACTTCGATTTCAGGGATATTTTCCTCTTCGGAGGACAGGGTTGTTGATGATAGGTTTTCTGAATCTTGATATGCTGACTCATTTGATTGAGTAGCATTGTTTTCTTCAACGCATCCACTAAAAATAATAAAGATTGTCAGAATCAAAATTAACGTTCTCAATCCCAATCATCCCCGGTTGACTTCAATGTTACAGTATTTTCGAGACTCTTTTTCTTCGTTTGTGACTCTAATACAGGCATATATGCCTTTATACGGTTTAAATTTCTTCTTAAATTGCTGAAAGACACAAGTAGACAATTATTTAATCAACTGACATCTTAAAAGTACTCCAAAATCAAAAAATGGTGCTATTGTGAAAGAAAAAGTTGGATGGATCAAAGGTATCCTAAGTGATTTTGGAGAAATTGTTTCTGGTGGTACACCAAAAACAAAAGTTGCAGAGTATTGGGGTGAAGATATTTCTTGGATAACTCCAGCCGATTTATCAGGATATTCAGAAAAGTACATCCACAAAGGGAGAAAAAGTATCACTCATCTTGGTTTAAAAAACTCTTCTGCCAAACTAATGCCTAAAGGAAGTGTATTGTTTTCTTCAAGAGCGCCTATTGGTTATGTAACAATTGCTGGAAATGAATTGTGCACAAACCAAGGATTTAAAAGTCTTGTTCCAAAAGAAGTTGTAAATAGCGATTTTCTATATTACTACTTCAAATCCATAAAGCAGCTTGCTGAAAAAAGAGCAAGCGGCACTACTTTTAAAGAATTATCGAGCAAGGCTTTTGCTGACTTGCCATTATGCCTACCTCCTCTCCCCGAACAACGCGCCATAGTCTCCAAAATCGAGCAACTTTTCAGCGAACTGGACAACGGCATTGCCAATCTCAAACTGGCACAGGAACAGCTCAAGGTTTACAGGCAGGCGGTGCTGAAGAAAGCTTTTGAAGGAGAGCTTACGAAAAAATGGCGGAAGCAGCAGAAGGATTTACCGAATACACAAAATTTGATGGAGCAAATTCGAAGGGAATGGGAAGAAGCTACGAAAGTTTCTGGAAAAAAGATGAAAGCAGTAAAAAATCTCACAGAAGCGGAATTGGAAGAATTATCCCTACTACCTGAGGGGTGGGGGTGGGTGAAATTAGGTCAAGTAGTGTGGTCAGTTAAAGATGGACCTCACTACAGCCCTAAATATGAAGAAAAAGGAGTTCCATTCATTTCTGGCGGGAATGTTAGACCTTCAGGCATTGATTTTTCCAATGCAAAGTATATTTCAAAGGAACTTCATGAAGAATTATCTAAAAGATGCAAACCCGAGTTAAATGATATCTTGTATACTAAAGGAGGAACAACCGGTATTGCAAGAGTTAATACTTATGATTTTGATTTTAATGTTTGGGTTCATGTAGCCGTTCTTAAAACTATAAAATCTATCTATCCTTTTTACTTACAACATGTGCTGAATTCCTCTCACTGTTATCGACAATCCCAAAAATATACCCATGGAGTAGGCAATCAAGATTTGGGATTAACAAGGATGATATTAATTACTTTACCAATTTGTTCCCTTGCCGAACAACAAGCCATCGTTCAGGAAATCGAAACCCGCCTTTCAGTCTGCGATAAGATAGAGCTGGATATCGAAGAAAATCTGGAAAAAGCCGAAGCACTGCGGCAGAGTATTTTGAAAAAAGCGTTTGAGGGGAAGTTGCTTAATGAAAGGGAGCTGGCAGAGGTTCGAGGGGCAGAGGATTGGGAGCCGGCTGAGGTTTTGCTGGAAAGAATAAGAAAGGAAAGAGCGAAAACGAAAACGGGGGGCGATTAAATGGACATTGTACCAGAGAAACAGAACATTGACAGTGTGTTCTCAAATACTACATACTACATAGATTTTTACCAGCGTGAGTACAAATGGACAAAGGAGCCTGTAGAACGGCTGCTGGAGGATATTTTCTACAAATTCAGTCAGGAGTATGAAAACAATAAGTCGCTTGATCCAACAAAGGAAATGATTTCGTCTAAATATCCATGGTATTATTTGAATACCTATGTTACTAACACTATCGAGGGAAAAGTGTATGTTGTAGACGGACAACAGAGGCTTACTACTCTTACTTTAATTCTCATTAAGCTTTTCCACTTATCCAATAAGTTTGAATCTAAAACTGAGAAGTGGCTCGAAAGTAAAATAGCAGGTTACTCAGGTATGGAGTACTCTTTTTGGATGAATCATGAAAAACATAAACAAGTTCTTAAAGATCTGTTTGAATCGGCAGATGATATAAAAGAAATTAATGTGTCTACCGGTATTACAGCAGTGAACATGCGTGATAACTACCAGATAATCAGCAAGTGTTTAGATGAACAATTATCTGAAAAACACAAATTTGAAACTTTTTCGATGTATTTCCTTTATAGGCTTGTATTAATCAATCTATCCGTTGAACAAACCAATGTCCCAATGATATTTGAGGTAATTAATGATAGAGGTATCAGGCTGAAACCCTACGAAATACTAAAAGGGAAGCTTTTAGGACAGATAGACAAGTTTGAACTGGATATGAAAGACTACAACAGTCTGTGGGAAAAACAAGTTCAGGCAATTAATAACTTCAAAGAAGATGAGATCGATACATTTTTTAGATATTTTTTAAAAGCCAAATTTGCCAATACACAAGCTGAAGGAAAACGTTTTGATGGAGACTACCATCGGGAAATGTTCACCAATGAAATAAATGAATATTTAAAACTCAAACACAATCCATCAGAAGTCAAACATTTTCTTGAGCAGACTTTCACTTATTATACCCAGCTTTATTTGAAGATATGGAAAGCTTATTCCCACTATAACAGCTCATATGAATATGTTTTTTTCAATAAACTGAATGAGATGGATGGGCAGTTCTTACTTATCCTTTCCTCCTGCAAGTTGAACGATACTCAAAAGGAAGAAAAAATAGCAACTATAGCTTATGAGCTTGACCGTTTTTTCTCTCTACTTCAACTTCAAAACGCTTATGAGAGTAATACATTCAACCAAACCCTATACAAAATATCAAGTGAGATAAGAGATAAACCTCTTGATATTATCAGGAACGTTTTTGACAAGTATTTGCTTCAAGAACTATCAACTAGAAGAAGTTCAGAAGCCACACAACCTGTTCAATACGCTTTTTTCAAAAATACAGGAACTTCTCTCAATATGCGTTTTAAGAGATATTTCTTTGCTCGTATAGACAAATTCCTTGCAAATAATATGAATTTGAGTACAAAACATCCTATTGAAAATCTGGTCACAAAAACTGGTCCAAAAAATGGTTTCCATATAGAACATATCCTTGCAAGAAACGAAGAAAATCTTGAACTTTTCCACAATGACGAAGATATATTTGAACAAGAAAGAAACAGATTGGGTGGAATTCTCTTAATGAAGGGGAGAGACAATATCTCAAGCAACAATGAATCCTATCCAAATAAGTTAAGGTCATATGATAATACACTTTATTGGAATGAAACATTGAGAGAAGATTTCTATAAATCAAAACTAGATGTAGAGGAATTGAAGAAAAAGTATAGCCTCACTGAGCTTGTTCCAATAAACGATAAATTTGGTCCGGACGAGCTTGAAAATAGGCAAAAACTTCTTTTTGAAATAACAAAAATCATCTGGAATTAATATGTCTGAAAACACCTCATCCATCGTTTCCAAAGTCTGGAGCTTCTGCAACGTCCTGAGGGACGGGGGCGTGAGCTATGGCGATTATCTGGAACAGTTGACCTATCTCATATTCCTGAAAATGGCTGAAGAGTACCGGAAGCCGCCGTACAACAGGGATATTGGCATCCCGGAGGAATATACCTGGGATAATTTGAAACAGCAGCGTGGAGCAGAACTCGATATTCACTACAAGAAGCTGTTAGAAGAGCTTGGGAAAAAGCCGGGGATGCTCGGACAGATCTTCCTCAAAGCCCAGAATAAGGTCAGCGACCCTGCCATGCTGTACAAGGTCATTGATATGATCGACAAGGAAAGCTGGGTCATGATGGGTGTGGATACGAAAGGAGAGATCTACGAAGGGCTCCTGCAGAAGAATGCAGAAGATACAAAAAGCGGAGCCGGCCAGTACTTCACCCCCAGGCCGCTCATCAGGGCAATGGTCCGGTGCCTCCAGCCCGGACCCATGAAGACAATCGGCGATCCCTGCTGCGGCACAGGCGGGTTCTTTTTAGCAGCTTACGACTTCCTTACCTCAAACCACCGGCTGGACCGGGAGCAGAGTCGTTTCCTGAAAAACAAAACCTTTGGCGGGAACGAAATCGTCGCAGGGACAAGGCGGCTTGCCCTGATGAACATGTTCCTGCACAACATCGGGGAAATCGACGGGGAGCCCATGATCTCCAATTCCGATGCTCTCATAGCTGATCCTGGTTACCGTTACGATTACATCCTCACAAACCCGCCTTTTGGAAAAAAGAGCAGCATGACCTTCACCAACGAAGAAGGGGAGCAGGAAAAAGAAGACCTCACTTACAACCGGCAGGACTTCTGGACAACCACAAGCAACAAGCAGCTAAACTTTGTGCAGCACATCCATACCATCCTCAAAACCGGCGGGCAGGCAGCAGTGGTATTGCCCGACAATGTCCTGTTTGAAGGCGGAGCCGGAGAGACCATCCGTAAAAAACTTCTTGAAACCACCGACCTGCACACAATCCTGCGCCTGCCGACAGGCATCTTCTATGCAAATGGCGTAAAGGCAAACGTGCTTTTCTTTGAAGCAAAATCTGCTGCGAAAGAGCCCTGGACAAAAGAAGTGTGGATCTACGATTACCGCACAAATGTACACCACACATTAAAGAAAAATCCACTGAAGTTTTCAGATCTGGAAGATTTCATCAAATGCTACAACCCCGAAAACCGCCACAGCCGCAAAGAGACCTGGAGTGAGGAAGCTCCCGAAGGCAGGTTCAGAAAATTCAGCTATGATGAAATTGTAGCAAGGGATAAAACGAATCTGGACATCTTCTGGCTCAAAGACAAAAGCCTCGCTGATCTGGACAACCTTCCGGACCCCGATATTCTTGCAAATGAGATTATAGAGAATATGGAGGCTTCGCTGGCAAGTTTCAAGGAAATTATGCTCACAATTAATGGAAACGGTGAAAGTGAAAAGAATTAAAAAAGAAATTCCACATATGTCTGAAGATTAAAGAATATTCTTGATATTCTTTTTATCAGTTCTTGATATTCTTTTTATAATCGCCAAATCCAAAAATTCAGGTTTTTCAATAAAATGTTGTGGTGGATATCCACCACTTATATATCCACCACTTACTTTACTGTAAGATTTTCAGGTCAGGCTGCAAGGTCGCATAAGTAGATATCATTGCCAGCCGTACTATCAACATAGTTCTTGTCCATTCCCCACACAAGAGTGTTATTGTATACTTCCGGTGTCGTATAAACTTCTTCAGGATACTCATATACCAGTGTGCTTTGTCCCGTAGATATGTTATATACATATACTCCAGGCTTGCCTTCATAATCATCAACACATTTATTGTATACAATTTTATCATTTTGTATGGCAATGTGTGTCCCTGTACTGGCGCCGTATTCATTTCCATCTGGATCGGTGTCAAGTTGATGTGTGACGTCCAGGGTTTTCTTTGTTGAGGTATTATACATCGCAATATATCCCTGATGATTATATACATCAGACCAGATGACGTTAGTACCCCATATATGCGGTATGTTCGGGTCTCCATATGAATTGACAGTTATTCTTTCCGTCGTATTGATGTCATACATTCTGATAGTTATATCCACTTCCGGATCTTCTGAATATGAGTAATACACCACTTTTGTGTCATATATGTCGGGATTACTACCGTTTCCTATTTTTGTCTGTGTGGATGTAGATATGTCCCTCAGATATACACTATCATTTTCACTCCAGACGATTCTGTTGCCGTAAATAGCAGGTTTGCTATATTGGTCTACGTTCTTCGTGATGTAACTTTTTGTGGCTGTTGGTATATCGTACACAGCAAGCCTTGGTGTTCCACTGCTTTCATCATGCCACACTAACTTGTTGTCGTAAATATCCGGACTGGAGGCCCCAGAAGAGCTAAACGTGGTGTCTGTTCTGTTGGTCAGGTCGTATAGATGAATAACAACCCCATTTGTCCATACTACCCTGTTACCATAAACAGCAGGATCGTATCCGGTGCCAATTTTCGTAACTTGAGCCTCTGAAGCTGCGGCTGAGATTAAAATCAAAATAACAAAAATCAGGAATGCTGAAGCTAAAGCTATTGAACATAGCTTTCCCTTATTTTTCATTTATTTTCCCCCAGGTAGCTTTATTTTTCAAAGTTAATGTAAAGTTTATAGTTCGGATATTTTTCAGATTCTGTAATAGGTTCTGTAATAATATCTGAATCATCTATTACTGAAGTCACATTAATCCAAACCTGGACTATTTGCCCAACTAATTATGTGATAAATTAATAGAGACTAGGTAATTATATAATTTTACGAATAAAATATTTTCTAACCTTTGTTACATATCGATTTTTGTTATGAACTAAAATTACAGACTTCAATTCGATATCAAAAATTGCTTTAAGACCGGAGCTATTTTCACAAACAAGCCCGTTGATTTAAGTACAAGATAATTCTGTGTTGCCCGGGTTATTTCGTAACATACCCTAACTCAAAACCGGACAAAACAGAGGTTCATCGAACCTTCCTTTTTTTTGTAGGCTCATTATCTGATTCCCCATATGGGGTAAAAAGGTCAGAAACCGTTTTTCCCGGAGAAAAGCTAACCGCAAGCTAATAAAATGGAGAAGATGAGAATCTGCCCTCAATAAAAAATTTGAGTTAAAACCTTCATTCAAAGATCCGCACGTCCACGACCACATGCAGGACGCCCGGAGAATATTTCTTAATCCTCCGGATTGCCAGGACCTCAACTTTTTTCCCCAGGCATCCGGCAGCTTTTTTTATCCTTTCTTCAGGCCTGGTTCTGGCGAGGTTTTCAGGTACCGTTTCATGGTAATGCAGGATCCCTCCGCTTTTTTTCAAAGCTTTCATAGCCGGTTCCAGATAGTGGTGTGTTGTTCCCACATAACCCATAATCACCCTGTCCGCCTCCCCTTCGGGAGCGGCATGTGAGCAGTCTCCCGGAACCGGGGTAATAATGTCCTCCACATGGTTCAGCCTGACATTTTCCTTAAGGTAGGCAAAGGACTCCGGGTTAATTTCTATCGAGATGATTTTTTCCGGCCGCGCATGGACAGCCATGGGAATTGAAAAGTAGCCTATCCCTGCGAACATGTCCACAACAATTTCCCCGCTTCCGAGTTTGCTCATCCTTTTCCTTTCTTCAAGGTTGCCTTTGGAGTACATCACTTTCGTTACATCCTGCTTGAAGAGGCATCCGTGTTCTTTGTGGATAGTTTCGGTGGAGGTTCCGAGGAGAAGTTCCCTTTTTGGCTGGCGGAACTGCCCTTCGATTCCGAAATCTCTGACAACGCTCCTGCACTTTGGATACATGGAAAGCAGGGCTTCAGCTATCCTTATTTTTTTGCTTTCGAGGCTTTCAGGGATACTGACGATAATGATGTCTCCTAAAATATGCCAGCCTGATGGAACGCATGCAAGTTCGGCTTCGGTAAGGGAATCTTTAAGATATTCTTTCAGGGACCCGGTTTTTTCCAGAAATTCGGGATTTTCCTGTTCAATTACTGGAAAATCTCCTATTTTTTCTCCTGCAGCCTCAGTGACAGGGATTTCAAGGAAAGTGCCTTCTTCGGTCTGGAGCTTTCGGATTTTTCGGGTATCGTCAAAGAGATCCGCAATTATAACTTCCAGCCGGGCTTCTTCACCCTTTTCGAGTGGAACACGGATAGTTCTGTACATTGGAATTGAAGGATATCCGGCATGGGATTAATGTTTTTTGTTCATGAATCTAATTCTGTAGATAATATATTTCTGATGATTTATATAATTATGATGCCATAGATGTTAGGATGAATTCCAGAATATTTTTTTCAGCAGCTTAATATAAATGCCATTTATATTATTGGGTTAAAAATGTGGTGTGATTAAATTGACGAAGTCAGGAAAAGCGTCCGGAAGCAGCTTATTGCGTGGGATTGTTGGTTTAATATTTGTTTTAATAGTTATTGCTGGAATAAACGCGGGAATGAAAGACGTTCCGCTTGCTGAAGAGCCCCAACAGCCCGCACAGCAGGCAGGAGAAACAGACCTTGAGGCCCAGGTTCGGGCTGAAGGAACAGCGTCAGGTCAGGACAGCGGGCTTGCAGAAAATAACCCTGAGGATACGAATCTTGCAGATAATAATCTTGCAGACAATAGTCCTGAGGACAATAATCTTGCAGACAATAATCCTGAGGACAATAACCCTGCTAACGGTGGAAACCCGGCAGATGAAAACTTAACAGTTCATTTTCTTGACGTCGGCCAGGGAGATTCAATTCTCCTGGAATATAATGGAAAAGCTATGCTGGTAGACGCAGGGGAACGAAACCAGGGGTCAGGAGTTTCGGCATACCTTCGCGAGCATGATATCTCCGGCATTGATTATGTTGTTGCAACCCATCCTCACGCGGACCATATAGGCGGCATGGATGAGGTACTCAACAGCTTCCAGGTTGAACATTTCATTGACAGCGGCTTTCCGCATACCTCAAAAACCTATGAGAATATGCTGACCAGTATTGATGAGAAAAATATTCCTTTTGAGGTAGCTAAAAAAGGAGAAGAAATCGAATTTGACCCTGCTGTTGATGTGGAAGTTCTGAACCCCGGACCTGAATACTCCGATGAGCTGAACGAAAACTCCGTGGTCCTTAAAGTAAGCTACGGGGAAGTTTCATTCCTGCTTATGGGCGATGCAGGGCTTGAAACTGAAGAAAATCTCATGAAAGCCGGGTATGCCCTGGATTCTGATATTCTCAAAGTCGGGCACCATGCCAGCCGGTCAGGCAGCGGAGGAGCCTTTATTTCAGCTGTAAGCCCCGAAATAAGCGTGATCGAAGTTGGAGCAAGCAATGACTATGGGCATCCCCATCCTGAAATTCTTGAAAGGTTACAGAAGGTTTCCAGGGTCTACAGGACCGATCTCTATGGCTCAATTACAGTGACAACAGATGGCTCTGCTTATACAGTCACTACTCAGAAAACCGGGTCTGGAGAAGGAGTGGTCAAAACAGGGTCTGCTGAAAGTGGAGCTGAAAGTTCTTCGACTTCGATGATAACTAAAGAAAACGAACCGAAAGACTCTGAAGCCGAAGAAAACGAAGCAGAAGAAGCCGAAACCGAAGCCAAAGAAGTTGAAGTCGAAGCGAGTGTGACCTCCGGCTCTGCAGAATCAACTGTCTATGTTAGCGACCTGAGCCTGAAAGATGAATGGGTAAAGATTACAAACAGAGGGTCCTCTCCTGTTTCATTGACAGGCTGGAAAATCGAGGATGACGGCAGTAAGCACACTTACACCTTTCCTTCCTGTACACTGGATTCCCAGACTACTGCAACTCTATATACAGGAGAGGGCGCAGATACAGCTACCGAACTATACTGGGGGTCAGGCAGCCCTATCTGGAACAACGATGGTGATACGGCATACCTCTTTGATGACAGCGGAAATATGGTCGCTTCGCTGGAGGGGTGAAGATGGAAAGCTTCAAAGTTACACTTGACAGAATAGAGGGCAGTACTGCAGTACTGCTTTTAAGGGATAATGAGTCAATAAAAATTGACTTCCCTCTTTTTTTACTTCCACCGGAGAGCAAAGAGGGTGATATACTGACTCTCAGCATTGTCAAAGACTCTCAAGAGACAGAAGCCGCTAAAGAAAGAGTGTCAACTTTACTTGATAAACTTAAAAATAAAAATAAAAATAAAGAGACAGACTGAATGAAACTATTTTATCGGTCTCCTTCTTACAGATTTGAGAGAGCTCGCACATTTCTTTAACAGGCTGGAGAAAAAACATATCATCTCCTGTGCCTGTTAAATGTGTCCCTGGCCGTGGGGGGCCGGGCGGCCTTTCCCTCGTCCCGGGAACATCTCCGTAGTGGATTTCTTTCAGGTAAACTGCATACCCGGTCTGTTTTTCTCTTCCCCTTCCGGAATTCGCATCATTTGTTAACATTATTATTTTTTCGCCTGGCAAATCTCTTTATACAAGATAAGATAACATATGTTATATAACAAATGTTATTCAAAGGGGATCTGTATGCCGCCCAAAACAAAATTTGACAAAGAAGCCATTGTAGAAGCCGCTTTTGCAATCGCAAAAGAAGAAGGCTTTGCCGGCATCACCGCGCGCAGCGTGGCGAAACGTCTTCGTAGTTCGGTTGCGCCGATCTATCTCAATTTCGCAACAATTGATGATTTGATTAAAGCTGTGGTCGAGCGTGTTTTTGCCCTTTCGGATGAACTGCTGGCAAAACAAAAAGGACCGGACCTTTTTGAAAACATCGGGAAAGCCAGTTTAGTGTTTGCACGGGAGTACCCCGTCTTTTTTCGTGAACTGGTAATGCAGAAAAATCCATACGTGGCTTCGTATGAAACCTTTCAGGACTCCATGATTGAAGCACTGGCTGAAGATGAAACCATGCGTGGTTTGACGTACGATGAACGCAAGCGCCTGCTTTTAAAAATGAGGATATTTCAAACGGGGCTTTCGGTCATGGTCGCCAACGATCATCTGCCGTCCTGGCTTGACGAACAGGCTGCTGAAGCGCTGCTTCTGGAAATGGGGGAGGATCTCCTGCGTATACAGCAAATAAAACAAAAGGAGACAGAGCAATGAAGAAAATAATTATTATAGGTGGAGGTATCGCCGGCTTGAGCGCCGGCATCTTTGCCCAAAAAAATGGCTTTGAAAGCGTAATCCTCGAGAAAAATCACAATTTAGGCGGGGAATGCACTGGCTGGGACCGGCAGGGCTATCACATCGACGGATGCATCCACTGGCTGATTGGAACAAAAGCAGGAACACCGATTCATGACCTCTGGGTCACCGTTGGCGCTCTCGGTGGGGTTGAAATTTACCATCCCGAGAGTTTTTTAGTTTTTGAACACGACGGCGTTACCGTACATTTTTATCGCGACCTTGACCGGCTCAGGTCCAGCTGGCTGGAACTATCCCCGGAAGATAAAGCCGCTATTGAAGATTTTTGTCAGGTGATAAGGCGGCTGCAATCATATGAAACGCCCGTTGAAAAACCTGAGGACTTGATGACGCTTATGGAAAGAATCCGGTTGATGATCTCGTTAAAAGATGCGGGAACTGTTATGCAAAAATACGGCAAGGTCAGCTTAAAGGACTACTCCAATACCTTTAAGCACCCGGCGCTGCAGGCTGCTCTTGCTTCATTTTTACCGGAAGGTTATAGTGCCTCATTCATTTTCTTTGCGCTTGCGGCCTTTACCAGAGGCCAGGCCTCCATCCCCTATGGTGGCTCTAAGGCGCTGGCAACGCGCATGGTTGAACGTTACCTCTTCCTGGGTGGAGCCATCGAAGCTCCGTGTGAAGCCGTTGAGCTGACCATAGCCCACAACAAAGTCAATCGCGTCATCTGTCACAACGGCAAAACCTTTGAAGCCGATTATGTCATTGCAGCATGCGATGCGCACGTACTTTATGAGCGGTTACTGAAAGGCGAGTACCCGGATCGAGCCTTCCAAAAACGATATAGTAACCCAACAGATTATCCGCTGGCCTCACAAATTCTGGTGGCTTTAGGCTATGAAGGCACAATCGGCACCCTTCCGCGGAGCCTGTCCTTTCCGGCGGTCCCATTTGAGATCCATCAATCACCTATCAATCGTTTAACAATGACGCACTACCGGCATGAGCCGGCATTTGCTCCAGAAGGCCACACCCTGATCACCTGCAGCATCAACCAATTCCATGAGGATTACGAAGCCTGGGATACACTTGCCCGGGATCCCGAGGCCTATCAGCAGGAAAAAGAGAAGATAGGCAAAGCGGTTCTACGAGCAATTGAAGCACGTTTTCCTCGGATGAAAGGAAAACTCAAAGTGCTTGACGTCGCCACGCCAAAAACATACGAACGGTATTGCAACGCCTACCGGGGCGCTTTCATGCCGTTTTTACCGACCATTCGCGGAAAAATGATGGCTCATACAGGGCGAATCAAAGGCCTGGACAATCTCTTTTTAACCGGCCAATGGTTACAGCCGCCAGGGGGACTGCCCGTGGCAGTGATTACCGGAAAAGACACAATCATGCGGCTTTGTAAACAGGAAAAAAAGCCGTTTGTAAGCTGTTAAACAGCCTGGAAAAATTGACCTTGCTGTCTTTACCCGGAATTATGGGCACAGCAGACCGCACGAGTACGAGGTTTCCATCACCCGTCCCGCCAAAGAAGACCCGATTGGTCGACAAGCAGCTTTCCGGTCTTTCAGAAGGCAACGGAAGTTCTTCCACGCTGCTGGAGTGCCAGAAAAGTGCTCCGATTATAGTAACTTGCATGATTTTCTTTTGGGGTTGGGACGCTGGAGGTGGATTATTTCCATCATTTGCTTATAGTGATACAGTCTCGTTTTTAATTGGAGGTATGTTTTGGTATGTTATTTCATGTGGGATAGTTTTTTGTGGGATGGTCTCATAGAATCTGAATCTTTTGGTAAAAACAGAAAGAGATAAGAGAAAACCATAATAATTAATCTTATTATAATATTCGCAATCTTAGTAACAATATTCGTAGGTTTAGTGTTAATAACGCTGAATGTTTAATTTGAAGTTTCGGATCTGATTATTCTATTTTGAGCTTGTAGGGCTTGTAAAGAGGGGCTTCCGGTCGGGGGGGTTATAAGTGGTTTTGAATGAATTTTGACCCTTACAACAATATTCACTATCCGGTGTCGCTCTTGCCACGCTCGACGCAGGAGAGCGGCTTTCAAAGGAAAAAGAAAAGACAGAAGCAAGGCCAAAAAGTGAATAAGCAAAGCTAAAAAGTGAAAAAGCCAAATACCCTGTCAGGATATGAATAGAATTAAAACTCTCTGAAAAACACTTATTTTCAAGTTTCTTCTTTAGTCTGATTGTCTCTTTTTTCGCAGGGCCGCCAGACAAGCTGGCGGAGGCGCTGATTTTTACCTTGTGAATTAAAAATCGGTTTTCGGGTTTAAGGAAAGTGTTATCTCAGCCCGTGGACGTTTCTTTAGCTTATTGTCCCTCACTAATGAGATGTCGTTTGTTGGTCGCTTTTTATCTGGCTGACGGCAGGCTCAGGCCCAGTGCGGTGCAGGGAGAGAAAACTGAGATATTCTCTATCCAGATCCCCGAAGAGGTATGCCAATAATCAGGGACCGGCTATTTATGAGAAATTGAAAAATCCAGATAATTACCTCAAATAAGGCAACAAAAGGTTTACTGTTAAATTTTAGCCTTTACAGGACTTTACAGTAAACTCCTCATTGAAGGCTTTAACAATTGAGAGGCGGAGGAATTTTGCAGTTGAAAGGATTTCTTCGATTTGCTGTAGATCATTGATGAATTTCTGGCTTCCCATTGTTTTCACCTTGAAGAGATTATTTGCTGAGGAATGCTCTAAACCGATAAAAGGCGTTTTAAACAGGGTATTTTTAATTGATAAGAAGGCTATAAATTGATAGTTTTTTATTTTTATTCAAATAATCACATACAAAATGATCTGAGATTGAATGAAACGGTTTTTATAGTTAACAGCTCTTAAATCTAAATTGGAGCAGTAAAATGAACGCAAAACAACTTATCTATGCAATTATATCCATTGTTATCGTTTTATTGATCGCAATCGGCATGTTCCTGTATTTGCCCAACCCCTTCATGTGAGCTGCTTTTTGAGGAAGAAAAAGCTTTCTCAACTCACATTTACTCTATCTCTTATCATTTTCATTCCGGATCTTTTCTAGTTTGCTGCCGAATCCTGAGAATTATGAATTCTGAGGGTTTCACCGGTGCAAAACCTACAAGAATGTTGATAAATCCCTGATTGAGATCATTTTGAGTGGTTGTTTCCCGATCGCATTTTACGAAATAGGTTTCCCGGGGAGTTTCTCCGGCAAACGCACCCTGTGTGAACAGGTTGTGCATGAATTCCGCTATGTTCAGGCGCAGTTGTGCCCACAGAGGCTCAGAGTTTGGTTCTAAGGCAGCCCACTTTGTGCCCCTTAAGAGACTCTCTTCAATGTATAATGCGAGGCGGCGGACCGGAATATATTTCCACTCACTGGCATTGGTATCTGCTCCATCAAGGGTGCGGGCTCCCCAGATCACACTACCTCTGGCAGGAAATGTCCGCAGGCAATTTATCCCATACCTGTTAAGCTCTCCATTTTCGGCATCTGTAAGGGTGCAGCTTAATCCACGGACCCCCATGAGGACCGCATCCATGCCTGCAGGAGCCTTCCATACACCCCGTTCTTTATCAGTACGGGCAAAAATTCCCGCAGCGGCACCGGAGGGTGCGAATTCTTCGACCTGGTTATTTTTTAAGGGATTTGCCATTTTTATGCGCGGGAAAAAAAGGGCTGCATTCTTTTTACCGGACGCCTGGGATGATACCTGCATTGACATTTGCAGTTTGTCCCGTAAAAAAGCCGTTATTGATCCGGGATCTCTGGCTTCCGCAGGAGGATCTATCAACAGCAGGGCCCTGCGTTTTTCACAATAACTGGCTGCCTTCGCAAGTGTGTCCGGAGCCAGGTCTCTGCCGAAATCCAGAGGAGGTAAACAAAGAAGGTTGAAAAGATCGGCTTTTTCAAGTGCATAGATCCCTTTCCCGGTTTCCGGGCTGGCTGGCATGAGGTCTTCGTCACGAATATCGCAGTCGCTACTACTGTAGCTACTATTATCAGAGCCGCTGCTCCCTGGAATTTCAGATCCGGAGCCAGTTTTGGAGGTCCTGTCCAAGTAAAGTTTGGAGGTCCTGCCCGAGTGAAATTTGGAGGTCCTGTCCGGGTAAAGGATAGAAGTCTTCTCAGGCGAAGTTCCCTTAACACGCACTATAACAGCGTCTCCGCCGCCATTGAGGAAATACTGATGTACGGCAAAACTCATGGTGCTCTTTTCCCAGAGTCCCCCGAAAATCAGGTCAAATTCTCCGGAGTTATGCACCGGAACAGGCTCATCTACCGGTCCTTTCAGGGCTCTTCCCACAAAAGCAGTAATTGAGGTGCTTATTCCCTTTATCGGACGGGCACACTCGGGAACCTCTTCAACATATACCCCTGGCTGCTTGATCGCAAATGGCATTATATATCTCCTGTTAAAAACCGAAATCAAACTAAATTAAGCACCCTGCCGTTAACGGAAATATTCTTTCCTTCCAGCGAGATGCTTCCTCCCTGCCCGTTGCTGAGTTCTATTCCTTCGGAACCGATCACTATTCTTACACCATCCGAAGTTTCCAGAATAATTTCCCCTTTTTCTGGAGTATCATTCAGCGTAATTGCAGCCCTGGATGTCTTGAAGACCTTCTTCTCAGGCTGGAGTTCCGGAATTTCCCCATTTTCCCAGAAACAGCCGCTCCAGATAGGATGATCAGGATTTCCTTCCTCAAACTCAACCCAGACATTTGAGCCTGCGGGCGGAAGGGCAAATAGCCCGACATCCATTCCTGCATAAGGCACAGAGGGCATTGCCCAGCCAGTATCTACTCCTGCCAGTGCAGGGACCAGAACCCTTAGTCTGCCCCTCCCCTGCGGGTCAGTATTTTCCACAACTTTACCCCGGTATTTCCCGAAATAACTTCCGGATGCAGGAGACGTTGTACTGGTTGTAACCGCAGGATTTCCTGTTGTAACGCCGCACTTCAGTTCAGGCACGTCCGATGAAAAAGGTTTTTGTGCTTTTTTTCCGACTGCTGCAGGAAATACCTTCGAAACAATAAAAGCAATCATAACTACTTCTTGTATTTCTAAGTTTAACAACGTTTTCAAAGTGTATACTGTTTGATTTCACCTCGTCAGTCCTGTATAGTTATCCAGCCCCATGATTTTGTCGATTTTAATCTACTCTTCGATTTTAATCTACTCTTTGATTTTAATCTACTCTTTGATTTTAATCTACTCTTCGATTTTAATCTACTCTTCGATTTTAATCTACTCTTCGATTTTAATCTACTCTTCAATTTTAATTTGCACTACATTTTTTACTCAGCTTCCCGATTCTCACATTTAATCAGTTTCACTCTGCCGCCCGTACCCTCCGAATCCTGTTCCATCTCCACAATATATGTGTAATCCGAGATTTCCGAAAGCCCTCCTGCCCCGCCGCCTCCAATAATCAGTGTGTAGACCTTTGCGTTATACTTCTTCTTTGCCTCTTCCCAGCGAGCCAGAACCAGCTCGTCAGAGATTTCGGATCTGCCGTCGGTGATAAAAAGCAGGTCTGCACCCTGAAAATCCTTTTCCTTAAGGGATTTAAGGCCTGAAGCAAGCGCGGTATTGAAATCCGTCCCGCCGCCAAATGTGTACAGCAGGAAGTTCAGGAATTTCTCGGACATCCTTTTCTTGCTGCTGAGCTCTATTTCCAGGTGCTGGCTGGTGGAAGCAAAAAGAATAACCTTCATATCCCGCTGCTGGGAGAGCATCAGCTTTGCCATGGCAAGCACTGCAGACTTGGCAAGGGTCTGTGGGGTCCCGTGCATGGAACCGGAGGTATCGACGAGCACAATCATAGGCCCTCTGGGCTTTATGCGGGGAGGACCTGTATAGTGTTTGCCAAGCAGCTGGTAGCTCAGGAGTTTTCCTTCAAGCATATCAGCATAGAATTTCCGCTTCAGAGCCGGGTTAAGGAGTTTTGCGGCTTCCATTGGCAGGAGGTTATTTATCGAGTCTGAAAACCGCACAGTCTGGATCCTGTTTTTTCCAAAAGGAGAGTAGCGTATGCGGTCAGCGGGGGGGTCAAATTCCCGCCTGCCGATAAAATTCACGATTCTTCTGAGGTCAGGGTTTTTTTCAAAAAAAGCCGAATAATTTTTCAGCATCTTAAGCTGGACATAAAAAGGCTCTTTTTTAAGCTCTTTTACGGAATAACTCCAGTTCCTGCCAGGGAAGAGAAGGGCAAGAGTATCAAAAAGGTCCAGGTTTTCTTCCATTTCAGAGATAAATTCCTGCATCCTGCAGTACAGCCCTTCCAGCATCCCGTCAAGAAAACTCTGGCAGCAGTCTTTCTGCATGAAACTGAGGACGGATTCATAAATGTCGGATTTTCCGGAAACCGGGGAAGGGAGCTGAGAATTCCGGACTGACAAATCCTCTGAATTCCTGCTTTCCCAGAGAAGGAGGGTTTGTTTAAGGATTTTTTCAAATTCCCTGAGAATGGCTTCTGTTTCGGCATCAAACCCCTTAAATAATCCTGTTTTCGAACCTCCGTCCCGGGCCGCTGAAAAGCGTTCCATAAGGTCGTAGATTAGAGGAAGAAGAAGCTTCAGGCAGGCAATTCCTGCTCCTCTGCTCCGTTTTGCAATCTTTTGAAGCCCGGGCCACGGCCTTGAGTTTCTCAGGGTAAGAAAAATAGGGTAAAATGCCCCGAAAAGTCCTATGAACCTTTCAGCATCTTTTATTTCATACGGCTGCTCGAAGAGGATTTCAAGGGCGATCACTTCGGCGATTTTCTCGCGTAGAGAACGGGGAATCGTGCGGGGGTAAGCAACAGTGCTTCTCAGCTCTCCTTCAAGCAGGGAAGCTGTCTGTTTCCGGACAGAAAGAGCCTCGTGCCAGAGCCAGTTTCTGGAAAAAAACGAGTAAGATTCGGGAGAGGCTTTATCCAGATTACTCAAAAAACCGGCTGAATCTTCCGTATCAACACCTCATTTGCTCATCTAAGCTTGAATCTGGACCCGAGCCCTTTCATAAAACCGCTGGCATTGCTGCCTGAATCAGGGACCTGGACTTTTGCTTCCAATTTTGCGGCGTGGGGGTCGGAATATCCTGATTTTGCAGACCTGAACTCTCCGGACCTGAACTCTCCGGACCTGAATTCTCCGGACCTGAATTCTTTATTCTGCAAGCCCAGCAGCTCTGCGATTTCGCCTATCAGGACTTCAGTTCCGGACAGCTGTGCACTTCCGGTGTCATGCAGGAGCAAGGCTTCGTTTCGGTCCGAAATTGAAAGCCAGATATTTGCATCCATCAGGTTTCCGAGCAGCTCCTTTTCTTCTTCAAGCCGTTGTTTTACTCTGTTTACTCTGGCAGCCAGGGTTTCGAATTCCTTTTCAAAAACCTCTCTCTGAATTTGAGACAGGGTGTTTTTCTTTCCCGCACTCTCATGGAGATAATCAATTTCCCTTACCAGGTTATCATAAGGATAAATCCTCGAATTTCCTTCCTGCCTTAGAGTATAGCTGTGGTTCGGGCAGGCTGTATGGTGGACCTCCAGGTTCTCCCTAAGCTGAAATTCCTCCCCGCAGCTGTCGCAGATAACTCCAACGGAAAGTTCGTTTTTCAGGGCAATATTAAGAGCTGTTTTCAGGTCTTCAGCATCAAGGCGAAGTTTTTCCGTATTTGTTCCGCCGGAAACAACGAGTTTAAAGACCGTTTTCCTGATGGTTTCTCGCTCTTCGGGCAGGTTCCAGAGCATGTGCTGGAGCAAAAGTGCCATTGTCCTGTCAACAGCCGGACACCCGCTGCTGCAGGCTGCAACTTTCAGGACCTGGACAATTCTTTTCCAGCGCCGGTCCGAAATTTCAATTTCCTGCAGCCGGAGGTTTCTCCGGAGTTCCGTGATTATTACTTCAACATCAGGATCAACAGGCAGGGAGTTTGCGCTTTTGCGGAGCTTCTCGATTTCCGAAACCGGAAGGCTTGCAGTGGGCTTGAAATCTTCAGGTTCCCTGAAAAGAAGGCTTTTGAAGTTTTCATCGTCCTGGATATATGAGAGCCTGTACCTGAACAGGAAACGGTCATAAAGAGCTTCCAGGCTTTCATCCTCTTCCGGAAGTTCGTTTGAAGCCCCGAAGACTGAGAGGAGCGGTACATCCACAATTTCTCTTCCGTTATGGTATTTTCTTTCGTTCAGAATTGTCAGGAGGCTGTTGAGGATAGCGCTGCTTGCCTTAAAAATCTCATCCAGCAAGGCAATATGAGCGGTCGGGAGGCAGCCTTCGATATTTCTCCTGAACTCGTCTTCTTCAAGGGCTTTTAAGGAAAGCGGCCCGAAGAGCTCTTCAGGAGTTGAAAAGCTTGTTAAAAGGTAATTATAGAAGTTTCCGCCTTCAATTATCTGGCAGATGCTCCTGGCAAGCTGGGTCTTGGCTGTACCGGGCGGTCCCAGAAAGAGCAGATTTTCGCCTGAAAGGACGGCGAGAAGAGAGCCGTTGATCTCAGCTTCGCGTTCTTTAAAATAGTCTGTAAATTCGGATTTTATCTCGAGAAGAGTTTCTTTCAGGTTCAAGCCTCCCGGTTTTGTAATAGTTATGAGATAGTTCCGGGATAAAAGAGTTTTCGAGGGCTGTTTTCGAGGGCTGTTTTCTGTCTGTTTTTGGTCTGTTTTCTAGTTTTTAGCTTGATTCTATTTTAAATCTTGCAATTCTGTTAAAAGAAAAAGAACTGAAGAATCTGCCTTTCGCAGATTACCAGTGAAAAAAACAATAAAAATATGAGTCCGTTTCAAAAAATAAGCATTTTCACAGAATTACTATGTTGGATTTTCAGAGTGAAACAGGCTTAAATAAAAAAAATATAATTAGGTCCTTATGTATGAGCTTGTCTCTCCGGTAAACCCCCTTGCTGTCCTGAGGTACACGGGACATCTTCTGCTGGTCTTTTCAGCAGTCCTGCTTGTCCCTATGCTTGCAGCATTTGTTCTCGGGGAAACAGCTGCAGCTGTTATTTATGGAAGCAGTGCCCTTATAACTGCGGGAACTGGTGTTATACTCCAGAAAGTGCTTCCGGATTTTGAACTTGAAATAAAAGAAGCCTTGATCCTTGCAGCTATTACTTTTCCACTTTGCTCTTTAGTTAGTGCAGTGCCAATGGCGCTTTTCACCGGAATGCCTTTTCTGGATGCTTTTTTCGAGTGTGTGTCGGGTCTGACAACAACAGGCTTGAGCCTTGCCCCTCTTTCTCCTACAAGGCTCTTTTTCTTTACCCGCTCCTGGCTGCAGTGGATAGGAGGAATAGGCATAATCGTGCTCGTGCTTGGAATCCTTATCCGACCGGGGACTACGGCATTCAGGCTTTATAGAGTGAACTTCGGGGAAAGCCGGGTCCGCCCCAGTGTAATTGCAACTGCCAGGACCCTTGGCACGGTTTATTTTGTCCTGACCCTGCTCTCACTGACACTCCTGCTCCTCAGCGGATTGCCTTTTTATGAAGCTGTCTGCCATGCCCTGAGTTCGATCTCTACAGGCGGATTTTCAACGCAGACTGCAAGCATCGGAGAATATGAGGGTTTTTTGATCCCGTTTTTGATAACAGTTTCCTGTATAATGGGCTCAATCAGCTTCTCACTTTATCCGGAAGTCCTGAAGGATCCGGGGGCACTTATAAGAGACCCGCAGGTAAGGTACTTGCTCGGGCTTTCCGTGCTGGGGACAGTTCTTTTTGCTTTAACACTTTCTGGAGGAACAGGAGGGATTGAACTGCTGCATACGTTGCCTGATGCTGCTTTTCAGGTAGTCTCAGCCCTTACCGGAACCGGTTTTTCCACTATAGACATGGCTCCCCTTTCAGATGCTTCAAAAGGTTTTCTCAGTGCAATTATGTGTATAGGAGGCAGCATAGGCTCAACCACAGGTGGGATCAAGCTTTTCCGGTTAATTGTAATCGTGCAGCTCATAAGACTGGTTTTCTACCGCTTTTTTCTCCCCAGGGAAGCAATTACCCCTCTCAAGGTAAAGTCACAAGTAGTCGATTCCGACGAAGTCTACCACATCATGACCTATGTGCTGCTTTATTCAGCCGTGCTTGTGTTCTCAGCTTTCATTTTCATGCTTTACGGCATAAACTCAGCAGATGCTATTTTCGAGACTTCAAGTGCTCTGGCTACGGCAGGGCTTTCAACAGGCGTGACAGCTCCCGGCATGCCGTCCCTCCTGAAGCTTGTGCTTTGTGCTGATATGCTGCTTGGGAGAGTAGAGATAATTCCGCTCTTCATCCTGCTCCTGCCCGGGACATGGCTTGAGAGAAGGAGTAAAACCGAAGAAAAAAGAGTAAAACCGAAGAAAAAAGAGTCCAAGAAGATACAGCCTGATAGAAATTTATAAGATAGAGGGTGTCGAAAGTGTAGGAGGGAGTAGTAGAGAGTAGCAGAGGGAATAAAAATTAAAAGATTAAGAATAATCACAAAGGCTACGAAAAAGAAAAAAGCCATAATAAAGGAAAGTAAAGGAAATAAAAAAATGAGAGTAATCATTATTGGAGCGAGTTCCCTGGGGATGCACCTGACCCGCACGTTGATCCAGCAGGGAAATGAGGTTGTCCTTATAGAAAAGGACGAGGAAATTGCCAGGGAGCTTGCTGAAGAACTTGACTGCACCGTGATCAATGCCGAGGGCACCCACCCGGACATCCTTGAAAAAGCAGGAATGGATTCAACGGATGCAGTTGTAGCCTGCACCAACCATGACCAGGACAATATTCTGATAGGTCTGATTGCACAGGAAGCAGGAGTTAAAAGGGTCATTGTCAAGACCGACGATACAAAGTTTATGGAAATTGCAAAAAAGCTGGGGATTAGCTCTGCGATTAACCCGCCTCATATCTCCTCAACCATTATTTCTGATACCCTGCGCGGAATTGATACAATCGAGCTTAGCAACCTTATCCGGGCTGACGTCCGCGTAATCAGCTTCATTACAGGGGAACAGCATGCCGGCAAAAAGATTTCTGAAATTCAGTTTCCAGAAAATACCGACTGTATCGGGCTTTACAGGAAAACTGACTTTATCCTTGCACGAGAAAACCCGAAGCTTGAAGAAGGGGACGAGCTTCTCATAATCACACGTTCGGGGAATATAGACAGCATTTACGAGAAACTTCGAGAAACATAAGCCTGCAAATATGCTTGCAAATAAACCTTCAATTACTTCTTTCCTGGATTTTCCACCCGTCGGAGTTTTTCTGATTGCTTTCTTGATTTCGGGCAGAAAGGGAAACAAATGAAAACATGACCTGGAAATGACAATAAGACCTGAAGACAATTAGTAATTTTTTTGTATCTAAAGGCATATTGAATTTTTAATTAACTTTGTTCCTTTTTCTTCTTTTTTTTATTTCCATTGATTGATAAACCAATTCAGGTATGTTCGGTTTTGTAATAATCCCAAAATTAAGTCATGTCTGAGTTTATTGCCTGCAGTTTGAAAATGTGAAGGAATGTTTATATAGTAAAATGTATTAGTTGAATTATCAACTGTTGAGATATCAATTATACGATTTTGTATAATTGAAAATTCAACATATTTCATGATAATTCATTACAATTCTAAAAATTATAGGTCAGTTTTTCGGGTCAGGATCCGGCAGATTCCGGTAAAAAGGGACGATAAAAAAAATGGACGAGACTAGATTGAGTAAGATCATTCTCCTGTCAATGGAAAGAGAGGCTCTTGATAACCTGGTTTTTGAGCAGACTTTTCAGAAAAAAATTGCAGGTAAGTTCAGGGAACTGAGCAAGAACCAGCCAATGGTGATTAAAATTATAGGAATAGAAGGAGAAATTATGCCTTCTACGCTTGGAAAATACACAGGGATGGAGAAGAGCAGCCTGACGAGGATGGTTGATGACCTGGAAAAGAAAGGGATTGTGTACAGGAAAACCGATCCTGATGACAGGAGAAAGGTGCTTGTTTCCCTTACTGAAAAGGGACTTGATTATTATAATTGCTTAAAACAGATTACCAGCGAAATGGCTGATGAAATCCTTCAGTTTGTTGACGATAAGGATGTTGAGGATTATTTGCACAGCCTTGAAACTATGGTAAAGCTCCTGCGGAAAATAGATGCAAATAGGACTGCCTGAATAAGGTGGCTGCAATTTGGTTATGGGGAATTTTAGTTATATGAAATTCTTGAGGGACTGAACGAGGAAATGGAACTGTTAGATAATGAAAACTTAAGATAGATCATATCTCAGCGCGTGAAAGATGGAGGAAACCTGAATGCCTCTTAAGCTTATTGAGAACCTTCAGAAACTGGGTTTTACCGGCAACGAAGCCAAGGTTTATGCATCCCTTGTATGCCTGAAGCAGGCAAAAGCGAGTGATATTGCCGAAAATGCGGGAGTTCCGAGGCCTAAAATATATGGAACCCTCAGAGGGATGGAGAAAAAAGGCTACGTCAGGATAATTGAAGGCGAACCAACCCTTTTTTGCTGCGTCCAGCCAGAAGAGCTCATTTTAAGGATGAGGGCAGATTTTATGCTTTCTTTAAGTGAAACCGCCAGTGAACTGAGTTCCCTGACTCCCGGAAGCAATAACTTTACTTCAGAAAGGTTCTATGAAAAAAGGATCAGGGTCTGAAGAAAAAAGGAGAAAACTTTTTGGTCCTCAATCAACGCAGAAATACGTTTCAATTTTTTATATTTATCAAGTTCTTATTTTTGACTTCAACAGACTGAAATGAACTATTATTTATACTTATAGGGAACTATCTGGACAAAAACTTTATATTGATAATAACCAGATAAGATTTTCAAAGGTAGAAGTGCATGCCCCTCAGTACTAACCGTAACATCTGGCAGTTTCTGGCATTAACAACCATACTTTTCATATTGTTTTTTGCGATACTCTTCTATTTTGAGGACATTTTCATAGTCCTTATTGCAGGTGCAATCCTGATCTTGATTGCAGAAAAAGTGATAAAGGTATTCAACAGGTGCATGGACCGGTTTCCGAACTGCAATCGAAAAGTGGTGGGTTTATTCCTTCTCACCGGTGCAGGGCTTGCTGTCCTCTTCCTTGTGGGTAGCCAGGTACAGGGCCTTGGAGTCCTGATAGGGGATTTCAGTAACATACAGCAGGACTACGCAAGCGGAGCTTCTGCCCTTTTTGCCGAACATGAATCCGAACTTTCAAAGCTTGCGGATTCCGGCGTTATTAAACCCCAGGACCTGCAAAAAATAGGAAACACCATCTTTTCCGGAATTGCAGATACGGTTTCGAAGGTATCTTATTATTTTTTTACCGGAGTATTGATAATCCCCCTCATGTTTGGTGTATATTTCAAGCACCATAACAAAATAGGAAATTACATTCAGGCTTACGCTCCTCCTGAACATGCAGACGGGATCATCAGGGCCTTAAAAAGTATAGGCCGTGAGCTTGAGGATTTCTTCAGTGCGAAAATGATTGAGTCTGCTATTGTAGGTCTTATTTGCTGTATAGGATTTTATCTGGCAGGCCTTGAAGGGTGGCTTTTCCTTGGCATTCTGGCAGGCTTTCTAAATATCATTCCTTATATCGGCCCTCTTCTAGGGGCAATCCCTCCGGTTATTGTAGGTTACATTGATAGTCCTATGACAGCTCTCTTCGCAGTGATAACGGTTATTATTGCCCAGCTTATTGACAACCTTTACCTCATTCCATTCATGATTTCGGAAAAAGTGAATATTAACCCGCTCTTAAGTGTGGTTCTAACTCTTGCCGCCTCCAAGTTGTTAGGCCCTCTCGGCATGGTACTCGCAATCCCGATATACATCATCTACAAAATAATTATCAAAGAGTCCTATAGAGAACTGGTCAATATATGTCACGAAGATTAATGCTCTTATATCATGAAGATTAATGCTTTTTTATGACTCCAGGGATCAACAGCCCTTATGAAATAAGGGCTTGTTGAATACATTATCAGATATGCAGAGATATTTTTTTAAATATTCTCGAACAGCGAAAGGCTTAAAAATATATCAAGAGTATTTAAAAAGAGTTATTTGACTGTTGGAGCATTTACTTTTGGAGCATTACAACTTTGAAGGAGCCTGAAATATGATTGAGGTAAAGGGTCTTTCTAAATCTTACGGACAGACAAAAGCAGTAGATGACGTGGACCTTTCTATCGAGAAAGGTGAACTTTTTGGTCTCCTGGGCCCAAACGGCTCCGGAAAAACAACTATAATCAAAATGCTTACAGGGCAGATAAAGCCAACCTCCGGTACTCTTAAGGTACACGGGATAAATGTGCTCGAAGATCCCCTGCGGGTCAGGGAACTTGTAGGCATTATTCCGGAACAGGAGACTCCCCCAAGTTTCCTGACTGCGGAAGAGTACCTGCACTTCGTTGCAAAGGTAAGAAAAATGGAACACTATGAGAAAGTCTGCGATAAATGGTTTGAGTTCTTCGATTTTGAGGACCAGAAAACCTCACTATGCAAAGACCTTTCAAGAGGTACAAGGCAGAAACTCATGTTTGCCCAGGCTTTTCTGCATGAACCTGAACTTGCCATTATCGATGAGCCACTTATTAATCTTGATCCTGTGATGCAGAGGAAAGTCAAGGATTTCTTACGGGGTTACGTAGAGGATGGGGGGACAATTTTCATTTCCACGCACATCCTTGAAATCGCAAAAGAGATTTGCACAAATATCGGAATTATTTACAGAGGAAAACTAATCCATACAGGCCGCTTTGACGACCCTGAGCTTCAAGGCAAAAATTTTGAAGATTTCTTCCTGGAACTCGTCAGCAGGTGGAAAGGCGTTTCAAAAGAGATTTTGAAAGAACCTCCTAAAGGGATTTCGGCACTGGTCTGAGGGCACCTTGCAAACTATTTGGAGGTCCTACTCACACCATTTTTGAGGTCCTACTCACTCCATACTACTCACTCCATACTAAGGTCTTTCATGTGCATATCTGCAATTGCTCTGGATATGTGAAATCAGGATGTGTGAGAGGACAGTCTTTTCTGTGCGCAAAAACAGGTGTGGAAAAAGCAAGCATAAAAAAGTAAGTGTGAAAAATAGCAAGCATAAAAAAGTAAGTGTGAAAAATAGCAAGCATGAAGAATTGTGAGTACCAAAAACAACAAGATGCAGGGATTTTATGTTTGACATCTTCAAAAGTATGATTAAAGAAGAGTGGCGAATGCACTCAAGTCTCTTCGGGCACAGCGGTTTTGCCCTCTTTCCAGTCTTTATTTTTCTGTTTACATTTTTTGTAAGCCTGGTCCTGCCTGTGTTCAGGGATATCGTCACCGACGTCCAGATAGCCCTTGGGATGCATTACTTATTCCTGCTTGTGGGAGCTATGGCAGGTGCTTTCGGGCTTATGGGCCGCGAATTAATGAACCGCCGCTTCGGGCAGGCAAGCCTGATTGCATATTCTTCGAGAGTGCTTCCTGTTTCTGAAAGGTTTATCTTTGCCAATTTCCTGGGAAAAGATATCGTATATTATTTTATCTTTTACATCCTGCCCTTCGTCACAGGCTTTGCCCTTGCTGCAGAATTTGTCTCTGCGGGCAATTTCGGTGCTCTTTCAACCCTTATGACTCTTCTTCTGACCCTTTCCCTTTCCTTTATGATCGGGATTTCTGCAATATTCTTCCTGTCTACTGTTTATGCACACTCAGGAAAGATCTCGCTTTTCTGCCTGTTTGCTGCTTCTTTTCTCCTGCTCCATATCTCAGGAAACCTTAACCAGGGAACCCTTTATGACCTTCCAAGCTTTTCCTTTTTCCTTGTTCAGTCCGAAAACCAGCTTCTGCTCTCCGGTGTTCTGATCCTTGTTCCTTCAGCTCTGTCGCTTATTTTCCTGAAAATCGACTTTCCACAGGCTCAAAAGAGCTTTTCCAATTCCTTTTCAAAGCTCTGCAGGTATCTGGGTTCATACAGATACGCAGCCTTTGTTGCAAAAGATTCCATTGACCTTAAAAGAAGTGAAGGAGGGCTCGGAAAAATAATATTCTCTTTCGTGCTGCCTCTTCTACTTGTCTGGACACTGCTGTCAGCTCTCGGAAAGGTTATACCGGCTTTGAGCACACTTACGCTTTTTGCCCTGGTGCTCGGCGTGCTATCATCTTCAATGTACAACTGGCTTACCGAGTACGATATTTTTGCTTCCTATGCCTTTCTCCCCCTGAAAGCCTCTGACATGATAAAGAGCAAACTGAACAGCTACCTTATCCTTAACCTGATTCCCCTGACAATTCTTACAATGCTCGCCCTTAAAAAAGATCCTTCTTCCCTGGTCCCGTCCCTATTGCTCTTCCTTACGATCTCATTTTATATGGTTTCTGTACTCATTTACCTGACAGGGCTTTCCCCCTCTATTAACCTCTACAACGGAAAGACCTTTGCCATTTATACGCTTTCAGTCATGCCGCTCCTGATGCTTAATATAATCCTGTCCATGTTTGGTTCGTACTATGCGCTTGTGGATCTGTTGCTGGTTCCTTTTGCACTGTACCTTCTCGGGAAAGGTTTCAGGAAATGGGATCGCAACGAGTGCCGGTGTTTTTAAGGGAAAGCAGTTATAGTATTGGGATTTGATCAGTGATTTCTAATATTGGGATTAATCGATCAAAAAGACTGAAATCAAGAGTTTACCCGGATAGATGTCTTTTTAACCCTTGATTGGAAATATATAGTTGGGGAGAGGTTACGAACCAATTTTTCACCATTAGAGTTCCAACTTTGAAGAGCTCAGGGTTTTGCTCGCTCAGATGTATCTGGAATTGGATAATATAATTTGTTGGGGGAGAAAAGACTACGATTCCGTTTCTCTTAACTTTACTGGCATTTTTAAGAGTGCTAAGAAAGATGCTTGAGGACGAGAAGTTCCGATCCCTCCTGTATATCGCGGCGCTGACACTTGTAATAGGTACTTTTTTCTACCATTCTGTTGAGGGCTGGAGCTGGCTTGATTCTCTCTATTTTTCGGTTATCACCCTGACGACTGTGGGGTATGGAGATTTTACCCCCGAAACCAACTACGGGAAGATTTTTACAATTATTTATATTTTTATAGGGTTGGGGATACTGATTGGTTTTGTCACTCCTATTGGAGAATACATAGTGGATAGAAGACTGGAAAGGGTACAAAAGAAAGAGCAGGAAAAAGAAACATCTGAAAATGAGTTTGATTTCTCTGGCGTGGTTGGAAAGTTGAGGGGAAAAAGATAAGGTTTATTCTTTTCCAAACTCCTTACATCAGATTGATTAAATATATCATTTATAATATGTATTGTTGCATCATTGGATGGGTGCATCATTGCATAGTTGGGTATTGGGCATATATGCAATAATATTTTAAAATTAAACAACTGGGGTGAGGATTATTAAAAGATTCAGTTTTTTTGTCACTGTAGTGCTTATTGCAGCAATGTTATTTGCTTCCGGCTGTTCTCAAAATGTACCTGAAGAAGATACAATGAATGAAACAGAAGGCGGAGTAACCGAAGGGGTAACTGAAGGAGTAACCGAAGGAGTAACCGAAGGAACAACTGAAGGAACAACTGAAGGAACAACTGAAGGAACAACTGAAGGGGTAACGGAAGGAGCAATGGAAACAGAAGGGGAAAGTGGATACAACCCTGTCATAAATCCTGATGATTTTATTGAGGTTATAGACAATCCTTATTTTCCGTTGACTCCGGGCACAACTTTTGTCTATGAAGGTGAGTCTGAAGACGAAACGATAAGAGATGAGGTTTTTGTAACCAATGAAAACAGGCTGGTAATGGGAGTAAATACAATTGTTGTCCGGGACCGGGTGTTTGAAGATGGGGAATTGACCGAAGAGACTTTTGACTGGTACGCTCAGGACAGGGATGGGAATGTCTGGTACTTCGGGGAGGATTCCAGAGAATATGATGAAGGTGAGGTGGTAAGTACCGAAGGTTCCTGGGAAGCTGGCGTTGACGGAGCCAAACCTGGAATTCTAATGGAAGGAAAACCTCAGGTCGGCGATGCTTATCGGCAGGAGTACCTGGCTGGTGAAGCAGAAGATATGGCTGAAGTTATCGCTCTGAACGAATCGGTTTCCGTTGCTTACGGTTCTTTTAAGGATTGCCTGAAAACAAAAGAATGGACCCCTCTTGAGCCTGGCATCGAGGAAAACAAATATTATGCTGCCGGAACAGGTCCGGTTCTGGAGATGACAGTAAAAGGCGGATCGGAAAAATTGGAACTTGTAGATATTATCACTGAATGAACGGGATAACGGAAGTTCTGAACGGGTTTGCAGAAATCAAGTCCGAATGAGTAATAATTCAAGAAAACTTATAAGATTCATTACAAAACCCGTTCGGACTCCTTATAAAACCGTTTTTATAGTTTCGGACTTAAATCAAATTGCGTGCGGCCACCCCACCCTAAACAGGCTGTCCGACAATTACCTTAGGTAATTGTCGGACAGCCTGTAAAGGTCAGGGTATTCGTGACCCTCTGCGCTCCCATAGTAATAAAACCCAATTATTCATTTTTTAGACATCTATGAGGGGTAATTAACCGGCAACCCTGGTGTTAAATATTGACCGGAAAATGCTGATTCCTTTATCTCAGCCTGGCAGCGATTTTTTCAGGCAGTTCATCCCGGTTCCCCTCATCAACCGTCAAAACCTCGAATTCTTTCCTTATCCTCTGAGCCAGCAGGTGACTGCTTGACCTGTGCAGCACTGCCAGAACCGGTTTATCGGATTCCAGGACTGCTTCAACTGCCGAAATGAAAGCCCCGGATTTGAGCTCCATAGGCCCTACTTCATCGATAACTATCAGGTTACAACCAAGGGCATTCCTGAGAGCATTTGTTCCGATCTTTTCAAGGTCTTCGAGGTTGACGTGATATTTCCCAACTCTCGGGCCGCTGCCTTTGACGCTGCTCAGAATGCCGGTTTCCCCGGTTGCAAGGTCTCGAATTGAAAAGCCTTCCCTTGTGCCTTCCTTTCGGATTTCGGTTGTCTGGATGCCGCCTATTTTGAAGCCCGGCTGATCGGCAAGTTTTTCGGCAGCTTTTGCCACAACTGTTGATTTCCCAACACCGGGACTGCCGGTTACTGCAATTCTCAACATTGTTTTTTCTTCCCCTTTCTTATTCCATTTCCCGATAAAAATAGACCTTGATTTTATTTATATCAGCCAGCAATGAGGTCTTACGTTGATTATAAGAACATTGCAGAATATACTGGAATATACATCAGAAACTTCTATTATGCTAATATGCTAACTTTAGTAGATATATAAGGGGTTGAAATTATGACTACGGATCATGAAATTCTTGCCAGACTGCAGGAGATCGAGAAGAGAATGGATAAGATGGAAGCCACACTGGAAAGCATTAACAGTATCCTTAAAAAGGTGGAGCAAAATACTTATTTTGGGTGTTATGTCGAGGGAGAAAAGCTGGAGTAAATCCGAAAGTAAAATAAGATTAACAAACAAAGTTATCCAGGTTTAAGCTGAAAAACAAATCCTGCAACCTGCAACCTTTCGTATTCAGCTCAAATATTATTCTTGAGAAAGCCGGCCACTGTCGGCGGCCGGTGAGAGTCACGGTACCCACTGAACAATCCTGTAGACAATCTCCGGGCTCTTTTACTGAAACTTCAGAATCGGAAGATATGGCAGGGTTTCAGATTGTTCTGGAGGACAATTCAGGTGATTCCGGTTGAGTTCATGCAGATCATTCAGCTTACGGTTTTCCCGTAAATTTTCTATATTTTTTTATGGTCACTGCAATTTCCCTGTATTTTTCTTTCTCAAGCCGCTTCAGGCCGATTTCGGATTTTTTCGACTGGAATATGAGTTCATCGGTTAACCTGTGATAGCTGTCCAGCCTCTCCTCCGGAATAAGCCCGTCTTTTACTGCCTGCAGGACAGCACAGCCAGGCTCATCAAGGTGAGTGCAGTCTTTGAACCGGCAGCTGTGGGCTGCATGGACAATATCGGGAAATGCTTTTTCAAGACCGTCAGAAGAGTCTCCAAGCTGGATTTCCCTGATCCCCGGGTTATCTATAACAATTGCGCCGTTGGGAAGCAGGAATAGCTGGCGGACTGTGGTTGTGTGCCTTCCTTTCTCATCGTCTTTTCGGATATCCGCGGTTTTCTGGATAGCTTCATCGAAAAAAGCATTGATAAGCGTGGATTTTCCAACGCCGGAGGAACCTATAAGTGCCACTGTTTCCCCGGGGTTGAGATAAGGACTGAGTGCATCAAGCCCGTCTTTTGAAAGGGCACTTAAAGGAATAACCGGAACGTCCCCTGCAATAGACTGTATTTTTTCTGTTATCAGGACAGGGTCATCCGCAAGGTCGATTTTGTTCAGCAAAATTACCGGGCTTGCCCCGGAGGAATACACAACGGTAAGATACCTTTCAAGCCTTCGAAGGTTAAGGTCTTTTCCCACTGAAGTTACAATAAAGATAGTATCAAGATTTGCAGCAAGCACCTGCTCCCCGTTCCCATCCCCCGGAGCCCCTCTTGACAGGCAGGTCCTTCTGGGGAGGATATTCACAATTATGCGTGAGCCCAGTTCCGGCTGGTCCAGTAAAACTACAAAATCCCCTACTACCGGTTGTTTGCCAATTCGCAGGAGTGCCCCGGAAATTCCTGCCTGTACGACAGCACCTGGAATCAGAATTTCACAGACCGTTTTATGCCGGGATACGACTCTTCCGGCAATGTATGGACCTTTGTAGGCAGAAAATGCTGATTCAAGCTCTTCATTCCAGCCGGGAACACGATTCATGGAATTATGACCCGTACTTTCCGTTTCATGTCGGTCATTCATCGAATAGAACTATCAATTTTACACGGATAAAACTATTGATTTTTATAAAGCGGTCCGGGAAAAAAGTTAACAAAAGGGAATTATTCCCGGTTGTGAATGATCTCATAACTGACCTTTCCTCTGTTGATGCACTCCCTGACAAGCTTTTCTCTCGGAGAAAGAGCACAGGTTTTTCCTGATTTGACCTCAACAAAGACCACCTTATTCATTTCTCCTTCGGAAAGGCCGTCAAAGATAATGAAGTCCACAGGAGTGCCGAGGAATCTCGCGTCCTTGGGGTTGTATTCGAATTCAGGGAAATAAGGGATCAGATGTTCCGTGACCTTGCCGCGGATTACGGCTTCACTTTTCTTTACGGCATCCTGGCGGATTTTTGTCTCCTCGTCAAGTTTCCAGGTCCTGAAGAGAGTATCAGCTTTTTCGGAGACCTGACGTTCCATCTCCCGGGTCTGCCAGGCTTCATACAGGTCTCTTGCACGGGATTCTACCCTGCCTTTCAATTTGATGTATTTAACGAGAAGGTAAACTATAAGGAGGGCAAGAAAAAGGATAAGAGTTGAAATCATCCAGTCATCCACAGCTATTTCTCCTGAAAGGGTGTGGGGGTTTCAATAGAGTAAATAAAGTGAGGAGTAAATTTTTAAAAATAAATTTCAGACTCTATAAATGGCTATAAATATTTAAAAGTTCCAGCCGAATTTCGTTTCCACTAAATTAGTACCTTAAAGATTCCTGTGACTACCTTAAAAAGTCCTGCGACTACCTTAAAGAGTCCTGTTCCTGAAAATAACTTAATTCTGGCAAAAATATCAGCAGTATCTATTAAGTACAATACAGGGAATATAAAATAGGGGATACAGTGGGGACTCAGCACAGCGGCTCTGAAGAAAACGGTTTCGTCGAGGTTCTCGGACTGCGGGACGAAATCGGAGAAATACAGGCGTCAATTGCTGATTATGAGATCGGGAAAAAACTGAATATAGCCATAGTAGCCGGGACTCTTGCAGGAAAGACTACTCTGCTTGGTGAAATAGAGAAGATAAATTTAAGCAGGGCTACAGGAATCACTTTTTCCGAAATTGTCCGGGACAGAAAGGAGATTTCCCTTCCGGATGACGCTAAAAGAATAGCGCTCTTTGACAACTGCCACTATCTGTACATGAGAAAACCCGGCGGTTTTGACATATTTTATGAGTTTCTGGACATGATAAGCTCTCAGGAAAGGCTATTCATCACTACCTGGAACCTTTATTCCTGGAGATACTTAAACGAAGCCTTCGGGCTCGAAAGGTATTTTCCGGTACAGATCTTCATCCCTGCCTTCGAGAAAGAAAATCTCAGGCTCTTTATCTTCAAAAGGTATGGAAAAGCGGAGATCAGATTTTATAACGGTAAAGAGTCCGAAGAAGAGCCTCTCATATACATTGTAAAATATCCGCTTGAGTTTTCCTCGCTTGGCAGGAAAATCCTCCTCACGATCCCGAAAATAAACACCCCTTACCTTAAGAGCCGCCTCCTGAATAAGAAAGAAACACAAACTGCTGAAGACCGGGTATTTGAAAAGATCTACCAGGAATCAAAAGGCAACCCCGGCATTGCATGGAAGATCTGGGAGCTTGGGCTTGATTATCCCCGGATACAGCCTGAAGATGTAGGGCAGTTTTCATTTGATATAGAGCTTGAATACGAAGAAGCCTTTGTTTTAAGCCTGATCCTTTCATACCAGGCTCTGGAAAAAGCCGAAATTGCCGAAATGATAGGTTCTGCATTCAGAACGGATGAAATTATCTTCAGGCTTCTAAATCAGGAACTAATTTTTAAAGATGAAGTCGGTTCCTTCCGTGTCAGGCCTGAAGCCCTGCACAGCGTCGTTGCTTATATGGAAAAACTGAGGCTGGTGTGGTAAATGGCAAATGGAGACACAAGTGCGCAGCAATTTCTGGAAACCATCAGGTCTATAGATACTCAAACCCTCATAACTATGTTCCTGATTCTTTCCATTGCCTATGTGCTCGGCAGGGTTATTACCATACTTTTATCAAAGCTTTCGGAAAAAATGAACCAAAGTGGAAGGGTAAAAGTAAAACTGATTATCCCTGTGGTAAAGTTTGTAATCTATATTGTGGCGTTTTATTATATTTTTAGGCAAATATTCATAATTTTCGGGCCGGAACTGTTCCTCCTTACAGGGCTTCTGGGTGCAGCCATCGGTTTTGGAGTTAAAGACCTTTTTGCAGACTTTGTCGGAGGAATTGTAATTACATTTGAAAAACCGTACCAGATAGGGGATAAAATCGCCCTTGGAAATTATTATGGTGAAGTCACTGATATAGGGCTAAGGGCAACGAAATTGGTCACCCCGGATGATAATACTGTCACGGCTCCGAATAGCCTGATATTCAATGAAAGTGTTGCCAGTGGAAATTATGGGGCTTCGGAAATGATGGTTGTAATAGACCTGTATATTGCAGGAGAGTCAGATGTAGAGCCTGCAATGAGGATCTTACGGGAAGCAGTTGTAAGCTCCAAATATGTTTACATCTCAAAAAAAAGACCTGTTACCCTGCTGCACAAAGCTCTTCCGTTTTATACCAGGTTAAGGGCTAAAGCATATGTAAATGATCTAAGAGATGAATTCAAGTTTGAATCCGATGTACACACAAGAACCTGGATAGAATTCCAGAAGAATGGTATCAGGCCTCCACAACTCCATATCCTCAACATTCCTCCAATAGAGGAAAACATTGACTCAAATGCTACGACCCGGAGAAATTCCAGTTAAATACAGTAGCTCGGAAAGGTTCCGAATTCAATACGGATTTTCGGAGGAATCTCGAGCTTTGAGCCCATTTTATGCAGTTCTTTATTTTATGTAGTTCTTCAAACCTTTAGCCCGGCAACATGAAGTTCTGTTTCCTTTTCCTCTGATTGGCTAATGAATTGAAATGTGCAGGAACCAGAAAAAATCTGACGAAAAATCCTGGCAGTCTCCTATTAATCTTTTGATATTATCCAGAACGTTGGAAATGGTATTTCCGGATTATTTTCCCCTACCACACAGGGCTGCAACCGGCCTTCTGCCAGGTAATAAAAGAACTGAAGAAATAATCCTGCATGTCCGATAAATACTTCCATTTACCCCCAGAAACCGGTTTTAAATTCATGCATTATCGGATGCCTCCGCCAACTTGTCTGGCGGCCCTGAAAAAACAGCAGAAAACAGCAGAAAACAGCAGAAAACAGCAGAAAACAGCAGAAAGTTATCAGTTTCCCTAGTCACTTTTACATGTTAATTTCTTAAAGGGGTCCTTAGTCGTTTTTACTTGTTACTTTTATCTCTTCTTCTTCTTCTTCTTCTGTCTTCCTATTTTTTGTAAGGCCGCTCTCCTGCGTCGAGCGTAACAGGAACGACTCGTTAAGGCGAATAAGGTTGTATTGGTCATGAATATTTATTATTCAGACCACTTGACATAGCGAATCTCACTGCTACAATCCATCAATTAGTCCTCTTGAGCGCAGTTCACTTCTTAACCCATAAATAGTCTGCTTGAGCGAAGCGAAACAGACCGCGTAATGCAGAGACGCAAATCTGCCGAAACAGACCGCGTAATGCAGAGACGCAAATCTGCCGAAACAGACCGCGTAATGCAGAGACGCAAATCTGCCGAAACAGACAGCGTACTGTTGCGATTACATCGTAACTCCCAGAAAATCTCCGATTTCCTGCGATCCCGAGGCGCAATTCGGGCGAGGCGCAATTCGGGTATTGAAGCTCACTACCGTATATCACACATCATCCTTTGTCTGGGACTTCATAAGATCAATGCCTACTGCGGTTCCTACCATAATATCTTCTTCTTTTTCGAGAGCCTCAAGAATGTTTGAGACCAGAAGGTGGCTTATTGCTCTCCTTTGTCTGGGCGCCACCACGTACCTTAACCGCATTTCGATCCAGTTTTCCTGCAGCTTTGTGTAGAGTTTTGTCTGCACATCATAGGTTGTAATGAAATACTTTTCTCCCATAAGAAGAAGATCAGTATTCGCCAGGCTTTCGAACTCTCCTACAATCGGATCTGCAGCTTTAAGGATTATCTCTTCGGCTTTTTTCCAGTTGCTACCGTAAATTAGCAGAATCCTGATTTCATCCCAGATAAAGGAATAGTCTTTTGTATAGTTTTTTATCGTCTGGTTGAGGACAAAACTGTTCGGAATATGGAGGATCCTTCCAGTGTACTGGTCTGCATCCACCCATTCCCTGATTTCCATAACTGCGGTGCTGAAACTTCCTATATCCAGCACATCGCCTGTACAGTCTCCGACCTGGATCCTGTCTCCTGCTTTAAATGGACGGGATACGATGATAAGAATTCCTCCCGCAAGGCTCCTCAGGAGGTCCTGCAGTGCAATTGCAACTCCGGCGCTCAGAATCCCGTAAGCGATAAACAGGGTGGTCGTCCTCTCAACCCAGATTGCAAAAAGCGAGGCAAGAGCAAGGACTGTTACAAGGATAGATATCGCTTTCCGCATAGTATATCTATCTTTGGAAGTCGAAACTCTCCTGAGGATGAGGGTTTCGGCAAGGGAATTTATTATGTAGGCTAGAAAAACTACAATTAAAGAGATAAGAAAAGCATCCAGTAGAGACCTGTCCTCGAAGATATAATAGTCAGTCAGATACCGGATATATGCAATAAAAAGTATCAAAAACAGCAGGATAAAAACATTCAGTCTTTGGAGAACCCCCATGTAATAAAATATGAGGTTATTTATATATCAATGTGGTCAGACCTTACGAACCAATTCAATTCAATTAAAAACCCGTCTGTGCGGTTGAAGACTAAGCTTTAATTTGATCGAAATCAGTCAGTTCCAGCCTTGAAGGGGAGCTTGAAAGGCTCTTCCAAATCACAATAAATCATCAAGTTTTGCCTTAATCTGACAATAATTATTATTTTTTTTCATTACATTTAAATATAATAAATACAATTTATGTTTTTCATTCTTCAGGAAAAATTACGGAAAAAGGGTAACAGAAGAGATAGTATGACTGAAAAGGAGGTAAAAAGGCACGAAATAAGGGAAGGTAATATGAACCTTTTCATGAGTGCCCTCAAGACCACGGTTCCTGTATTTCTCGGATACATACCCCTCGGAATGGCTTTTGGCTTCCTGCTCGATGGTGCCGGATACCACTGGATTTTTGCTTTCCTTATGAGCCTCCTCATTTATGCGGGTTCAGGCCAGTTTCTGGCAGTAGCTTTACTTGCTGCAGGGGCTGGGCTTACTGAGTTTGTTATAGCTACCCTGCTCCTGAACCTCAGGCACTCCTTTTACGGGTTGTCCCTGCTGGAAAAGTTTTCCGGGGTTGGGAAGGTCAAGCCTTACCTTATATTTGCATTAACTGATGAGACCTATGCCCTTCTGACTACAACCGAAGTCCCGGCAGGCGGATCAAAGGCAAGGTTTTACTTCTACATTGCAGCCCTTGACCATCTCTACTGGATCACAGGTTCGGTACTCGGAGCAGTGCTTGGCTCCGTGCTGGACCTCAATCTCGAGGGCATGGCTTTTGTGCTGACTGCACTCTTTGTGGTACTGACCATAGAGCAGTATTTCAATTCCAGTGTACGCTTCCCCTTCATAGCTGCGCTGGGCGCAGGAGCCACCTCCCTTATACTCTTCAGCCCTGACAACATGCTATTGATCTCGATTATCCTGGGAACTCTGGTTCTGATGGGCAGGGAAAAGTTGGTGCAGGGAAATATGAGTGTAAATAAAGGAATCAGGCAGGCTCATGCACAGACTCGTGCACAGGCTCATGCAGCAGCAAAGCCGGTTGAAGATGGTTCACGGGAGGAAAGTTGATGACCGATACCCTGCAAATGCTCGGAACCATTGCAGTAATAGCCCTTGCGACCTTTGCTACAAGGGCTCTTCCGTTCCTGTGTTTTGGCTCAAGAGAGCCTCCGTCAATACTTTCAACTATTGAAAAAAACCTGCCTCCGATGATTCTCCTGCTGCTGGTCATTTACTGCCTGAAAGATGTGCAGTGGCTTGCAGCTCCATACGGGATTCCTGAACTGTTTACGATAGGGGTTGTTGCAGGGCTGCACTTCTGGAAACGAAACGCTATGCTCAGCATCTTTGCAGGGACAGGGCTTTACATGGTACTCGTTCAGTTTAATGTTTTTTCGTTCATCTGAAAAGCGGAGATAGTATATTTTCCGTTATTACACAAGTTTTATATATGTCGGCCGCGACCACACACGATGAAGTGACCTGTATGAACGAAAAAAAAGTTGATTTAGCTTCACTCAAAAGTAAAGGTTTTCTGCCCCAGAGGCAGGAAAACATGTTTTCAATGCGGCTGAAAGTTGTGAGTGGGAATCTGGACGCCGAAAAACTGCGGGAAATTGCGGATGCAGCTGAGAAATATGGGTCTGGTTATGTTCACATAACCTCAAGGCAGCAGATTGAGATTCCTTTTGTCAAACTTGAAGCTGCGGAAGAAGCAAGCTATGAGCTGGAAAAGCAGGGCATTTCAGGAGGCTCTGCCGGAAAGAGAGTAAGAGCCGTGGTCGCCTGTCAGGGAGATCGGGTCTGCAGAAACGGGTTGATTGACTGCCAGAACCTGGCATGCCGGATCGATGAAAAATACTTCGGGGAAGCTGTCCCTAAAAAGCTCAAGATTGCAGTAACAGGCTGTCCTTCAGCCTGTATGAGGCCTCAGGAAAATGATTTTGGGGTCATGGGCACGGTAAAACCTGAAATCCTCGAGGAAAATTGTGCCGGCTGCAAGCGCTGTGAAAAGGCGTGTAAGGTGGGAGCAATAAAAGTCCTGGAAGATAAAGCCCGTATAGATACCGAAAAATGCATCCTCTGCGGAGCCTGTATTGCAGCCTGCCGGAAAGATGCCCTGAGAGCAGAAAAAACCGGATGCACGATCTTTGTTGGAGGTAAAGCAGGACGCCAGCCCAGGCAAGGGACAAAGCTTCTTGAGCTTGCGGACGAGACGCAGCTATTCTCAATCCTTGAAAAAACCTTTGAGTATTACCGGAAAGAAGGCCTTGACGGAGAGAGGTTCGGAGAACTCCTTGACAGGCTCGGAATTGAAAAATACAGGGAAGAAGTCCTTCCCTGAATTCCTTAAACTTGCGGAATAACTGCACTCCGAAATCAGGTAATTGGCAAATTACCTGATTAGTTTTTTGATTAGTTTTTTGATTACTTTTATAATTATCTTTTCAATTGTTTTTTAGATTTTGGACTTACACACTTCAAGTACAAAATCGAGTACTATAAACACTGTTGTTGAAATTCCTGCTTTAGAGAGTTAAGGATTTGATGTTATTGATTTTCGGTTCAACTGCGTAAGTCCTACAAAACATCGGAAAATTTAGGTAAACTTATTTTGCAAACAGAGTACAAATTCCTTTGTTTTGGTGATACTAGTGTCCTGGCAATTTAATTATTCTACATAATACTTTGACATTTTCTCATCGGCATTCTTCTTCGTAAATTTCCATTCAATTTTCTTTTCGTATTCGTTTCTCCTCTTCGTCCATGCACCCACTTCATGTGTAAGTTTTTCCATGTCACCAATTCTTCTGTTAGTACATTCAATATCCATCACATTGATCTCTATTTCTGCAGCGTTAAGCCAGCTTGC
>NZ_JJOY01000033.1:68561-97196 GCF_000979455.1 Methanosarcina sp. 2.H.T.1A.6
CTCTTCGCTGAATGTTTCGTAGAATGACTTTTCCTTATGGATATTGAGATTATCCGTAACCAGTCGGATGACTTCAGCTTCAGAATAGTTTTCGGTAACGAGACTTTTCACGAATTGTGCAAAATCCTTCATTGTTCTCCTTGTGGTTACCTGAGTCATCCTTTTTCCTGCTTTGAATTCTACCGCCACGAATACATTTGCTGTTCCATTTCTGACATATTCGTAATCATATTTTTCTGGACTTCCAGGTTTCATTGGAACCCAAATTTGACAGATTCCACTAATTAGTACAGTAGATTCTTACAAAAAACGCATTGCATCGGCACAGCACATTTAGGAAAAATGAAAATATTTGAAAATCAAAAGACACACGATGGAACTTTGAACTGTATGGGGAAAACAGAAGCATGAAGCCCATTTATACATAATAAAATGTATGCTTCTGTTAAATTAGGGTTATATGTATCAGAAAAGTGCTCCAAATTAAGAACGTTTCCTCTATTCACCGTAACTCCAATAGGTATGTTGATGGGTTCAGCAAGTTCACTAATTCCAACTGTTATCTGTAGCTTATCAGGCCTGTGATCTCGGCTATATCCGTATTTTCCAAGTTTGGATTTAGTCCCGTAAAGGACTACACTCATCCAGTCAAGGTTTATATTCGTATCTTCAAAACCATATACGGAAAATAGAGAATCCAGAATATCAGAGAGAATTTCCTCTCTGTTACGCCCTAAGAGTTCAAGAGTTCTGTAAAGAACTCTTTCATGAAACCTTTCAAGATTCAATATCTCGAGAATTTCTTCCTGATTTAACCATTTACCAGCTTCTTTGATACTAAAATTCTCAGTCAGCTTGTAGCTTAACAAACCGATTAGTAAACTATTGAGATCAAGACCCTTGCTTTTATGTTTGCCAAAAATATCACCGAAATTAAGCTTTTCATAAAAGAGTTGGACGGCAAGGATCGAGCCGATAGAAACACATATATTCTTGTTAGGAATTGTAGGGAATGCTCTCTGTTTTGTGATGTTCATTTGACCGAATTACACAAAATAGAGAGCACTTATTTTTACTTAACTGTCAAACTCAGGTTATAGGGCTGATGATTACAGCCTTTCTGCAGATTTTCATTGTTTATATTTCTGGTAGTGTTGCCCTTCTTGCCGATACCATTCACAACTTCGGCGATGCATCTACAGCAATTCCTCTTGCAATTGCCTTTTCTCTGGCAAGAAGAAAACCAAGCAAATGCTTTTCCTACGGATACGGCAGGGTAGAGGATCTTGCTGGTGTGATCATTGTTTTCCTCATTCTCTTCAGTGCGGCAGTTGCGGGTTATGAATCCCTGATCCGTTTCTTAAACCCTCAGCCTGTAGAGCACTTGTAGGCTGTAGCTATTGCCGCAATTATAGGTAGTATCGGAAACGAGGTTGTCGCCCAGTTCCGGATGAAAGTTGGAAAGGAAATAGGGAGTGCAGCTCTTATTGCAGATGGATACCATGCCCGAGTGGACGGATTGACCAGCCTTGCAGTCCTTATAGGAGCAGCAGGAGTCTGGATGGGGTATCCGATTATTGATCCGTTCATTGGAATGTTAATAACAACAACCATTCTCAAAATAGTTCTTGATTCGAGCAAACTCGTATTTACCCGCCTTCTCGACGGCGTTGAGCCTGAAGTTATCGACAAGGTAAAAAGTATTGCTGAAAGTGTTGAGGGTGTTTTTGAAATTACGGACCTCAAAGTCCGCTGGATAGGGCACAGGCTCCATGTAGAGATCAAGGCTTTAGTTTCACCTTCGCTTTCCGTTGAAGAGGGGCATGAAATTGCCAGTGCCGTAGAAGAAAAGCTCCTGGAGAATTTTTCCTACATTTCCAGTACCACTATACATGTAGGCCCTTTAAAAGCCTGAGATGAATATTGTTACAGCGGGACTAAAAATCCAGAAATGCAACATGGAAAAAGATGACTATCTTTATCCCACGTACTTCCGCTCAGATTTTGAGGAGTCAGGTCGCATTATTGCGAAAGGTATATGCGAAAAGTTATATCAATGTCTTGCGTTTACGAATCCTATGAAAAAAAAGTTTTCCAATAAAATCCTCATTATAGGTTATGGCTCAGTTTCACAATGTACCCTACCCATTTTACTGGACAAACTCGATGTTCCGCTAGAAAACATTACCTTAATTGATTTTGAAGACAAATCAAAAGCCCTGAAAAAATATACTAATCAAGGATTAAGATTTGTCTGTGAAAAGATTACCCCTACAAATTTGGATCAAGTTCTGTCACAATATATGGAAAATGAAGGCTTGATCATTGATCTTTCATGGAATATCGGTGCTAATGACATCATTAAGTGGTGCCATGATCACGATGTATTGTACGTTAACACTTCGGTTGAAGTATGGGATCCTACTGAGGATTTTTTGACTCGAAGTCTATTGGAAAAATCTCTTTATTTAAGGCAAATGAGATTGCATGAACTTTCCCGTGATTGGAATGATTCACCAACTGCTGTTGTTGACCATGGCGCAAATCCTGGTCTGATAACTCACTTCGTAAAGCAAGGCTTGCTGGATATTGCCGCCTGCACCTGTGCTGATAAGAAAGTCTCTCCTGAGGATGAACAGGAAATTACCCTCCTTGCAAAGAACAGGGATTTTGCCCGCCTGGCTCAGAAACTGGGAGTCAGAGTGATCCATTGTAGCGAGCGAGATACTCAAGTAGCAAACCGGGCAAAGGAAGTTAATGAATTCGTAGGGACATGGAGCATTGAAGGATTGAGAGAAGAAGGAACAGCTCCTGTTGAAATAGCCTGGGGAACGCATGAGAGCAAACTGCCGCCCCTGGCACATATACCTTCTTACGGACCGAAAAATATGATTTTCTTGCCCCAGATGGGCATGAATACATGGGTCAGATCGTGGATACCGGATGAAGAAATTGTAGGTATGGCGATCCGTCATGGCGAATCATATGGCCTTTCAAAACTGTTAACTGTTCGGAAAGATGGAGAGGCGGTCTATAGGCCTACCGTACATTATGCTTATATGCCCTGTCATGATACACTTTCCTCTCTTTGCGAATTGCGAGGCCGGAATTATGAGCTTCAACCCAAACTCCGGATTATGACAAATGAAATCGTATCTGGCGAGGATATAATAGGGGCACTCTTGATGGGCCATTCTTATAATTCCTGGTGGACCGGGAGCTCATTGAGCATTGAAGAGGCCAGACCCCTTGCTCCCGGTCAGAATGCTACTACTCTTCAGGTAGCTGCAGGGATTGTTGCTGCTATACTCTGGATGCTTGAAAATCCGCGAGAAGGCATTAAAACACCTGAGGACTTGCCTCATGATTTTGTCCTGGATATTGCCAAACCGTATCTTGGAAAATTTATTTCCACACCTTCGGACTGGACGCCGCTTAAAAATCGCAAAATATTTTTCAAAGAAAATCCAGCCGGGAAACACAATCATGATCCATGGCAATTCGAGAATTTCCTTTTCGTAAATTAATCCTTGGTAAACTACCCCTCCAGGACAGACTGATCTCTGTCAAGGAAGGGGTAGAAAAGTAATTTACCTGTGTTCTCAATGAACTGGATACAAAAGGACCCAAAAAGGATACAACTATTTTCCTGAAAAATTTAATCCTGGATACATGCCCGAAGAGGAGAGGAAAATAAACTGCTGGATACATGTAAGCCTCTATGAAAAGATTCAGAGTTAAGTCTTGCAGGAGTTCGTACGTTCGAATCGAACCTCTTGCACTAATTTATATTTCTTTTTCTTGGGATTTGACTTTCAGGTTTCAGCCAAAATCTTTTCCGGGTTGTTTTTCAGAATCTACCTTTATATCTACATCCACATGTGCCCCTGACTTGTTCCCTATTTTAGAAGCTATCAGAATTTAATTGTTTTTTCCGAAAAAGTAATTTCAAGCAAAGAAAAGAGATAAAAAAAGATATTTAATTGGGGTTTTCCCGCCTGATTGCACATTTCAGGCGGGAGGTCTGTTCACACAATTAAGTAATTATAATAACATCTCTCTAAATATATAAATATTTGTATGTAGTTGGACTTAAGATCTGGTATCTAAGGATTTCGTGAGTTCGGATCACAACCCTCTGAATCCCAAATTCAGGGCTAAAAAGATCTCGTTCGTTGTTTTTTCCTATCAAGTGATGAACAAATTCCCTAAACTTAAAAGAACAGGATGTTTGTGCGCCATATGACCCTGAAACACAGGAGTGGCTTGTCAGAAAAGCAATTTTCTCCAGGTAAATGGGCTCTCAATTGGTGTGCAACAGGCTGCCCGGCTGAAGAGCCATTTTTTTCAATCCGTCCTCGGGCTGGAAGAAGGTGTTGATTTCCGGTAATAAAAGCAAAATCTGCAAACGATTCTTGATAATTTCTTATATCTGGTCGACACCCTTCAAGCATGAATATTTTTTAGCTGAGAATCAATGAATGAAGCTTTGTATCAGATTTCCGGAGCTTCGCTATCAGGTATTGATTCAAGTCCGGGTCCATTAGATTTCCAATAGTATTTGATTCTGTACTCAGAACCGGATTTCAAAGTATCCTGTTGAACATAATACCATGAACCTGCTCGGAGGTATTCATCAAAAATACCTGAAGGACTTGTAACCGAGCGGGTTTGTCCAGTGGGAACGTTCACAACGAAAACGAGTTTTTTGGAATCAACCTTTGTCCAGACTACGACGATATCCGTTATTGAACAATGCAAACATTTTTTTCAATATGCCAAATAATTTCAGGATACAAAACAAAATGAATGCTGGGAGATTTCTTGGCATCCTTTGAATACGTCAGGACTGTAAAACCCGGCCATGTTTTCAGGGACTGGCTTATCGAGGTGCTCGGGGATAGGATACGGAACAAAAACTGTGAAGTCCGTATCTTTGAACTCAGTCATGCATCGCACAGGGTCTGCAGATATGAATTTAAAGGGGAAGAGTTCAGTGTTGTAGCTAAATTTTTTGCAATACCCACGGGAATGATCAAAAAATACGATAGTTATGTTTTTATGAAAAAGGAATATGAATACCTTAAAAAAGCCCGAAAAATAATTGACGTCCCGGAACCGATCGCAATACATAACGATTTTTGTTGCGTCCTGGTCAGCAAATACGTATCTGGAAGGTCTTTATTCTGGTATTTTGAGCACGGAAAAGAGCCGAAGGAAAAGTTAGAACTTGTGGCAGGTATGCTAAGAAAGCTTCATGAAAATACGCAGACATATTATGATAAAGAGAATGAATTTTCAAAATTTAATTATGTTTTGAAACATCTCAAAATAGACCGGCATGAAAAAGAAAAGTATAAACATCTGCTTGAAAAATGGCGGCAGAGTCCTCTGCTGGACAGAGAAAGCGGCTGTATTACCCACAATGATTCCACCCCTGTAAACTATATATTCCATAGGGGGAGACCATTTCTTCTTGATTTCGAACTGGCATCCCGGCATGGGCATTTCGCATGTGACCTCGGGATACTTTGCGCCGAGCTAAAGCACTATTTTGCGCGGAAAGGATCGAGTCAGAAGGCAGAGCCATATATTCGCCATTTCCTGAAGCATTACAGCAGAGATGAAGAAGAATTTCATAAAATAACCAGGGTTATCCCATTTTACATGGCTTATGGCCTGCTGAGAATTGCCATATTAAAATGGAATGCACGTTACAGAAAGTATCTCCTGAGAGAAGCAAAGAACTGTCTGAAAGCAATAGAGAAAATGTAACACGCTCCCCCGCTAAACTTGTGATCCGCCGACTTCATTTTCCAAACCTTCCCCCCAGATTTGATAGGGAAGTATTATCCTTGAAAGTATTATCCTTGAAAGTATTATCCTTGAAAGTATTATCTCGGGAAGTATTATCCTTGAAAGTATTATCTCGGGAAGTATTATCTCGAGAGGTACCATTAAGCATATTATCCTCTGGAAAAAACGTGATCATTATATGCGATACTACGTAAAAGACAGCACTCTTGTAATCGAAGGCGATTTCGAAGCCGTGAGCACAGGCTTAAATGGTGGCCGCGCACGGGTAAACCATCTTTTCAACAAACAGGTACCAAGGACTTTCAACCCTCCAGACCCACGGGAATTCGTAAAAGAAGAAGCCCTGAAACTGGGACTTGAAACAGCCAATTTCGGCCTTCTTACAGCTGTCAAAATGGAATACCTCCAGGTCGTTGAAGATGACTATCTAACAGCCTTTATAACCGCTGGCGTAAGCAACGGCTCGGAATTCAGAGCAAAGGTAGGAACCATAAACATAATTCTAATCTCAAAAGCAAGACTATCTGAAACAGCTCTCTTCGGCGCGATCATCACAGCAACCGAAGCTAAAGGGCTTGCGCTTCTTGAAAAAGGATACACTTTCCTGGGTACAAATACGGATGCCGTAATCGTTGCCTATGAAAAGGGCTCCTCAGGGTCTGATCCTGGAAATCAGGAACATCAGGAAATCCCTTATGCAGGCTCAAGTACGGAGTTTGGAAAACAGATTACTGAAGCGGTTATGAGGGGAGTTAAAGTAGGGCTTGAGCTGAGGGGAGAATAATTAGCTGTTGTACATGAAAACTACCTTTTGCTGATCTAAAAATGGTATAAAAGAAATGTCAGATAGACAGGCTATCTTACATTATCGATCTACGTTTGAAAAAACAAAAGCCTAAAAAAACAGCAATTTTTACTTCCATTAAATTTAGAAGAGTTTGTTCCTGAAAACCATATTATGGGAATGGATACAATTATCCTGATCCCTTATTAACCGAAGATGCATGAAATGAATATGGATTTTCATAATTCGGGTCTAGGTTTATATAAGGGTGCATTTAATACTGGGCTTTACCTCTTTATTTTACAGGAGAATTATCTACCATATCTGCTATTTTCGGCTTTTCCGGAACTGCCGCAAAGGTTTCTTCTCGTTTCCGGATCTATATCGAATATCTTCCGCTTGAAATGGATTAACAGGAATTGGTTAGCAGGAATTTGTTAGCAGGAACTGGTTAACAGGAATTGGTTAACAGGAACTGGTTAACAGGAACTGGTTAACAGGAACTGGTTAACAGGATCAGTTTGAAATACGAGAACGGAGTTTGAAATTAGATTTCTCGGAGAATTTGCCGCCCATCAGGGGAGGTTGGGTGTGTACCTAATTCTCATTGCAAAAAAGAGTTACTCTAAACTTAATTACACGGGACCGATACTATGGCAAATGATTTTAATAAAAATAAAGGCAGGACAGGCAAGACAGGTAGGCCAGACAGAACAGGCAAGACAGGTAGGCCAGACAGAACAGGCAAAACATGTAAGACTGGCAAGACAGGTAGGCCGGACAGAACAGGCAAGACATGTAAGACTGGCAAGACAGGCAAAACTCCCCTGAAAGGTGGAGGCCGGGCCGATAATGCCAGTGATACAGCGTATGACCGCCGAAATAAAGCACTTGCTCCTTATGATAAAGCCCTTCAAAAAAATCCTGAGGATGCAGCCGCCTGGGCAGGCAAAGCCGCAGTGTTTCTAAGGCACAGGATGTACAGTGATTCCCTGAAAGCCTTTGAAAAAGCTCTTGAAATCGAACCTTCAAATCCTGCCTACCTCTACGAAAAAGGTTTCGTGCTCCTTCAGCTCAAAAGGGATGAAGATGCTCTGAAGGCTTTTGACAGGCTGCTTGAAATAAAGCCTAACAGTGACAAGACCTGGAACCTTAGAACCTCAGTCCTTTGCAGGCTCGGACAGCACGAAAAAGCCCTTGAAGCTTCTGAAAAAGCCCTTGCTGCCAATCCTAAACTCGCGGGTGCATGGAACGCAAAAGGCTCAATTCTCGTTGACCTTGGCAGATACGAAGAGGCCATAACAGCCTACGATGCCGCCCTCAAAATAAACCCGGACCTCTCCCGTGCCTGGGAAGGCAAAGCTTTTGCTCTCTACAACCTGGACAGGCCTGTGGAAGCCACAATAGCCTATGATGCTGCTCTCAAAATAAACCCGGACAATGCAAAGATCTGGGTCGGAAAAGCAATGGTCCACCTCAAGCTCGGCAAACATAAAAAAGCGCTTGGGCCCTGCAGTCAAGCCATTTTAATAAAGCCCGATCTTGCGGAAGCCTGGTACTGCAAAGGCATGGCTCTCGCTGGTCTGGAAAAAGGTGAAGAAGCCCTCGGAGCCCTTGATAGAGCCATCAGGATCAATCCGGACTATACCGAAGCCCGAAAAGCCAGAAATTCCTTAAGCTCAAAACTCGGATTCGATCTGGATGACGATGAAGACGAAGATGAAGATGAAAGAGAGGAGGGAAGGCCGGAAGTCAGGAAGAGCGTATGGACAAAAAGGGAGCCAACAAGCGAGATAATTAAGAAAAGTCGGGGATACGGAAGAGACCAGAGAGGAGAGGGGCCTAAGAAGAGCGAATGGACGAGGAAAGAACCAAAAGAAGAGAAGACTGAGAAAAGTTGGGGTCAGGGAAGGGAGCAAAGAGGAGAGCAAACTGGGAGAAGTGTACGGACAAGGAGAGGACCAAAAAGAGAGGAAACTGAGAAAAAAGTGGGTAGAGGAAGGGAGACAAAGAAATAACTTTCAATCCTTCTATATTTTGGTTAGTTGCTTAACCACCTGTTTATAAATGACTGGTTAGTTGCTTAACCACCTGTTTATATGTATATGGTTAATCTGCTTTACAAAACTAAAAAGTAAGTCCTCTCCTTCAGGGGCAAGATTCAGGTTTTACGGGGGTTCAATTCTTTTTTAATATATTTTTTCTGCCATCGGCCAGGAGAAAGAGTTTCTTGCACTCCGGTTAGTGAAATCTATTCTACAGTTATATACCAGAAATACCAGAATTCTTTTTTTGGAGAAAACGGATTGAATTAGAATCACTGAAAGCACGGAAAATACGGAATAAAGAACGTATCTGAACAGAGATTTCCGTGCTCTTCTGTGTTCTCCGGTTGATATATTTATATTCACATCTAATTCTTTAGATGGATTTTTATATATTGAAGTCTCTTCATCCAGAAAATTAGCCCAATTCCATAAGTTTGCAAAAATTTCTTTGATGACCTGGAAGGTGATCTTACGCTTCAAAATGTGACTCAAGTGTGTGATGTAAACTGCTCAAAGGAAAATCCTTTAGGGCATGGTCCGAATGTTTTGTTAAACATTTTTCACGAGATGGAATTTAATAGCCCGCTGTATTACTTTACTCTGCCAGGTTTCACTCTTGTAGCAGTCGGGTTGTATATACACCTTAATCAGGTACAAACCTTTTATCCTGATGGAAACTTTAATCTCGAGACTGCTGTTTTGATGTTGCTGCTGACTTTCATCGGGATTTTTATGGCTTTTACCGGAATTCTGCTGCATTCGATAGCTGGTTTGATCAGATATAAAATGAATAACCCGTGAAAGCTTGCTAATTCATTCAAATTATTTCCTGCTGCAGGCAATCGTGGAGATTATGCTTAAAATGTAAGTTCAATGCGATTCAAATAAAGGGGAAAACATAACCTTATCCCCTTTTATCCGGAAAATTACTTTTGAAAAATAAGACTTTCTACTATCTAATGGACTATTTGAATTTAAGGTGAAATTTTTTGTGTGGGAAGCCCCAGCTCAAGAGAACTATTTTAAGTACATTTCTTTGCTAATTTCTCCTAAAGATAATACATGGAATATATGCAAACCGGTAATATTATCACTCGATTTTTATTTTAAACTTCAGCAACGATAACAACATAATTTTTCCCGTATTTTTCAGCACAGTCCGGACAGGTAGTGTACCACATATACCATTTCTTGATTTCGAGCCCTTTGCCTTTTACATAGCCTTCAAAGTCCCCGCACCATTCTCCTGTTTTTTCGAAATTCCCTTCATACACTTTGCTCAAAAACTTCCCGCTCAGGGTCACATTTTCAGCCCCATCGACCTCTCTGTCAACAGCCAGATAGAGGTCCATATTGCTTTCAGAGGTATGGTCCGACAGGCAGAGCCAGTCAGGCATTTCCGCACCAGCCCTGGCAACTTTCTCGTTCATCCTCATTATTACTTCCCCGAAGTTCAGGGGCATGTAATTCTGTGTGGTAACGGAATCCCTGATGAACCTTTTATTGTTCCAATCAAAGACTTTTCCATCCCAGGGGGCGGGATCAAACGGAGGGCAACATTCCGGAGTTTCGGTTTCGCTGGTCATGGCTATTCTCCCTGTTAGAGAATAACTTCTGGGGTTATTTTAGGTTTTTGGTTTTGGTGAGTTTGGGTGGAAACTTGGTTCTTGTATTAGTTGGAGCTACTTCTCGACAAAGAATGAATGTTTTTTATCCAGTTTCCACCGAAGTTTCAATCCTTGTTTTAGTGGATCTTGCTCGCGAATGAGATTGAACTGCCGCCTACCCCATCAAATTCAGGTTTCAATCCTTGTTTTAGTGGATCTTGCTCGCGAATTTTATAGAAGGCTTGGTAAAACCTTAGGGTCTTAGTTTCAATCCTTGTTTTAGTGGATCTTGCTCGCGAATATTCAATTTTGTATGTTTTTGTCTTGGCTCTTAGCAATGTTTCAATCCTTGTTTTAGTGGATCTTGCTCGCGAATTATGGCGATTTTGAAGGCGAAGGCTTCATAACCCTAGAGTTTCAATCCTTGTTTTAGTGGATCTTGCTCGCGAATCGTCTTCATCGAACGGGGTTCCCTTCGTGGTTATTGTCAGTTTCAATCCTTGTTTTAGTGGATCTTGCTCGCGAATACTGGTCTATGTTCATTTAAGATGGTTTTACAGGTGGTTTCAATCCTTGTTTTAGTGGATCTTGCTCGCGAATGATCATAGTATAGATTCGCCCGTTATACTGCTTCTTGAGTTTCAATCCTTGTTTTAGTGGATCTTGCTCGCGAATTTTTTAAGCGTGTTGGCGGTTTTGCGTACCATGTTGTTGTTTCAATCCTTGTTTTAGTGGATCTTGCTCGCGAATTGCGTATGTGTCGTCTGCACTCCATTTCATCGAGCCGGTTTCAATCCTTGTTTTAGTGGATCTTGCTCGCGAATAATGAGAACGCCGTACGAGTCAAGCGTTTTGGTCCGAAGTTTCAATCCTTGTTTTAGTGGATCTTGCTCGCGAATTGTATGGTGGAGTGACTGCAAAACCCTCGACCAAGTTTCAATCCTTGTTTTAGTGGATCTTGCTCGCGAATGTTGAAATGTTTACAGAGATTGCAAACATCACTAGTTTCAATCCTTGTTTTAGTGGATCTTGCTCGCGAATCACGGTGTACGGTTGGAGAAGTGGGTTCTTTTCAATGTAGTTTCAATCCTTGTTTTAGTGGATCTTGCTCGCGAATACAAGCAATTGATTTTGCAAGAATTGATCTGAACAGTTTCAATCCTTGTTTTAGTGGATCTTGCTCGCGAATCTTCTCGGGAAGTACATGATAGGAGCCAAACAGGTCCGTTTCAATCCTTGTTTTAGTGGATCTTGCTCGCGAATAATTCGGTACTGTAGCAGCAGGGACACACCAGCATGTTTCAATCCTTGTTTTAGTGGATCTTGCTCGCGAATTATATACATTCCATTTATAATCCCCCGTTTATTCTTTGTTTCAATCCTTGTTTTAGTGGATCTTGCTCGCGAATTATCCGTTAAGTCCATACATAGTCACCCCTATGTCGTTTCAATCCTTGTTTTAGTGGATCTTGCTCGCGAATAATTGGTGATTAGTGATGTATACAGATGGAGTTTGTTGTTTCAATCCTTGTTTTAGTGGATCTTGCTCGCGAATCCCCCGAAGAATAAGAGGAAGAAGCCGCACCACTAGGGTTTCAATCCTTGTTTTAGTGGATCTTGCTCGCGAATATGATGATAATTTCCTGCCGGTTGATTGTAATTGTTTCAATCCTTGTTTTAGTGGATCTTGCTCGCGAATCTAACTCTTTTCCAGTGATGGAAATGATGAGGATGTTTCAATCCTTGTTTTAGTGGATCTTGCTCGCGAATTAATCCCCCGTCCTGATATACCGATACAAAAAATGTTTCAATCCTTGTTTTAGTGGATCTTGCTCGCGAATTATTATATCAAATTTGAATAGTTTTGAATAATTAAGTTTCAATCCTTGTTTTAGTGGATCTTGCTCGCGAATTCCGGTGTTTTCGAGAAGGATTTTCCCTTTTTTATTGTTTCAATCCTTGTTTTAGTGGATCTTGCTCGCGAATGAATCCGTGTATCCTACATGTTTTACAAGGGGACCATCGAGAGAAGTTTCAATCCTTGTTTTAGTGGATCTTGCTCGCGAATATTTTTAGGGATTGATAAACATGACAGGAAAAAGTTTCAATCCTTGTTTTAGTGGATCTTGCTCGCGAATCCTCCGGTGAAAGTCCGTCAGTGGCAAATTCCTAAGTTTCAATCCTTGTTTTAGTGGATCTTGCTCGCGAATAACTCTTTTCAATATTCATTAAAATTCAACTCCCATTGTTTCAATCCTTGTTTTAGTGGATCTTGCTCGCGAATATCCCCCGTGAATGGGCAATGGGTTGTACTCAATGGTTTCAATCCTTGTTTTAGTGGATCTTGCTCGCGAATGACTCTATACTCCATTACTTCAAACTTCTTAGAGGGTTTCAATCCTTGTTTTAGTGGATCTTGCTCGCGAATCAGGCTGCCATCCGAATTCAGAAGTTTGTCCTGTGAGTTTCAATCCTTGTTTTAGTGGATCTTGCTCGCGAATAGAAGGATTGTGAACGAAGCAAGATTACAGGAGATGGTTTCAATCCTTGTTTTAGTGGATCTTGCTCGCGAATATGGGAATCCCCCTGAAAGGATTGAGGACAAAATGGGTTTCAATCCTTGTTTTAGTGGATCTTGCTCGCGAATAGTGTCATAGTAGGCCTGATTATGAAAGCAAAGAGTTTCAATCCTTGTTTTAGTGGATCTTGCTCGCGAATAGAGTAAGAAAAAACAGAAGAAAAGAGATGTGGATGTTTCAATCCTTGTTTTAGTGGATCTTGCTCGCGAATCGGTTCATACTCGGATGCTAGGTGAGAGGCATGGGTTGTTTCAATCCTTGTTTTAGTGGATCTTGCTCGCGAATTGTGGATCTCTGGAAAGCAGGCAACTTATGATCCGTTTCAATCCTTGTTTTAGTGGATCTTGCTCGCGAATTTCCTGGGCTTTTCCTTCCTGGGCTGATCCTGTTGTTGTTTCAATCCTTGTTTTAGTGGATCTTGCTCGCGAATTTTCGAGTTCTCGTTTTTCGCCACACACACAAGGCATGTTTCAATCCTTGTTTTAGTGGATCTTGCTCGCGAATATTATCCAATCCATCAAGATATTTCCCTGTAAGAAAGTTTCAATCCTTGTTTTAGTGGATCTTGCTCGCGAATATGAGAGATAACATGATATATATGGTGTATGCGAGGTTTCAATCCTTGTTTTAGTGGATCTTGCTCGCGAATGCTTCTGATGTCAAAGTCCTCTTTTGTCCGTAGTGTGTTTCAATCCTTGTTTTAGTGGATCTTGCTCGCGAATTAGATAACATAACATATACAATTTAATATACATACGTTTCAATCCTTGTTTTAGTGGATCTTGCTCGCGAATACTATCCGACAAATATGATTTATGTGACAAAAGCGGTTTCAATCCTTGTTTTAGTGGATCTTGCTCGCGAATGTAGCGGAAAGTGTAGAAACATTCAATGGTAAGATGTTTCAATCCTTGTTTTAGTGGATCTTGCTCGCGAATATCTCATTTATGGCAATAACAAGCAAACAGACCGGTTTCAATCCTTGTTTTAGTGGATCTTGCTCGCGAATTTCCCGGAAATCAAAAAGGCTCTTGAACTGGGATAGTTTCAATCCTTGTTTTAGTGGATCTTGCTCGCGAATCAAATTCACCGATGCCTATTCTAAGTACAAGTCTGAGTTTCAATCCTTGTTTTAGTGGATCTTGCTCGCGAATCTTTTCTGTCAATATTATAAGTCCTCACTAACTCGGGTTTCAATCCTTGTTTTAGTGGATCTTGCTCGCGAATGCGAAGAAACGGACTTCTAAAAGGAGATGATCTTAATGTTTCAATCCTTGTTTTAGTGGATCTTGCTCGCGAATGGTTCAATGGCGGATTATCCCAGGGTGTCGTTTGGTTTCAATCCTTGTTTTAGTGGATCTTGCTCGCGAATTGTGATTTTTATTTTTCCAGTCATGTTCATCAATCCTGTTTCAATCCTTGTTTTAGTGGATCTTGCTCGCGAATATGTTATTTATAGTTTGTTATCTACACTACAGTGTTTCAATCCTTGTTTTAGTGGATCTTGCTCGCGAATAAAGCTGGATAAGAAAAAAGATCTGGAAAAGTCACAGGGTTTCAATCCTTGTTTTAGTGGATCTTGCTCGCGAATTTAATAGCTCCACTTGTTACAGTCCCGTTTCCAAGTTTCAATCCTTGTTTTAGTGGATCTTGCTCGCGAATGCTCTTTTGAATCTACAAAAGAAATATTAGAAATAAGTTTCAATCCTTGTTTTAGTGGATCTTGCTCGCGAATAGTATGGAATGTATCAAGAGCGCGATAAATTGTATTTGTTTCAATCCTTGTTTTAGTGGATCTTGCTCGCGAATTGCTATCTCTATATAGTTCTTCAAGAAATTCCATCGGTTTCAATCCTTGTTTTAGTGGATCTTGCTCGCGAATTTAATAGCTCCACTTGTTACAGTCCCGTTTCCAAGTTTCAATCCTTGTTTTAGTGGATCTTGCTCGCGAATCCAATTTTGCAAGGCAAGCTACCGACCCCGGCATTAGTTTCAATCCTTGTTTTAGTGGATCTTGCTCGCGAATCTGTGATTTCCGCAAGCAGGAAACTCAAAGACAAATGTTTCAATCCTTGTTTTAGTGGATCTTGCTCGCGAATATTCGAACCTGTGACCCTCTGATGAGTTCGTTACTCTGTTTCAATCCTTGTTTTAGTGGATCTTGCTCGCGAATGTGATTATTTTTATTATGTATGGAGTCAAAGTCTTTATGTTTCAATCCTTGTTTTAGTGGATCTTGCTCGCGAATTCTCACCTCTCCGTCCCTGATGCTTTCTACATACAGAGTTTCAATCCTTGTTTTAGTGGATCTTGCTCGCGAATAAATATATATCATTAATGTATAATATAGAGAGACAATGTTTCAATCCTTGTTTTAGTGGATCTTGCTCGCGAATAGGGCAAAAATTTCCGGCGTTTGGCCAGAAAAGGCTTGAAATGAGCCCATTTTCTGGGCTAAAATTCTTGCTGGAAAATTATCAAACCCTTTATAAATACAAGAAAATCAGGGTTTTTGATGGTTTGGAAACATCTGGAAATATGCTTTTCTTTCTATTAAACTTTTGTTTTTAATTATCGGCTCATGTTAACAATCAATGATCAACCTAACGCAAAGCCCTACTATAAGAATAAAAAAGAGTAAAAGAGTAAACATTATATCCCATCGACAACCGCCTGACATGGCATTCTATAAAAACTGACTAAAAAATATAATCTAAAAAATAGAATGTAGAAAATAAAATGTAGAAAATAAAATGTAGAAAATAAAATGTAGAAATTTATGATTTGGTGGTGCGAATATTTTTTAGTTTCTTTTTTATTTTAGTGGATTTTCTTTTTGCTTTAGTGTATATTATATCTGTAACTATGTGTGCTTCAATAGAAATAACGATTCCAGTTAATAATGAAATAATATATTTTGTCGGGATGTTAGTAATTTCTAAGTTGAACAATTTGACAACTGGTGCTATGATGAATAAACCTACAGTTGAAATTATTATGATAGGGCCTAATAACGGATGGTGCAATTTTCCACGGTGCTTACAAATTTTTTGATAGGGCCACCAGATATATTTAAGAATTCCCCATCTTCTGAAGGGATCACTTTGAATATCCAGATCAGGACTGAGATAATACGTCCCAAATATAAGTGCAAATGAAAATATTGCTATAGTGTCAAATTCAATATATTCCGGTGGAATATTCGATTTTATATAATTTATATGTAAACTTAGCAATATACCAAGCAGCAGCGTAATATTTACTTTTATATGAGTTTTTCCATTAGGCATTCCGAACACCGTTTTTAAAACTGGAGAACGTGTATAATACTCACAAAACCTATTCCATGAAACCGATTCATATAAGTCCTCATATTTTATAAAACTTTTTTATATATTTTGTTATCTAGTAGGTGATAATAGTTAATATTTAATTCGGTCGTTGCCGTTGGATTTTTACTAAATGGATTTTAGTTCCAAGTCCTATTTGGCAGGTATTGCTCACGAATTTGCAAATCCCATTCCAGTATATCCACGTTGTGTACTATGAAATGAAAATTTCATATCAGGTGCCACAGACTTTACTAATAAAACAATAAAGACGCTGAAAACGGTAGAAGATTAGAAAAATAAAGGGAAAATGGTGGTGCCCAACTACTATTACTGAGGTGAGGGGTTTGACTATTCCTGCTTTTAGTGGGCTCCGGTCGCAGACCGACCATCAAGAGCCCAATAACGCCTGTTGAGGGCCGACCAGCACCTGGCCAGCGATACCGGCACTTGCCAGCTAGAATAGAAAAACCTACTGTATTCTTTTTTCAATTTTGGCTTCGAATAAGGTTCAAAAACTCTCAAGCTTGAAACAATAGCAATTTACTGAATGAGGCCTTTTTTATTGCTTGAATTTCCAGGCCGATTGATTGCATTAACCATGCTCACAAAATTTGTACCCGCTTGCTTCAACTTTCCTCTTACAGAATAGCCATGTTTTTGATATAATTTTAGAGCTTCTTTGTTCTCGGGTTTAACAATCAATGAGGTCCTGGAAATGCCAAGTTTATGAGATTTGAGAGTTGCTGCCTTTAGCAATCTGCTCCCAACCCCACAGGCCCTGTACTGTGGATAAACGGCAAGTGAATCTATATAATATTCCCCGGGCTCTGCCTCTTTTGTTTTTAACATGGGAATTACTTTTCCGCGGTAATCCGCGGCATTGGATTTATATAATTTAGGGAGTTTTTCTACCAATAATTTATTCAAGCGCGGAAAATGGTCTGAGGGAAATGACAAAACTAAACCTGCGATACCATTACGTCCCTCGGCAACATCTATATTTTGATAACTCAAAATATTATCAGGCTGTTTATAGAACTTTTTAATAACCTCTTGCACAGCCTTCCGATTAGTAGAACCCGCCAGCACATAAGCACACTCTTCCCAGGCCATACAGATTAATTCTGCCGCTTCATCAGCATCTTCAATTTTGGCCTGTCGAATAAACATAATTCTCAAACCTCCATAAATAAAGTTAAATCTTATAGTTTCTTATTTTATTTCTGTCCTTTTATTTCTGTCCTTTTATTTCTGTCATTATTACAGTTGATATTTACATTACTTTTTTTCACTATTTTTTCATATTTTTTATTCCTTTCTCGTTACCTCTATCTTTTATTATTATTCTCACATCTTTTATTTCAGTATAAACTGTCCAAAAACGAATTTTCTTCAAGAAGGCGATGTGTCTATTTTTCTGTACAATCACAGATTTCAAGAAGTAAATGAATAGGAAATCCCACATCCGAAGAACCAAATTTTATACAATCTGCAAAAAATTGACTTTGAATTTACAGCAAATTCGTGACACTGCCTCAAAAGACACTATATCTGCAAGGGCTGGCATACAGAAAAATCAAGGTCTGACAGAATTGTGCATGATTACCTAAGGCATACACACTTTTTTTGTTGTAAACCAATTTTATACAAATCGTTTAGACAAATAAATGACCTTTTAAGAAAATTCCGTGTTCATCTCTCCTTAGTTACAAAAGCAGGATACTGGTCTTTAGACAACTTTCTTGTAAGCTTCTCAGGTTCGAAGTCATAATATTTGGGGATATACTCAAAGCGCAATTTTCCGTTTTCCAGATGGAACCTTACTTTTGCATCAAAGGCGACCGGGCGATAATTATCATTGTCTGCCGGCATGTCCCGGTACAGTAATTGCTGCTCTTTCCAGCTTAATTGGCTGTTTTCAAGTTGCAGATCATATACGCCGTAAGCAATTCCTTCCATCGTATGCTCACGGACAGTGGACGAGGCTAGCCTCATTATTCCGGTTATCCTGGAGGTACTTTTGCGTTCTGCCAGTTCGTATCGAAATACGCTTACACCGTTAAAATCTTTTTTAATTGCACCCCGTTTTCTATCCGGGTCCAGGATATATATTTTTTCGCGGGTGACGGTGGTCATGTCAAAGCGGAAGCCGTGTTCGGATAGCACTAAATTCGAAAAGAACATTTCATCGGAATAAACTCCTTCCAGTTTGCCTTCTTCAAGCTGATAAACCACTTCATCTGTGATGAGTTTTTTATCGATTACATGGTCTTTTAGAAAATCGGTTATTTTTTTATCAGTGCCACAGCTCTGGATAAAGAGCTCTTCTGGAGGCGTTGTATTCATAAATGTTTCACCTGAGTTTTTTGATTATGAAGAATAATCTACCTTATGTCTTTTATAAGTTCTTAATTTGGCCGTCCTCTTCCAAACATTTCAATATCTCAGGAAAAGGTTTAGAAAACGTATGATCTGGAAAAGAAAATATAAGATACAGGATCAGATTGAAAAATAGGGTTTTGTAAAGGTTATTTTAAGACCTCTTCCATACAAACCATGCATTTCTGCATGTGATCCGTCTGTATGGAAGTGTCTTTTACATTGAGCTAAATCAATGTTTGAAGCAATTTACTATACGTGTTAATACCTTAAATATGCTGTTATAGAGCCTATCCCAAAACCAACTTTTATTTCCAAATTCATAGAGTATCAAAACCAATTTCCTGATCAACAGCTCTAATAATTATTTCGAAATTGAGTTCAAAGAAGTGATTTTTGAGTTTTGGGATCAGCTCGTAAGAAAACACTGTATTAATTAGTGGAGTTTATCAAATTAGGGTTAAAATTCAGAAGCAATCGTAAAAAAAGCTGTATTGTAGAGTAAAACGTTGCTATCCAAAAGAATGAAAAATCGGTTTTCTTCAATTTCATACCGGATACTTGCAAAGATAGTAAGTTTCAATCCTCGTTTTAGTGGATCTTGCTTGAGAATTTTGTTATTGATTGCGAAAATATGCAGGCGTTTGAGTTTCAATCCTTGTTTTCTTGTTTTGATCGCCAAAATTTCTACTTATTTTCGGCACCTGATGTCTACAGCTAATTAAAAACCTACAACAAAATAATTTATCATCTCTTGTAATACTAAATTGCATAAAACAAACATTTTAGTAACACCTTTTTTTAGAAACGTATATATAGTAAAATGGTTTTACTCTACTATTAATAATTATTATTTAATATGTAATACTTTTCTTATATTTTCAGTCACAATTGTAATATTCTATACCGGGTCTTTCCAGTCATTACAACACTGGTTCAGGAATTTCTGTCAAAAGAATTCCGGACTCTAATAACAATCGAGGAGGAGTTTAGATTAAGAAAAACCAGCAATATTTGCTCATAGGCTCAATAGTCATAATTATGGCGGCTATTGTTATTGTCAGTTCTATGTCCGGTCCTGCTTCAGATTCTGCGTTAGATGACCCGGCTTCCCAGGTTTCGGCGGAAATGGAACCCCGGGGGTCTGGAGAACTGGTAAGTTCCCAGGGGTCTGACGAACTGATCGCAGCCGTAGGGACTCACGGCGGAGAACCGGAAGTGGGCTTTAACCCGATTACCGGCTGGGGTTATAACCGTGAACCTCTGGTCCAGAGCACTCTTTTCAAAAAGGACAGTAGTGCAAATCTGATCAATGATTTAGCTACAAATTATACGGTTAGCAGTGACGGGTTAAAGTGGACTGTTACAATAAGAGACGACGTTAAATTCCATGATGGAGTGCCTTTAACAGCTAAGGATGTGGCATTCACCTTTAACACGGCAGCAGATGCCAGTAGCAGTGTGGATTTATCCATGCTGGAAAAGACTGCAGCAATTGAAGATTATACTGTTGAATTTGACTTGAATGACCCTCAGGCTACCTTCATCAATAAACTCGCAGTGATTGGCATTGTCCCTGAACATGCTTACGATGAAAATTACGGTCAAAATCCAATAGGGTCAGGCCCATACAAATTTGTCCAGTGGGATAAAGGGCAGCAGGTAATCTTTGAAGCAAATCCGGATTATTATGGTCAGGAACCGTACTTTAAAAAGATAACCATGCTCTTTATGGGATCAGACGCTGCTTTTGCGGCGGCCAGGTCCGGACAGATTGATCTGGCTGAAATTCCTGCTTCATTCGCCAAACAAACCGTAGATGGAATGAAAATAGTATCTCTTGATTCTATTGATGCTCGAGGAATAAGCTTTCCCCTGCAAGCAAATACCGGTGAAAAAACTGAAAATGGCTACGCAATCGGAAACAATGTAACTTCTGATATTGCAATAAGAAAAGCCCTGAACATCGGAATAGACAGGCAGGCGTTAATCAATGGAGCATTAAATGGGCAGGGCAAAGAGGAATTCACGGGTGTGGATAAATTACCCTGGGGAAATAAGGAAGCTATTTTTGAAGATGGAGATCTCGAAGCAGCAAAGAAAATCTTAACAGAAGCCGGCTGGGAAGATATTGATGGCGATGGCATTGTTGAGAAAAATGGATTAAAAGCCGAATTTACTTTGCTATATACTTCCAATGCGCAGGAAAGGCAGGCATTAGCTGTTTCTGTATCTGAAGAAGCAAAAAAATTGGGTATAAACATTAAAGTCGAGGGTAAAAGCTGGAATGAAATTGACACCCTTGTTCATTCAACTCCGGTAGTCTTTGGTTATGGTTCGCTGGATCCAACTGACGTATACTTAAGATACTACAGCAAGAGCTACGATCCTTCGAATTACAACAATGTAATTATGTACAACAATTCTGCTGTGGACAACTACCTGAGAACAGCTATAACCAGTTTTGATCAGGATACTGCCAATGAAAACTGGCAGCTGGCTGCCTGGGATGGGACAACAGGCTTTTCAGAAAAAGGAGATGCTACATGGCTGTGGATGGCAACCATTAATTATGTCTTCATTATGGATGACGACCTGGATATCGGAACTCCCAAAATACAGCCTCACGGTGCAGATATCTTTGGTAGCATTCTGGAATGGAAACGCACAGGAAATTAAACAGGGAGTTGAATTCCTATTTCAAATCCCATTTTTTTTCTTTTGAATTTCGTGTGAAACTCTGAAAAACTGCTCAATCTTGAGATGGAAGCTGTTTAGTATTGTTACCTTTTGATATTGTTACCTTTTGATATTGTTACTTTTTGATATTGTTACTTTTTGATATTGTTACCTTTTGGTGTTGATAACTTCCTGAATATTCCGAAATCGTTATAATTTATTCTTATTTTCAGCATCCAATAGTTGCAGCTGATAAAAATGCTCTTAAAATAAATAATACCTCTCATTTAATGATACGATATTCCATAAAACAAATGTTTTAGTAACACTTTTTTTTAGGAAAGTATATATAGTAAAACTGTTTTAAGTTAACCAGTCTTAATAATTGTATAAAAAATACTACTTTGGTAATATTTTTATTTATTAAAGTGTTATTCAAAAAGTACTTCTCGTCATTACAATACTGGTAAAGGGCTTTTTGCAAAAATAATTAATTGTGTTGATTAAAATGGAGGAGGAATTCAGATTAAGAAAAACCAGCAATATTTGCTTATAGGGTCAATAATCGTAATTATGGCGGCTATTGTTATAATCAGTTCTATGCCCGGCTCTATGTCCAGTTCTACGTCAGACAGCTCAACGTCCCAGGCTTCTGATGAATTGGTTGTAAATGTATATTCGCATACAGGGGAACCAAAAGCAGGATTTGATCCGCTTATGGGATGGGGATCAGGTCATGTGAATTTTGAACCATTGATACAAAGTACTCTTTTTAAATCAGCTGATGACGGCAGTATAATAAATGACCTTGCTACGGATTACTCGGTCAGTTCTGATGGGAATATATGGACTGTGAATATAAGAGATGATATTAAATTCACAGATGGGGAGAAATTAACAGCTAAAGACGTAGCATTTACCTTTAATACAGCAGTTGGAAGTAATTCAGAGCTGGATATGAGTAATCTTGAAAATGCTGCAGCAATAAATGATACTGCAGTTGAATTCAAATTAAAAGAACCCCAGTCAAGCTTCATATGGAGACTCAGATACGTTGGAATTGTGCCAGAACATGCATATAAAAAAGAAACCTACGGGTCAAATCCAATCGGATCGGGACCATATAAATTGATACAGTGGGACAAAGGCCAGCAGGCAATATTTAATTTAAACGAAGATTACTATGGGAAAAAACCATACTTCAAAAAAATAACCCTGTTATTCCTGGATAAAGAAACTGCATTTGCAGCTGCAAGGTCCGGTGATGTAGACCTGGCTGAAATCGACATTAACCATGCAAATCAGACTATAGATGGATATAATTTAATGTCTCTTCCCTCATCAAGAGCATTCGGAGTTTCATTCCCCCTGCGGAATAATACCGGTGAAATAAGTCTACAGGGAGATCCAATAGGCAATAATGTAACAGCAGATCTGGCAATTCGAAAAGCCTTAAACATAGGTATCGACAGAAAAGCCATACTTGACGGAGTAATATATGGAAAAGGAGATGTGGAATACACCGGAGTAGATCAACGAAACTTTGGGAACCCTGAAGCTAAAATCAACGATTCAAATCTCGAAGAAGCCAAAATAATGTTAGAAAACGCAGGATGGAAAGACAATGATGGCGATGGAATTCGAGAAAAAGATGGAACTAAAGCAGAATTTAAACTATATTATTCCTCATCAGACCAAACAAGGCAAGCTCTTTCAGTGGCTGTAAGTGAACAGGCCAAAAAATTAGGTATAAAAATAGACCTGGTCGGCACAAACTGGGATGAAATATATGCCAATCAATACAGTTCAGCCGTTTTATACGCTTACAGCAGCATAGATACCTTCAATTTATATCAGCAATACCACAGCAAAGAAGCAGATGATACATACAAGAACCCGGGTCTTTACAATAATCCTGTTGTAGATGGATATTTAGAATCAGCTTTAAGATCCACAGACCAGGCCCAGGCTACAAAGAACTGGCAATTAGCTGCATATGATGGAAAGACCGGTTACGGGCCTGCAGGAGATGCAACATGGTTATGGCTGGTGACAATGGATTATCTGTATACGGTGGATGAAACCTTAGACATAGGAACTCCACAAAAAAATGCTGGGTCCGATATTTTAGGAAATATCTACGAATGGACAAGAACAAATGCAACCAGCTCGACTTAAAGTGAGTGATATTAACATCGTAATAAAATGATGTTATAAATATTACTCCTTTTACCTTTTTTATTTGGGGCTGGAATTTGATGGGAAATTCTTGAAAAATATAGTGCAATCCATTTCGACTTAAAATCGTATGAAAATTATTCAGATTATTCCTAATTATTCATAATATTTGTATCTACGTTAAAATGAATCTATTATAAAATAATTACTATATGAGGGAATAGCGTGTTAGACAATGAAAAAATAGCGGGCTTTATAGGAAAAAAAATACTTCGGTTGATAAGTCTTTTGGTTATAGTTTGTTTTGTAAGTTTTATGCTCATTCAATACTCGCCTATAGACCCTGTTAGAGCTTATATTGGAGAAATGCCAGTGAGTGCAGAGCACAAAGCTAAACTTGAAGAATATTGGGGAGTTAACACGCCTCCGCAGGAAAAATTCTTGAACTGGGCGGGAGATGCTCTTAAAGGAAACTTTGGAATTTCATTGATTTATAGAATACCTGTTACTGATGTAATCAAAGAACGATTCACAGCTTCTCTTGCTCTGATGGCGGCTTCATGGCTGTTTTCAGGAATTTTAGGTTTCATTTTAGGGATAGTAGCGGGAATGAAGAAAGGAACGTGGATAGATAAGGCAATAAAAACTTATTGTTATGTTTTAGCTGCCACACCAACTTTCTGGCTGGCATTGATTCTATTAATGGTATTTTCAGTGTATTTAGGCTGGTTCCCTATAGGTTTAAGTGTACCAATAGGTGTCACTGCGGAAAATGTGACATTTTTGGATTGGTTTCTGCGTTTAATCCTTCCTGCACTAACTTTGAGTTTATTAGGAGTTGCTCAAATTGCGCTGTTTACTCGAGAAAAATTAATAGAAGTTTTATCCAGTGATTATGTATTATTTGCAAAGGCAAGAGGGGAAAAAGGATTAGATCTGGTATTAAGGCATGGAATTAGGAACGTTGCACTTCCAGCTATTACACTACAGTTTTTAGGATTCAGTGAATTGTTTGGAGGAACAGTTCTGGTTGAACAGGTATTTTCCTATCCCGGAATTGGACAGGCTGCAGTAGCAGCAGGATTGAGATCTGATGTGCCACTGCTTTTAGGAATAGTTATTGTTAGTGCTTGCTTTGTCTTTTTTGGAAACGCAATTGCTGATCTTATATACCAGTTTGTTGATCCCAGGATAAAACAACAGGAGGCCTCAATATGAGTACTGCTGTTGTAACAGTTAACAAAGGAGTATTCAGCGGATTTAATTTAAGGCAGAAGACTCTTTTAATAATAGGCTTCACGTCCCTTTTATTGCTTGCAATTGTGATTTCTAGCGTGAGTTTCGGCGAAGAATCTTTACATACTAATTTTGGCTCTAAAAACCTTAATCCGTCTCCGGAACATCCGTTTGGAACAGATTGGATGGGAAGAGACATGTTCATAAGAACTCTAGAGGGACTTGGTTCAAGTATACTGATTGGAGCTTTTGCTTCTACAATCAGTACTATACTGGCCATAGTTTTAGGCTTACTCTCAAGTGCAGGAAAGATCGCAGATTCCTTTATCTCCTGGTTAGTAGATTTATTTCTTTCAATCCCCCACCTTCTTTTAATAATCCTTATTTCCATAGGATTCGGAGGAGGAGCAACAGGAGTCATTATTGGAGTTGCATTAACGCATTGGACAGGCTTAACAAGGGTTGTAAGAGCAGAAATTAAGCAGCTAAAAACCCAGGAATATATCCATATATCCAGAAATCTTGGTAAGTCAAAATGGTGGATAGCTACAAAACATATTCTGCCTCATTTAATTCCTCAAATTTTATTAGGCACGATTTTAATGTTTCCACATGCTATTTTACATGAAGCTTCGGCCACATTCCTGGGTTTTGGACTTTCACCCCACGAACCGGCAATTGGTATCATTTTATCAGAGTCTATGAAGTACCTCTCGGCAGGATACTGGTGGCTTGCATTCTTCCCGGGGTTATCCCTGTTAATTGTAGTCCTGGCATTTGATATGATTGGAGAAAATTTAGGAAAGCTGATGGACCCAAAAAATGCTCACGAGTAAATTTCACATGAGTAAATTTCACCGGGTATCGGTTGAGATATTTTTTTGCCTGAATGGCAAGTACGGATCTTAGATTTAAAAGGTGTGGAATATGGGAAATATGGGAAATAAAACTGAAATAAATGCTAAAGGAAAGAAGGAGACTGAAGCTCTATTAAAAGTAGAAGACCTTTCCCTTTCTTTCATTCAATATGCTTCCGGACTCAGGCAAACTGAGTTAAAAGTAATCTGCAATTTGAGCATAGAAGCTTACAGAGGTGAGATTTTAGCCGTTGTTGGCTCGAGCGGGTCTGGTAAAAGTCTTCTGGCACATGCAATTTTAGGGATATTACCTTCAAACGCGAAACTTGATGTGAAAATGGAATACAATGGCAAGAAACTCACTCAGGAGATTAAAGAAGAAATCAGGGGGAAAGAAATAGCTCTGATCCCTCAAGCTACAACCTACCTGGACCCTTTAATGAGGATCTCCAATCAGGTAATAGGCTGTGTTGAGGAAAAAAATGAAGGCTTAATGAAGAAGGTCCAGAGAGAAGTTTTCCAGAGATACGATTTAAAACCGGATGTTGACAGAATGTTTCCCCATGAGTTATCAGGAGGCATGACCAGAAGAGTTCTGGTTTCTACTGCCGTAATGAGCTCTGCAAAGCTCATAATTGCAGATGAACCAACCCCGGGCCTGGATGAAAAAACTTTGAATGAAACATTGAGTTACTTCAAAGATATGGCAAATAAAGGATGTGCAGTGATACTTATAACTCATGATATAGAAGCTGCATTAAAAATCTCTGATAAAATTGCAATCTTCTATGCAGGTACTGTTTTAGAAGTAGCTAATGTTGAAGATTTTAAAAATAACGGGGAAAATTTAAGGCACCCATACACCCGGGCACTCTGGAATGCCCTTCCCCAGAACAATTTCCAGGCAATTAAAGGCCATCAACCAATGCAGGATGAAGTCATTGACGGATGTATTTTTTATGAAAGGTGTTCCAAAAAGAATGAACTTTGCTCTAAAGGCATCCCTCAATTTAAATCTATCAACGGAGGAGTGGTGAGGTGTAATAATGTGTCTTAAAGGCGAAAATATAAGTTTCGGGTATAAAAAAAACAATTTGATATTAAATAATGTGAATATATCTGTAGACCGTGGAGAAGTACTGGGTCTAATCGGGGACAGTGGAAGTGGCAAATCAACCCTCTGTAAAATATTGGCTGGTTACGAAAATGACCATAAGGGAAATGTAAGTATCGACGGAAAAGAAATTCCATCAAAAGGATATAACCCGGTCCAGTTAGTCTTTCAACACCCGGAAAAAGCTGTAAACCCTAAATGGAAAATGAAAGACATTTTAAATGAAGGACATATTGTTCCCCAGAATATTCTGGATTCATTCGGAATAAAAAAGAGCTGGCTTAACAGATGGCCAAATGAGCTTTCCGGAGGAGAACTCCAAAGGTTTGCCCTTGCAAGGGCTTTAAGCCCTGAGACTAAATTTCTAATAGCTGATGAAATAACTACAATGGTAGATGCCATTACTCAAGCCCAAATCTGGAGTATAGTTCTGGATATAGTCAAAGAGCTGAATATCGGAGTACTGGTTGTAAGTCACGAAAAAAAATTAATTAAAAGGCTATGTCATGATGTCGTTTATCTGGATGATCTAAATAATGCCTAACTGCAAAATTCCAGTTTTTCCTTATAAACTGAGAGATCTCTTCCAGAGTCGCAGGAGGATATTTTTCTTTTTCTCCCTCCGCTTCAATGGGGCTGAGCCAGCCGTCAGTCCGATAAAAAGTGATCCAAAAGACGGTACTGAAATTAAGAGAGACCGATATTGAAGGAAATATCCCCGGGATCGAGAGAACATTTTCCTTTTATTTCAGTTGAATACCCCGCTAGCTTGCTTTAGGGTATTCAACTGAATGAAATATTTGGCAGTTTACTTTTCGGCTCCTTATATTATCGTTTACCGACAAAAAGCATACCAACACTGCCCCCTTTGATGATTTCATACAGAGCGGACGGATTTTTGCCGTTTGTAATGATAGTATCAATCCCCTTAGCGGTTGCCAGCTTTGCCGCTTGCAGTTTAGTTTTCATACCGCCTGTACCGCGCCGAGAACCAGCGCCTCCGGCTAATGATCGCACGCCCTCGTCTATTGCGTTGATACGCTCTATCCGTTTTGCGTTGGGATGGAGGCGAGGATCGCTGTCATAAAAGCCGTCAATGTCGGACAGAATGACGAGTTTTTGCGCTCTGCACAATACTGCGACAACCGCAGAAAGCATATCGTTATCGCCAAATAGTCTATCTTCCGATTCGATTTCAGTATAGCTAACCGAGTCGTTTTCATTCACAACCGGGATAATGCCCATTTCGAGCAAGGCGTCAAAGGTGTTTGTCAGATTTTCCTTCTTTTCCTCAATTTCCATATCCTGGGCGTTCAACAAAATCTGTGCGATAGTCTTGTCATAGTCATTGAAAAATTTGTCGTATAAGTGCATAATGCTGCATTGTCCTACCGCAGCAGCAGCCTGCTTCAAACGCATACTCGTTGGGCGTGTCTTCATTTGTAGCTTATTTGTGCCCACAGCAATCGCGCCAGATGAAACTAAAATGACTTCATGGCCCATGTTCTGAATATCGGACAGTACACAGGCAATGCGGTCAAAGGAACGCAGATCGCTTTTCCCTATATCATTTGTCAAGGTAGAAGTCCCTACTTTGACAACAATTCTGTTTTGATACAAACTCAAATTATTCACCTTTCTTTCATTACATGGGAATAATATTCACAGAGTGCTCTGTAAACGTCAGAAAATCATGGAAGATTTGGGATGTTTTGATTTTCATATACCCGGTAGTCGTGCCGTCGCTGCACCCATACCATTCTTCCGCAAGAACATCTGTATCGAAAACAATCTGTACCCCATTGTCCTTATCCAATAAGGTACTGAAAACAGTCGTCGAACCTATCCTTGTTCCCAGTATCTTTCCCATCAGGTCCGCAGGAGCCTTTCTGTTGCACAGAAACAGCGTCTTGACCATTTTCATATCTAGTGTCTAGGAAATTTAGTTATGAGTCATCAAAATTAGGACAAAGGACTACTGATGATGAATTATATATATTAAAGCCCCATAATTAATTTGCCACG
>NZ_JJOY01000039.1 GCF_000979455.1 Methanosarcina sp. 2.H.T.1A.6
AGGGCCAGGACAAGTACATTAATTCAACAGAGCAGGACGGGGAAGTTTACGCATTCCTCCCCTGAGCTAAAGACTCAGGGGTTTCCTGCTGAGGGTTTATGAAGTATATCAGTTCTTTACGGATGAAGGCGATTGATGCCAACTGTTCATATTTGGGACTGTTCCCGCTTCAGTTAATGGAAAATGCGGGCGCGGCTATTGCACAGAATATAAAGGAAAAGCTTGGCAGCGGAAAGGTACTGTTTGTGGCAGGCAGGGGAAATAACGGAGGCGATGCTTTTGTTGCTGCCAGGCACCTTGCCGGCATTCCCGGATATAATGTAAGGGTGATTCTGCTCGGAAAAGACCGGGATATAGGGACTGAAGAAGCGTTTCACAATTTCTCCCTGTTGAGGTTCAGCAGGGTGCAGACACTTGAGATCAGAGATTCAAGCCAGCTTGCAGCCTCTGGATGGTTTTCAGAAGCCGACATGCTGGTGGATGCCATCTTCGGCACAGGGGTTAAGGGAAACATAAAGGAACCAGAGTCAACTGCAATTGACCTTATAAACAACGAAGGAAAAGCCGGGAAAACCGTAATTGCCGTGGATATCCCATCCGGGCTTGACCCTGATGGGGGAAGCTTTGAAAAAGCCGTATATGCAGACCTTACAGTAACCTTTCACCGCATGAAAACAGGGCTCCTGGGTGAGCAGGCAAAAGAGCATACAGGTACGGTAAAGGTTGCAGAAATCGGAGTCTGCGCGGATGCTGAACACTATATAGGTCCCGGTGATCTGCAGATGCTTCAGAAAAGGACACCTGAAGCGCATAAAGGAAATGCCGGAAGGGTCCTTATCATAGGGGGCGGACCTTACTCCGGAGCTCCGGCGCTTGCAGCGCTTGCAGCCCTCAGGGCAGGAGCAGACCTGGTAACAGCAGCAGTGCCTGAATCGGTAGCCGGGATTGTAGCTTCTTACTCTCCTGACCTCATTGTCCGAAAACTTTCCTCAAGCGTGCTCTGCCCCGAAGACCTGTCCATCCTCCCTGACCTTATCAATTCCCATGATGTGGTTGTAATGGGGATGGGGCTTGGGAGAGCAGCAGAGACCCTTGAAGCTGTCAGAAAGATCCTGCCCTTCTGCAGGAAAGTAGTCCTTGATGCCGACGCCCTTTCAGCCCTGTCAGGCGCTCTCTTTGAAACCCTTGCAGGAAACTGTGAAATAATAGTAACCCCGCATTCAGGAGAATTTGCGCGCCTGATGGATATGGAAATCCCCGATACCCCTGAAGCCCGTGAAAAAGCTGTCAGGGAATTTTCGGAGGAAAAGGGAGTGGTAACACTCCTGAAGGGAAAGATCGACATTATTTCAGACGGGAAGCAGACCCTTCTGAACAGGAAAGGAAACCCTGGTATGACTGTAGGAGGCACTGGAGATGTCCTGGCAGGTGTGACAGGATCTCTGTTTTCAAAAAACCCTGCGTTTCTTGCCGCAGCCTGTGCAGCTTACATTAATGGGGCAGCCGGCGACCTGGCGTTCGAGAAAGCGGGAAATGCACTGCTTGCAACTGACGTTATTAAGAAGATTCCTGAAATAATCAAAGAGGCAGAAATAGGGTGAAAGAGTTATAGCCACAAAAACAGCTAAAAAAAGGGCAAACTGATGTAGAAACAATGTTCAGATGAAACAATGTTCAGATGAAACAATGTTCAGATGAAACAATGTTCAGGTGGAACAATGTTCAGATAATACTCAAATAATAATCAAATAATAATCAAACAATATTCAAATAATATTCAAATAATAACCGCTCATTAATCAGATAATATCCAGAAAATTCAAGCAATACCTGAAAACCTGGACTATTGCAACAGTAGTCCGGTATTGCAAATAATATAAAACTGTATACAGGGAAGGGGGTAACAGAATATGGTACGTGATTTTGAGAGGAAAATAGATGTGGAAATCGAAAGGACAAGGATCAGGATCACGGTTTTTCATGGGGAAGACGAAGAAGTTGTAAAGCTTAACCTTGAAGAAGCCGAGGAACTTGCAGAAAAACTGGAACAGGCGATTGAGGATTACTCGCAGCGAAAACAAATCCGGATTGACTGAATCGGAAATTAAGAAACTGGGGATTGTGGGCAAAATTGATTGCAGGCAAAAAGATCAGAAATCTACAAAAGAAATTAAAAGCTCTATAGAGCTCCAGAGATGTAAGAAAAACGCGGTGATTTTGTGGAAAAGACATTTACTCATATTGAAGACGGCAGAGCGCGAATGGTCGATATAAGTGAAAAAAATAATGTTTCCAGGCTGGCACGGGCTGCAGGAGAAATCGTACTTTCCGCAGAAACCCTGGAGAAAATAAGGACAGGGACCGTTGAGAAAGGAAGTGTGTTTGCAACTGCAAGGGTTGCAGCCGTGCTTGCTGTAAAGAAGACCCCCGAGACAATCCCCATGTGCCACCAGATTCCGATAACAGGGATAGATGTGGATTTGGAGGTAGGGGATGATGCGGTTTTTGCAATTGTAGAGGTCCGGACTGTCGGGAAAACAGGAGTTGAAATGGAAGCTCTGACAGGAGTTTCGGTTGCGCTGCTTACTGTCTGGGATATGGTAAAATCTGCCGAGAAGGATGAGACAGGAAATTACCCGCATACACTGATACGAAATATCAGGGTGCTTGAAAAGCTCAAAGGGTAAAGGTTCGAAGAGGTAAAAACCGGAAAAATAAGGGTCCATTTAAAATAAGCTTTTTAAAGGATGGGATATATCAAGACGGCAAACTGAGGTATGTATTTTGAAGATCATAGGTGGACCAGCATCACAGTTACTTGCCAGCCGCACGGCCAGGGCGCTCGGGACAGAGCCTGTACTCTGCGAATTTAATTGTTTCCCTGACGGGGAACTTTACCTTAGAATCGCAGAAGAAACAGAAAACGAAAAAGTGACCATTATCCAGAGCACGCCCACAGACTCCGATCTTGTTGCTCTGCTCCAGCTTATTGATGCCTGTGAGGGGGCAGCTGAAATCAATGTTGTGATCCCCTACATGGGCTATGCCAGGCAGGACAAGAAGTTCAAGCCAGGCGAACCCATAAGTTCCCGCGCTATTGCCCGCTGCATTAACGCTGACCGGGTCTTTACAGTAAACATTCATGAAAAGAGTGTACTTGAGTATTTCCCCTGCCCTGCCAGAAATCTTGATGCGGCAAACCTGCTGGGTGCATACATCGCTGGCTTTGGCCTTGAAAACCCCATGCTGGTTGCTCCCGATGAAGGGGCTCAGGGGCTTGTAAAGAATGTGTCTTCAGAGAATGGTTTTGATCATGACAATCTTCAGAAAACAAGGCTCAGCGGAGATACCGTTGTGATCAAGACAAAAAACCTTGATGTAACCGGCAGGCACGTTGTCCTTGTAGATGACATGATTGCGACCGGGGGGACAATGGCGGAGTCAATTAGGATGCTTAAAGCACAGGGAGCAATTGATGTCCACCTTGCCTGCGTGCACCCTGTCCTTACAAGAAATGCAACTTTAAGGTTGTTCAATGCAGGAGTAAAAGATATAATCGCAACCGACACCCTCGAGAAAGCCGAAAGCAGGCTGAGTGTTGCCCCTCTTATTGCAGAAGCCCTTTCCGGGCTTTAATCATTTACTCCAGTTTCATTACCGTTAACTATTTTTTACAGTCTGTGTATTCTTAGTATTATGACCCTTCCAGAAATTTGTCCACTTGATGAAAACCAGACATGTAAAGGACTGGAATGCCATCTCTTCTGTCTGGAATGGAGAACAAGGGAACCTACCTGCCTTATAGGCTACAATGTAACAAGTAAAATCAGGTCCGGCAATGACGGCCGTAAAAAAGATACCTATGCTGAAGACACATTCCGCAAGTTAGGGAGACAGCCCCTACCCAGAATGAAAAACGTCTCGGAAAAAGGAGATTGGTTTCCTACCAGGCCAGTTGAAATACCCCCTGAAAAGCCTGTTGAGAGAAGGGAAGAAAAGCCCTCTCAAACTACGGAAAAAGACGCCCAGAAATATTTCTTCGGATGTCGCGAAGCACCCATGGATGCAAAAACGGAAAAACGTCCTGAAGAATGTCCCGAGAAAAGGTTGCAAGGAAGACAGGTTTCCAGCGAGGCTGAGACAGCTTCCCTTAGACTGGAGGCTAGGCTGAAAAAAGATCCTGTCGAAGAAAAACCTATTGAAAACTCGATTATATACGCAAAGCCGCAGCCAAAGGCGCCGGAGAAACCAAAAACCCAGGAGAAAGTACTCTCCAGGGATAAGCATACAACAATCTTTGTATCCTGTGACGAAGAAGAAAAGAAAAATATTTATCCTTCCGACAGGGAAGAAAAACCAGTAAAAGCGACTGAATACAGGGACAAACGCAAAAAACTTGATGAGGTAATGGAAATAGACCTTCCCGATAATTACGAAGAGGAATTCTGGAGCTAAAAAATCCTCTGTCGCTGAAAGAGATAACTTAGAATAACTCAAAATTAACTTATAAGAGCAGAATTAATTTAGGGTAACTCCAGGTAAACTTAGGGTTAGCAGAGCTAACTAGAGTTAACCGAATTGATTAGAGTAAAGTTAACCGAACTGATTAGAGTAAAGTTAACCGAACTGATTAGAGTAAAGTTAACCGAACTGATTGAGTGAACTTATTATTACTCAGAATTATTCAAATGAACTTATAATGGAGCCGCAGGCCGGAGTTTCGGAAAAAACATTTAGAGCCCGAAAAAAGGAGAAAATGCTTTCTTCGTTTCCTGAGTTTCCAAGCAGGCCTGCAGAGCCTACCTGGTCAATTACCCGCTAAATCTAAAGATTTAACGGGTTTCCTGCTGAGATTTTATGAATATCTTCTCGGGATTGTGGCTTGATTCCGCTTTATGCCTTCTATGTTATTTGATTTAATTTCCTATGTTAAAAACAATTCATGTTATTTGATTTAATTTCCTATATGTTAAAAACAATTCATGTTATTTGATTTAATTTCCTATGTTAAAAACAAGAACAGGAATATGATGATTGAGGATGGACCGCCAGACATACCAGAAGATATACAGTTCACTGAATAACTTTGGAGACGTTTTTCGCCTCTCAGAGGAATATTCCAGACCTGCAGGCATGCTTGCTACCGTTCTTAACCAGAAAATAGTGAAAATGACAAGGTTCAAGCACAGGAGGATCTATTCCAGAGAAAAGGAACTCTTTTTGAGGTGGGAGCAGGGGCGGTCTATTCTTGAACTTGCGGAGTATACATTTTTCCCTCCGACCCTCATGGCTTCCCTGATCCTCAAGAACTGTGACCTGTCCCGAAAAAGCATAAACTGGCTCTTCAAGCACCTCGACTGCATCGAAAACCGCCGCCTGAGAAAAGAGATTGGAAAAGCCCTTGATGCGGACTATTTCTTTTCTCCCCGCGCCCATGAGATGCAGTGCAAAAAAGGTGAGATGGGAGAGGAGATTATCCGCAAATGGCTTGATGACAGGGAGATTTCCTACTGCACTGAAGCTGAAATCAGGGCTCAGGGAGACGGAAAAACCCCGGATTTTGTCCTTGCAGACCCGATCCGCATAGAGGACCGTATGGTCAGGTGGATTGAAAGCAAAGCCCTCTTCGGGGACGACTTAGAGCATAAGCATTACGCAAAGAAACAGTTCGGGGAGTATGCCAATATTTTCGGAGAAGGCATGGTTGTCTATTGGTATGGTTACCTGGAAGACCTTCCATCCGAAGGCGAAGGTTACCTTGTAAAGGACCACAGCTTTTTTGGGGAATATAAAAAGCAGACTGACGAACTGTTCAACTACCTTGTATACTGGTAAGGACTTTTCAGAGCCTTGTAATTGAGGACATATTGGTAAGAGGGTCTTTTTCTACCTGGAAGATATGGTCTGCCGAATCGATCAGGGACTCGTCATGGGAGACCACTATGATCTGGCCTACTCCGATGCTGCGCATCATGTCTATGAGTTTCAAAAGCTGCTGGATGTGCCCGCGGTCCAGAAAAACGGTGGGTTCGTCGAGGATCATAGGAGGAAGCCCTTCTGCACGGTCTCCGGCAAAACCAAGGGCAAGGAGCCTGTAGATGGCACAGCGCAGGACAAGGTTGAAGATTGCACGCTCGCCTCCGCTGAGGAGTTTGGGCTCGAGGGGGGTGCCGTCTTTTCTGTAGACAGTCAGATTGTACTCGGGGTCAAGCTCGATATGGGAGTAAGCATTGTTTGTATACATGAAACCAAACATCTCATTTAAGAGGACGGAAAGGGCACCTATATTCCTTGCCCGCATATCAGCCCGGACGCGCAGATAGGTATTTTCAAGCTCTTCGGCATTGCTGTATACAGCTTCAAGGTACAACCGCCTGTTTTCAAGAGCCTTAAGTTCTTCTTTGAGTTCCCTGAGGCGTTTTAAGCTGTTTTCAATCATGCCGATTTCTTTAAGATGGACATCTTTTTCAGCGGTTGTTTCCCGGATTTTCTCTATAATTTTTGTATGGGCAAGTTCAAACTGGGCGCGGTCATGCTGGAGATGTTCAAGCTCTTTTCCTTCCAGTTTTTCTTTCAGCTGCCTTATCCTCTCACTGCGTTCAATGATTTCGCGGTCAAAGAAACCTACCTTTTCTGCCAGGTTCCTTATGGCAGTCTCAAGCTCGGAGATTTTATGTTTGAGATTTTCCATGCGGAGCAGGTTAGCCTGGAGCTTTTTTGCCTGTCCGAGAAGCTTTTCACTTTCGGCATGGGCTCTTTTTGCTTCATCTTCCTTTTTCCGCATAGCTTCAAGGGCAAGTTCAAGAGCTTTGAGTTTTTCTTTTGACAGGGCTTCCTTTTCTACAAATGCCTTTAATTTTTCATTGAGTTCTCCAAGCCTCTGCCCGTAATTTTCTATAAGCGCAAGAGATGTCCGGATTTTTCCGTTCAGGGCTTCAATTTCAGAGGCATTTTCGGCAAGCTTTCTTTCAAAAGCTTTTGCCTCACGGAGAGCTTTTTCACCTTCACTGTGCGCGGTATGAGCCGCTTCTTCCTGATCTTGCAGAGCTTTAATGTCAGGGAGGAGCTGACTCACTGCGGCTTCAAGTTCCTGTTTTCGCTTACCAAGGCTCTCAAGCTTCAGGGAGTCCTCATCTATCCGGGCTCTGTGGGTCTCTATCAGTTTCCCGGAAGCTTTTGCCTTCTCCAGGAGCTTTTCAATTTCAATGTCATAATCTGAGATTCGCTTCTCCAGCTTCTTTGCATCCTTGAGCCGGTTGAGTTTTTTCTCAAGTTCAGCGTTCTGGAGCTTTATATCCGTAAGTTCCGAGGCAAGCTTTTCTTTTTTCTGTTCGCATTCTTCTGTTGTACATGCGATTTCTGACCCTTTAAGTTCCTGCCCGCAAGTAGGGCACTTCCCCTCGGCAAGCAGTTCCCGGTTTTTACGGAGGCTGTTCTCAAGTTCCCTTAAAGTAGCCTCAAGCTCTTTTTCTTTCCCATGCAGCCTGTTTTTGTTTTCCAGCAGAAGCTCGCTGAAATCTTCCAGGTTTTCGAGCTGGTCTCCGGTAAAGCCAAGCCCCTCCAGCCCCGCTAAAACCCCGGACTTCTGCTCCTGGACTTCCAGTACTTCCTTTGAGTTATTCCCGAGTTCCTTTTCAAGAACCTCAATTTCCGTACTTCCTTTCAGGACTGCAGCCCTGCTGTTTTGCAGTTCCATTTCAAGATCGAGTAGGTTCAGATTGCCGGTTTCTTTTTCCTTAAAGGCGAAGCCAAGCTTTGTAGAAACCTCATTTTTCCGGTCCCTGAGAAGGCTTTCCTTTTCTTCAAGTTCCTTTATGACTGAAATTATGTCATCAGCAGCTCCGGAATCTGCTTTAAAGCCTATTTTAAAGCCTGCTTTTTCTCTCAGCCCTTTGTTTTCCTCTTCGAGCTTCCTTATGTTTTCCCTGTGCTCTTCAATTTCCTTATTTGCAGCCCCAATACTTGCCCTGCACTCAATCAGGGTGCGCTCAGCCTCAGTTTTCTCATTTTCAAGTTCGCGTAATGCCTGTACGCCGGTTTCTTCTTCTTTAAGGAGAAGGGCAAGTTCTTTTGATGCGGCATTTACTTTTTCCCTGGCAGAAAACTCCTCTTTTTCCTGGCCCAGAAGCAGAGCTTCAATTTCGAGGCCTCCAAAACCGTATTCGTCTCTCAGACCGGCATTTTCGTCCCCGAGTTCGAGCAAAACACGCCTTTGCCCCTGCACTTCCCCTGAAAAAGCTTCCTTTTCCCTGAAACAGCCAGCCTTATCCTCCTGAGACTTATGGATAGCCTGTTTCAAAGCCTCAATTTCCTGCAGTCGTTCCCTGTAGTCTGCAATCTTGAGGTCGAGTTCTCCTTTACGAGCAATCGCAAACTCTTTTTTGTCATTAAGATCGTTTAAGGCAGCATCAGTTTCTTTCACTTTTTGCCTGAGCCTATTAAGGGCTGCAACGGGCTCCGTGCCTTCAAGCCCTTCGATTTCGGCTTTCACGCCTGAAAGGCTGTTTTTTGCATCCCTCTCAAGCCTTCGGACAGCCGTCTTCGCATAGCCTGCCCTTTCGCGGTACTCCTCAAGCTTTCCGAGCTGGAGCAGGTCATCAATCATGCGCTGCCTGTCCTTTGGCTTTGCATTGATAAGCACATCAATTTCCCCCTGCCGGATGTAAGCGCAGTTCTTGTATGCCTCTTCATCCATGTTCAGGAGGGAACAGACCTCATCATAGGTGCGGGTCGCCTGGTCGACAATATTCTCCCCGTCAGCATAGAGCACGCACCTTGAGCTTGAAGCGTTTTCACTTTTCGAAGAGTACCTGAAAGCCTGCTCAAGAAGATATTCCCGCCCCATATGTTCAAAGCCGAGGTTGATTTTTGCATTCTCGGCCCCTTTGAAGATCATGTCCGCAAGCACAAAGTCCTTTGAAAGGATCTTGCTTCCGAAAAGCCCCATGAAGCAGGCTTCGAGCAAGCTTGATTTCCCGCTCCCGTTTACCCCGGAAATGACTGTCACTCCGTCTTCGAAAGTGAAGTCCAGCTTTTTGTAGCTCCGGATATTTTCTATGTACAGATTTTTCAGCTTCACAGGTAATCACCAAGGTTATACTGTTTGGGCACAGCAGGCTTTTCTTTTCCTTTTTTATGGCTTTGTTTTACCGGTTTTCCGGCTCTATCCGGAGCCTGGGCTGGCTTTTCATCCGGGAACTTTTGATCCGCAGGCTTTTCGGTTTTGCCCTCTCCATCTTTTTCGGGACTTACTTCTCCCCCGGAGCGGGGAAGCTTTCCAGCCTCTACGTCTTCTGCTTCGGTTTTATTTCCGGCATATATCCCTAGCTCAGCTCTTTTTCCACCTTCGGAAGGGATTACTGGAGGGATTTCTACAGAGGTTCCGGGAGTTTCCTGCGAAATCTCGGATGGGGAGGGGGCTTCAGCCAAAGAATTAGCAGCAGTATTGGGCGTTTCGATCTCTACGGATGCCCCTACAGATTCAGCATTTTCACATGAACCGGCGGCTTCAAGTGATTCAGTATTTCCGCATATTACGGGGACATGAGGAGGTTCATGACCCTCAACAGGAGATTCACAGACCTTATCAAGAGATTCAGGACTCTCATCAGAATCTTCAAAACTATTATTGAGAGATTCGGAGCTTTCAATTCTTGCAAAAGCCCTCAGGAATTTAGATTTTTCGGCAATTGCCGCCGCAAATTCAGCCCCTCCGGCGGACTCAGGATTTTCAACCGGTTCAGCCGCACCCACCGGTTTGAATTCTTCAGGCTCTCCAATCCTGACAGGGCTAACAGGGCTGGCAGAGCTGACCGGGATAACAGGGCTGACAGGAATCTCTATCCTGAAATTAGGGTCTTTGAAATCCAGTGCTTCAATCAATCCCGAAAGCCGGCTCTCTGTTTCTTCGTCCACCCTTGACCTTGACACGCCCGGGTTCCGGATAATCTCATCGACTATCAGCCCGCCGTCGTTTAAGCTCAACCTGTTGATTTCTTCGGCAACCGCATGGTCAGGGTCGGAAAATGCGACTTTCACAACCTCATCGAGGAGGGTCTCTTTTATCCTGAGGTCTTTGACCCTTGCCACCAGCACTCCTTTGCTCAACAGGTATTCTTCAATCTCACTGAAGGAAAGGACTGGACCTGAGTCTCCTGAGATGTCCAGGAACACAACAGAGTCCGGGAGTTCTTCGAGGTGCTCGTTAACGGCAGAATAAATCTGTTCATAAGGCTTTTCTTCCCCGTCAAGTTTTGCCGGAATGAACAGGAAATTTCGGGTAGGGATGGTCCTCCTGCTGATTTCCAGCCCTTCCCCGGAAAGAGTGATAATATTGTAAGAACGGGGATCATTTTCGGATGCACTGTTGCGTTCGGTACTGCCCGGGTATGTAGCCCAGGTCTCGGTCTCCCCTACCTTTATTTTCTCGTACTTGTGGTAGTCCCCGAGGAGAATTGCATCAACCTTAAAAGGAAGGTTTTCAAGCACCTCGGCGCAGTCCCAGTCCGCATACGGAAAAGGCTGCACGGTCTGGTGCATTACAAGCAGGTTCCTGCAGTTTTCCGGCAGGGATTCCGGAACTTCAAACCCTGAATAATCGTAAAGAGGAATCTTTGACTTAGGGACGCTGTCTATCCCGTATATTGCTGTATCCCCTACCAGTTGGGGTGTTTTCCCGAGCCTTACCGCAAGCCCCATTTCCTCAAAGAGGTCCAGCCACTGGGTATTTTGCTTGCTCTCGTGGTTCCCGACAATTCCAAAAAAAGGTATGTTTGCAGCCTTCAACCGGAACAGGAGGTTCATCGTCTCAAGGAGATCTTCAAGAGTCGGGTTCCTGGAATCAAAAAGGTCCCCCGCATGCACGACAGCATCAATCTGCATGTCAACCGCGTCCTGAATGACTACCTCAAAAGCCTTAAAAAAGTCCTGCCTCCGTACCTCGCTGTGGTACTGCCGGTATCCCAGGTGCGTGTCTGCTGTGTGGAGTATCCTTGTTTCCTGAACCATGAATATCAGTCTCTGGTTTTAACGGTATAAGAGTTTGTATATTAGTATTTAACTCATTTCTACAAAAACACGGTTCAGTTGAATAAGGGAATTTAACGCTCCAACGCTAGAAATTTGGTTCATTCGCATAAATTGGACATCGAATTCAAAGAGAAATTTTCGGTGATCCGTCGTAAATCAAGAGTATTATTTTCGGGAAACCTGATTGGCATCTTCCGGTCGTTCTTGTCACGCGCGTCGGCGCGGCTGGAACTATGGAGCTTCGAGGAGATCGAAAAAGAAAAACTCAACAGCACTAGAAAAACCAAGTATCAAAATATCAATCATTTAATAGTAGCGATCAAAGAATATTACAAAATCTAAAAAAATGGGCTCATGACCAAAAATTCCATTCGCACAAAATACTGCTCAATGTCTAGAGAAGCTAAAAACGGGTTTCATATACTGGAAAATTATAATGTTGCATATCATCATTTAATGGTGTCAAAATGAAAATTATAACCTGGAATTGTAATATGGCCTTCAGAAAGAAATATGGGAAAATTCTTCCATATAATCCAGATTTACTGATTGTTCCAGAATGTGAACATCCAGGCAAATTTACTGATGATTTTTATTCTAATGTTTTGTGGATAGGGAGTAATAAAAACAAAGGCTTAGGCGTTTTCAGTTTCAACGACATAGAAATATCGTTACATGAATCCTATTGTGAAGAATATAAATATGTTCTCCCAATTAAAATGACTAATCCGACAGCTATAAACCTTATCGCAATATGGTCACAGAATAATAAAGAAGATCCTAAAAGAAGGTATATAGGAGAGATTTGGAAATCGTTGAATTATTATAAAGATATACTCAAATCTCCAGTAATTATTGCAGGAGACTTCAACTGGAACGTAATCTGGGATAGAAAACCTGCTTATCCTCTTTACGGAACACTCACAAATGTAATTTACTTTCTAAAACAACTTGAAATACATAGCGCATACCATAGATCTGCAAATGTAAGTTTTGGTCATGAGAAAGAACCAACCTTATTTTTCAGGAAAAATAAAAAGACCCCTTATCATATTGATTATATATTTGCATCAAAGGATTTCATAGATCAGATAAAGACTTTTTCTGTTGGTAAATATGAGGATTGGATTTCGCTGAGTGATCACATGCCTTTAATAGTGGAATTCGAGTAAACTCATTAGTTTTTTTCGAGTCATCAGCCTCAAAAAATGAAAGTTGCACTGGCACCCCCCGCTAGCTAGCAATGGATATCGTGCCACCGTTTTCAAATGAGTCAAATTATACTCAACCAGCTCAAAACCTGGAATTTATTACCTTGAAATACAAGGCCACACCCCAATATGATTAAAAAATTAAATCCGGAGAAGTGCAATATTTTAGTCAATAGTCATTTGCTTCTCAAATACGCTTACCCAACCTGAACAATTCCCCGTCCCTAACTGCAACGAACCAGTTGGAAGACACAAAAACAACATCACAATCATCTGTGCTCCCATCGGCATGCGTGATCGAAGTGTGGACCCGGTCAGAATAATTGGGCACGAATGACCAGCTTCCGGTCCAGATAGTCCCTGCGTTCATGTAATATTGAGAGTGAAATTCCCAGGGTACAGGATGATATTCCCGTGGGTATCCCTCCTCAAAACCAGCGACACTCCATCGAGTTCCGGAAGGATCAAAAACTTTTCCTGATGCATCTGTAGGAGTTTCCACGGTTATGTAATTTGATCTGGTAATGGAACTGCTACCGGCGGCGTTTGTTACTTTCAGAGTAACATTGTATACACCCGGATTGGCAAAAGTGTGAGTTGAATTCATGGCGTGTTTTGAGTTAATGCCGTCTCCAAAATCCCAATACCAGGAAGTAGGTACTCCTCCAGCGCTTATGTCAGTAAATTTGACTACAAGAGGAAATGTTCCCCCGGTCACATTACCAGAAAAATCAGCAATTGGTGTCCCTGTCTCTTCAGCAAGAGCAGTAGACGATAACAAAATGAAAAGCAGAAAAACTATTGTTACTGAAAAAAGCTCTTCTTTGTAGTTCATTTAGATCCCACAATACCGATTATGACGTTCAGATACTTTCTGTTCTGACCTGAATATAACCCTGAAAGAAACAGATCTCATTACGCTTGTTACGAATTATCACACGCTCTCGAAGGAGAAGAGGTCATTTTCGGGTTCCTCCTCTTTTTGGTGCCCAGAATGTCGGTTCCAAATCCAGCCAAAAAAGATGAAGAGGGGGTTTTGTCAGCTTTGAGCATGTCCCCACATTTACTTTTCGCCCGAACTTTTATTGTTTTTCAATTCGAGATTCAACGCTTTTGGAGACTGAGATACATTCGGACTTGCTTCCCTTGAACAGATTCTGTTTCAGACAGGTTCTGTTTCAGTTCAGAACACCAATCAGGAGACTGTTATAAGTCCATACTTTGTTTCTATGTCACCACCGTTAGCATTCATTACTGTTAATCTGACTGTATATTTTCCTGCTTTAGTGTATGTATGCGATGGACTCTGCTGGGTTGAAAATGTCCGGTCTCCAAAACTCCAGAACCATTTCGTGGGTGCTCCTGTACTTTGGTCAGTAAAACTGACTGTCAGTGGCGCATTACCGGAGAGAGGATTTGCAGAAAAAGCAGCAACAGGCGGAAGAGCACTTCCAACAGTTATATAATACCCCTTTGTTACCGTTTGACTTATAAACCCAGAATCAAGGACCGATTTTACTGTTAAGGTGACGGAATATTTTCCCGGGTTAGCGTATATATGCGTTGGATTCTGCTCTGTTGAAGTACCTCCATCTCCGAATTTCCAGGACCACTGAGGCGTTCCCGGGCCCGTGTAACTGCCAGTAAAATAGACAGTCAAAGGATCAGGTCCTGATCTTGGATCTCCGGAGAAATCAACAGCTATGGTTCCAATTGTCTTTGTATTTACAGCCTCCTGACTGCCACTTTTCGAAGGGGCTGCACTTACTGACGCTGCGATTACAGACATTATGAAGAAAGTCAACATTAAAGCGCAAACTATCTTTCTCGTTCCTTCAAATATTTGTTTACCCATTGTATACACCCCAAATTTTTGATCAACTTGATACATTTTTAGTGTATTATTTTTTCAATCAGCTTTCCATCAGCAGATACACTAAGCAAATAGAATTTTACCAATAATTCATTTGAATTCGTTTAAAAAAGAACAGAATATATCTGTAAATTTTATCCTTTAGATATGCCAACGAAAGTGATTTTAAATTGTACCAGAATATAAAAACAATAATAATATTATAATAATATAATATAGAGTGCCGCGAAACAAAAATCAGAAACCGAAATTAGAGAGTATCATATAACTCAAAAATCGCTCTTTTGAAGCTCGTCTTTCAAGTAACCAATGGAGCTTCAGGTTCCGAAAGCAGCCCTGAGAACTTCTATGCTTAGAAAAAAATGGATTTGGATATTAGCCCAAAAAGAAATATCCAAGCAGGATTTTCACCTGCGGAACAGGGCAAAAGCCAATGCAAGAATTGAAATCGCGCTGGTAAGTGTAAAGGCTGGCGTGGATGCAGTAAATATGTTTTGAAAAACTATTGTGAAAATATTTATTTTCAAAAAACTACTGCGGAAAGTAGATTAAATGAAATTTTATCATTGCCTGTACTTTAAGTTCAAAATATAAAATATATGTCAACGAATATTTTTGAAGATATTTTTCTTCATTACATTTATTAGTTTACTCGACGTTTCAAGGAACATGGTAGAAAAATTACTAGAGTCTGTAAAGAAATTTTTCTTTTTAGCCTTCTTGGTGATAGCGATACCCGCAAGCATACCTATTGCTTGTGCCGGAGATATAACTGTTGATGTTAATGGTTCTGAGAAATATACATCTATACAGGCTGCAATTAACGAATCATCGAATGGAGACAACATAATTGTCTTATCCGGAGTATATATTGAAAATTTGGTCATCGACAAACCTTTGACTATAGTTTCTAAAACCGGAGATCCAACAGATGTGACAATAAAAGCTCCTCTTCCAGATGTTGTTGCAGTAGAGATCGATGCTAACAATACTGTATTTAAAGGAATTACTATCACTTCGTACTACAAACTTGGCCAAGATTATGGCATAGTCATTATGGATAATGAAAATGTTACTGTTAAAAATAATATATTCACTGGGTGTAAGAAAGGGATTACAATCATAAGGTCTTACAACTGTACAATTGAAGATAACTATATGGAAGGCAAAAAAGGTGGAAAAGGAATCGACCTATATTTAGCAGGAAATAATTTAATTCGAAGAAATACAATTACAAAATCGGGTGGTGCAATATGGGAAGATTACTGCGAAATTGGTAACGTATACCACGAAAACAACTTATCTGAGAACTGGAACGGGATTACCTTGATTCATGATTCAGATAATAGTTTGGTATACGACAATTTGATACAAGGAAATGAAAATGATGGTATTTCTATAAGCTGGGCAGATAATAATGTAATTGTCAATAACTGGATTATTGAAAATGGACAGGGAATTAACATATATGATTCAAAACATAACAACATCAGCAGCAATGTGGTTATGGATAATACATATGGTATAGAGTTTGCAAGTGCTTATTCCAATCTAATCTACAACAATTATTTCCGAAACCCAAAAAATATTGCATGGGGCGATGGCCGTAACACTTGGAACGTTAGCAAAACACCCGGAGAAAACATAATTGGCGAATCTTATATTGCCGGAAATTGCTGGTTAGATGACGGTGGAAATGGGATAAGTCACGAACTGCCAGATTTAAATGGTGATGGGATTTGCGATGAAGGGTATGACGTAGAGTATGATGGATGGGATTACCTTCCATTAAAAGACAATGGAAAAATACCCCAAAGAAATCATACAGAAATTAAGCAAGCACCTATAAATTTTGATTTAATAATCAATGCTCTTTTATTAGCAGCTGTAATTGTTAAAAAAAGAAGAGGAAAATGAGAACTACCATATACGGTATTCAGTTTACGCCAACAATGAAACTTATTAAGGATTCCGAGCGTTGGGGAAATTTTTAGCGGCGGAATACTGCAAGGATCATTGCCAGTGAAAGGAGAGTGCCTATAGCTGTGAAGTCAGGAGTTGATTCAGGGAAAGTTGTAGTTTCTGGTGATGTTGAGACAGGAGTCTGGCCTTCATAGTATTCGGTACTTATATATGATTTAACGCTCCTCTACAACATCCTCGGTATAGATATTCATTTTTTGCGTTGAACCATTTATCACATAAAAATAATTCTTTTCGATCTCGCTTAGCATCACAGACAATTCACATTTTTTATACATCTTAAAATCAATGCTCACTGTAAATGGTTCATTTATCTTCAATATCGATTTTGGGACTTCTGCAGTATCTAAAAGTTTGCTATTGAAATAAAGATCATATTCATAGACTTCTCCATAAGGATTATATGCAGACGTTATGTCCGTAAATAAAATTAAAACTATCCCAATTATCGCTACTTTTCGTCTCATGCTTACCCTCGAAGCTTTGTTAAAAGAGCATCATACATATCGATGTTCAATTTCAGCTCCTATTGATCTCAAAATCCCTTTGGTCCAGGCCAAACGATTGTAGCAGATTATCTGTAGATGAAATGTAATCTACCCGGTATTCAGAATAACTGGAGTTAATCGAGTTAAAAATAAATTTCATCTCCCATCACAGCATTTACTGGCGGGAGAATCTGAGGAATACAAGTACAAGTGCCGAAATGGCGGTTACTAAACTGAAAGCTGGCGTGGATGCGGATGTGGACGAAGGTTCGGTTTCTGAAACTGGCTGCTCCTCAGAAGTGGGAATTTCGCCTTCGTAATATTCGTATGAAATGTAAGGGTATGCTATGGTAAATCCACTGTTAACTAAAATTTTCCCAGTTTCGAAATCATTAATTTGGTATACTAAATCTATTGGTAAGGCTCCACCTGCCCAACTTTCGGTAGGGGCAACTGTCCATTCATATGATTTAGTGGAATTCTCCTCTACAATATCACCAGTATATGTATTCATTCTTTGAGTCGAACCATTTATCACATAAAAATTATTCTTTTCGATCTCACTTAGCATTACAGACAATTCACATTTTTTGTATATCTTAAAATCAATCCTTACTGTGAATGGTTCATTTATTTTCAATGTAGGTTTTGGGACTTCTGTAGTATCTAAAAGTTTGTCATTGAAATAAAGGTCATATTCATAGACTTCCCCATAGGAATTATATGCTGATGCAGTATTTATCAGCAAAATAAAACTTAAACTTGATAATATAAATTTCATATTCATAGCTCTACCCCAAGTTCTGATGAGAGGTCTCCATATGCAACGGATTCCTCGAAATTTCCACCTGTTTTATCACCAACACCCTTTGGTCCAGGACCAACAATTGTAGCGCTGTACCCACAAAAATGGAAACTGGCTCTACTGTTAGTTCCAATCCAGATACTACTTCCATCTATATTTTTTTTGCAAGGATGGTTTATACGCTCATATTTCCTCACATATTTCTGACCCTTATGCCCAAAATAAGGTTTAGGGATTACTTCATTATCATTATCAATAACAGTAAATTCTTCATATCTACCAATCACCTCATACGTCCATACATTAACCGTAAATACCCAGTGAGGCGGCAACACAGGCAGTCCGCAGGGAACAGCTGACATAGTCCTATCAAGTCTTTTTGTAACCTTGTCTGCTACCTCTCCCGAATACATATCCACAGTCTCATTTGCCATCTTTTTCAGCTCACCGTCAATTTTCCCAAAAAGAATGTCAAGAGCCTCACCTTTGCTTGCTGTAACTGCACAGATGCCGTTTGCAACGCCGATTCTAACATCCGTATCGACCCTGTTCAAAGTAGCTTCAAGTTCATCGGGTTCAACCGAAGGATTTGAGTTACGGATTTCGGTTATTAAGACGGCGGCAAGTCCGTCTGCAAGTTCATCTGCGGTGGATTCTTCGATAATCTCTTTATCGGAAAGGCTGTTAAGATAACCAGCTGTGACTTCACGGACACGGTCTTCCCCTATCCAGCCGGAAACAACAGGATTTGAACTTACTTCGACGGCTACCTCTTCAGTTATCTGAAGCCTCATTTCCCGAGCATATATCAGTTTCAGGTTGTAGACTTCCGTGTTAAGGCGGGCTGTGTCCAGGGAAACTCCCTGTTCGCTGAGGTTCTGTTCCAGCAGGAAAACTTCTGCGTTCAGGGTGGAAATGCTCTGGCTTATCTGCTTGGAAGTTTCAGTTTTTACGTATTCACCACTTGAAGATATGGCATCTGCAATTTCCTCAGAAATATTGGTTGTAAAAATGCAGGTGTTACGAACACCCATAGGATAAGTGACCCTACCCCTTGAGTCGGTCAGTTCATATTCTCCCCTGAGGTCGAAGTCCGGGTCGTGGTAGAGGTAGTTCGGCTTCTGGTCAACGATGAGGGTCAGGTTTTCGGTCCAGTTGTATTTGCTTTCGGGCTGGCCTGTGACTTTCATTGTGGAGATGATGCCCATTTCCTGCCCGAGGGCAGAGGCAGCCATATCCATTGCAGGGTTATCGAAAAGGGTCATGGGGCCTGAGGTCACACTGTCAAACGCACCGGTACTGAGGCCTTTTTCCTCAAGGGCATCGAGGATATAGGAGTTAAGGTCGGAATCCAGTTTTTTGTTCTTCTGCTCGATGTCTTCCAGCAGCCGGTTATAGGCTTCGTTTCTTGCAATGTAGCGGGCGGAGTCGCTGGATGCGTACATATCTCCGGCGGAGGTGAGGTACTGCTCTTTATTTACGTAGGCTTCCCGGCTTGCTTCGAGGTCAAAAATTAGTTTTTCGGCAGTCTCCACCTGAAGGTCTGTCGGGTCCTGGCCTGGGGAGTCAAGGAGAGAGTAGCTGAAGGTAGGGTTGTCATTTTCAACAGCATCAAGCATTACCAGGACTTCGTCAGCCATCACCCTGTGCAGCCAGGGTGGAATATCGCAGTTGACGGCGCGCTGTGCGAGATACATCCCGTCAGGGTAAGTCCAGAAAGTGCTTTCGAGCGTCCTGATATTCACATAAGCATCCCTGTATTTATCTGCGGCATCGGAACAGCAGGGATCAAACCTCTCTGCGCCGGCAGCATACAGGGTTGTTTTCCTGTATTCCCTTTCTGTAGGGTCGGTATAGGTTGATATGCCCGTATAGCCGCCTGTGGGAGGGCGCTGGTGGTAAATTATCGTAAAGTTTTCAGATTCTGTTTCGGTGTGGAAAAGGGATTCAGGGTCAGTTTTGCTTACAATTTCCAAATCCGAGCCACTTGATGTGGCATAATGTGCTTCTATGGTGCTGGGGCCATCCTTATGCTTGACGACAGTGTGCCAGACGTATGTGTATGTATAGTCATAATTAATTTTCCATGTTGTCCTGATATTATAATAGATATCATACCGGATGCCCCAATCAAAAATATGGTCCTCTCTACTGAGATAGCCGTCATCGGTCCTGTACTCGGCAACAAGCAGATCATTAGCCCTGTACTCGTAATGAGGCTCGATTCTTACGTCGGTTATCTCCACGGAACTCAATATAACAGAAGCATCCGTGATATACCAGCTTTTTAGCTTCCCTCTTGGAGGATCAATTGACGGGCTCATGGCCTCAGAATAGGAGTTTGTAACAGAGTCACTCCAGGCATAGGAAGGTACACGCGATCCTGAATGCGTACCAGATACAAGATAATCGGAGTCCCAGCTAACGGTATGCCAGCTGTATGAAACCGAATCCCGGTCAAAATCCGCTGAAATTGCTGAAGCCAGAGGGGCAGGAGAATTGAAGCCGTCCCTCAGGATCTGCCCCTGAACCGGAGCCGTGTAAACACTGTCTGCGACATCATGGATAAGGTCAGGGGTTTCCTCTGCCCACACATGGTCATTGAAGACCCAGCCGTCGAGGACTCCTTCTGTGTAGTCCGAGGCTGAAACTGTTATTTCCGAATATTCGGAAAGCTCGTCATAGGAAGTGTTTGCTTCCGCAAGGGATTCTTCTATGCCGTCTTCCACGTCCATGGAAAAAGACCTGTTTGCTGCAAGGGAAGCGTAGGTAGTCGTAAGGTTTACGCCCTCATCTATTTCATAGAAGGATCCGGAAGCATTCGAACCGGTTGAGTTCAGAAGGCTCGGGCTGGTTTTTGAATTGCTGGAAGCGCGGATGTCTTCATACAGGACCTTTCCGTTGTAGTAAGTGGTGTATGTAAGAGCCAGGGGGTCAACCGAGTCAAAAACCTTTTTTTGAGTATAGAGAGTGGCTCCGTTAACCGAACTTGCAAGGGCAGGGTTGGTCAGAATATTGAGGGGGCCATGTGCATAGTGCTGCCAGGGGCCGTAGATGAAAGTCCTCAGGTTTGTTGCCCCAAGTACGAGATTGGAAGTGGAGTCCAGGCTTGAGGATGTCCCAAGTGCGGTTTCATATTCCCTGACAAGTTCTTCGAGCAGAGGTTCCCTTGAGGTGATAAGGGTGGAGAGGTTCATACTCATGTTGAGCGTTTCTCCGGATTCGAGGTCTACAAGGGTGTAGTTCAAAAGAGGAATTTCGAAGATATAGTAAATCGCATAGTTTTTGCCAGAGGAGGAAATTTCCCGCTGCAGGGTCCCGTTAACTTTTCTTACCTTGATCTGCTCGGGTTCTATGTCAGGTTCTACATTAATGGCGTATTCCATGAAGGTATGGCTGTTGCCCTGGTAGTTTGCCGAAAGCAGCCGGTTAAAAGCCTCTGCCGCAATATCCTTTATGGGGCTTGCTTCAATCCGGAACCAGTCTGAGGCTTTGAGTTCGTCTCCATAATAGAGTTCAACGGATGCATACCCGGATTCTGCAGTTTCCGGAATTTCCAGATATTCGTCAAAGGAAACTTTTTGAAGAAAACCGGTAGCCTGCCCATAGTTCACACGTTTGATTTCCTGTCCTGCAGAGTCATTTACGACCAGGACAACGTCCCTGTTTTTCCATAGTGATTCGACTTTTCCCCAGACATCTGAGGGCAGGTTTATGGAGATTTGAAGTGTGTCTCCCTTCTCAAGGTTCTGGTTTTGCGGAATTACCATAAAATGATCTTCAGAGAACCTTTCAACCGGAGCACCATCGGGCAGGATCACAGGATGTTCTCCCTGCCACTCCAGGGCTTCCGTTCCGGCATAGTTAAGGCAGCGAGCAAGGTCAGATGCCGCAAGGGATATAGCTGTCTGCCTGGGATCGATTTTCTCTGTAGTATAGATTGTTTCGGCAACCTCGCTGTCCATTTTCAAAAGGTAGACCGAGGTAAAGGTTGCAGCAAGGACAATGAAAATTCCGATTATGGCATAAGGAATATAGGCGCTGGTATCCTGAAAAAACCAAGAAAATTTAGAACATTTAATAGATTGTTTCCCAGCTATATGCCTCACTCCGGAAAATTAAAGATTATAAAAAATTGAGAGTTTAACGTAAAAAAGATTAGATAGTTATAGGCATAAATAGTTTACTTTATACTGGAGAGATTTATAAATAAAAATAAAAGATAAGCAAATAAAAAACAAAGAAAAAAGTAAAAAAACTAAGTAAAGAACAAAGGTAGTTCCCTGCTCCATGGTTGATATTTCGGAATTAGAGCTCCCAGCACTGGTCATAAAGTTTGTTTTTATCTACTGTACACAGGCGGGTTCAAGCGGAGCGCGGCGCGTGAAAAGAAAGAACGCGAGATGCCATTTGCGGCCATTTCGGAATAATCCCAACCAATTAACCAGGGAGCACCGACATTTCATTTACTGATGCTGATATACTTCATCCTTAATTGACAATTTTTCCCAGGAAATAGCCGGGCTTCGCGCTCGTAATTTCCACTTTCGTGTATTCGCCGGGCTTGAGATCGGAGCCGCTAATCACAACAGGACGGTAAGAGTCTGTGCGTGTGAGAACATCCCCCATTTCCGTGTATTTTGAAACAAAGGCTCTGCCTTTCCAGCCAATCAGCTCCTGCTTGGACTTAAGCTTTATCTGCTCGCATACTTTGTGCAGGTCGTGAGAACGCTGCGCGGAAATCCGGGAATCGAGGTTCCGGAAAGAAAAGGCTTTAGTGTGCGGGCGGGGGGAGTATCTGGAAATATTGATTTTTTCCGGGCGGTACTTTTTTACCCATTCTATGGTTTCTTCGGAATCCTCATCGGTTTCATAACAGAAGCCAACAATTATGTCGGTAAAAAGGGAGAGGTCCTCGAAGCGAGCACGGAATTTCGTAATGATTGTGTCCACAGCCTCCATCTTATGCATGCGGTTCATATTTTTCAGGACAGAGTGAGAGGCGGACTGGATCGGGAGATGGAGAAGTTTGAAAACCTTATCAGAGTCGAAGGCATCCACAAGCTCGTCCAGGATGGGGAGGACGGAAAATGGATTCATCATGCCGACCCTCACCTTGAAGTCGCCGGGGATTTCCGAGATCATACGCAGGAGTTCAGGAAGTTTGACGCCTGTATCCATACCATACTGGCTGTCGTCCTGTGAGGTGAGCCAGATTTCCCGGCAGCCCTCTGCAACTGCGGAACGAATGTCTTTTACAATTTCCTCAGGTGGGAAAGAACGGAGCTTGCCCCTTGCATGCTTTACGATACAGTAAGAGCAGGCGAAATTGCAGCCCTGGGAGATCTGGCAGATATGGATATTCGGGTTTGAGCGTTCACGCGGAACATTAAGGAAGCCGAGAGGCTCGGAAGTCCGCAGTTCCAGATGCTCTCCCCCAGTCAATCCTCCCATTCTCCTCTTTTCGATTGAGGAAAGAAGCTCGCCCAGACGAGAAACCGCATTCACTCCAAGAATATGGGCTTCGGGGTTTGCATGCAGGATGTCTTCAAGCTGGACTTCGGGCATGCAGCCAGAAACAATCACCTGCACGCCCTTCTCGCCCATACTGCGGATTTTATAGAGAATCTTCTGTTCTGTTGTGTACTTGACCGTACAGGAGTTGCATATATAGACCTCTGCCTGGCCGGCAGCATCAGGGCTCAATAATTCGTGCCCTAGCCTCTCCACGCTTGCTTTCATAATCTCGGCTGATGCCTGGCTTGCAGAACAACCAAAACTCTCAAGATAGACCTTCATACTCTGCCTTCACGCTTTGATTTAATACTTAGAATTATTTGACTTAAAATTTTGAATTATTTGACTTAAAACTTTGAATTAATACTTCGACTCGAAATTTTACAGTTTGTCCTGAGATTTAGAACTGAAATTTAGAACTGAAATTTAGAACTGAGATTTAGAACTGACATTCATAATCCGTATTTTCTGATTATACCAGAAGATACCTGATCAATACTGGTCCGTGTTTCAAAAAAGGATTAAAAATGAAAATATGAAAAAAGGATTTACAGGTAGAGAGGAGTCTCCCGCTTATCCTTGATATAAATACTGTCTGTGAACCTGACAGCTCCGGATGCACCCATGGAAACCGTGTGTACTCTTGCATCTCCACTGCCGAAGAGGTTGACTTCACGCAGGAAGTGACCCGGAGTTACGGCTGTTGCGGAAAAAATGACATCATTACCTGGAACAAGTTTGTTGGTGTCAAGGACATCATTAAGTTTCTCAAAGGTGATCCCCATCTTTTCGAGCCGGGGCATTTTTTCCTCTATTTCTTCATCGATCTTGTCCTTGGGTTTCCCATTTGCAACAGTTGGCAGGACAAGCCTTGCAAGGATTTTTCCACCCAGGATCTTAATTGCAGCAGCTGTCAGGACAGCCTCTCCCGAGCCGCCTGCACCCATGACCACATGGATGCCTGAACCGCGGATAGCAGTTGCAACGCCCGGCATGAGGTCTCCGTCAGTAACAAGCCTTACACGGGCCCCGGCTTCCCGAATTTCAGTGATCTTCTGGACATGCCTGGGACGGTCGAGGATTACGACAACTAGTTCTTCAACGCTTCTTCCAAGCGCTTTTGCAACAATTTCGAGGTTGTGCCTGACAGGAGCATCAAGGTCGATCCTTTCATCGGGGTGGTTCTTTTCATAACGAACGACATCGGGACCGACAACTATCTTATCCATATAAATATCCGGACCGTGGAAGATCCCTCCCCTTTCAGCCATTGCCATTACTGCAACCGAACCCGGGAAGCCGTCTGCGGTGAGGTTTGTACCTTCCAGGGGGTCGACTGCAATATCAACCTCAAGGTCTCCTATTCCTGTCCCGACCTCTTCCCCGATATAAAGCATAGGAGCTTCGTCTCTTTCTCCTTCCCCTATTTTTATTATGCCCTTCATGTCAAGTTTATTCAGCATCCTCCGCATGGAGGCAACTGCCACCTGATCAGCAAAGTGCTTGTCCCCGCGTCCCATCTGATAGGCTGCGGCAATGGCAGCAGTTTCTGTTACCTGAATAAGCCTTGGAAGTAACTCACATTCAATGGGCCCAGCGCACTCAATCATTTCTTCTACTGTCTTTGGATGAGGCATGATAATCGACTCTTATTTCCTGATTCCTGATAATATCCTGATAATAAAATCCTGTTCTGAATATTCCCTTAATCTGCTAATGTGATCTGTTAACACAATAGTATATTAATATCTATTGGAAGAATCCAGATACAAATATCTCATTAAATGTTTATCGAAGCAAGCCCTGTCGGTAAAATTCCTTGAACTCGTATCCCATTGAACTCATTTCAAAATCACACTGAGCTAGTTTCAAAATCATACCGAACTCGTTTCAAAATCACACCTGTACTTATTTCTGACAAATAAAAAATCCATATAATTAGATTTATATAAAATACCTTATGATTACTGAAAAAAACCTCTATATTTAAAACAGGACAACCACTGATTCCACTTCATAACTAAAGTGAAAAAACATGAAAATACATTGCCTCCAGCACCTTAAAAACGAGACCCTTGGAAACATAGGGACCTGGGCAGCTCTAAAAGGGCACCGCCTTACAAAAACTATGCTTTATGAAAAACCTGTCTTTCCTGAGCCTGAAGAGTTCGATATGCTCCTGATAATGGGGGGCACGATGAGTGTTTATCAGGAGAAGGAGTTCCCATGGCTAAGGCCTGAAAAAGAGTTTGTAAAAAAAGTGATAGACACAGGCAAACCTGTGCTTGGGAGCTGTTTTGGAGCACAGATGATTGCAGAGGTTCTGGGCGGAAAGGTTACCAGAAACAGGTTCAAGGAAATCGGCTGGCACAGGGTAAAAGCTCTGGCAGAAGAAAACCTGAACAATGAGAGAGGGATAAACTCAGAGCTTCCGGCGGGCTTATTTCCCGAATTTACCGCATTCATGTGGCATGGAGACACTTTTGAAATTCCGCCAGGCGCAGTAAGACTTTTCGAAAGCGAAGCCTGTCCGAATCAGGGTTATATATACAAAGGAAACGTCATCGGGCTGCAGTTTCACCCTGAAGCTGACAGGCGGTGGATAAGAAATATTATCGATGATTCGGGGCACGAGCTTGTTGAAGGAAAGTTCATCCAGTCCGAAGAGGAAATCTACGGGCGGGAAAGCCTTTTTGAAGATTCAAATGATCTTGCTTTTTCCCTGATGGACTGGTTTGAGAAAAAGTGTGAAAATTGAAAATAAAGGCGAAAAAGCCGGTATAAACTAACCGCTGGCTATTAATGAGGAGCTAAAATTATTTGGGCAGGTCCGAAGATTAATAAAAATCCTGCTCATTTTAAGAAAGCTCTCTCATTTTAAGAAATCTCCCTCATTTTAAGAAATCTGCCAGCGCCACCCTCTCGATCACGAGTTCCGGGATAAGTTCTTCTCCTGAAGCTTCTATTTCTGCATCTGTGATTCTGAAGAGAGAAAGAATTCCTTTTCGTTTATAACTGGAATAAGCAAGCAGTTCGGAACATGGTTTTTCTTCAATGAGCTTCCGAATTTCGGAGAAAGCAAGAATTACATCATCCATTTTCCCAAGCAGCACGAAAATCGCATTATTTTCTCCTTCATGCAGCCCTATAGAAAAACTCCTTTCAATCTGCCTCTCTCCGGCTGCATAACGCATGATCTCGATGCCTGGATCTTTTGCTACGTTGCTGCCTGCTGCGACAGCCCTGAGAGCCTTCCCTACTGCAAAATGAAGATGCCTTTCGCCCGCGATCAGGTCAGCATTCAAGCCCTGAATAGTTACTTTGTTTTCGGAAGCGATTGTGGTTATTAATTTTAGAAAACCGGGAAGGTGGGGGATTCTCACCGCTCCACAAATAACCTGGATTTCCCTTTGCATTTCCATACTCCTGCCATATCCCGGGCTTTACAATAAGGATTTCGGTTGGGAAAAATGTATGATAAAATGAACAGGCACTCAGAATTCTGATATAAAAGCTTTTATTCTTCCAATGTATAGACTTAATGAGTAATAAAATGAATGAAGTGATTATAAATATACTATAAAAATATCATAAGATATTTTGCACTTAAGAAGTCAAAAGAACTGAGTTTGTGGGTTTCCGGGAAGGTGTTAGACATAACAAATAAAAAGATTGAGTCTGAGTTATGTTTCTGTTCGTCTATTCCACCCAATGGCCTTACTGCAGTCTATAAGGAAACAGAAGACAGGACAGAACTTACATCAGCTTATATTAAAGCAGGATTACAACAAAAAGAACGCTGCATCTGGATTGTCCCGGATCCCGAGAGTGCAGAATTAGCAAAAGATTTGCTTTCAAACTCAGAGTTAGATATAGAAAGCTGCATAACTAAAGCCAGGCTTAAGATAATTCCCCTGCAGGAAACAGAAGCCCTTTCTGCCAAACAGCCAGAGACTTCAGGGATCTATTTTGATTGGAAAGCAGGGGTTCCGCAGAAAGAGATTATTAAGTTTATTCACACAGGAAACTGGCGATACCTGCGCATCAATCTTGAAGTTAAAACCTTCGGAAAATCAATAACCAGCTCCCTTAAGGAACTAAGACGTATCCTTGCTGAGAATATGCCTGAAAAGAAAATCAGACCACTCTTTATGATTAAAGAGGGAGATATTTCCTCAGGAGAGGTCTTCGACCTTATAGAGGCCGGGGAGAAATTGGTGATCAAAAAAGATGGGAAATGGAAATTTCTTCGAATAAAGCAAGAAACTACGGACAAAAAATTTAAGACATTACTTGAGAGTTCAAGTGACTCTATTCTGATACATGATATGAAAGGCAGGGTCATGGAAGCAAACCATATAGCCTGCGAACTTTTCGGATATACACGCAGTAAAATGCTCGGAAAGCACATAAAAGATTTAAGGACTAATATCCACCTGACTGAATTCGGACAACAGATAGAGAAGCTAAAGCAAACAGGATATTTTACTTTTGAAATGGATTCCCTGAGGAGGGATGGCACGGTCACACCTCAGGAAATCAATAACAGGCTAATTGAATACGAAGGAAAAGCAGCCGTAATATCCATAGGCAGGGATATTAGCCAACGCAGACGGACCGAAAAAGCCCTGAAGGATTCCGAAAGAAAATATCGCATGCTTTTTGAAGAGTTTCCCGGAGGAATCGCCCAGTTCGACAAGTATGGAACTATCATCGTATGCAACGAAAACTTTGTAAACTTTACAGGCAGTAGTGAGAACGAAAAACTTATTTTCAATTTGTTGAACCCTCCAGAAGAGAAGAAGCCGGAAGAAAAAAGCTTTACATGCCTCCCCGAAGTTCCTATCCATTGCGACATAAAATATATTTCCAGCCTTGAGAACGAAAGTATACCTGGTGAGATTACCTACAAGCCTCTGATTTCGGAAAATTCCAGATTTAACGGTGGCATTATTCTTGTGGAAGACCTGACTGAGGTAAAGAGGCTGGAAATTGTACGGCTTCAGCAGAGTGAAGCCCTTAAAAAAATGATAGATTCAATCCCAACGCCTGTATTCTGTAAGGATAAGAACGGAATTTATGTTGCCTGTAATCGGGCTTTTAAAACTTTTATTGGGTTAGAAAAAAGAGATATCCTTGGAAAGTCACTATATGATTTTGCCCCCATAGAGATTGCCGAAAAATACCATCCTATGGACAAATCACTGGTAAAACAAGGAAAAAATCAGGTCTACGAGTCCTCTCTTAAATTTGCCGACGGCTCAATGCATCAGGTCATAATCAACAAATTTGTATTCAATGGCCTTATAGAGGAAGACTCCATGCTCATCGGCATTATGATTGACATAACCGAACGCAAGCAGGCCGAAGAAAAATTGCTTCAGGCAAAAATGGCTGCTGAAACTGCAAACAGAGCGAAAACTACTTTCATTGTCAACATGAGCCACGAACTGAGGACTCCCCTAAACGCGGTTATAGGGTTTTCAGACCTCCTCTTAAGTGAGAATTTCGGGCCCCTTAACGAGAAACAAAAGAGGTACACGGAAAATATTTCGAACAGTGGGGCCCATCTTCTTGACGTGATCAATAATGTTCTGGATATCTCAAGGCTTGAGCTGGAAAATATTGAGCTTTATTACGAAACAGTAAACATATCCGGAGTAATTGAAGAGATTCAGAGAGTGCTTTATCCCATCTCAGCTGAGAAAAATATCAGCATAGAATATAATATTGCGCAGGGACTGAAAACCACAATTGCTGACAGGGTAAAGCTCAAACAGATCCTTTACAATATTTTGAACAATGCAATTAAGTTCTCACCCGAAGGCGGGAAAGTACACATCACTGCAGAGCTTAAGGAAGACATGATTGAGATCAGTGTAAAGGATGACGGTATCGGCATAAATGAAGATGATTATGAAAGAGTTTTCCAGCCTTTCGTACAGATTGATGAGTCCATATCCAAGAAATATGAAGGGGTAGGGCTTGGGCTTGCGCTCGTCAAAAAGTTTGTCGAACTCCACGGAGGAAAGGTATGGGTTAAAGCCAGCCCCGGGAAAGGCAGTACCTTCACCTTCAGAATTCCAAAAAGACCTGAAAACAAAATCCCGGAAAAGGAAGTCACGAATCCTTTACAGATCTTGTAGAACCCTGAAATTGAAAAGGAAGAAGAAACAGTTAGAGAAGAAAAAACATTAAAGGTAATCTGAGGAAAATGAACCGAATTAGAGGGTAGAGGAAAAATAGGAAAAAATAGGAAAAAATAGGAAAAAATAAAAAAGCCGAAGTTTTCATTATGGGCTCCGAATTACCAAACATTTGAGAACAACCTCAACCACAACTAACCCTAGCATCACCACCAAAAAAAGAATAAAAAGGTTGAGGATGATCTGGCCGACTTTTGTCCTGACTGCCGCCAGTTCATGCATATGGATTCCCATATATAAATATGAAAGGGACAATATATAACCATATGGAAATCACCCTGCTTCCAAAATAGGTGCGCCTGAAAATCCGGTTGGAAAAGAAGTTTCAGGTTCTTACTCTTTTAGCGATTTACTCTGCCCTGTAATTGATTTCTGACACTAATCAGCCATTTATTACTTATTACCACCATTAATGCTCTTCCAGTAATCATTTTTGATCTTTCAGGAATAATTTATTATCATGTTCTTCAATTACCCTGACAAAATTCCTGTCTGAGAGATCTTCTTTTCCGGACCAGAAGATCGCTTTGTGGTATTTCCACACTTTAGGGTCAAACTCGAGAATTCCAACGTGGAGCGTTAGTTCAAGCAGGAACCAGTAAGTTGCAGTCAGGTGAACCAGACGGATAAGGCCCAATGCGGATACGCTCAGGTAAGGTGCGAAGTATCCGGCAATGGAAATGATCCACTGAGCCACAGGAAGCCCTAAAAGAGACCAGTTAAGGTTGTAAAGCACTATACCTGTGACAGCGATAAAGAAGATTGCCGTGCTTTCGATGATGATAAGTAGCTTGAGCATGGGGTGCAGTTTTGTTATGTAATGCCCTTCTTTTACATCGTAGATAGTAAATGCCGGATACTCGCCCCTGCCAAAGAAATTAAGGATAATTGCCTTCAGACGTTTTGCATCCTCGGCCCCGAAAATGTAACTTTCAAAAAAATGGTTAAAGCGGATCTTTAGACTGCACGTTCCCAGGCACGAAAAGACATTATACGGGACAAGAATCCAGTTTGCGACCAGGAAAAACGGAACTGAAATCATATGAAGTGTGCGGGCTGTATGGAACTCCATGAAGTCCCAGCCGAGATAAATTTTAAGCCCGGTAACAATGAGGATCAGCATGGATAGAAGGTGAACAAGGTGTGTCACCCGTTCAAGCAACGTATAGCGCTCAACTACCAGACTGCCCTCAATACCCGGATTTCCTTCCTGTCCAGCCATATTATCAACTCCGATCAGACCACCCTGAACTGCCCTTTTTGCTGCCCTTTAAGGTCAATAGCATGAATCGCGCAGGCTAGGCAGGGGTCATAAGAACGTGCCGTATGAAGGATACCAAGAGGATTGGTATAATCTACTCCAAGCGCGTTTTCTGCAACAGAAATCTTTGAGCCTAAAAGGACCTGCTCCACGGGACCCGGAATTCCAGCGGAGTTTCGCGGTGCCATATTCCAGGTACTCGGAACCACAGCCTGATATAGTGTAACTTTTGAGTCAGGCCCTGTTTTAATCCAGTGCCCGAGAGCTCCCCTCGGAGCTTCCCAGAGCCCCATGCCCTCCGAATCTTTTGCCATTGAAAGGTCGGTGGGGACCGCAAATTTCCCATTGGGGTTCAAATCCTCAGCCAGCCATTTAATGAGTTCGGAGGCAACCACCAGGATCTCCTGCAGCCGGGCAAGCATGCGCAGATAGGTATTGGTAACCGGGTAACCCTTTTCCCGGAACAGGTCCGCAAAGCCCGTGATAAGAGGATCTTTCATGACAAGCATACGAGAGAGAGGCCCGACCTCGCAGGGAATCCCACCGTAGTGAGGGGCTTTTACCCAGGAATACCGGCTTTCAACCCCCCGGGAATAATCAATTTCATCGGGTTCCGGTTCCGGCTGAGTGGTTCCTTCCATAGGGTACCGGTCTGACTCGGTATCCACATAGAAGGAATGGGCAATACTCTCAGAAATTTTTCTATGATCGAACTTCTGAAGCTCAAGATTTCCGTTCAGGAAACCCGAAGGAATGACCCTTGACTCAGGAGGGCTTGCGGGGTCATATCCATCTCCGAGTTCAGGCTTGAAGAACAGCCCGTAGGCGAGGAAACCGATCTTTGAGGGGTCGCTGTATCCTCCTATCCGGTCAAGTTTCATACTCACCGGAAGCCCCAGGACTTCCTCGCCTATGAGCTCAGAGCCGAAAGCCGCGTACAGCGGGACATCACCCCAGCCTGCCGCATAGGAAAAGTCATTTGAAACGAGAGAAGCATCCACAAGTTCCTGCAGGCGGTCAACCACGAAACCTACAGCTTTTTGTGGGGAAGAGGCAAACCGGGTGTTTTCGACCCAGGTCTCAGGGGAAACTCCAAGAGCGATATCCTCGACGAAATCCATAAATTTCCAGTAATAAGAAGCAAGCTGCCCGATGTCCGCAGCGGTAGGCCCGTATGTCACACCACCAACATGTGCAACGACAGAATGGGGCATCTTTGCCCCAAAGAGGGAAATAGCTTCATGCAACCGCCGCTTTTCCCCCAGCGCAGCTACATACCCGCTTCCAACTGGAACGTCAACTCCATCGAGCCTGTAACTGACAGGTGCAAACCTTCCGAGAAGTTCGTCCCAGACAGCTTTTCCGGCATCTCCATAGTTTCCTAAAAGGGTCCTGTATGCGGGGTTTGCAAGGTCAGGACCCCAGAGTACGTAGAAGTGAGTTGCGTGACTGGCCAGGAGGTTCAAAGACTGATGAATGTTGCGCATTACAAGGGCGTCTTTTGGAACTGCATCTGTGACCCCGAAGAGCTGGTCAAGGGCATTTGCCGCTGCAATGGAGTGAGTAGTCGGGCAGACTCCGCAGATCCTCTGGGTAAGTAGGGCAGCATCCCTTGGGTCCTGATTCTGGAGGAAACGTTCAAAGCCCCTGAGCATGAGCCCAATACTCTGAGCTTCGGTAACTATCCCTTCCTCATTTACCTGGGTAGTAATCCGGTAGTGCCCTTCAATCCTGGTAAGCTGATCAACCGTAACCTCGACCATTTACTCATCCCCCTGATCTTTTTTTGCGGTCTCACTTTTTTCTTCAGGCTTTTCTTCAGGCATTACTTCCTCTTTTTCAGGCTTTTCTTCAGACTTTTTTTCCTTTTCTTCAGGCTGTTTTCCCTTTTCTTCAGGCTTTTCTTTGATGGCAATTCTCCGGACGGCATGGGCGCCTACAGCAAGCAGGGAAGCCCCTATAGCAACTTTTGCGACGGTATCTATACTGGTGCCTACAATCCCCGCATCTTCAATTTCCTGGAAGAAGGGGCGTGAACTCTCAGGGAAACCCGGAGAGACACAGGAAATACAGGGAGACCCTGACTGAGGGCAAAGGCTGTGGTAACCGTTCCAGCGGCGGATAGCACAATCCGCATGGGTGTATGGGGCCTTGCACCCCAGTTTCCAGAGGCACTTCGGGCCGCTGACTACAGTGTCAAACTCCCCTTTGTCATAGTAGCCCCTCCTCGGGCAGTTGTCATGGATAACGTGGTCTGGAGGGAAAAAGATCTTCGGACGCAGCCATTCATCAAGAACGTAGGGGAGGTCATCGGGAACTTTGATTTTCCCAAGCACAACTGCGGCAAGAGTGAGGAGCATCCAGTCCGGATGAGGAGGGCAGCCATTGATATTGATTACCGGTTTTTCAAGCCCGTACTCCGTAAGGATTCCCCTGTCCCGGTCCTCCATGGTGAAGGCAACTCCCCTGAAGTCCATAAGGTCCCGGATCTCACTATCTGCGGAATTTACTCCGCCATTGGTTGCACACTGTCCCACAGCCACGATGAAAGCAGCATTTTCTGCAGTCCGCCGGAAAATATCCTTGTAGCTCTTCCCACCCAGGAAGCAGTACTTTCCGGTGCCTTTCGGCCCGTTAGCAATCGCTCCTTCGGCAACAAGAATGTACCCTTTTTCCGCAATCACTTCTTCAAAAAGGATCTCGGAATTGAGTTCAGAAGTGCCTTCCATTTTTCCGTCCACGTAAATCCCCTGCTGGCCGAGCAGGACTTCGTGGTACGCAAGCCGAAGGTTAAGGCGAGAGAATGCCTGAAGCACGTCAGGCTCACCTCCATTCAACAGAGAGATGGAACAGCCGGTACATTCCCCGCCGTGTAGCCAGACAATCCTGGTCTCCGCAAATTCCAGAGCCCGTACAATGTCGCCTCGATAGGTTTGCAAAAACAAAGATGCTCCAAGAGCCCCAACGGCTTTAAGAAAGGTACGCCTATCCATCTTCATGAAATCCAGATTCTTGAACCTGTCAAGATCCCCTTCCCCACTCATTCCACACCCCTCATGTAGAAATAGAATAATTCAGTGCAAAAAATATAGATAATATATCATTAATAGGAGACCCAATTGATAAAAAAGTAACTCGAAAAATAAGTACCTATTATTGATAAATTGACATATTGATAAGTTGACATATTCCCGAAAACACCCTGAAAATCGAATTTTACTCTCATAAAAGAAAAGCTGCTGAGAAAAAATAAAACAGAAAGAAGAATAACAAAAAAAAGAAAGAAGGACAATAATTCAGATAAGCTCAGAGATTTCTTCCCTTATCAGTTTTATTGCATCATCTACAGCATTCAGGACTTCAGGACTGAGTTCCTGTGAGAGTTCAGTAGCTAATTCTCCAATCTCTATTCCTATTACCACAATTTCCGGAAGGGACTGCACCTGTTCTCCAATTCTCAACACATCGGTAATTGTGAGATCGTGCACCGAGACCAGGGTGTGTGGCTCAGTGCCTGTTATCAGGTCCCCGCCTTCGATACGGTGTACTGAACCTTTACGGCTGCCTGTAAGGACTGCATCGACTATAATGACTTTTCTCGCACCGTCAAGCAGGTTAAGGAGGTCAAGCCCGCAGACCCCCGCATCTACGATATCAAGGCCTTCAAGCCTTTCAAGTTCCGTTTTTTTAAGGGCTTCGATAATTTTCAGGCCGACGCCATCATCGCCCATTAGCGGGCTTCCGCAGCCCAGGACTCTTATAGGAGCGTGTAATATAGGCATATTCTCACTTTATGAAGGTGTATACAGATTTTACAGATTCTACAGATTTTACAGGTTTCTACAGATTCTACAGGTTTTTTCCGTGTTTTTTGAGTATGCCTACATTACTTTTCCCTTAATTTGATTGAATTCCGGGAAATTACTCCTTTACAGCATCGGAAGACTTTTCGGGCGAATCGTGCCAGAGCTCACTGTCAGGAAGGTGTTTCGGGTTAGGTTTAACGATTTCCACATAGTGAGCATCTGAAAGGTCCTCTTTTCCGGACCAGAAGATAGCCTTGTAGTACTTCCAGACATGCGGGTCAAACTCAAGGATACCCACGTGGACAACCAGTTCAAAGACAAACCAGTATGTCATGAGCAGGTGAAGAGATCTGAGGAACTGCAGGGAACTCATCCCTAATGCAGGTGCAACAAGGTCTCCTGCCGAAAGGATCCATGACCCGATCGGGAGTCCGAAAAGCGACCAGTCAAGCCTGTAAATGACAATACCTGAAACTGCAATCACGAAGATGGCGGTGCCTTCGAGCACAATAAGGATCTTCATTAAGGGGTGAAGTTTGGTTTTATAGTGTCCCGACACCTCATCATAAATGGTGAATGCGGGGTACTCGCCCTTTCCGAAGAAATTGAGAATTATTGCCTTCAGGCGCTTTGCGTCTTCAGGACCGAAAACATAATGGTCCATGAAATGTGCAAGTTTTTCCTGAACTCCACCTTCGCTTGAAGAGAAGATGTTGTACGGGATAAGAATCCAGTTCACTGCAAGCAGAGCAGGAACCGTGATCATGTGAAGGGCGCGGGCATTGTGGAAACTCATAAAGTCCCAGCCTGCGTAGATTTTTAACCCGGTAATGATGAGCACCAGCATCGAAATAGCGTGGATGGTATGGGCCGTCCTGTCAAGGACGGTATACCGCTCAACAACCATCGGGCTGTCTTTGGATTTCATTTATGGGTCATCTCCTTATACTATTCTTAAAGTACGTGGAGCGTTTTTCCCGGTTAGGTCAATGGTGTGGACTGCGCATGAAACACACGGGTCATAGGACCTACCGATATGGAGGATGTTAACAGGATTGGTGTAGTTGATATCAAGAGCATTGTCTACGGCATTGATTTTTGCCCCTATCAGAGCCTGCTCAAGAGGACCGGGTACGCCTGCTCCATCTCTCGGGGAGAGGTTCCAGGTGCTCGGAACTACAGGCTGGTAGGTGATAACCTTAGAGTTGCTGTCAGTGGAGACCCAGTGACCGAGAGCACCACGTGGAGCTTCCCAGAGACCCATGCCTTCCGAATTCTTTGCCATTGAAAGGTCGGTGTCAACAGCAATCTTGCCGTTAGGGTCGTAATCGACAGTTACCCACTTAAGGAGCTCATTTGCGATAATTGCGGTTTCCTGGATACGAGCCATCATTCTTGTGTAAACGTTAGCTGCAGAGTAACCTTTCTCGTTAAAGGCCAGAGCAAGTCCGGTCACAAGAGGTTCTTTAGCTGCAAGCATACGTGCAAGAGGCCCAACCTCACAGGGAGTTCCGTCATATCTCGGAGCCTTATTCCAGGTGTACCTGCTCTCGGAGCCCTGGTCAAAGCGGATTGCCTCAGGATCGGTAAACGGATTGGTTTCACCTTTTGAGGGGTGGAGGTCAGCTGTGTCATCATAGAAGGCGTGAGCAACGCTTTCAGTAATCTTGCTTGCATCAAAATTCTGATATTCGAGGCTTCCGGTCACAACACCTGAAGTCAGGAAGCGGTCTCCTGCAGGGCTGTTCGGATCATATCCGTCCCCATTCTCAGGTTTGTAGAACCCACCGTATGAAAGGAAGGCGATCTTTGAGGGGTCGCTATATCCGCCTATTTTATCGTGCTTAAGGCTTGCAGGAAGACCAAGCAGAGTTTCTCCAACAAGTTCGGAACCAAAGGCTGCATAGAACTCCGCATCTCCCCAGCCTGCTTCCCTGGAGAAGTCATTTGAGGCTACGGATTTCTCAACAAGGCCTTTGAGGTGTTCAACCACGAAGCTTACTGCCTTCTGAGGGGAGCTTGCATTGTAAGTGTTTTCAATCCAGGTCTCGAATGGAACCTTTAAAGTGTAATTCGAAACGAAGTCCATGACCTGAAGATAATAAGAGGAAAGCTTGCCAATATCTGCCACGTTTGGCTTGTAGGTATATCCGCCCGGATAGGATGTGACCTGGTGGGGCATTTTTCCGCCGATTACTGCAATTGCTTCCTGAAGGCGTTTCTTTTCAGGAATCGCTGCAAGGTAGGAGGATCCTACAGGCACTGATTGTCCGTCAATCTTGTAGCTGATCGGGGCAAACCTGCCGACCATTTCTTTCCAGACGGCGTTTCCGGTTTCCCCGAGGGGGGTAAGGACATCACGGTATGCAGGGTTTGCAAGGTCAGGGCCCCAGAGTATGTATATGTGGGTTGCATGGCTTGCAATGAAGTTTAAAGCCTGGTTAATGTTCCTTGCTACAAGTGCATCTTTTGGAATCGTATCAGCCACACCGAAGAGCTGGTCAAGGGCGTTGGCGGCTGTGAGGGAATGAGAAGTAGGACATACCCCGCAGATCCTCTGGACAAGAAGGGCTGCATCCCTTGGGTCTTGATTCTGCAGTATGCGTTCAAAGCCTCTGAACATGAGGCAGGAACTCTGGGCATCAGTTATAACGCCCTCAGCATTTACTTCAGTGGACAGGCGAAGGTGACCTTCAATTCTTGTTAAGGGGTCGACTGTAACGTTTACCATTTTTTACTCACTCTCCTTTCATTCTCCGAACAGCATGTACCCCTGCAACTACGGTAGCAGCACCGACTGCAGCTTTGGATAATGTGTCAATATTTGCCCCGAGAAGCACGCCCTTGTCTTCAGCTTCAACATAAAAAGGCCTTGATGAGTCAGGGAAGCCGGGTTCAACGCAGGCAATACAGGGAGAACCTGCCTGAGTACACATACTTACGGAACCATTCCATTTGCGAATTGCACAGTCTGCGTGAGAATAAGGAGCTTTACAGCCCAACTTCCAGAGGCACTTTTCTCCGCCAATCTGCTCATCGAACTCTCCACGGTCATAGTAGCCGCGGCGAGGGCAGTTTTCATGTACTGTGTGGTCGGTAGGGAAAAAGACCTTGGGCCTTCCGTACTGGTCAAGGATAGTTTCCAGGTCTTCTGGAATCTTGATCTTGCCAAGGATTACCGCACCTACGGTAAGGAGAATCCAGTCCGGGTGTGCAGGACATCCAGGGATGTTAATTACGGGCTTGTGGATCCCAAGCTCTGTGAGCATGCCTTTTGAGCGATCTTCCTTTGTGAAAGCCACTCCCCTGTAATCCGTAACCTGGGAAACAGCGCTGTCAGCGCAGGCAATTCCCCCATAAGTGGCACAGGTTCCAACTGCAAGGATAGCGTTGGCACGTGTTGCAGCTTTTGCAAAGAGCTCTTTGAAAGTCCTGTTCCCTATAACGCAGTAGCGCCCCGAGCCATCCGGACCGTTTGCAATTGCGCCTTCCACGACAAGAATATAGTTGCCTTCTTCGATAAGTTCGTCAACGAGAAGCTCGGAGTTCAATTCAGAGGTGTTTACAGGCTCGCCATCGACAAATAGCCCCTGCTGGGCAAGAAGAGTTTCATGGTAAGCAATGTTGACATTGAGTTTGCTGATTGCCTGGACAATATCAGGATTGCCTCCGTTTAAAATGGATTCGGAACAGCCGGTGCACTCAGCACCGTGAAGCCAGATAATCTTTGTCTCTGCAAACTCAAGCGCACTTGCGATCTCTGTTTTATAGGTGCCAAGAAATGTAGTTGCGCCAAGCACGCCTACAGCCTTCATGAAAGTACGCCGGTCTAGTTTTAAAAAATCTAAACTATCCAGTGTACGAATAAGATTTTTCATTCCAGTACTCATCTCTACCACATCTTGTTTTTTACCCAAAATATATGTATGAAAGAAAGTTTGAATTTAAATTTGCTGCAATTTATATAAATATGTATATAAATATGCCAATAATGTTTTCAATGAGGGAATAGTATTTAAGGATTTTTACACTATAGAATAAATATATTAATGATGTAAAAGAAGTTTGTTTTCAGTTGAATACCCAGCAGCTTGCTGAGGGGATGGAAAACGTCCCCGAGAACCGTTAATGAAAATACAATTTATCGATTCCATTTTTTGTTTGTTAACTTCTGCTCGAACTAAGTCGCATTAGGGTTATTGTTTCCGTTTATGGACTTTGGAACGGGGTGCGAACATACCCCGTTGCTTGCAGCGGAGTGCGCCAGCACAACTTTGATTAAATACAAATTTTGAATTAAATTAACCTTAATAATAGTCAAAACAGGTTATTGAACATTGTAAAAAGCATTTCCCAGGTCGGCTCTAAAATAAGAGCAAAAAACAGGTATCAATTTTGAAGGCGAAATTAAAAACAAAAAAGATATAATAGAGAACTATACAATTGCGCAAAATAATATTCACCAATATACTTACTTTTATAAAGCCCAGGGATTTAGTTCCTGGCATATTCTAGCACTAGCATATTCTAGCATACTAACCCTTGAGAATTTGAGTATCAATTCAAATAGCGAGTAATCACATTAAGGCCAATCCTCTTAAAGGATTGTTCTTAAAGTATTGTTCTCACTGAAAATTAGATCTCGCAATTATCAGATTTTGAAAAGAAAAAATAGGGACGAAAAACAGTAGAGGTAATATGTGTATAGCTATACCTGGAAAAATCAAGGCCATCGTCAATGAAAACACTGCCACGGTTGATATGGGTGGGATCTGCAGAGATGTAAACATGGACCTGCTTGGAGGTGCCAGTGAGACTCTGCTCGGGAAATATGTCCTTGTCCATGTAGGGTACGCAATATCTGAAATCTCGAAAGAAGAGAGTGAAGAAACCATGCGTCTCCTCAGGCAGATATCAGGCCTTGAAGATTCGGATATCTCTGAAACGAGGACCTCCGAAGAAACGGACGCTGAGTGAAATGAAAAACAAGGATTCTTCTTTAAAGCCCGGTATGCCTGAACTTGAAAAAAAGCTTCTGGAAAGAATTCAAGCCTCCGGAATCCCACTCCGCATAATGCATGTCTGCGGTACGCACGAAAGGACCATAGCAAAATACGGGCTCAGAAGCGTGCTTCCGCAGAATATAGACGTAATAAGCGGTCCCGGATGCCCCGTATGTGTCACTCCCGAAAAAGACATTGACATTGCGATTGCCCTTGCAAAGAGTGGAGCAACTGTAGTCACTTTCGGGGATATGATGAGGGTCCCTGGTTCGGCAGAAAGCCTGCTGGATGCAAAGTCTGAGGGAGCAGACGTAAGGATGGTGTACAGCATTGATGATGCCGTATCCCTTGCAAACAAAAAACCTGAGCTAGAAGTGGTCTTTTTCGGGGTCGGTTTTGAGACCACAGTCCCCGCCAATGCAGCTGCCCTTCTAAGAAATCCTCCCGAAAACTTCAGCCTCCTTGCCTCTCAGAAACAGACGCCTCCAGCAGTTGGGCTTCTTGCCAGCGATGCCGAAGTTGATGCTTTTATTGCCCCCGGGCATGTAGCAACCATTATAGGGACAAAGCCTTTCGAACCTCTTGCAGAAAAAGGCTTTCCTGTTGTTGTGAGCGGGTTTGAGGCTAGAGATATCCTCCTCGGAATAAACCTGCTCCTGGCACAGGCAGAGAAAGGAGTCTCAAGGATAGAAAATGGATATCCAAGGGTCGTAAAGCCAGAAGGGAACACAATAGCCCTGAAAATGATGAATGAGGTATTCGAAACCTCGGAGTCCGAGTGGAGGGGAATTGGAAGGATTGAAGATTCGGGGCTAGTGCTCAGGAAAGAGTATGAGGAAAAAGACGCCTCAAAGAAGCATGAAGACCTTTATTCTGCTTCTCTTGCAGAGATAAGGGCAAAAGCGGAGAAAAAGGATCAGAAGCGCTGTATCTGTGCAGCCATCCTCACAGGGAAAGCAAAACCATCCCAGTGCCCCAACTTCGGGAAAGACTGCACCCCGAAAAATCCGACGGGACCCTGTATGGTCAGTCAGGAAGGTATGTGCTACAACTGGTTCAGGTACTCGCGGGAAGGAGGAAACAGGCTTGCATGAGTATTCCATCGCCTGTGAGATCTTTGAGCAGGTAATAGCAACTGCCGAAGCTCACGAAGCCCAGGAAGTCAGGCATGTAATCCTGAAAATGGGGAGGCTTGCCCATACAAATCCGGAGCAACTTAGCTTCTGTTTTAAGGCCATTGCCGAGGGGAGCATTGCTGAAAATGCGGAGTTCATTGTAGAGATGATCCCACCCTCCCTGGAATGCGAGTGCGGATACACCGGCACTGTGGATGAAACACAGATAGGAAAGGACGGCGAACTCCAAAGCGAACTTCTGGAATACATCGCAGCGCTTGAATGCCCTGTATGCGGAAAAAATGCTCGCATCACAGGGGGCAGAGAACTGATTATAAAAAGCATTGATATTGAGACAGAAGTAGAAAAGTGAACCTCCAGGCAGACAAATATATAAATGTAGTAAAAGGTAGCAGGTCTATCAAATATACTCACTTAAAAATACTCACTTAAAAATACTCACTTAAAATCTCATTCAAACATACTACCTAAACATTCAAACATACTACCTAAACATTCAAACATACTACCTAAACATTCAAACATACATCTACCTAAACAGACATCCTGATCCGTAAAATTTAATTCACAAACAACAAACGGATTTTTTCATCGAGATAACCAAGCAACCCCGAGTGATGTTTATGTTAATGCATGTAATCCACATGGGACACGATGTGTTCAAGGCAAATGATAAGATTGCCGAAAAAAACAAGACGGCCCTTGACAAACACGGAGTCTTCTCAGTCAACGTTATGGGAGCCATCGGGTCAGGAAAGACCACTCTGATCGAAGAGGCAGTCAGGTACCTCAAAGAAAAGTACAGAACAGTGGTAATCGCAGGTGACGTCATCGCAGAGATGGATGCCTCACGTTTCAGGAAACTCGGGGTGCAGACAATCCCTGTAAACACTGGAAAGGAATGCCACCTGGACGCAAAACTGGTGGAGAAAGCCCTCGATGAGATCGATCTTGACAATACGGACCTCCTTATTATTGAAAATGTGGGCAATCTGATCTGCCCTGTGGACTTCAAGCTTGGAGAACACCTCAGGGTGGTTGTGGTGAGCGTCACTGAAGGAGACGATATCATCCTCAAGCATCCTATGATTTTCAAAACTGCAGAACTTGCGGTCATAAATAAGGTTGACATTGCACATGCAGTTGACGTTGACGCAGAGAAAATGAGGGATGACATCCTTTCCTTAAACCCTGATGTGCCGGTCATCCTTACTTCAAAGCATGACTGGGAGAGCCTTGAGACCTGGATAAGCTTTATTGAACTTGGAATCGGAAGAGCACAGGAAACTCAGAGAAAGTAAAGCAATTCAAAGCGGTTTAAACGCGGATAAAAGTAAAAGGAGACCGGATATGAAAGCAAATGCCATTTCCCTGGAACACGGTGCAGGCGGAGAGGTAATGCAGGAGCTTATAGGGGAGATTATCCTTAAAAACTTCCGCAACAAAAGCGCAGGCTCAATAGGCCTTGAAAGCCTTGATGACGGGTCTACGGTCAGACTTGAGAACTTTAACCCCGCTTCCGAACTTGTGCTGACAACGGACAGCCACGTGATAACCCCTGCTTTCTTCCCGGACACCAATATAGGACGTCTGGCAGTTTCAGGCACCATCAACGATCTCACGGTGATGGGAGCAAAGCCCCTTGCCCTTACCTGCGCAGTCATTGTCCCTGAAGGTTTTCCAATTCATGAGTTTGAAGAGATAATCAAAACAATGGACAAAACTGCTGCGGAAGTTGGAGTCCCTATAATTACAGGCGACACAAAAACCGTGGAAAAAACTGCCCTTGACTCAATCATCCTGAACACAGCAGGCCTCGGCATAACGGACAGCCCGGTAAGGGATTCGGGACTGAAGCCAGGAGACCGGCTCCTTGTCACAGGCACGATCGGCGACCACGGGATCTCTCTTATGGCTCACAGGGAAGGTTTTGACTTCGATACCGACCTTGTCTCGGACTCCGCGCCCCTCTGGAAACTCATAGAACCAATCCTGAAACTCCGGACGCCGGAAGGGGAACCGGTAATTACAGCTATGAAAGATCCGACCCGCGGAGGGCTTGCAAACGCCCTCAACGAAATGGCAGCAAAAGCCGGAACAGGGATCCTCCTCGAAGAAGACCTGATCCCCTTCAAGCCCGCAGTCACAGCAGCCTGCGAAATGCTGGGCCTGGACCCCCTCGAAGTTGCAAACGAGGGAAAGGCGGTAATCGGAGTGAAAGCCGGCTTTGAAGAAGAAGTCCTCTCCATCCTCAGAAAGCACCCCTACGGCAAAGACGCAGCCCTTATCGGAGAAATTACTGCGGAAAACAAAGGAGAAGTAATCCTAAGAAACCGCTTCGGCGGCATGCGCTATGTGGACGTGCCGGCTGGAGATCCGATCCCCAGAGTCTGTTAATTCAGGCGCTCGGGTCGCTTTTAATTGCTGGTTTCTTTTGGAGATATTTTTTCCTTCTTATCTTTATTTCTTACCGGCTTACTTTGTTTCTTTAATTTGCGTTTTCTGATTTTATCTTTGCAAGACCGCTCTCCTGCGTCGAGAGTGGCAAGAACGACCCGGTATAGTGAATAAAGTTGTACGGGTCAGAGATATTTGTAATTCAGTCCTCTTAAGAGAAGCTCACTGCGATAAACTATAAATTAGTCCGCTTGAGCGAGCGAAGCGAGTGAAACGGACCGCGTACTCCCGAGGCGCAATTCGGGCGAGGCGCAATTCGGGAAACATAACGTTTTTAAAGTCATGAACAAAAGTAAGCACGTAACAAAAAAACATATACTGAGAGGAGAAGAAGGAGCTAAAGTTTGAAATGGGATCCCATTGTGGTAGAAGAACTGTTACGCTCAATCCCGGTATATTTTGTTTCTTTTTTGGCCATTGGAACACTACTGAATTATGCAGGATACCTCCAAATCGCCGGCTTTGCAATTTTCGTCCTGGCCTTTATTGTGACAGTGACACACTTTAAGCTCATGGTCAGATACCGGAAAAAGGAACATTTGACAAACCCTTCAATCAGTTCAATAATAGGCCACATGCTTAAGCGACAGAAACCTGAAGGAAGAAATACAGGCTACAAGGAATTGACCCCGAACTTCCGTCCCGTCCTGACAATACTTGTCATCGCATACCTTGTGTATCGTTATGCAATCTGAACCGTTATGAGGTTTGAACCCGGAGATATTTTTGAGAATTGTAGAAAGAAGACTCCACGCATAGCAGGAGCTAAAATCGAAAAACGACATAAAAGACGCGAGAAATAAGATAAATAAAGAAAAAATAGCACCTTGAAAATCGGAGGATAAAGATGATAATGGATTTTAAAGGCAAAAGCCCGAAAATTTCGGAAACAGCTTTTGTTGCGGATTCTGCCGACATAATAGGAGATGTTGAGGTAGGGGATTTTTCAAGCGTATGGTTTAATGCCGTGCTTCGGGGAGATCAGAACAAAATAAAGATCGGAAACAGGACAAGCATCCAGGACGGCGTGGTGATTCATGCAGACCCCGAAAATGGGGTTCAGGTTGGAGATAATGTGTCAGTCGGGCACGGGGCTGTGCTTCACGGATGCAAAATAGAAGATAATGTGCTTATCGGCATGAACTCAACTGTGCTGAACGGGGCTGAGATCGGAAAAAACTCAATCGTTGGAGCAAATGCGCTTGTGCCTCAGGGAAAGACGTTCCCGGCTAACAGCCTTATTATCGGAGTTCCGGGGACGATAAAAAGGGAAACTAACGAGTCAGAGGTTGAGGCTATAAAAGAAAATGCGGCTGAGTACGTAGAGATGGTTCGAGAGTATAGGAAAAGATGAGATATGCTTTCACAAAATCGAGTTCAATGACTTAAATGACAGTGAACTAATGATAAACAATGAAAAGCAGAATAATCGGCAGAAATAAGAGGGTGCTGGAAAATGCCAAAAATAGACTTAAACTTAAAACGATTATAAGGCGGCCCGTAAAACAGAAAAGAAAGGAATAATGCCGGATTACAGAAATTGCTCCTGCTGTTATTGCGAGAATAGCTGGCAAACTATTATTAGTGAGATTTAGCTCAAAAGCATTCTATACTAAAATCCTTCCTGTCTATTAAAAATTACGGTAATGGGGGGTGAGTCATTGATCAAATCTGAAAAAACGAGCACATGTCCCATGTTTGAAATAAATAGGGAGAGATTTGGAAACTCTTGGTTTTCAGTAACTCACACCCACTACCAAAATTACTATAGCGAACTTATGGGGAACAATTGGTTATCGCAGCTACCAGGCATTAGGCCTGGATATTCTTTGGGTATACCATCATCAGATGGTCCATATAACCGACACTGCAAATGTCGTTAAATATAGTGCTCAGTAATTGCTCGGATACTACACTTTTCGGATTTCCTTTTGCGACCAGACCTCCCCGGTACATGACAACAACATCATCACAGAACCATGAGATATGGTTTGGATCATGGCTGCAGGCCAGTATGGTTGTCCCTTTCGCGGATATTTTCTTTAGAATGTCCCAGATCCGGATCTGATTGCAGAAGTCCAGAGCGGATGTAGGCTCGTCCAGCAGCATTAAAGGCGTATCCTGTGCCATAGCCCTTGCGATAAGCACGAGCTGGCGCTGACCACCGCTAAGCTGGTTGTAAGGCTTATCGGCGAGATGAGAGATCTCGAGCATTTCCATAGCTTCCCAGACCTTATTCCTGTCCTCCTCGGAAATGCCAAAGATGCCGCCCATGTGTGGTGTCCTGCCCATCAGCACGACTTCCTTGACAAGGTAAGGAAAGGGCGGTTTGTGTTCCTGGGGCACGTAGGCGACAAGTTTTGCCAGCTCCCCGATCTTCTTCTTCCTGACATCGCATCCGTCAACGGATATGCTGCCGCTATTGTACTTAAGGAAGCTCATGCAGCACTTGAACAGGGTTGTCTTCCCTGAACCATTTGGCCCGAAAAGTCCACATAAAGAACCTTTCTCTACCCTGAATGAAACCCCTTTGAATACAGGTACGCTGTTGTACCCAAAGCTGAGGTTATCTACTCTCAACATATAAATCACCCAAAAATCTCCTTTTCTTTACTGCGCAGCAGATACACAAGGTAAGGTGCACCTACGATAGCAGTGATAATCCCGATAGGGATTTCTGCCGAAGTAAGAGTACGCGCAATCGTATCACAAAAAATAATATAAACACCCCCCATCAGTGCTGCGGTAGGTATGACAAAACGGTTATCCGGACCCTGGATCAGGCGAGCGGCATGGGGCATCATCAGACCGACCCATGCAATAATTCCGACTGAAGATACGCAGACGGCAGTCACCAGCGTGGCCAGCACAATGAAAATAAATTTAAAAACTTCCGGATTCACACCCATAGCCCGAGCTTCCTCATCGCCCATGGAAAGGACGTTTAGTTTCCACCCGAAGAACCACATAATAGCTACGGATATTAACACAACAGGCACAGTTAGATACACATCATCCCATGTGGTATAGTAGAAGCCACCCATCATCCAAAAGACAATTTCCCTCAATTGTGTGTCGTTTGAGAGGTATTTCATGATAGAGACGCACGCGGAAAATATCGAGCCTATGATGACACCGGCGAGCACAAGCGTAACCACGGGCGTCTGTCCCCTGTTCCTTGCCAGTGTATATGCCAGTAATACGGAGAGCGAGGCAAATAGGAAAGCACCCAGCTGTATAGAAATAAAGATATGAGGATAAACGATTCCCAGAGCTGCACCAAAAGCCGCTCCCGAAGACACCCCAAGGATGTACGGCTCCACAAGAGGATTGTGGAAACATCCCTGATAAATCGACCCTGCCACAGAAAGCCCGATACCAACGGTTATAGCCATAATGATCCTCGGAAAACGGATAGTCCAGATAATCGTGTTTTTCAGTTTATTCAGAGAATCCACATTATCCGGTGAAAACAGGTGAGTAGCGATGATAGAGTACACTTCCAGTATAGAAACATGATATGTCCCCAAACAGATTGTGATAATCCCACCTGCCACCATAACAACAGCGAGAAAAAGCATAATACACAATTTCCTCGTCTCAAAAAAATCGAGGGCGGGACGGGGTGATATTTTCACGTCAGTCGATACTTCTTCCATGATTTACACCTAGAAATCAGACTCCACTGTCCAATCCAGCCACTGGTTTGAACGAAGTTCCTCTGCAGTTGTCCTGTTCACGCCATATACATCCTGGTAGAAATCAAGGGCAAACTCATGAACCTTGATATCGCTGAACAGGTCAGGATAACAGGCTTTGGCTATGACCATCATATCAATAGGGTATTCTGTCCTGCGTGCACAGTTCATTGGCGTCCATGGCATGGCATACACCCGTTTGTTCAGGACTGCACGCATGTTCTGAAGATTCTGATAATACGGCGCCTCATACAACTCGCGCGGCGGGTGGAATCCATTTGCAGTGGGCAAAAGTATGACATCCGGATCTAAAGCCATCACTTGTTCCGCATTTAATAGTTTACCTGAGCCTGTGTCACGGTACACATTTCTACCATTACATATATTTTCAATAATGTAAGATTCAGGCGTGTCAGTACCAGATACAGTCCCTGCCCCGCCAGATCTTCTGGCATTTGGAGACAAACCGATATAGAGTACACTACTCTTTTCATTGTCAGGTATGTCTCGGGTACGTTCCCGGATCATCTTCTCGGTGCTTTCCAGGTAATCAGCCAGAACCATCACCTTCTGTTCTTTTCCAAACAACTGGCCAATCACGCGCATTTCATCTCTCATCGTTCCCAGGTCAGAATTTTGAAAATATGAAGGTGAATACAATACCACAAGTGGTATACCCAGAGACTCGATAGCTGATATAGTCTTCGTGATTTTTTCCTCATTACTGGTGCCGATTGTACAGTCCCCAACCCGCATGATAACAACATCGGGATTCACGTCTGCCAATGTCTCATAGCTGATTATGTTACCCTGGGGAGAGTTAATACAGGGCGTTTCATTCAACCATGGATGCAGGTATTTCATTGTATTCCATCCATGTACGTACGAATAATTACTTCCATATATCGTGGTGTATGAATATGAGTAGTCTCGTTTGAGTGACCATGACCCGATAGCCACGACTTTATCTATCTCGCTAAGATTCGTCAGGACACCTTCAACGAACCCGTCATCGATTGTAGCAATACGCTGGATGTCCTTTGGCACTTTTACCTGCACGCCACGCATATCCGTCACGTAACGATATTGTTCATCAGGTGAGTCTGCTGTCGTTGATAAGTTTGCGGCAGTTGTTGTAATCGGTCCTGTCTTTTCTATGCACCCTTCTACTGATACTATAAGGAACACAATAAGTACACACAACATTAAACCCTTTTTAAAGAGAAAACAACTCGACGGCTTGTTTATTCGATGATTATTGTTAGGATTATCGTTCATATACGACCACCGTAATAATAATTGATTGTTTTTTATTACATTTTACTACATAATACTATCGAATTGGGTATTATAAATAAGATCATATAAGATCGTAACAGTTATTGTTAAAAATTAGACATTATATGCAAAAATAAGAAAGGACAGTTTAGTATAAAGGGTTAAAAATGGTAGGATCTATAGATCATCGGTATTCCGGAAATCTAATGGAAGAAACAGTATGTGATCTATTCACATTTTTAATAATTATTATTATAACTCTTACTGCTTTGCCTTCAGTCGCTTATGCGGATGATGTGAAACCTGTCACAGTTATATATCTCTATGATGAAAGCTGCCACCGGTGTACCGAAGTAATGCCAGTAGTCAGGCAGGCTGTTGAAGAAGCCCGCAAAGAAGACTTATCTGTTGATTATCAGGAAATCAGGGTCAATTCACAAAAAGGCGCATCTTATGTAGATCGATATGGTATGACAGACATCCCGAATCTGATCATCGATAACCATACAATCATTGGTCCCTCAAACCTTGAGGGAGAGCACGGAACTGTTCTAAAGAATATTAAGGATACAATAGCGTCTTCTTATGGATATGCTTCGCCAGTGATCGTGCATACGACTGCAGTGAAAAAGAGTAAAAGCGACAGTAATGTCACGGTAACCGTGTATATATCCAACCAGGAAAACACACCTATTAATGTCAGTCTTTCCGGAGGGCTGACAGAGGGCTCCCGGTTAGTTTCAGGGCAATTTTTCTGGAGCGGACCATTGCAGCCGGGAGCTGAGGAAAAGGTCACATACGTGCTATCGGGAGGCAATACCTCTTACGTATCCCCATCTGCCGTATATTACGAGGATGACAGTGGCAGTCACATTATCACAGACAGTTATGTGTCCGTCGGCACGATTCCAGTGTTCTCAGTCCCCATTGCGTTTGTATCCGGAGTCATGGCTGCATTTTCCCCGTGTATCCTCGCAGTCATGGCATATATGACCGCGCTGGCAGCTTCTGGAGAAAGACGGTACTTAATGCTGATTAATGTAATTGCGTTTTCTGCAGGGCTGCTCTTTATGTATGCACTGATAGGCATTTGCTTCTACAGGATCAGTACAACCATACCCTCCATGTATAGTCTTGCCAAAAATACAATTATCGTTTCGATTCTCTTCATCGGCTCTACCATGATAATCAGGGAATTATTCCACTATGAGTACAGCTTCTCGGATTCAGGGTTTAAAAAGTTCGTTTCTTTGCTGCGGCCTTATAGCAAAATAAATATGGTTGGGTGCAGCTTTGCCATGGGGCTGGGATTCGGCCTGATTAAAATACCCTGCACTGGCGGACCATATCTAGCGATACTCGGCATGATGGCTGGCCAGAGAAGTTCATTTCAGGGATTATACTGCCTGATGGCTTACAATATAGGCGTCGTGTTACCGGTACTGAGTCTGGGGACGCTGCTCTCTTTAGGATTTTCCGCCCACGAGTTGGACATGATCAGAACACAACACCGGGCCGTCATAAATGTTTCAACTGGAATCACTCTCTTTATTCTGGCCTCATTGCTGGCACTTAATGTAATATGATCGATAGGTGATTACTACCATCACTGAAGTGACAGACATCTACCAGAATTCTAAAGCACATCAATAAGGTAAAGGTTTCTAAAGACATGATAAGATCTTTTTTAATATTGATAACATCTAATAATATACATAACACAAAATAGACAAGTATATTAATAAGAAGTTAAATTAAAGTGCTACAAACTATTATTATCATTAATAGTTGTTTATGTAAATTAAAATATTGAATGCTGCGATTTTCCGACTTACACGTAAGATTTAGCATAAAAACAGCACTTTCAAACGTATTGTTCCCTGGAAGGTTACAAAACGCTACAAATAATGATCAATCAGTAAACAACTGAAGTTGAGGTTTTTATGAATAAATTGATTGTTTGTATGTTTTTGATTTTACTCGTTAGTTTGCCTTTTTCCGGATGCACATCAGAAAAAGCCACTTTACCAGCAACTGACCCATCAACAAACGATGAATCCAGCATTATCACGGATATGAGAGGTGTCCAGGTAAAAGTGCCGAAAAACATCACAAGAACCGCCGTGATAAGTGACGGCTTCGTCGAATGTGTAATGATCAGCCTGGGTGTCCAGGATAATATTGTGGCTGTTGGTACCACGATCACCCCTAATAATAAAGTAGAAATTCCGAGTGTCAAGGGAGAAAATATTACGTATGAGAATGGCCAAAACACAATGCTTTACCTAGACCCTTCGATAAAAGATACAATCCGGTTAACGCCCCAACAGTACAACGTCATAAGCTTCGAAGCTCTTGCAAGTTCAGATCCTGATGTAATAATTCTCAGAGTAGGAGATTGTTCAGTCGGGTGGGACAACCGTGATACAATGAATAAAACAATCAATACGATGGAATCACTTGGAATCCCTGTGATAGTCCTGTATTCACCTACATATTACTCAAACTCAGACCTATCTACCATAAGAGAAGAGATCAAAATTATCGGACAAATTTTCGGTAAACAGGAGAAGGCTCTCGAGTTAGCTGATTACATCCAGAGCACGGAGAAGATGATATCGGACAGGACCAGGGATATACCTGAGACCGACAAGCCTTCAGTATTATATTTAGGTCTTTCACCCAATGCCAGAAAAGCCGGAGGTTCAGGTCATTCATGGGGAATCGATACACCAGAATCGTACACTATCGAAGGCATTGTACATGCGAAGAATGCCTACAGGGATACTGGCACTGCAAAAATACTGAATGCCGAGCAGGTTCTTGCCATTGACCCTGATGTTATATTACTGGCTACCTCATGGGGATACCATCCAGCCAGGGAACTTTACGAAGCGCCATACTACCAGAACCTGAATGAACTGAGCGCTATCAAGAACAAAAAAGTCTATTCTATGCCGTGGACGCCCTCAAACTGCGCCCGTCGCCTGGAATACCCTATCGACCTGATGATAACAGCGAAGGCATGTTACCCGGAAAAATTCCAGGATATTAAAGTCCATGAATGGGTACTGGACTTCTACAAACAGGCATACAATGTCGATGACGAAACTGCGAGAGGTCTCAGGTCAGTACAGTGGCTCGACTGGATGGAAGAGGAAGACTTCTGAGAATTGGGAAGAGAAGTGCGGAGAAAAATTTGAAAAGTTATTGAGGAGAAAAAAGTTATTGAGGAGAATTTTCATGATGAATAACACTACAGACTATGGAGAGATCTGGAAAACGATGATGGCAGAGAGTAAGAAGACGAACTTTGAAAGTGGCAGATTCTGGACAATGGAAGAGGCAGTAAAATATGACACGCAGATCAAGATGGACAACTGGAGTTTTTCCAGAAACTTGATTAAACGGATTGATTTTACTCCGGATTCAAAAGTTCTGGATATCGGAGCTGGTCCCGGTACACTGACCATACCGCTCGCAGGCATGGTCAAGCACGTCACCGCCGTCGAGCCTTCAGATGGTATGTTATACTGCCTGAAAGAGAACATCAAAACAAATGGGTTAAATAATGTTTCCTGGATCCAGAAGAGGTGGGAAGATGTAGATATCAAAGATCTGGACTCACCATACGATATAGTTATCGCCTCGTTTTCCCTGGCCATGCCGGACATCAGAGAGGCGGTGATTAAAATGAACGACATGTCCTCGAAATATGTCTACCTGAACTGGTTCGCAGGTATGCCGTCCTGGGAAAAAACGTATGCGGAAGCCTGGCAGAGGGTCCACGGTACTCCATATAATATCTACCCGCAGATTGACTGCATATATAAAGTGCTGTACGACATGGGGATATACCCGAACGTCACCGTGTACCCTGATTACTGGGAACTGATCTATCCGGAAATGGAAGCAGCAGTTAATCATTACAGACGGATTGTCAACGCGACCACAACCGAACATGATGCAATACTACAAAAGTATATATCCGAAGCATTTTCCTGCGAGAACGGAGACATCAGGATGAAGGAAAAATCATACTCTGCCTGGCTTTGGTGGGAAAAGTCGTAAATCAGTCCGGATGGTGTATAACATACCATCCATATATTTTTCATGTCTAAATCTTTGCCATTTTCTCAAATCCTTCTTATTCTCAAAAAATAATTAAACTCGATAATTAACTCAGTAGTTAATATTGTTTACATAAACCAGCCTTTATGTCCAAAAATACTATTCTTTAAATGTACTTTTAGGGGGATAACTGTAAATTACGGCATTAACGAAAGAAAGGAATTACAAGCCTTATCTTGGTAACGAATTAAAGAAGGGACTAGTGTCGCATCAGCAGTAAAATGTCGTATATAGCCGATTATAACTATTCGTAATCCTTTAATCCTTGAGGATTGACGCGACACTAGATAAAATTGTAAATCTTATAGTTATGTTTATCATAAAAAATCAGCACCATATTTTTATTTAAGTTTTCGCAGTTAGCTTCTTGCTTACTTCCATCTTTTTTACCTTTGAAAATGCTTATGAAATTTTGAGATCATAGAAATGACATCTAGAGAATGAATCATTTGATATTCTCTATTTTGATTATGCCTTATTTTCTACTTATTTTACTGGAAAGAAAAATGATGGCCGAGGAGGGGACATACTAACATATATAAAAAATGCAAACAATTACCCATTATAATTAAAGATTTATATAAAGTCGATTTTGCAATAGGCTCTATCGATTTGAGAGCTTTTAAATCGCTTTAATTCAGCACTAAAGAGGGATTAATACTGTCAAAGAACTGTGATCGTGCAATAAACAAAGTCAATCGGTATTTTGCCCTTCAGTTAGGCTTAATAATACTGGTCTTTCTGGCCTCATCGGGCTGCCTGGAAGTTTCAGGGCCTGAAAAGGGTACAATAGAAGTCCAGATCCTGGCCGTCAACGATCTCCACGGTCAGCTTGAGCCGCCCACGAGCAAGATTATTACAGGATATAATGAGACAGGGGCTCCCATACGTGTCGATACAGGGGGTATGGAGTACCTGGCAACCCACATAAAGGATCTCAGTTCTAAGAACCCCAATACATTTGTGGTTTCAGCTGGAGATTCTACAGGTGCTAGCCCGCTTGCATCAGCCCTATTCCACGACGAGCCAACAATAAAGGCCCTCAACATGATGGGATTCGATTTTTCGGCCGTGGGCAACCATGACCTGGATGAAGGGCCAGATGAGCTCATGCGCATTCAAAACGGCGGCTGCCACCCGAAGGATGGCTACTCTGGGAACTCATCCTTTGAAGGGGCAAGGTTCCAGTTCCTGGCTGCGAACGTAGTCAACGAGAGCACTAACGCTACAATATTCCCGGCATACAATGTTACCTACATCCAGGGAGTTCCCATCGGGTTTATTGGAATAGCCTTGAAAGATACACCGTCCATAGTGGTACCTTCTGGAGTGGAGGGGCTCAAGTTCCTGGATGAAGCTGAGACCATTAACAGGTATGTCGGAAAGCTGAAAAGTATGGGTGTAAAAACCATAGTGGTAATAATCCATGATGGAGGCTTCCAGCAGGGACTATATAACGAGAGTGTGAATATGACTGGTCCCATCGTAGATGTTGTTAAAGCCACTGACGATGAAGTAGATGTATTCATCACCGGCCACACCCACCAGGCATATAACGCAGTTATTGACGGCCGCATAGTGACAGAAGCTGGCTCAACAGGCAGTGTGCTCACAGATATCGATCTTGTAATAAGCAATGAGACTTATGATGTGGTCAAAGGCAGTTCAAGAAACATCATAGTATCCAGAGATGTTCTAAAAGATTCCGGAGTAACCGAGATAGTCAAGGAATGCAAATCGCTGGCTGCACCCCTTGAAACCAGGGTGATCGGAAACATTACTGGCAATATTACAACATCAGATAGTGATTCAGGTGAATCCGCTCTTGGCGATGTCATAGCCGATGCTCAGCTCTATGCCACCTCTAACCCAAACTATGGCGGCGCTGTGATAGCTTTTATGAACCCGGGTGGTATTCGTGCTAACCTGACATATGAGCAGGTAAGCGGAGGTGAACTTCCCGGTGAGGTTACCTATGGTGAAGCCTTCAGCGTCCAGCCCTTTGGAAACAGCCTGGTCACAATGACCTTGAACGGAGCTCAGATCGATGCTTTGCTGGAGCAGCAGTTCGACAACCCTTCTCCTAAAAGAAATCGTATACTGAAAGTCTCAAAAGGTTTTAGCTATGCCTGGAATGAAAGTGCCCCCACAGGTGAAAAGGTAGAGATCTCAAGTATAAAGATCAACGGCACTTCTATCGATCCGAACAGCTATTATCGCGTAACAGTGAATGGTTACCTGGCCGACGGAGGAGATCATTTCTCTGTCCTGAAGGCAGGAGTCGATAGGACGGGAGGATCCATAGATACAGATGCTCTCATAAATTATCTAAGGACGTTCTCTCCGGTAGCTCCCGGATCTGATAATCGCATCGCTTTGGTGAAATAAGAGTACGTGAGTATCTATTGAGAGAATCTATCGTAAGAATCTATCGTAAGAATCTATCGCGCGTATATCCTTCCGGCAGGTAATACTGCCGAAATATTTTTTTAGCAGGTAACTTTCTTCCCGCCCTGAAAAAACGGGCTAATATTACTGAAAAATAACAAATGAAATAATTATTTTTCAATTTAAAGCTGAGACTGCCTATAATCAACTGTACAAACAGCTTGAATTTTAAGCTTTGATAGTGAAAGTAAAAGAAAAAACAGAAAAAGCTGAAAAATAGTATAAGAAATAGTATAATCTCCTATTGAGTAAAGAGAAAAAGCCTGGTGCGAGGGATGGGATTCGAACCCACGAACTCCTACAAGACTAGGCCCTCAACCTAGCGCCTTTGACCTGGCTGGGCAACCCTCGCATCTTGTTTCCTGTTAAATTCCGGCGCGCTTTACGCCTTGCACTTCCTCACAATATCATGGATAATATATAAACGTTTCGAGCCGTGAGGGGCACTGGCAATAATTTTTGAAAGATCCCGCAGTAAACGGAATAATTCCTGAAGTATCCGGGCGCAGGAAATCCCCTGTAAAGAGGGTTTTCAGGCCAGAATACGGTCGGAAAAATGGTGCTTGAACCCAGGTTGAACCGGGATTCAGAGCTGATCCAGAATTGTCAGCAGGCCTTCGGCTTTGCCTTTAACCACATGTGCGGCGTTAAGGACAAGGTCTTTAGCTGTATATGAACCATCGGACTCCATGGTGAAAACAAAAGCGCTCTCATCATAGTTCACCTTTATCGCATTGATGTCACAGACCTTCTCACAGAGCCTGCAGAGGGAACACCTTATGACGTCATCCTCGGCAATCTTTGCTCCGGCCTCTTCAACCTTGATAATGTCCTTGGGACATTCTGCTGCACAGTGCCCGCAGGCATCGCAGTTTTCAATGGTTATAACAGGCACGTTTTTGTAGCCGCATGCAACGCCTGCCTGCCATCTAACGCTGTCTCTACCGTAGCCCATATGGGCAATGGCCTCGAGCACAAGCTTCTGTCCCTTTTTCAGCTCAACAATCGGTACATTCGGATCTGCTGGCTGGATCTTGGGATCAGCGGAGATAAGGTCCCGCGAATGGACGATTCCAGGGCCTTCTGCACTGAGGGTCAGGGAGACCTCGCAGGCAGGACAGCCTTCTCCTTCGCAGACGTCGCACTCAGCCTGAGGCCTGTACGTCTCTATATCCGTTACAAGCGGTATTAAGGAGAGACGGAGAGCCAGCTGTTCATCATAGAGTACGGAGGTGTTGTCGTAAAGGTTTACATACTCGATTGCAAGAGTGGGTACATCAGCGACCATGGCACGCCGGATGCCGTTAGCAAACGCCGTGCTTACCCTGGACAGCACAAACTTTGCAGATCTGTCCGATAACTCCAGAATGTCTACTTCCATCGTCATATACCTTAATTCCCCTTAATTTTGAATACCTTAAAAAAAGAGAATTTTGAAGAATTCTCTGAATAATTCTCTTTATACACGCCTTCCGCCTTTCGGACGGGTGCCGTCGTGCGGGACAGGAGTAACATCTTCAATCCTGCCAATGCGGATTCCTGCTCTTGCAAAAGCCCTGATTGCAGCCTGTGCACCGGGTCCGGGGCTTCTCTGCTTGTTTCCTCCGGGAGCTCTTACCTGGATGTGGATGCCGTGGATGCCCTTGTCCCTGAGTTGGTCAGCAAGCTGGCCAGCCATCTGCATGGCAGTATAAGGAGAGCTTTCGTCCCTTGCAGCCTTTACGACCATACCACCAGAGGACTTTGCAATAGTTTCAGCCCCGGTGATATCAGTTATCGTAATGATCGTATTGTTAAATGAGGATTTGATGTGGGCCACAGCCCATTTCATGTCTGCCATGTTTATCTCCTCCCTCCTCTCTTCTTCTTTCCACCTGGACCGCCTCTCCTTTCGGCAGGTCTTTCTCTTGCCTGCTTTGCCTCAGCGGCAGCCTTAAGGGTTGTTGCGCTGTCTGCAAGGTAGGATGCTACCTGGACAGGTCTTTCAGGGTGGGCTTCACTCATGAGAGGGGAGTTTCCATAGTACCCGATATGCATCTCGTCCTCCTTTGAGACCAGCATTCCCGGAATTGTAGCTTTTCTTCCGTTAATTGCAATGTGGCCGTGAGTGATGAACTGGCGTGCCTGAACAACTGTCCTGGCAAGCCCGAGGCGGAGAACCTGGGTCTGGAGCCTTCTTTCAAGAATGTTTTCAGTCTTTAAAGAAAGAATATCGTCAATGTTAGCGTCCGATTTGATAATACCGTAACGAATGAGCTTGGCAAGAATTTCTTCGGACTGAGTCTTCAGGTGACCTTCAAGTCCGCCTTCCTGACCGCCAGCGACGTTTGCAAGCAGGTTTCGGGCTTCGGATCTGTACATCCTGAGCATACTAGCTGCTTTCCAGACTTCTTTCTTGTTTCTGAGGCCGTATGCCTTCACAAGCTGGACTTCAGCAGCCATCCTGGCTTCCTGCCATGGGTGCCTGGGAGTCTCGTAACTTTTACTTTTTTTACCTGGATATGCCATTTCAAATCACCTTAACGAAAAATTACTTCTTCCTGCTCACACCGACAGTTGATCCGCGGCGGCCTGTGGATTTTGTCCTCTGTCCTCTGACCTTAAGGCCTCTCTCGTGCCTGAGACCTCTGTAGGCACGGACCTTCTTCAGGTTGTTAATGTCTTCCCTGAAAGTCAGTACTATATCTGTTCCGAGCAGGTGCTTGTTTTCTCCGGTGGCCAGGTCATTCTGCCTGTTAAGCATCCAGGTAGGGACGAGATCCTCAAAACTTCCGATTGCAGTGTCGAGTTTGGCTACGTCTTCATCTGGAAGATATCCAAGTATAGCAGCAGGGTTTACCCCAGCGCCCTTTGCAATGAGTATTGCAGTACGCCTCCCGATTCCGGGAAGACCTGTAAGAGCATACTGTACGGGCTTTGCGCCCTTCAGGTCGGTATTCATAATCCGAACAAGATGCCTTAGTTCTTCGTTATTTTTTGCTTCAACCATATACTTCCTCCATTGGAGTGCATACAGCATCCTGTAGCCCCTGATCGAATACCCTTAAAGAATACACGAAAAACTCAGGAGCAGCTCTCTAAAGGAGCTTCTTTACAGCATATACTGATGAGTTCTTTTACATGCAGCTGCCAGTATATAAGGATATCTGCGCTCGCCCCTCACTGAAAGTGAATGTTCGGAAGAACTGAAAGCTGATAATGGGAAATTTACTGAATAAAGAAAATACGTGGAAGAAAAATATAGAAAAACAACATCGCAGAATAGTACAGAAATGTGCAGAAATAGTGTTTAATAGAAAAAGTACAGAAATTGGATAGGAAAAGCACAGGAATAGTAGAGTAGAACAAGAAAGTCACAAAAAATATTTAAAGAAATACTGAAAAATTTGTAAAAACATCAGAATGAGAAAAATCTGACGCCGAGGGGGAGATTCGAACTCCCGAGGGGCTAAGCCCCACAAGCTTTCCAGGCTTGCGCCCTACCACTAGACTACCTCGGCACAGAGCTTATGACACGACTTATACCATAACGGAAATAGTGGTATATAAATCTTATTCTAGGAAGGTATGCGGAAAAAAGAATTTAAAAGGTTAGAGCTGAACACGCTCCTCTTTTTTAGCCCAGCCTTTTGGATAAGTTCCTGCGTTCATAAGTATGCGGATAGGAGAAGCTGCAATACCGGCAGAAGCTTTGAGGATCTCTTCAGTGTTCATTTCAGCCTTTGCAAGAGCCACAAATTCCCCTTTTAAGGTAAAGAGCCCTGCAAGTTCCCCTTTAGTCAGATTGGAGTCCAGGCTTGTGATGCCAGGGACTGCCAGGGAAGCGCCTGAACAAACCGCATCCACTGCACTATCCCGCAGGATAATTTTGGGAAGGTGGGATACGGCAGATTCCATTGGTCGGATAACCCGTCTCAGTTCGGACTCATCACCCTCTTCCTTCCATAATACATAAGCGTCTTTCAGTTCATGGAGAGTGACAATGGTTTTTTCCGTAAATGGCCCTGCTTTAGTCCTGCGGAGTCCCTGCATATGCCCCCTGCAGCCCAGAGCAAGCCCGATGTCATGGCAGAGTTTCCTGATATAAGTTCCTGCCTCACACCCTACGCGGAGGAGTACGGACGTGCCCTCAATTTCAAGCACTTCCAGGTAATAGATTGTCCTTACCCTTGTGACACGTTTAACAGCTGATTTTATAGGAGGCATCTGGTAAATAGGGCCTGTAAATTCCTCGCAGACCTGGCGAACCAGCTTTGGAGGCATAGCCCTGTGAAGTTTCAGATGGCAGATATACTCTTTTCCTGAGAGACGCAGGGCAGGTACGGCTTTTGTAGCTTTGCCCAGCAAGGTAGGCAAAAGCCCTGTAACCTTCGGATCAAGAGAACCTGCATGCCCTGCCGTATTCACACCAAGTATGGCTTTTACCCAGGCCGCAACTTCGTGGCTTGTAGGTCCACTGGGCTTGTCAATATTCACCACTCCTTTTTCGATATATTCAAGGATAGGACGCTTTTCCGGATAACAGCCATAGGATGGATTTGTCCAGGCGCCGGACTTTCGGACAAGGGTTCTTTCAACTTCTGCGGGCAGTTTGCCGGCGGATGACATGGTTTTTCAAAACTCCTGGGTTGTGGTTATGGATTCAAATAGGTAATGTGTAAAGATATGAAATACTCTTTAAATCTGAGTTATTCAAGTAAATCTAAAACCCCTGTAGTAAATATGAGGTATCGGGAAAGTACAGGTAATTTTCAGTAAAGAATTTACAGCAAAGATGGTTATGCCCTATGGAGACAATCAATGTAAGGCAGCCATCATAACGGGAGCAGAGAGTTAACAGGCATATATATAGGTAAGATATCCTGTAGCAACATCAGGCATCAGCAGCAACATCAGGCATCAGCAGCAACATCAGGCATCAGCAGCAACATAAATGTCCCGTATAGATATGGTATCCATAATATCAGGGTTCGGCAGATAAAACCCTACGCTTGATATAAAAACTCTACCTCGGTAAATCGGAGGGCTGGTGAAAAATCACTCAGGCCCGACAAGAGAGTCAATAGCGACCCTGAGGATATCAAGAGTCTGGTACTGGTTCCATTTTTCAGAATCGATAACAATGTCGTAGATTGATAGATCTGTAATATCAATGCCGTAATAGTTTTTATAACGAAGGGCTTCGGATTTTTCCCTTTCAACCGTTTTTCCCAGTTCTTCATCAAAGGAGATTGATTTCTCACGCCTCTGGATACGCTTAACCCTTGTCAGTAGTGGGGCTTTTATCCAGATTTTAAGCACATTGGGTACCCCTTCAGCCATATGGCCTGCAAGCCGGCTTTCGAGAATGATGTTGTCCTGGGTATGGATAATGGATTTCTGGTTTTTATCGATATCAAGATCAATGGAGGGATCTTTTTCAGCCATGGCTCCGAACTCAGATAGGCTCATTCCTCTCCCCCTTGCCATCTTCCTGAAGATTTCACCAGAGGAAATCAGCTCAAGCTCATAGTATTCAGACAGGAGCCTGGAGAGGGTTGTTGTCCCGCTCCCGGGAAGCCCACTCACTGTGATCTGCATCAGATCCCACCGATATTCAGCGCCTTCCGGATAAGCTGGCTGACCCCCAGAGAGGAGATAAAGTACCAGTAGATCCAGTGCTGGAAAGGACCAAAAGCCTTTGAAGTAAGCAGTTGTTCGCCCCAGAAGGGAAAGACCATGGTGGCAGCTCCGTGCCCGCTAATGTAATAATAAGCCCACATGAAGAGAGGCAGGGAGATAATACTGATATAAGCCATGGGCTTGAACTGCTGCTTGGACATCTTCATCTGGTCTTCCATCATATCCTTGCGCTGGTCTTCAAGTTTTTTCAGCATATAGGTATTCTGGGAAAGCTGTGCCTCTCGAAACTCTTTCTGAAAAACCTTCATGCGCTCCTGAGTGTTCCTCATGAGTTCCCAGTCGATGGTGTACTTCTGGATAAGGGATGCGTAGATGGCAGTGATAGCAGCCATAATTAAAAGAACCAGGTGGAAGTTCTCCTGTCCGACCAGCATAAGCACAGGGTCCATTAAAAACCCTACTGCTTCACCTACAGCCTGCCTGAAGTCCTGTCCAAGAATCATTATCCCGAACATAAGGGAAAAACCGAAAGCCAGCAGGAACCGGTCTATTTGCTTTTTTAATACCTCTGAAACCAAGTTGTCCTCACCATTAAGGTTCAATAAATATAATTCAGATTCATTCAAGCTGAAGAATCTTATTAGATAAAGCTCGACAAAATAAAGTCCTGACAAAGAATTGAGTCTTAATAAGCTTGAAGTGTTAGTAAGCTTGAAGAGTTAGTAGATTAGTCAAAGTAAATCAGCTCAGATTGCAAGAGCTGGTTTAAGACGTTTACATAGGTTTTCTGGTTAATAAGTTTCGATGTATATATAAGTTATACTATTCGAACCATTCGGATAGACTCAGGCTGCATTTGTGCCTCGACAAGTGCCGGCAGATAGAATATGGAGCAGAAAAAACAGGAAAAAACATTACAATCAGAAGAAGCCAGGATCGCATCAGCAGTAAAATGCCGTATTAAATCAATATAGCTATTCAGAATCATTTAATCCATGAGGATTGACGCGACACTAGTGCATTGGTTCCAAATTCGGGAACTAAATCTTTAAATTTAAATTAAGGACGAATTAGTGTACATTCAATTCACTCCTTAGCAAAGGTGGACATCGTGCCCCTGTGAAGAAAGCCGCATCCCCAGTTCATGAATGCGCATTTCTGCGCCCCCTTTGACCCAGGGATATACAGCATCGTATACGAAGGCTATTTTCATTTCATCACCTTACCAATCAGTATCAACTTCCAGGAGCATTACGCTTACAAAGATTGCAGAAAAGATCAGCTGGAGCCCAACTGCTGCAAGCACCATTGAAATAACTGCGGATTCTATTTCTTCAAGAGAACCATATCCTGAACTGGCCCATGTATAGGCGACTTTCAGCCCGATAATAAGGCTTGAACCCAGGATAAGGGAGCCTCCAAGCAGTTCTTTTTCAAGTGAATGATAGCTCAGCAACTTCTTACCTTTCCTGTTATCCCTGTACATGCCGTGTATCAGGCCATAGGTTTTCATATACCCTCCAGTGGCAAGGATTTGCCCTCCAATGATTAAGAGCACGCTGCCCAAAATAAAGGAGTGCAGCCGGTTATATGCAGCATTTCCCGTGAGGAGAAGGGAAGTCGTTATGAGAAAACCCAGTATAAACACAAAAGCGCCGGGCAGATAGAGGAAAGGGGCTGGCCGGTATAACATCATGAAACGGACATGCCTCCAGCCGTCCTGAAAAGAGCGCAGCTTGGAGGGAGCTTTGCGTGAGTAATAGGTTATGGGGACTTCTTTGATCCTCAGTCCGCTTTTTGCAGCTTCAATTATCATCTCGGACGCAAGTTCCATGCCATGAGTTTTAAGGTCCATTTTTTCGAGGGCTTCTTTAGTAAAAGCCCTCATCCCACAGTGTGCATCCGAAATTTTTGTTTTGAACAGAAAATTGAGCATGCCTGTCAGGATAGGGTTGCCAATATACTGGTGCAGCCAGGGCATAGCTCCTTTTTTTATTTCACCCTTAAGCCGGGAACCCATTATGAAATCTGCGTCTCCTGCAATAAGGGGGTCCAGAAATTTATCAAGCTCAAGGAGATCATATGTGTTGTCTGCATCGGCAATGGCAATATAATCACCCTTAGCTTCGGCCAGCCCTTTGAGGTAAGCATTCCCGTACCCTTTTATCGGGCCTATGACCTTTGCACCCATGGATGCTGCAATCTCAGCGGTTTTATCCGAAGAATTGTCAGCAACGATTATTTCTCCCTCTATACCATATTTTGTGAATATAGACTGAGCTTTCTGTATGCAAATACGGATAGTTTCTTCCTCATTCATGGAAGGCATTACGATAGAAAGAGAGGGCATGCCCAGCTAATACACCATATCTCCTAATAACTATTTTGATACTTCCCGGCTATAAGGAGGAGAGGAGCCCCGCATAT
>NZ_JJOY01000013.1 GCF_000979455.1 Methanosarcina sp. 2.H.T.1A.6
GGTCAGCTTTATTCCGCTGCCTGAACCGCCGGACATCATTGGCATTGCAGGCATCTGGAAGCCGGCTGCAGGCATCATCATTGGAGCGGCTGCAACTGCAACTTCCTCTTCTTCTTCCTCTTCTTCTTCCTCTTCTTCAGCTGCTGCCCAGTTGGCAACGACCGGGTGGCTCTTATCCTGGAGGAAGGCTTTCAGGGACTGAATGTCACTTGCATCGTTCTCGGTTGCGATCTTGTCCTTTATGTCAGCAGGGATTGCATCGGTGATTTTGTCTTTGAATTTGGCAGGTAGCCATACTACTCTGTTCCAGCCACCATCGGCCTGGATGAACTTGGGGGAGTAGAAGTAGTTGATACCTACACCGAGGAAACCTACGATCTGCTTTCCGCCACCGGTCTGACCGGCCATGGTTGAGAATCCGATACCGTTCGGTGCCATTCCCTGGTATTCTCTGTCTACCCAGCCAATACCATCGACTTCAGGGATATAGAACCCGACTACTTCGAAGCAGCCACAGGATGTGTGCGGGGAGTCAAAGAAGGAGTGGAGTTTTATCTTGTCGAATTCGCCGCTGGACAGTTTCTTGGCAATGTCGTTAACTCCGGAGTATTCTCCTGTCTTGGAGTCAAGGACCTCGCCCTTGTCAATTGAGAACTGTGGGCCTTCGGGGTCTACCTTTGCTGCTGCACGGCCATCGAACCAGTTGATTGCACCACAGAGGGAAACTCTGTCCGGGGAAACCACACAGACGTTGGTCGGAGCAAAGGACTGGCAGAGTGTGCATCCGTAGAAGACATCCACATCTTCATCGTGCAGGTCTTTTGTCCTTGCGTCTCTTGCCTTGAAGATATCCTTTGCTTCTGCGAGTTTCTTCTCGACTTCGGCCTGGTCGGTGTAGAAGGTCACCTGCATCTTCTCAATAAAGGGCAGTTCGCTCTTGAAGAGCATCATTACAGCTTTTCCGAAGGGCTCAAAGGAGTCCATCTTCCCGGCTGTGTCCTTGGAAATCCTCATCCAGACATCATATCTCTGGTTCAGGTGCATAATGCCCTGACAGTAGTTGATGAAGTCGTGGACACGCCTTTCTACGACAGATTCGAGATCAGGCTCGACAAGTTCTCCGCCAATGTTAAATATCATTGCCCAGGGATAGGTCTTGCCTTCTTCCAGCTGCTTGAGGTCGGGACCGATAATTGTTACTTTGTCGTCCTCAATTTCATCCATGGGCGCTGCTCGGACAAGTTCCAGACCGACGGACTTCGGGCCTCCGAGTTCAACAAACATGCCTTCTTTTCTTACTCTTTCTCCTTCGAACATTGGGGAGATCTCAAATGGGAATTCTTCTGCCATTATATGTTGCCTCCTAATTCAAATTTATAAAAGGTCAATTACCTCGTCCAGTGCGGCAATGTGGTCTTCCCTGCTAAGGTTCCCAAAGGACATTGTTGCGTTCTGGATGTAGTTTTTGTCGATTGAAATTGATTTTACGTTGGTAAAATTCTTGGTTGCAGTCAGTACCTGGTTGATGTAGTACTTGTAGTGGCCCAGAGTAATGATTGTGTCATAGCTCCCTTTGCCGTCAAGTCCGGGCCAGTTGGGGTCCGTTAAGTAGAAACCAAGCTGGTGCACGTTGATGTACTTGGCATCCACGTCCTTGCCCACAAATCCAAGCATTGAGCTGCCGGTTGCGGCTATGGGCAGGTTGGCTGCCTTTGCGATCTTAACTGCGCGGTCCAGGACTTCGGGGGTGAGGCCTGCGGTCCCGATTACGAATAGTGGCCTCTTTGCCTTTGAAATCAACTTGGCTGCAATTTCAGTGGTGATAGCTTTTGAGGTCTTTACACCGTAGGTGGTAAACAGCTTTGTGTTCTTTGTAGTGTCTACCATTTTCAGGCCTCCTTGCAAAGTCTCTTGAGGTTAGTTGGCTGTGCGGAGACATCGAACTTGATTGCCGGGCCGGAAATGATTTTCTTCTTCTTCCAGTCGATCTCCCATCCGTGCTCGGCTTCGAGCTTCTTGAGGAGCTCTTCACGCTTGGAGAGCGGGAGGTCGGCTTCGTGCCTGACATACTTCCACCAGTCTTCGGGCATGATACCGAGGTACTTCTCGCTGAGTTCCATCCAGTGGGTCAGCTTTATAGATCTGCCCATGTTGTTGTCGGACGGGCGGATGCAGTTCTTTGCCAGTATTACGCAGGTTTCCTGCCAGGTCTCTGCGGTGGTTATAAGGAATTCGGGTGCTGGCGGGATTGCCATTTCCTGTCCGTTCCTGCCGTCGTAGACTTTCCACCTGGACTCATCGTAGTTCTTGGCAATCAGGGCTCTCCTGTACTTGGAGCTGTGCGGGCCGAGCACTGCCGGGATACCGTACATGTTGCACCCGGTACCGATAGCGGCTGCTTTCTGGGAGTATGCACCCCATGCAAGCCCGACTGCACCTACACGGGTCAGGGAGTAGTCAGCAATTTCTGCCAGGTTGCCTGAAAGGTTCCTGCCTGCGAATATTGCAGCGACCTTGTGGACTGTACCTGAGATGTGAGAGTTCGAAACACAGGATCCGGTGTTAAGGATGTTTCCTTTTTCGAACCTGCCGGGGTACCTCTCATAGAGAGTCTTTCCGTCCTCATCCTTGTACATACCAATATCCATTGCTGAACATCCGGACACTACAAGGAGGTAGTTCCTCTTGAGGAATTCTTCTGCGATGTTGTAGACGTCTTTGGAACCTGCCGGATAGTTGGCACAGCCGATGATTGCGATGACACCAGGGGTGGTACCCATAACCAGGTTCAAACCTTCTGCCCTGATTTCTGCGTCACTTACCTGACCTCTTCCGGCTCTTACCAGACCTTTCTCTTCGGAGATGGCCTTCATGGCGGCTTTCTCGATCACGTTAAGGATCGGGATGTCCTTATTGCAGACCTGTTCACACCTGCGGCATCCGACACAAATGTCGTGTAGGGCTTCAAGTGCATTGATGTCTCCTTCCTTGGCTGCTGCCATTGCTTCCGGAATGTCCAGTTCCTCAGGACATGCGATCTTACATTCGCCACATTCCACGCACTTGCCGACAAGTGCTTTCATTTCTTCGTCGGAGGGGATAGCGGTTAAGCCTTCGGCATCGCGGATCGGGGCCATTTCCATGGCAATCCTGGGTACAAGCTCTCCGAGCTTCTCATAGTCCAGCATCACACAACCCGGGATCGCTCCTGACTTGATGTCCTCAATGATCGCATCAACATCATCATTAGTCCTGTCAGGCAGGCCGTACATGATCTTGTCGTTGGATGCAATGACTGGGATCTTGAGTTTCTGGCCTTCCTGGACGAGGTCAGCTCTTACACACTGTTCGTCAAGGACGATTACATCAGGAATTCCGGAACGGACGATCTTGAGTTCCTTTGCGAGGGATCCGACAATCTTTGCATAGGGGGCCTGGCGGTCTTCTCTCTTGTACCTGGTCATATCGAATGCGGTACAGCAGAGACCTCCGATTTCCATCTTGTCGGTCAGGTCGTTGTCTTCCATGTAGTCCATGATGTAGGTAACCCCGGCAACGTTGTGCCCGATTGCAATGATAACGGGCTTCTTGGGGTCAATTGTTCCCATACCTACCTGCACGAGGGGGACATCAGGGTCGGACTTCGGGAAACCAAGGGCTGTGACCTGGGCAATATCGGAAACTTCCATACCCACGTGGTCCAAAACACCTGCAAGCATTGACTTGTTATCGTAATCGATTGCTGCTCCTTCCTGGCCTGCGTGGATGGTTGCAAGCATCTGGCCAAGTTCCTCTTCAACATATTCCATTATGGGTTTGAGGTCTCCAAGGGTCTTGGGCTGCCTTCCTGTAACAAGCTGGATGTTGGGGGCAATGACGTTTGATGCACCCATGTTGATGGGCATTTCTTCCCCAAAGAGCTCGATGATGTGGTTGAGTAGGTGACGGCCGTGGGCGCTGTGACAGGCACACCCGGTGATGCAGCGGAGGAAGAATTCCCTTGCAGCCTGTCCTTTCATGTCGATACCACAGGCACCTCTCTTGTTCCCTTCCAGGTTGCACGGTCCGAAGGTACAGTAGCAGCACTGGTCACACATAGGTGTGTACACTGGTTCGTAACGGTCGAATAGCGTAAAACTCCAGTCCCTTAAAGTTGCGATCCCAGGAAACGGAGTCGGACCCATCGGACCGAGTTCTTTTGCTTCTTCAGCAGCCTCCTTTGCTGCCCCTACAATGTTGTTAATAGTGATCTGAACGGATTCCAGATCTTCTATAGAAAAACTCCCGGTAGTTAGTTTGCTCATCTGAGCTTTACCTCCTAAATTTGTTTAAAGTCGACTTCGCCAAGACGATTGTAATTCTTATTTACGGCACATTCTTAATGATTATACATTATATATCTTGCCGTATGCTTTAAAGTTACAACCATTTAAATGACGTTCTCTGGTAAAACGTTCTTAGCTCTATATTCGAACATTTATTGCTTTACCAACGTTTTTTCAAATAAAAACGTTTTTATAGGGAATATTTTCTTGCAAAAGTCGTTTTTAGGGCTTAATATCTCTTCAAAATCCCTTTTTACACCCTATGTCTCAAAAAAACCGTTTTTACCAACGATTGAGACCTAAATCTTGAGCAGAGGTCGCTACCGATGGATAATAAACACTAATTAAAAGTCTAAATGTACCAAATCTATATAACATTTTCTAATTTGTAATACCCTATTTCGAGTAGGGTAAAATGGAATGTGGGGACACGTACTCAATAAAAAAAAGCAAGAAGTCTATATATGCAATGAAACTATTCAATGTCTATTGATACTGGTTTTTTGATTGGGTATTCTTGCGTCTTAATAATTATTTCTATCGATTTTAATATTTGTTATTATTTATTTCTTTTTTTCATACTAGCAACAAATAATTCTAAAGATTCTTCTTACTTGAATATCAAGTTTAGCAAAAATAAAATTCAAATTATTCTATGCCATCTTTTAATATAATATTCCTAATAATAATTATACATATTATACTTTTTTTTCTTATGAAAATATCAATACTTATTTATATCGGTACGTTCTCTAAATCAATTTACACAGTAAACGCTGTAAACCGTTTTCAGGATTTTTTTCAGGAAATGAATAACTATGATTCGCACATTTAAATATTAATCAGTAAATTCTTTGATTTAAATACTACTCATTCTTATTTAAAAATAGTTTTGGACTTGTTTCTGGAAGCCTGATACTATTAATATCATGGAATCATACCATTATATTATTACGCTAAAAAAGTTAGAGATTCAAGAAATATCATAGAATTATACCATTACATTAAAAGAGTTAGAGATTCAAGATTGCTTATTTCCAAAGTGGGGGTCAAAACCAATCAATTTGATTTCAGTCGAATACCCGGTTGCTTGCAGTGGGGTGCGCCAGCGCAACTTTGATTTACTGAAATTTGCAGTTAATCATTTGCTTATCGGGGTTTTCAATATTTGAGATTTAAAGTACAGGATTCCAAATGTAAGAACTTCGAAATTTATAACATGAATTTTTGGGGCCGGGTTAAAGTATGAGATTCTCTTACGTCAGCTTTTTCAGGCTATGAACCTTGCTATGGATCAATTTACATACCTGTTATTTGTTCCTTAGCTTATGTTTGGATAATATTCTTGTGTTTGGACAACATCTTGTATCTAAATAATATTTCCTGATTCATTTTGAGACATTCTAAGTTGCCTTTTATGACTTGCCTTATTATTCAGGTGATTTTATTCAATAATTTTATACTGGATTAAATAGAGAGTAACTGGAACATGTTTAACCGTGATACACCATATGAGTCTCGAGGCGGAACAACCGACAGAATCAAAAGTTCTGTTTCTACAAGCCCATCAATGGCAATTATTTCCCTGTGTGTAATTTCTTTCTTTCTGGAAATGGTTCCGGGCATGGGGTCTCTCTATATCAGTGCTTTTCAGTTTGACCCCGGTTCTATACTGACAAGGCCATGGACGCTTGTCACATACATTTTCCTTCACAACGGATTATGGCATCTTTTTTTTAATATGCTTGTCCTGTACTTCTTCGGGACTGCACTTGAGAGAAGGGTAGGGAATAAACAACTCCTGGGAATCTTTTTCACTGCAGGAATTCTATCTGCAATAGGGTACACTTTCTTAAGCCGGCCTGTTTTCAACATTTACCCGGGTCCTATGATTGGGGCTAGCGGAGCTATTTATGGGGTTTTTGCAGCCCTTACAGTACTTGAGCCGAATATAAGGGTGTATGTTTATTTTATCCCTATGCGTTTAAAGCATGCCTTATTGCTGTTTGCTGCTTTTGATTTTTTAATGGTCAATTCGTCGGACATGATAGCCCACACAGCTCACCTGAGCGGACTCTTCGTAGGGCTCTACATGGGTTTTCGTATGAAGAAAATCCATGAAAAATATATGAAATCGAGGTATTCCGGCAGGTGGTGAGTCTGGAAGGAGAGATTTTTTCTCAGGACAGGTATTATCATCCGAGGCCGGATCATGGGGAAAAAGTTCCAATTCATATTTTAAATTTCAGGCGGGTCTTTGCAGCCTGGTCTCCGAAGCTGAAAAACACTCTCTACTTTGAAAAATCACCTGAAGAGCCTGAAGAAGAAGGTCTAAAAAGAGTAAGAGAAATTGTCCTTCTGCAGGTCTATGACTGGTTCGCGGGGAGAGAAGGGTTAATAGAGCTTACGGAGCCGGAGTTCGAGCAGTTTATGAAGGTCTATGAAGTTTTCCTCCAGCAGTCAGGAGAAATCCGGTATAGCAGGCAGAAGAAGGGACGAAAAACTGAAAATCTCTTTGAACTTATGGAGTCCCCTTGCCTCATTCGGGAAGTTAAAAAAGGCCCCTTTTCCGATAAATTATAATTATATAAAATATATATCGTGTTCTATAGTTAAAATCATTTAATTTTGAGAGGTTTTATTATATCTCAGGCCTTCCCTTTTTTAGGGCAGATCAGGTTTTCAGTCCAATCTCTCTGATCAGACAAAATTAGGACCTTTAATTGTCAAAGTATGCAAATGTTTTACTACAGAAAAGCAAATATTTAGATATAACAGATTACTACCCGAACTGCCGGGTATCAAGCTTTAAACCTGAAAAACCGTAGCTGTAAACTCATGGCTATGAACACTAAAATTGCGGTCTTCCAAAGGTTAAAGCAAACTTTCAGTACCGATAGACATGAGGGGGCTGCTGGAAACTCTGCTGCCCTCACAGACCAATTCTCCCCGATGCGGGGACATTAAATGTAAAAAGATGCAGGTCGAGTAAAACTGTAAGGATCACAGAGGACATTAATAATGAAGCCTGTAAAAAGTGGACTTGACTCCATTTCTAGATACCTCCGCACTAAGAAAGAAGTCGGCCGGAGGAAGATAGGACTTCTGGTGGATGGGCCGAATATCCTCAGAAAAGAGTTTGATGTAAATCTTGAGGAAATAAGGGACGTTCTGAAGGACTATGGGAATATCAAGATTGGACGTGTTTTCCTGAACCAGTACGCCTCTGACAAGCTTGTAGAGGCTATTGAAAACCATGGCCTTGAGCCCATCATCTGTTCCAGTGATGTGGATGTTCGCCTCGCGGTGGAGGGTATGGAACTGGTCTACAACCCCAATATAGATACCCTTGCAATCGTGACCCGTGATGCGGATTTCAAACCGCTCCTGAACAAAGCAAACGAGCACGGGAAAGAGACCATTATCTTCGGGGTTGAGCCCGGATTTTCCACAGCGCTCAAGAACTCTGCAGATTATGTCATTCTCATGGGCAAAAATCGCATGAGTGGTTATGATGATGATGAAGTCAAAGAGGGAAAACTTGAAGCCTCGGAGTTCGATGAATATAATGAAGATGAGTATGAAGAATCTGTGGAAAAGACCTGATTCCTCTCTTTAAGGATAGCCTCTCTTCACTCTTAAGGATAATCGACATCTACCCCGAGGATCTGTTTTTTTCCGGCAGAAACGTCCCTTGCTATCTCGGCACAGCCGATTGCAGCGTGCCACTTCCCGAGGCTCCGGCACTCCTGGTCCAGGTGTGTGCAGATCTTTTTCTGTACGTACTCTACTTCCCCGACCGAGCCTGCCAGAAAGACTGCTCCGGTAACCCCATAGTCTTTCATGAGAAGCTGCATCGAAGCGATTTCCATGGCTGCAAAAAGGGCTATCGTATCAAGGGCAAGCAGTGCAGGTTTTTCTCCTTTTTCGGCTGCATTGAGCAGTTCTTCCCTGTCTTTATATGGAGTCATCTTCAGGGTCCCTGCTTCTATAAAAGCCTGGTTTGCTGTCTGGCGCCCGTCATCAACGTTCCTGATTGCCTGCAGGTCCAGAGGTCCGTGGTGAACTCCCGGAGCAAAGATACAGGCGTCAATTGCACCAATTACTTTTTCTGAAGCAACTGCAAGGGTCACAGTGTTAGAACTTATATCGGAAACTACAAAGTCTTCGTAGCCAAGACACCGGATATGATATGCAATCCCAAGTTTTTCCGGGCTTGTGAGATGGGAAAAGACCTTCATTCTCGGATCTACTTTACTTCCCACGTGAAGGCCAGGAATTGCTATTGCCGGAATTCCGGAGTTTCTGAAGGCATCAAATACTCGTGTGCCTCCTCCTGTCTTTTTTCCTGCACCTTCGGTACTCTGAAGTCCTCTTCCTTCAAGTTTCCTTACGTCCTTGATTGTAGAAAAACCGTCTCCCATAGAGTATGTCAGAGCGATCAGGTCGATGTCGCCAATCTTGATTCCAAACTCTTTTTCAATGGATGCCAGAATTTCGTTTTCTGACATTGCAGCCGCTTCAGCCCTTCCGAGTTCAAAGGTCAGAACCTTTTCATCCTCAATAAGTGCAAAACGCATTGCTGTTGTTCCGTGGTCAACCCCTATGAATGCCAAGCAGTAACCTCTCCCTCAACGCCTCAGAGGGCATTTTTTAAGATCTCATTTAATTCGTTCATGATTCTGTCCCCTTCATCAGCGGTACCAACTGTTGTCACCAGCCTGACTTCCTGGAAACTTCTCCCTTCAGATAGCAATAGCCTCAGGTTCCCTCTGGCGTCAGTACGCAGGACTTTTCCAGCCAGTTTTCCTCCTGCAACACCTTTTACGGAAATTACGGACGGAATTACTTTTTTTATTTCTGGGTGCTGGCTTACAAGCTTTATGAGTTTTTTTCCAGCTCTCCCTCCAATAATTGTAGTATGAGATCCGCCAAGTTTATTCTTTGAAAGGTTTTGAGTTTTTTCCTGTAAGCTATTTTTATTCTCTGTCATTTTTGTCAAACCGGCTGACTTTACTTTTTTGTCGGTCAAATCCCTGTTTACTGTTATATGGATTGCCTTTTCTTTATTCTCAAAAAAGTCTTTTTCTGTTTGCTCTTTTTATATTTATAATGGTATCCTGCATTCGGCAGGTTTTTTGTATTCTTTAACTATTTTTTCCGATGCCGTTTTTGCCATGTTTTTGAACTAATCTCCAATATCTGTTATTCCATACATGAGCTCTTACTTATCTCTGAACCGAGATCTCGAATATATGTAAACATTATCAAAGGTTTTAAAGTAGATCTAGTTTCAAAAACAGTATCAGGAAAAATGTTTAATTTTTTATGCCGACCTGCCGAGTATTGGATATATATCTATTGAATGTATGTCTATTTACACCGTAGAGGCTCAGAAAATCTCTGATAAATACTTCCGGCTACAAGTCTCTCCTGGCTACAAAATCTTCTATATAAATCAATTGCCATTCAGGCAAGAGTCTGTAAAAATAGAACTTCCAGATTGCTCAGGCACATCAATATAATGTGCCGGGCTCTGGATTATTTCCTGGTTTTTTCTTTAAATTTGTCTTCCCGGAAAATCCGGTGCACGATCAAAATCAGATCTTTTCAAGTTCCTTCTTGCCGATTAGTTTTATATTGTTCTCTTCCAGCGTTTTTATCGCCTTTTCAATCTCGTTTACCCGGACTATAAGAAGGGCTTTCTGTTCCCTGGTGACAAAAGCATAGGCATAGTCAAGGTTGATATTAGCTTCTCCGAAAACTTCCGCAATCCGGGACATGCTGCCGGGGACATCTTCCATTTCGATTCCAAGAACGCTGGTTTCTGAAACTGTGAACCCGGCATCATGGAGTATACTGTGAGCATAGTCTGACCTGTCCACAACCATGCGAATGATCCCGAAGTCTCCGGACTCGGCAATTGTAAACGCCCTTATATTTATGCCGGCGCTTTTCAATTTATTTGCCACACTTGCAAGTCTGCCAGGTTTGTTCTCCGCAAAAAGGGAAATTTGTTTTATAATTTTGTCTTCCATTCCAGCACCCATACCTTTTATCCCGTATTCTGTTACATCTTTTATTCTTTTTTCTATCGAATTAATTAAGATTCTTTAATTTTTTTCTCCGTTCCTTCTTTTTCAGTTCCTTCTTTTTCAGTTCCTTCTTTTTCAGTTCCTTCTTTTTCAGTTCCTTCTTTTTCAGTTCCTTCTTTTAAACTCTTACTTCTTTTCTCAATATTTTCCTCAGAATATAATATAAGTCTCTGTGTATATTTTAAGTTTACATATGTATTGTTTTAACAGTATAAAGACCCGTTCCGGATTTCAAAGAGGGGCTTAAAAAAGGAACCGAAATTGGGAATCCCCGGAGGGAAGCATTACTCTATAGTTTTTCCCGGGCATTCCTTTTTTCTGGAATTTTAAATTTCTTGACCTTTTAATTTTCAGATTTCAAACTTCAGATCTTTCGTTTATCGATGACTTTCTTTGATTTCCCTTCCGAACGCGGCAGAGAGCCGTGTTCCACAAGCTCTACCTCTACTGCAAGGTTCAGCACGCTCTTTAAAGCGCCTGCGATTTTCTTTTTGAGTGCCATCATGTCCGACATCCGGTCGCTGAAGGCAGACTCATGCATTTCGATCTGGACCTTCATTGAGTCGAGGGGTCCTATCCTGTCCACGATAATCATGAAATGGTTCCCTACTTCAGGGATATTCATCAAAACCGACTCGACCTGTCCGGGGAATACATTAATTCCGCGCACGATAATCATATCGTCCGAGCGCCCGCTGATACGTGTGATCCTTGGGTGGGTCCTGCCACATTTGCAGGGCTCCGAAAGTTTTCTGGTAAGGTCCCTTATCTTGTAGCGAATAAGGGGATTTGCTTCTTTTGCAAGGGTGGTGATTACGAGTTCCCCTGTTTCTCCATCAGGAACAGGTTCTCCTGTTTCGGGATTCAGTATCTCTACCAGGAACAGGTCTGCCCAGATATGGATGCCGCACTGTTCTTTACATTCTGTAAAGAGAGGGCCGCTGAGTTCCGAAGTCCCATAGATATCGTAGGCTTTAATCCCGGACTCATCTTCTATTCGTTTCTTGAGTTCCTCAGACCAGGGTTCAGCCCCGAAAAATCCCTTCTTTAATTTTGTATCGTTCCTGATACTGATGCCTTCTTTCCTTGCGGTTTCAATCATGTATAAAAAGTAAGAAGGAGTGCAGGCTATAGCTGTTGTACCAAGGTCTTTTATGAGTTCAAGCTGGCGTTCGGTGTTTCCCGAACTTGCAGGGAGGACGGTTGCTCCAACTTTTTCACTTCCATAGTGGGCGCCGAGTCCGCCTGTAAAAAGTCCGTACCCGTAACTTACCTGAAGGATATCGTCTTTCCCCACTCCGACGGATGTGAACGCCCTGGCCAGGGACTCTGCCCAGTCATCAATATCTTTGCGGGTGTACCCGACTACCGTCGGTTTGCCCGTTGTGCCCGAGGAAGCGTGGAAGCGGGTGAGCTTTGAGTTCGGGACGCAAAACATTCCGGTAGGGTATGTATCTCTGAGATCCTGCTTAAAAGTAAAAGGTAACTTTCTAATATCTTCGAGAGTCCGGATGTCTTCCGGGCGAACGCCGTGTTCGTCAAACCTTTTTCTGTAAAATGGAGAGTTCTCATACACGTAATGTACGAGTTTTTTCAGTTTTTCTTCCTGCAACTTTTTCAAATCATCTACAGGCATTGTCTCGATTTCAGGATCCCAGTATTCTGGCATTTGTTTTCACGCTCTGTGTTCTTTATATTGAGACCTTTCATTTTCAGGTCGCGTCTCTTTCGACCTTCTCGTGCGTATATTTTTCATTTCATGCCCCTTTAAGGTCATGCTTTAACGACGATATCTTTCATTTCATAAACCCACAGCAGGAAACCCGTTAAATCTTTATATTTAGCGGGTAGTTGACGCTGGTTTTTCATTCAGGAAGATCGAGGTACTTCCGGGCGGATACGACCTTCCGGTAGATATGATAATGTGAAGATTAAGTTGGATTCTCATATTAATAATAGTTGTTGTTATCAAATCTAAAAAAATATATTTTTCAGATTAAATTAAAAAAGGTACTTGGAAAAATACGCTGAATTGGTAAAATATGCTGAATTGGTAAAATATGCTGAATTGGAAAAAATATACTTAATTGGAAAAATATACTGAATTGGGAAAATATGCTGAATTGGAAAAAATATACTTAATTGGAAAAATATACTGAATTGGGAAAATATGCTGAATTGGAAAAAATATACTTAATTGGAAACATATGCCGAAAAATAATATTTTTCAGGCATTGGGAACAATTATAGTTATTCTAACCACTATAGTTATTCTAACCACTTTTTATTATCTATTCATCTTCATTGACTTCAACTTCATCCTCAGAAATCTCTGTTGAGGTTGTTCCAAGGGAATTTTCAAGGATTTTTTTTGTCATTTCCCTGCATTTGTGCAGCACTTCTTCCATATTAGCGATTATATCTATTCCAGCAGCTCCCGAATGTCCGCCTCCTGTACCATTATATTCATTACTGATATCTTCCATCAGCTGGCCAAGGTTAACCCCGACATTTACAGCATCTCGTTTCGCCCTTGCACTTACCCTGACACTTTCTCCTTTGGTAGTGCCAACAAAAGCCACATCAGCTCCGATGTTAATAAGCATGGAAGATGCCGAGCCTCCGAAAGAACTCACGTGAGAAGTAGCTATAAGCATATTTCCTACCCTCTCGAGTTCAACCCTGCTTGCTGCTTTCAGGATAGCTATGCGCATTGAGATATCCTGTGGGGTGGCAGCCATCAGGTCAAGCACTTCCCCGTATTCAACTCCGCTAGCCTCAATGATTTTCGCCACTGTTCGGAAAGTATCAACAGATGCGTGCTTGAAATGCCCGGTGTCTGTTACGATTCCAGTGAGCATACCGATTCCTACCCTTCGGTTAATCGGGGCTCCCATTGCTTTCAAAATATCATATACTATCTCTACAGTCGAGGTCGTGTTCCTGTGCAGGTAAAATTCTGCATTCTCGGTAAGGGCGGTGGTTGTATGGTGGTCAATTACGCAGTAACTGGTCAGCTCGATATCGTTTAGCTGCGCTTTTGTCGATGTGTCAACCACGACAACAAAACCATAATTTGCAGGGTCTGGCTTATCCACTACCTCTATTCCGAGCCTGTCGATCAGTACGGTAGCTACACGGTTGCAACCGTCTACGAGCCCTACTGTACCTCCCAGTGCCTCAGAAAGGGCAAAAGCACTGCTTACAGCATCCGGATCTGCATTCCGATGACACAAATATAAAATGTTTCGATAGTCAAGGAGCCGGTTGTAAAACTCCGCTTCATCAACTTGCATTGTCCACTCTGGCTACCGTTTTTTATAGGTATCAAAATTCCCGGAGTTCCGGGATTTCGGCACAATCTCCATTTATATCTATAGCCGTTAGAGCTATAGACATTATAACTATAGCCATTATAGCTATAGTTATGTCCTGCATTCTATTTACGCAAAAGAAAAATAAAAGGTTATTGTGCTCTGGGTCCAAGAGCCTGCTGGATCTGCTCCTGAAGCTGTTTGAAGCGGGTAGTGAGCCTTTCTTCCTGCCTGGAAATAGATTGAAGCCTGAGTGAGAGGGTTTCTTCCCTGTCTTTAAGTTTTGAAACGGACTCCTCTTTGCTTGTTTTTATTACCAGTTCTCCGACATTACGGTAGACAACCGCATCGTCAGCCAGTCGTTCTAATTCGTCAAGAGCCATTTTGGACTCTTTCTGCATAGCTTCAATCTGAGATTTCTGCATGGTCAGAGCCTGAACTTGCTGCTGGACCTGCTGAAGCTGTGCTATCTGGTTCTGGATTTGAGGAGGTAATTCTGAAGTCATATAATTTTCACCTGAGTCCTCAATAAACCTGAAATGATTTTAATGTTTCTGTCCTTACAGCTTCCGAAAATAATCCCCCATCAGAAAGTAGCTTAAAAGCTCCTGCCAAAAACTTCAACAACAAGTTAAACTTAAATAAAAATCCCCCAACAATTAAATTAATATAGAAAAGATCATGTGAAAAAGTTATGGGCAGAACATGGTCGCGGCCACGAAACATGTGTTAAACCTACGGGGACTAAAAAGCCTCAAAAGTCTTTCAGCAAAGGATAATCATAAATGGGCATTTATAATATGTCATATTAAACAGATTATTTAGCAAATCAATTGAGTGCACTCTAAACTGAATAAGCATCCACCAGAATTAAGATGTGTGCACTCAGACTGACACTCCAGATTAAACCAATATTCAGGAGATTTTCTTATATGGAAGCAAATATGGAAAAAGGCGGAAACCTTGACGAAATAAAATCTCTTCTCGAAAAGTTCACAAACGCCCACGGAATTTCCGGTTTTGAAGGTGACGTCCGAAAACTGTTAAAAAAAGAGCTCGAACCCTATGTGGACAGTATGCGGGAAGATGTCATGGGGAACCTCATTGCCGTTAAAGAGGGAAAAGGGCCTTCTGTAATGCTGGCTGCCCATATGGACGAAATTGGGTTAATGGTCAGATATATCGATGATAACGGATTCCTGCGCTTTGTCGGGATAGGGGGATGGTTTGACCAGACTCTTCTGAACCAGAGAGTCGTGGTTCACGGCAAAAAGGGTGCCATTCCTGGAGTTATAGGTTCCAAACCCCCTCATGTGATGAAAGATGAGGATAGGAAAAAGCCCGTGAAACTTGAGGATATGTTTATAGACATAGGGGCAAAAGACAGGGAGGATGCCGGAAATCTGGGAATCGAAATAGGCACCGCAGCTTCAATTGATAGGGCATTCGTGCCCCTGGCAAACGGGAAGGTTACCTCCAAGGCTTTTGATAATCGCGCAGGAGTTGTAATTCTCCTTGAGGTCATGAAACAGCTCCACAAACGTAAAATTGAAGCAAATGTTTATGCCGTGGGCACGGTTCAGGAAGAAGTAGGGCTCAAAGGAGCAAAAACCTGTGCTTTCGGGCTCTGTCCGAATGTTGCCCTTGCCCTTGATACAACTATCCCGGGAGATCATCCGGGTATCAGCAAGACCGATTCCGCCCTGGAACTGGGAAAAGGGCCCGTAATAACTGTAGCAGATGCGTCGGGAAGGGGTCTTATAGCTCATCCCCAGATTCTCAGGTGGCTCCGGGAAACAGCTGATACAAACGAGATACCCTATCAGCTGGGCGTAGGTTCTGGCGGCACCACCGATGCTACGTCAATACACCTCACAAAGGAAGGCATTCCTACAGGTACGGTTAGCATAGCCACACGTTATATTCACTCTCCGGTGGAAGTTCTGGATACGGCAGATATAGAAGCTTGCGTTTCCCTCATTGTAAAGGCAATCGAAAATGTCCAAAAATATTTCTAAATATTCATTCTTAATTTTTTAAGGATAATTAACAAGAGCACAGCAGGACCATTTTCCTGCAGTGCAACTTGTACGGACAGTTTCTAAGGGTAACCTTCAAAGGTGTTTCCGCAGGGTCAACTGCTATTGGCTGTTCCTGCAGATTTGCGAGATACCTTCAGAATCTCATTTTTCTCTCTTTTCAGTTTTCGGACTGCAAAGCTTCTGACCGGCTTTGGCCTTTACTTTTTTTAAAAAGTAATATGTATTGTTAACTGGAAACTAAAAATACTATGGTCTACCTATTGAAGAGAAGTTTCAGAGAGCCCGGGAATAAATTCGGGGAAATTCCCGGATAGAACGGGGATTCTGAGATACATATCTGTAATATATAATAAAATGGGTTTTGCAAAATAGGATAAAATAACCTCAAATAATATAAAACAGTGTTTATCTTAAATGGTTATATTATATCCTGTCGTGCAGAACTAATCTATTGAAATAAACACCAAAACTGAGGGATTGTATTATTCGAAAATATTCGCTTTCTTGATACTACTTTGAGAGATGGGGAACAAACACCTGGCGTAGCCCTGACCAAAGAGAAGAAACTCTTAATTGCCCGGGCCCTTGATGAGATGAAAGTCTCTGTAATCGAGGCAGGCTCTGCAATTACTTCCGAAGGTGAAAGGGAATCCATCAAGGCTGTAGCGAACGCAGGGCTCAATGCCGAAATCTGCAGCTACTGCCGGATTGTAAAAATGGATGTTGACCATGCTCTTGAATGCGACGTCGATTCAATCCACCTTGTAGCTCCGGTTTCGGACCTGCATATCAGGACGAAAATCAAAAAGGACCGGGATGCAGTAAGGCAGATCGCAGCCGAGGTCACCGAGTATGCTAAAGACCACGGCCTGATTGTGGAGCTGAGTGGAGAAGATGCCTCGCGGGCAGACCCTGAGTTCTTAAAAGCCATTTATGCTGACGGAATCGACGCCGGAGCTGACAGGGTATGCTTCTGTGATACTGTAGGGCTTCTGGTGCCTGAAAAGACCACCGAGATTTTCCGGGACCTGTCTTCCTCCCTGAAAGCTCCTATAAGCATTCACTGCCACAACGACTTCGGTTTAGCAACTGCAAATACAATTGCTGCGCTGGCTGCAGGAGCAAAGCAGGCACATGTAACAATTAATGGTTTAGGGGAAAGAGCTGGAAATGCTGCTCTTGAAGAAGTTGTAATGAACCTGGAGTGGCTCTATAAATATGATACTGGTATCAAGCATGAGCAGATATACCGGACTTCGAGGCTTGTAAGCCGGCTGACCGGAATTCCCGTGTCCCCTAATAAAGCCCTTGTAGGGGGAAATGCGTTCACTCACGAAGCAGGAATTCATGTGCACGGGCTTCTGGCTGACAAAGCAACCTATGAGCCGATGAGTCCCGAATATATCGGACGGCAGCGCCAGATCGTACTTGGTAAACATGCTGGACGGAGCTCTATTACTCTTGCCTTAAAGGAAACGGGGCTTGAGGCTGATGAGGCTCAGACTGAAGAAATCTTCAACAGAGTCAAGCAGATGGGTGATCAGGGTAAACATATAACCGATGCTGACCTGCAGACCATCGCAGAAACCGTGCTTGATATTTACAAGGAACCTCTTGTAAAATTAGAAGAGTTCACCATTGTATCCGGAAACCGGGTAACTCCAACCGCTTCCATAAAGCTCAATGTAAAAGACAAAGTTATCGTACAGGCTGGAATCGGAAACGGACCTGTGGATGCTGTGATCAATGCTATCCGAGTAGCTGTAAGTTCCTGTGCTGAAGACATTATCCTTGAAGAGTACCATGTAGACTCAATTACCGGCGGAACTGACGCCCTTGTAGAGGTAAGGGTAAAACTCTCCAAGAACGGGAAGGTAATTACCGCAAGCGGAGCAAGAACGGACATTATCATGGCCTCTGTAGAAGCCGTAATGAACGGGATGAACCGTCTTATCCGGGTAGAGTAAATCATAAAAGGATGCGGAACTTCAAAGGGTTCTCAGGAGGACTTTTCTGTCCTCTCTTCTTTTCCTGTTTGAAGAAATTTTTGAAATTGGGGATCTCTGACACTTGATACCCGGAGAAACCCTCAACCATATATAACATGATTGATTATGATGTATTTGCAGAATTCGCAATAAAAAAAGTGTGAGTGTGAGAGATAAGGTAGATAAAAAAGTATTTCTTATAAACACACCCTAACTGGAAAGGTGCTCACCTGAAATGTGAGTGTCCAGTTAGACCAAATCTCAAGAAATAAATAAGGAGATAAATAATGACAACCGGGTCAACAGAAAAAGTCAACGGCGCAAAGGCTCTTATAAAGTGCCTTGAAAAGGAAGGGGTTGACACTCTCTTCGGATACCCCGGAGGGCAGATCATTCCTTTCTACAACGAACTCTATGATTCAGATCTGCGCCACATACTCGTACGCCACGAACAGGCAGCGGCTCATGCTGCGGACGGGTATGCTCGTGCTACTGGAAAGACCGGGGTCTGTGTTTCTACTTCAGGCCCTGGAGCAACCAACCTGGTAACAGGTATTGCTACTGCATATATGGACTCAGTGCCAATTGTAGCCTTAACCGGCCAGGTACCAAGATCCCTTATCGGAAACGATGCTTTCCAGGAAGCAGATATTACGGGCATTACTCAGCCAATTACCAAGCACAATTATCTCGTACAGGATCCACAGGAAATCCCGAGGATTGTGAAAGAAGCCTTCCACATAGCATCCACCGGAAGGCCTGGCCCGGTATTAATTGATCTTCCAAAGGATGTACAGAATATAGAGATTGACTTACAATATCCTGACAAGGTAGAGCTTAGAGGCTATAAGCCCACTTACAAAGGTAATACTCAGCAGATAAAACGAGCCGCCGAAGAAATTGCAAACTCCTGCAGGCCTATAATCTACGCAGGAGGGGGAGTAATAAGTTCGAACGCTAGTGCAGAACTCATTGAGCTTGCCGAGACTATCATGGCTCCGGTTACTACCACTCTTATGGGTATAAGCTCTATCCCGACTGAACATCCTCTCTATGTCGGAATGCTGGGAATGCACGGGTGCAAATATGCAAACTATGCAATTCAGGAGTCCGATCTTATCATTGCCGTGGGAGCAAGGTTTGACGACCGCGTGACCGGTAAACTCGAGTCTTTTGCCCCCAACGCCAGGATTATCCATATTGATGTTGATCCTGCCGAGATTTCCAAGAATGTAAAGGTGCATGTCCCTATTGTCGGGGATGCAAAACAGGTACTTAAATCCCTGATTAAATATATCCAGCGCTGCAATTCCGCGGAATGGATTGAAAAGATAAATCAGTGGAAAAAGGAATATCCTCTTGGCTACAGTCAGGTGTCTACGGATGTAATAATGCCTCAGTTTGTTATCGAGCAGATATCCGAAGCCTGCAAGGACGCAATCATAGTTACGGAAGTTGGACAGCACCAGATGTGGGCGGCTCAGTTCTTCAAATACAGTACGCCTCGTACCTTCCTTACGTCAGGCGGGCTTGGCACAATGGGATACGGGTTCCCTGCAGCCATGGGCGCCAAGGTCGGCAGGCCGGATAAAACCGTTATCAATATCTCAGGTGACGGTTCTTTCCAGATGAACTCTCAGGAGCTCGCAACTGTGGTCCAGAACGATATCCCGGTTGTTACCGTGATCCTGAACAACGGTTATCTGGGTATGGTCAGGCAGTGGCAGGAACTCTTCTACGACAAGAGGTATTCCTACACCTTTATCAAGGGCAGTGTTGACTTCGTAAAGCTTGCTGAAGCCTACGGAGCTCTCGGGCTGCGCGCAGAAAAGCCGTCCGAAGTCAGGCCTGCAATCGAAGAGGCTATCAGGTCCGGCAGACCTGCTGTTGTCGACGTGATTGTTGAATGCGAAGCAAATGTCTACCCCATGGTGCCGGCAGGAGCTGCAATTAACGAGATCATTGACATGGAGGAACACTGATGAAACACACACTTGCAGTTCTTGTGGAAAATAAGTCCGGTGTGCTCTCCAGAGTGGCTTCGCTGTTCTCAAGGCGTGGATATAATATCGACAGCCTGGCTGTGGGAGTTACTGAAGACCCTGATATTTCGAGAATAACTATTGTGGTTCAGGGGGATGACCATGTGGTCGAACAGGTAACAAAACAGCTCAACAAGCTCATAGACGTTATCAAGGTCACGGATATAGGAGGTGACGATGCGGTTGAGCGGGAACTTGTCCTTATTAAGGTCGCAGCCGATGTGAACACAAGGGCAGAGATTATTCAGATTGCAAATATCTTCAGGGCCAGGATAGTGGATGTTGCCCCTAAGTCCATGACTGTTGAAGTTACAGGGGACGAAGGCAAGATCCAGGCAATTGAAAAACTTCTCCGCCAGTTCGGGATCAAAGAACTGGTCAGGACAGGCAAGATTGCACTGGTGCGCGGGTCAAAGAAGGTTTAAATATTAAGGGCAGGTAAAGAGAGGTAACTGCTCAATTATTTTCTACAGATTGGGGCAGCCGGAAGCCTTTTCAAATTCAAAAGGTCTTCTTAGACACTTTCCGGGTTTCCGGCCTCTCTCTACATCTCAGAAGGCTGTTCAGACCCAGAGACAGTAACTTTTCGAAAATCAGTTTGTTTAATTTCAGGGAAGTATGTGTGTTCGAAATTTGAACACTTCCCCGAATAATGCAGGGAATTCTCATTACATAAGTAAAGAATCAATCAGAAAAATTAATCCGTAAAATCAATCAGAAAAATTAATCCGTAAAATCAATCAGAAAAACTAATCCGTAAAATCAATCAGAAAAACTAATCCGTAAAATCAGTCAGGAGAATTTAGTAATGGCAACGATAATTTATGATAATGAAACTACCTTTGATGCACTTAAAGATAAAATAATCGCAATAATGGGCTATGGAAGCCAGGGCCACGCACACGCAAGGAACCTCCATGAATCGGGGCTCAATGTCGTTGTGGGGCTCAGGAAAGGCAGTTCCAGCTGGGCAAAAGCTGAGTCTGATGGTCTTAAGGTTATGACTGTTGAAGACGCTGCAAAAGCTGCAGATGTTATCATGATCCTCCTTCCGGACGAAAAGCAGTCCTCCGTTTACTATTCTCAGATTGAGCCCAACCTGAAATCCGGTGACGCCCTTGTTTTTGCTCACGGCTTCAATATCCACTACAACCAGATAGTGCCTCCAAAAGATGTGGACGTCTTCATGGTCGCCCCCAAAGGTCCCGGGCACATTGTCAGGAGAACTTACACAGAAGGCATCGGAGTGCCGGGCCTGATTGCAGTCTACCAGGACGCAACCGGAAAGGCAAGGGAACTTGCTATCTCCTACGCCAAGGGTATCGGTGCAACCAGGGCAGGAGTTTACGAGACTACCTTCCGTGAAGAAACCGAAACCGACCTTTTCGGAGAACAGGTTGACCTCTGCGGAGGGATTTCCTCGCTTATCAAGACAGCTTTTGAGGTGCTTGTGGAAGCCGGGTACCAGCCTGAAATGGCATATTTCGAAACCTGCCATGAAGTCAAACTCATTGTGGACCTTATCTACGAAGGCGGGCTTGAGAGAATGTGGCACTCTGTCTCCAACACTGCAGAATACGGCGGCATGACCGTTGGCCCGAGGGTCATCAACGAAGAATCTCGCGAAGCCATGTACGATGCTCTCGAAAGGATCCAGAACGGGGAATTTGCAAAAGAATTTATCCTCGAAGGCATGGTCAACCACCCTGTGCTCAAAGCCATGGAAAACCAGGAAAAGGAACACCCGCTTGAGATTGTCGGCAAGGAAATCAGGGCAAACATCCCCTGGCTCAACAAGAAAATTGATGACGACTGAGCCTTAAGTTTCTTTTTTCAGTTTTAGGCCAGGCCAGTTAGATGGTCTGGCAACTTATTTTTTTCTGGATTTTTTTCTGGATTTTTTTCTGGACTTCTTTTTTCTGGCAGCTTCTTTTTTTCCGGACTTTTTTTCGATTATTGTGTCTTTCTATCTTTTTTCGGTTTCATGAGGGTGATTCCTTACTGTTTGCCGGTAACGTTTAATAACTTGATTTTAATCTTTTAACAGAAAGTTCATAAATTTGAAATTGAAACTTCAATCCGGAGAGAAAACATGCCAGTAACAGGAGAAAGCAAAGTCATTGACACGATCCTCAACAGACGGAGTGTCCGGGAGTTTACAGACAGGCCCATCAGCAAGGATGAAATCAACACAATCCTGAATGCAGGTCGTTGGGCTCCTTCCGGGTTGAATAACCAGCCCTGGCGCTTTGTAGTTGTCAGGAACCCTGAAACCATCCATAAGCTCTCGGAATGCACGCATTATTCCAGCATCGTGGCAGGAGCCCCTCTGCTTATCGCAGCTTTCTTAGACTCCGAAAATTCGTACAACAGGACAAAAGATATCCAGGTAATAGGGGCTTCTGTACAGAACATGCTACTTGCCTGCTGTGAACTTGGCCTGGGTGCGGTCTGGCTTGGGGAAATCTTGAATCAGCATGAAAAGGTCAATTCAATTCTCGAATGTCCCTCAAAACTTGAACTTATGGCAGTGCTGGCTATCGGAGAGCCTGCTCCCGGAAAACGAACTTCTACACGGAAAGCCCTTTCTGAACTTGTGTTTGAAGACAGGTACGGGCAGAAATGGGAAGAATAAGGCCCTGAATTCAACATAAGACTCGGGCGTTTTTAAGGCAGCATGGAGAAAGTTTATTTTTGATCAACTTTCTCTAAGAATATTTATAGTTTTATTGAGGATTAAATTTATAAGCTATTTAGCACTATAGACAGCAAGTTAACTGATTACATCTTTATAAGTCAGTTGCCAGTAACTGATCTCAGCTTTATATGTCAGTCAACCGATCATAACTTTTTCACAATGAAGGTCTGTGGTGTAGAGGATATCACTGGAGCCTCCGGAGCTCCGAACCTGGGTTCGATTCCCAGCAGACCTGTAATGAATTTTTCCTGCTGAGTTTTTATAAATTTATAACTTTATGTTTGACTTTTATTGCAAAACATCAGGTTTTAAATTCCTGTCTTACCTTTTGTTTTCTCCACTTAAAAAATTCTATTTTCCCTTAATAATTTCAATTTCATTCAGGTTTAATATTATGGAAATTTTTCAGGAAATGCTCTCAGTCACGGGCAGAAAATATAAAAAGAGAAATAAAGTAAACGTATAAACAAAAAGAGAAATCTGGAAGGTTTACAACATGGCTCACGGATTTAATCGTCGCTTTCTGCGTGTAGGAAGAAGGAAACTTTCTCTGGTTCAGTTAATTCTGGTAGCGATAATACTGTATTTCCTGCTTCGCATTCTTCTGCCATTTGTTTGGACTCTGTTTTTGATCGTTGCTTTAGTTGTACTGCTGAAAGTAGTTCTTGCAAATCTTTAATTTACATATTCACATTTTTCTTTATTAATTCTATAATTTTTTATATCTGGGCCATAATATTATATTTCTCCACACCCTGTCAATTTGTCGGAATCATTATCTTAATTTTTTATAATTGGAATAACAATCAAAAAGCTTATTAGTATCTATTTTCAGTTGTTTTAATACGTCAGTATTTTTTCTTATCCAGGTGTAGAGGTCTCCTTTTCTCAATAATTTTGCTGAAATAGTTTTATCCTGCACACTGGATTCTCTATATTAAATATAATTTTGAGAATGCGAGGTAAAAATGAATATACGTAGTAAACTTTCTTTGAGTAAAGTTTTCCTGGTAATTTTTCTGGGATTTATATTGGTACTGTCTTCTTCTGGGTGTACAGGAATCAAAGATTCAGCTGCTGAAGAAATCAATACTTCCTTTTCACTTATATATAGTGCTGATTTAAAAGTTGAGAGTGCAGTTTCAGATATGGGTGAAGGCAGCTATACTTCTGCAAAGACCTATCTCAAGGCAGCAAAAGTAGATTACGAAGAGGCTTTAAAAATTCTCAATAACGCTTCTTCAGATTACGAAGAGGAAACTCAAGATATTGAAAGATATATTATTTTTTCAGAGGCTGGGCTGGATGCTGTTAGCTATTCTGAAAATCTGATTCTTGTTCTGGAACATCTTGATAAGTTTGCAGCACATCTGGATTCGGAGGACATTGACCAGAGTAGACAAGAGCTTGACAAAGCAAGTGAGGCTTTAAACAACTCTATTGTTTATTTGAGTTCGGCGAAAGAAAAAATTTTCTCTATCGACCTTGATTCAGTACCTGTAGAGCAGAAGAGTTATGTCACTGTACAAAGAGATGATCTCGAAACCAGCGAGAAAATGAGCCTGGAGTTTATGCAGATGATAAATGGAATGCATCCGTATTTGGATGGGTCTGAACATTTATTTAAAGCGGTGGAATCTCTCGAAACTGAAGAATGGGGTAAAGCTGCTGATGAGATTGCCGATTCTTCCGTTAAGTTTTCCGAATCAAAGAAAAGTCTGGAAAAGCTTAAAAATTCTGATTATTCAGAAATTTCAGTAGGAGCGATTGAAATCTGTGGAGTTCTAACACAGTTTGAAAAAGACTTGCCACATCTTGAAGCCGGCTGCAGGTATATGGAAAAAGGTCGTTATTCTCAGGCAGAGGCAGAATTCAACAAGGTTTCTTCCTATTACTAAGTTTTATTAAAAACGCAATGTAAAGAATGGTTGAGATAAAAGAAACCACAAACAAAAAATAATAAAGAAAGATTTCCAGTCTTTCTTTTATCTCACTGTCACTTTACTGTTCACTCTCTTTGTTTTTCACTTTTCTTTCAAATATTCATCAATTGCCTTTGCAGCTTTCTTCCCCGCACCCATTGCACTGATTACGGTTGCTGCACCTGTTACTATATCTCCGCCGGCAAAGACTCCGCATTTGGAGGTTGCACCGGTTTCCTCGTCAGCAACGACAGTTCCCCGCCTGTTCTGTTCAAGGCCTTCCGAGCCTTTGAAAATGATCGGGTTGGGGGAGGTGCCTATGGCAATAACTACAACATCTGCAGGCACAAGGAACTCCGAGCCTTCTACGGGGACAGGGCTTCTCCTGCCGGATTTATCGGGTTCGCCAAGTTCCATTTTTATGCATTCGACGCCTGTAACATTGAATTTCTCGTCTCCGAGGATGCGGACAGGGTTTGTCAGAAGCCTGAAGGTAATGCCCTCTTCTTTGGCGTGCTCGACTTCTTCCCGACGGGCGGGCATCTCGTCTTCTCCACGGCGGTAGACTATGCTTACCTCTTCTGCACCCAGGCGGAGAGCAGAGCGGGCTGCGTCCATTGCCACGTTTCCGCCTCCGACTACAACCACATTTTTCCCAAGCCTGACCATTGTGTCGTATTCGGGGTCATAGGCTTTCATGAGGTTTACGCGGGTCAGGAATTCATTTGCAGAATATACGCCGTTGAAGTTTTCGCCTTCGATTCCCATGAAGTTAGGGAGCCCGGCACCTGTACCCAGGAAAACAGCGTCGAAATCGTCGCAGAGTTCGTCAAGGGTCTTGATCCTGCCTATGATATAATTGGGCTTAACCTCTACACCGAGTTTTTCGATGTACTCTACTTCCTGCTGTACAATTTCTTTTGGCAGCCTGAACTCGGGGATGCCGTAACTCAGGACTCCTCCGGCTTTGTGCAGGGATTCAAAGATTGTTACTTTGTGGCCGAGCTTTGCAAGGTCTGCCGCGGCAGTAAGGCCGGCAGGGCCGGAACCCACAACTGCTACCTTCTTGCCGGTTGGAGGCATAGCTTCAGGAGACTTCACGCCTTTTTCGTGCTCATAGTCCGCGCAGAAGCGCTCAAGCCTTCCGATTGCAACAGGCTGGCCCTTCTTTCCGAGTACGCAGCGGGCTTCGCACTGAGTTTCCTGGGGACAGACGCGGCCGCAGATTGCAGGGAGAGCGTTTGTGGCTTTGATTCTCTCGATTGCCCCTTCGAAGTTTTCCTCACAGACCATTTTAATAAAGCCAGGAATGTCCACATTAACAGGGCACCCCTCAACACACTTCGGGTCCTTGCAGGTGAGGCAGCGAGAAGCTTCGGCAAGAGCATCTTCTTTCGTGTAGCCGAGAGTTACTTCATTAAAGTTCTTTCTGCGCTCTTCTGCAGGCTGCTCTGGCATCGGGGTTCTTTCTTTCTTTGCGTTTCCTGTTTTTTCTCCGTGTAGTTCTTGCATTTTTCCTCCCCTCCTTCTCAGTGCAGTCCGCACTTGCATTTATCTTCGTAGTTTTCCACAGCTTTTGCCTCTTCGCCGCGGTACATTGCAAGCCTGTTCATGAGCTGAACAAAATCGACCTTCCGGGCATCAAATTCAGGTCCGTCAACACACGTAAACTTCGTTTCTCCGTCGACCGTAACCCGGCATCCTCCGCACATTCCTGTTCCGTCTACCATTATGGCATTAAGGCTGACAAGGATTTCCACATCATAGGGGAAAGCAACCCCTGCTCCCACTTTCATCATGATTGGCGGACCTATAATTACAACCCTTGCAACCTTTTCGCCGCTGTCCAGGATCCTTTTCATGATATCGGTCACAAACCCGTGGTGCCCTTTTGACCCGTCATCGGTTGCTATGTACAGTTCGGAACTGGCTTTCTCCAGTTCGTCTTCAAGGATCAGGAGGTCCTTGTTTCGGGCTCCGATAATTGAAATTACCTTGTTGCCTGCATTTGTATAAGCCTTTGCCTGGGGGTAGATAGGGGCAACTCCTACTCCTCCTCCTACAAGAATTACAGTGCCAAGTTTTCTTACGTCGGCAGGGGTTCCGAGGGGGCCGACAAAATCCTCAAGGGAATCGCCTGCAGAAAGCTTTGCAAGCTGTTTTGTTGTCTTGCCCATTTCCTGGTAAATTACAGTAACTGTGCCTTTTTCGCTCTCAAAATCCGCAATTGTAAGAGGAACTCTTTCCCCCCTTTCATCAATCCTGAGGATTATGAACTGTCCGGCTTTTGCAGCTTTTGCCACGTCAGGGGCATCAATAACCATTCTGTGCACCGACGGGGCGATTTCTTCCTTTTCCAGTATTCTATATGCCATGAGATCACATTTTCCTGAGTAAAAGCATATTTTCTGAACAAATGAATCGATAAATTTAACTATAGCGGAGCTTCACAAAGGTTTTTCAGCTATGTGGCTTCCCGCTTGGACGTTCTCCTTATAATGATTAATGGGATATATATTCGACTCTGTTCCAAAATCTAGTGATTTTTATATTTCTTGATTGAAATTCTGAATTCGCAAGAAGAATCAGGTCTTTAATCAAAATCAATATTCGAGATCTAAAGACTTCAATCCAAAATTCTTCTCACGAGAATTGTAACCAATCATAAAATCCAGTGATTTTCAATTTTCATTCATCACTGGATTTAGGTACTGAGTCATATATTCTCCCAAATAATTTTAATAATTCTACCTGGTCTGCACTATCTTTTTAGTTAAATTATAAATGCCTGCCTTTTTGACATCTTTTTTGAAAAAGAACTACCACTTTTTCAGGTTCTTTTATCCTTTTCACAAAAATTTAATAAATCTGGCGGGTGTAATGAAATTAAGGGAAAATTCCCAAACTCGGCTGATCCGTGGGTTGGATTGGTAGAAAGGAGGGGTAATCAAAAAGGTACTGCAAACTATGGCCATAGCTGAAGCTGTAGATTCTAACATCCTGAAGAAAGGAAACGTCCATTCTGATGGTGTACTGGTAGAATGGGATCTTTTTCTTTTTTGAAGGCAAAATAAAAAGACAGCATGAAGTTACGAAATTGCTGAAAAGAATCTTTCCATAAATAAATGAATAAATAAATGAATAAATAAATTATAAAAGGAGTTGGGTATATGCCGGAAGAACGAAGAGAAGGGGAAAAGGGAGAAAAACTGGAGAAGAAAGAAGGAGAAGAGGTTGCAGACGTCGATCCTATTCATCCAACCGAAGCGCGGGGCGGCAAGAAAAGGTCGCTTCTTGATACCTGCAAATAACCTTAATACCTTTTCATTTTTTGAAGTGAACTAAGTTAATAGAGGATGTTATGGATATTAAGGAATATTAGTAGATATTAGTGGATATTAGGGGATATACTGGTCCCATTCAGCATCAGTGTGTCCTACTGGTCTCATCCTGCACCTGTTTTTCATGTATCTTTAACTCCTACTACCCATCTTTTCATTAAATATATATGGTCATATGCGCATATACTCATATAATCATGCTTGATAGCAAAGTAAAGTTCTTTAAAGCTCTCGGAGATGAGACACGGCTTACTATTCTTTCTTACTTGCTGGAGCACAGTTACTGCGCCTGTGATTTTTCTTCCCTTACAAAAAAGGACCAAACAACGGTTTCAAAGCACCTGAAGGTTCTTGTCGAAGCTGGAATTTTAAAGTACGAAAGAAAGGGACGAAACATCATCTACAGCATTAAAAACGAGGAGATCGGGCGTTTGCTTGAATCTCTTGGAATCAGGGATATAAAGCCCTGTTGTAATGGGCAGCAGGTTTCCAGATTTTGTTCTACGGATAAAACTGAAAACCGAATCACCAATATCATTAACGTGAGAACTAATTATCTAGCTGAAAACAAAGCTACGGATAAACCAACTGAAAATAAATCTCAAGATAAAAAAACCAATCGAAAATAAACCTCAAGATAAAAAACCAACTGAAAATAAACCTCAAGATAAAAAACCAATCGAAAATAAATCTCAAGATAAAAAACCAACTGAAAATAAACCTCAAGATAAAAAACCAATCGAAAATAAATCTCAAGATAAAAAAGGAATATCTGAAAAATAAGGAATGGGGTAAAAGAATGGATGCCACTGAAAAAAAAGAAGTTATCAAAAAGAAGTATCAGGAAATTGTAACTTTAGGGGGCTCTTGCTGTTCTGGCGGTGGGTGCTGCGGTGATTCGAGCTCAGCAGACCTTTCTAAATCTTTTGGCTATTCGGAAGCTGATGTTCAGGCTGTTCCGGATGCAAACCTGGGTCTTGGCTGTGGCAACCCTACAGCTTTTGCGGAACTGAAACCCGGCGATATTGTCCTTGATCTGGGTTCAGGTGCGGGATTTGATTGTTTCCTTGCTGCACAGAGAGTCGGAAGCTCAGGAAAGGTTATTGGAGTCGATATGACTCCTGAAATGGTTGAAAAAGCACAGGCTAATGCCCAAAAATATGGATATTTAAATGTTGAGTTCCGCCATGGGGATATTGAAGCTCTTCCGGTTGATGATAGTTCGGTGGATGTTATTATCAGCAATTGCGTGATTAACCTGGCACCGGATAAAGAAAAGGTTTTCAGGGAGGCCTTCCGGGTGCTGAAGCCAGAAGGCAGGATGTATGTTTCGGATATGGTCCTCCTGGCTGAGCTTCCCGAAGATCTTCAAAATGACAAAGAACTGCTTGCAGGCTGTGTCGCTGGCGCTGTATTAAAAGAGGAGTATCTGAATCTTTTAATAAAGGCAGGGTTTTCGGTTAAAATCCTGGCTGAAGATTCGGATATAAGTAAAAGGCAGTACGGAGGTCTGCCAGTTGAAAGCCTGAAATTAAAAGCCTGGGTATGAGAAGAATTTATATAACGAAGCGTAAAACCTCCATGTCTTAGCATAGGGTATATCAGCGTCAACTCCCTTCGTTTTCGTTATCTGCAACCATTAATATCTTCTCCGACCAATTATATATTAATTTCTTACTGCGAGAACAAGGTTAAAGGAATTACACCAGTTAATACTGCATTTAGAGGGTCTGAGGTAGTGCCTGAGAAATCGGAAAACCGAAAAGTAGCTCAAGCAAAACGCTGACACCCACGGAACATGGGAATGAGCCTGTATGACTTCTGGCAATTATCCGGAAGAATGACTCAGAAAGCCCGTTAAATCTTTCGTTAAATCTTTAGATTTAACGGGTATTTCACATTACTATTCAATTATTATTTTTTATGATCTGCATACTCCAGGCTTGATTTTCTGAAGGCAGCTCCCTTCTGAATACGGGGAACAGGGTGATAGGGGCGGTCTCTTTGAGGTGATATTACTGAAAACCATAAGATCCGTAAAAATCTGTTTTGCAATAGGTTTTGCACTTTTGTTGCTCAGCTCAGGCTCTGTGGCTGCCAGAAGGATCACTGTGGGAAGTGATGACAATAAGGACTTTGCTTCAATTCAGGAGGCTGTGAATGCAGCAGAGGCTGGTGATACGGTTTATGTGTATAATGGGCTTTACATGGAGAACATATATCTTGACAAAGAAATTTCCGTTCGTTCAATCTCCGGAAGGCCTGAAACAAACATTGTAACGGCAAAAAACCCTGATGATCATGTATTTCATGTAATTGCAAATAATGTAACTATAAGTGGTTTTTCCATAAATGGCGCTAATGATACTCAAAAAGCTGGCATTTATCTGGAGAATACGCAGGGAATTCTGATAAGCAACAATAATCTTTCCAGTAATCGCCTGGGAATCTATCTCGAATCTTCTACTACTAATATGTTGAATTTAAATGATGTTTCTGAGAATGAGGTGGGCATTTTTCTCAATGCTTCACAGGACAACTGGATTATCAATAACAAGGTAAAAATGAACAGTCTGGAAGGAATTTTTCTTGAAGCTTCTGATGAAAACCGCTTAAAGGGAAATCTTTTGCATTTTAACACAGAGTACGGTCTTATGCTCTCAAACAGCAGTAAAAACCTCATTTACGATAACTATTTTCAGAACTCCGAAAATGTTGGCTATAAAGGGGTCAACTTAGAAAATGCCTGGAATATGACTCTTAAGAGGGAGATTAATATTGTAGGGGGTTCATATCTCGGCGGAAATTACTGGACTGGCCCTGAAAGTACGGCCCTGTGCGTTATTGAAGATATGGATGACAATGGCTTCTGCGATGCTTCCTATGATCTGGGGGAAGGAAATGTCGATTATATGCCTCTTATCCGGCACCCTCAGGCCTTTCAAAGCAGTGGTCGTTCCCTTACGTTTTCTCTTTTGGGATTTGCTTTATTTGTATTCTCTCTCGGAATATTTATCATAAAAAGGGTCATGGGTTGGGGCAAGGAAGAGCTTACAAGAGATGATGACGTAAAATGAGTTCGAGGAAGCCCATCATTTGACTTTTCATCAATTGATTTGAGTTTTATCATATCTATATTTTTTATTATTAATGGGCGATTTGTTCACCTTTTTCCGGTTTGATAGTCTGATGTACTTATTTTGTTTCAGTGATCTCAAAGCCAAAGGTTATATATTGACTTCTTATCATATACTGCTAAAAAATAATCTAACTTCAAAAATAATCCTATTCTAAAAATCCTATTCTAAAAATCCGATTTCAAAAGTAATTTATTCCAAAAGTAATTTATTCTAAAAGTAATTTATTCCAAAAGTAATCTATTCCAAAAGTAATTTATTCTAAAAGTAATCTATTCTATAAAAAATTATATTCAGAAAATAATTATGTCCTAAAAATAACCTTATTCCACAGTATATCTATAATTCCTTTCTGTCAAGATAGTGTTGACAGTTTTTTATACTCTAATTGAGTATTTTTCAAATCAATTCCCCAGGGAGATGACAGGCATAAAGTCAATAATTCTTGCAGGCGGTTCAGGGACCCGGCTCTGGCCTCTCAGCCGGGAAATGTATCCCAAACAATTTTTAAAATTTGGTGACACCTCACTTTTTCAGGAGACAGTTCTTCGATGTCTTGAGGTTTCGGATATTTCTGAGATTTTTGTTGTAACGAACGAAGCCCAGAAATTTTTCGTGATTGGACAGATGAAAGAAATAGGATACTCAATTCCTCCCGAGAATGTCCTTATCGAGCCTGAGGGCAGGAATACCCTTCCAGCAATCTTCTTTGGAATGAAGGAGATTGAATTAAAATTCGGGAATTCAATCGTAGGGGTATTTTCCTCCGACCATGTGCTTGACAGAGCTGCAATGGCAACGATTTCTTCAGCTGAAAAGCTGGCTTCGGATTATCTGGTCACTTTCGGGGTTATTCCTACATTCCCTCATACGGGATACGGCTACATTAAAGCCTCAGAGTCCTGTGGGCCCGGTTACAGGGTTTCGGAATTCAGAGAAAAGCCTGATTTAGAAACCGCACAAAAATACATTGATGAAGGCTGCCTCTGGAATAGCGGGATGTTCCTCTTTGAGACGCGGCTCTTCTTTGAAGAAGTAAAAAAGCACTCGCCTTCGGTTTTTGCCTGCTTTGAGAAAGGGGGCAATATTAATGATATTTATGCGGGTGTGGATAAGGTTTCCATTGATTATGGCATAATGGAAAAGTCAGATAGAGTCGCTGTTGTAAAGCTGGGCCAGAAATGGAGCGACCTTGGGAACTTTGAGGCAATTTATGATGAACTGGAAAAGGATTCAGTAGGAAACGTGATCCATGAATGCGATCCCATGCTTCTTAACTCCGATGGGAATCTGGTTTATTCGAAATGCGGTAAAATCGTTTCCCTGATCGATATTAAAGACATGGTTATTGTTGACACGAGCGATGCCCTGTTAATATGTCCCAAATCCAGCAGTCAGAAAGTAAAGGAAATAGTCTCCGACCTCAAGGTCAGGAAAGATGAAAGAGCATTTGTCGGGCAAACAGTCTACCGGCCCTGGGGTTCATACACACTGCTCGACGCCTCCCCCGGTCATAAGATCAAGAATATTACTGTGCTCTCTGACCATAAGTTAAGCCTGCAACTGCACTACCACAGGAGTGAACACTGGGTGGTTGTAAAAGGCATGGCCTGCGTGGAAGTGGACGGAAAGCAGTTTTTCCTTAGACCCGGGGAAAGCACATTCATCAGAGCAGGACAAAAGCACAGGCTGTCGAATCCCGGAAAAATCCCTCTTGAGATTATCGAGGTACAGTTAGGAGAGCTTGTGAACGAAGGGGACATTGTCAGGTTTGATGATGTTTATGGGAGGAAGTGAGGGAAAGGCTATTGGTTCAACGTTTAAGATGTCAGGGTCGGGGAGACGGCCCCTCAAAGGTGAAGGCATCACAAGATCCGGGAATCATGTGATTCGTCCTTCCAATAAACTTTTATCAAGGATATAAGTTTTTGAGATATTTTTGTTCTTTTTGGAAGGTTTACTCCGAGGATGGCGGATGTGTTCAGGATTTTTTCTTTTTTCGGGGTTACTGTAATTCCATCTGCTTTCCTATCTTTATTACTTCACTGTGGATATTGGGGTCAAGTTTTAAGAGCAGGAGAACGTACAAAATAGCACCCATTATTATTGGGATTAGTTGTGAGCCATAAGCTTGATATGGGTACTAAAATGCGGTAACCCCCCATCCTCAGTCCTGTTATCAGAGTGGATCACAGGAAAAGGGTAATAGTGATAGAGCTTTAATCAAAAAAAGATGAATGTGTATAGACTATTTTCAAGAAATCAGACACACTGCTAGCAGATCTTTTAATGGTGGCTAAACTGTGAATCAAAAAGAGAAGAATCAAAAAGAGAATAATCTTTTGTTATTATTTACTTCCTCCTATCCATATGGAGATGTGGCGGAATCTTTTTTAGATTCTGAAATCCCCTTTCTGAGTAAATCATTCGATAAAGTCATATTGATTCCACAGTTCCTTCCAACTTTACTTGAAAGAGTAAATAGGGAGCTTCCAGAGAACATTGAAATTGAAGATTCATTATTAAATGAACAATTGCCTCTGAAGGGCGTGCGAAATAAAATTTCACTGGCATTAAATGCTTTTATCTCAACCGACTTTTACAGAGAAATTCTTAGCAAGCCAGAAATTCTTTTCCGGATCTCTTTGTTTAAAAGTTCTGTTATTTTTTTCGGCAACGCTGTAATTATAAAAAGGTGGCTTCAAAAGTACATTGAAACCCATAACTTCGACTTTTCAACTACAGTCTTTTATACTTATTGGCTGTCTCTGCCAACTTCCGGAGTTTCGATGGTAAAAAAGAAGATTCCATCTATCAAAATCGTCTCAAGAGCTCATGGTCTTGATCTTTATAGTGAAAGACACGTTCCACCTTACATTCCTCATCGCCCAGAGGTATTTCAGTATTTGAACAGGCTTTATTTAATCTCGGACCACGGGAGAAAATATGTTTTAGATAAATATCCAATGTTTGAAGATATCTGTAAAGTCTACAGGTTAGGGGTGAATGACCTGGGTTTCCTAACAGAGGCATCCTCTGATGGCATTTTTAGAATTGTATCTTGTTCCTACCTTGTTCCTGTAAAGAGGATAGACTTGTTGATTCAGGCTCTTGCAGAGCTTGGTAAAATCAAAAGTTCCCGAACATTTGAATGGACACATATAGGATATGGAATTCTTCAAAAGGATTTACAAAATCTTGCAGATTCTCTTTTGCCCAAAAATGTAATTCCTAAATTTATAGGCCACTTGCCTAATAAAGAAGTAATCGCATATTATCAAAATAATTGTGTGGATGTTTTTGTCAATGTAAGTGCTTCCGAAGGGATTCCCGTTTCAATAATGGAAGCTCAGAGTTGTGGGATTCCAGTTATTGCTACGGCAGTTGGAGGTACACCTGAAATAGTATCCAATGAGGTTGGGGTGTTGTTAAGTGAAAACCCGTCCCCGAGAGAGGTTGCTGAAGCGATATGCAGCATGATGGAAAATGAAGCTGAAGTCATGGTTAAAAGGATAAATAGTAGGGATAACTGGGAAAATAACTACAATTCCAATAAAAATTTTGAAATTTTTGTCCAGGATTTAAAAAAGCTATGATCTAAGTTTCAAAATTCTAAACGTATACAGATCGTGTCTCATGCTTTAAAAATAAGTGACAATTCGGTCAGGATAAAACCGCATCAATAACCTTCTTTTTAAAATTCCGTGAAAATATTTATGTGAACTAATTTTCTGGTCGGCCCCTGCTACATGGTTGATATTTCGGAATTAGAGCTCCCCGCACGGTTGTTGAGTTAGTTTTTATCTACTGTACGCCGGTGGGCTCAAGCCTTGTGCGGCGCGTGGAAAGAAATAATGTGAGATTTTTTTATAATGTTTGCTTGCAAAATAAAACTATTTTTTGTTTGTCTTCCGAATGGATATAATATTTGAAAAATATTACTGCTTGCAGTATCATCGAAATAAGCCCCAAAAGAAGATTAGAGGAACTCATCAGATATATTATACTCAATAAGCTTGAGATTCCAAAGATTCCTAAGTACCATTGGGTATCAAAGCTTATTCCCAGTAGCATTTTCATATAATGGATCATCAGTCCCATGCTAATGATCAGAGAAAAACTTGTGGCAAAAGCAGCGCCTGCAATGCCATAAACTGGAATTAAGAGAGCGTTTAAGATAATATTTATGATTGCTGAGACAAGAGGGATTCTGTACACTAACTGAACCTTTCCGATACCTGCAAAAATGGAGCCTATGGATTTTGTCGTCCCGTAAAATAAGATTCCAATCAGTAATATAATCAGGGGGAAATACGCTTTTCCAAATTCGTTTCCATAGATTAAGGTCAAAATTTCCTTCCCAAAAAAGACAAGGAATGTACTGGAGAATATCAAAAAAAGATAGCTGTATTTCATGCACTTGTCTACAAGCATTTCAATTTCTTTCTTTTTTTCTTTTGCGTAGTATTCCGAAATCATCGGATAGGTAATTTTCTGGATAGTATCGGGAAGCATCCAGAGGATCTTTCCCAGGATTACAGCCACGCTATAAACCCCAACATCTGTTGCTGATAGGAAATAACCTATCATGAGCACGTCAGCCTGATAATTTACAATGTTGATCGCATTTGAAATAAATGTTTTGGACCCAAATGAAAACAGCTCTCGGCTTGTAGTTATATAGTTAGCTGGACTAAGTTTACCCCATTTATGTACATAAAACAGTGTTATTGTTGTAATGAAGGACGAAATTACTATGGCAGCAACTGTGCCTTTCACTTCATATCTAAAAAAGAGCAGGAATGTGCCAAGTAGCAGAAAAATCCCGTTTGCAATAGTTACCGCAGCTTGCTTTTTCATCTCCCTAAAGCCTGTGAGGAGTCCGAACATTACACTGTTCAGGATCGCAAAAGGTAACGAAAAGGCCAGGATTTTTAGTAAATCATCCAATCCTGGCATATCGAAAAAGTCTGCTAAAAAGCCAGCACTCAAATACATTAAGCTAAGAGCCAGAATACCTAGAACCAAACTATTTATAATACTCGAAGAGATGAATTCCTCTTGTTTTCGGCGGTTTCCTGAAAATTCAGCTACGTATTTGATTGCAGCTGCAGGCAGTCCAACCGTACCAAATAAGATTAATATCCCGAAAATGGTGTTTACCATTCTATAAAGTCCAAGATCTCCAGCCCCCAGATACCTGCCAATAAGGATTGATAGTGGAAATCCTAAAAGCATAGATACGGCAGAAGCAAAAAATGTCACTCCTATATCAGAGATGAATTTTTTAAGTTCGGACACTTAACCACACCATTCTTTTTAATAGTCGAAGGATTTCTGTTTACTTGCAGGTTCAATATATATAACTGATTTGGAGCGTTGAAGGTTGATCCCCTTTATATCAATGGCGGGATACAGCCGCCGACTGTATCCATTTTTGTAATTCTTATATACCACAACTTTTTTGATATATGTGTATTATTGTTTTAAGCTAGAACCTTATTGTTTTAAGCTAGGACCTGAATTATTAAGGAATCATATGGATAATAAAGGCGATATAAATCTCAAAAATTTAAATGTTATTTTCCATATCCCCTGGAAATTAATTACTTCAGCCCCTTCTGGAAGTCAAATTCGTCCCTTGAGGATGTTGGAAGCATTTAAGTCGTTAGGTTGTAAAGTTGACGTGATTATGGGGTCCGGAGCTGAGCGACTCAGACAGATAAATCTGATTAAACAAAATGTTAAAAAAGGTAAAAAATATGATTTTGTTTATTCGGAAAGTTCCAGCTATCCCACATCGCTAGCTTATGGTGTAAAAGACGCTGTGAAATATCCATTTCTGGATTTCAGATTTTTTGTTTTTTGTAAAAAGAACAATATCCCAATAGGTCTGTTTTACAGGGATATCTATTGGAGATTTCCAGAACTTTTAGATAGACCCTTTGCAAAAAAATTGGTTCTTAATATAATGTATCGATTCGATTTAGTTGTTTATCAAAAATACCTTGATGTATTGTATTTACCTTCTGAAAAAATGGCTAAATACCTGGCTTTTCACTTTCCTGTAATTAAGCCTCTTCCGCCGGGTGCCTTTATGTATCCTTCGAGCAGACATGATACTACTACTAATAATACTAATAATAATAATAATAATAAACACAATTTTATTTTTAATGTTCTGTACGTTGGGGGGATAGGCAACCTTTACGATCTTCGTAAGTTAGTAAAGGTTATTGGAGAAATTCCCATAATATCTTTAACTATTTGTTGCAGGGAAAATGAATGGCAGAATAGTCTTAACGATTATGAAAATCTATTAAAACCCAACATTAACATCGTACATCTAAGTGGGGATGATTTGTTTTCCCTCTACGAAAAGGCTGATGTAGCAAGCATGTTTTTTGAAAATGTGGAGTATCGGGATTTTGCAATGCCAATAAAACTTTTTGAATATATTTCTCATTGTAAACCTCTAATTGTAACAAAGGGAACTGCAGCAGGAGATTTTGTAGAAAAAAATGGAATTGGATGGGCAATTCCCTATGACGAAAAAAGTCTTCTCATATTGCTGAACAAACTTCTAAATGATCGCAATGAGTTAGAAGAAAAAAGGAACAAAATCATTGAAATCTTGCCTTTACATACCTGGGAATCAAGAGCTTTGCAGGTTTGTCAAGATTTAACCTATTAACTGTTATCATCAAATTCTCTTCAAATTCTCTTCAAATTCTCTTTAAATTCTCTTTAAATTCTCTTTAAATTCTCTTTAAATTCTCTTTAATATGTCCTGCATTCAGCAGAGGGCACAAAAGAGCCATTTATTTTAAGATTGTTCTTTTATATAATGTGAGAAATTTCTGACATAGCACCTTGTTATTATGAACTTTCTCTACGTATTTTCTTCCGCTTCTTCCAAGATTTTCCCTTAAATTTTCATCACGTATTAATTCTTCCAATCTTTGCTTTAGATTGTCTTTTGTAACATTTACTATTCCACTGGGCTCTTCCAGATAAGGCTCTAATCCAGGCTTAATCCATGTACAGCATGGAATTCCCATCTGTTGGGCTTCATTGGTGAGAACACCGTACCATCCGACCTGTCTTTTATCATAAAAACCAACAGAATCAACAACTATATCACTGGTCTGAAGCAATTGCATTACTTCCTTATGGGGTTTATTTTCAATCAATAAGCAGTCAACATTTGGATATTCCTTTTTGAGCTGGTCCATCGCTTCCAGAAAATATTCTGTACCTTTGTAGAATCTGTTTGTTGGAGCATGCCCGATTATGATTTTATCATCATTTCGATTGACTTTACTTAACCCGTGCCAGGGGATACAGTTTGGAATCCATATAGCATCCGGTGAATAGTCAAGTAAATCCGGGGTCGAAACTATTTCAACATCTGCGAATTTTGATCCAAAAGTTCTGCCATTATTTCTTAATTTACTGCCGTGCCAGTGGACAACAACTTTGCCGAAACGTTTAAAAAAAAGCGGTATGTCTATATCCTGGGGAAATATTCCTGCATCGTGAAGATGAAATATATCAAATTTCTCTTTCAATGTGATTTCTACAAGGTTTTTCTATATGATTTGGAAACGGCGAGGAATATCTTTTTTTGAATATTTTAACGGGAGATTTAGAGAGATATCGGTATTTTCGCTGGTATAATTTTCAGTTATCTCAAATAAACGTACCTCATGGCCCATTTTTTTTTGTTGAAGAGACAGATTATATGCTACATTTGCAATATTCCTTATGTGCAGTATCTTCATGTTTTCCCAGAGTTCATTTTTTGAGAGATTTTACCACTTGCGTTCCCGTCCCCAAATACTTCATTTCTTCTCTTGGTGCCCTCAAAATTTTCAATAGCATGTTTGATTTTCTCGTAATCTGCTCCTGTAAGTATATTCCAGCCTTCTTCAACTGTTTCTACCCATTCCGTATTATCCCTTAAGGTTATGCAGGGCACTCCCAGCATATAGGCTTCTTTCTGTACCCCTCCGGAATCGGTGAGTATTTTTCTGGCATTTGATTCGAGTTTTAACATGTCAAGATAGCCAACAGGGGGGATTACTTTTGTGTTCTTAAGGATTTTTTCCCACAAATTGTATTCTTTCAGGTATTTTCTGGTCCTTGGATGCATTGGAAACACTATTGTCGTTTCTACATCAGAAAAGGCTTCAACAATTGATGAGAGGTTTTTTATATTGTCCGTATTGGAGGCACGGTGTACGGTTGCTAAAAGGAACTCTTTTGGATTGAGATTAAGATCCTGTAAAATCGTTGATTTTTCTTCTGCAATTTTCTGGTTATACTTAAGGGCGTCTACCATTACATCCCCAACATTGTATACACCTTCAGTGATGCCTTCATTTTTCAGGTTCATCACTGCAGTATCAGTCGGGCAGAATAGTATATTCGAGATGTGATCGGTTATGACTCTGTTAATCTCTTCAGGCATGGCCCGATCAAAAGACCTCAGTCCAGCTTCCACATGTGCCACTCTGATGTGCAGCTTGGTAGCAGCAAGTGCGCCTGCAAGTGTAGAATTTGTATCTCCATAGACAAGCACGATGTCTGGTTTCTCTTTCAAAAGTACTTTTTCTATTTCTAGAATCATCTTGCCGGTTTGTTCCCCCTGGGTACCCGAGCCTATACCAAGGTTGTAGTCCGGCTTTGGGATATCGAGTTCTTCAAAAAAGACCTCGGACATTTCAGGGTCATAATGCTGGCCTGTGTGGACAAGTATTTCTTCATGGTGCTTTCGGATGGTACGGGACACAGGAGCACATTTTATAAATTGAGGGCGGGCACCGACTACTGATACAATCTTCATAAAACCTCAGCAGGAAACCCATTAAATCTTTAGATTTAGTGGGTAGTTGACTTTAATTACCATTGCTAGCGAAGTATATAATCTCTATTTTTTATTTAAATTTCCAATCTTCACTGGATTTTTTCATAAACTTCTTTTATTTTCCTGGTGTTTGACTCCCAGAAACGATAATCTTCAGAGTTCAATTTCTCTGGTTTTTTATCAAGATACTCTCGGACAGCATTTTCGAGTTCAGAACTTTTTACAATCAGCAGGTTTTTTCTGTCCTCTTCCTTCGTGATTCCCGAGGCTATTACCAGTTTTCCAAGGTTCAGGTATTCATTTAGTTTCCAGATGCTTTTATCCGTCGAATAAGGGGTCAAATTATTTTCTTTTCTGGGTATCATACATATTCTGGCTTTTTTGACTATCCCTGCCACTTTCTCATGAGGCTGCCATCCCATAAATTCTACATTGGTGGGTTTTTTTGCCAAATGCCACTTTGAAAAGGGGCCGTCTCCCACGATCCTGAATTTTTCATCCGGATACTTTTTTGCCAGATTCAGGAAATTTCCTATCCCTTCCTGCTCGCAAACCCTCCCCAGAAATGTTATGGCTCCGTCTTCTGCCAGATCCTCTCCTGTCAAAAAACTATTTTTGGGGTAATTGGGGACCTCATAGACCTCTTGTTTTCCGTCTTCTGTATATGTTTTTACTTTTTCTCCCAGAGGCCCGTTTACCGTGGTTATAAGGTCCGCACTTGCTGCCATTTTTTTTTCAAAATATTCAGCCATCATCCTGCTGGGAGCCCCTAAATTCATTTCAAGTTCAATACCCCAGGGAGACCTGTAGTCATAGATCATCTTTTTGTAGTAAGTTCCTTTTAATTTAGACAAATCGTGATATATTATATCCGGGACATTAAAAATGTGAATTACATCTGGTTTTTCTCTTTTTATGAATTGTTTGGCAAGGCCTGAGATCTGTATCCAGTTTCTGGTATTAAATTTGGGGATGAACGTGTCATATCCCAGTTCTTCAAGGGTACTCTGGAACATCTTGAGCCTTGTGGTATGTTCTGGCTGGTTAGCAAGCAATAAAATTCTCATATGGATCTCCTCAAGACCTCTTCGTATTTTCTGGCAAGGACTTCCCAGTCAAAAGTCTTTGCAATTTCTCTATATTTTTCCTCATTGTTTGGAGTATTCAGAATCCTTTTTACCTCACGGATGAATCCGTCTTTATCATCATAGTAATATAAGTTATCTCCGAGCATTCTTACAAGGGAAATTGTCCTGCTGGATAACACGGGTCTTCCGCAAGCCAGATAATTGAACACCTTTCCTCCAGCTGCATATTCGTTTTTATCCATTTTTTTCAGTGTATTGAGCCCTATATCCATAGCTGAAATATAAGGCCCTAAATCCTCGTAAGGCACAGCTCCTGTAAATGTGATTTTTTCCGAAACTCCCAGCTTGTTTGCCAGCTCTTTGATCTTATCACCGTAATCTGTAAACAGTCCCGGGCCCACAACCAGAAGGCTTACTTCCAGATCAGGGAGTGATTCTACAACCATTTCAAGATCTACCCAGTGCTCAAGTGACCCTACATATCCTATGACAGCACCTTTTAAGCCCAATTTCTTTTTTGCCTCCTCTTTTGGGAGAGGTCTTAAAAGATTACAATTTACTCCATTAGGAATTACTTCTATATTTTTGACCCTTATACCTTCCAGAAAATCTTTGAGTTCCCGGGTTACGGTTATAACAGAAGTTGCATGTCTTAAATTATACCTTGTAATTTGCCTTACCCCATTCTTAACAATTTTTCCAAAAAAAGAGTCTGGGTAATATATTGAAGCAGATTCTTCTAAGTGGTCCAGATAGTCAAAAACAACAGGCACATTTAAAAAATTAATTATAAATGATGGAAGGATGTTTGCAGAGAGAACAACATCTATGCCTTCTTTTTTTATTACTTTTTTCATTTCCAAAAAATGCTCTGGCCAGTTTAATAAATAATATAAAGAAGGATCTTTCACACCTATAAATTTTGTATCTAAAAGTTTGCAAGCTGTTTTTCTTGCTCTGTTATTTCTGAAATTCTCCAGGTTGAAATGTAGTACATACACTTCATGTTTTTCTGCAAGGATATCAAATATGAAGTTAAGTCTATTCGGAAAAGGGTGCCTGATCCAATCAGTAGTAGGTATCACAAGAATTTTCATGGGATTTCCTTTCAATTTTCTACATTTTTCAATATAAGAATCAAATTTGGAACAGTACCTATATTATTCTTTCTTATTTATATTAGTCTTTTATAATATTTGCACAGAGATCTCATGCTGCAGCGAACTGCCTGATGTTAAAGCATTAAAGACTTCCGGCTCCATTCCCCTGATTACATTTTACCAGTCCGGTTCAACCTAACTAACATCCCGCTGACGCATTAATGGTTCCTTACTGCCCGGTTGCCGCATTAAGAAATGAACGGTAATTGTTCAAGTATTATATAAACATATTAAATGAATATAAATAAGCTTGAAATGTTATGGGGAGACATTCCATTTTATCCTATGCTAAAGTTTTTAGGCTTTAGATGAACTTTCTTCACATCCCGATTAGAAGAAGAAGCTACTTCATTCCTTGAAGCAATCCACCCCCGGAAGAATCTGCTGTCCGCTATGTCATTTCCTGTGTAAAAATGACACCGGCAAGTTCTATGCGATGACCCTCCGGTCCATGAGACCTGGGTATCCTCCGCACAGGGAGTTGTTTATGCATAAATGTGTAATGTGCTTTTCGGAAGTAATGTTCTCTAGGTGGATATGGTTATGTCAAGATTTTTAAATAAGTAAAGGGTGTAAAATAACCGGAACCGCCTCACCGAATGAAATGGTCAAAATAAGCATGACTCTTCGAGATCTTAGTAAAAAAAATATTGATTTTACGAATCTTCAACTTGTCACCAACTTGTCATCAACTTGTCTTCAACTTGATAAGTATATTCCAGATAAAATGCCCCAACTGAATTAATTTTTTGACATGATTTGAATTATCGTATCCAAGAACCCTCATTTTTCACGATCTTAAAAACTCAGGTAAAACAACTCAGTTAACACTCGTCCGGGAGTTCAGGCAAAACTTATTTAATAACTTCTCACATATATTGACCTGCTACAAAAATATTTTCTGACATGTATATAATCTCTTTATTCCAGAAGTCTTTATACACTTCTATTGAATACGTTTCTAAATATATACACACAGGAGATGACAGGCATCAATTCAATAATTCTTGCAGGTGGTTCAGGGGCAGGGATCTGGCCTTTCAGCCGGGATATGTGTCCCATGAAGATTATAGAGGTGCAGTTCGGAGAGCTTATGGAAGAAGGGAGATGGAAGGTTTGACGGATATGGGAGAAAATGAATATTCCGACAGATATCCAGACAGTAGTTTAGCAAAATATTTATAAAGCTTTGATCCCCCTACTAATTGTTACTAAGTAAACCAGGGTAATAATATGGAAAAAGTCGCCTTAATCACCGGGATTACAGGTCAGGATGGTGCATACCTGGCTGAGTTTCTTTTGAATAAAGGATATATTGTGCATGGAATTAAGCGGAGATCCTCTTCTTTCAACACTGCAAGAATAGATCATCTTTACAAAGACCCTCATGAGAGAAATGTGAATTTTTTCATGCACTATGGCGACCTGACCGATTCAACCAACCTTATCCGTATTATTCAGGAAGTCAAGCCTGACGAGATCTATAACCTTGCCGCCCAGAGCCACGTCCAGGTTTCTTTTGAAACCCCGGAATATACCGCAAATTCTGACGGCCTTGGAACCCTCAGGCTCCTTGAAGCAATCCGCATCCTCGGCCTTGAAAATAAAACAAAATTCTACCAGGCTTCAACCAGCGAACTTTACGGAAAAGTCCAGGAAATTCCCCAGAAAGAAACCACTCCTTTTTACCCGAGAAGCCCCTATGCAGCCGCCAAACTCTACGCCTACTGGATCACAATCAATTACCGGGAAGCCTATGGAATTTTCGCATGCAATGGCATCCTCTTCAACCACGAATCCCCGGTCCGCGGCGAAACCTTCGTCACAAGAAAAATCACAATGGCTGCTGCAAAGATAAAATACGGCATGCAGGAAAGGCTTTACCTTGGAAACCTTGATGCAAAAAGGGACTGGGGCTTTGCAAAAGACTACGTAGAAGCCATGTGGCTGATGCTCCAGCAGGAAACCCCCGACGATTACGTTATAGCAACAGGCGAAACCCACTCGGTGAGGGAATTTACGGAACTTACATTCAAAGAGTTAGGAATAGAGGTCATCTGGCAGGGAGAAGGGATCGAAGAAGTAGGAATCGATGCCAGCACAGGCAAAATCATAGTTGAAATAGACCCTGGATATTACAGGCCAACTGAAGTAGAACTCCTCATCGGCGACCCCTCAAAAGCCAGAGAAAAACTTGGCTGGCAGCCAAAAGTCAAAATGGAAGAGCTGGTGAGAATAATGATAAAAGCCGATGAGGAAGAAGTCCTGAAAAACTACCCCTCTGAAAAATTAGCAGCCTGCCAGGAACTTGAAGAATACCTGGCTGAAAATTCATTAAATTTGAAGAGCTTATAAAAGTTGCTGGACCAGACAGCAACCCCCTCCCAGAAAATTCCCCCTATCAAACAAAAGGCGATAACATGGAAAAAGAATCAAAAATCTACTTAGCCGGCCATCGCGGCCTTGTAGGTTCAGCCCTCAAAAGAAAACTTGAATCCAACGGCTACACCAACCTGATCTTCCTCACCCACAAGGAACTCGACCTTACCAACCAGCAGGCAGTAAACGAATTCTTTGAACAGGAAAAGCCCGAATATGTCTTCTTAGCCGCCGCAAAAGTGGGTGGAATCCTTGCCAACAGCACCTACCCCGCCCAATTCATCTATGAAAACCTGATGATCGAAGCAAACATTATCCATGCCTCTTACAAATACGGTGTAAAAAAGCTCCTTTTCCTTGGCTCCTCCTGCATATACCCAAAGTTAGCCCCTCAACCTCTCAAAGAAGAATACCTGCTAACCGGCCCCCTCGAAGAAACAAACGAAGCCTATGCGATCGCAAAGATTGCAGGCATCAGGCTCTGCAAACACTACAACCAGCAGTACGGGACCAACTTCATCTCAGTAATGCCAACCAACCTCTACGGACCTAACGATAATTTTGATCTTGAAACTTCCCATGTGATGCCTGCGTTGATCAAGAAATTCCATGAAGCTAAGGTGAATAATGAACCTGAAGTTGTTGTGTGGGGTACGGGAAAGCCATTGAGGGAGTTCATGCATGTGGATGATATGGCGGATGCATGTGTTTATTTGATGGATAATTATGATTTCTCTGAGATAGGGGAGTTTGTGAATATCGGGGTTGGAGAAGATATTACAATCAGTGAACTTGTGGAATTGATAAAAGAGGTTGTGGGATTTGAAGGGGAGATTAAGTATGATACTTCAAAGCCTGATGGGACTCCAAGAAAATTGATGGATGTATTGAAGTTGAATGGATTGGGATGGAAGGCTGGAATCTCATTGGAAGATGGAATTAAAGAAACTTATGAATGGTATATTGAGTCAAAATTATGAATAAATCTAATTTCCTATAAAGAAAAATGGGAACTTCGTGAAAATTGTATTTATTCTCGGCACAAGGCCAGAGTAAGATATAGGATTTAATTAGAAAAATAGTTACTTAAATTGAAAACTTTTGGAGAAAAAAATTATGTCATCTCAAATTAAAAGTCATTTTATTAGCCCAGAAGACCTCCAAAATGAAAGAGAATCACTCATAAACCTAAATTCTCAAATTAAAGACTGCTCGATTAGCCCAGAAGGAGAAGAATTTCCACTACCTGAACCTGAAGAATATAAAGAAGAATTTAACAGAATTAAGACTCTTGTAGATCAAGCCCGTGAAGAAGGAAAAGAAATTGTTGTTGTGATGGGCGTTGGATTCGTCGGAGCCGTGATGGCTGCAATTATCGCAGACACGAAAGACGAAAATGGGAACTACAGCAAATTTGTAATCGGCTGCCAGAGACCAAGCACCCGCAGTTACTGGAAAATCCCCCTGCTCAACAGAGGACAATCTCCTGTAAAATCAGAAGACAAAGAAGTAGATGAAATAATAAAGCGCTGCGTCCTTGAAACAAAAACACTGGTAGCTACATACACAAATGATTGCCTGAAACTTGCTGACGTTGTTGTGGTGGATATTCAGTGCGATTATGTAAAGTGTGAACTTGGAAACGTCAGGACCGGCGAAACCGATATGGCAGCACTTGAAGCTTCCATGAAAACAATCGGAGAAAACATACGTCCGGACTGCTTTGTCCTGATCGAAACGACCGTTGCTCCGGGAACTACCGAATTCGTTGCCCTTCCTCTCCTGAAAAAAGCTTTCTACAAGCGTGGAATCAATTCAACCCCTCTACTTGCACACAGTTATGAGAGGGTCATGCCAGGAAAAGACTACGTTGCAAGTGTACGCGATTTCTGGAGAGTCTGTGCCGGTTGCACTGACGAAGCAAAAATAAAGGTTGAAAAATTCCTAAGGGAAGTAATCAACACTAAAGACTATCCTCTGACAGTGATGGACAGGCCGATTGAGTCCGAAACTGCAAAAATTATTGAAAATTCCTACCGTGCAACAATACTCGCATTCCTTAACGAATGGAGCCTTTTTTCAGAAAGAAACGGCGTGGATATCATAAAGGTGATAGATGCAATAAAAATGCGTCCAACCCACAGCAACATGATCTTCCCCGGACCGGGAATCGGGGGTTACTGCCTCCCAAAAGACGGAGGTCTGGGTTACTGGGCTTACAAGCACATTCTCGGTTTTGAAGATGGAGATGATGTGTTTAAGATCACTCCCACATCAATTGACGTCAACGACACCAGAGCCCTTCACGTAGCCGAACTCACAAGGGATGCCCTCAGAAACATGGACCGGTACATCGCCGGAGCAGATGTCCTGATCTGCGGAGCCAGCTACAGGCAAGATGTAGGCGACACCAGGTACAGCGGAAGCGAAATTGTCGTAAGGAAACTGACCGAAATGGGCGCAGAAATGCGTGTCCATGACCCTTACGTGGACCACTGGTACGAGATAGAAAGCCAGGACACATATCCGGCATCCGGCCAGTCCTGGAAACGTTTCTTCAGGAACCAGGACAATTTGACGGAGTTGAAAATCGAAGAGGACTTTTCAACAGCTATTAAAGGTATAGAAGCCCTTGTCCTCGCAGTTCCACATAATGAATATCTTAACTTAGAACCGGAAGCTATCGTAGAGATGGCAGGCGGACCTATCGCAGTTATTGACTGCTTCGGGATAATATCCGATGAAAAAATAAGAAGATACTTCGAACTTGGCTGCGAAGTCAAAGCCCTTGGAAGGGGCCACATCCAGAGGATTAAAAAAGAAGTTCAGAAAAGAAAACTCCAAAAACTTTTATAATTTTACAATTTTACAGAGGGATTATTTGAAAAATAAAAATGTAATAGTCACCGGTGGAATGGGTTTCATTGGCTCTCACCTTACTGAGAAATTGCTCGAAGATAATCAAGTAACAGTCATAGATAATGAATCTACGGGTAAAATTGAAAATATAAAACATCTACTTGACCACAAAAAACTAACTGTAATAAAAGGTAGTATAGTAGACTTGAATCTAACAGAAATATTCAAAGGAAAAGACTACGTCTTCCACCTCGCAGCAATTCCAAGTGTTCCGAGAAGCGTAAAAGATCCTTTCAGTTCAAACGAAGCTAATGTAACAGGAACATTGAATGTTCTGATAGCTGCAAAGGACGCTGGGATTAAAAAAGTAATATTCTCTTCCTCTTCCTCAGTATATGGCGATACTCCTACTCTCCCTAAAAGAGAAGATATGCCGGTAAATCCCCAATCCCCTTATGCCATCACAAAAGCCACCGGCGAAATGTACTGCAGAGTCTTTGAAGAATTATATGGGCTTCCAACTATTTGTTTGAGATATTTCAATGTCTTCGGGCTGAGGCAGGATCCAAATTCCCAGTATGCTGCTGTAATTCCCAAATTTATAACTGCAATAATGAATGATGAAAGTCCAGTGATATATGGGGACGGAGAACAGAGCAGAGATTTCACTTTTGTGAAACATGTAGTAAATGCCAACATACTCTCATGTGAATATGACAAGACAGGTGTTTTTAACATCGCTTGTGGAAGACGGATCACAATAAATAAATTGGTCAATTACATCAATGAAATACTCGGCAAGAACATAATGCCAAAGTATATTGATCCAAGACCGGGGGATATCAAACACTCTCTGGCAGATATATCGAAAGCGCGGAGTTTTGGATATAATCCCAAAGGCAATTTCAAGGATGAGCTTGCTGAAGTCGTAAAATTGTTTGACATTTAACTAAGGAATGATAAAAATATAACTTCAAATTTTCAGTTCGGGAATTGCTCTATATTTCCATATCCCCAAATAGTCGTTCTTGGCAACAAAAATCCTTGATATTATATTTGAATCATTTCTAAATAGATAGATGAAGATAGTGGGTTTACTTATATTTAGATAGGACTTACGCAGATGAACAAAAAACCAGTATTGGGAAGTACCAAACGGTCTACAGCACAATATTCTTGGTAAGCCCTTATGTGCTTGGTTTTACTTATCAAGTGCGTAACTCCTATTTGTAGCCCTCACAGTAGAAATCTACACTTCTCAAACTAGAAAGATGCATAAAATTAGTGTTTAAAAGTGTAATTAATTCGCGAGTTTACTATAATAGGGATTTCTGGCAAAGTGATATTTGCTAAATTAATCAAGATCCATATGAAAGGTAGTTCTGAAAATTATGCCTTTAAAAAATCTTTTTACTCGTACAATGTCTATAAGCGAAGTTAAACGCCAGAGCATTGCCTATTTTTCCAGCACAACAGTATGTACATTTCTTGGTTTTTTAAGCACAATATATTTTGCACATACAATTGGACCTAATATGCTAGGTACATATTTTATATTTATTGCATATTTTGGTATAATTGACATGATAAGTGATGGTGGTCTTGGCCGTGCTGCTATAAAACGCATCAGTGAAGGAGAAGAGCAGGAAGAATATTATTCTGCTTTTTTTGTTCTTCGGACAATAATCACCATTTTAATTGTTGCTTCATTGATCATATTTAGAACCTTCATTTCAGATCCAACAAACCGACAAATTTTCGATTGGCTAATATTGGCTCAGTTTGTTGCACTATTCTACTGCCTGGTATCCAAAGGGATTGCAGGACGTGGAAAAATGGGAATATACGCTATAGGTGACCTTGCAAATAATGCATCACGCATAATTATTCAGGTCGTTGCAATATTTTTAGGATACTCGATGGCTGGTCTTGTAGGGGGATTTATAGTAGGGTTTGCAATTTCAGCTATAATTCAGCTTAAATTCCTTGACTTACACCTTGCCAAGTTTAAATGGAGACATGTGAAAAGCCTGACTGCGTTCTCTTTCTGGTTATTCTTGACTTCGACAGGAGTTGTCCTTTATTCTTATGCAGACGTTATTATGATTGGATATTTTATTGACAATTCGAGTGTTGGCATATATAAAGTGACCTTCCAGTTAGCAACCTTTGCAACAATTATTACTGCAGTAATTAGCAAAACCCTTTGGCCAAAAGTCAGTCACTGGGGCAAAAAAGGACACGTGGATTCTACAGAGACAGCACTTACACGTGCCTTTACCTTTTCTCTTCTTCTGGCACTGCCCATACTTGCAGGTGGAATATTGTTAGGCGAAAGAATGTTGTACTTTTTCTATGGTGAAGAATTCGCATTAGGGCATTTAACTCTTGTAATACTATTATGTGCCCAGTTAGTAAATATATTTCAACAACTCTTTACAATGTACCTTGGTGCACTGGATAAGCAAAAAGATTCATTCAAAGTGACAGCTGTTGCTTCAATTGCAAATGTAGGGCTCAATATATTTATGATACCACGTCTTGGAATTGAAGGAGCAGCCATTGCTACTTTTATTTCTTTGGGAATTAATGCCTTTCTCGCAATGAAAATACTATCTACAATTATGGCTATCAAGATTGAAAAAAGGAGTCTGATCAACATATTAAAGGCAACAATTTTTATGTCAATTGCTGTTTCAATCTACAAATATTTTGTCCTGTTGGACAATATATGGCTAATGTTATTACCTATTATATTTGGAGCTTTACTATATATGTACCTCATACTCAAACTTGATTCAAAAATATGTGATGAATTTAAAGATGTCGCTACAAAATTAAATATACCATGGCCCCGTCTTTTGTAACTCAAATTTTACAGTTAAACTTGGTGGACATGCAGGCTTCATGTATTCTTAAAAAAATCGTAACTCGTACAGAGGGTAATATGCAGCTTTAATTTTATCCCCAATTTGACAGAAGCATACATTAGGATGTACAAATGGGCTTCATGCTTCTGTTTTCCCATACAATTCAAAGTTACATCGTGTGTCTTTTGATTTCTGACAGTGTTCATTTTTCCTAAAGATACTGTGCCGATTGAATGTGTTTTTCATACATTATAGAAATATTTATTTCGTTTAAAACTGGTTAACATATGACCCAAATCTCACGACATATATAAACAATGAACCATTTTTGCAATAATGTTTAGTATCAGGGAAAATGTGTTTCCAGCAAAAACGCCATCAGTAAAAAGGTTGTGAATAAAACAAGTTACCTGCCGAAAGTAGGATGATGGTGATTTTAGAATAATGCGCCATAATTGTGTGTAGTTGTTAGGTTTACATACGGTCGAAGCATAATCTCTCATACTAAACTTTATAGGGGCCTCTTAAATTCACTATTTAGCTGGGTGGTTATTTCTCCTTTCTTCTGCCAATTAAACCAAATACTATTTTCCCTAAAATTTACATTTCGACCCCCCTTCAAAAATCAAATTGCGTGCGGCCACACCACCCTAAAGAGGCTGTCCGATAATTTAATTTTATGTAAAAAATATATAAAAAGTCAGGAATATAAAGCCTTTAAATCGAAAAAGAAGGATTTCAGTTATTACTGACAGTAATTGTCGGACAGCCTGTAAAGGATTGGGTATTCGTGACCCTCCGCGCTCCCGAAGTAAAAAAGTTCTCCTGAATTAAATCCTGCTTTCGGTAGGTAGACGTAAAAATCCATTTAATTATTCTATTGATATCGATTTCTTCAGAAATTTTAAAATTAAATTTTAGAGCTCATCCCAAAACTTGATTTAACCTCATTATTGCTGCAAACATTACAACTCCCAAGTATGATATTTCTTTGATTTCATATCTTGGAAATACTTTCTTGCATGACTCTATCCAGCTAAAGAACCTTTCTACTGCACTTTTCTTTTTGAATTCATCCCAATCTACCTTTATTGGTCTTCCTCTTTTCTTTTTCTTTCGATTTCTTATGTTTACTGGTATATTGGACTTTATTCCTCTTCTTCTGTTATATTTTCGAATTTCATCTGTATTGTCAATGGCGGTTTAATTTTCCCCACTTTGGCCGGTTTAAATTTCCCCACATTCAGATATAAATTTTACTCAATTTATCATAAACTCACTCAAAATTACTGATAGATATTTACCGTTTTTATACCCTGTTTTTTCCTTTCTTTCAGCCTGTAACTTTCCCCTTTGATATTAATCGTTGTACAATGATGGAGAAGCCTATCAAGCACAGCAGCCGCTATAACATGGTCCTTGAATATCTCTCCCCATTCTCCATATGACTTATTCGATGTCAAGATCATTGAACTCTTTTCATAACGTCTGGAGATTAGCTGAAATAGGCAGTGAGCTCCTTCTTCATCAAATGGGAGATAGCCTATTTCATCAATTATCAGCACTTTATATTTCGTCAAGTCCCTGACCTTCTTTTCAAGAATTCCGTCTCTATTTGCTATTTTCAACCTCTCAATAAGGTTTCCTGTATTCGTAAAGTAAACAGAAATTCCTGCTTTTACCGCTTCAATCCCAAGAGCAATTGCAAGATGAGACTTTCCAACTCCAGGAGGACCGAGCAAAACAATATTCTCTGCATTATGAACAAATCTCAACGTTGCAAGGTCTCCTATGACTTTTTTATCAATAGATGACTGAAACTCAAAATCGAATTCTTCAAGCATCTTTTTCACAGGAAAACCTGCACTTTTCATCCTTCTCTCAATTGCAGCAGCTTCCCTGTGTTTCTTTTCCTGTTCAAACAGATAATCAAGGACTTCCATTGTTGTCTTGCCGTCTCTTGCAGCAACTTCAAGATAGTTATCCAGAAGCTCTTCAACAGTATTCAGTTTCAGGTACTGCAAGTTATTGTGAAGTCTCTCATAGCTGAAATTGTTCATTCAAAGCCACCTTCACTAAATGTATCATAGACATCAAGAGACCTCTTTTCAACTTCAGGACTTGAGAACTTCAACAGAATCTGCGAGTCTTTCCTGCATTTTGAATTCTCTTTAAGAATCTCGCTCAGAAGACCCTGGAAATGTTCCTTTTTCCTTGAAACTCTGCAGTTTCCAGGAAGGATCTCATGTTCACAGATCTTCTCATAATCAACATATACCTCTAACTTTCCTTCAAAGCTCTGAAGCTCTGCCGTTCTTCCTGCAAACCTGTAAGGAACAGAATACTTATTTCCAAGGAACGAAATATAACAATCTCTGGAGATCTTTCTGGTCTCCTTATGGACAACTTTGTAAGGAGGAACCTGACCCAGAGGGTTCAGGTTCTCCTCCTTAAAGCGTTCAAGAGGGATTTGATAGGTTGTTCCGTGGACAGTTGAATTTACCCTTTCCAACCACTTGTGAACTTGGGCGTTCAGGCCTTCGAGAGAGGTAAACTGTCTTCCAAGGAAGAAATCCCTCTTGACGTACCCTACCGTATTTTCAATTTTACCTTTTGTCTGAGGCCTATAAGGCCTACATAAACGTGGAATAAAACCAAAGCATTTGAAGAAATCCTCAAACTGTGAGTTCCATTCAGAATCTGATGATTTCAAAGCTCTCCTGATAACAACCTGTTTCATGTTATCGTAGAGAATCTCCTGTGTAAATCCTCCAAAGTACTCAAAAGCATTCAGATGACACTGGATAAGAGTGGGGGTGTTTATACTCAGTGTAAATTCAACATATCTCATTCTGGAATATCCAAGAATCATGTTGAAGCAAAAGAGTTTCTTTACCTTTTCATCAACCTCAACTGTTCCCGTCTCTGCCCAGTCAACCTGAGCCTGTACACCTGGTTTTGTTTCATAACGGAGTACAGCAGGGATTCCCTTCTTAGGTCGGACTTCTCTTACAAAGTCCTTGACGAGGGTCATTCCTCCATCAAAACCCATTTCTTTGATTTCTCGATAAAGGCGAGCAGCAGTATAGGGGCCTTCTTTGAGTTTTTCTAGAATATAAGATTTATAAGGGTCAAGCTTGCTCTTTCTTCCGGAACGTTTCTGGGGTTCAGGTAAGGTTTTCAGGTGGAGATATTTACTCACAGTTTTTCTGTCGAAACCTGTTTGTCTGGCGATTTCACTGATGCTCAAGTTTTGTGAACTTAAATCTCGTATCAAGAATAAATCCTCCTCTTTCAGCATGATCACAATCCTCGAACTTTCCTCAAGGATTGAGAATTGGGGAATTTTAATCCGCCGAAAATGGGGAATTATTCACTGCCGTTGACAGTATCATATATTGCATCAGCTGTCACTTTGGAAGGCCTGTTTACAGGCCTTCCTATAGGTCTCTGTATCTTGAAATTTTTAAGTGTAGGTACATAAAGCGTGGAGTCATTCTCATTTGCAGGAACAACAATAATAGAGAGGGGTAGCCCCTCTAAATCTACTAAAACGCTTATTTTT
>NZ_JJOY01000002.1 GCF_000979455.1 Methanosarcina sp. 2.H.T.1A.6
CTCGTCAGACAGAAAAAATAACTCCTGTCTCCATTAAAAGATGAAAGAGATTTTGAATTTCAACCCACACATTTGAGCTGTGTGAGGGATACATACAAGACGTGTCTTGTATATAAGCTTTTCCCTTCAAAGAAGGTTGAACAAATTTGAAAGAGGAAAATTGGAGGGTCAAAAGATTTCAAAAGAGTTGGACTTTTGAATCCTTACCGACGTCCGTTTTTAGTAGTGATTGTTTGTAAAAACAATCCCTTCAGGCATCTCTTATTACGTTTTTTAGATTCGTTTTTAGATACCTGTTCCGTTTTTCAAATTCCGTTTTTCACTTTCGGGATGTCTTGTGACGCCCGAGAAGCAACCCTAGAATGGAGCATCTACTATAAATAGTGTTCGATCGAAAACTCAAAGAAGTAAAGTTCAACTAAATATTTAAACATCGACATGATGTTTATATACCAGAAGTGTACATTCAATTTGATGATTACTATGGATGTACACACTGAAAGAAGGGATCGATTTTTACATCGAACCCATGCAGAATAAAAAAGTAACTATTTTTGACACAACACTGCGTGACGGAGAACAAACCCCGGGCGTATCCCTGACTTCGACCCAGAAGCTGGAAATTGCTCATCAACTCGACAAACTAGGGGTAGACATAATAGAAGCCGGATTTCCCATATCTTCAGAAGGAGATAAAGAATCCGTAAAATCGATTTCTAATGCAGGGCTTGATACCATAGTATGTGGGCTTGCTCGTGTACTAAAAAAAGATATCGATGCCTGTTTTGAAAGTGATGTTGGCCTTGTGCACACCTTCGTCCCGACCTCGGAGGTACAGCGGATATATACCATTAAAAAGAGCCAGGAAGAAGTAATTCAACTGGCTGTGGAAGCTGTCCAGTACATCAAAGACCACGGGCTGAAGTGCATGTTTTCTGCAATGGATGCCACCAGAACCGACCCTGCATATCTCATAGAGGTTTTCAAGGCGGTCCAGGAGGCAGGATGCGATATCATTAACGTGCCAGACACGGTAGGAATCATGGTTCCATCTGCAATGTACAGACAAATAAAAGACATTGCAGCCGAAATAACGATTCCAATAGACGTACACTGCCACAATGATTTCGGGCTTGCAGTAGCAAACAGCCTTATGGCCGTTGAAGCCGGGGCATCTCAGGTACAGGTCACTATAAACGGTATTGGAGAGAGGGCAGGAAATGCTGACCTTTCCCAGACAGTGATGAGCCTGACGTCAATCTACGGTGTAAAAACCAATATCCGGACAGAATACCTTCTCGAAACCTCGAAAATGATTGAAAACTACACCGGAATCAGACTCCCGCCAAACACTCCTGTGGTAGGGCAAAACGCCTTCTCCCATGAATCGGGAATCCACAGCCAGGGAGTACTTGAAAAATCCGACACCTTCGAACCAGGTATAATGACCCCGGAAATGGTCGGGCACAGACGGCGCATCGTCCTTGGAAAGCACACAGGCAAACATGCAGTCAAACAGTCCCTTGAGTCTGCTGGCATAAAAACCAATGAAAAGCAGCTTGACGAGATTGTGTTCAGGATCAAAGAAATCGCAAACAAAGGTAAACAGATAACAGATGCCGATCTCTATGCAGTTGCCTCTGCAGTGCTCGGAAAAGCAAGCTCTGATGAAGAATTTATCAAGCTCAAAGAAGTATCCGTCATGACAGGAAACATCCTCACACCTACAGCTGTGGTCAAAGCTGATATCGACGGAAAAGAAATCATTTCAGCAAAAACCGGAGTTGGCCCTGTAGACGCCGCCCTCAAGGCCGTAAGGGATATCCTCGGCGAAAGCAACCATTTCAAACTTCAGGATTTCAGGATCGATGCTATTACCGGTGGGGCAGATGCACTTGCCGATGTGTACATAGGTCTCGAAAACGAAAAGGGCAGGATTGTAACAGCACGGTCCGCAAACCCGGATATAGTTATGGCTTCCGTGGAAGCCCTTGTAAACGCTATGAACCTGCTGTATAAAAAAGAAGAAAAAAGTTAAAAGGCAAAGAGAAAAGGGCCAAAGAGCTGGAGAATGCTGGAGAATGATACCGGAAGTAACAGCTCGAAGCCTGAAACCGGATAAGGTCTGATACCTGTTAGTTTTTCGGGTTTGTATTCCTCAAGCATGTATAAAGTAAAATAAAATGAAATGGAATACAAACCCATGCCTTATCCGATCATTGATTCTCATTGTCACCTTGATTTTCCCAAATTCAACCCAGACCGGGAAGAGACTATCCTCCGTGCCCGGAAAGCAGGAGTTATCGGGATGATCAACTCCGGAATTTCCCTGAAAGGCAACCGCATAAGTCTTGAGCTTGCGGAAAAGAATGAGGATATCCATGCTGCACTGGGGCTAAGCCCTGACATCGGCAGGGAAGGCAGTGATAAAGATATAGACGCCATCATTGCCCAGATAGAGGCTAATGCAGGAAACGCAGTGGGCATCGGAGAAGCCGGCCTGGACTTTCAGGACTGCAAAACAAATGAAGAACGTGAACGACAGACAGCTTCGTTCAAAAAAGTAATCGAGATCGCAAAAAATCTGGACAAACCTCTTGTAGTACATGCCCGGATGGCTGAAGCTGAAGCCCTTAAACTAGTAAAAGAGATGGATACCGTAGTCTATCACTGCTATAGCGGTTCCCTTGAGACCATGCAGGAAATCGTGGACTCGGGCTACTATATTTCCCTGGCTACCCTTGTCTGTTTTTCCGAACATCACCAGGCCCTTGCAGCTGAGGTACCCCTTGAAAACCTGCTCCTGGAAACCGACAGTCCTTTCCTCTCCCCACGCAAAGGCAGAAACGAGCCTGCGTATATAGTGGATTCGATCCCTGTTATAGCGCAGCTTAAGGAAATGGAACCTGCAGAAATTGCGAAGGCTGCCACTGAAAACGCGCGCAGGGTTTTCGGCATCTAAGGTTTTAAAATAGTTTCTGAGAAAAAAGAAAGAAAAAAGGAAAGAAGAAGGGAAAAAGAGAAAACAGAAAGAGGAACAGAAGAGGAAGAAATATGGAAGTCCGATATATTTGCCCCACCGCCTATGATTCCAGTGTCTACCTTGTAAACGGGAAAGTCCTGATCGATGCGGGAATGAGCAGTGACCTGATCATCAGGGAGCTGGAAAAATCTATCAAGCTTACTGACCTTGAATTAATCGTCCTGACCCACTGCCACTATGACCACACTGCCGCAGCTGCAATAATTGCAGAGAAGAGTGGAGCAAAAGTTGGAATCCACAGGGCAGACCTTGAAGGCGTAAACGACGAGTATCTAAGTGTTTCAGTGCTCTTCGGAGACCGCGCTCCGGCTGTAAGACCAACAGTCATCTATGAAGAAGGGGACAAAATTCCCATAGGAAACGGGGAATACCTCGAAGTCATTCACACACCAGGCCATTCAAAAGGGAGCATCTGCCTCTATGAACCCGTCTCAAAAAACCTCTTTTCAGGAGACACCGTCTTTCCAGGCGGAGGTTTTGGAAGAATGGACTTTGAAGGTTCAGAGCCTGACAAAATGCTTGGTTCCGTAGAAAAACTCACAAAACTCGATGTAAAAAACCTGTACTCAGGGCATGGAGCCCCGAATGACAGGGACGGGAACAAACAGATCCTGGCTTCTTATACAATGCTAAAGATGATGATGGGAGTCTGAAGGCAGCGAATAAGAAAAAGAGATTAAAAGACTGGAAGAAAAAGATTAAAAGACTGGAAGTCCGGAAGCAGATTATGGAAAAAGATACAGCAGTCCCGAGAGGAAATAAAAAATTCAACCTGGAAAAAACAGATAAAGAAAAGGAGAAAAAACCGGATAGAGAAAGGTCCGCCAGAAAAACCAGTTTTTTTGTTCCAAAAAAAGTAGAAACCGGAAAAGAAATAAAATCCGGGACTCGGACCTCAATAAAACCCGAAAGGACAGTTCCTGAAACCTCAGCGGGAAAAGGGAAAAAATCCGAATTGAGGCCTGAAACTAAAACCGAAAAGAAGGAAAAAAAGCAGAAAAAAAGCTTTTATCCAGCTCTCCCTGTATCAAAGTTTCTCCCGATGAGCCCTGAAGAAGTAAAAGCTCGCGGCTGGAAGGAACTTGACATCATTCTGATTACAGGAGACGCCTATGTAGACCATTCCAGTTTCGGGACTGCAATAATAGGAAGGGTCCTTGAAGATGTCGGCTTCAGGGTAGGAATAATTGCCCAGCCAAAATGGGATAATCCCGAGGATTTCAAGAAACTTGGAAAACCCAGACTCTTTTTTTCCGTAAGCGCAGGAAACACTGACTCAATGGTCAGCAACCTGACTCCGGGCCTTAAGCCGCGAGATAAGGATGCATATTCCCCTGGAGGCGAAACAGGGCTTCGTCCAAACCGCGCCGTGATTATTTATTCAAACCGGATAAAAGAAGCTTTCCCCGAAGTGCCGATAGTGCTTGGAGGAATTGAAGCTTCCCTGCGGCGCTTTGCTCATTACGATTATCTTTCGGACAAAGTAAGGCAGTCAATTCTGGCCGACGCCCCTGCAGACCTCGTTGTCTACGGAATGGGAGAACTCCAGATTGTAGAAATTGCAAAGCGCCTTCAAGCCGGAGAAGACATCAGGGAGATCAGAGACATCCCCGGCACGGTCTGGAAGATGGAAGTCAAAGCCTGGAAAGAACTCAAAAAGGACAAAAAGACCGCTAAAGAACAGGATGGACAGGAACAGGACAAACGGGAACAAAAAGGGGAGAGAGAATCAGTAAGTACAGCCGAGGGAATGGCTCGGGATGTAGCTGAAGGTGTAGCTACGAGCTCAGCCGAATTTTTCAAAGAATACATAGAAATTCCTTCTTTTACCGAAGTTTCTCAGGACAAAGCAGACTTTGCAAATGCTTTCCGCACATACTTCATGGAACAGAACCCGGTCACCGGAAAAGGTGTTGTCCAGCCTCACCCGAAAACCGTTATTGTGCAGAACAGGCCCACGCGCCCTCTGACAGAAGCGGAGCTTGACCATGTATATGAGCTACCGTTTACAGGCGAAGCTCACCCCTTCTACCCCGAGCCCATCCCTGCCCTTGAGATGGTAAAATTCTCCCTGACAACGCACAGAGGCTGTTTCGGAGGCTGTGCCTTTTGCGCCATCACCCAGCATCAGGGGCGCATGATCGCAAGCCGCAGCATCGAGTCCGTCCTCAGGGAAGCAAAGAAGCTTACGGAAAAACCGGACTTCAAGGGCATAATCAACGGCGTCGGCGGACCCACTGCCAACATGTACGCCATGGGCTGCAAAAGCTGGGAGAAAAAAGGGGCCTGCCTGGATAAAGCCTGCCTCTACCCCCGCATCTGCCCTGCCCTTGACACAAGCCATAAAAAACTGCTCGAACTCCTCCACAACCTGCGCAACCTGCCCGGCGTCAAACACGCCTTTACAGGCTACGGAGTGCGCTACGACCTGGCTCTTGAGGATGAAGAGTACCTCGAAGAACTTTGCGCCCACCACATAAGCGGGCAGCTGCGGGTTGCGCCTGAACATTTCTCAAAGCGAGTAACCGATGCAATGTCCAAGCCAGGGAAAGAAGTATATGAGAGATTTTCCGGAAAGTTTGCAGTCCTTAACAAAAAATGCGGCAAGGAACAGTATATAGTAAACTACCTGATGTCAGGACACCCGGGATGTACCCTTGAAGATATGATCGAAATGGCAGAGTATGTGAGGGACCATGGGGGCTACACAGAACAGGTACAGGACTTTACCCCAACACCGATGACAGTATCGACCTGCATGTATTACACAGAGCTTGACCCGTTCACCGGCAAAAAAATATACGTTGCGAAGGGCAAAAAAGAAAAAGCCATGCAGAGAGCCCTGATGCACTACATGAGTCCTGCAAACTATGAACTCGTATATGAAGCCCTGGAAAAAGCAGGAAGGCTCGACCTTGTGGGAAATGCCCATAATTGTTTGATAAGAAGAAAGAATAAATTTTATTAAAAAGGCTTAATAGGCTTTTTTATCCTGAATTTGGGAATGAAGGGAATGAGCAGATTTTGCTAATTTCCTCAGTACCCCTGGCACTCACGCAAGAAAGACCTCAGTTTTCCGCTTACCTGCCCGCAGTAGGTATCCAGGGATCTTTCCTTGACCTCAATTAGCAGGTTGTTCCCCCCATCCCAGCTAAAGTGGGCAACTATACCGTTGCCTTCAAGCACTCCGGAGTTTCCCGGCTGTACCTTTATCCCATATGCTTGCAGTTTTTTCTTCAGACAGGAAAACACGTCCGGAGTTACATTTCTAAACCTGATCCCCTGGCACCCCTCCGTGTCCAGTTTCCTTTCACCCATCTCCTTCTTTCCTCCTGTCCGAAGAAACTTTATCCGGATGCTTTCAGGAACCGTGGCACTCTTTCACGAAAGCCTTTATTTTCCGGGCTGCAGTGTCACAGCTGACAATAAATGGTTTTTCCGTGATTGTGATGGTAAGGGAAGACGTCCCATCCCATTCAAAATCTGCAGTGACCCCCTTGCCCGAAAGTTCCCCTCTGTTTCCCGGTGGGACATGGATATCATAGTCCTGAAGCTTTTTCTTCATACATTTAAACACATCAGGGGGAACGTTCTGAAACTTAATTGGTTTACAACTCATAGATCCTATCCTCCCATAAATTCCTAAAGCTTACGTTTGTCTGTATTGCTCAATAAACAACAGTCGCCTTCAAGAAATAAAAATATAGCGTTGACCGACAGCGGACGGATTATCATTGTGTCCACTCAGGAAGATAAAATCAGGAAGATAAAAATTCTGTGATATTTACAATTAAAAAATAGAAGTCGCAAAAAAACAATTACTGATTTTACATCAGGAACAAACCTCTTCTCAGGAGCAAAAAAGGAATTACTGAGCCGGAATGAAAACCGGCCCGGAAAAAAATCAACCACAAATCAGTAGCTAATTCACTCCAGTGCCATTGCCACGAGTTCTACAATATCGATGATCTCGATATCCCCACCTGCGTCTCTGAGGTTTCTCACACAGAGGGGGCAGGAGGTGACGAGGTAGTCCACGCCTTCGGGCACGTCTTCAATACGCTTTTTTGCAAGTGCAAGGGAGATGTCGGGATATCCTATCCTGACTCCGCCCCCACCGCCACAGCAGCGGGAGTTTTCTTTGATGTTTTTCATCTCCTTGAGAGTGCAGATAGCCTGAATAACTTTCCGGGGGGCGTCATATACCTTGTTGTGCCTGCCCAGATGGCAGGGGTCGTGGTAGGTAACTGTGATGTCAAGATGCTTCAGGTTCAGTTCTTCCAGGTGTTCGGCAAGGAACTCGGGGAGGCTGATGACCCTGAGCTCTTCGGGGTAGTTGTTTTTGAGAGTGGTGTAACAACCGGCGCAGCCCGTGATGACGGTGTGAGCTCCTACCTTCCGGATCTGCTCAAGGTTATGCTCCATAATCTTCCCCGCAGCTTCCCGGAAACCCGTACGGAGGAGGGGAGAAGCACAGCACTGCTCGTCCGGCAGGAGGGTGACTCCAAAGCGCTGCAAAACCTCAAAAGTCTTTTTTGCAAATTCCGGATAACGGTAGGAGTCGAAACAACCCACAAAGTAGACATAGTCAGACTTCTCCGGGAGGTTTGAACGTTCTGTATCGGAAAGCCAGTGCTGGCGACTTCGTGTTTCCCCAAAAGAGTTCCCACTGGTCGTAATCGCAGCCTTCAGTTTTTCCTGGGCCTCAGTTGTCACACCGCATTTTACCAGCTGGGCACGGGCAGCTTCCACTACGTCTGGAGGGTTTGCTCCGGCAGGGCATTTGGCAGCGCAGATCCCGCAGGTTGTGCAGGAAGCAAGGCTTGAGAGGACATCTTCTGACGGCGGCCTTCCTTCGAGCAGACTCTTAATGATAAGCATTCTTCCGCGTGTATTGGCGGACTCCCAGCCAACTACATCAAAGACCGGGCAGACTGAACGGCAGGTTCCACACTGCACGCATTTATAAACCGAACGGCGGTCAATTTCAAAGGGCTGCTCTTTGCCGTTAGTCTCACTTTTCTCTCTGGCCTCACTTATTCCACTTTCTTTCATTTCTTCTGCTCTCTTAGTTTCCTTTTTTCCTTCGTTTTTCACGGCTCTCACAACCCCAGCTTGCCCGGGTTCAGGATTCCTTTCGGGTCAAGGGCTTTCTTGATTGCACGCATTACCTCAAGGGCCGGACCCCATTGGGCTTCCATATACTGGCCGCGGGCAGCCCCCACACCGTGTTCGGAACTTACCGTACCTCCAAGTTCTATTGCAGTCCTGTGGATCAGATCAGCAGCCCGGTTCAAGCGATCCCACTCGTCCTTATTAAGGACGTCAATGAAAAGGGCAAGGTGCAGGTTTCCGTCTCCAATATGCCCGTACTTCATGGCAGGCAGGTTAAATTTCTCAGAAATTTCCTGTGCTCTCCTGAGTAGTTCCGGAATCTTCTTTATAGGAACTCCCACGTCTTCCCCCACATAAATCCTGGTTTTCGTGGGATCAAGGCGGGAAACAGCAGCCCCTACAAGCTTTCTGGCTGCCCAGATATCGGCCATTTCCTTTTCACTTTCCGCAAGCTTTATGGAGATGGCAAGGGGAGAACAGACCTCTATAATCTGCTCTGCAGCCTCACGCGCCGAGTTTTCGGTGCCGTCGACCTCGAAAAGGATTACATCGCCCTCCGAGGGAAGCACAAGTTTCGGATCGTAGCGTTTAAGCACCTGCAGGGAAACCCTGTCAAGGATCTCGCAGGCTGAGGGGATGACCCCGTTTGAAAAAGTCTTTACAACTGCCTGCCCTGCAATCTCAGCATTTCTAAACGAAGTGATTACAAGTTTCCGGGTCTTGGGAAGAGGCGCGATCTTCAGGCTGGCTTTAGTGACGATTCCGAGCGTGCCTTCAGAGCCTATAATAAGCTGAGTCAGGTCATAACCTGCAGCGGATTTCAACATTTTTGAGCCTGTGTGAATGACAGCCCCATCAGCAAGCACCACTTCCAGATCGCGAACATAGTGCCTGGTGGTGCCGTATTTGACACAGCGCATTCCGCTTGCATTATAAGCGATCATGCCCCCGATAGTGCACATGGCAGAACTGCCCGGATTAGGGGGAAAGAAAAAGCCGTATGGCTTTAAGGCGTCATTAAGGACATCCTGGATTACTCCCGGTTCCACGACTATCTGGATGTTGTCAATATCGATTTCAAGAATGCGGTTCATTCCCGACATGTCCAGCACAATGCCCCCTCCAACAGGGACTGCGCCTCCGGCAAGTCCGGTGCCCGCTCCCCTTGCAGTCACGGGGATTTCATTTTCATAAGCAAGCCTGACAATGCGGCTGACTTCGTCCGTGCTTGTAGGGCGTACCACGTAATCAGGCATCCCTTTGACCTGGGATGCGTCAGAAGAATAACAATAAAGTTCAGAAGGCGAGACCGAGAGCCGCTCGCCAACGATTTTTCGAAGCTCTGCAGTTATATCCATTATAGACCTCAAATCTGGAATTCGGATGTGAAAAATAGAAAGTTCTGCCACAGTTGGGACAGAAATGAGAGATAAGTTGCAGCAGATAATCAATATTAATAATATATAAGAATATACCATCCTCCTTCCTCCTGAGATCTATTTAAAAAATAGAAGAAAATTGACAGCTTTTCATTAAAGTGAAGGTAAGGAAAAATATTCAGATTAAAGTGAAGGTAAAGTAAGGAAAAAGAAAGAGAGATAAGAACTTTTTCAGAAAAATGTGCAGGGCAAACCTTTACATCCTGATAGACATAAGAGGACAAATATGACACAGTACTTTGAAATAGAAAATAGAGATGGAGCAGCACGTATAGGAAAACTCCTGCTCTCTCCCGAACTCCGCACTCCCTGTGCCCTGCATACGGCAGCACTAGGAAACCTTGAAAACCCTGGATCTATTGTTGATGCAGGCAGCCTCTGGACTGTTGACCGGAAAGAACTTGCAGCACGCATAAAGGAAATTCGTGAGAAAACAGGAAAGGGGACTCTCATAATCCTTCCCCATCAGACTTATACGCCTGCCATTCCAACAGAATCACTCAATAAAGTAGAAACATTTACTGCCACAAGTGATGGAAATGCTGAAGATGAAGGTCCTACAGGTTCTTTTCTTAGAGCAGAAGGAGAGATTCAGAAGAGCGACCTTTACATAATGGAAGGGACAGGGACTCTGGAAAATAACGCTCGACGGTTTCTGGAATCCTTAATAGACCTGAAAAACCAGATCCCTCCGGATACTGCTCTCTATGCTCCCAACCTGGCCCGTCCTGAAAATGCAGCAATGCTCGCCTACATCGGGATAGATGTTATGGATGATACAAAGGCAGAAATTGCAGCCTATTCTGACATCTACCTTACAACTGCAGGTAGTTTCTATCTTGACTCACTGGTAGAGTTTCCCTGCAGGTGCAGGGTATGTGCCGCCACAACGCCCGCAGAGCTTCTAACTCTCCCGAGAGCCGAAAGGGCAAAGCTTCTTTCAGCCCATAACAGAGACGCCCTTGACGCCGAACTTGCTCTTGTCCGCGAAAAAATTAGGGCGGGGACACTGCGGGAGTACGTGGAAGGACAGTGCAGGGTCAGGCCCTGGCTTACAGCCCTGCTGCGCTTTGGGGATTTCGAATATTCCTACCTTGAAGAAAGAGTTCCCGCTTTCCGGCAAAACCAGCTCCTTGCAGATACTTCCGAAGCCCTTTCAAGGATCGAAGTGGTCAGGTTTGCACAGCGTGTGCAGGAAAGGTATGCACCTCCGGATCTTGATATCCTCCTGCTCCTCCCGTGTGCAGCTAAAAAACCCTATTCAATTTCCCAGTCCCACCAGAAGTTCATCCTTACCCTTGGAAAATACCGGAAGTTTGTCCACGAGGTAATCATAACCTCACCCCTGGGAATTGTGCCCAGAGAACTCGAATTAACCTACCCGGCAGCCCATTACGATACTGCGGTTACGGGACACTGGGACGAAGATGAAAAAGCCTGGGTTTCCGGATGCCTTGAAGCCTATCTCTCAAAACACGAGTATAAAACAATAGTTGCCCATGTGGAAGGGGCATACAGGGAGATCTGTGAAAGGGTAGCTGAAAAACTGGGGATTGACATAGTATATACTGCCGGGGAAAGTCTCACGTCCTATGAGTCTCTTTCGAACCTGAAAAATACTGTTGAATCTATCTGCATTTCCGAGAATTTCAGCCAGAAAAAACAGAATGCTGAAGAAGAGAAGAAGAATTTCGTAAAGGCGGTTGCAGGCTATCAATTCGGAGAAGGCGCAGAGTTTCTCTTTTCGGAAGAAGTCGGAAACCCCATGGTTAAAGGCCGTTTCCCGAAGTACCAGCTCTTTACCGGGAAAAAACAGCTTGCAACTTTAATCCCGCAGTACGGGATGCTTGCCCTTTCTCCTGAAGGAGCGGAACTGGTACTAAAAAGTGAGAAATATGTGGTAAAGATTGACGACTTTGTCCCACGCGGTTCCATTCTTGCCCCTGGCGTGCTTGAAGCAGACCCCGAAATACGACCAAATGATGAGGTAATAGTTCTCGGGAAAAAAGCTCTCTGTGTAGGAAGGGCTATGATGAGCGGGAGAGAAATGGAAGAATCAGGCAGAGGTGTTGCTGTAGACGTCCGGCATGTTAAAAAACTTTAAACCTGAAAACTTTAAACCTGAAAACTTTAAACCTGAAAACTTTAAATCTGAAGACCTTGGGGCTGAAAACTTTAAAGCTGATTATCTAGCCTGATTTTCAGCCCGGTAAAACATTACAGAAGCGCGGAGCCTGCGCCAAAAAAAGATATTCCTGAATAGAAAATATATAGAACAGAAAGCCATACAGGCTTCCTTGAGAGAGTTGGTCTTCCCTCGAAGAAGTAATAAAATGGCAGGAATATATAATGATATTATGATAAGACGTTTCACACCTGAGGACTTCCAGGAAATAGTCGAAATTGAAGAAGAGGCTTTTTCGGAACATAATTCCCTGGTGTATATGAACTTTTACGAAATGGTTGGAGACGGCTTCCTTGTTGCGGAACATGATAGAAAAGTAGTAGGGTATGTAGTGGGCTACCGTTCCGCGGAAAACGAAGGGCATATTTTTTCCGTTGGCGTAAAAAAAGAATATCGGGGAAGGGGAATAGGCACGGAACTTATTCATGCCATATGTGACGTTTTTGTTGCAAACGGGCTTAGATACGCGAGACTGGAAGTAAGAAACAGTAACACTGACGCACAAAAATTATACAGATCGATAGGATTCGTATCCTGCTGGACTGAAAAAAAGTATTATTCAGATGGAGAAGACGGTATGGTTATGAAAATGCATCTGCACCCATACCGCCTCTTGATCTCAAAACAAAAATATCTCGAACCCATATTATCGAACAACGAACTCTTTACTACAATCAAGGGCCCTATCAGTTATTACCGATGAGCTTAATGACGGAATTCAAAGAATCTCTCATATGGGTAGACGCTTCCTCGAAGATAGGGTCATCCCGTGACATGAGAGTGGCAAGCTCGCCTCCCAAAATAAAAATTGCGCGCTTGTGATCCGCCTTGCTCCTGTGGATGTGGACGGGGCTTATCGATAAAGCCTTGTAGTCATCGAACTCGTGCGTTACACCGTGCCTCTCAAAGTATCTTTTCATTTGAGCCATATATGTGTGCAGTTGTATCAGTTCTTCCTTGTGCATAGCGAACAGACCTACAATTTTTCAATTAAACACCTACAATTTTACAAGATCAATTAAATATTATCTTGAACCGAATAAAAGAATTACCCGAGGAAATTTGTTTCCTAGTTTTTGTTAATAAATTTTTTCATATAATGTAAATGATAAATGATGAAGAATTGTAGGATAGAGTGTGAATTTTAGTAATATAGTGTGAATCCATGCCAAATCGTAGTGATTTCCCCGGAGATATATATAAATGATACACATAAAATAAGAACAGTGAAATAATTAGTTCCTGACCAGGAGAATATACTCAATGGCATATATTTATTGGAATTATTTTTGGGTACGGTACCCTATTTTCAGGGAAAAATTGACTCTATGAAGAAAAACAGACGTAAATAAACGATTTTTTTAAAACAACAAGAAAAGAAATAAAAAAGATGAAGAAAGGAAGTAAAAAGACCTGCTCAGAGCATGTTGGAGGTCATAACTTCCATATCTGCAGGAACTTTAGCAAGATTTCCGATTTTTACCCCTACAAGATTCTTGATTGCATTACTAGAAGCAATATCAACGAGCCTCTGAGTAATTACACCATCAAAAATTACACTTTTCACATTGTCTTTGTAGGTTTTTAACCTGCTTGCAAGGTCTCTGACTGCCATTTCCTCTATTACCCGGTCTTCAGAGTCCAGAATCCTTGCCGTCAATGTTCCTTTAAGGGCGTCTACATGCGGTCTGAACCTCACCGCTTCAGGAGAGAGAGGAGTCGGAGCCTGTCTGGCAGGAGCGGGTGAAACCCTTACGGCCTCTCCACCAGGAACTTTCACAGCTGAAACCTTCTCAGCTGAAACCTTCTCAGCTGAGGCCTTTCCTCTGGAAACCCTGGTGACTGGAACTGCTCTTGCTATAACTGGCTTTGAGACAGTCTTTCTTGCCTCAACTCTTTCTACCGTTGCATGAGTTTTTTCAGAGGGCCTTTCTGGAACTTTTTCCGAAGTTTTCTCAGAAGCCGCCACTTCCATTTCTTCAGGGGATTCCTCTTCGTAAACGTCTGTCTTTGAGGATACCCTGTGAACTTTCACACGTTTGTGTAACTTCTTCTCCGCAATTCTGGGAGCAACTTCAGGTGCTCTTATCTTTCTCTTGGAAATGTGTTCCAGCCTGCAGGCACTATCTTCAGTTTCTTTTTCCTGGATTCCGTATTTCTCAATAATCTGTTCCACTGGAACTTTTCGGCGCAAAGACCTGATTATTTCTTTCTGGACAAGATCTTCTACACCCTTGCCATCTGGAGCGCGGGCAACATAGTCGATATCTGCCACCTGCAGGAGTTCACGTATAATGAGTTCTCCACCCCGATCTCCGTCAGTAAAAGCAGTTACAGTTTTCTTTTTAGTAAGTTCAGCGACCTCAGGTGGAATGTTAGTTCCGCCCACGCAGATGGTGTTCTTTATACCATAGCGAAGCAGGGTCAGGATGTCAGCCCTTCCTTCAACAATAATGATAGCGTCCGAGTTGAGTACGTTCGGCCCGCAGGGTATCCTTGACTTGCCATAATAAGTCAGTTCGTCAACCCTTACGGACTGCCGGACTTCGTCAGCAAGTTCCTGAGATTCGGGCACAGTCTCATCGAACATTTTCGTGAAGATGAGTTTTGCCCTTTCAATAATTTTTTTGCGCTTTACAGCCCTTACATCTTCGACCTGGAAAACCTCAATTTTGGCACTGCAAGGACCTACCCTGTCAATGGTTTCCAGAGATGCTGCAAGAATCGACGTCTCTACTTTATCAAGGCTCGAAGGAACAAAGATATTTCCTTTGGTTTTTCCACCTTTGGCGGTAACCATTACCTCGATCCTGCCGATCCTTCCGGTCTTCTGCAGATCACGCAGATCAAGATCGGCTCCAAGCAACCCTTCGGTCTGACCAAAAATTGCGCCTACGATATCAGGACGCTCAATTACCCCATCAGCATTGATTTTAGAATGAATAATGTATTTTGTAGTATCAGTATTTTGCATGTGAATTCTCCCAAACTATTATAAAGAATTATCATGAAAGATGTATTATAAACAATGTATTACGAACGATGTATTACGAACGATGTATTACGAACGATGTATTACGAACGTTTTTTCTTTGGTGATTATTTTAATTAATCGACGGGAAATCACCCTTAACACCCGAACAATTCCGGCATACAATTCTTTTTCCGTCTTCAGGCTCATAGTACTTTTCTGGTAGTACAAACCTATCCTCTATATCCTGGAAACGTACTGGATACCATAAAGGGCCAGAAAATGCAAAAATAGTAGTAAAAATCAGATTTAAAACCAGATCAGAGATAATACACCCTTGAAAAGACAGATTTCATAATTGAGGATTACTATGAACCCTATGAACCGGAAAGAGGAGTTCCGAACCTGCCTGCAACTGCCTGTTGCGCTTATGCCAGGATAATTAAACCGGCGGAATACTTCCTGACTGTTGCTTGATGAAATCTTACCTGCAAGGCAAATCGCCAGATAAGTACCAGCCTGGTTTTAAAGCTCTCAAAGATAGAGCTATTCCTGATTTTCGACCAAAGTATAACAGTATACCTCCACAATATCCACGGAGGCTTTTTGCATCTGCCCGAAAATATTTGCCCTAACATAAGCTTATTGATGGATCTGAAATAACTCTCAGAATCCCAAGTCAAATAATGTGTTTACCATTCAATATACCTGATAACTGAAGACTTCCAGAGATATTCCCAGAGATGGGATAAACCTGAGGCGTGAGCAGCTAGAGTGTGCCAGACGCCTTTTTGATTAAACAAGTATCCCTAAACGATAAGTGGTAAAGCAGTGAATGAAATGCATCAGGTTTATTGAAAGCACTTTTTGACTATTACTTCATGGGTGATAAGTATAAGGTTTATTTTTGGACTGAATGGTATTAGCCCTGAATTGGTAACATGTATAATCTGAAATTTCTATTAAGTTTGCATACGTTTAGTTACGTAAGATTCTTTACGAATCCGGTAGGTGATGAATGGATGAAGTAATTAATTTATGATATGACCTGACAGAACAGCTCCCGCCCGCCTTAAAGCAACTTCGGAGAAACAGGAATCCTGTATGTCACATGTCTTAAATTCATATGTTTAATGCCTGCAGGCTTTAAGAACTTTGTGGTTATTTAAAAGGTTAGTTAACCCTGAATTATTTTAATTCATTCTTGATAAATTTAAGGATAATGACATCTGGAAATGTTCTCAAAATTCATAAAAAAGAGTTAATTAGAAAAATTTAGAAAAGTATATATAAAACAAAGAACGTCTAAAAATTTGAACGAGCGAGACAAATACACTGTTTTATGTATTAACCCCCCCACTCCCAACTCGCTCGTTCACCCCCCCCATAAAATCATTATCTTTCTCTTTTGTTTTCTGGAAAACACCTTCAAATGGATATTTTCAGGAAAGATGTTCGATTAAACTTAATTTATAGGACATTGAAGGACACTTAAAGTCTTTCCAGATCATCTGAAATCCCCCCAGGTACTGAAGACGCTCCGGATGTTGAAGGCTCTCCGGATGTTGAAGGTTCTTTTCCTTTTAAAAACCTATAATAGGCGCGAAACACCATTATAAAAAGCATGGGAAGCGATTTTGGCGTAAAGGATGCTGCAGGCAAAGTTATTCAAACCGCAGGTGAAGTTCAGGAAGATGTCCCTGAAAAAGTCTCCGCACAGGCCAGGATAGATAAAAACCTTACAAGGGTGGTCATTATAGGAGGTGGGGCCTGTGGCATGGCAGCTGCTACCAAGATCAGGAGGCAGAGTGACTTTAAAATAACTGTGCTTTCATCTGATTCCCACACAGCTTACAGTCACTGCGGAATTCCTTTTGTTCTGGGCAGGGAAATTGAAAGTTTTGAAAAACTGATTGTAAAACCCCCGGGTTTTTTCAGGGAAAAAAAAATAGATGTGAAACTGAACGAGAAAGTGAGGTCAATAGACCTGACCAGGCGGGTCGCCCTGACAGGAGAAGGAGCCTATCCTTTTGACAAACTTATGATTGCTACAGGGAGCCTGCCCTTTATATCTCGCAAAAGCCAGGCAAATATTCTACCTTACGGAATCTTCACGCTCAGGAACCTTACTGACGGCATGCTCTTTGGAAAAGCCCTTGAAACCGCCCGGACAGTATGCATCGTAGGTGGAGGTACAATAGGAATTGAATGTGCCTCAGCCCTAACAAAGCGAGGGATTAAAACTATCCTTATAACCAGAAGTAAAGACCTGCTTTCCAGCCAGTTTGATTCCGAGATGTCTGCAATTGTCAGGGCACACCTTGAAGCCCTCGGTGTGGAAGTTATTACCGGGGAACCTATATTTTTACCTGAAAATTTCTGGAAAGAAAAAACTGTATTTGTAAAGGACAGGCAGTTTCCTGCAGACCTTGTGCTCCTGGCAACCGGTGTAAAACCTGAAGTATACCTTGCCAGAGAAGCAGGGATAGATATTGGAAAAGCAGGAGGAATAGTCGTAAATGAAATGCTTCAGGTAAAGGCAGGAGGGGAATTTCTCCCCCATGTATACGCAGGTGGCGAATGTGCGGAAGTTACGGGCCTTGTAACCGGGGAAAGCAGGCTCAGCCAGCTGGGCACAACTGCACGGCGTATGGCAGATGTGATCGGAAATAATATTACAGGCAAATACTCTACTTTCGGGCCCCTTGCTGACCCCTGGGTAGCTGTTGCTGGAGACCTGCAATTCGGAGGAGTTGGGTTTACACCCGAACAGGCGGAAAGGCAGGGGATAAAAGTTGTAACCGGATTTTCCCGCGGGCGCACGAGAGCTTCCTACTATCCAGGTCGAAAAGATCTCTATATAAAACTCCATTTTAAAGACGGCTGCCTTGCAGGAGCGCAACTCGCAGGTGGAGAAGGAATAAAGGAAAGAATCGATGCCCTCTCCCTTGCAATAAGAAAGAAAACAACAATCAAAGACCTTCTTAGCCTTGAAACCTGCTATGCGCCTCCAGTTTCCATGCTTGTGGATCCGCTCATGCCAGCTGTAAAAGACGCAGTCAGAAATATGCGGAAGGAGAAAACAAATGAACTGGACCCGGATAAGAGTTCGGATGAAAGATATGGTTAAATCACAGGACGAGAAAAACGGAGTGAAATAAGGAGAGAGGGAAATGATAGAAATTGACGGTTCATATGGGGAAGGAGGAGGACAGGTAGTCAGGACAGCTGTTGCCCTTTCTGCAGTTACTGGAAAAGAAATAAAGGTTACGAACATAAGGAGAAACAGACCTAATCCCGGCCTGAAACAACAGCACCTGAAAGCTTTGGAAACTGCAGCCAGGATCTGCGAAGCACGGGTTTCAGGGCTTTTTCCGGGTTCTTCAGAGTTATTTTTTGCTCCAGTGGAAATAAAGGGGGGGAAATATGAGATTGATATCGGGACCGCAGGAAGCATAACCCTGTTTCTGCAAAGCCTTATGCCAGCCCTGCCTTTTGCAAAAGAAAAAATCGAAATAACGATACGTGGAGGAACTGACGTTGCCTGGTCACCGACAATCGACTACCTTCAGCATGTAACCTTCAGGGCACTTGAACAACTTGGATATGCAGGCAGCGTGACCCTGAAAAATCGCGGTTACTATCCCAGGGGGGGAGGAGAGGTCTCAGCTGTTTTTGAACCCTGTAAGCTTCGTGGTTTTCATTTCCGAAAGGAAGGAGAAAACAAAAGAGCCGGAAAAAACCGAATAGAAGAGGAAAACCAAAAAGGAGGGGAGAACCAAAACCAGAGGAAAGAAGTCATGGGAATTTCACATGCATCGAATCTTCCGGCACATGTGCCATCCCGCCAGGCTGAAGCTGCCGAATCCATGCTTCTTGAAGTCGGATACGGTTCACGGATCAAGGTCCGGTCCTGTGAATTACTTTCCACAGGAAGCGGGATAACCCTCTGGTCCGGTTATTGCGGAGGAAGTGCCCTTGGAGAAAGGGGACTGCCTGCTGAAAAGGTTGGCAGGCGCGCTGCAGAAGAGCTCATCTCGGAACTCAGAACAGAAGCCTCTGTAGATGTACATCTGGCAGATCAGCTGATCCCGTATATGGCACTTGCAGGAAACAGTTCTTACACGGTCCGTGAGCTGACTTTGCATGCGGCAACAAACATCTGGGTCACAGAACAGTTTCTTGATGTGAAATTCAGGATAGAGGAAAAAGAGGGCCTTTTTGAAGTATCAGTAGACTGATTAAAGGAAAAAAGGAGAAAAAGGAAAAAAATAGAAAATGACACGAAAAAACAACAGATGAAAATAAGTAAAAAATGAGTAAGGAAAAAGACAGTGAGAAAAAAAGTAAGAAAAACCAGTAAGGAGAAATTAGTCCTCGAGTACAAACAGGTACTCAGGTGGTATCTTTTCCGCGAGTACGATGTAATCCGTTGCAAGCTTTAGAGAAATTCCGTCATCCTGAGCTCTAAAGGCGTCAACCTGCAGGATCACAGGACTTTCAGTGTGGATCAGGGCGACTTCAGTTGCCTTTTCATATGAAGTACTGAGATGAACATAGCGCTGTTTGATAGGGAAAATTCCGTTCTCGAGCAGTACATCAACTTCCTCCGGGCTTGCCCCGTAGTACACGTATGGAGTATCGCTTTCCTCGTAGTCAAGATCAATGTTAACAGAATGTCCGTAACGTGCCCTTATCATAGACCCGCTGATCTGATATCTTCCTTTTTCATCGGACTCCACAAGGGCATAAAGGTACTCTTTTCTCATCCAGTTATAACGTTTATTCATAACGTCACAGAAGGTGTTAAGGTCCACCCAACCGTATTTGTCCATTTTAACTCCTGCAGATGCCGGGAAATGCCGGAGAGTACCTGATACAAACCTGCCGAGCTTTTCTTCCCTGCCGTCGTCCAGCACGTATCTACCAGGGCATTTACACTGCTGACAGCTGCCTCCTCTAAAATAGCCGTGATCAGTGCATTTTCGAATCATAGTATCACGTACATAATGAAACTTTACCATAAATAAGGTTTTGTTTTAATTTGCTTTATTTCTTAAAATTAGTTTTTGATAAGAGAATTTTAAGCCTTTACCTTCAAAATTCTGATTTCTCTACCTTTCAGTTATTCTCTCAGTTATCCCTCATCCTCTGTTATCCCCGTGCCTGCGGCCCTTCCAAGGGTTTTGTAGAACAGGAAGCCTGAAATGGAGAAAATGGCAGCTCCGAACATTGTCGCCCTAAAGCCGAAAAGCTGGGATAGGCCTCCTCCGAGAATGGCTCCCACAACCCCTGCAGCCCCGATCATTGAGTTGATCAGACCTGCTGCTGTAGCTTTATCCGGATTCAGTTCCACAACCCTGCGGGTTGAACCCACATAGAGAAAAGACCAGGAGCAAGCAACGACGAACATCCCGGGGATGACGTAAAGATAGGAGGAGGCAAAGGCATAACTGATAAAACCGACCACTGAGAGCAGGTAGCCCGCACGGATCAGCTTTTCGTTTTCAAACGGGTCAAGCCTGCGCATTATCAGAAACTGGACTGCAGGATTTATAGCATAAATAACTCCGATCCAGAAGGCGCCTGCTCCGAGCTCCCGGAGATAGAGGGGAAAAATAGTCCAGACCCCGACGGCTCCGGTATGCCGCAGGAAGAGAGAGAAATAGGTCCCTGAATTCTTCAGCAGTGTGTTAAGGGAAAAGTAAGAAATATTCAGCTGCGGTTTTTCAATGTCTTTTAACCTGAAAGCCTGCAGGAAACATAAGGCATAAAAAAGAGATGAAAGTCCAAAAAGCAGATCCATTCTTACCCCTATCACCCCTGCCAGAAGAAAACCCGCCATCCAGCCGAGAGAACCCAGAGAAATAAACCTTCCAAGGCTCTGCTTCTGATAATGGGCATAGGCGATCAGGGCCCCTGGATGAATCCCAACACTGAAACCGGCCAGAGCCCTTGCAAGCATGAGGGTAGAAGGATTGGTGGCAAAGACCTGAAGAAAAAAGGCAACTACAGCAAACCCAAAACTTCCCTGAAGCACTGTACGCAGGTGGTGAAGGTCTGCAAGCCTTCCGAAAATAAAGGAAGAAAGAAGGGTTGTGACAGAATAGATCCCCACTATAACCCCGATCTCGATATAAGAGGCACCGAGTGATGCGGCAAAAACGGGAATAAAAAGCAGCGAGAGAACATTAGCCATGTTTGAAAGGAACTGGACGTTATTTATTCTCATCAAGCAGATTCACACGATAAAAAGCACCGGCATAACTTATTATGTTTTCCAAAATGTGAGTTAAAATAAAAGCCACTCACTCAAAAGAATCACTCTCAAGATACTCGCCCAGCACACAAGATAATCTCATACCTAATATTGAATACTTTCACCCTGCATACAGTAGCCTTTAGTAAGACACTTTACATACCGTATCAAGAGCTCTTTAAAAAGATAACCAAAAAAGGAAAAAGACTTACCAAATAATATTTAATTTTTAGGGATATTCTTATTATGCATTAATGAAAGGACGTATAGAACCTGGTGATTTCTCATATGAAATTGGAAGATATTTTATCTTAAGTTTGAAAATATTTGTTCTGAATTTTCACCTCAAGCTTTCACCTGAAATATATCAGATTTCCAAAAAGCTTCACATCTCAAAATAACACTAATAAGAACTGTCTTTCAGGGACAAACACCTGATATTTAAGGCAAGAATACATATCGAAGAAAAGAACCACCAAACACTGAAGGTAAGTATTAAACATTCAAGGGAGTACCATGACCGATATTGATACTATTTATAAGAAGCTCAGCCATGTCATCAGTAGAGAGGATTTCCTGCAGCGCACACAGGAAAAGGTCGAGAATATGGGAGGGCTTTGTGATGAGGCGATGGCTGCCATGCTGGTTGCCAATGAACTGGGATTCTCGGATGCAGGCATGGACAGCGTGAAAATAGAAAATATTACACCCGAGAGCGGACCTGTTAATTTTATTGCAAGAATTGTTTCGGTTTTTGATATCAAGGAGTTTACCCGGAACGACGGTACTATAGGTAGAGTTGGAAATCTGATCGTCGGAGACGAAACCGGAAAAGTAAAGTTAACCCTGTGGGACAATATGGCAGACCTGATTAAAAACGGAAAAATAACGGTAGGGCAAACCGTTCAGGTCAGTGGCTATGCAAAGCAGGGCTATTCCGGAGTGGAAGTTAACATCGGCAATAATGGAGTCCTGACCGAAAGTGAAGAGGAAGTTGATGTTGCTTCGAGCAACCAGAATATAAAGGACATAAAAGACGGAATGGGAGACCTAAACCTTACTGGAAAGGTGCTGGAGGTTTCCGAAGTCAAGACTTTCCAGCGCAAAGACGGCAGCAGCGGGAGAGTTGGAAACCTGATGATTGGGGATTCCACAGGCACACTCAGAGTAACTCTCTGGGACGAAAAAACCGATTTTCTTGACGAGATTGAGTACGGGGACACTGTTGAACTGATCAATGCTTACGCCCGTGAAAATGCCTTTACGCAGAAAGTGGAGCTGCAAATAGGAAACAGGAGCATAATCAGGAAAAGCGAAAAGGAAATCGAATATAAAGAAGAGTTTACCCCTGTTGAAGACATAAAAGCTGACATGAATAATATCAATATTTCAGGAAGGATACTTGATATCTCAGAAGTCAGAACTTTCGAGAAAAAAGACGGCTCCGCCGGCAGGGTTGGAAACATCCTTCTGGGCGATTCCACAGGCAAAATCAGGCTTACACTCTGGGACGAAAAAACCGATTTTCTTGACGAGATTGAATTCGATGAAACCGTGGAAGTTCTCAATGCTTATTCCCGGGAAAACACTTTCAGCCAGCAGGTGGAACTCAGCCTGGGAGCCAGAGGAATAATTCAAAGAAGTGAAAAAAAGGTTGAGTACAGGGAGAAATTTACTGACATTACCGACATTATCCCGGGAGAAAGTTATTCTGTCCAGGGAAAAGTTTCCGAAATCGGAGAACTAAGAGAATTTGAGAAGGAAGACGGAACCGAAAGTGTGGTCGCAAACCTGCAGCTTAAGGACGAAACAGGCAGTATCCGGCTAACTCTCTGGGGAGAACAGGCCTATGTGATAGAGGACCTGGATATCGACTCCGAGATCCAGATCATTGACGCTTATGCCAAGTATGGGTTGAACGAAGAAATGGAACTTAGCGTTGGGAACAGAAGTAGAGTGATTATTCTCTGATCACTCCAATTTTTAACTGTATTTAACTGTTTTTAACTGTTTTTAACTATGGTTGACTAGGGTTAGCTATATTTAATGATTTGTAACTATTTATAACTATTTTTAACTATTTATTTATGTATAGATATTCTTTGTTGAATAATTATCAGCTTCTATTTGGTTTTATTCATTTCAGTTTTTGTCTGGATTTTACTAAATTTTGTCTGAATTTTTATTTTACCTTTTATCCAGTTTTTGCATTTTTACTTACGATCTAATTTCTATTTTCTCTGTTTTACTCTTTACACAAACTATTAGCAATTTTAAATCCGGAAATTTGCGGATAAAAAGTGAGAAAATGGGTTCCAGTGGAAATGCAGGGGTCTGAAAAATTTCCTGTGAAAAAAATCAATAGCATTATAAATATAATTCAGAATAAGTTATTCTGTTTAAAGCTTTTTTCCAAGATAGATTTCTCTTCTGCTACTTCCCCCTGATATTTTTTCAAGAAGCCTCGATAATTATCATTCGGAGCAAAAAGTTCCAGTGGAAATGTGGGGGTTATGAAAAAAATTCCTGCCGGAATTTCTTAAACCTTTCGTGAAGAAATCGATGGCTTCAGCCTCAAAACCGGTTCCTGCACCAACTTTATGAAAATTCTGATCTTTACAAAAAAAAGAAATGCCGTTATCATTATGTACTATTGACTCGTATATATTAAGTGTTATAAAAAGGTCTTAGAAGTGCGGGAAAGACCTTTAAAAGGAAACGCGCCTGAAGAAATATTTGAACGGAAAGCTTACCGGAACACCGGCTTTTCAGGATTTCACTCCAGATCGGTATAAAAGGGGAAGTTTAAAGGGGTCTGGAATATTTTTCCATAGGAAATTGAAAACCTGGAGATTTTAATAGTGAGTTTGTCGGGGTTTGGGATGCTGAAAGAATAAAGGGGGAGCGGCAGTTAATGGTTGATGAACCTGAAGGGGAACCAGGTACTGATATTCACAACAGAGAAATTGAGAGGGAGGTCTCGGTTGCTGAAGTGATGAATAAAACAGTCATCACAATGGACATTAACACAGATATTCCTGCCATTGCAAGGGAAATGGTCAAACACGATGTCGGAAGCGTAATTATTACAGAAAACGAAAAGGCCATGGGGATCATAACTGAAAGGGACCTTGTGAAGGGTATCGTTACAGAGGACAGAAAACCAGGTGAAGTAAATGCAAGCAAAATCCTCTCCACCCCACTGTTAACCGTGGAACCTGAGACAAGTGTAATAAAAGCTTCCGAAATTATGTTGAAAGCCAATATTAAAAGGCTACCAGTCCTGGAAAACGGTACAATAATAGGAGTGGTTTCAAATACAGATATTCTGATGGTAACACCCGGACTCAGTACCATACTCAAGGATCTTATTGATATGAACCGGGAAGCTCTCCTCTCCGTTCCTTCAATTGGGGAGATTGAAGAAGACTTCAGTACAGGAATATGTGAATCCTGTTCTTATCATTCAGTAGACCTGAAATTAGTGGACGGCAGATACTTATGCGAAAACTGTCGGCAAGCAGAAGGGGAGAGTTACGAATGAATCACGAGCTTGAAATCTCGACTTTCAAATTATCTGTCTTAACGAAAGCGAAGGAAGGTAAACTATGAACGTCAGCGAGATTATGACAGTGGGAGCTGTAAGTGTCAAAGAAGGGGATTTCATAACTCATGCCCGTCAACTGATGCGTGATTACTTACTTCGAGGTCTTGTTGTTGTTGATGAGGGAAACAGGCTTGTGGGAATGCTGAATGATCAGGATATCATGAGGATTACGTCCACGCGCTCGGATGTCACGGTGGGTGGATATGCAAGGCAATCCCCGACAGTCACTCCGGATATGGATGTTGTGAAAGCAGCAAAATTGATGGTACAATCGAAACAGAACAGGGTTCCGGTTGTCAAATCAACAACAGACCATACGGTTGTAGGTGTCCTGAGTGACGTTGATATTCTCAAAAAAGTGGAACTTCCCAGAAGTGTTTCGAAGACCATAGAAACGGTTATGACAAAAAAAGTCGAAACCTGTTTGCCGGATGAAAGGGTCTCCAAGATTTGGAACTATATGATAGAGACAGATTATACTGGTATTCCAGTAGTTTCAAAGAAAGGCGATCCCATCGGAATGATAACAAGAAGGGATATAATTAAATCAGGCATTTTGAGGAGGTCCGTAGAAGACGAACGGGCAACAAGGCCAAACGAAAGCCCTAAAGTTGAAAAGATTATGTCAACTCCTGCATATACCCTTTCAGAGAACGATTCCGTTAAGAGTGCGATTGAAATGATTATTCGGCATGATATCGGAAGAGTTACTGTAGTAAATGAGCAGGGTAAAATATCCGGAATCGTTGACAGGCAGGACCTCCTTGGATCCCTCGCCAACGTGTGGTCTGAGTAATCCTTAAGCAGAGAGCCGATAATCTAAATGTCTTTAATGACATTTTAACCCTTTTAAGAAAGAAGTGTCCAGTGGAATAGCAAAACCTGTCACATAACTGATCACAAATTACGTCAACTGCCCGCTAAACCTAAAGATTTAACGGGTTTCCTGCTGAAGGTTTATGAAAGGTAATAGACAGGTTCTCGCGCAAAAGGATTATAATGATTAAAGATTATAATTAATGAAGAGTACAGATTGACAAACAAAAGTAAGTGTTCAGAAAGATTCGAGAGAAGGTTGCTTTAAGGTTTGTTTGTTTCCAATAGTTAACCATGAGTCTACTAAAATATGAATTGGGCTCAAGGAATAAATTCCTGCAAAATGCGGGTAGAGGAAAAACGGAAGATGAAAAAAGCAATTAACTGCAACTCGATTCGGTGATCCTATTGAACAAAAATAAGACATTTGTACCAGTCGAAAAAATGAATGTTCAGCCAAACCTGAACAAGTCAGGCAAAAAAGCGCAACAGAAAGACTCGCACATGGTCAGCAGCATGGGCACAATGAGAATAGGCCCAAGTTTCAAGTCCCGCATTGCGGAACATGAAGGAAGAATTCTTGCCCTGGCAACAAGGAACGTAGTAACCCTCCCTCCCACTGCAACCATCATGGACGCAGTTAGGATTATGACTGAAAGAAGATTCAGGCGTATTCCGATCACAGACGCAGGAACAGGAAGACTGGAAGGCGTCGTTACTTCTGTTGATATCATCGATTTCCTAGGAGGCGGCAGTAGGAACCTTCTTGTCGAAAACCGTTTCAAAGGCAACCTTTTGGCTGCAATAAACGAAGAAGTACGACAGATTATGGAAACTGATGTTGCGTACATCGATGACCAGGCAGATTTTAAAGATGCCGTTACAACAATGCTTGAAAGGAGGACCGGAGGCCTGCCAATAGTAAATGATGAAATGCAGGTCGTCGCAATCTTTACCGAAAGAAATGCCGTGGAACTGATGGGGGGGATTGTGACAAACAAAACTGTTGATGAATATATGAGCAAAAATGTCACAATGGTAACAACAGATACGCCCATAGGACATGCAGCAAAAGTAATGGTACAGAACAGATTCCGAAGACTTCCTGTAGTAAAGGACGGAATCTTTGCGGGAATAGTCACTGCCTCCGATATTGTCCATTTCCTTGGAAGAGGGGATGCATTCAGCAAATTGACAACAGGAAATATTCATGAGGCTCTGGACCAGCCTGTAGGCTCTATTGTTTCAAAAGAACTGATCTGGACCAGCCCTGGCACAGATATGGGAAAAGCTATGGAAATCATGCTCGAGAAAAAGATAGGCTCACTTCCGATTCTGGAAGATGGAATGCTGCGCGGTATTATTACAGAGAGCGATTTCCTGAGAGGGTTTGACTTTTAAACAGGGGTTTTGAAATAAAACTTCTGCTAAACCGAAACAGAGCTAAATAAGCCAGACTGAAAAATAAGCCAGACTGAAAAATAAACCAGACTGAAGCCCGGAAAAGATATGAAAAAAGATACGGGCTCTATTTAAAGGGTTTGGAAAAGGAGGCAAACTTCTTGGCTGGGCAGACCAGAATAAACTCTGTATTCTGGATTTTCTGAGATCTCGGAGCGTAGCTGGTCTTAAAATAGAGATTCGGAAGATGCCTTCTAACTGCCCGATACTTCCCAATTAATCTGTGCTTCTACAAGGCTTACAGGAAATAGGCAGAAGTCATGTGAAATATCGAGATTTATAGCTGAAAATTGTAAAGTTTACGTTTAATTCAAAAACTATAATTGTTAATACTTATATATTGTAAAAATGAAGGAGGTATTTCATGAATGTGGCGGACATCATGAGTTCACCTGTGTACATTGTAAATGTAGATGAACCCGTGTCATATGCAAGAAATCTGATGTTAAGGCACAAAATCAGTACGTTGCTTGTCCTGAACGAGGACAAGATGGTGGGAATTGTCACGAAATCAGATATAGGAAACCGCCTGGCTCAAGCCGAACCTCTCTGGAGGAGAAGGCCGATAGACCAGATCCCTATAAAGCTGCTGATGACAGAATCCGTAATCACCATCTATCCCGAAGCCTCCATTTCCCAGGCAGCCGCCTTAATGCTTGAGAACGGAGTGCATGACATTCCGGTGGTAAAAAACAATATTGTAGGTATTGTCACCAGGACAGATATCGTGCGCTATGTTGCTGAACATTCGGAAGAAATAGATACAAGGATCCCAAAACTGATGACGGAAGATGTCGTTTCTGTTCACAGGCACCACACAATCAACCATGTGATAGACGAAATGAACAAAAACGAGATCGAAAGAGTGATCGTTAAAGACGATGCAGGAAAACCTGTGGGAATAATCTCAAAAAGAAGCCTTGCCTTAAACCTCTTAACTGATAACGAAGGCAAACTTTCAACAAAAAGCATCAAGCTGGCCCGGAAGTCTTCGCCCGGAGGTCAGAAAACTTACAGATATGTAAAAGAAGTGCCTTTAACAGCGGAAGACATCATGGTTTCTCCAATAATATCCATTGATGTAAATGAGAAAATTAGCGCTGCTGCAAAACAATTGATTGAAGATGAGGTAACGGCCCTGCCTGTCAGCGATGGTGAAGAAATAGTAGGAATAATTAGCAGGACCGACATTATGAAATCCGTGCTCTGAAAAGTGGATTGAGAAATAGAATCCAGTAAAAAATTGAACACAAAAGAGAGCAAAGTACCTTTAAAAAGTAAGAAGTAATAAACTATAGTAACTAACTATAGTACCAAACTATAGTACCAAACTATAGCACCTTTAAAAAGATAAGAAGTAACTAACTATAACAGTAAGTTCACGAAAGCACATATGGTACGGAGGTATGTACGGCAAAAAAGGAACAGAAAAGGATGGCTGAAAGCAAAAGAAGGATGCGAAACAGAAATTTAGAAAAACAGATGCATTAAGGTCTGTAAAAACGAAAGTTGCGAAAAATTGAAACTAAAACTCTGGATACGCATGAGGTGAAATGCATGCAAGTTAAAGACATAATGGTACAACCACACAAGATTGATAAGTCAGACACCATATCTCACGCCCTTGATCTCATGGAAAAAAAGGATACAAAGCGCCTGCTGGTAGTGCATGACAACCAGGTGCTCGGTGTATTAACCATGAGAAGTCTGACAGAGCAACTCGGAACTCGCAGGAAACTGAGCAAACCTGCATCCTCTTTGCATGTTGCAACAGCCGTATCCGACAACTTTGTAAGGGTTTTGCCAGATACCGATGTTAAAGATGCCCTCACCCTGATTAAAAAGAACGGCGGCGTGATCATTGTTACTGATAATGGAAACGCAATGGGCTGGGTGACCCCACAGGAATTTATGAAAGCAAACCGTTTCACAGGCTTCGCCGGGGAAGTTATGGAAAAAAACCCGATCACTGTCAGCCCCTCAGACCGTGTAAGCCACGCCAGACACCTTATCCTTGATGAGGATGTGGGAAGACTGCCGGTAATTGAAAATGGAAAGCTTGTAGGAATTGTTGCAGAAGATGACATCGCTTTTGCGATGCGCTCTTTCAGGGACCTGGTAGCTGACAACCAGCAGGACTCCAGAATCAAAAATCTGCTTGTTGGAGACATTATGACCCGCAGTGTAGTCAGTGTGTACACCAACACCCCCCTTTCAGATGCAGTTAATACCATGCTGGAACACAATGTCGGAGGTGTCCCTGTCCTTAATCTGGAAGAAGAACTGGTTGGTTTCCTCGCACGCAGGAATGTAGTAAACACAATCCAGGAATAAAATCTTAGATAGAAAAAAGAGAGGGAAAGAAAAAGGTCTGCCCCTTGAGGGACAGGCCTTCCTGATCTTTTAATATTTCCTGTTTTATCCGTGATCAGTTTTCGCTTACCTGCGGCTACTTAGCATTTATTTCTGTTTTAGAATGACCTGTCTCCTCCAAGAAGACCGCCGAGGATGTCACTTCCACCAATACCGGTCTGTTCTCCCCTATGCTGATGGGAAGCTGAAGCTGCATAGATTCTGTCAGCAAGGCGCGAGAAGGGCAGGCTCTGCATGTACACAGTACCGGGACCTGTTAGGGTAGCAAGGACAACCCCTTCCCCGCCAAATAGGGCATTTTTAAAGTCTTTTGACCAGGTTATATCGTAACTCACTGTTTCAGTAAAAGCTGCTACACAGCCCGTGTCAACGTGGTAAGTCTCGCCTACAGCCAGATCTTTTTTTATCACTGTGCCTCCGATATGGACAAAGGCCAGGCCGTTACCTCGCAGCCTCTGAAGAATGAAACCCTCGCCACCGAAAAGCCCTGCTCCGAGCTTGCGGGTGAAAGCTACTTCCACTTCTATTCCACGGGCAGCACAGAGAAAAGCATCCTTCTGGCAGAGAATGCTGCCTCCAAACTTGCCAAGGTCAAGGGGGAGAATCTTGCCCGGATACGGAGCCGCAAAGGCCACATGCCCTTTTCCGGAACCTTTGTGTGTAAAGCTTGTAATAAAGAAACTCTCCCCTGTCAGGGCTCTTTTCAGTCCCTTCTTCAAACCTCCCAGGAGCCCGCCGCCTTCATTGCCCATACTTGTCTGCATCTGGATTCCGGGCCCCATATACGCCATAGCCCCAGCCTCTGCCTGAACAGCCTCGCCTGGGTCAAGCTCAATTTCAACGATCTGCATGTCGTTGCCAATAATCTCGTAGTCGATATCGTCAGCCATTTTGTAGTCTCCTGGCTTACATTAAAATTTAAGTACGGAAGAGATAAGAAGCTGCATACTTAAAAAGATTTTTGAGAGATTGGCTTATTCTTTACAAACCAGCTGATTTCTTATAGCCTGACCTGTCCTGAAACTCACTCTGGGAATGATAACTTATTTCATGCCTGAACACAGATAAACAAATATGAATAAAGGGGAAAATGGGGAAATTGATCCTGACTTTGTTGCTCGACTGGTTGACTACCTGGAGTTTGATGAAGGGAGAGTTCAACACCTTTTTGAAAAAAATTATCTTGCCAGGAATTGGGGAAAGCATGACTACCTTTTCCGCTTCGACAAAGAGATTTCACGTATAGAAAGGGGAACAGTGCTTTACGAAAAAGATGATTCGTTTGAAGTAATTATGGGTTTTCCTAAGATCCGGAGAGCCATGGTACTGGACCCCACGCTTAAAAAACATTTCAGTGGGCTTGAAAAGGTAACTGTTGAAGAAAAAATGAACGGGTATAATGTCAGGGTAGCAAACGTAAAAGGCGAGATCCTGGCAATCACCCGGAGCGGCTATGTCTGCCCTTACACGACTGAAAGGGCAAAAGAGAAGCTTGACCTGAGATTTTTTGACGACTTTCCTGAGCTTGTACTTTATGGAGAGATGCTGGGTCCTGACAATCCTTATGTTCCAAAAGAAATCTATGGTATCGAATCCGTGGAGTTCTACATCTTCGATATCCGAGAGAAGAATAGCGGCAACCCTCTTTCCATAGCAAGAAAACATGAAATTCTGGAAAAATACGACTTTCTGCAAGTTCGATACTTCGGAGAAATTCCCCTGCAGACAGCCGCAGAAGAAATTGCTAAAATCATCCGGGCACTTGGGGAAAAAGAGCACGAAGGTGTGGTGATAAAGGACCCTGAAATGGTTCTTGCCCCCCTGAAATATACTTCATCCCAGAGTAACTGCTCTGATCTCAGGCATGCCTTCAAGTTCTACAATGAAACGGGCAGGGACTATATGCTCTCCAGAATTGTTAGAGAAGGTTTCCAGACGGTAGAATGGGATGAAAATGAAGCCGATTTCAAAAAGCGCTTTATGCAGCTTGGGGAAAGCATCCTTAACCCTCTAAGAGAGTCAATCCGGAGTGTAAAGAATGGTCAGAGGCTCTATGAGGAAGCCAGAATCAGGGTAAAGGACCTTAAAACCGCCGCAGAATTTGAAAATTATCTGAAAAGGCTTGGAATTGATGCAATTTTTGAAGAACCGCAACCGATAGGAAACGAGTATCTGATAATTATTAAAAAAATAAATAAGAGCACCAATGATAAAACTCAGGCGATCTGGGAAGGAGAGGTCTGGTGACAGTGTTCACCTGTCCATAAAACCTATTTTTGGCTTTCTTGATTGATTTTTTCTTTTTTCTGCTTGTTTTTCTTGATTGATTTTCTTGGGAACAGTGCGAAAAGAAATATATTACAGTATATTTTAGCTCTAAAGGCAATATATATTTTCTTGCCTTTTCCGTAAAAAGATCTTTTTAATAAGCATAAATATTTATTGGTAACTAAATCTTATTTTTAGAAGGTGTCATAACTGAAAGAATATTTTCCAATAAACATCGTGGTTACATATTGTAAATTACTATAAGAATTACTAATTCTAGAATTCTTATCGGAGATTTGCTGTTAGATTATGATGCGCTAAAATCCTTTAAATATTACTACGCGGCAAATTCAAAAATTGAATTAATATGTATTGTAAAAACCTCTTTCAGCCTATAGTCCCAAAGCTTTATTCTTCAAGCAGATATAGGGTAGCTGATTATCGTAAATAGAAAAAATAGATATATGCAAAGTGACAACTGACTTCAATATATTTTTATTTTTATCTTTTAGTTGGTGATTAATTGGCTACAAAAATATATGATCGGTCTGAAATGCGCGAATACTTGCATAAATGGGGGAATCAACGAGAGCAGAAATCTGAAAGAGGTGAGAGATTATGGGAACGAGCGGTTGATAAAAAAGAGAGGTTAGTTCAGACTTACGTTGTATTATATAGCTTGTTAATTACTTGTGGTAGAATTAATCTTACTGATAATGTTCCGACTGTTGCTGTTCGTTATTTTTTCCCATTTTTAGTTGTCGTACTTATTTATTATATGATACTTTCTAGAATGACTTATGATGAAATGTACGATGATAAATCCCCTTGGTATGCTTTTTATCTAATTTTTATGGAGTTCTGTTCTATTTTTACTTCATATTTTTTGAGTTATGCTGTTATTTCTTATTTAGTAATGATTAGTTTTACAGATCCAAAGTTTAGTTTTTATTATTCCGGTATTGGTTTTTATTCCTTGGTTTTCATTTTGTTTTTTGTCATTTTTCGCACACTTTCTGTACTAATTTTCAATACCTTATTTATGACTATTGATTTGATTACTTGGCTTTATAATTATGTTTTTAGGGCATCCTGATTTATTTTTGAATTTGGCGATTATAATGTCATATAAAACAGTATTAGCAAAGAAAAAGCATAATTCATCAAACCCCTGTCAATTATTCTATATATGCCTAGAGTGATCTTATCCACGGTAAAAAGAAAAGAAGAGAATCAAATTTCTTAATGTAAGGCTTCGCCCCCTGACTTTATACGCAATTACCCTGTACGCGTCGGAAGGCAGACAGGCTCTTAGACCGGATTGAAAGATCTGATAATTTCTGATCCTGTAAGTGCTTTCGGAATCCGATAAGATAAGATTTTATTTTCCTCTGTCTCATCAATTTACCCGATTTTATTTCGTCTTTTGTTTCAATTAACAGATCTGAAGGTGTCTTTCCAGACCAATCTGTGAAATTTTGCATCGCCTGAAGGTAAAGCTTTTTAGTATTAATAGCAGGATTAAGTGTGTCAATCCAGTCTACAATTAAAGGATCATTCACTAATTCACTTACTTTCAATTTAAACCCCTCATAACTGTATATCTTCCTTTTAGTAGTAAAAGATTGAAGTATATTAATACCAGTGACAGATACAAAGTTAGCGAAAGCCATAGTCTAAACAGTGCAGCTTTAAAGAGAGTTGCGAATTTCAAAAATCTGTTGCCTGAGAAACATTAAGGTTCAATTAATCCTTACATTCAACACAAATTCAAAGTGTCTGGAAAGACTCCATACATAGCATTGATTCAGAAAAGGGGACTCACAATGGTAAACGTTGCAATTATAGGGACAGAAAAAAGTGGCAGGACTTCCCTTGCCGCAAACCTCGGGAAAAAAGGAACAGTTTCCGATATAACGATGTACAACAACGCTAAGGAAGGCAAGAATATGGTTTTCGTGGACGCAAACAGCTATCCGAAAACCTTGAAATCCCTTGTCACAGTACTGAATATTTCCGATATAGCAGTCCTGTGCATCCCTCCTCAGGGTCTGGACGCCCATACCGGAGAATGTATCATTGCACTGGACCTGCTCGGTTTTAAACATGGAATTATTGCCCTGACAAAGTCGGACAGCACCAACATGCATGCAGTTGACGAATTTAAGGCAAAACTAAAGGTAATCACTGCAGGAACCGCACTCCAGAACTGGGAATGTATCTCCCTGAACACAAACAAAAGCGCAAAGAATCCCTTTGAAGGCGTGGACGACCTTAAAGCTATAATTAATGAGATGGCAGAGAAAATAGAAGTCGAACATGCAGAACTTAACAGCCTACCTGCAAGAATCTTCATAGACCACGCTTTCAATGTGATGGGCAAAGGATGTGTTGTTCTTGGAGTTGTCAAGCAGGGAATCTCAAAGGAAAAAGATAAAACCAAAATATTTCCACTGGACAGGGAAATAGAAATTAAATCAATCCAGAGCCACGATGTGGATATAACTGAAGCCCCGACAGGCACAAGAGTTGGCATGCGCCTGAAAAATGTCCAGGCCAAAGATATAGAAAGAGGCTTCATCATTTCTGATAAAGAAAACATAACCACTGACTACGTTCTGGAATGTGCGATCTCAAAATTCACGAAAAAGATAGAGCCAGAAAGTGTGCTTCACCTCTTTGTGGGACTTCAGTCCGAACCTGTGCGCGTTGAGAAAATCCTGGTTGACGGAAAGGAAGCAAAGGAAGCAAAGCCAGGCACTACCTGCGTGCTGGAACTTTCGGGAAACAAAAAGGTTGCCTACAGCAAAGAAGACCGTTTCCTGCTTGCAAACCTTGACCTTACCCAGCGATTTGCAGCTTACGGCTTTTCAAAATAAGTTTGAGATTAAGTTTAAGACCGAGTTTAAAAGGGATATGCCATGGAAAACGGCTCAGGGGAATACATAACCTCAGAGAAGGACAAAACCCTTTACGGGAACACCTTCCACCGAAACATCTGCTGGCAGCGCTCATACGAAAGGGCGGAAGGCGAAGAGATCGTAATGGCACTTTACGGCAGCCTGCGAAACGGGCTATACAACAGCCGGCGCTTTGATCTCCAGAACAGGTCGGAATTCCTTGGGACTACAAAAGTCAGCGGATATGCACTCTACTCTCTGGGCCCTTATCCCGGAATATATCCCTCTGAAGGCTGCTCGGTGGTTGCAGAGGTTCGCAGGTTTTCCGGAAAACAGCTTGAAATTGCAAAATCCATTGATTATATGGAGCTTTTCGGGGGGTACCACAGAGAATATGTGGACCTTGAAATCGAAAATCAGAAAATTAGGGGTTTTATCTATGTCTACGATGAAAAACCCGAAGCTGAAATAATAGGGCATGGAGATTGGACCCATTACCTTAAAGAGAAAGAACTGAAAGAGAAGAACTGAAAAAGGAATGAAAGAGAAGAACTGAAAAAGAAATGAGGCAAAAATTAAAGAGAAAATTAAGCAAAAATTAAAGAGAAAATTAGGCAAAAATTAAAGAGAAAATTAGGCAAAAATTAAAGAGAAATGGCGGTAAGAGCTGAGAAGAAAAGGCGACAAGTAAAAAAGCCACAGGGAACTCATAGCTTTCTTAAGAACTCGAGGCTTTTGATCCCTTCTTCGACTGAAGCCATTTCGGTAACAAAAATTCCCTTATAGTTTGAGAGCTTCTCCATAACCTGTTTCCAGTTTACAGTACCCTCTCCGAGAGGGAGATGTTCATCTTTTTTGCCCATATTGTCATGGATGTGAACATGGGATATCCTCTCTCCCAGTTGATCCAGAAATTCGTCTACAAGCCCCACGGTGTTGGCATGCCCTACATCGAAGGTGAACCCCACGTTGTGGCTCCCGACAGCATCGAACATTTCCTGCATTTCATCAGGATATTTGCCAAAAATCTTTGGTAAGTCAGGCATATTCTCAACAGCCACAAGGATCCCGAAATCTGCTGCAAAATCGCATAATTCCCGGATAGAGGCAAGGTTTGTCATATAGGCTTGCTGCGGAACCTGTACCCCATAAGGTGAGAGATATCCGGGATGTACCACAGCCAGATTGACATAGTTCGAGGCAAGGGCAAGGTAGTTCTTCATCTGCCTGAGGACTTCTGCACGGATTGAGTCATTAAGGCCTGCGAGGTTCATATCAGAAAAAGGCAAATGCAGGGTAAGTTCCAGGCTGGTGGTATCATAAATATTCTTCAGGTTCTGAAAGGTCTTGCTGTTCAGGCACTGGGATCCTTCCTGTACGATCTCCCAGCCAGTATACCCATGGTCTTCGAGCGTGTATGCCCATTTAAAAGGATCTTCAACGACCGCACGCGATGAAAAACTGATTCTATCCAGCTGCATGGTGACAATTCATCCTTTTTACTTCGTCTCTTCTAATTCGTCCTTTTCAATTCAGCCCTTTTTAAATAATCCCTTTTACTACATCCCTTATTAACATAAACTTGGGGCGGGAATTGAAATATAATTAACTAAACTTCGTAATTAACTAAACTTCGTAATTAACTAAACTTCGTAATTAACTAAACTTCGAGATTTCAGCCCCTTTCCACATAGTCCATTCCCACTTCAACAACCGGCACCCCTTCTTCGGTGAGAGGTAAGAGCCACTCAAAGAGCCTTTCCATCTCCTCAGGAGAGTCTGCCCTGATAACGACTTTAATGGCTCCCAGAGACCCTTCTTCAGCAGGAACACTTGGAACTCCGACAAAAGCGGCTTGCTTGTTGAGCAAAAAACGAACTAAAAGCCCTTCCCGGGATAATCCTTTATTGAAAGCCTTGTTGCGGAGACTGTCTATAATTTTTTCCCTGCGAATAAGTCCGTGCAAATTTAACAGGAGATCAAGTCCCCCCTCTCCGGTAAGGAGAAAAGAAGGAGAAACTTCTTTTTCGGATTCCGTTGAGTCAATAGTTTCTTTTTGAAGATCTATTCCCGTAAAAAGAACTGAAATGGCTTTAATGACCTTTTCAAGGTCTTCCGTAGGATATACAGGTGCTGAAATCTTTACACTGATCATAAATTTACTCCACTATAATCTCAATATGATTGTTCCGGAAAGTATTCAGTTGAATTGCATTTTCGACACTGTTCAACAGAAATGACTTACTATCTTCAGAGAAGTTAGTCTATCGAATCTGTTCTTAAAACGTTATTTTCCGGGTTTATTCTTGAACATTATCCTGTCAGATTTGTTCTTGAAATGTTATTTTTCCGGGCGTGATCCTGAATAGTTCCCCAAAACCTCAACAACATCTTTTCTGAAGGCTTCAAGAGTGGAATTGTTTTCGATTTCCACATTAGAGGCTTCTATAGCTTCCCCCATGCCCCAGCTGAGTTCTCGTTCGTCTCTGTGGCGAAGGCCTTCGATACTGTTCATATCATCGCTTCTGCCTCTCTTCTGGACCCTGGAAAATCGAATTTCAATGGGAGCATAAATGGAAACCAGTACAAAACCTTTTCCGAATTCCTGCCTGAAGCACTCCACTTCTGCAATCCCGCGCACACCATCAACAACTACAAGTTCCGAGCCTGTTTCCCTGATCTGAGAAACGCAGCGCCTGGAAACAGCATCCATGCCCTCACACTTGCGAAGATCCGTTGCAACCATTCCGGTATTGGAATCATTAGGTTCAAGCCCACGTTTCAGTACTTCCTTCCGGATCACATCACCCATAATAATAACAGGAATACCCATCTCAGCAGCAATCCTGGAAGCTTCGGATTTTCCCGAAGCTGGCATGCCTACAAACGCTATTATCTTCATCAAAAATTACCTTTTAAACCTGAATCATTAGATTTGAGTTATAAGATTGAACTATAAATTTGAGTAGAAACCTCAATAGAAATCTCAATTAGAATCTCAATTAGAATCTCAATAGAAATACGAGTTAGTAAATTAGAATAATTAACTCTGATAGAAACTTGAATAGTATGAAACTGGAATAGTATGGAACTGGAATAATATGGGAACTTGAATAATATAGATCTATATGACATATTAAATGATATATTAATTATGATATGCTCCTAGTCAAACCACAGGATCATATATATTATTTCCTGAAAAACTGAAGATATTTTCTAAAAGATTGAGGGAAAAGCTTCTGTAAAGAAAATTGTGGGAAAAATTTTTTCCGTAATAAACCAGGAAAATCAAAAGGAAGTGTCTTTGTGAGTACATTTTAAGAACGAGTTAAAGGAGCAGGATAAAAAAGCAGGATTTTTGAATGCATTAAGAATAAGTTAAGATTGCCTTAAGAATATATGGAAAAGCCAGAAAGGCCGGATAAGGAAGATAATCCGGACTTTATGAGAACATCTTGCTGAAGACTGAGGCTTTGAAATCTACAAGAGGTTTGAGCCTGTAATCTTCAAGAAGTACTTTGCGAGTATTTTCCACAGGAACGCTCAACGAAATTTCTTTTGTCCTTCCGTAACGGCCCTTGCTTACTACCACGGCATTCACTATGCCCAGCATGTCAAGTTCTGACATAAGGTCGGTGACCCTGCGCTGGGTAAGGATATCCACGTCAATATGATGACAGAGCTGGCGGTAGACATTATACATCTCACCGGTTGTGATGTTCTTGCCTTCTCTTCCCCGATTCCTGAGCAGGATGATGCTGTAAAGCACAAGCTTGGACTGGGTAGGGAGAGTCCGCACGACTTCTACTACACGGTCGATTTCGATCTTCTCCTGCGCACGCCTTACATGTTCTTCGAGAACTTGCGGCTGGTTTTCTCTCTCTGCAATTTCTCCTGAAACACGCAGAAGGTCAAGTGCCCGGCGGGCATCACCGTGTTCCTGGGCTGCAAAGGCTGCACAGAGCGGGATTACCATTTCGCCCAGCACTCCGTCGTTGTAAGCCATTTTTGCCCTTTGCTTCAGGATATCGCTGATCTGCTCGGCATCATAAGGCGGAAAGATCAGTTCCTCTTCGCCCAGGGAACTTTTGACTCTGGGGTCCAGAAACTCTGTAAATTTGAGGTCGTTGGAAACCCCAATCATGCTGACCTTGGCTTTTTTGAGGTCGGTATTGATTCTTGAAAGGTTGTAGAGGACATCATCACCTTTCTTAATCAGCTTGTCAATTTCGTCCAGAATGATGATAATAACCTGATCTCTTGCATCGATTGCTTCCTTAAATTTCATGAAGACCTGATCCGTGGGCCACCCGGTCATAGGGACCTCTTCTTCGAAATGCCTGGCAAGGTTTGCAAGAAGCCTGTACTGAGTATCGATTACCTCACAGTTAATATAAACAACAGAGCAGAAAACGGACTTGTCTTCACTTACCCTTTCAAGTTCCTTTCCTACATATCTTGTCACTGCAGTCTTTCCTGTCCCTGTTTTCCCGTAAATGAGGACATTGGAAGGGGTCTCTCCCCTGAGTGCAGAAACCAGGATAGTTGCAAGACTGTTTATCTGTTCGTTCCTGTGTAATAACAGGTCCGGTGTATAAGAAGGACGAAGAACCTCTTTGTTTTTAAAAATTGATTTTCCATCAAGTAATTTTTCGAATAAGCCGTCTAATGATTGAGCTTTTATCATGAATGACCCTCTCGTATAAAAATTATAATATACAGATGCAACGGATTAAGATGGATTATATGTACGGTTTATATGTACGGTTTAATACACAGATAGAGTATGCAAAGTTAAGAATTAATTAAAGAAGGTAAGGAGTTTCTGCACGCTTTATGAGTTCATACACGCCTTTTTCCTTTTTTAATTTTAAATTTTCAGTTTTATTATTACAGTTCCATATTTTAATCTTGATTTTTGAGTTCCATTTTCAGTCTTAATTTTTGAACTATAATTTTTTTAGTTTTAAGTCGTTGAGCTATAATTTTTTTAGTTTTAAGTTCTATTTTTCAGTCCCAATTATTAGGTCAAGTTTAAATGATTGAAAATCCTGATTAAGGAATCATATCACTGATTTTCCATGGATACAGATGAGAGAGAAAACTGTAAACATTTAAATCCAGACTTTGAAAGAGTTTTTGAACCATTTTCATTATTACGAAGTTAGTATATTGAAAACTCAGAACACTATCCAGACAGAATATATCAGACAGAATATATCAGACAGAATATATTAGACTAAATATGTTCAGACATAATATCACCCAGACATGGAAAAGATATATGTAAAGGCGTAATTGTTAATTTTCAAAGTGTCTGTCCCTCTTGATTCTCAGTAATTCTTGAAACCTGGTTTGTTGTTTTGTATAATTTTGATAAGTCAAACCTTATGGATGAGAGATTCACAAAGGGGAGATGGATAGATAAATGCATGTTTCTTAAAGTTAATGCCTGAATTTTTTATTTTCAACATGCAGGGGATAAACTGGAGAGTGAGTTACGCACTTTAAATCATCTCTTAAGCCCTGATAGAACCTGTAATCGGGATATTCTTTACCCAAAATTTTAGATGAAATTTATATATAAACATTTGATTTCAAAGTATATCTGCAGTAGATGCAATGGAAGCACACGGTATTAATAGTTATGGTAAAGCGCCCTGCATTTCCAATGGAACTACTATTAACCTTAAAGACGCCGGGAATAAATCGCCACCAACAAACTAAGTTTTAAAAAAATGAGAGAGTTGTAATTCCAGAACCCCCGAAGGTCAAATTTAAATCCCCTTTTTCGCATGGAAGAATATAGGAAAATTTTGAACCCCTTTACTTCCAATGAATGATAAAAAATATTTAGCACAAAATAATAATGTGAGGGAAACAAACAGCCATACTAAAACGAAAGTGGATGTGTTAAAAATAAAAACAGTTTTGATGTAAATAAGATCGTCGATAACAAAACTGTTGCTTAAGAAATAAATACAGTCTAACTGAAAATAAGGGACATACATCAAAAGTAACCATATTTAGGGAGTGTAAATACATAAAAATTGGCTATGTGTATGTAGCAACTTATAAATATTATTCAAATAGCATGTTTTTCAAAGTCCTATTGTTTTTTAAAGATTTATTAGTAGAATTGTAGATTGATTTTTAGAATTGTTGATTGGTTTTTAGAATTGTTGATTTAATAATTTTTTACTGCAATTTCACTTATCGACTCAAGCTAAAAAAGAATTTTTGAAAATAAATCGAAAATGGTAATACTTTCTACAATTTTTTCCAACGCGCCGAAATAAAACGAACCGTTTATAATGTCTGGATAACAAAACAGTATTATAAAACTGCTATGAATTATTGCCCATAGAATAAATAGCATAAAATAAAATTGTGTTATAAATAATATACTTCTCTGAAAATAGCTACCGACAGAATCACTGTAACTAGCAAATTTACAGATGAAAGTAACTTAGTGGAAGTAATCTTAGTGGAAGTAATCTGAGCGAAAGTAATCTTAGTGGAAGTAATCTGAGCGAAAGTAACGTTAACTGTAAAAAATGACTTATCTACAGCTATTAGGACAGAGATCTGTAAGATAATGGAACCTGTGAAAACACAGGATATTTGTTAGATATAAGAAGCTTACAAGAAATTTACTAAAAAACTGGAGTTCACTAAAAAACTGGAGTTTACTAAAAAACTGGAGTTAAATAATGGTATCAGATAATTTTAGTATTGTACTTGTTTTCGCAGTATATCTGCTTTTTATGATCGCCATCGGAGTTCTCTATTATCGGAAAACGGAGAATCTTGCGGATTATATTTTAGGAGGAAGAAAGCTAAACAGCTGGGTTACTGCGCTGAGTTCGCAGGCGTCGGATATGAGCGGCTGGTTGCTAATGGGATTGCCGGGATATGCTTACCTGTCAGGAATGGAATCTATTTGGGTAGGAGTGGGTCTAGCTGCTGGAACTTACCTGAACTGGAAATTCGTTGCAAAAAAATTGCGCCAATATACCCAGATTGCAGGAGATTCCATTACCATTCCTGTATACTTTGAAAACAGGTTCAGAGACAAAAGCCATGCTTTGAGAATTATCTCATCCATTCTGATTCTGGTCTTTTTCCTGCTTTACACTTCCTCAGGACTTGTAGCAGGTGGAAAGCTTTTCAATACTGTTTTTGAAATTCCATATCAGCAATCTCTTCTTATCGGCGCACTGGTAATTATTAGCTACACATTTCTTGGAGGTTTCATGGCTGTCTGCTGGACTGACTTTTTCCAGGGCATGCTAATGGTCTGCGCCATTGTTTTCGTGCCCCTTGCAGCCTTAAAGGGAATGGGAGGTTATGAGTCGACTGTAAGCCTGATTAAAAGTATAGATCCGCAGCTGCTTAACCCCTGGACTGCTCTTTCTGGAGGTTCAATTCCCCTTATCTCAAACCTGGCCTGGGGCCTGGGATACTTTGGTATGCCGCATATCCTGGTCCGTTTTATGGCCATAGAATCTCCTGACAAAATAAAGCAGGCAAGAATTATTGCAATGGTCTGGGTTATTATCTCTCTGTTCTTTGCTGTAGCAGGCGGGATAATCGGAAGAGCTTACCTCTATCCTGAGTTTCTTGGAGAAGCGGGAAGCGAAACTATCTTTATGGTGATGGTAAACAGTACGTTTACTCCTATTATTGCAGGAATTCTCCTTGCGGCTATCCTTGCAGCTATTATGAGTACTGCTGATTCCCAGCTTCTTGTGGCTGCTTCTGCCTTTACCGAAGATATCTACAGGATAATAGTAAAAAGGGATGCAGGAGAAAAAGAGCTCGTCTGGATGGGCAGGCTTGCAGTTATTGGAATTTCAGCAATTGCTTATCTAATAGCAAGAGATCCGAATAACTCGGTTATGGGTCTGGTCTCATATGCCTGGGCAGGATTTGGAGCTGCCTTTGGGCCTGTTATCCTCTTCTCTCTTTTCTGGAGAAAAACAACCAGAAATGGAGCGCTCGGAGGAATGATTGTCGGCGGTCTCGTCGTTATCGTCTGGAAGCAGCTCTCAGGTGGAATTTTTGACATATATGAAATTGTCCCTGGCTTCGTCCTCTCATGCATAACAATCTACCTCCTCAGTATTCTGGATAAGAAAGGTCCTGCAGAAGAAATCCTCAAAGAATTCGACCGCGTAAACCATATAAATCTCCATGGAAATACTGTTCACAAAGAAGATATTGGACCTCTCGAAACCTGACCTGAGCAAAAGATATGAGAAAAATTTCCCTTGATCCCGGAACTGCTTCTCAATTCATACGTTATAAAATACCCCCGCCAGCTTGCTGGCGGTGTCTCTTCCCCCATAAAAAAAGGAAGGGCATGAAAAAGAGTGGAATAATTTTCAGGGCATTTTATTCTATTTTAATTTTGTCTTGTTTGTATTCCTACCAACTGTTTTTTTATCGCTTTTAATTTTTATCTTTCCTTCCATTTTATCCTCTATTTTTTTACTCTAAAAGACCAGACTGATGTCAGAAGATAAAAACACAGAAGATAAAAACACAGAAGATAAAAACACAGAAGATAAAAACACAGAAGATAAAAACACAGAAGATAAAAGCGATCCAAGATGGCTATTATGGCCATTATGGCCATTATGATGATTATGGCTGTAAGGGACAAAATTTAGGATTTCGAGACTTTAGAATTTTGAGCTAACTATTATTGATTTCTTTGGCATGAAAGTACTTTATTTGAAAATACTATGATTTGAAAAGTACTATGATTTCTTTTTGCCTGTTATTTGAATAATTTCATGTTTTTTACTAAAAAACATAAATGAAGTAAAGACTGACAATCAAAAGATTAAAACTTCAAATTGAAGTTTGCAAAAACGAGATTTTGAAGATTAAACTTTAGGATTTTTAGGATTTTAGTAATTTTAGGATTTTAGTAATTTTAGGATTTAAATATTTACTTTTAGTATTTGGTTTCCAGATTAAGATATAAAGTTACGTTTTTTGAAAGATTAAGGTTAAAATTTAGGTTTTAGATTGGAATGTAAAAAACTAAAGTTTCGTCGAAGTTTTGAAATTAAAATTTCACTTGAATTTCAAGATTGATTTATTCTGGAGGAGTCTTATTGGTTATATGAAATATTGAACTGATAGAATAAGATATTTTCAAGACCCCTTTATTTCCATTGGAATGTATATATACCCCCCGGACCCCATTGTTTCCACTGAAACGTGTTTGGGATTTGCTGGAACAAAATAAAATATAATTTTATTTTGATAAGGGAACAAAATAATGTTGTTTTGTTATAACATTAAATGTATATATACTTTGTTATGAATATGTAAAAATTCGGACTTAAAATACATAAAATAGTTTTAATTATAGAATTTAAATAAATATATTATTTTAAACACGTTTATATAAATATCTCTGGCAAAACATGTTATTCCAACTCTCAACATCCTCTCCAGTAGAAATGAAGGGGTCCCTCTCAAACAAACCAATTCTTAAGGTAAAATTATCCTTAATAATTTAAGGATCAATATTTTTCATTTACAGAGAACCTCTAGACAGTCTCCAGCAATATAAAAAAAGTATACAAAAATCATTAAATAATATACAAATTTCTTTTAGAGCTATTAAAATAAATGGTGTTTATTAATAATCTCTGAATTAATTAAACTAATCTAAAAAGTTAATCTAAGAACCTATATAGTTACTTTTACTTTTCTCTTTTATGTCCTTAATTATTCTCCTGCTTTTTCTTTCCTTCCCCTTTCACTTGATTTATTTCAAAAGTTGATGATTTTGTTGAGTATTTCTCAAAGCCCTTCTTTTATTTTAATTTTTTCTTGCTCTTTTTTCTTTCTTTTTTCCAATCTCTTTTTTGTTTTCAGTTCTTTTTTCGTAGTTATCCAACCTCTATTAATCAGTCTATTGATATTGTTTTTGTCGAATAAGAGATATATTACTAACTTACATAAACTGAAAAAACACAACCAATAACCAACAATTAAAGAAAATCAATTCATAGAGCTTTGCTCGTTGGATCTTAATTAAGATGGATAGTGATGCTGTTTTGCTAAGGCTAAACAGTTACCTTTTTTCCTTGTTTTTCAATTTTTCAAATCATTCCACTATTTCTATTTTCTTTTAACCATATTCCTTTTTGTTCATATTTTATTCAAATATATCCATAATTACTGACTAATTTAAGCTATTTTGGACTTTTATAAAGTCCAGGAGATCAATTTTTCGAGGTTTATTCCATAAGTCTTTTAAATAAAACTGGTTTTACTTTATCTATATGAATGTGCAGGGTCTTTCTGAAAGAGAGATATTTTCCTACCTGGAAAATGCAAAGTCAGAGGATACGGATTATTATCGGGTTTTAAGTTCAATGTGTACTCACCCTCATAAGATCGCAACCGAGGCTCACAGGCTCTTTATTGAGGCTAACCTGGGTGATACCGGGCTTTTTGCCGGAGCCCACAGGCTTGAGCAGGAGGTTGTCAGGATGCTTGGGGAGCTTCTTCATGCTCCTTCAATTGATGTTCCTTCCGGAGACTCATGTGAGAGTTCGGTTTGCGGTTACCTTACTACAGGAGGTACCGAATCCAATATTCAGGCTGTAAGAGGAATGAAAAACCTTGTGACCGCAGGAAAGGAAGGGTTGAAAGGAACTCCAAATATTGTAATTCCTGAATCGGCTCATTTTTCTTTTGATAAGGTTGCCGACATGATGGGTATAGAGGTTAGAAGGGCTTCACTGGATTCGGAGTTTAAGGTGGACCTCACTTCTGTTGAAAGTCATATAAATGCAAACACCATAGGACTCGTAGGGATAGCAGGAAATACTGAGTTTGGCCAGGTGGATCCTATTGACGAACTCTCGGAAATAGCTCTTGAAAACGAGATTTTCCTGCATGTTGATGCGGCTTTCGGAGGTTTTGTAATTCCTTTCCTCGAAAAACCCCGGTCTTTTGATTTCAAAGTGCCAGGCGTTACTTCCATTGCTATAGACCCCCACAAGATGGGCCTGTCCACAATCCCGTCAGGTGCTCTGCTTTTCAGATCCCCTTCTTTCATGGACTCCCTTAAGGTAAATACTCCATACCTTACCACAAAATCCCAGTTCACACTTACGGGCACCAGGAGCGGAGCCTCAGCTGCCGCTACCTGCGCTGTCATGAAATATCTTGGCCATGAAGGTTACAGAAAGAATGTGCAATACTGCATGCAGCTCACCGTAAAGCTAGTCACAGAAGCTCGAAAAATCGGTTTCGAACCCCTGCTTGAACCCGTAATGAACGTAGTTGCTCTGAAAGTCCCTGACCCTGATCTTGTCAGAGAACAGCTTCTTGAAAGATTCGGCTGGAATGTCTCAATCACCCGCACACCAAGAGCCCTCCGTCTAGTCCTTATGCCGCATAATACCCCGGAAGACATCGAAATATTTTTGCAGGATCTTAAAAAAGTGACAGCAGAAATTTAAAGTTACTGCTTTTTATTTTTATTCTCACTTTCGTTTTTTTCAGTCGAATACCACGCAGCTTGCTGCAGGGTGCACCAGCGAAACTTTGATTTTTTTCCTGTTTTCCTTTTCCCCGTTTTTCAATTTTGCGCAAGCAAATATCTATAGTATTATTGCTAAATAGTAAATAGGATCAGCTACGCTTAATAATGAATTTAAATAATTGGGGAGGGAATTAGCTGATTTTTTTGTTTAATAAAAAACCTGGAACTTTTACGAATCACAGCTTTTTAACCGGAGCTTTTTAACTGGAGCTTTTTAACTGGAGTTTTTTAACCGGAGCTTTTTAACTGGAGTTTTTTTGACTGGTATTCAGGAATATACGTTTCATATATGTTTCACATATATTTCATCTAATTTCATCAAGTGTCTATATTAGTTAAATAAAGGGGGCCTTTTAATTCATGAAATCTGCACTGAAAATCGGAAGCGTACTGGGCATACCTATCAGACTGCACATAACCTTTCTTTTAATACTTCCCATTTTTGCATATATTTTTGCAATTAATCCATATCCTTATGGCTTTCAAGGGGTTGAGCCGCCTGCGACAAAATATGCACTTTCGACCCTGACCGCAATCCTGCTTTTTGCCTCAATCCTTTTGCATGAGCTTGCGCACTCATATCTGGCAATGCGCTATGGAGTCAATATTGAAAGCATCACGCTCTTCCTTTTCGGAGGAGTTTCTTCAATGGAAGAGATGCCAAGGGATCCCGGACAGGAAGCAAAGATGGCTTTTGCAGGACCTCTTACGAGCCTGATTATAGGTGCTGTCTGTCTTTTCATATATAGGAATATAATTGCGCCAAATCCTTCGTTTTCTGAAAATCCAGTTTTTCTGACAATCTGGATTCTTGGCGTCATGAATATAGTGCTTGGAATTTTCAACCTCCTGCCCGCATTTCCAATGGACGGAGGCAGGGTACTCCGTGCTTTCTATGCAAGGAGAATGTCTTATGTCAAAGCTACGCAGAGTGCAGCTGCCGTAGGAAAATTTTTTGCCATCCTGATGGCGATTTTCGGCATTCTTGTAGGAAACCTCTGGTTCCCTTTGATTGCTCTCTTTATTTATGTTGGTGCATCCGAGGAGGAACGCTCCACTCAGGCATCCGTAACTCTAGAAAATGTTCTGGTAAAAGATATAATGACAAAAGATGTAGTTTCAGTACCTTCTTCCATGAATGTTGAAGATCTGGTTCATTTTATGTTTGAGAAAAAGCATATGGGTTATCCTGTTATAGAGGAGGGCGACCTCAAAGGGATTGTGACTTTTACCGATCTCCAGCGCGTTTCCACTCTTGATCGCCCTGTAACACGGGTCTCAGATATTATGACCAGAGATGTCATATCTGTTACTTCGGATGCACGGGCAAGTGATGTCCTCAAATTGGTTGCATCTAAGAACATAGGAAGAGTTCTGGTCATTGATAATGGGTCTCTTGTAGGGGTACTTTCCAGAACAGACCTGGTCCGGACATTGAGGCTCAGATCAGAATGATGCACCAAAAAATTTCTTTTTGGAAATGTTCATCCGAAGACAGTTGTTCATCCGAAGACAGTTGTTCATCCGAAGACAGTTGTTCATCCGAAGAAAAGTGTTCATCCGAAGAAAAGTGTTCATCCGAAGAAAAGTGTTCATCCTAAAAAGGATTGCATACACATACTGAAAATCTTTAAAACTAAATAAAACTAAATTGTTAAAGAAAACTGTAAAAATAGCAAAACACAAATTTCTGGCAGGTAATCACACGACTACTTATCTGCCTGTGCTATATTTTTTTACAATTTAATTATATCATGTTTATGATCTGGTTATTTTAAATGTATAGTTTTATATCTTTGAAGTATGGTTTAACCTTAGATGTATAGTTTTATATCTTTGAAGTATAGTTTAATATCTTAGATGTGTAGTTTAATATCTTTGAAGCATAGTTTGGTATCCGGCAATTATAATTTAGTTATTTCACGGTATAACATAACTTATCTCATATTCAGATCCGTACAAATTGGCTACGTATAGATTGGCTATTGATGTATAGGTTGGTTATGTACAGATTGACTGTTTACAGATCAGTTATTTACAGATCAGTTATTTACAGATCAGTTATATAACATGTGTAACTTATTTAATGTGTATGGCTTAATTATACTATATATTAAATTACCTGTGTGCTAAACCATTCACATGATATCTTCGAATTTGCGGCAGTAAGTGTTTAAAATTCGGAAGTATAATGGATAAAGGTATAATGGATAAAGTAACGTATTCTGACAATGGGCTTGAAGGTAGAGTAATGTACTCTGGACAGCAGTACATAGCAATACGGTGAAATGCTCTGCTCTATACATTTTTATCCGTCACTTCTAATATGCCGCAACAGAGAGACTGATAATGGATAGGTCTAAAATTACAGATTCTCAGGACAAGGATCCTGAATTCAATTTTCATAGTTCATCTCAGGAGTCAATATACTCTATGGACAAACTTATAACCGAATCCGCGGAAGATAATGTTTCTGTCGGAAAGTCTAAGCTTTCTGATTCTTCAATCAACAAGCCAGAGGAAACCCGGGCTTCTGTACTGCCATCTGTAGCAGAAGCCGGAGAGGTCGAGGTGAAACTCGACATAAGTTCCGAGTTTATTGCGGAACCTCTTCCTGATTCAGCTTCGGAAATTTCAGTTCCTTCTTCTTTCCACCCTCCGTCTCCGGATGTGAACAATCCGGCTGTCGAGTTTCAGCCTTCAAAGGTTGTGCTCATAGGTACGGCACATGTTTCGGAAAAGAGCGTGGCTGAAGTCAGGGATACTATCAGGAAACTTAAACCCGATATTGTAGCTATCGAGCTCTGCCGGGCACGTTATGATTCTCTGAAAGGAAATATCCAGGAGACGAATCAGCTTCCAATAAAGGAAATTCTCACTGAAGGAAAGGTATACTTTTACCTTGTTAACTGGTTGCTTGCCTATGTGCAGAAAAAAATCGGTGAAGACATGGGTGTAAAACCCGGTTCTGAGATGATTTCCGCAATCGATGAAGCAGAAGCATTAGGAGCCAGAGTAGCTTTAATTGACAGGGATATCCAGGTTACGCTCCAGCGTTTCTGGGGCCGCATGAAATTCCTGGAGAAAATAAAAATGCTTGGTTCTCTCATAGGCGGCCTGATAGGAATAGGAAAAGGAGCCGAGATCGATATCGATCAGATGACTCAACAGGATGTTGTCACAGCCCTTGTCGGTGAGCTCAGAGAATTTGCCCCAACTGCGGCTGAAACTCTCATAGATGAGCGGGACGCATACCTTGCAGGTAGCATCCTCAAGGTGGCTGCAGGCGGAAATAAAACTATTGTTGCAGTTGTTGGTGCAGGACATAAACCAGGAATAATTAACTACCTGAAAAACCCAAAGAGCATTCCGCCACTTAGCACTCTTATGGAGATTCCGAAGAAGCGCATTGGAATCGGTAAAATTATCGGTTTTGGAATAGTTGGTCTCGCGCTTCTGGTTTTTTTATTGCTCCTCGCATCGGGCACCCCCCTGAACCTCCTTTTGATAGCTTTCGGATGGTGGTTCCTCATTAACGGGGTCCTGAGCGCAGTCGGCGCCCTGCTGGCAGGAGGACATCCATACTCTGCTCTCACAGCTTTTTCGGTTGCCTGGTTAACCTCTCTGAACCCTATGATGGCTGCAGGCTGGTTTGCAGGTCTGGTAGAAGCAAAACAGCGAAGTCCAACCACTGACGATATTAAAGCCCTTGCAGGGATAGAAACTTTCAAAGAAATGTTTAAAAACAGGTTCATGCGTGTTCTTCTTGTGGCCAGCTTTGCCAATATCGGAAGTATGATAGGTACTTTCCTTGGGGCATATGTAATGCTACAGGTTACAGGCCTCGACCCGAGGGACATTCTCCTTTCTGGGTTCAGTGCGCTCGGACTCTGATCAAAAAATCCCTTGGTCGGGCGCAAAGGCTTCTGTTTCCCAGCGTACCTGAGAAAAGGGGCGTCTAAAAGAAACGGGAGCATAAAAGTAATGGGAAAGTAAATTTTCCCTATTTAGTTTTTAATCTTCCTTGAATTCTATTTTTATAAAGAAATATAGGGTCCTCTTAAACTCACTCCTTAACTGGAACTTATTTTCCATTTTTTCTGCCAATTAAGCCAGAGAATAGTTTCCCCAAAAAAAGTACATCT
>NZ_JJOY01000008.1 GCF_000979455.1 Methanosarcina sp. 2.H.T.1A.6
GGTGGGGGACGAGGAGACATAGATGCACTAATATTTAGATTATTATTATAAAAACACATGCGAGAGTGATTCCCTAACGCTTAACCGATGACCAATGAAATTTTATTAAATAGTAGATGCATCTCCCTATTTACAGCATGGAGGTGGCTAAAAATAATCCCTGCAAATAAAAGAATCACCTATCTGTTAGTCTTACTAACATTAGTTGTTATCATAGGCTTACTCTCGTTCACATATTCTCAGATTACCGATGGTTATTGTACGGACACCATACCTCCAGGCAATATCATTGCTATCTATCAGGCAGACTACACATATGGGGACCTTAATGCAGTTTATACAAGAGGTGCCGGATTGGATATCGATTCCGAGAACTATGACCGGATGATAACCTACAAAGACATACCTGATATTGTTTCAATGGATGGGGTTGAAAATGTAATTCTTTACGATAACAGTTATTTTGATACCCTTTATAAGACTGCAAACGAAGATAGATTACCGGGTAAATTGAATCTCATTGCAGTGCCTGAATCTATAGCACAGGACTATCTTCATCAGACTGATATCCCCTACGGTACAGAATATCTGGAAGAAGGCAGACTTCCTCTGGATAACGCCCATGAAATTACAATTTCAAAGAAATTGCTGAAAAAGCACTTTGCATATACCAATGAAACGCTGACCCGGGCAATCGGCAGCAGGGTAAACTATGAAAATGAAACCTATACCATCGTAGGTATCATAAACAACTATGATAGCAGGGTTAACTATGAAAATGAAACCTATACTACCGTAGACATAAATGATATTTATTACAATGATATTTGTTACATCTCCTTTGACGCAAAAAGAAACTATGGACTCTATCAGTATGACGCGGACACTTTTGATGAATTTGTAACCAGAAATATAGACAATAAGAAAACGAATGATTATTCTTATCCGGAATATGCAAATGAAATCTTTATCTTTACAGCGGATGGCTCAGAAAAACCGATATTGGATAAGCTTTTTCAAGAATATCCTGCCGAAAATTACATTTCCAGCGAATATGTTTCTGTATGGAAAAAGACATTTAACGAAAGTGTTCTGCGAGAAATAATCATCATCAATAGAAAAATAATCATCATCAATGGTATTGTTGTTGTTTTGCTAGTCGTTATCCTGCTGCTTTTAAACAAAAAGCCCGTTTCAAAAGTATAGATATGACTTCGTACAAAAGCTGTATAACAGGGTCAGACGTGGTACAATGTAACATCCTGAAGAGGAGAATAAATCACATCGAGAAAAAACAGAGGAGAAAATGGATGAAAAAAACAATGACAAACCAGATACTCTAACAGCCGGATTGTACATAACAGGCTTCATAATATGCGGATATTTTATTATAAAAGCCATTTTGACATTATAAGCTGATTTCCTCAGATGCACACATTTGAGACATTTGACATTCTTCTGTGCTTGAGTACGGAATCCGGAGTAGATTCAGAAACAATTATCTGAGATCCCAGCATTTTTTAGGTTGAGGATTTATTGTATCAGCAGAGTTATCCTCTTACGATTTCATCTTCTTCTTTTACGATTTCATCACAGTTCTTCTCTTCCGATAATTTTTTTCGACAAATAAAAAGCCAAAACGAACCCTATTAACACTCCCAGGATTTCAGTTGTGTGACTTTGCAAGAATTCAAGATGAAAGGATTCTTCAAACATTTCCATTAAATGTTCAAGTCCAATGTAATCCATGGAATCTCTGGGAAAACTCCATCCAAAGAGGGGCCAGAAGAAAGTTGGGGGATCTAACACTATCTGATCTTCAAAAAGGTGCAAAAAAGTGCCCGAAGTAAGGGAAAGGCCCCTGATATCTCTTCTTTTTTCGTACATATATAAACCTATCAGGAAGAGAAGAAGAGAGAACAAAAGGGTATGGCATATAATGCGTCCGCTTGCAAAAGTTGAAGCAAAGATTACTTCACCTATCGGCTTGTCTATTAAATCGGGCAGAATAGCTCCGATTGCCAGATATCGTGGATCTATGATAGTCCTTAATCGGGGTATAAAAATCCCCAGCCCAAAAAATATCCCGAGCGTAATGCCCAGGTGTCCAAAGAGAAGCATCGGAAACCTGACTGTCCTTTTCTATTTAAGCAATGATTGTTTGTATATAAACCTTTATTTGAAAGAAGTCCAATATAGGACCTTCAAAAATAAAGAAAATTTGAAATCAAATTATACAAGTCTGCAAATTATAAAAATCTGGCAGTTTTTAAAAAGGAATTCCCCATAGAGGGTACCATTTTTCCACATTTTTTTCGACAGGCATTTCCCTTTCCATTGCAGATCTGAGCCTGAATTCAAAGGGACTGTCCCTCTGCCTGCTGGAAAGCGGAATGAAAGGATAGTAAGTTCCCTGTTTAAAATTGTAGATCCAGTAAACTGCTTTTCCACCGCCAGCCTTTCGCCCGGCTTTTCCTTCGTGTCCGGCTGTCCCGGCTTCAGGTTCGCTGTCAAACCTGTAAATGGCACAGAGAATCTGCTCGCCAAAGCCGCGGTCTTCAAGGGTCTGGCTTACAAGGTGGATGCTTGCAACAAGGTCTTCGAAATCAGGGTCCTTGAAAATAGCCCAGAGGAAGTTGAAATCATCTTTTTCCAGCCTGAACTCCGTTTCAGTCTCCTTTGAGCTGTACTCCAGAAGCTCTTCGATCTCCTGGCGGGCGGATTCATAAGCTGTAGCTCCTAACGGTTTAAAACAAATCCCCGCAGCCCCTGAAGGTTTAAGGCCCATATTGCTCTCCAGAGTAATGCTGGCTGTGGAAATTGCAAAGAGCTTGTCACTTTTTGCTTTCGGAAGCCTGCTCCGTCCCATAACTGCATCCATAAAATCCCGCAAACCCATTTTAACCTATCTCCTCTTGAAAAACTCTTCTTCAGCTCTGCCTTATTTAACTCATTTCCTTCTGCATCTTTTCAAGCTGGGCTAACCTTTTTTCCACAGAAGGGTGAGTGGAAAAGATATCCATAAACGAAGAACCTGAAATTGCGGGGATAATGAAGAAGGCATTCATTCCCTCTACTTTTCGGAGGTCCTCGCTCGGCACTCTTTCCATTAGCCCGCTTATCTTCATAAGGGCAGAGGCAAGATTTGCAGGCTGGCCGGTGATGATTGCCGACCCCCTGTCTGCAGAAAATTCCCTGTAGCGGGAAAGGGCGCGGATCAGCAGGAAACTGACGACCCAGACTGCAATTGAAACTAACCAGACAAGTATAATACCTCCACCTTCCCGCCGCCTATCTCCTCCCATATTTCCGAAGTAAAGGCTATAGCGGACAATGTAGAAAGCCACTGTTGAGATGAAACTGGCAATCGTCAGGACAGCCATGTCCCTGTTCTTTACATGGCTCAGTTCATGGGCAAGCACTGCCTCAAGTTCGGCTGGAGAGAGTTTGTCCATAATCCCTGTCGTGACTGCAACAACAGCTTTACTCGGGCTCCGGCCTGTGGCAAAGGCATTTGGAACCCGCGTCTGGACAATTGCTACCTGCGGTTTAGGGATATCGGCTATTGCACACAGCCTGGTGACCATGTCATGCAGCTTCGGTTCTTCGTTTTCAGAGACAATGTGTGCTCCTGTTGTCCAGAGCACCATTTTGTCCGAATAAAAGTACTGGATGCCCATGAAAAGCCCTATAAATAAAATCATGAAAATCTGAGACGTTCCATAGTAAGAAAGAAATGCCAGGAAAAAGAGGTAAACTGCTGCCAGAAGAAACATCGTGAAAAGCATTCGTCCCTGAAGTCCTAAGTCCCGTTCCCATTTTCTTTTCATATGTTATTTCGCCTATCCTGATATTAAGATGATAGATATATTAAGATGTTCGATAATTATTGTCTTTAGATTATTATAATCTTTAGACAATTTTAGTCTTAGACAATTTTAGTCTTAGACAATTTTAGTCTTAGACAATTTTAGTCTTATTCCACAATTAAATGACGATAAATGAAGTCAGGTTAAATGAGAATTAAGTCCAGACTAAATAACAATTTAACAATTAAGTTGATTTGCTACTTAAGTACACGTTAAATGAACTTTGAACTTATAGGTGAATTACATGTAGATAAAATACACCTGAATAAAGCTATAAAGACGGATAAATTCGAAAATTCGGATAACGGTGATCTGAATTGATTATAGCTGATATTCATTTGAAACGAAAAGTAATCTCTTTCTTTCTCCATAAAACATTTCCCTAAGGATTTAAATTATTTCCTCCAATATAGAAAAGAGCAAGGTAACGGATGGCTTTGAATATTCTCATTGACTAAAGCCTATTTTGTTTTTTCATTTATTAACTCTCTTTCGTGAAGATCCAAATAATTTAAATACAATCAATTCATTCTGGTTAGAAATCAAACCATATAAAATCAAACAAATAATTAAGCAAAACACTCACACAAAACATTTTGTGCTGACTTTCACATCTTATTTGCAGAAATTTCCAGATAGAATATTCCTGCTTTCCGTAGAAGGCTACAAAAATGCCATCTATTTTCTCAATCAGACAGTATTTAAAAACGCACCTTCTTCCTGAGATATTTCGCGGAATTCCTCCTGAACCTGCGCAGTTCAGGATTTTTTTGAAAAAAACTCATTAACTCAATCTTTCCATAAAAAACATATCAGGTCCTGTCATGCAAAACATACTCTCAGTCAAATCTCTCACAAAGAAATTCGATGATTTTACGGCTGTAAAAGACATCAGTTTTGATGTTGAAACAGGTTCGATCTTTGCTTTTCTGGGTCCAAACGGTGCAGGCAAGTCAACGACCATCAAAATGCTCACAACAGTCCTGAAGCCCACGTCAGGGGAAATAAGCATCAATGGGTTCAATGTGCTTAAAGACCAGGACAGGGCCCGGGCATCTTTCGGGATAGTCTTTCAGGACCACAGCCTTGACGAAGAGCTTACTGCTTACGAAAATATGGTCTACCACGCAGTCGTCTACAAAGTGCCTAAAAAAGAAAGAGCAGAAAGAATCCAGAAAGCCCTGGAGATTGTCGGGCTCTGGGACAGGCGGGAAGATTACGTTAAAAAGTTTTCAGGCGGGATGAAGCGCAGGCTTGAGATTGCCCGAGCGCTTGTCCATTACCCCAAAATTCTTTTCCTTGATGAACCCACAGTGGGGCTTGACCCCCAGACCCGAAACTCCATCTGGACCCATATCAAAAACCTGAACGAAGAACGAAAAATGACAATTTTCCTGACCACGCACTACATGGAAGAAGCCGAAGCGATTGCGGACCAGATCGCAATTATTGACCACGGAAATATAATCGAATCCGGCACAGTTGAAGAAATAAGGACACGGACAGAAACCGAATCCTTAGAAGAAGCTTTTCTGAAGCTGACAGGCAGGGGCATCCGTGATGAGAATAATGAAACTGCAAATAAAATGAGAATGATTCGAGGCATGGGAAGGAGGAACAGGCATTGATCGAGGTAATCTACATCCTCTGGCTCAGACAGCTCAAACATTACTGGCGCTCGAAAGCCAGGCTGCTGGGGTCTCTCGGACAGCCACTCCTCTTCATGATCACTTTCGGGTTCGGGTTCGGCCCCATGTATACCAGAGCCAGCGGAGGGGCAAACTACATGGATTTCCTTGCCCCGGGAATAGTTTCCATGGCAATTCTCTTTACGGCTATCTTTTCAGGCCTGGAGGTCATCTGGGACAGGCAGTTCGGTTTTCTTAAAGAGACCCTTGTAGCACCGATTTCAAGGACCGAAATCATGGTCGGAAAAACCCTTGGGGGCGCAACCATAGCCATGATCCAGGGCCTTATCGTGCTGAGCCTGACCTATGTGCTGGGGTTCAGGATTCCCAGCCTTGCCAGCCTTGGGCTGGGGTTAATTTTCATGTCCCTGATAGCCATCTTCTTTACAGGCCTCGGCCTTGCCATAGCCTCAAAAATGAAAGATATGCACGGCTTTCAGTTGATCATGAACTTCCTGATCATGCCCATCTTCTTCCTGTCCGGCGCCCTCTTCCCTCTGGAAAACCTGCCCCCTGCAATTTACTTTATAAGCAGGATCGACCCCCTTACCTACGGCGTTGACGGTCTGAGGGGTGCCATTGCCGGGATGAGCACTTTTGGCATATATAACGACCTGGCAGTGATAGGGGCATTGTCCATACTTGTCTGTGCGATCGGAGCATTGCTGTTTTCGAAGCTCGAGGCGTGACGGGAATGTCAGATGTTGTTGAGTTTTTAGCCCTGGGAGCGTTTCTCGGCCTTGCTGCAGGGACGTCTCCGGGTCCGCTCCTGGCTATAACTATTTCAGAAACTCTGCAACACGGCAAGTGGGAAGGAATAAAGGTTGCAATATCCCCTTTGATTACAGACCTGCCAATAATTTTATCCGTACTGTTTGTTCTCTCACATTTGACAGGTTATAATTCAATTATCGGAATCATTGCTCTTTTTGGGGCATCATATCTGATTCATTCAGGAATCGAATCGCTGAAAATCAAAAAGGACAGCGTTGAGTTAAATTTCGAAAAGAAAGACGCCCTTAAAAAAGGAGTTATTGTTAACTTCGGGAACCCACACCCATATGTTTTCTGGCTCTCTATAGGCGGACCAATAATTTTGAAGAGTTTAAACACCCATATCTGGGCTATAATCTTGTTCATAGCCGGTTTCTATATCTTTCTTGTAGGCTCAAAAGTGATCGTTGCCTTAATTGTAGAGAAATCAAAACATTTTATTAACAGTAAATATTACTTTTCTATCATCCGTGTTCTGGGAATTGCACAAATTGTTTTTGGATTGACTTTCATCAAAGTAGGCCTGGATTCATTGAATGTAATTTGAGGTCGGCACCTTTACACCCCGAGTTTCGCTTCCCGAGTTTCGCTTCGGGATCACAGGAAATCGGAGATTTTCTGGGAGTTGCACTGTAAGTGCAACAGCACGAGGTCATTTTCGCTGCGCTCAAGAGGGCTAATCTATGGGTTTTAGCAGTGAGCTTCGCTCGCTCAAGCGGACTAATTATGGGTAAATAACTTTTTTCGCTTCACTCAAGAAAACTAAATTACGGTTTCTCTTACCTGTGCAACGTCATTCGCCACACAGTGTCGTTTTTGTCACGCTCGACGCAGGAGAGCGGCCTTCCCAAAAAATACAAAAGAGAAGAAGAACAAGAGAAAGAGCCACAAAGCAACCACAAACTAAGAACAACAGAAAAAACCGGTAAGGATGCAAATATAGAAATCTCAAAAACAATCCTCCCTTGAAATCAACACCTTATTCAACACCTTCATGCAGAAAACCTTCACAAGGGAACTGGGCTCATAAAAATGAAGTTTTGAGAAAACTGAATCTCACAGGTGATAAAATTTGATAGAACTGAATGCAGAAAATGTCTACAATTACCTTATTACCATCGCAAACAGCTCGAAAAATACAATAAGATACAAAGAAATGGAAGAAATATGTGGGCTTGAGCATAACCCAAAAAATTTGCAGCAACTTACAGATGTATTAAACCTTATAGTTGTATACAACAAACTGAAAGGCGAACCTTTTCTGGCTGCACTTGTTATAAATAAACACGGAATGCCCGGTGATGGATTTATTAGAACACTGAATTTTGTTAATGTTGATGTGGGCGACAAAATTGCTTTTTTCGTAAAAGAGATCCAGAGGATCAGAAATCATAAATGGGAAAAATGGAACTGGAATATAACTAACTGACTTTTCAATCCATGTTTACTTAAAACGAAATCCTCACATGAGATTCCCACCAGAAAAAAGTAAAAAATAAACGCCCTTATGCAGAAAGCCTTCACAGGGGAACTTATCTCATAAAAATACGATTTCACAGAAAGATTGAGAGCTTCAAGGTTTAAAAACTCGTTATTCAGACTTCAAGGCTCTTTTTCAAGGCTCTTTTTCAAGGCTCTTTTTCAAGGCTCTTTTTCGGAAAGGCCGGTCGCCTGCGACCGGTGAGAGTGCGGGGTGATTCAAGAGCAGATCCCAAACCTCACTTAATTATATTATAACTAAGCAATCATTTTTAGCCGACTCTAAAAAACGAAGAACCATCTTCTTTATTTATATCGCCTGAGTATTCGCGATATACTACGTACTTGCCATTTGCCTTTTTAATGCATCTGACTCCAAGCCCACTCTTTTTCAATATAACTTTTCTTTTCTCTGCATCGGATTTTTCAAGCCCGAAATAACTTTGCTCATCGAGCATGTACATTTTACCATTAAACTCTCGGAAAGTTTTATGCATTGTTAACAGGGCCACATGGTTTTTGAGGATATAAGCTGTCAAATTTTTTCCAGTTACTTTTTGATCATTTTCTCTTCTTTTCACACCTTTTTAGTGATGATAAATACGACCAGTTCCGGGAACGTTCACGAAGCGGGCCCGGACAGCCAAAAAATAAAAAATGATATTTGGAATTTCATTTTTTATTCGTCAGTGCCCTCTTCGTCAGTGCCCTCTTCGTCAGTGTCTTCTTCGTCAGTGCCCTCTTCGTCAGTGTCTTCTTCGTCAGTGTCCCCTTCGCCGCTGTCCTCTTCAGCCAGTTTCCTGTATATTTCTGTTGATTTTGCGGTGTAATCCTCTGCTTCCTCATTCCTGCCCAGTTTCGAGAGCAATTTTGCATACTTTTCAAATGTTTCTGCCTGGTTTATCTTATATAGGGGGTTATCCGGCTCTTCCTCAAGGAGAGCTGCATTTATAGCCAGGGCTTTTCCAAAAGCCTGTTTTGACTTATCATATTCCCCGATAAGAGAATACACTTTCCCGGCATCGGCATAATTGATTCCTGCTTTTTCCCGGGAATCAGGATTTTCGGGGTCTGATTCGATAAGTTTTTCCACAGTAGGGAGCAGAGAATCAAAGATTTTAGCCGCTTCCCCAAAGTTTCCCAGGGCTAGTTGCAGATTTCCACTCTGGTAGAGGGCTTCGCAGATGAAATGATAGTTTTCCGGGTCTTCCGGATCTTTTTCATACAGGCTTTCAAAGAATTCGAGGGCAAGGTCCAGAGACTCTTTTGCAGCATCATATTTTTTGGAACTGATAAAGTCTACCCCATGAAACTGGACATCAACAGCCAATATTTTTCGTACGGGAAGCTGGAGGTTTTCATCGTGCAATACTCTGGAGTAAAGTTCCGTGGCTTTTGAATATTGTTCACTCTCCAGTTCCGTTTCTCCTATTTCTCCATAAAAGAACCCCAGCTGATATAGGAAATTGGCAAGCATCTTTATATCCAGCCAGATCCCGGGCTTATCCCTGAATACCTGCTCCTTAATTTCAACAATGCGCCGGTAAAATGGAATGGCATCTCCGTACCTTTCCTGGGCTGCAAATGAATCTCCAAGGTTGCCCAGTGTTCCTACGAGGGCTTCTTGACAGGTTTCATCATCAGGATACAGTCCAGATGCTTTTTCATTTAGTACGAGGGCTTTTTCGTAGTATTCCCGCGCAGTTTCGAGTTCTGCATCTTCAGGCACCATATCTTCAGGTCCCACTTTCGCATACAGGTCCCCAAGAGTATTGAGAACGTCTGCAATACCCATCTCAAAATCGGTTTCCCCCGGGTTTCCGGAAAGCAGCATTTCGTATCCTTCAATTGCCTTCTCATAGTATTGTTTTGCCGTTTCCAGATCCTCTGCCTCGGCATAGAGACTCCCGACCTGCATTAAGGTGTCGATAATATCCAGTTTGAGATCCTTGTCCTTCGGATCTTTTTCGAAGAGGGGCTCATAGATTTCAATTTTATACATATAGCATTTTTTTGCGTTCTCCACACGATTTATTTTTGCAAAAAGCTTCCCAAGATTATCAAAAGTTTGTGCAAGTTCAAACTGATAATCCAGGTTATCCGGGAATTTCCCATTCATATTTTCAAAGTTTTCGAGCACCTTTTCATAGTAATAATTTGCTTTTTCGGGATCTTCTGCCTCGGAATAATGGAGTCCAAGTTCTTCGTAAATTTTACCCCTGTTTACAAGAAATGCAGTGTCTTCAGGATTTTTACGTAAGTTGTCTTCTACTATTGAAAGAGCCTGCTGGTAAGTTTCGTCCATTTTTTCAAGGTACCCCTGTCTCGAATAGAGTTCTCCAAAATACCCATAGGAGAAAATAAGATAATGAAGTGCAAGTTCGTTATCAGGATATTTTTCAAGAAGGTTTCTGTAAATTCCCTGTAGCTGTTCGTAGAGCTTATTCGCATCTTCAAAAAGCTCATCTTCCAGAAACTCTTCTCCAAGCTTCTTCACAAATGAGTCCAAGCGTTCTAAAAGTTCCGGATTTTCGGGCTGGATATTTAATATTTTCTTGAAAGTTTTCAGGGTACTGTTGACCAACGGGATTCGCTTTTCAGATTGACCGACAATTAAAAAATAGCCCCTGAAATTCACCAGTGTTTTTAAATAATTCAACAAATACTCAGGATTTTCAGGCTGCTCCGCAATCAGCTTTTCATATGCATCAAATATCCCCTCAAAAAATTTATTCGTGCGTTCATAAGACTCCTCTGCTTCCGAAACACTACCTATTTCTTTAAGAGTATTTACAATGAGCCCAATGGAATTATAAAGAGATTTCTGGGAGGAAGAATCCTGTAACTCATTTAAAAAAAGGCGTGAAGAAATCTCCAGAGCTTTTTCATACAGCGCCAGCGCTTCATATGGTTTATCCGTGGCATCCATAACCTCTCCTTTATGCAGCAGGACACAGCACAAAAGGTCCGGACTTTTTGCCTTTTCCGCTAGTTTTTCAGCCATATTAAGCTTCTCAAGGGTCTTTTCATACTTCCCCTTTTCAAAAAAAGAGGTGGCATTCATCAATTCTCGAACTGTTAAATCTACAAGCCGCCTGGACATAAAGGGAATTTGGAACTCAGAGTATTAGAATTAAGCGTCTCTTCCGGAAGTTCCCGACAAAAACAGTAAACTTCCCGGCGCAACTTTTCCATTTAACTTTTAGGTAAAAGGCACTCGGCATAAAAGAACATCTTATCCTTTCATCATTTCCCATCTACATGAAGCCATTTCCGGACAGGCACGAAAATTCAGAGCGTTTTTTGAGATGCCGATGGCAGGAGGCCGGTGAGAGTGCGGAATTGTTAAAGCGGGAAATAATCGGTAGCATCTGTGAGCTAAAACAAGCACGAAATAGGGATACGGAAGAATGGATATGGAAGAATTAGAATTTAAAATGAGAAAGAGTTAGTAAGAAATTAATTTACTAGAAAAGCCTTTTAGAATCTTTTAAAGTGATCCATAAGGTCTGGTCCAATTTTATGTAATTTAGTTCTGTACTCAGTTAATTTACTACTTATTTAAGTCATTACTCACTTAAGTTACCTTAGTCAAGTTACTACTTATTTAAGTTACATATCTTCTTTGTACGTCTTCTTCATACATCAGGGACTGACCCTATGGACCAATAATAATTATGTAGTTAAAGGTATAAATAAACGACGATCAGGAGCTTTTTTTTCAGCGGTACTGTGATTTAAAAGCCCGGAAAAAAACGGAATAAAGGAAAAACGGAGCTACAAAATTACAATTTTTTCGTGTCTTCCGTGCTTTTCCGTGGTTGCAGAGTTTGAAGTGATTTTTTCCGTGTTTTCCGGGTTATTTCATTGAAAAACCGATTTTATTTTTCAGTCGCCTTTGCACGTTCTTCTTTGGTCATATTAGCAAGGCGTTCAACTTCTTTTATGTCAAGTCCGAGGCCCTTAGCCACCCGGCTCCCATAGCCGGGGTCAGCCTTGAAGAACAGAGCTGTCTGCCTGAGCTGGATGCGTTTTTGGGCTCCTGAGAGATGGGATACAATGTTGCCTACCAGGTGCTCCCTGTCCTCTTCGGTCATGACGTTACGGTAAAGGTTGCCGGGCTGTACAAAGTCATCATTGGGGTAGTTGTAAGGCGTACGGGCTGCAGGTCCCGAGACCTCGAATGGAGGCTCCAGGAAAGCAGGGTCCGGGGCAGGCCCGCCAAAACTGTTAGGCCAGTAATTGGGTCCTCCGCCTTGATTGCCGTCAACGCGCATGAAACCGTCCCGCTGGTAATTGACCTCCTGAGAGTACTTTGGCGCATTCACGGGGATCAGGTTATAGTTGGGCCCAAGCCTGTGGATGTGGGTGTCATGATAAGAAAAGACCCTTGCCTGCAGCATCTTGTCCGGAGAGATACCAATGCCCGGCACCAGGTTTGCAGGACTGAAGGCTGCCTGTTCCACTTCAGCAAAGTAATTGGTTGGGTTCCGGTTCAATACCAGTTTCCCTATTTTGATGGGTGGGAAATCACCGTGGGGCCATACCTTGGTAATATCCAGTATATCAAACCGGTAATCTTTTGCCTGCTCCGGGGTCATTATCTGCATCTCAAGGGTCCAGGAAGGATAGTCACCTCTCTCGATAGCCGCATACAGGTCCCTTGTTGCATGGTCCGGGTCCGTCCCGCTTAATTTCTCCGCTTCCTCCCGGTTCAGGTTCTTTATGCCCTGGTCGGTCTTGAAATGGTACTGTACCCAGAAGTATTCGCCTTTATCATTGTACCATTTGTAGGTGTGGCTTGAGTAACCGTTCATGTTCCTGAAGGTAGCAGGAGTGCCCCTGTCAGAGAAAAGGATAGTGACCTGGTGAATTGATTCAGGGGTCAGGGAAAGGAAGTCCCAGAACATGTCCGGATCTTTGCAGTTTGTAGCTGGATTACGTTTCTGAGTGTGGATAAAATCAGGAAACTTCAAGGGGTCGCGAATGAAAAATACAGGAGTGTTGTTCCCGGTCAGGTCATGGTTCCCATCTTCAGTGTAGAACTTTATGGCAAACCCACGCGGGTCACGGGCTGCATCAGCCGAACCTTTTTCTCCTCCGACAGTGGAAAAGCGGACAAAAACTTCAGTACGCTTGCCAACTTCTGAAAGGAACTTCGCTTTTGTGTACTTTGTAACATCAGCAGTCACTTCGAAGTACCCGCCTGCACCTGCACCCTTGGCATGTACCACACGTTCAGGAATGCGTTCACGGTCGAAATGGCTGAGCTTGTCCAGCAGATGGACATCCTGCATAAGGACAGGGCCCCGTTCTCCTGCTGTAAGGCTGTTCTGATCATCCCCCACCGGGATTCCAAAACCGGTAGTTAACACCTTAGAAGGCTTCTTTTCACTCATCTGTATGTCACTCCTCATTATATAGGGGCATATTGGTAGATTAATTAAGCAATAGCCGCACCGGATTCTTCAGTATAACCCACCCCAAAAAAGTAATGAATAATTATAAACGTTTGTTTATAAATAGATTTACGTATGCTGCCAGCACTTAGATATAATAAGAATTGTGACTGAGCAAAAGTGAATTACTCCTAGCTAAAGCATCGGGGCTTTCTGCCTTATGACCCGTAAAAGAGATAAATAACTGTTTTCCAGTTACATTTTGTGCACTTTTTGGTCATGTTTTCTTCTTGAAACAACTATTTTGCGATAATAATGAGCACAAATGCAATAATAACTAAGTTCACCAATTCTCCAGAAAGGCACCACAACCCAGTAATATCGGCCCGGTTTCAAGCGTTGCTGTCCTCCAGACCCCACCAGGGATAAAGGTATGTTGATTGGCATGACGATGTTATCCACAACTGTTTCCGAAGATAACAAGTAATAGGAGCAACGATAACAAATAATGGGGGGATTGATCCAGATGCAAACCAAAGTTCTTGTGGCTTATGCTTCTAAGTATGGTTCGACGCAGGAAGTGGCCGAGGCAATTGCGGCTACTTTACGCGAAAGTGACCTTGCGGTAGATCTTGAGCCCATGAAAGAAGTAAAGACCCTTAACGAATACACTGCAGTTGTGCTGGGTGCACCAATCTACATGCTCCACTGGCACAAGGAAGCAAAAAGTTTTCTTTCGCGGCATCGTGAAGCCCTCACGAAGGTACCAGTGGCCATCTTTGCATTAGGCCCATTTCATAATGAAGAAGAGGAATGGAAGGAAGTACGCGCCCAGCTCGATGAAGAGCTTGCGAAGTTCCCATGGCTTAGACCTATCGCTATAGAAATATTTGGCGGCAAGTTCGACCCGGAGAAGCTGCGTTTTCCTGACAACTTAATTGCCAAGCTGCCGGCAAGCCCTTTACGCAATATGCCGGCGAGCGACGCGCGAGATTGGGTAGCGATTCGCGACTGGGCGAGCAACCTGGCCACACAATTTCAGCCTGCTTTGGCACACTAAAAAAGATTTGAGAAAAGAATTAGAGAAAAAGATTTGAGAAAAGAATTAGAGAAAAAGATTAGAGAAAAGAATTCAAGAAAAGGATTCGAGAAAAAAGAGCAAAGAAAGTGTTCGACTGAAAGAAGTCAAACCTGGAATTCGAGTTCAAGCCCCACAGGACAGTGATCCGAACCTGTGATTTCAGGGTAAATCGGGGCAGCTTTTACATTTTCCCGAAGGTTTTCACTGATGAAGAAGTAATCCAGGCGCCAGCCAACGTTTCTTTCACGGGCCCTGGTCCTCATTGACCACCAGGAATAGTTTCCACCTTTGCTGTTGAACATGCGGAAGGTATCAAGATATCCGGCTTCAAGGAATTTATCCATCCATTCCCGCTCTTCGGGAAGAAACCCGGAAATAGTCTCGTTTTCTCTGGGCCTTGCAAGGTCTATTTCTTTATGGGCGGTATTAACGTCCCCGCAGATGACAAGTTTTTTGCCCTCGGCTTTCAGAGCATTTGCATAATCCAAAAAGGCATCATAAAAAGCCATTTTGTATTCCAGGCGTTCCTGTGAGGCTTTGCCGTTTGGGAAATAGATGTTCATCAGGGTGAAATTATCATAATCAACTCTGAGAAAACGGCCTTCCCTGTCAAACTCCTCAATTCCCATTCCGGTTTCGACGTTCAGGGGTTTTTTCTTTGAAAACGTCCCGACCCCACTGTAACCGTTTCGTTCCGCAGAGACGAAGTAATTGTAGTAGCCGGGAATGTTTTTTGCTTCTCGAGGGAGCTTTTCCGGGGAGGCTTTTGTTTCCTGGATGCAGATGACGTCGAATTTCTGTTCCAGCAACAAATCCAGAAAGCCCTTTTTCATTGCAGCCCGGAGGCCATTTACATTCCAGGAAATAAGGTTATAATGTTCCGGCATTTTTTACCTCTTTGTTTTTACCTCTTTTATTCCATCTCTGCTCTTTTTTACCTATCCTCTGCGCTTTTTTACCTGGCCTCTGCTCTTTTTTACTGATTCTCCACCTATTCTCTACTTTTTATGTCATCAGAGCTATGCTTTATTAAGATGGTTCAGATCTGCCTAAAACCCTATACTACCTTGTTTAAAGATTTGTACTGCAACCTTATTCGGCTCTTTTATTGGTTGTTTGAAAGCTGGATTTTTCAGATCAGATCGATATAAAGTTATTCAGGATTGAACATAAGGTCACAGAGTCATAAAGAAGTCATAGATTCATAAGTCACACAGCTATAGAATCATCTGATTTACTATGAAATTATCCTGAGTTTCAGTAAATAAAAGCTTCTTAAAACATCTTCCTACGTAAACTGAGTGATAAAAATAAAATAATACTTCTGATAATTATTATAAGTATATATTTAAGCATATCCTGAAGGCAGTTTCAAGAGCGTTGAATAATAAGTGAAAAAAATGAGGGAGTCGTATGGATTTAATACGGATTATATGTGGAATGCTTGCAGTTGCACTTTTTTTTGGCATCCTTACCTGTGGGAATCAGGACAAACCGGCAGTAATTGCGGAAGAACTTGAAGATGAAGCCATAGGCGAATCTCCCTCAGGAGTTAATGGAAAAGCTCTTGCTGCAAGAGAAAACACAACAGAAGAACGGGCTGTCCAGGGACCTGCGCCGCCAGACTCTCTTATTCTTGCAAAAGGGGAGAGCAAAATGGCAGCTGAAAGGAAAAACATCGAAAATAAAGTCAGGGCTACAGTCAGACTTATTGAGGGACAGGGAGAAAAGCTCTTTCCTGCATTCAGAGAAGAAGATTCACCCTGGCACAATCACGACTTCTATATTTTTGTATGGACAATAAATGGGACTCAGTTAGTCTGCCCTCCGGACAGGGGGAACGAAGGAGAAGACATGGGAAGTCTTCTGGACGCAGACGGCAAGCCTATAGGTGAGCTCTTCATAGAGACCGCCCTGAGCGAAAATGGTGAAGGCTGGATAGATCACAGCTGGCAGAAGCCAGGAAATTCCGAACCTTCCCGCAGGTTCACCTTCGTTAAAAAGGCTACCTTTGAAGGAAGATCTTACATAGTCGGTTCAAGCTTCTATGCGGATGACCATATCTTCTGCAGGAACCTTAGCGAATGTACGTATCTTGAAGAGCCTGGGAATATCCATGTTGTGGAACTATTGAACCCCGGAAATATTGATAGAAACCTTGACATTAACTACAGTATAGCTCATGCTGTTATCGAGCCGGGAGAAAATATCGCTCCCCACCTGATGAAAAATCCGGAAGTTCACTATATCCTTGAAGGGGAAGGTATCCTCTATATTGACGGAATCCCGGTCGAATTGTGTAAGGACCAGCTCATATACATCCCGGCAGGCGCGATTCAAACTACATACAACACCGGAAACGCTACCCTCAAATTCCTTGCCATAAACCAGCCCGGATGGTCAGAGAAGAATACTAAAGTTTTTGAATAATATTAAAGTCATTGAATAATATTAAAGTCTTTGAATAATATTAAAACCTTTGAATAATATTAAAGTCTTTGAATTAAGAGTAAATCCCGATATCCATCGGGATAGCCCTTAAAGAAACTCCGGGTCACTCTCGTATATAATGCACAGCCCCCAGCTGTCAAGGCTGCCTTCATTTCCTTCTTTTAGGTCTGCGACCTTCAGGGTCCAGACTCCTTTCATCTCTTTATTCACAGCAGGCAGCAGGAACTCGTCAGATTCGGTACTGAACGTTTTTTTGAGATGTTTTATTCCGTATCCGGCCCTGTTATGCAGTACCAGTTCCTCCCCGGAAGGCAGGACAAGTGCGGCTTTCAGTTCTCCTATCGAAGGGTGGGTAATTTCCATGGACACGCCGAGACTTACTATTTTTCCCTTTCTTTCTATCTCTATGAAGCTTTCGATACCTGCTGGATCATTATCGTAAATTTTGAGGAAGGGAAAAATCTCCCTTTTAAGTTCTTCCTTTTCGACCTTCTGTACCAGAAATTTAATTCCCCAGCTGTGGAAAGAACCTGTGTGTTCTCTTGCAAGATCCTCAACCTTCAAAGCCCATTTTCCCCAGACCCGTTCTCCTATACATTTCCTGAGAGCAGGAACTGAGCCCGAGTTATATGTCCTTACAAGGCTCCTGTCCTTTCGGGAAAGCCGGTCGTGCAGGGCTATACTTTTTCCGTCAGGCGTAAACAATGTGATCCTGAGGTCACTTAGATATGAGTGCTCAATGTTTATACTGACCCTGATATCTTTTACAAGTCCGTCTTCGGGAAAATCGATGGAGCTGAGGATTCCGTCAGGACTCATATCCGGGATAGAAATTCCGGGATAAATCTCCTTTTCAACCAGAAAAAGATTCTCAAGGTATTCTACCGGCTTTCCAAACCCGACCGCAGCCCAGGCATTTATTATTGCCGTATACTCGGGTCCTTTGTCCCCGTAAAGCTGGCGGCAGGCATTCAACAGAGCATACCTTGCTTCCCGGAATGTCCACCTGCTGAGGGTCGCACTGCACATATATGCGGTGAGGGCGAGGTAATAGATCTTTTCGGCTTTCACCCTGGAAATTCCTTTGACTTTTATTCCATAGTGGGTCCCACCCTCAATGGTCAGGTAAGCAGCCTTGTTAGGGATTCCGCTGTTGTAATGAATATACCCGGCCTGATTCCTGTGAAGATCAGGGATCTCTCCGGGAGCAAGCCGCATGTAATTGTCAATGTGGTCAGGCTGCCCGAACCTTGTGGGATCGGAAACGTCCCTCAAGGCGTCTCCTGCATGGAAAGGGGTGTAAACTCCTTCCCCGATTTCCCAGTTCGTTATCTTTTCTCCATTTGAGATAAAAACTGCAAAAACATCCGCAAAGGACTCATCAAGAGCTCCTGCCTCTTCACTGTACACGAATCTGGCTGTCTGGGCGGCAACTGCATGCGTCAGCTCATGAGCTACAATATCAAGGGCAAACGCCATGGGTCTCCAGCGAAAACCGTCTCCGTCCCCGAAAACAAGCTGTTTGTGGTAATCGCTCCAGAATGAATTATTATAGTTTTGCTTAAAGTGAACTGTAGAAACGAGAGGAGAGCCCCTGTTATCATAGCTGTCCCTTCCGAAATTGTTTTTGTAATAGTTATACACAATTCCCATATTTTCATGAGCTGACAGGGCTACCTCATCCGCAGCCATTTTATCTTCGGGCAGCAGTTCTCCGGGCAGGAATGCCTCGTTTTTCGCAGTGTAGGTCTTTCGAAAAATGGCGGACCGTATCTGGGAAAATTTGTAAAGCTGCTCGCCGGTATGGGCATCAATGAAATGGAACTTCCCTGCGAACCCTTCGGCAAATATGGACTCAATCTGCCACACCAGATGAAGCTTTTTCAGGGGGAGTTTTTTCATGGGAAGCTGAATTTCACCGTCCCGAAAAAGCATCAGCTTTGAACGGGGAACCACTACCACGTGTTCTGAGCCAATATCCCTAAGGATAATTTCAATAGCTTCTTCTCTTTTTATTTTAGGCTCAAGGGCAACCGACACCTCTGTCACGCGAAAGTCCTTGTATGCGATGACCTCCCCGGCGGGGTTTATGTGAACCTGGACAGAACCTTCGAAAACCGGGATGCCTTTTATGTGCTGGAGGAAAATAACATGGTGAAACCCGGAAAAATCGGTCTCGGCAGTGAAAAGTTCCAGGCTCTCGTCAAGCCCGGGTTGCATATCCAGAAGCTCCCTGCAGTCTTCCAGAAATTTTCTTGCTATTTCTTCGGGGCTTTTAACTGAGGGTCTCGAAAGAGTGCCCTTGATGAATTCAGGAATTTTCATCCCGGAATCCCAGAAAATTTCAGATTCAGGGTCTATTTCCTTTAATCTCCCGACAGCTTTGGTTTGCTTCTCATTGAGTCCCAGAATATTTTCCACATATCTTATTTTCCTTCTCAGTATATTTTCTTTTCATCCTTAAGTAATTAGTAAACAACTTATCCTGAGTTTAGTGAACAGTCTGTCTTATTACGCTCTACGCGGGAGAGCAGCCCATCCCACGAAAAAACAGAAGAACGAAGAACAAAAATAAAAAAGTGAATATTTGTGAAACAATAATTCTATTAAAGGAAGTAAATGAAGTATGGTTCAGTCTTTGAAGTATGGTTCAGTCTTAAACTTCTGTTTAGACAGACGTTTAAACAGAAGTGTAGACCAAAATTTAGACAGAAGTTGGGACAGAAGTTTAGACAGAAGTACGCATTAATAATTCCTTTAAATTAAAGTGTTCATAACCCCCGTACTGTGCAGGGAAGTCATTGATTGCGAGCCAGAAGTCTCCGGTTTCCGGATATGCAACCAGGCTCCACATATTTGCTATATGTGCTTTGAATGACCCCACCGGTTCTTTTGCCTTATATGAAAAATCAGGGTACAATGCACAAATAGTACAGAGGATATTATTTGTCCAGGACGGGAAGAATTTGTCACGGGTCAGGCGGGTATAAGGATCATAGCAGTCGCCTAAGATTTTAATCGCATTTTCAACCGTAATATTGCCGTAATATTTGTGAATCAACTGCTGATAGCGTTCAAAACGGCTGGGTGCCTGGACATAGAAGTTGTAAGGCTCTTTCAGACTGTTCTGCCAGTTTTCGATAGTTGAGATGTCCTTAAGCTGGTTTACCAGGACCTGGTCGGCTACCATGTTATAACCGGAATAACCCATCCAGCCCGGATAGCAGTTTGAATGGTTCGTCTGCCACAGGGCTTTAACATCCTGAATCGGATAACGACAGCATACATTCCGGGAAGAGGTTTCTACTACGACTGCCTTTTTAGCCTTTGCGTCAGCTACGTGGTAGGCAATCCCGGCACAGCGAGGATGTTCCTGGAAAATCCTGATCGCATCCTCCACCGTCCGTGCATGAGTCAGCAACAAACGAGTAAATATGGCGATCCCGCAGCCTTTCATGCTCTCATACTGCATGGAGTTTAACTGAGTCATCATTGCGAGGCCGTCCGCATTTATACCGCCGTCCAGCCCGATCATTCCCGGATAGGTTAAAAAAGCGTGTCCAATCCCATTATCCGGGCTGGATACGACCAGTATCCGGTTTGGCAACTGCTCCGGCATATTGAAATTGTCTTCATTTTTTCCGAAGATCAGTTTTCCATCGCTTCCAGCCCACTCTCCCCAGGCACAGAAACTGCTGCAGCCCCCGCCAGCCGGTTTTATTGCGTTTTGTTGGGATCCACTCTGATCCTCAATTTTATTAGCAAGCTGGTTATCCCCCTGATTTTCACCCTGCCAGTAATCAGGATGGCAGTAAATACACCACTGATCATAATTGGTATTCCAGAGCAGGATCTGATCAAGGGTTACATTTACTCCGGCATCTTTCGCCCCATCAGCAATTCCTTTCATTTCTTCTTTGAATTCCTGCGGTAAAAAAGGTTCAGCCGCCTTTTGCCCCTTCCATAAGATTTCCTCGGCTTTCTCCAGGTCCGACCCGGTCTGTGCAGCAACATAAGCGGCAGTGGCTAAAAGGGTCCTGTTGACCATCAGGTCTATTTTATCTGCAAGCAAATAACCATGCTGATAGCCCATTTCATATGGCTTGCCTTTTAGATGCAGGACCTTAACTCTGTTTATCTCCTCAAAACATGCTTTTTTAAGAATGTCATTTTTGTTCATTAGTAAAATATATTTTCTTAAATTATTTAAGACTGTTTGTATACGGAGTTTATGAATTAAATTAATGAGTGCCCAATCTCATATCCTTCGTTTGTCCACTCCCAGGCAAGCGATAGTCCCAGCTGAAAACAATATCAGTCAGGAGGCATGAACTCCATAAGAAGCCCCCAGCACACCGATAAAAAGACTAAGATATAGAAAATTACCACTGCAAACTTGTCAATACTCTCAACCCACTGCAAAACCCTGGTCCAGAGCAGGGAAAAGAAGATAGCTGAGAGGTAGGCAAGAGGAGAAGTCCACCCGAAGAAGGTAAAAACAAGATAAAGCTGCGCAAGCGCAAAAAAGCCCATCCCCGCAGGAAAAGATGGATAAACGGAATACATGCCTGCAAAGTCAGCACCTGCCGTGTAAAGGAGGTGCGGAACAAGAGATACGGATGCAAAAACCAGAAACTGCCAGCTTTTTAGAGTCTTCTTTAAGGATTTTATCCTCCGCCTGCGTCTCATATACTCCCCCTGGAATTCTAGGAGTTTATCGTATATTTCGTTTCCTGTAAACAGGATTTCAGGATCTGAAGAAGCAAGAGAAATGTGCAATAAATAATAAAATGTTTTGGAAACCTGAGAATCCTTCAAAGAAAAGATCTAAACTGAACTGAAAAATAGGAATGGAAACCAAAAATGATTGGATCGTGTATTTACACAGCCAGCTGTGTTACTTTTAAGTATTTTTGTACCATTCTAAAGATATCCAGCCATCAGAACCTTTTTTGCTTCCCGTCTTCTTTACCTGCAAGAAAACCAGAGTTCTACGCGGTCTTCAGAACCATTTTCTTTATATTGTTTTCCCCCTGATATGACACGTCCCTGGCTGAAAATGAGCTTCAATGATTCGGAAAAGTCTGCCAATATTCCGAAATTGAAGCATAAAGATTGCCTTTTATCACCCTTGGTGACATTGCCACTGAAATTTGCAAGGAAGTACTGTTTCAGTTCTGGAATGTGCCTATAAACTGTCCCAAAGATTTAGGAAGATTTCCTACGCTCACTGTGGCGGTAACAGTGTTTGTGGCTGTATCAATTACAGAAACAGTGTTTTCGTGGTCATTTGTCACATATACCTTTTTTTCATCAGGGGTGACTGAAACTCCATAAGGGCTTTTCCCAACCTTTACCGTCGCTTGAACAGTATTTGTAGCTGTATCAATTACAGATACCGTATTACTGCCAAAGTTCGCCACATATACCTTTGTTCCCGTGACTGTAACTCCAGTAGGCCGGTCCCCTACAGGCACCGTGGCTGTAACAGTGTTGGTTACGGTGTCAATTACAAAGACAGTGTCGTTGGCTCCACTCGTCACATATACCTTTGCTCCGTCCGGAGAGGCTGCAACTCCACCAGGGTATTGATTTTCTAAGTTAATTGTAGCTGTAACACTGTTTGTGTCAGTGTCAATTACAAAGACCGTTTTGCCGATATCGTTCGTCACATATGCCTTTGTTCCTGTGATTACAACTCCAAAAGGACTATCTTCCACTCTTACTGTTGCTGTAACAGTATTGGTTGAAGTGTCAATTACAGAGACAGTGCTGGAACCGTAATTTGGCACATATACCTTTTTTCCATCCGGGGTAGTTGCAACTCCGTGAGGCTTGTCTCCTACGCTCACTGTTGCTGTAACACTTTTTGCGGCTGTATCAATTACAGAGACAGTGTTACTGCGTAAGTTCGCCACATATACTTTTTTTCCATCCGGGGAGACCGCAATTCCTTCAGGGCTCTTTTCGACAGGCACCGTGGCTGTAACAATGTTTGTGGCAGTGTCAATTACAGAGACAGTGTTGCTGCCTCCGTTAGTAATGTATGCATAAATAGTAGATCCGGCCATTACCTGATTTTTGGGAGGGAGATCTGTCTCTTTATCTTCTGAGGTTGTATTGACTGATGATTTAGTTTCCGTATTATTCTGTCCCTCACCGGAAAGTTTCCCTATGAACTGTCCGGTTGCCATTGGTTTGTTTCCTACATTCACAGTGGCTGTAGCCCTGTTTGTGGCTGCATCAATCACAGAAACGGTGCCGTCTTTATAGTTTACCACATAGATGCTTGTTCCCTCAGGGTCCACTGAAACTCCAACAGGCCAGCTTCCTACGTCCACAGTAGCTGTAACCCTATTTGTGTCTGTACTAATTACAGAGACCGTATTTTCACGCTCGTTCGTCACATACACCTTTTTCCCATCAGGGCTGACTGTAACTCCGTAAGGATGATCTCCTACAGGCACACTTTTCATAACGCCGTTAGTAACTGTGTCAATTACAGAGATAGTGTCGCTCTCTCCGTTCGCCACATATACCTTTGTTCCTGCAGGGTTGACTGCAAGTTCCTCAGGCTTACTTCCGACATTAACCGTGTTTACAACATCGTTAGTTGCCGTATCAATTACAGAAACAGTGCCACTTTCCCAGTTTGTAACGTATACTTTTGTTCCCGCCGGGTTAACTGCAACTCCCCCAGGATTGCTTCCTACCTTAACCGTGGCTGTAACCTTGTTTGTAGTAGTATTAATCACAGAGACAGTGTCATCTTCGGAGTTTGCCACATATGCCCTTATTCCCGTAGGGTTGACTGCAACTCCTACAGGCTCGCTTCCTACATGTACAGTCGCTGCAACCTTGTTTGTGCTGGTGTCAATTACAGAGACTGTGCTACTGCCTTTGTTTGCCACATATACCTTTGTTCCCGCCGGGTTGACTGCAACTCCTACAGGCTCGCTTCCTACATTCACAGTGGCTATAACTTTCTTTGTGGCAGTGTCAATTACTGAAACTTTGTTGCTGTTGAGATGTGCAATATATGCATAAACGCTGGAATTTAATGCGGAATTGTGTAGTGGATCCGACTCATCTGTCTCGTATTCATTATATTGCGGATCTACAATATCACTATTATTTATGCCGGGCTGATCATCGTTTGTGATGGGTGAATTATTATCTTTTGTGTCGGATAGTAAACCAACTTCTGGGAGCAAACCATTTCCTAATACAATAAGTAAAACCCCTAATACAATTACAATTATACCCGGGCTTCCTTTTAATCTGGAGCCCATAATTTGAATATCAGCATCTTTATCTGAAATTTTGCCTGTCCCTTTGAGTAAAAGGTAAACTAAACCAAAACAGATTAATATAAACCCAAGAAGTAAAATTGCATTCATTTTCCTGCTCCAATATATAGTAAACTCAATGATTACCAAAGATTGTAAAAAAATAGTAACAGTTACTAATGTAAATACCTACACTTAGTTACTCAATATTTTATAATCATGGAAAACAAAGAAAACGCAGAAAATCCCTTAATTCCTTTACGAAGAAAAGATATGATGTGCGTCTCTTTCTTGCTTTCGGCAGGTTGACATTATAAATTAGAACATTTTTTTCTAATGATGTTTTAGAACCTTAGCTAACTATAGGTTATGTTTAAAGCTGGTTAAAGTGTGGCTCAACTCCCACGACACATATAAACACTGAACCATTTTTTTTCCATTAAAGTTTATATGAGAGATTATATTTGGACCATATGTAAACCTAATAGCTACACATAATAATGGAGTATTATTCCAAAATCACTATCAGTAATAAGTGTCAAAAGTTAAATGTCGACCTGCCGAAAGTAGGCTCTGTAGGTCAAGACGTTGTTTATATTTGATTGGCGAACGTCGGGCATCAGGCGCGGTTGCAAGCCGTAGCCCAGATACCCTGGTTAGGCAAGTCGATAAATCAGCTACAATGTGATTCAGTCTCAAGCTCCAGTGCTGCACCCTCAGCCAAACCTGCATTTACCCAACCGACAATGCCTCGGTAATTCACCAATTTCCACCCGGTCTCCCCTTCTTCTAACAGATCGGCGTCATTCAACGTGGGTACTACCCCCATCACTGAAGCACTCTCGGAAGCTTCGACCCGCATAAGGAGGTCTCGAGCCTGGGGCGCAGCCGAGACAAGGTCATTCAGCTCACAAAGTATGCTTTTATCTTCATGGCTTACTGCAATTTCGGCCATCTCTTCAAGGGCAAGTGTTTGAGACAATACAACCGGTTGTAGCTCATTACATATGCTTTCATCTTCATAGCATATGCTTTCATCCTCATAGATTTCTGCAATCTCGGCCGTGTCCTCAAGAGCAAGTTTTCCAGACAGTATAACCGACTGTATCTGATTCTGGTAGCGGCTCCAGTGGCATTGAGCAAGCACATGGTCGTCAATCTTGATGTCAACGTCTGTCTGTTTGACACCAATCTGGTTGATCTGTTGCCCTACTATGTCCCAAGCATCGAATGCGGACCCAGCAACATGAGAGGGAACGCTCAGGCGGACACTGGCGCCCTTAGAAAAGATGCGAATCATGCGGTAAAACCCATCGCTACGATTAGCCAGATCGGCAGGTGAACACTGGATGACGGCACCCACCGTAGATCCCAGTGACTGCACATTCATGACACGCTGATGATAGGGTGCCAAGGTAACATCACAGCTGAACTCGAAATAAAGCTTGGTGATACGAGGTCTCTGGTCCATCCGCAGCTCCGGCGAATACAATACGCTGATGGACAGATCCGACCAGACCGGTGGCATGGAAACTTTTTGTTTGATCTTCTCCGCTCCTTCGCCAATCACCAGATTTAGCATATCCTCAGTCCCCTTGCTTGGTTCACTCGCACGGATCTCCCCGGAAGCCAGGTAGGTCCAACTCCACTTGAGCAGCATATCGCTGTAAACAGAGTACAGGTTCTCTGCTTTTCGGATCGTCCCGCGGTGGGAGGGCTGAACGGAAATTATGAGGTTATTTGTTTCCGGCAATGCTGGCCCTTCCGGGTCAAACTCGAGCTTCTTGAGCACGACATTGCTTAGGCGGGCGAGCTGTCGATCGGGGAGAACCAGTCCATATGCGATCGGGTCGACCACCACATATCCGGAATCGTTCAGGGTAGCCATGACCTCTGGAGTCTGCTTGCTGCTCAGACCCAGCTGAAGGGGGATTGTGGTCTCGTTGAAGCTGAAATCATCCAGCAGTTGGTTGCGCACCGTTTCCAGGTTCTTCTGGTAGAGCGGTTCGAGTACCCTGGCATGCTCGTTCAGCGAAGCGGCATTGAATCCCTCTTCCGGTTTCAGAAGCTCGTTAATTTTGTCGGTCACTTCTGTCAGCTTCCAGTCGACATCTATGGATTCGAACACGGTTGTCTCGTATGCCTTCACCATGAAATATAGATACCTGAGCAGGGTTAGACGGGACTGCTGCCCCATCTGCCGAACGCAGCCTGTGGCCTCGGGGCTTAGCTTGGCAAGATTCTTACCGCGCTCCTGCTGCATAATGAAGACAGCCGCAGCATTGGACGAAACCCGGGCGTAGCCATCCCCTAGTGATTGGAATGCGTCAACCAGATCGCTAAAGAAAGCAACCTTTCTCTCATTGATATCGCGGATATCTTTGACGAGCTTGTTCCACTCCTCGCTCTCTGACTCCAATCTTAGCAGCTCGGCTTCGACCTCCGACTGAGGCACCTGCAAAGCCTGCAGACCCTGCGAAATCTGAGAGAGGGCTGGACCCAGGCCATAGCCTGCCGTTGTCAGCGCCGATGTGTCAACCTTGATACTGGCTTTATTGGCAGCTATCCTGACTTCCTCGGCCTTCTTGGCCGCGTCTCTCGCTTTCGTGAGCACATCACCCATCTTGGAAACCGTGTCCGGTGTGCTGGCATCATTGCCTCCGATGAAACCGGTTGCCACGCTGGCAAGTGAGCCGACGGTCCCCAGAGCCGGCTGGCCTACCGGGACGACCTGACACACGGCAGCAGTCATCTTGATCGCGAACTTGATCTGGGCCTGCCTATCAAGATCCCCCTGGGCCTTGCTAAGAAGATTATTCCGCAAAATCTCCAGTTTATTGCTCATGCCATGCAGCTCTTGCTCAAGAGCATCAATGCGGCTCGTTACCTCGCTGATCTTGGCCTCTGAGCTGGTTACCTGCGCGGCAGCCTGCTGGGTATCCTCGTTCAGGCTGTTAATGGTGTCTTCGAGGGCCTTGGCAGCTTCCTTTGTATCACGTTCCCTGGAATCGATCCAGCCGACGAGAAGGAGTGTACGAAGCGCCCGCAGCGTCTCCTTTTCGTACAACTTGATTGTTCCCTGTAGAGATAACAGCGGCGTATAGCCTGCAGAGTTGCCGAAATAGTCGAGATGCCCACGCAGGCGCTGCAGCATCGAGGCGACATCGCTCTGCGCCGCCGTCCACTGTGCCGTAGTGACTTCGTCCCAGGCTTTGTTGTTCGGCAACGGCAATGCAAGCGCAACCTCGTAGGCGCAAAGCAAATGCTCCACCTCGTCTCGATCCCCTGCAAGAAACAGGTCCCGAGCATATTCGAGCGTCTTTTGGAGACTTAGGGGGTGTAGCCACACATTGGTTTCAGGTGTGATGCTGGGCTTCGGCGTACTCCCAGCTCCATGAGATGCACCCTGGGCTCTGGCATCTGCCCCCCTTACAGTATTGTTTGAGTCGGTCCTGCTTACCTCGTTCCTGGCGTTTTTGGTGCCTCGGAGGTCTTCCCAAAGCTTGACTTTATACTTTCCACATGAAATTGGCTTGCCAGGCATGCCACCCCGATAATCACGCTCCCTGGTTCCTGCCCCTCCGCCGTAGTTCTTAAAACTTGATACTATAGTCCCAAGATTCGTAATGAGGCCGCCTCCATTCCCGCCATCCCCCGGGATTCCTGGGGCCAGTGCATTGCCTCCAGTTTCAGGAAACGAGTTCTCCCCCATTTTGTTACTGCTGGTTACCTTAAATGGTCCCCAGCGCCACTCGTAGTCGATGTAGACGGCAACTGGGTTGAAAATGATCGTAGCCTTGCTCTCGGAAATACCGGAATCTTTGACTCGGAAGGTAACGTTCGAATAGCTAGCCATTGTTTTACCCGGCCTTCCGTCCAGACCTGCTCCGGGATCCTGTCCACGTCCTCCCAAAGCCACCAGTCGGGGCCGCGAGTCAGTGGCAGGTTCTACCCTCGACACAAACACCTGAAAAGAGCCCGCGTTCCGTCCGGCTGCTCCATTCTGCCCAGGGCTTGATCCGCTGGCGTTCTGGGCCTTGGAAACCGCCCAGGGAAGTGGAGACGTGTTGATGGCTGCATCAGCCGTTGCCCACACCAGCCGGCGCGCGAAGATGGCTACGTCGGCCTCGGGCACGGACAGTTCGTCGTGTATTTCGAGCGTATCGCAGCAGATTTGCAGATAATGCGTTGCCACACGAGGATCCAGAGGATTGAGCTTCTGAGCCCCCCGGTCGACGTGAAACGCCTCCCACAGTCCATTCTTATTGCCTTTTTCCAGCACGATATGCACACCGACCACTGTATGGTTTTGAGACTTATCTGGATTCGTAGTGGTGAAGCGGTTTATGTATAGCGTGCTGGTTGCCAGGGGTTTTTCTGGATGAGACTCAAGAAAAGTTTGTTGAGGGCTCACCCCTGAGAGATTAGCGACATCGTTTGTATTTACTTGGGTATTGGCGGCCAATTCGACCAATATTGAAGATGTTTTATCGTTGAAATCATCACCGACCCACGGAGCATCCGTATCGAACATCTTTTCACTACCCATGAAATTCGCATGCTCATATAACGTGACCCTCATGCCCTCAGGTACTTTCAATGAACTCAGGCGATCGTTTCCAATCACCAGATCACCTATGTTATACTTACCCGGGCTCAGCTTTTGGCTGCGACCCTGATAACTTCCATGTTCATAGATCATGACTTCTCTGTTATTCGTTGCTTCCTCAGTCATCACTTCCAATTCGACCAATATTGAAGATGTTTTATCGTTGAAATCATTACCTACCCACGGAACATCCGCGTCGAACATCTTCTCACTACCCATGAAATTCGCATGCTCATATAACGTGACCCTCATGCCCTCAGGTATTTTCAATGAACTAAGGCGATCGTTTCCAATCACCAGATCACCTATGTTGTACTTACCCGGGCTCAGCTTTTGGCTGCGACCCTGATAACTTCCATGTTCGTAGATCGTGACCTCTCTGTCACTCGTTACTTCCTCAATCATCATTTTCTATTCTCCTGGATTTTTCATTCCTCAGTATACAAAAGAATTCGATACGTAGAATTGGATTTTTAATAAAATTGAAGATTAAAAGTAACTATTCAACCCAAAAAAACCGATAGCCGTCTTTATTATGATCCGACGGGCAAATTCTGTAAAATGAGATTATTTAATTATTGGCGATTGGTTGCGTTTTTTCATTTTTTAATCAGTTAGTAATCGGACTTACAGCTCAGAAAATTCGCTCACCTGATTCTCGGATTTTCAAAACATTCTTGTATGCATGAACCAAAATTTCGATATCAGAGAGCTTACCACAGGACTTGAACCTATCTACCTCGAGCAGAAATTTTGCAGTTTTTTCGCAAGATAATTTATTGCTTTCCGCAAAAGTTGCCGCTAAAGTTTTCAATTCTTTTCTTGAGGAATATTTCTTTGGCCAGTTTCCATCCACAAAATTAAAAATAAGTCCGCAATTCCTGTGTCCTGTAGTTCTGGTAGATGGATTTCTGGATGTACTTATATAATCCTTGAATGTGTCTTCCCACAACTCTTCCCGTACTAATTTTCCACACTCACATAAAAATATAGAATCATCTCCTTCCAAGCTCCGTTCTTGAAAAACAAACTGCAACCTGAGAAATAATCCTTTATAGTCAGAAGTATAAAAAAACTCCAATTATGCCTGTTTTTGGCTGTTTATTTGCCTGTATTATTTATAATAATTCACAGAAAACTGACTCTGTTCTAAAATCCAGTGATTTTTGCATTTCTTGATTGAAATTCTGAATTCACAAGAAGAATCGGGCCTTGAATAAAAATCAATATTCGAGATCTAAAGATTTCGATCCAAAAATCTTATCACAAGAATAATAACAAATCATAATATCTATGATTTTTAATATTGAATTCATCACTGGATTCTGGTGCTGAGTTCAGAAAACTTGTAAAAAAATAAAAATCTGTATTAGGATCTATAGTTCAAACTGGTCATAGGAGTTTTCATCGCCCTATTGCTCGCTCCATATAGCCAAAAGTCACCGCGTCCTCCAAAAGGATACTTTCTCAGCAAAAATATGTGCACTCTTTTACTATTTATATTTTCTCATTTGATTTATTTATATTATGTAAAAGCTACTCCATACTAAACATTTTACACTGGTCATCGGTTAAGGAATTTTCTTTCCCGAAAGCTATCGATTTTGCAACAGAAGCTTGCCTTAAGTTTTGGCCTATTTAAATGAAATCGTTACCCCGTTCCAGCCTCTAATAGGATCAAATATTTAACAACTGTTGCGGAAGTTAAGCAGGCAGAGAAAAAGGAAAGTAAGGGCAATTGTCATGTTTCTTCTCACCCGCTGAAGAAGTCTTCTCAGATCTATTTCCGTAAGGACTTTTTTGTAGAGAAAATTATTCCTGATTGCTTCTTTAAGAGTACTGGCTTCAAATATTAAGCCATTCAGGGAGCTTTTTTTGGCGTAAAACGATACCCTTGAGATCTCTTCCCTGCTGGAGACCTTTTCCCAATGTAGACATCCATGTGTACAATTTTTTCGTAAATGTTACGCCTGTGGACAATCGGCCACCAGCCGTAGAGGAAAGTATGTACCGGCTCCCACATTGCAACCCAGCCGATGATAAGGAGCCCCTCAGAGAAAAGAGTGTTCATCAGGTTTTCTTCAAAAGCCGAAAGCAGCCGGATCACAAGCAGGCAGAGAAAAAGGAATGTAAGGGCTATTATAAGGTTTCTTCGCCCCTGATAAATCAACCTTTTCAGTTCGATTTCGGTAAGGAGTTTTTTGTAAGAAAAATGATTTTTTATAGCTTCTTTAAGGTCGGTTTCGATTTCTGCACCGACCTCGGAAGAAGGAAGGTATATCATGATTTCAAGGGGCTTTCTCAGGGGAAATTCGTCTACAGCATTATAGAGGTATTCTTCTGCATCCAGATTAAGCTCTTTTTCGTGAAACGGGGCAGGGTCAAAAGAATCAAAGAGCTGAAGAAAGCTTTTGAGTTCGAGTTCAATCACAGGTTTTCCTGCGTGCTCCCTGTAAAGAGCTTCCGTCCCTTCACCTGAAAACTTCTTTTTCCTGCCTGCTCTTGTGCCTGATCTAATATCTTTTCCCCCGAACCGGTTTCATAAAGCATGTATCTACACTGGAAAAAGAACACAACCTCTTCCCTGTCAGGCCTCCCATCCTCTATTATCTGCCCGAAATCCCTTATTAATATTGGGCTGGCAAGATATAAAACCTGAGATAATCCAGAAAAACCGGGGCATAAAGGGGTAATTCACCTGTATTCGGACCTTAACCCAACTTTAGCATGAAACGGTTTCCAGGCTGAGATCACAGCTAAAAGCCCTTCTCCAGTCCCCTGCTTTATCTCTTCGATCTCCTTAATCTCCTCTGGCTTATTAAAGAGCGCCTGGCAGGTTTCTATGTTTTCATACCCCAGATCCTTCAGCCACTCCTTCACCTCCACCGCCGAAAGAAACCTGGCATCGGAAGAAAATTTGCTTTCCTTTTTTTTCAAGTTATAATACTGGCCCAGCAAACTGTCCCTATCAAGTATACCTGTTACAAGCTGCCCACCGGGCTTCAGGACCCGTGCAGCTTCCCTGAGCCCCTGCACCTGATCGTTGAAAAAAGCAAGTGCTGTAACAATCAGCACAAGATCAAAAGCCTGCCCTTTGAAGGGCAGGGACTCTGCGACCCCCTGGACCACTTCAATGCCTCTTTTTTTTGCAAAAGTTGTCATTGGCCTGGAAGAATCGAGCCCGTATCCGACCCCCATAGACCAGGCAAACCTGCCCGTACCTACCCCGATTTCCAGAACCTCCAGTTTTTCCAGGTTTTCGGGGAGGAAGGATTTGAGGGCAAGAAGCTCGGATTCATATGCAGGTTTATATTTATCGTACCATGCATCGTATTCTTCTGCATATATTTCAAAGGCTTTCCAGGGCTTTATAAAGGTCCCTCCGTATGAAAAATACTTCTATTTGTTAATATTCCTTCGTGTGAAGGTTCCTCCGTATTAAATTTATTCTCTCTGGCTGATGGATCACTTTCCAGTTCCTCTATACAGGAATATGACAAACAGACAGAAGACTCCATAAATCATTTCAAAGCCAGGTATGCTACTGATTCCTTCCTGCCCGGAACTCTGCTCAGCCTGTGACCCTGTAGTATCCACATAGTCTTCTCCGGGCGTGCCAGTTTCGGATTCCGGCTGTATATCTGTTACATTTTCATCCTTTACAGTTATTGTAATAAGTTTTGAATCCGTACCGTTCTCATTGGATGCAGTCAAATTAACTATACAGGTACCGGGAACTGAGTATGTATGAATTGGGGTCTCATCTGAAGAGTCAAGGATTCCGTCATTGTCAAAGTCCCAGCTCCTTGAAGTTGCGTTTTGTGAACTGTCGGTAAACTGGACTGAAAGCGGAGCATATCCCTCCGAGATATTGGTGCTGAGGTTTGCTACGGGAAGAACCGGTTCTGGTGGTTTGAAAGCCACAAGAGGCAGGTAATCAATGTAATGGCTGTTTTCAAGCCTGTACCTCTCATCAGCAATACCGTTTCCGTCGAGGTCAGATGCTGTTTCTGAAAAACCTGTCCCGTTCGGCATTGCCCAGAAGTTTCCTCCTATGTAGGGTCCGCCTGCAATATTTGTGCCTGCGGTCTTTGGCTTATTGTAAGCATTTGCTGTTCCGTTGTTAGCTTCTGCGTTGAGAGTATTATTGAAATAGTTGTTGAAAACAAGGTTTTTATCGCTTCTCGGGCAGACAAAAAGCCCGCATACCTCGTTTGAAGTAATGGTATTGTCTGAAAGCGTGTTACCGTCAGAGGTTCCGATATGAATGCCCCTGCCATTATTAGAAGCTGTATTCCCGGAAAGGGTGTTGTCGTTCGAAGCCGAAAGCACGATGCCGTATTCTCGATTTTCCTGAGCTGTATTTTTAGAGACCCTGTTTCCTTTAGAGTTCAGGAGATAAATTCCGTATCTGCATTTAGAAGCTTTATTACTTTCGACTGAATTATATTCGGACTGCTCAATGATAATTCCTCTGCTGACTTTGAGGATTACGTTATTAAAAACCCTGTTCTTCGCAGAGGATTCAAGGTGTATTCCCTCGGAGTTATTGAAAAATTTGTTGTTCTCGAGAAGGCAATTATTGGAATCATTCAGGTAGATGCCCGAACAGTTGTCTCCTGCTCCGGTGATCATGAACCCATTAACTGTTATGTTATCTGCCTCTATTATGAGCACATCCGTATCCGGGTCGTAAGGCTCAATTACCGTATCCTCGGGATTCCCGGATTCTGACCGGATTACCAGATTATTCTTTGTTACAACAATATTTTCGGCATAGGTTCCAGGTTTTACAATAATTACATCACCGGGACGTGCACTGTTCACTGCTTCCTGTATCGAATCTTCTGACTGGACGAAGGTCTCAGCCGCAGTTCCTATACCCGTGATTGATGCAAATAAAAGAAAAGCTGCAAGCAAAACGATTAGTCTGTTTATTCTAACTCCTCCATCCAGAGATATTTATGGATGATACTTTTACAGTTAGGCGGAAATTCGCACAAGCAATATAAATATAATCGGTTATAAATATTTAACTAAGTATAAAAAATATATTCAGTAAGTCTGATATCCCTACAGTTATAAGGTCATAGTTCCGGGCGAATATCCGATTGATCAGAGATAAAAAAATAAGGTGAAGGTTCATTCCTTCACCGGTTGTTTTTCAAGATCTAAGTTTTTCAGTTTTACTTTTGCTCTCGTTTAGCTGTTTACGTCCTTTTATACAGGAATTTACGTCCTTTTATACAGGAATACTGAAAGCAGGCAAGCTACTCCGATAGCCAGTTCAAATCCCGGAGCCTTCACATTTTCTTCCTGTTCAGGCCCTTTTTTAACTTCAGATCCTGTACTTTCCATACCTTCCTCTTCAATGGAACCGATTTCTTGCCCAGGTTCTATTTCGGTTGCACCTTCTCCTGGCATGGGTTCTATCTTTCCTGTTATTGCAAAGGAAGAGAAGCCCGGAACATCAGCTGTGAAATACAGGCATTTTTCATCTTCCCCTGATAGGTTGACTGGCAGCTGTTCCCATGTTTTGTTACTGTATCTGTTCAGAGCGATTGTAGACTGGTCTATCTTTTTATCCTGTATCCAGGCTTTTTCAACCTTGAAGCAGACTTCAGGATTTTCGATGTTCTTTGAGGTTGCAATTCCACCGTTTCCGACCCATACGTTAAATGATTTACATACCTCATCCGAAGGCAGTTCGGAAACAAGTGCAGACTTATTTTTTAATTCCTCAACAATGGTCGTGGTTTTGCCCAGGGTCTTCTTTGCGTCAAAGCTCACATATGCAACGCAGGTTGCGTTCTTTGTGAAATCAAACTTTACAGCCTTGCCGTTTGTGATGAAGACCTGTGAGAGCTCTTTGGTTTCAACGTTTTTTGCAGGTTCAGGAGATCCACCAACACTTCCACCGCTGCTGTGGCTGCTTCCTCCGGAACTGCTCTCTTTTAGCACAGTTATTGTAGCAGTTTTTGAGGCTGTACCGTTTTCGTTAGCTGCGGTAAGGGTAACTGTATAAACTCCCGGAGCTGGGTACACATAGACCACAGTTCCAGAGCTCACGTCAGCCAGGTCGTCATTGTCAAAATCCCAGCCTATTCCGGTCGCTTTTTGTGAAACGTCGGTATACAGGACGGAAAGTGGAGCATAGCCTTCAGAAACGTTCATGCTGAAATCTGCAACAGGAAGTCCGTCATTGATGTTTTCTGCTTCCAGTACGATTATTGTAGCAGTTTTTGAACTTGTTCCATTCTGATTGCTTACACTCAGGTTAACGGTATAGTCTCCTGGAACTTCATACACATAAACCGGACTTTGAATGGCAGAGTCAGGTTGTCCATTATTGTCAAAGTCCCAGCTCCACGAAACTGCGTTTTGTGAAAGGTCTGTAAACTGGACTGCGAGAGGGGCAGGGCCCGGAATAGTGCTTGTACTGAAATCTGCAACAGGAAGCACTGGCTCAGAAGGTTCCGGCACAGGCTCAGAGTTTTGAAGAACATTTATTGCACCGGTTTTTGAGTCCGTCCCGTTTGGATTACTTACTGTAAGCTTTACAGTGTAAGTTCCTGCCAGGGAGTATGTGTGCACAGGACTCTGGACTTCTGAATTCGCTCCGTCTCCGAAATCCCAGTTCCATGCAGTGGGAGTTCCTGTGCTCTTATCAGCAAAGCTTACATCCAATGGTGCATTTCCTGAGGTAACATTGCTGCTGAAGTCCGCAACAGGAAGTATAGACTGCTGCGGTGTGGATGTGGATACAAGGGGCAGATAGTCGGTAAAGTTCCTTCCGGCATATTCAGAATCTGCAATGCCGTCTCCGTTCACATCCTGCGCTATCTGGGAAAAACCCTTTCCGGCAGGAGTTGCCCAGAAATTACCTCCAATATAGGATCCCCCTGCAATGTTTGTACCTATGGTTCTTGTTGTGTTCCAGGTATTTCTTCTATTATAGATGTCTGCATTATAGGTATTATTGAGATAGTTGTTGAAAACACGGTTATCGTTGCTTCCAGCACACATGAATAAGCCGGAATAGCTATTTGAGGCAACAGTATTACCTGAGACAGTGTTTCCGTCAGAGGAGTCAAGATGAATGCCTCTGGAGGTTTTATTAGCCGTGTTTCCGGAGATAGTATTATAGTTCGATAATGAGATCAAAATCCCGTAGACATTATTTTCCGAGACCTTATTATCCAAAATTTTGTTCGTGTTTGAATTTCTAAAGTAAATGCCTCTATCGTTGTTGATTGCTGTGTTGTCGGTGAGCTCGCAATTGTTGGAATTCGCCAGATATATGCCGTAGTTCCTGTTCGAATCCAGCCTGTTGTTGAGCAGGTTGTTGTAATTGCTCGATTCCTGCAGAACAATACCAAAATTGTTCAAATTTGCTGCGTTGTTTGAAACATCATTCTTCTGGGAGTGACTGAGACTCATTCCATATCTGCGGTTCGAGTTTACCTTGTTGCCAGATAAGTTATTGTTATCCGAGGACCTCAAATATATCCCATCATAATTTTCCGTAATCTCATTATTAGTGATTGTACATTTGCTGCATCTGACCAGAGAAACTCCTGCATATTTATCTCCAGCCCCTTTTATCTTAAATCCGCTAATTTGTGTGTTATTTGCCTGTTCCAGGCTGAATACGTTTGTTCTCAGATCCTTAGCCGTAACCACGGTATCTCCAGGATTACCTGATTCTGATCTGATTACCAGATTTTGTGTAGTGATTCTGATATTCTCAGTATAGGTTCCGGGTTTTACAATTATTTCATCGCCCGAGCTTGCGCCGCTTACCGCAGCCTGTATCGAGTCCCTGGGCTCGACAATAATCTCAACCGCTGTCACGATACCCGAGACTGCCACAAATATCAGCATGCCCACCAGTAAGGTGGCTAACCTGTGCATTTTATTTCCCCCACATATAATTAAATTTTATATTGATACTTCATATAATAAATCCGAAATTAAACGTTTAACCATATAAAGATATTGAATTGAACTAATATTAGTAAGGAGTTATAATAGTACTCTAAAAATCGAGGGGGCACTGAAATTAATAGTCTTGTTTATTCAAATTAATTATGTGATGTATAAAAATAGCCAGCTGCTTGTCTTTAGAGTTATGGTCCGTGTCAAAAAATATCGATAAAATTAAATATACTTCCACTCTTTAAAAGTTACACTTTTTCCAGCTACTAAAAAATCAACTGTATTCAACCTGTAAGATGATTTTTCAGTCCTTAAAAGAGGTGTTATCTAATGTGTACTAATAAATTTTAGTAGCGAAGATTTATATAAATTTTATTAATAAGTAAACTTGAATAATACGAACATATAATTAAATTTTTTTATACTAATAAAAAAAATATACGGCTTCTGGCATCTGTCGGATGAACTAACGATTCCCTTACTTGAAGAAAGGACTTTAAAATTCAGAAGATTAAGATCTTATGAAAAAGTAAGGGAAAAAGTATAACCGAAAAAGAAAAGAAAAAGAAAAAATCGGGATGAAGGAAACCTACCTTCACCCGGCTTTTTTAGTGTTGATTTAGCTATTTCGTTATGGTCTCTATGAAACCAGGCATTATCAACTCCGTTTTGTTGATTGTGGTTTCACTTTCATAATTAGTTTCATTTTTGGAAGTAATTGCTTTTGTTTAGTTTGTAGACGTCTCCGATTCATCTATAGATGCCTCATTTTCATCTATGGATGTTTCAGAGTCATCTACGGATGAATCATTTTCATCTACGGATGAAGAATCATTTTCATCTACGGATGAATCTTTTTCATCTACAGATGTTTCAGAGTCATCTACGGATGTATCAGAGTCATCCACAGATGTATCATTTTCATCTATGGATGTTTCAGAGTCATCTATGGATGTTTCAGAGTCATCTATGGATGTTTCAGAGTCATCTATGGATGTTTCAGAGTCATCTACGGATGTATCATTTTCATCTATGGATGTATCCGTTTGATCATCTGTTAAATTTACTGGAGTTATGGGCTGTTCCGGTTCAGAGACAGCTACAAGCGGGAGGTAATCCGTATAGCCGCTGGTTGAGATCTTGTACACTCCATCAGCAATGCCATCGCCATCCGCATCAGTTGCAGTCTGGGAAAAGCCTGTCCCATCGGGTTTTGCCCAGAGATTTCCTCCGATGTAGGGTCCGCCTGCAATATTTATGCCTGCGGTTTTTGTTGTGTTCCAGACGTTCCCAACGCTTCTCGGTTTAATATCTGCGTTAAAGTTGTTGTTCAGGTAGTTATTAAATACGGTATTGTTGTTGCTTGTGGAGGCCATATAGATGCCTGAAACGTCGTTTGAAACAATAGTATTACCTGAAATTGTATTATCGCCGGAAGTGCTCAGATGGATGCCCCGGTTGCTTTTGGAAGCTTCGTTTTCTGAGACATTGTTTTCTGAGGAATACGACAGCAGGATTGCGTAATCGCCGTTATCCAGAACAGTATTGTTCGAAAGAGTGTTCCCATTCGATGTTGTAAGGAAAACTCCCCTATTATTGCCGGAAGCTTCGTTGCCGTTTAAGTTATTGTTACTTGAACCTTTGAGGTATATCCCATAAGCACGGTTAGACCTTGCTGTGTTGTTGATAAGGTCATTATAGTTGCTTGAGTTTTCCAGGACAATACCATGGTCATTGCCTTCGCTTGCATTGTTGTTAGAGAGTACGTTCCATCCTGAGCGCAACAGGTAAGCTCCGTACCTGTTGTACAAAGCTGTATTGTTTAAGAGCATATTATAATTGGAATCCTGCAGGTTAAGTCCTCTTCCACCGTTTTGTATACTGTTATTAAGGACAGTACTGTTGCTGGAAAACGCCAGGTTTATACCAATTGCGTTGTTCGATAGTATGTTTTCACTTAGATTACAGTTAGTAGAGGATAATAAAGAGATTCCAGAGATAATGTTATCCGAAACTGAATTTTCAGAAACATTATTGTTTCCTGTGGATGCGATCTGGATACCTCTTCCGTTATTTGAAACCACATTACCCGAGAGCATGCTTTCGTCTGAACTTAACAGGAAAATGCCGCTGCTGCTGTTCAATGCTGTATTTTTTGTCAGGCTGTTACCACTGGAATCCTTCAGATATATGCCAGAGACCATGTTTGAATCTACCGTATTGCCTGTCAGGTTGTTGTTGCTTGAACCTACAAGGTGGATTCCATAATCTTCATTTGAGCTTGCGGTGTTGTTTTCAAGGCTGGTGTCACTGCAGCTTTCCAGGACAATCCCGTGGTCAGCGCTCATACTTACCTTATTATCCGAGAGCATGTTCCCTTCGGAGACAAGCAGATATATTCCGAACCTCTGATTTGAAACTGTGTTGCCTGAAGCCCTGTTATAGTTTGATCTCTCGATATTAATTGCTCTCTTACCTTCTACTGCTGTGTTGTTGAGGATAAGGTTGTAATTTGAATTCTTCAGGTATATTCCGAGAGCGTCATTTAAAAACTCGTTATTTTCTATGGTACAGTTACCGGACCTTATCAGGTAGACCCCTGCACGATCAGTTCCGGCGCCATTAATGCTTAACCCTGTAATTGTGATGTTATCTGCTTCTACGTAAAATACATCATCAGCTTGATTTTTCGCCGTAACTATCGTATCTCCGGGATTCCCGGAAGCTGACCTGATTACCAGGTCACTCGTCATTATTCTAAGATTTTCAGTATAGTTTCCGGGACTTATGACGACCTCATCACCTGAAACAGTATTATTAACCGCATTCTGTATTGATTCTCCTGGCTGGACAATAATCTCAGTTGCGGTTCCGATACCAGAGCCTAACGTAAAGACAAGTAAGGCTAAAAATAGAGCGATAAATCTGTGTATTTAAATCCCCCACATCAGATATTTATTATATTCCCTATTTATAATCTCCATTTAAAATAAACATGAAATAATATAAATGTATTAGAAAATAATATCAGAATAATAACCATGGAAGTACACGAAGATAACCATGGAAATACACGAAAAATAGCAGATCAATACAGTCTATTGAAATAAACTCAATATTTTCTCTTTTGCGAGGTTTCAGATTAGCTTTTATAACAAAAGCTAACAGTTGAACCTTTAAAATTAACCTTATTTGCTGTTTATTACAGGCAGGTGTTTTACTTAATAAGAAAATGTGTAGAAAAAAGTGTGTAAAAAAACATGTAAAAAAGCGTGTAGAAAAAAGTGTGTAAAAAAAACATGTAAAAAAGCGTGTAGAAAAAAGTATGAGAAAAGAACAAAAAAGAAAAGCAGGATGAAGGTATCAAACCTCCATCCAGTCTTATTTCTACACTTAAATTTACTATTTATTTACTTTCATTTAGCTGTTTTATTTTCTTTTATACAGTAATACTGCAAGCAGACCTGCCACACCGTAAACCATCTCAAAGCCCGGCGTGCTATTCTCATCTTGTCCGGGTTCCTGAGCAACTTCCGATCCTGTATCCTCCGTGTTCTTTTCAGAGTTGCCAGATTCATCATCGGGCTGTATTTCAGTTACAGTTTCTTCCGGAGATGTATTTGCCTTCCCTGTTATTGCAAAGGAAGAGAAGCCCGGAACATCAGCTGTGAAGTACAGGTATTTGTCATCTTCTTTTAACAGGCTGACTGGCAACTGCCCCCATTTTTTATCGCTGTACCTGTTCAGGGCAATGGTAGATCTGTCTATCTTTTTATCCTGTATCCAGGCCTTTTCAACCTTGAAGCAGACTACAGGGTTTTCGATGTTATTTGAGGTTGCAAACCCACCGTTTCCGACCCATAAGTTAAAGGACTTATAGACCTCACCCGAAGGCAGTTCGGAAACCAGTGAGGACTTTCCTTTCAGCATCTCGGCAATGGTTGTGATTTTACCTGCGGTCTTCTTTGCATCAAAGCTCACATAAACAACACAGGTTGCTTCCTTCGTGAAATCAAACTTTACAGCTTTTCCGTTTGTAATGAAGACCTGAGAAAGTTCCTTTGCTTCAATGTTTCTGGAAGATTCAGGAGAGCCGCCACCGCCACCACTGCTGCTTCCTCCGCTGCTCTTTCTCTCTACAGCTATCAGAATAGTTTTTGAAGTCGTGCCGTTTGCATTGCTTACTGTCAGTTTGGCGGGGTAAGTCCCTACCAGGGAATAAGTATGCGTTGGATTCAACTCAGTTGAAGTAACTCCGTCTCCAAAGTCCCAACTCCTCGATGTTGCGTCTTGCGAACGGTCAGTAAAGAGGACGGAAAGGGGAGCATAGCCACTGGTGACATTGGTTTCGAAGTTTGCGACAGGAAGTACATCATTATCTACATTCTCTTCCAGCACAGTTATAACAGCAGTTTTTGAATTTATGCCTTTCAGATTGCTTACTGTAAGGTTAACGGTATAGTTTCCTGCCTGAGAATAAGAATGCGTTGGATTCGTATCGTTTGAAGTAGCTCCATCTCCAAAGTTCCAGCTTCTCGATGTTGCGTTCTGTGAACGGTCAGTAAAGGAGACTGAAAGGGGAGCAGAGCCGCTGGTAGGATTGGCGATAAAGTCTGCTACAGGAAATACATCATTATCTACATTCTCTTCCAGCACAGTTATAACAGCAGTTTTTGAATCCGTGCCTTTCAGGTTGCTTACTGTAAGGTTAACAGTATAGTTTCCTGCCCAGTAATAAGAATGCGTTGGATTCGTATCGTTTGAAGTATCTCCGTCTCCAAAATTCCAGCTCCTCGATGTTGCGTTCTGTGAACGGTCAGTAAACTGAACGGGAAGGGGGGCAGAGCCGCTAGTGGGATTGGCGGTAAAGTCTGCGACAGGAGGTACATCAATTTCGTTTTCCAGCACAGTTATAACAGCAGTTTTTGAATCCGTGCCTTTCAGGTTGCTTACTGTCAGGTTAACGGTATAGTTTCCTGCCAGGGAATAAGAATGCGTTGGATTCGTATCGTTTGAAGTAGCTCCGTCTCCAAATTTCCAGCTCCTCGATGTTGCGTTTTGTGAACGGTCAGTAAAGGTAACTGAGAGGGGAGCAGGGCCGCTAGTAGGAGTGGCTGAAAAGTCTGCTACAGGAAACGCCGGCTCTGGTGCAGAAACAGCTACAAGCGGGAGATAGTCGATTAAGTTATCTCCATTATATTGCGTATCAATAATGCCGTCCCCATTTGAATCATTATTTGCATTTAGTTGGGAGAAACCTGTTCCGAGGGGAGTTGCCCAGTAATTACCTCCAACATAGGACCCGCCTACAATGCTTTTACCTGGAGCTTTTGGTGTGTTCCAGACACTTCCATTGTTTTTATTATCTGTGTTATATGTATTATTCAAGTAATTGTTGAAAATAAGGTTATTAGTGCTCCGAGAACACAAAAATAGACCGTATTTAATGCTTGAAGTTACACTATTACTTGAAACATTATTGTTTTGAGAAGAATCCAAAGAAATTCCATAGACGTTGTTATCAGCCGTATTCATGTAGAGGACATTGCCATTGGAATACGAGAGCATTATCCCATTCGAGTTATTAACATCTGCCGTATTATCAGATAAAATATTGTTGGAGATCATACTCCCGTTTGAATATTTCACATAGATTCCTTTAGAGTTGCTCGAAGCTGTATTACTGACCAGGTTACTGTTGCTGGAATTTATCAGGTAAATCCCATAATTACTGTTAGAACTTGCAGTATTGCTGATAAGGTTATTATTACTGCCGACATCGTCAAGAACAATACCAGTACCGCTATTAGAATTTGCCTTATTACCTGAAAGTGTGTTCCCACTGGATAACGAGCCTAAGTAAATACCTCTGCCGTTTTGGGATACGCTGTTGTTGAACACTTTATTATTGCTTGAATTGTCCAGAAGGATGCCTTGAGTCGGGTTCAAATTTGCTTCATTGTTTTCCAGGATATTATCACTGACTCTATAAAGACTGATACCAGAGCCGGTGTTTGAATTTGCCGTATTCTCTAAAAGCGTATTATCGCTGGATGTGAGCGTTATATAAAAGCCCTGGGTGTTGTTATACGCATTATTGCCAGTCAGGTTGTTGTTATCGGAATACCTTACAGCTATCCCGTATGGGCTGCTTGAAGCCGTATTACTCAGAATGTTGTTATTACTTGAGTTGTCCAGGAAAATACCATGGTCACTATTCAGATTTACCTCGTTACCTGAAATTGTGTTTTCATTGGATGTTACGAGGTAAATGCTATTGGAGTTGTTAAATGCGGTATTACTCTTCAGTTTATTGTTACTGGAATTTACCAGATATATACCAGAGACGGCGTTCGAATTAAAGCTGCTGCTTTCCAGATTATTATTACTGGAGGTCTCCAGAACAATACCTGTACTGCTCATACTTTCAGTGATTTCTGAAAGGTTGTTTGAGTCGGAATTCTGGAGATATATCCCGTACCTCTGATTAGAAATCGTGTTGTTTGAGACGGTGGTATGTTTAGACCACTCAATATTAATTCCTCGACCTGCGCCTACCGGACTATCTTTGGTAGCAATGTTGTTTCGGATGACATTATAATCGGAATATTCCAAATATATTCCAAGGGCGTCGTTGTATAATATGTTGTCCTCAATGGTACAGTTAGGACTTGTGAGCACATGAATTCCTGAGTTGTCATTTCCTGCCCCAGTAATATTGAACCCTTTAACCGTTACGTTGTTTGTATTCTGTATAGTGATTACAGATGCATTTGGGTTGTCCGCAGTAATTGTCGTGTCCGCAGGGTTCCCGGATTCTGACCTGATTACCAGATTATCTTTACTGATATCAATATTTTCTATATAAGTTCCGGATTCAACGATAATTACATCGCCTGAATTTGCACTGTCCACTGCGGCCTGTATAGAATTCGTAGAATTGGCATGAATATCAGCCGCTGCCCCAATACAGGAGCTTAATGTGATTATGAGAGTGGTTAGCATTAAAAATTGTAATCTGTTAATTCTCATTCCTCCGTAAAAATAGAAGAAATTTGCAACTACACTTCCTTCAATTAATTAGGGATTAAAGATATGTATAATATAAACATATTGGTCTGAAATAATATTTTTCAAGAGGAATATAATAAGGCACTATGACAATACATATCTGTATTTATTGGAATTAATTTTGCCCCCTTTCTTAATACTGTATAATATATTATATTAAAGGGCACTTCGCCTATCATTTAACGCGGACTACAGGCAACTGAATATAATTATAGAAGTTGAAATCAAATTATTTTGATGGCTGTAAGCTTTCCAGTTAGAGAAATAATTTGGTTGACTTTTGAATTAGTATTTAAGAAAAACATCTAAATTTTTATCATACAGAGAAAGATTAATATATTTCAAATGTTTTCTCTGAAAATTTATTATCATATTTAAATTATTTTGGATTAACTTCCCAGAAAACCAGAAAAGAAAAGGTAAGAAATAAATTAACTCAAAGGAAAAACTAAATGTAAAAAAATTGGGGAGACTGGAAAAGATAACGAAAATGAAGAAGATGAAGAAGATGAAGATGATATAGAAGATAAAGAAGATGAAGAGTAAAATGCATATATTAAAAATGGGGAGAGGAGCTCCGGCGTCCCCGAACTCCGCCGGGGTAATATAAAGATTGAAGATGGGGACCGGAGCCTGTATAGTCCCTCAATAAATGATTTTCCACTCTCAAAACCTCTCAAGGGCTTCTCAAAATAGAGCCTTTCAGTAAACGGTTTCCTGTTTTGTCCTGGTATTGTATGCCCTGTATTCGTCTACTTTCTTATCCTGAAGGTAAACGTATTCATATTCCGGATAATTGAGCCTCTTCCTGTATTCTTCCCTGGCTTCAGCCTGGCAGCTGGCACAGGCGTAGATGGGGACTGAAATCCCGAAGATCCTGGTATCATTTATGCTCCTGTGGGCATGGGAGTCTATGGCCACATAACCCTGACAATCAGGGCACATCCGGACTGTTTCCTCCTGAAATTCCTGGATCATATCGGTATCATAGAAGATCTGTTTTTTCCGGCTGTAAAAGTCTCCGTGTTTTGCCACTTCTGCTTTTACAAGCCTGTCCCGGTTTTTCCAGTTTTCGAGCTGGGTTGCAACAATTTCCTCCAGGATTTTCCTGTCTCTTGCAGCCTGGACAAACATCCCTGGCTTGAACTCGGGTTCCTTTACGCAGGAGTAGTCAAGCCCGGCCATGGCAAGGATTATTCCCGTATTCACATAGGGCAGCGCGCTCTGGATAGCATAGCCTCCTTCAAGCACTGCCATGTCGGGAGCAAGTTTCTCGTTCAGTTTAGCATATCCCTGTGCAGAAAAGCGCATGTTTGCAAGCGGATCAGTATAATGATTGTCCTGTCCTGCAGAATTGAGGACAAGTTCAGGCCTGAAGTCCTTGAGAATGGGAAGCACCAGGGTATCGAGCACGTAGAGAATACCCTCATCCGGAGTACCCGGCGGCAGAGGTATGTTGATTGTCCTGCCAAGGGCTCTCGGGCCTCCGAGTTCGTTCATGAAGCCCGAGCCGGGATAGAGTGTCCTCCCGTCCTGATGGAAGGAGATAAAAAGCACATCCGGGTCGTTGTAAAAAATCTCCTGTGTCCCGTCCCCGTGATGGACATCAGTATCCACGATTGCAATCCTGCGAATCCCATACTTTTTTCTCAGGTATTCGACAAGGATTGCTTCATTATTTATATTGCAAAAGCCGCGGTTTCCGTGGGCGACTGTCATTGCATGGTGACCTGGCGGGCGGACAAGGGCAAAAGCATTTTTAACCTCTCCCCGCATGAGCGCGTCAGCAAGGACCAGGCAGCTGCCTGCTGAAATCCGGTGAGGGGTTGTAGCCTGGGCTTTTATGTCAGGAACACAGAAATGAACCCTTGCAATGTCCTTGAAATCTGCGAGGCGGGGCTTATACTCCTCTATCTGGGGCAGGTCCATCAGGCCTTCTTCAAAAATCTGGTCCCGTGTATAGAGGAGACGCTCCTCTCTTTCCGGATGGGTTGGAGAAATTGCCCAGTCAAAGGCCGGGAAGAAAATAAGGCCGGTCTTTTTTGCTCCTGCCCGGTCTGCCGGAACCATGGGTTCGTTTTCCGGTATTTTCCCAGGCTCACTTTTCAATTCGTTTTCCGGTTTTTTTTCCGATTCATTTTCCGGTTCATTTCTCGATTCATCTTCAGATTTCGGCTCTGAAGTTCTTGTTTTCATTGTAACTCCCTCTACTCTATCAGGCTCAATTTCCTCTTCTTTCCGTGCTTTTTTCTCTGCCCCGGTATTTTTTTCAGCTCCGCCTTTGAGAACATCCTTAATTTTACCAAGCCCTAGCTTCATGCTTTTTCCTCCCTCTTCCATTCGGGGATAAGGCCTGCCGGGATCTGCATACTTACATCAAAAAGCCGCCCTGCCGTAAACCAGCCCTCAACCACGTTAAAGACCTCACTGTTAGCAATCTCGGCTTCGTCTGCATACTCGGAAATCCCAAACCTTTTTGCGCGTTCCCTGAGGAGTTTTGTTGCAAGGGCTTCGGCTTCCTCCGAGCGCATTTTATTGAAATTCCCGATATCCGTTGAGTTAAGGTTTACAATTTCTCCTTCTTCAGCTACCGAATAGACCTTCTGCTGAGTATCGATGCGCAGGTTAAGGGTAAGGGTGGGCCTTGCAACAGCTGCCCCTATGGCATTTCCGACTTCCGAATATTCGGGGGTAATCGGTTTTGCGTTCAGCTTTTCCGCGACTACGGAAATCAGGCCCCTTGCTCCGCCCCCGATCCCGACAACATTTTCAGGCCTTTCTTTTTTCTTCTGCAGGACTTCCCATATCCTGTAAGCAGGTTCCTGTTCCCATTCAAGAAACATTTCCCTTACGGCTTTTTCAATCATCCCTGCGGTTGTGTCCACTATCAAGGAAGCAGTCTCAATTACGGATTTCCCGAGGCTGGAGGCTACGGATGCAACTGCCTCTTTTGCGCGTTCAGAGTCTCCAACCGCGACAAGCCCGAGCACTCTCAGGGCATCCGTCGGGGTTGGCTCTTCTCCTCCCATGCAGTAAGCGGGACCTGCCCTTTCAGGGCCTATGGTTACCAGCCTGAGTCCGGGATCTGTTTCTCTAACCCTTACAATGCTGTCCCCTCCTACCGCAATCGAGCGGACGGCAAAAGCCCGTACATGGGTCAGGAAGTTTCCGAGTTTTGCGCCTTTGGAAGCGATAAGCGGTTTTCCGGAAAGGATAAGGGCAATGTCGGTAGTGGTCCCACCTATATCCACTACAACAGATGTCTGTCCCTCAGGGGTAAGGGCAAGAGCTCCTATCGTACTTGCTGCGGGACCTGAAAAAATAGTTTCCACAGGGAACTCTACTGATTTATCAATCGGTAGAGTCCCTCCATCGGCTTTAAGGATGTATACGGGAGCCCTGATGTCCCGTTCCTCAAGGGCTTTTTTGATCTCTGCAACGAACTCCTGGTAACGTTCCCCTGTTGCAGAGGCCAGCATGGAGGTTGCGATTCTTCTCGGGAAATTCAGTTTTCCCGAAACCTTATGCCCGAGTCCTACCTGGCAGTCCGGATACATTTCCCAGAGGATTTCTTCTATCCTGAGTTCATGGGAAGGATTCCTCTGTCCGAATTTGCTTACCACGGCAGCTCTAAAATAACCCTGTTCCCGGATTCGGTTCACCGTTTCCCGGACCTCAGCTTCGTCAAGGGGCTGGATTTCCCTTCCCCTGAAGTCCATAGCTCCTTTAAGGTAGAAACTGTCTGGAAAAATATAACTTGAAGGGTTAACACCCGGACCCGGAATAAGCAGTAGAGCCACACGGTCAGTTTTGCCCTCGGCAATAAGATTTGTTATTACGGTTGTACTGAAAACCACCCTTTCGAGCTGTTCCGGAGGAACTCCTCTGCTGACCTCATCAAGAGCATTGAGCAGAGACTTCAGAAGATTCCCTCGCTCGGTGGAAACCTTGGCTGTACTGTATACTTCTCCGTTCCGGATAAGCACCGCATCTGTGGTGGTGCCCCCTACATCAATTCCTATAAGCATTCACAATTCGCCTATCCTCACCTGAATGAATTTATTTTTCAACTTTTTTTCTGTATTTTATAGCTGGATTTAATTAATTCAGTTTCAAATGATTTCGATATAGAAATAAGTGTGTAATTTGTTTCGATACAGTGCAGGTCTATACAGTATCTCTTTCAGAAGTAATCCCGAGCCCGTGCATTTCATACCAATTTAGTCTGATGCCCGGGTCACACGCTTGATATTCCGGGCTCGAAACCCTGACACAGCTAATAATTTAGTTTTTGTCTGCAATGCACAGGTGGACTTAAGCGGTGAGCGGCGCTGAAAAGAAAACAATGACTGTCTATACGACCGTCTATAATACTTAGGACTTACGCACTTGAAATGCCGAAAATTCAATTTCATTTAAAATATAATTATATATTAGTAATCCTCAAAAACGTACGGAGTTCGGGGCATAAATCCTCCCAGGTGTAACGACATTGACTACATTGATATTCTCATTACGGGTTCTAACGTTTTTAGTTGCACTGAAGCTGCCAGATGTTATCCAAACGTAGCTAATGCTCCTTCTCATGATTCTT
>NZ_JJOY01000047.1 GCF_000979455.1 Methanosarcina sp. 2.H.T.1A.6
TCAGACCAGGCCACGTTATTGAAGTAAAATTGCTCTGTAAAATATAGGACTCTTCGGAAGTAAAGAGCAGAACTGTTCAAAGCATTGAGAACTTTCCTCAAACTTGCAACCTTTTTACAACATCGGAGATTGGATCCTAATAGAAACCAAGTTTTTTGACCTGAATCAATTCTCTGAAATTAATTACTTCAAAAGTGATTGATATAATAATTGATATTTAAATTGATCTAAAAAATAAGAATATAATGTATTTATATGTGTGATAAATGCCACGAATATAAAAATAAGTAATAATCAATTCTTTAATATTTGTCCAAACATAATAAATAACCTAAATTCTGGCTCCTCATTATGTTGACTGCTGGATAGTTAAGTAATTACAAAAATGGCAACTATACACAAAATCCAAAAAATTGAGTAAGGGATAAGATGATCCCCTACCCATAAAATTAAAAAGTCGCGAAATTACCTATTTTGAGAAAAACACCTCCCTATTTTCACATATTAACGCGTTACTCAAGCATCTCACCAGTAAAATGATCTGGTTACGGTGTTATCTTCAATACTGCAAGGAATGGAGAGACATAGGATTCCGTGTTAGGGTTGACAGCAGGCCAGGCAGGATCATAGATCTCGGTCTCGTTGTTGTTATTGCCATGCCCTCTCCAGAAGACAACATAGTTACTTGAGTTAGTAACTGTTACATCAAATGCGTGCAAATCGAAGTTTTTAGTAGTGAAACCAAGAGTGTCGCAGGTTCCATTAGCGACATTATCCCCATCAAGCTTCTGCCCCCAATTTCCATTTAAGTCCCAATTAAAGTTGCTAAGGTTGTAGGGACTTCCACTCGCATCAGGGGGATTGAAATACAGGTAGTCTTTCTGGCTAGAGTCACCCGCAAAATACCCAACGGTCAGAGTGGCATTCCCTAATGAAGTATTGACAGCTCCGTTGAACCTGGTGATGTTGGCATCAAGGTCTGGATAGTAAGTACCTCCAGAAGTTACATTCTTGTGCAGGTTCAGGTTACCCTGGTTGATCCAGTACTGAGAAGAACTGCCGTTATTATAGGCAACAATAAGGACAGCTCCGTAGACGCGGCCGTCAAGTGCCGGGCTCCCTGGTGTGGTGGTTACTGTTGCTGTAATATTGCCATCACCATTTATGCCATACTGATTAATCAAATTAGTACAGTTGTAATGGATCAGATAGATTCCACTTCCACTGCAATCTACATTATTTGAGAGAACAGTTGAATTTGCCCGCAGAGTTTCATTGAAAAGCGAATAACCATCAAGGTTTGCTTCAGCCCGGCCTACACGGCTTGTCGATCCTCCCCATACTCCAACTTTCAACTCAGCCCACTCAACATCACCTGTTGGAACATTTGTGAATTTGGTGACAAAAGTGTTGGACTGATAAGAAGTACCCTGAAGTCCGGCATTGTCTCCGCAGCTAACGTAAACTTCACCGGTTCCACTCCTGATGGTATCAAGGGGGAATCCCTCATAGCTGTAATGTGCGCACGCTGGTGCGCAGAGCATGCAAAATATTAGTATTCCCAATATTCCGAGTCCTAATAGACTCGGTTTACCTTTTATTCCAGATATTTTCATAACCTATTCCTCAATTTGCCTAATCAGGCCATTTACAACCAGAAACAGGCCTCACAAATCCCATTCCTTGAATATAGATCCGCTAGTGTTTTTTGAGACTGGGCTGCGGGACTTTTTACAATGTCTCACACACCGTTTTTACGGACGTATTGATTTTCTGGTTAATGTGCATTACTCTGAAGAATTATATGAATTTTGCTCATAAATGTTACTTTTTTTTATATTTATCACATCAAAAGCTACTTTTATGCCAATATTTCATACCAATACATACTAATTATGTGATAAATAATAACTAGTGTTTTTCTGATTAGCAGATCTTTTTATCAACAACAAGAGGCCAGTAAATAAAAAACGTAGAACGAACCTGGTTCTGGCAGGTTTAGATTTATTCTGTAATCTTGAGATATGCTAAAAAACGTTATCCTCTGCGGCAATAATGTGATATAACAAATCTAAGGTTGTCACGTTTGATTATATTGTTAATTGTTGGACATAACTAATTATTCTTAAATTTTAAAAAATTTGAGCATATTAAATATTAGAAATTTAATTTATCATAATACATATTTATATAAATAATATAGAAAGTATTAAATAAGATCCTGCCGTATATACGCGCTCCATAACGGGGATTAATATAATTATCCGAAAAATACTCGCAATATGTCCAGCATGTTTCTCACCATATATGAGAAAATTCATCACTAGATAAAACTAATTTGAAAATTAGTAATATTATTTAATATAATACGTGTAGAAAAATATTGAATATAAGTTCCTCGTGATATTAATATAATCAGATTTAAAAACAGTGAAACTCCAGAATCTACCAGCTGATTAAACGAACTAACAATGCCTGGAATTCCTCACCTGTAAGTGCAGACATACGTAGAACTTCAGATTCATGAGTTCACAGAAAAATCCAGTACTCATTATTAGCTTAAGAGAGCTTGATAACATACTCCCTTACAGGAATTCATTTCAATTTTCATTTATACTTTAATCACTGTGGCGTTGCCGTTTCGAAGTCCGGTACTACGAACATTTGATACTCTCCGATCCAAACGTTGTGCCGGGTCAAGGGTAATGATTCCTCATCTATTTTTGCCGTCCTGTTGAGTAAACAATATAACTGTGGAACTTCAGACCGTCAGAACTCCACTCAAAAAGGATCAATAGAATAAACTAAAGAATAAAATCGCCAAAGACTCCGCATAAAAATCAAACCTTTCCCCGGGGAAAAGTAAGGCAGTTTATCTAACTTCAGGATAATTAAGGGGTTGAGCAAGATGTCAGTAGATCAGATCCCAATCGGTAAATTTTCCCTTATGACCCGTCTCTCCCAGAAAGCTCTCAGGCTCTATGACAGGAAAGGGCTGCTCGTTCCGGAAGAAAAAGATTCCTTTACAGGTTACCGTTACTATACGGTTCCCCAGATCGAGCAGGGAATGAAAATCAAGACCTTTACTTTCCTGGGTTTTTCCCTTGAGGAAACTTCCATGCTTCTGGACGCAGAAAGCGCAGGAAATTATGAGTTCATTGAGAACTGCTTCAGGAAGAGACTCGATGAGGTCCGGCTGGAGGTTGGGAAGTTGCAGAATATCGAGGGCATTTTGCAGGGCGCCTGCAAACATAGTGGAAAAGTTATGGAGATATTCAAAATGTCTGTTACAGAACCTGTTCTAAAAGAAGTACCCGAGATGCGGGTGATAAGCAAGCGTGAAAAAGGGAACTTTGTAGAAACTATAGGAAGGCTAATTAGTGAAATCTGTGCATGCGTCAGCAGCCCTGAAAACCAGCGGAACCGCGTAAAAACTACAGGTCCGATTATGTTCCTCTGCCACGATGATGAATACAAAGAAACAGGAGCGGATATAGAGATTGCCCTCCCGGTTACAGGAAGGATCTCAGTAGAAGACCAAAAAATGGAAATAAAGACACTGCCGGCTATAAGGGCGGTTTCCGTTGTCTATAGGGGCCCATACCATGGAGTTGAAGCAGCCTACAACAGGCTCTTTTCCTATACGGAAGAAAATAACCTGAAGACAGTTATGCCGAGCAGGGAATTATACTTTAATGACCCAGCCGAAGTCCCGGAAGAAGAGTTGATGACAGAGGTTCAAATTCAGGTCATAGAAAAATAATTTATCTACAGCGTAACTTATCTGTAGAATAATTTATCTGTAGAATAATTTATCTGTAGAATAATTTATCTGTAGAAAAATTTATATACAGCATAATTCTTGTGTAGCTCCAGACTTCTGGAGCAGTTCTCTTTTTCCCGGAAGAGGGGCTGCGATATATTTTCTTAGCTTTGTTACTTTTAAATGTTTATTCTAAAATATAATTGGTAAATCAAAATTCAGGTGGTAACCGCAAATTATTGATCAAAATGACAAGCACTTTCACTTTTTTGTCTGATCAAAAAAATGTATTATAAGTATCAAAGTTAAGAAAAAGAGAATATTCGGGGGGACATAAAGACCACTACCCTGACAATGTATACAGTTATATTATCCATATTAGTATTTATCGAAGAAACATTATTCAAGACGATGAGGAAGTTAAATATCTCTTTTGATTGAATTAAGGTATAATATTTTTGCTTATTTTTGTTTACAGTTTAAAGTGGTGTGAAAAATAAATTTGTTTTAGACATTTCTATAGAAACTTAACGATAGAATATAAGGCCTTTATTATTATAGAATCCGTATTAATATTTCTATAATTATTATATTTATTTAAATAATAGTATCTCTCTGATACAATTAGAAATAACTTTCACTGGCCATACAAAATAAGTATAAAATTTTACCAATAATATATTTTTTCAGAAATTAATTTGGATGATTTATTGGTAAAATAATATTTACCCAGCAAATCTGTCGAAGGGAATGGCTCAAAGAACCAGTTCAAAATTGTATCAAATTGAGCAAGAGTCTGGGGGTATACAATGGGAAAACAAACATCTGGCAGAACACAAAAGATACTTTGTGTTTTCACATTAATATTTGCAATATCAGCGATATCCATGGCAGTAAGCGCAGCGAACGGAGAAACACCAGAAGATAACATAACAGTACCAGAAGATAACGTAACAATACCAGAAGATAATGTAACCATACCAGAAGACAACATAACAATACCAGAAGATAACGTAACAATACCAGAAGATAACGTAACAATACCAGAAGATAACGTAACAATACCAGAAGATAACATAACAATACCAGAAGATAACATAACAATACCAGAAGATAACATAACAATACCAGAAGATAATGTAACCATAACGGAGGATAATGTAACCATACCGGAGGATAATGTAACCATACCGGAAATTAACGTAACAGTACCAGAAGTTAACATAACCGTACCAGAAACTAATGAAACTATACCAGTTTCCATAATTCCACCAACAATCGGAACCAGCAACGAGATATCTATAATTAACGAAACAACAAACACTACAGCCAGGGTGGATGTAGGACCCAACACTGGTGGAATTGCAGTCAACCCGAATGGAACAAACGTATATGTGACTGACCTCGTCAACAACACAGTCTCTGTAATTAACACGATAAACAACACCGTTGAAGCCACAGTTGATGTTGGACAATATCCAACCGGAGTTGCAGTCAGCCCGAATGGAACAAAAGTATATGTTACGAACTCTAACAGCAATACTGTCTCTGTAATTAACACGATAAACAACACTGTTGAAGCCACAGTTAATGTTGGACAGTATCCTGCTGGAATTGCAGTCAACCCGAATGGAACAAACGTATATGTGACTAACTTCATCAACAACACTGTTTCTGTAATTAACACGATAAACAACACTGTTACAGCCACAGTTAATGTTGGACAATATCCAACCGGAGTTGAAGTCAGCCCGGACGGAACAAAAGTATATGTTACGAACGCTAACAGCAATACTGTCTCTGTAATTAACACGATAAACAACACTGTTACAGCCACTGTTAACGTTGGACAGTATCCTGCCGGAATTGCAGTTAGCAAGGATGGAACATACATCTATGTGACGAATGTTATCAGCAATACTGTCTCTGTAATTAACACAATAAACAACACTGTTATAGCCACAATTAATGTTGGACAGTATCCTGCTGGAATCGCATGTGTGGGAACATACGTTTATGTGACGAATGTCATCAGCAATACTGTCACTATAATTAACACGATAAACAACACCGTTATAGCCACTGTGACTGCAGGAACCACTCCTGTTCCCACGGGGAAATGTGTGTGTCCTCTTCCGGTATTAAAACCACGTCCTGTTGCAAACTTCAGCAGCCAGGTCCTCCTCATGGTGCAGTTTAAGGACCTCTCGAAAAATGCAACTAAATGGTACTGGGACTTTGGAGACGGAACAAATTCAACAAAGCAGAATCCTCTTCACATATACAAAACCGCAGGAAACTACACAGTAAAACTAACAGCGACCAATAAATACGGCACAAGTTCAAAAACTGCTATAGTCAGTGTATGTACTGGTAAGTAAATGGGTAATGGAAAAATGCCATTTAACGTAACCAGAGAATCAGTCTAAGGTAAAGCAGCCGGGACACTAAACTTATTTTTTAGTGTAATTGCCTGGGAGTGCAGAGGGTCACGGTACCCTGACTTTATGTTGGGGATGAAGTGAACCCTCACCTTTTATTGTTTTTTTAAACCTCTAAATCATCACTTCTTTGTAAAATGAGTTTATTTTTTGGCACCACGATCATAATACTCTGCTACGAGGAGGAATACAAAGAAACCGATGTGACTATACGAAGTTTCAGAAGAAGAGCTAATGATAGAGGCCAAAACATGAATAAAAGATATTTAGACTGAAATATAAAGAAGGTCTGTTATATTTGTACCCCCACCCTGTTTAGAATATATTCAAAAAACACAAAGGGGGTGATGGGTAGTTTGCTCCAGATCATCCATTTTTTGAATTCCATAATATGTAGCTGAAAAGCCTCACTTTACTTTTATATATCAAAAAAGTTAAAGGGTTAATGATTTTGGTTTATTAAAAGGTGTACCTATGAATCCGTTAAAAAAAACAATCTGTGTTCTTTTTTTACTTACCTGTGTACTGATATGTACAGGATGCGTTTCAGAGAAACCTGTAGCAGATGAAGAGAACAGCTCACTGGCTGAGGAGGTAACCGGAACAGCCGCCAAAGAACAGGCAGGAAATCTCCGGGACGCCCCCAGTGAAGTTCTGCTTCGGAAAGAGTATATTGCTTCGAAGGTCAGGGATGCTGCTGCCCTTATCGAAGAAAAAGGAGAAGAATCATTCCCCGAATTCAGGCAGCCCGAAAGTGAGTGGTTCATGGACGACTTTTACATTTTTGTCTGGAAAACTGACGGCATGCGCCTCGTATACCCTCCCAACCTGAGCGGGGAAGGAGAAAACATGAGCGAGCTTCAGGACTCCATGGGAAAACCTATTGGTAAGCTCTTCATTGAAACAGCTCTCAGCAATGAGGGAGAGGGCTGGGTTTCATACTACTGGCCGAAACCCGGAGAAGTCGAACCATCCCTTAAATATGCCTTCATCAAGGGAGTTTCGCTTGACGGGGAGGACTGCCTTGTGGGCTCAGGGTTCTATGCCGATGACTACATCCTGACAAAAAACCTGGACGAATGTGAGCATTTCAGCAGGGAAGGAAACATTTTCATAAGCAATCTCTTTCACCCGGACCTTTATGAAAGGGACGTGTACCTCAATTACAGCATCGCCCATGCCATCATCAGGCCCGGAGAGGCTCTCGCCCCTCACAGGATGAAAAACCCCGAGATCCACTACATCCTGGAAGGAGAAGGAGTAATCTACATTGAAGCCCTGCCTGTCGACCTGAGGCCCGGGCAGATGGTATACATCCCTGCAAATGCAACTCAGTCAACCCTCAATACCGGCAGCATGAACCTGACCTTCCTTGCAATAAACGAGCCTGCCTGGAGAGCGGAAAACGAGGAAATTCTCGAGTGATCCGTTTGAATTTGAAGGACCCATTTGAAGAGCAGAAAGGCTTCAAACCTCTACGCTCTTCTTTCGGATCCGCTCCGACGCAAAAATGAAAAAGATAAAGAGGAGTAGCAATGGAAATATTCATGAAAGCTGCAATAGAAGAAACCAGAACCGGTTTGCTGGAAGGTGGAATCCCCATCGGCTCCGTCCTTATCAGGAACGGGGAAATTATAGGTAGAGGTCACAACAGGCGTGTCCAGGACGGCGACCCTCTTGCTCATGGAGAGATAGTCTGCCTGAGAAATGCAGGAAGGATCGTAAAATATCACGACACGGTACTGTACTCCACTCTTATGCCCTGCTACCTCTGCGCAGGGGCTGCCGTGCAGTTTGGAATTAAAAAAGTCGTGGTTGGAGAGTCAAGGACCTTCGAAGGTGCAAAGGAATTCATGGAAGCCCATGAGATAGAAGTCATCGACCTGGACCTGCCGGAATGCAGGGGAATGATGGAGGAGTTCATCGGTAAATATCCGGAAATCTGGAATGAAGATCTCGGGGAATGAGGGGCCGGGAATGAAGATGAGGCATCTGGAAGGATAAGAACTGCACAACTGGTACAAAAGCCTGATTCAGGCAATCCAATTGGTCAAAAGCCTGATTCAGACAACCCAATCATCCAAAAATCCTTACTAAGTCTTCCATAGAGAGGGAGACCTCAAACTCTTTCAACTTGAAAAATTTCTTGGCCCGCATATCGTCATCTTCGAGCCTGAGGTCACTCTCAACAAATCCGGCTTTTTCCAGGCGCTTCAAATGCAGGTTTACGACCTGCCTTGAGAGGTCCAGGTCCTTGGCGAGTTCGTATACATACCTCTCTCTCTCAGCCAGCAGGTAGAGTAGTTTTAGCCTTACAGGATGGGAGAGGGCTTCGCCAATTTCAACTATTTGCTGAAGTGATTTTTCCACCTGGTGCACCCTCACAGATTAATACAATTTCCTGATCGGAAATATTTTCGGAATTCGTTTCAAGCATATTAAGCTTCAGATTTCTTCCAGTTTGGATTTTATATCTTCAACTGTTTTTTTGATTTCTTGAATGTCTTTTTCCATCTTAATGAGTCGCTCATTATCTCTGGAAGCCGTGTATCCTGACCTATTAAGCATCACCATAACTACGCCTACAATGAGAAGGATAATAAGAATGTTCAGGAAAAAGCCCCAGAAAGAGCCATACATGCCGTACCCCATACCGTTCAAAATGTTCACCTCGAGAAAACCAGATTTATTTGTTTTATCCGTTTTGTAATCCGGTTAGTTATCCGTTTAGTTATCGTTTTGTAATCCGTTTAGTTATCGTTTAGTTATCGTTTTGTAATCCGTTTTGTAATCCGTTTTGTAATCCGTTTTGTAATCCGTTTAGTTATCCGTTTAGTTATCCGTTTTTCCTTATTCTACTTATTCTTCCTCATATACTGATCAACCATAAATATAAAAAATACCCGGTAGAGGGGGTCTAATATAAAACTAAAAACCTGAATAATTAACCTGAGGGGTTAAAACAAATAAAAAAAGGATGGTTTATGGTCGGAATTTAGTTGCCATATCCCATACAGTATCCGGATCCACGAGCGTATCCGGATCCACGGGCAAACCTGCCGCCTGTCTGAGCTCCTGCGGGAACGCCGTATCCGGTAAACACATCACCGGTGACTGCGTCGATTCTTGCCTGCGTGTAGACTCCGTCTTCGTCCTCATAGGAGACAATCCACCAGCGGTTCATCTGATATATGTCGTCTTTGGAGACGCCGTCATCAATCTCAGCCTTTGCGATTTCAAAAGCCTCATCTATGGTTTCAACTTCAAGTTCTACAGTTTCATCTGCATTGTAGTAAGGGCAAGAAGCGAAGTTGCCTGCACCAGATCCTGTATATCTGGCAGCCCCTCTATGCATGAACCCGGAGCCATAGTTTGCTCTTGTATCATCGGAAGCAACTGCACTGACAACTGCTGCTCCGAATGTACCTATAAGCAGTGCGGCCAGGAGAATTGCTATTATACTTTTCTTCATTTTATTTCACCTTCAATTTTTGCATTTTGTTTATATGTGCTTTAAGAATAATTCTCTTCACCATATGTAGTGGTTATACTACATATGTATCCGTAAAATGATATATAGGTTTTGGTCACTACTGCTGGTTTTTCCCGAAATTCAGCGGTACTTCTCATTTAGCCACCCAACAAGCGGCGGGATCCAGCAGAGATTTGCAGCAATGGTCTCAAGGGCGGTATAGGTCTGTGTTGTCGGGCTGAATCCCAGAACCCTTATCCCAAAAAGCCCAACAGGCACAAGCGTGATCACAAAAAGGCTTGCCAGCATAACCGGATGGCGGACATATCTGGAAAACCCGGCCTTCCACGAACCTTCGGCCCGCCGGAGGAAAAGCATGCCTGAGATATTGGCCCCGATCTGATCACTGAGGGCATAGAAGTATGGGATGTAAAAACCCTCGATACCGTAAACATCGACTCCAGCCAGCCGGCTCCCGAGGTCAATTATCCAGGGGACGGCGATCCCGAAAAACTTACCCCAACCGTAAGCTTCTGCCATGCTCCCTTCAGCCTTTCGGAGACGCTGGCGGATGGAAAAGATCCCTTCAAAGATACTCTCTCCTTCTCCGGCAAGGGTCCTGACAAGCCACTGCCCTATGGGACTCCTCTGGTAGCCCTGAGCATCCAGGAAAAACCCTGCAAGAAGCCCTAAAACATAGCCTGGAACTGTATATTTTATCAGCTCGGAGAATTCTTCCCCCTGTTCAGGGAATTCTTCTTCAGCAAGTACTTCTTCAGCAAGTTCTTCTTCAGCGGGTTCTTCTTCAGCAAGTTCTTCTTCAGCGGGTTCTTCTTCAGCAAGTACTTCTTCAGCAAGTTCTTCTTCAGCGGTTTCTTCATTTTCTTTGCCCATTCTTCCCCGTCCTGAAACTTATATGTCCCCTATTCAGAATAATTTATTCCTGCATCGTTTAAAAAAGATGTCAAAAAACGGGAGTTGTGACAACTGAAGAAAAACCTCAGAAGCTACGGGACAGAAGTTAAAGAAGAAATTGGTCTAAAATAGGCAGTGATATAGGTAGTGCTGGAAACACATATAAACTGCCTTGCCAGATAGTTAGACTGGAGAATATATGATAGTTCTTGAGTGCAGGACCATTGACATTGCCCCTACGATTTCGAGGTTGTTGAAAGTTCCTATGGTTCCGCCTTCGGGAAGGTCAATCCCTGAGGTCGAGAATTATGCAAAGGAAAGAAGCTGCGAAAAAGCAGTAATTATAGTAGTTGACAGCCTTGGATACTCCCTTTACAGGCACCTTTCTCCGACAATGAGGAACTTGCATGAGCTTACCGAAAAAGGGCTCCTGTTTAAGTGTAGGTCTCCGGCAACCATCACATCCCCTGCAATTGCTTCAATCTTTACAGGCTACCTGCCCGAGGAGCATAATATTTACTCAACAGCGGACATCTATTCCGAAAGGTCAAAAGACCCGGAGAACCCCAGATTAAAAAGTATCATGGAATGGGCTTACAGGGCAGGGATGAAAACCTCGGCTGTAATCGAGTTGAAAGGCGCCGAGAGTTTCAGGGGGAGAATAAAGGACTTTTACGGGGTCCCGAACTCAGAAGATATACTTGATTATGACCGCCGGATAACAGAGTATGCTTTACAATCTCTCAGGGAAAAGCCCGACATCCTGGCCGTACATCTTAGAGCCCTTGACCGTTACTCTCACAGGGTAGAGACATGGGAAGAAATGAAAAAAGCCGCAAAAACCATCGATAAAAACCTTGAAGAGATCTTTCGGAATGCAGATAAAGGTACCATTTTCTTCATCTGCGGGGATCATGCTGTTCACGGTGGAAAAAAGTGGTTAAAAAATGCCACGCACGAAGAAATCAAAAACCATGAAGATAACTATGTTGCCCTGATCGTGGGCTGCTACTGATAATGCTATCCCCTTTATCGGGAGATATCACTTTCACCGTCTTCTGCCTCTTTTCAAAACGGAAAGCATGAAAACTATCCCGGCAAGCCCGAGGAACGACGGAATCCAGGGGGCGATTCTCTTCTCCATTTCGGGTAAGGAATCCCCTACAGACCCTGGTAAGGAATCTCCTACAAAAGCTTCGATGTTTTTCTGAACCTTGAGAGTTTCGTTTTCCAGGGACAAGCCAGTTTCTGTAAGAATCTTTGAGCTGGTAGTGGAGATAACGGAATCTTTTATAGCCTCAAGTTCCTCCCTGTGGATAATCCTGGCATTCCCTGTCCCCTCGCCTCCGCCGTTAGCCTTTGATTCGGAGTTTTCAGTTACTTCTGCATCAATAATATTATCAACATCGCCGGATCCATCAGCAGTACCGCTTGCATCTCCTGCAATGGAATTTTCCAGACTACCTGTGTTTGCTTTACTGGAAATAAGTTCCAGGTCTCCTATGTCTTCTACTGCATCCGTATCTGTTTCATTAACAACATTAGGCCTATTGTTTTCATCAGAGATACTTCCTGCATTTACAGAATTTTCCGTACCATCCGAACTCCAGATACTTTTGGCAACCCCAACATCTTCCTCGCCAGCTTTCAGGACGTTTACAACTACAGATGTCGAAGAGGTTCCGTTTTCGTTTGTAGCTGTTAGGGAAATTGTATAATTCCCGGGACAGCAGAAGGTATGCTCAGGTTCCGAACAGCAGGATGTCTTGCCATCCCCGAAGTTCCACGTAACACAATCTGCGTTCTCGGAAATGTCAACAAATTTTATGACAAGAGGGACATGACCACCTGTGGAGTTATAAATGAATTGAGCTTTCGGAAGTATAGGACCGGATTGTTCGTAAGCGTTTAGAACATTTATAGGTACAGATGCTGAATAACTATCATTCTCGTTGCTGACAGTAAGAGAAACAACATAATTTCCCTCTTTAGAATAAGTATGTTGAGGATTCGGATAACTTGAGGCTTTACCGTCCCCGAAGTCCCACAACCTCGAGGTGGCATTTTCGGAAAAATCCTTGAACTTGACAGAGAGGGGAGCAGGGCCTTCTGTCACATCTGAAGTGAAACGTGCTTTTGGTAGTACCGGAGGTGTCTGAACATACTCCATTAAAGGCATGTAGTCTATACTGCCGGCTTCAGGGTTGACGGCATATGCAGCATCTCCTATTCCGTCTCCGTTTTCATCCGTTCCTTTATAATCACTCCAGTAATTGCCTGTGCCGCCATTCCAGACATTAAACTTATTATCCCTGGCATTTTCTGTGTTGTCGAAGTAATTGCCGCGGATAACATTATTCGAAGAAGCCACCAGTTTGATACCGCAGTCCAGGTTTGAATATACCATATTGTTGCTCAACCGGTTATTGCCGGATTCGAACAGGTAAATTCCTGCTTCCTGGTTTGAAATTTTGTTCCCGCTTATGATACAGTTTTCAGCCTTGTTAAGGAAAACTCCACATCGGCCTTCGGTTATCGAAAAATCGCTGATCTTTACATTATTGGCAACTATTTCAAACACGTAACTTCCGGTGGTCTCTCCAGCAATAAGAGTATTATCAGGATTTCTGGAGGCTGACTTTATGGTTAAATTATCTTTGTTAACGTAGATACTCTCATTAAATTCTCCGGATTCTACAAGGATAATATCTCCAGGAAATGCTTCATCTACCGCATCCTGGATGGATTCTCCCGGCCAAACACGAAATTCTGATGCCATTCCAGTATCCGAGATTAAAATCAGAATAAAAATTGCCAGTAAAAAGCAGGTTCGTCTGAAAGTTTGTGTTTGTGCCATTTCAGCCCCCATGGAGATACAGGAATTTTCTTAACAAGTTTTTATAAGGAAAGGATATAAAATTGTTGGTTTAATGAAATATTATGCAAAAGAAATTAAAATATGAACAAATAAAAAATTAAAATGAATACAAAGTATGAAGAATATCAGTTAAAATCAAATTGCTTGAGCCCATACACCCGGTTTCTCAGAAATTGTTGAGTCTCTTTTGGCTAGATTTCCTTGATCTAAACGATTGAAACTCTACTTTCGGTTTCCTCTGCGATTCTTAATATAATGCTTGATTATGTCAGCGGCACCTTTTTTTAAAAAGAAAAGGTTTTTTATCGGAAAAAATGAACACGACGAAAAACCGGTGAGGGTTCATTTTATCCTCCACATGAAAGCCGGGATATTTGTGGCCCTTCTATGATAAAAGAAAAATATCAGTTTTTGAAGACATCTGCGGATTTTAGTTACGGTTCAACAATTTCAAGTTTTGTCTTCTCAGGTGAAAAGTAATTACTCTGAAGATCCGTGAATGCTAATGTATATTAATTATAATTAGCAATGATTCTGGAAGAAAAATTTCCTACCAACATATTCCGTTAAGCCTGAATGGAACACAAAGGTTTTTAAGCAATTCTTCAAGTTAAATTCCCTAAATAAACCCAGCTGGAGTAGATTCAATTATGCAGGAAAAAATAAAGGAAATAGCATCTCGTGTCCGTGAACTTCGGGAACTGTCAGAGGTCTCGGTTGAAAAAATGGCAGAATCTCTGCAGGTTCCCAATGAGACCTACCAGAATTATGAAAGTGGAACTGAGGATATTCCGGCAAGTATCCTTTTTGAGATCGCACACAAGCTGCAGGTTGACATGGCCACCCTTCTTACAGGAGAAGAGCCTCGCATGAATATTTTTACAGTCACGAGGGATCGAAAAGGGGTAAGTGTTGAGAGGAGAAAACAATACAAGTACCAGAACCTTGCCGAGAAGTTCATCCACAAAAAAGGAGAATTTTTCATCGTTACGGTTGAGCCCAAGCCTGAGGGCACCAAACCCGGAACAAACTCCCACCCCGGACAGGAATTCAATTATGTGCTTGAGGGAAGCCTGAAGGTCTACATCCATAATAATGAGATCACTCTTAATGAAGGGGACTCCATTTATTTTGATTCCAATTATGAACATGCCATGGAAGCGCTGGGAGGAGAACCCGCTAAGTTCCTGGCAGTTATTATGTAACCTGGATTAAATGTAACCCGGATTAACGCATACCTGAATAATTCATGCAAAATCCGCATAAAAAATTCGAGATACAGGAAAAAACTCAGAGAATTTTTTGAAAATTAAATTCAGCCTCCTGAAGCCTGAATAACTATCTAAAACGTAGAAAAATATCAAATAAAACGGGTGTCCAGAATGACTTCCTTGCTGAGCCAATTTGTTTCCAAAACCGATTTTGAATCCTATGAGGATTTCCAGGAAAATTTCAAAATCCTGGTTCCTGAAAACTTCAACTTTGCCTATGATGTGGTCGATGCCTATGCAAGAGATTCTCCTGAGAAACTTGCTATGATCTGGTGTGATGACAATGGGGAAGAGAGAAGCTTTACTTTTAAAGACCTGAAGTACTACAGCGATAAGGCTGCAAATTTCTTTGCAAAACACGGCATCGGAAAAGGCGACTATGTAATGCTGACCTTAAAGAGCCGTTATGAATTCTGGTACTGCATCCTGGCCCTCCATAAACTCGGGGCTATTACTGTTCCTGCAACCCACATGCTGAAAACCCGGGACATCGTATACAGGATCGAAAAAGCCGAATTAAAGATGATTGTCTGTATATCAGAGGATTATGTTCCTGAACAGGTTGATGAAGCCCATTTAGAATGTGGGGATATCCCGCTCAAAAAAGCCGTTGTAGGAGGGGAAGCACGGGAGGGCTGGATTGATTTCAGAAAGGAGCTTGAGGAAGCTTCCCCGGTTTTCGAACGCCCGACAGGCGAGGCTGCGACAAAGAAAGAAGACATCTGCCTTGCCTACTTCTCCTCCGGGACCGCTGGTTTTCCAAAAATGGTAGAACATGACAACACCTACCCCCTCGGACATATCCTGACCGCAAAATACTGGCAGAATGTGGAGGATGACGGGCTGCATTACACCGTTGCAGACAGCGGCTGGGGTAAATGCGTCTGGGGCAAGCTCTACGGACAGTGGATAGCCGGCTGCGCGGTCTTTGTTTATGACTATGACCGGTTTGAAGCTAAAAACATGCTTGAGAAAGCCTCCGAGTATGGAGTCACGACCTTCTGCGCCCCTCCCACAATCTACCGCTTCCTGATAAAAGAAGACCTCACCCATTATGACTTCAGTACTCTGCAATATGCAGTCGTTGCAGGCGAACCCCTCAATCCGGAAGTCTTTAACCGCTTCCTTGAATTCACCGGAATTAAACTTATGGAAGGGTTCGGGCAGACTGAAACCGTTGTTACCATTGCGACCTTCCCCTGGATGGAACCTAAACCCGGGTCTATCGGAAAGCCCACTCCCGGGTTTAAGATTGAACTTATGGACAGGGAAGGCAGGCTCTGCGATGTTGGAGAAGAAGGAGAAATCGTAATCAACACAAAGGATGGAAAACCTGTCGGGCTCTTTGCCCACTATGGAAAAGACCCCGGAAGGACGGCGGAAACCTGGCACGACGGCTACTACCATACTGGAGATATGGGCTGGATGGATGAAGACGGATACCTGTGGTTTGTGGGAAGGGCTGACGACATCATCAAGACCTCAGGATACAAGGTCGGGCCCTTTGAAGTGGAAAGCGCCCTTATCCAGCACCCTGCTGTGCTTGAGTGTGCAATCACGGGAGTTCCGGACCCGATCAGAGGTCAGGTCATCAAGGCAACCATTGTGCTGACAAAGGACTACACGCCGAGTGAAGCCCTTAAGAAAGAGCTGCAGAAACACGTAAAAAATGTCACGGCTCCTTATAAGTATCCCCGGATTGTGGAATTCGTCCCCGAACTCCCGAAGACCATCAGCGGGAAAATCCGCAGGGTCGAAATCCGTGATCAGGATCAAAAACAATAAAAAATAAAAAATGATATATACAGCAGGAATACAGTTCAAATTTAAAAATCAAAGGAATATTCCCGACTGAAGATATACTCTGCCAGAAAAAGAGCAAAACGAAAGGAAAGAAATAAGTACCTTAACCTTTTCCTGAAAAGTTTGTTCAAAGAAGAGATCGCTCGGATTTACTCTCTTACAGATACTGTAATTCATACAGATACTGTAATTCAAGATTATACTATAATTAAAACAGAAGAGAATTAAAGAACATATAAGAATTCAGAAAGCCCCTTAAAAATGATAGGCTCTCCTGTCTGCCATAAAATACCGGCTGGAGAAAAACAGGGACTGGAAGAATAGAGTGAGGATTCTATATGGAAAAAAATGATAAAAAAGAACCGTACCCTGTTATCAACATTCTGGAGTGCAAGGCCTGTGGGCGCTGCCTTCTTGCCTGCCCGAAGGAAGTGCTTTTCATGAGTGAGGAACTGAACGCGCGGGGTTACCACTACGTAGAGTATAAAGGAGAAGGCTGCTCAGGCTGTGCGAGCTGCTACTATACCTGCCCTGAACCCCTGGCACTGGAAATTCATATTCCCCTGAAAAAGGAGGAAGCCGAATAAGGCAGGATAAGGAGGAAAAAAGATGGTAACACAACTCATAAAAGGCAACTCCGCAGTAATCGTCGGCGCACTCTACGCTGGCTGTGACTGTTTCTTTGGATACCCCATTACTCCGGCAAGTGAGATCCTGCACGATGCTTCCAGTTACTTCCCTAAAATTGGCAGGAAATTTGTTCAGGCCGAGTCTGAGGAAGCTGCAATTAACATGGTCTACGGAGGAGCGTCGGCCGGACACAGAGTCATGACATCCTCTTCAGGGCCTGGAATCAGCCTGATGCAGGAGGGAGTTTCTTACCTTGCAGGCGCAGAACTGCCCTGCGTGCTCGTGGACGTTATGCGGGCAGGGCCAGGGCTCGGGAACATCGGACCTGAACAGGCCGACTACAACCAGGTCGTAAAAGGTGGAGGACACGGAAATTACAGGACCATTGTACTTGCCCCCAATTCCGTGCAGGAAATGTGCGACTTTACCATGAAAGCCTTCGAGCTGGCTTTCAAGTACAGGAACCCTGCAGTCGTGCTTGCTGACGGAGTGCTCGGGCAGATGATCGAGTCCCTGAAGTTCCCTGAAAAAGCCCTTGTCCCGAAAACCGATGCCAGCTGGGCAGTCAACGGTACGGCAGAAACCAGGGCTAACCTGATAACCTCAATCTTCCTGGACTTCAATGAACTCGGAAAGTTCAATGAGAAGCTGCAGGCAAAGTACGAGCTGATAAAGCAGAACGAGGTAGACTACGAAGAATACATGACCGAAGATGCCTCAATTGTGCTCGTCTCTTACGGCATAAGTAGCAGGATCTGCAGGTCAGCCGTAGACCTTGCCAGGCAGGAAGGAATAAAAGTAGGGCTTTTCAGGCCAAAGACTCTTTTCCCGTTCCCGGAGGCTCAGTTGAAAGCCCTTGCAGATAAGGGATGTTCCTTTATCTCCGTGGAAATGAGCAATGGGCAGATGATAGACGATGTCAGGCTTGCTATCGGCTGCTCACAGCCTGTGGAACTGGTAAACCGCATGGGAGGAAACCTGATTACCCTCGACCAGATTATGGACAAAATCAGAAAGGTTGCAGGGGAGGCATAAAAATGGCAGTCGAAATCATTAACGGAGAAAAGGTTATCAGAAAGCCAAAAGCCCTGTACCCGGAATACCCCCGCAAAGGAGGGGCAGCTCCAACAGCCACCCACTATTGCCCTGGCTGCGGACACGGGGTTTTGCACAAGCTCATCGCTGAAGCGATTGACGACCTGGGAATCCAGGACAGGACAGTTATGATCAGTCCTGTGGGCTGTGCAGTCTTTGCTTATTATTACTTTGATGCAGGCAATATCCAGGTTGCCCACGGCCGTGCCCCTGCAGTAGGGACAGGCGTCTCAAGGGCTGAAGAAAATGCTGTGGTTATTTCCTACCAGGGCGATGGGGATCTTGCTTCAATCGGCCTGAATGAAACTCTGCAGGCTGCAAACAGGGGAGAAAAGCTGGCAGTCTTTTTCGTAAACAACACAGTCTACGGCATGACAGGCGGGCAGATGGCTCCTACGACCCTTATAGGGGAAAAGACCACCACCAGCCCTGAAGGCCGTGACCCCCGCTTTGCAGGCTACCCACTGCATATGTGTGAACTCATATCCAACCTGAAAGCTCCGGTATTCATCGAAAGGGTCTCGGTCTCGGACATCTCCCATATAAGGAAAGCCAGAAAGGCTATCAAGAAAGCTATGGAGATCCAGCGCGACGGCAAAGGCTATGCCTTTGTGGAAGTCCTTGCCGCCTGCCCGACCAATCTGAGGATGGATGCCGAACAGGCTATAAAGTTCATCAACGAAGAAATGGAACCGGAATTCCCGCTCAAGAACTTCAGGGATAACTCCGCAGAAGCCGAAACCCTCCACAGGGGCGTAAGCGACTTCACAACGGAGACCCTGGAAAAACTTTACGGGATTGAATCCGGAGCCGAGGAAAAACCCCTGAGAGCAGACTTTGCCCCGATCCAGACCAAGATCGCAGGTTTCGGAGGACAGGGCGTCCTGAGTATGGGAATCATACTCGCCCAGGCTGGGGTCAAGGCAAACCTTAACGCTTCGTGGTTCCCTTCCTACGGCCCGGAACAGCGCGGAGGGACCTCAAATTGTTCGGTTGTGATTTCTGGCCAGTCCATAGGTTCTCCTACGGTCTACACCCCTGACATCCTTATAGCCATGAACCGCCCCTCCCTTGAGAAATTCGAAAGGGCAGTAAAAGAAGGAGGCTTTATCCTCTATGACTCGACCATAGGCGAAGCCGAGACTCCTGCAGGCGTAAAAGCCGTTGCAGTCCCGGCAACCGAAAAAGCCAAGGAAGCAGGCGATGAAAGAGCCGCAAACTCCTTTATGCTCGGAGTCCTTCTGGGCCTGAACGTAACCGGCCTTGAAGAAGAAGCCTTCAAAGAAGCTCTTGCCGAAAACTTTGCAGGCAAACCAAAGGTTATCAAGTTCAATCAGCAGGTGCTCGAAGCCGGTGCAGAGTGGGCAAGAGAGAACGTTAAGGTATAAAAGTAAATATTTCAAAGGTAAAATATTTCAGCAACAGCAGGTGGAGAAATAAGTCAAATCCGCCTGCAGAAACTCTTTTTCATGTTTTTTGATAAAGGAATTAAGCCATTAAGAAAGGAAATTAATATTTTTAACTTTGCCCTTAATCTTCTTGCCGGTAATAAGGCTAAAGGAAACATTAAAATAGTTGTGAAAAGTCGTAATTTATGTAGAACGGCAAAACCCAATTCATCACCTCTCCAGCTTGATTTTGTCGTTCTTTAATACCTTCTTATATGCTTTTTTAACTTCTCGTGACGTAGAGCGGAAGCTCAAAAGGAGCGTAGCTGAAATAAAGGACTGTTAACACCGGTAAGCGTACTAATTAAAGAAAATCAGAGATTTAGGAACGGTCATAAGGTTTATTTAAAATAAAGACATTATAAAAAAGTAGGAATGTGCTTCGAAATTAGTTTAGAAGTAGATGGTAGGGTTCGAGTCCCTATTCTCGAGATCCCTACCTGCGATCCAACCCTAGATTGAGAGGAAACCCTATTACTCTCAACCTATTATATATTATAACGGGTCGGTGATATATATCATAACCGATCCAAAAAACCTTTTTTAATTCAAATTTTCAAGTTGGCATTATATTTTTATTGTGATTAAACTTTTAATGCCATTGAAAATATTAATACAAATGGCTTTTAGCAGATGTCTATTCAATTTTCACCATTTTTCCTGCTATTGGTTTTTCTGAGAACTATCCCAGTTATTCAAAAATATGGTTTTGAAATTTCCCACATATTTCTACCTCGTGTCTTCATTCAAAGCTTCCAATTCACATTTATCGAAGATTCAGTTAAAATAATAATTGCAGATTTTGGAGTAATTCCCCCAAAAACGATGGCAAGAAACCGGTTATTTTTTTGAGAACATCTGCGAAAGGTCAAGTGCAAATATAAAAACAGAATTATTATGATATCTTTATAAATATTCGGTTTTTATACTAAAGTTTCAGAGCTCAACTTAGATATTAATTTTCGATATTGTTATATATATTATGTATACTACACAGTATGGGTTTCTTATGGTTGGACCGCTGTACGAGATCTATCTAGGGGAGCGAAGGAGCTTGGAGATTGTCGATATTTCCTTAATTACAGGTACATTATAAAATTAGCATAGGTTCTGGAATCGATGAGCATAATAAAGTAGTATGAATAATTCCGGACAATAACTCCATGGAACTTAAAACATAATCATATAGGGCAAATCCTCATTTCCAGTTTGTTCTCCGGGAAATTTTTAAGAAATTAATATGGGGGATTTTTACTGAATAAGATAAAGTGGACTGGGATAACAACATTAATTTTAATCTTATCTTTAACAGCATTAACTACAACTGCTTCAGCAGGAGATCTGAGTCCGAAAGAGGAACTCGGGAAGCTTTTATACTTTGATGAAAACCTGTCAACGCCCAAAGGGCAGTCCTGTGCAAGTTGCCATGATCCTGAATTTGGTTTTGCTGATCCTGATCAAAACCTTCCTGTTTCACAGGGCGTACTGCCAAGGATGTTCGGGAACCGAAACTCACCAAGTGCTGCATACGCATCGTATAGTCCGGATTTTACCCATGCCTACGAAGACGACCAGATATTCTATTATGGAGGCCAGTTCTGGGACGGCAGGGCAGACAACCTGATCGAGCAGGCGAAAGGCCCATTCCTGAACCCTCTGGAAATGCATAACCCGAATAAAGTAACCGTAGTCAAGACTATTCGGATTTCAGACTATGCAGATCTCTTTGAAGAAGTCTACGGATCAGGTTCCCTGAATAACGTAGACACAGCTTATGATTATACAGCTGAGGCGATTGCAGCTTATGAAAGTTCTAAAGAAGTAAACAAGTTCAGCTCCAAATATGATGAGTATCTTGCAGCCGAAGGTACTCCTGCAGCTGAGGATATTCTATCAGAAGAAGAGCAGCTAGGACTCGAATTATTTGATGGAAAAGCCCTGTGTTCAGAATGCCATCCAAGTAGTGGGACAGAACCAGTATTTACGGACTTCACTTATGATAATTTGGGTGTTCCCAGGAATCCGGATAACCCATTTTATAGCCTGCCAAAAGCGTTTAACCCTCTAAGAAGTGCATATATAGACCTTGGACTGGGAGGTAGCGGTCGTGCTGGGGTAGATGCAGATGCTGAAAAAGGTAAAATGAAAGTCCCTACTCTCCGAAACATTGGAAAGACAGCACCTTATACACATAATGGATACTTCACTAATCTCGAAGACCTTGTACACTTCTATAATACGAGGGGTGTGGAGTCTGAGGGATGGCCAGCACCTGAAGTTGAAGAGAACGTTAATATAGAAGAACTGGGCAACCTCGGGCTTAACGATACTGAAGAAAAAGCAATTGTTGCCTTCTTGAATACGCTGGATGACAGATAATCGGAAAAGGGGTGCATATAGGATGGGTGTAACGGAATTAATTATAAGGGTATTATTTCTTACCTGTGTTGAAAAACCAGTTATATGCACCTCCAGTTGCATACGTCCTGCAAAAATAAAGGGGAATGATTCGGTTCGAGTAGTTTCATGATGGAGGCAATTTTCTATCTCAAGCCAGGAATGGTTCTGCCGAGTCCAATCACAATTATCTTTTTTATCTTTACCTCTAAATTATCTTTTTTATCTTTACCTCTAAAAAACCAGTTAAAAGGTAAAGGAGACATTAGAGCGAATAAGATGCCCGTCTGTGTATTCCGTGCTTATAATACCTCGAGTGACCTAAGTGTAGATATTTACATTCGAAACTATAACCGGATATTAAAAGTGTAATTAATTGCTGAGTTGACTATAATTGGTGAGTTTACAATAAATTTTCCGTGTATTTTGAGGCGAATTTTTTAAATTCTTCAACCCCTATGACAGGGAAGACGTCGACACGGCACAAATCGGTAAATAATGAATTGTAAGCCGTATAATCTTTTACGGACTTTACATCATATATAGTGATCACACGCCCTCCCCCTGCTTCAAACCACTGGTTAACAACTTTCAGTCCTTTTGGAGAACCCTTACTTTCCACCTGTTTCAACCGCTCATATAACTTAACACTGTTTTTAAGCTCAAATGTTGTTATGTCCAATAAAAGCATGTTTTTCATTTCCTTATAAGAGCTGGTATTAATATATTTTTGATGTAGTGGACGTCATATATAGCTATATCGATTTTGTATTATAGAAAAATTTTTTGAGGAAGATGAAAAATCTGGAAGATTGAATCTAAATAGGGATTGTTTTTAAATCTTATTTTTAAAATAGTTGAACCGGGAGATCTGCTTAAAACAAACAATGTGGATCTTGTTGTGCTCAATTTTTCAAAAGAAGCTGCTACATTACAAAATAGAAGCGTTTAAACTATCAAATAAAAGTGGCTAAACTATCAAATAAGACCGTACTGCACTACACATATATTTAACAGAAAAATAAATCGCGTAGGTAGACGACCAGAAATCAATTAATGGTATAAAACAATATAGTTAAATTTATATAAGTTAACCTGAGCTTTGTGATAATGGACCCGAATCTTACATTATTTCACATAATCAATGATATGGCCGGAAAGAACTCTGTTCTTGATAGTACGATGATATTTGCAGCACAGTATCTCATTTGTATTTTTGCTATTTATCTTGCATATACATGGTTTGCAAAAAATGAATATCGGCAGGAGGCTCTGTTTGCCGGATATGCAGCCCTTCTCGGCCTGGGAATAAATTTAATCATTACTCAATTCTATTTTCACCCGAGGCCCTTTATGGTCCCCACCGGGACACTCCTCATAGCGCATGCCGCCGAGTCATCCTTTCCGTCTGACCATGCTACTATAATGATTTCTGTTTCGCTGATGCTCCTGACATTCAAAGATTTTAGGCGCAGCGGCGCGGTATTCTTCATTCTTGCGTTTATTAGTGGACTTGCGAGAGTTTATTCGGGACTGCATTTCCCTATGGATATGGCTGGTTCCCTGCTTGTTGCTTTAGTTTCGATCGGTATATTACTGGCCCTTAAAAATTATCTGATCCCCATTAATCGCATATTCATTGCCTATTTTGAAAATATTGAGAAGAAGCTCACAAAAGGCAATTTGAAAACGTCGTAATAGTTGTTGAAGAAGCTGGAAAGTTCTTCAAATCCTTTTTTAAAAAACCCAAAAACCCCTAACTTTCTTATCCTCAAAATGCCCAAACTTCCTGTGCCCCTTCCACAAAAACCCCATAGCCAGCCCAAACGCCAGGAAAATAAAACTCCCTGTAAAAGGAGATAAACAGTTCTCAATACTTCTCTTCAAAAGCTTTTAACGCATCATTTTCATAAAAAACGCTTAATTAGTCCCTTGTTTTTCTGAGCTTTCTCTGCTTTCTTAATTTTTTATTAGCATTCATCTGATTATCTAAATTTTTCTTCACATAAAAGGCATTGACTCTCATTTTTGCATTACGCCTCCATATTCAACAAAATTAGGTAATAATCAATGAATGTAAATAATGATTTAGTATTACTTAAAGCTAATTTAGTGCAAATATAAGATTAAATAGAAAGTTTAATATCTTACGTAATTAATACTTTTTTTAAAATTAGTAATAATGTATGGGGGTAAAAAGTCTTTGCTGTCCTGTGGTGACAATGAGAAATTGGCAGTTTTCTCTGCCTGTATTCCCTACATGCTGGATGGCATTTAATTCATCAATTGTGTCGAGTGTAGCGTTCTTACGGGATGCAACAGCACTTCTGAGGAATTTGCCGTTCCGGCACACAAAATAATGGCATCTGTTATCCAGTTGTGGAGTCCTGACTGGTATTAAACAGCTGTTTAAAGGGCTCAAAGGGTGATCGGATGAAAAATAAATCATGGGAAGAATTGAAGAGAGGTGTCCTGTTCGGGATCTGCTTTGCTGCGTTGATTGCGGTATTTGCAGCAATTCCGGTTCAGGCGCAGCAAACAACGGTCAGTTTAGACACTCCCGAAATGGTGGAGGAAAGCACAGTTTATGCTACTGTAAATATCGATAATGTTGAAAATCTTGATGCTGGACAGTTTGACCTCATATTCAACCCGGGTGTCCTGAAAGTCATCAGTGTAGAGAACGGGAGTATCGGGGAAACAGAAATACCGGTGCAGTGGCGTTCGGTTGACAGCAAAAAGGTCAGGGTGATCTTTAATCTGGAGGGAGTCACCGGGGTAAGCGGTTCCGGACAGCTTGCCAGCATCGGGTTTGAAGTGATCGGTAGCGGGGAAGGCGAAATTCATATTTCTGACGGTCTTCTCGGAGATACCGAAGCTAACAGTATCGACACGGACTGGGGAGTTACTGAAGCCAGTGGTATCGATGCGGACCTTAGAGACGCCGAAGCTGAAGATGCGCAGAAAGCAGCACCCGGTTTTGAGGTAGTGCTTACTCTTGCAGGTTTGACCACGGCTATCTGTCTTGCCAGGAATGAACAGAGGTGAATGACATGAAAACAAAGGTCCTGGTTGGAGTACTCATTAGCCTGCTGCTTATGACATTGCCAGTATTACCGGCAGCTGCATCAGGTTCTGTGAATGAATCTGAAACTGCAAATTTGCCTGATTCTGCTAATTTATCGGACTCCACTGGCGTATCGGATTCTGCTGTTTCATCGGATATCATGCTCAGCATCCTCGGAAATGCGAACGAAGACGGAACCATAGATATGAAAGATGCGGAGTACACCGAAAGTATCATTCTGGGCTCCGGCAACCAGACTCAGTTTGCGGATGCCACAGGTGATAACAGCATCAATATGCTTGATGTAACTAAAATCGAGCTTATCAATCTTGGAAAAGCGAAAGATCTTACGCTTGTTGATGGAGTTGGCAGGCAGGTTAGCGTGAAGCTGCCAGTAAAAAATATCATTCCCACGGATTACCGTACTACAGAAACCCTGCTTGCTCTCGGAACAGGAGATATGATTGTAGGGGTTGATAGGGCTTTCCATGAGCGTATGGCTGAGTTTGGACTTTTAGACCTTCCTGAGGTTGCGATGCACGGCCAATCGGTTGATTACGAAATGGTGCTGACTCTCGAGCCCGATATAGTCCTCTTACCCCTCTGGCAGGCAGAAAATGCCGATGATATAGCCAGAAATCTTCCGAATACGGCTGTGGTTATAATGGGCTTAGCTTCCCAGAAAAGCATAGATTCCGACTTAACAACTATGGGTTTTGTTCTGGGAAAGGAAAAAGAGGTGAACAAACTCATCAACTGGATGCAGGGCTATGAGAATCTCATAAACGAACGCACTAAAGACCTGAAGTCCGAAGACATGCCGATTTTCTATTATGAGTACATGTCAGGGAGCGAGGAGAAATGGTGGGTGATAACCCCAGACGACCCCAGTGCAGGTCAGTTGGCTGAAAGAGCCGGAGGGCGCAATATCGCTACAGGATTGGTCGGTACCTCCGTAGAAGTGGATCCCGAGTGGGTGATTGAGAAAAACCCTGACTTCATGTTTGCGGATTTAATGAAAGGCTTTGACAGCGGCCCCGGAAAAACGGAAGATGATATGAAAAATCTGCTGGCAAAAGTCCTTTCAGGAAGGCCGGGGTTCGAGAAGGTCAATGCTGTGAAAAATAGTAAAGTCTACCTGGTCGATAGGGATATTGTCGGTGGGCCCAGGTGGGTAATAGGGAATATTTACTTTGCCAAATGCATGCACCCTGAACTATTTGAAGATATAAAACCGGAAGAAATACACAAAGAGTATCTCAAAAAATTCCATGACCTCGAGGTCGCCGGAACCTGGGCTTATCCACTTCCGGAGTGATGAACTATGGTGCAAAATACTCCCCAAAAAGAAGCTTTTTTTCCATTTTTGGAGGAAGATCTTCCCGATATTGTACGCGGGCATGAGATATGGGTTGAACATGGCATGCAGAATGTTTCTCCCGGCAATCCCGTAGCGTGTGATCTTTGTTTTGGACATAATATGAAGAGTGACAAAGCGGTTCAGGTCGAAAAAGTGACTCCCGCTGTCTCTGGTACCTGGGGCAAAAATCATGCTGTTGAGGTCAGTGCCGCAGAGAATCACTTATTGATGCAATTCACTCCGGCTTTCGAAGGATACCACACCATTGGAGTAGAATACGACGGCGGAATCCTCAATTTACCCCATTCCGGACTGGAAGGTCCGAAGTATTACCAGCAGTATACGAAGACCATCATTCTGGTAGGGTATTGCCAGGTAGGGAATTGTCAGACAGAAGAGAATAATCAGACAGACTATGACCTGATGCTTGGGCACGAACTGGAGATAATTCCACTGGGCTACAGGCAGTATAAAGTCGGAGAACACATCCTGCTGAAAATATTGTATGACCGGCATGCACTGCCTGATGCAACTGTATATGGAATATATGTTGGCAATCAGGAAAATCCTATTGAAGTGACAACTGATCAGGAAGGCATGGTTGACATTGAACTGGAAAAAGGTGGGAAGTGGATGTTCAAGGTTGGGCACAGGGATCCTGAAAAAGGCGTGAAGGGCCTGTATGACAAAAAGGTAATGACTGCAACATTTACTATTATGGACGTAGGTGAGAACATATGGAAGTAAAACCGCAAATCAGAGAATGGTGGAACACTGCAGAACACGATTATGATGCCGTTGCAGCACATGGAGTGCATTCCGAAGAAGAAAAGGAACTCTGGACAGAAGTGGTTACTCAGCTGCTGGGGACCGAACCGAAACTGAAAATTCTGGATATGGGAACAGGCACCGGATTTTTAGCTCTGCTGATGGCTGAGATGGGATATGATGTCACAGGAGCGGATTGGGCAAGGAGTAAACTGGAAAAAGCCCAGGAGAAGATGGAAAGGTCCGGAAATTTTGTAAATTTTGTTGTGGAGGATGCAGAAAATATCTCATTTGAATCTGAGCAGTTCGATGCGGTTGTCAGCAGACACCTGATCTGGACCCTGGCAAATCCCGACTCTGCATTTAAAGAATGGGCGAGAGTGACAAAATCCGGAGGCAAAGTACTGACAGATATCCCGGCTAAACACTCTCATCCCGGAAACCACCACTTTGGTGAAAATATAGGAAAAGAATTGCCTTTTTACAACGGTGCTGACCCGGGAGAGGTTATCAGTATGTTTGAAGCTGCAGGGCTTGTGAACGTGTCTGTTAGAGTGTTCAATAAAATGATGCTGGTAGAAGGAGAGAAAGCATAAACCATGCCAATTGCTTCGGTAGTCCGTGCAGTTACTCTGGATCTCTGTTTTCCCTTTCACGGTAATTGGTATACTGTTAGCGAGCATCGCAGTTGAGTTCAGTATATTTGAGAAGTAGTTTCCGGTGATGAAACCGATGCTGCACAGAGCGTATTTCACTCCCCATTCGGGAATTGCGTTTATGACCGCTTTTGGTTCGCCAATCACGTCAGTAGCGATGCTCTCGGAATTTTACGATGAAGGGAAGATAGACCAGAAAGAAACTTTGCTGGCAACCGTTGCAACTTGGTTTCCCCAGGAAATCTACGAAAGCCTTGTTTATATCTCCCCTACGATAGTACCCATCCTTGGGGTAGTGGGCATTGCATATCTCTCTTTATTCGTACTGAACGACACGATAGTAGCTCTGCTAGTGCTTATTGCCGGCAGAGCACTTTTGACCCGGAAAGATTGTGAATTTGCTTCAGAAACCGGGGACAAGAAATTGGTCATAAGAACCACTCTCAAAAGAAGTGTAATTAATTCGGTGAAACTTTTAAAACGAGTTGTGCTCGTAGCGTTTCCTGTGAGCATTCTCGTCTTTGTTCTCATCGATCTGGGAACATTTGACGCCTTCTCTCAATATCTTGGCTGGATGCCGCTGCCTCCAGAGGCTCTGGCAATTATTCCGCTTGTAGTTGCCAATCTCACAGCTGCATACGTCACGGTTGCAGATTTAATGGAAACAGAAGTTCTGGATATTAAGTTAGCGTTGTTAACCTTACTTGTGGGGAATCTTCTGGTCAGTACCCGGTATATCCTTACACACAGGCTCCCGTATTATTCTGGGATTTTCGGGCCTGTGCTGAGCCTGAAAATAGTCTCGGCAAGTGCAGGTTTGAGACTCGGGTTGACCGTCTTAATGATTTTTACTCTGGTGTGGCTTTATGATAGATTGTTCTGCTGTCAGGTCACTTCCTGTACTTACAAATAAAAATACAATAAATTGCCTGTTGCACTGGATGTGTATCCTTGGAAACAAAACAGCATACCTTGACCAAAGAAGAAGTTAAAATACAATATAATAAGTTCATTGGAAGAAAAATACTCTTGATTTTCTTCCTTTTAGCCTCAATAATCCTCGTATCAGGCATATCCGCCTCTCTAGGATCTGCAAATCTCTCTATCTGGGAGATTTATTCTTCAATACTGAACAGGTTATTTCCAGCTTACTTTGAGTCGGGCTGGCTTGCAGATGTATGCATATGGAACCTCAGGCTTCCCCGCATATCCATGGGGACTGTTGCAGGTTTCGGGCTTGGGGTTGCAGGCTGCGTAATGCAGGCATTACTCAAGAACCCGCTTGCAAGTCCCTATACGCTTGGCATATCCTCAGGTGCCGGGTTCGGAGCATCCCTTGCAATCCTTACAGGTGTAGGCATCATTGGAGGAGATTATCTTGTTATAGGCAACGCATTCTTATTCGCACTGTTGTGTTCTTTTATAATCCTGGGGTTATCAAACCGAAAAGGTGCAACGCCTGAAACCATGATTCTGGCTGGCATTGCGATGATGTATCTCTTTAGTGCGATGACAACAATCCTTCAATACTTTGGCGAAGCAGAAGCTGTAAAAGAAGCAATTTTCTGGACAATTGGTGACCTTGATAGGTCCTCCTGGCCCAAGGTCGCCATTATAACTGGCACACTTGCATGCTGCTTCCCCCTGCTCATGATAAAGTCACTTGACCTTAATTTAATGGCTGCAGGAGACGAAACCGCAACAAGCCTGGGTGTAAATGTCAAACGTACCCGGATCATTCTGATGGCAGTCACAACTTTGCTGGTCGCATGTATTGTGTGTTTTACGGGAACAATCGGATTTATAGGCCTGGTTGCTCCGCACCTCACGCGCATTGCTATAGGAGGTGATAACAGGTTTGTTCTTCCCGTATCCGGCCTTTTTGGCACATTACTGCTGATTAGCGCAGACCTTGTAGCAAGAAGAGTTCTGGCTCCAATAATTCTTCCTGTCGGAGCGATAACCGCCTTTATGGGTGCTCCACTTTTCCTGTATATGATTATGAAACGAAAGAGGGAATACTGGTGAAACTGAAGGTAAACAACGTTGAATTTGCTTATAACAGCATACCTGTCCTTGAAGACATATCAATGGAACTAAACCGCGCAGAAGTTCTTGGCATTGTCGGCCCGAATGGTACTGGCAAATCCACACTTATCCGGTGTATTGACCATATAATGAATCCTATAAAAGGAAGCATATTCCTGGATGAGCAAAATATCAGCAAGATGACCAGGATGGAGATTGCAAGGAAAATAGGCTACGTACCACAGAGTATTGAATGTGTTTTTCCTGCATCTGTTATCGATACCGTCCTCATGGGCAGGCGCCCGTATCTTGGATGGAAGAGCAGTAAGGAAGATCTGGATTATGTACTGGAAGTGCTGGAACTACTCGGGATGATGGAGTTTGCCATGAGAGATATTAACGAAATCAGCGGAGGTCAGCAGCAGAAGGTACTTATCGCACGGGCACTTGCACAGAAGGCAGATATTCTTCTTCTTGATGAGCCAACCAGCAATCTTGACATAAGGCATCAACTCGAGGTCATGGAAATTATGAAGAATATCGTGAAGAACAAGGGAATCTCTGCGATCATGGCACTTCATGATTTGAATCTGGCTTCGAGATATGCCGATAGAATAATCATGATGAAAGAGGGAAAAATATTTGCCGTTGGGAATCCTGCTTCAGTTCTCACCGTTGAGAATATAAAACAGGTCTATGGTGTACGGGCTCTGGTGAAAGATGATGGAGAGAGGCCATATATCATTCCGATAGGACCTGTGACAGGTTAATATAAGCTGTTACCCCTATCCTTTCAGGAATCCAGAAAAGAAAAGCATTTTACTCCTCTTTACATTTTTTCCCTTCTTTCAATCCTCTTTTCCACCTCTACTTTTTTCATTCCGGAGCCCAAAAAACCCCATCACCAGCCCAAAAGCCAGAAAATTTGAAACAGAAAATTCCGCATATACCCCTTATAATCCATAAACCCCCGGCAAAACCAGAATAAGAGGAAGGAAAAAGGAACTGTCTTGTAAACGATATGAGAAATAAATGGCTGGGGTTCTCCAAGCGCCTGATCTCTTTATACTCTGTCAAATTGAGAAAATTAAATGTCTAAAAAAAGCAAAGCCTAAATTAATATATAAATATCATCCAAACTATCTAATTATAACAGGAGGTAGTTATCACGCTAAGAGTGGTTCATTTCGAGATACATGCAGAAGATATTGAAAGGGCAAAAAAGTTCTACGAGGACGTTTTCGGCTGGAAGATAGAGAAGTGGGAAGGTCCCATAGAATACTGGAACATAACAACCGGTAAACAAGAAGACCCGGGAATCGATGGGGGTTTGATGAGAAGGCAGGTAGGAGAACCGGGAGTAGACACTCCGATAAGCACCTATATCTGCACAATAGACGTCCCGGACATTGATAAATACCTGAATCAAATACAGAAGCACGGCGGCAAAGTGACTATGGAAAAGAGACCCATACCCGGCATAGGCTGGCTTGCATATTGTCTCGACACAGAAAAAAATATATTCGGGATAATGCAGCCTGACATGAGTGCCAGATAACCTTTTCTTTACTTTTTTCTTATTTATCAAGACCTCTTATCAGATCGAGCCTCACTTTCCCAGCCCAATTTGAAGCTTTTCTCTCTTCTTTTCCTTCTTCTTAAACTTCCGGTACTCTCTCCCCAGCAACCCTGCAGCCAGCATGCAAGCCAGAAAATCCGATATGGGAAACGCAGCCCAGACTCCGGCCAACCCGTAAAATCTCGGCAGGACCAGCACAAGAGGCAGCAGGAAAAGGAGTTGTCTTGCAAGTGACAGAATAAAAGCAGGCCTCGGTTTTCCAAGGGCCTGGAACACGGTTGCGCCTACGAGCTGGAAACCTATGAAAGGCAGGATAAGCACAACGATCCGCATGGCTTCGGCTCCTACGGCTGTGAGTTCAGGATCAGGGCTGAAGATATGGATAATAGGGGCAGGAAAGAGGAACATGACCAGAAAACCCGGGAGGGAGAAGAGAGTGCTGACTTTCAGGGCGACCTTAACCGATTCGACCACTCTTGAGAACTGTTTTGCGCCGAAGTTATAGCCTACAATGGGCTGGAGGCCGAAAGAGATCCCGAGCATTGGCAGGAAGATGAGCAGAAGCAGGCGGTGAATGATCCCGAAGGCTGCAATTGAGACGTCTTCTCCGTAAGTTGCAAGGGCGTTGTTTACAAAAATCATCATGACACTGTTTGAAGCTTCAACAATGAAAGGACCTATACCTATTGCTATTACTTCTTTTGAGACTGCAGAGCTTGGGATCAGCAGCTTTGGTTTGAAGGTAACTGAACTTTTTCCGGCAAGGAAGTAGCGCAGCAGGAAGACCGTGGATGCAAGCTGGGCAAGTATAGTTGCAATAGCAGCTCCCCTGACCCCCATGTCAAACCCGAAGATGAAGATAGGGTCAAGCAGAATATTCAGGCCGGCCCCCAGGAGCATTCCGAACATTGCATAGCGGGCGTTGCCTTCGGCTCTTACAAGGTCTTCGGTTGCAATCCCGAGAGTAAAGACGACCGAGCCTGCCATTATGATTTCAAGGTAAGCCTTCGCATAGGGCATAATGTTAGGCGTTGCCCCAAAGAGTTTTAGTAAAGGCTCAAGAAAGGCAAGCCCTGCAAGCGAGTAGGCAAGCCCAAGGAATATTCCCAGAAAAAACACGGTTCCAAGAGCTTTTTCAGCTTTATGCGGCTCTTTTGACCCCAGAGACCTTGAAATAATTGAGGCTCCTCCTACCCCGAGCCCTATTGCAACCCCCATTGCGAGCATGTGGATTGGAAAAGCTATCACCAGCCCACCAATTCCAGGAACGCTTTCTTCCCCGAGAGCCCTGCCAACGAAGATCGTGTCTACTATGTTGTAAAAAGCGTAAACAAGCATCCCTATGATTGAAGGGGCTGAAAGCCTGAAAAGAAGTTTCCCTATTTTTTCAGTACCTAAGAACTCGCTGTGTTCCTGCATGCTGAGCATCCCCTATAATCGGTGAATTGGTGGATCTTTTAAATGATAACTTATAGAATCTCCCGTAAGCAGGAAAGGTATAAAGCAGTTTTGTAATAAAATAAAAGATAAAAGGACGAAGGAAAAAGAAGAGAAAGAAAGGAGACGAGAAATGCAGATGAGCAAATGTGTGGGATGCAGGGAGTTTCCCTGTGCAGATGTAAAGCATGAGAATTACATCGTTCCGGACATGGACCTGAACCCTGAGGATATCTCTATAGTGCTTATTTCAGAAGCTGCCCCCGAAAATCCCGACAATTACTATTATTCGGGTGAAAATTCCCTGTTTGAGCAGACCACAGTGCAGGCATTCAACGATGCAGGAGTGAACGTTTCCTCAATCCGGGATATTCTCAAAATGGGTATTTATCTTACCACTGCTGTGAAGTGCGGAAAAACAGGATACGGCATAAAGGCAGGCACTATCAAAGAATGTTCGTTAATACTGGAAAAAGAGCTTTCCCTGTTTCCGAACGTGGAGGCTTTCCTGTTAATGGGAGATGTCGCAATCAAAGCCGTCAACTACATTGCCAGTAGAAACGGGGAGGGAAAAGTGATTCCCGCCGGGTCCACTTGCAAGCTTCGAGGAAAAGATTACTTTTTCAGAGGAAAGAGAGCTTTTCCGTCTTACCTGCAAGCAGGCCCCAGTTTTTTCATAGAAAAGAGCAAACGAAAGATGATAGCCGAAGACATTGCAGCCGCTTTGAATCTGATCAGGTGATCAAAGAGACCAAAAGTCCGGAAGAATCAAAGTCCAGAGGAATCAAAGTCCAGAGGAATCAAAGTCCAGAGGAATCAAAACCTTCAAAGAAACCAAAACCCGGTAGAAAACATGAAAATTCTCACATTCGGGGAAGCCCTCTTCGATATTATCAAAGGCTCAGCCCACTTAGGTGGCGCTCCCTTAAACCTTGCAGCCCATCTTGCAAAGCTGGGGGCAAAGCCGGCTGTGCTCACAGCAGTCGGAAGAGATGAGCTGGGCAAAATTCTCCTTTCCAGAGCTGAGGAAATGGGAGTTGACACTTCGTACATCTTAATCGACGAAAAAAGGCCGACCGGAACCGTTACTGTCAAACTGAAGGATGAAGGAATCCCTATTTTCACGATCAATGAAGGCGTAGCCTGGGACGCGATTACCCCGGATGAAAGGGAATTTGAAGCCCTTGCAGCTGAGGAGTGGGACGTTTTCTGCTTCGGGACCCTCGCCCAGAGGTCGGAAGAAAACAGGAAAACGCTGAAAAGGCTGCTTTTGGAAATAAAGGCAAAACACTTTTTCTACGATGTAAACCTGAGAGCCGGATTTTACAGAAAGGAATGGATCTTATCTTCCCTTGAGCACTGCACAATCCTTAAAATGAATGAAGAAGAGGCAGCACAAATTTCCGGTATGCTTTTCGGAACCACGTATGCCTGTAGAACTCTCTGCCGCCTGCTTAAGGACAGGTACCCGAAAATATCCGTAATCTGCATAACAAAGGGGCCTGAGGGAGCAGCTGTCTATCAGGATGGAGTTTATGAGGAGATAAAAACCACACCCGTAGAAGTTGCAGATACTGTAGGGGCAGGAGATGCTTTTTCTGCGGGATTTTTGTATACCTACCTTTCAGGGTACGGAGTTTCAAAAGCCACTTCAGTTGCCATCATGCTTGGGACTTATGTAGCATCAAAACCGGGGGCGGTGCCGGAGTATTCGGAAGAACTTATGAAAGAACTGGGAATTTTAGAGTGAGAAAGGAAATCTTCTTTTCTGCAAGCCTCAGGATCTGGAATTAATTGACCAAATGAAAAAAAGTTCTTGCTTTATAATTCTGCTTAATTCAAAGCTGCACTGGCGCATCCGCTGCAAACAACGAGATATGTTCTCCCGTAGAATTTTAAGTCTCAAAATTCCTTGCAGTCTTTCAGTACTCCTCTCTCCTGCACCTTAAGCTGTACCTTTTCCTGTTGTACAACGTGCCGGACCTAATGAGATAAATGCCTCTCTTGTCCCGAAGCTTTTCATTTATGATGACTCTTCTTCCTCTGTAATTTCCTGGTGCGAGAGAGTTTCTTTTTGACTTATTGATTCACTCATGAAATAAAATTTGTTACATAAAAGTATACTCCTTCGATCCATTCACTTCTATCATGCGCAATTTGATTATTCAAAATGTAGGCTTTGATTTCCTCAACCCTTTGATCTGTGAAACTTTTAGCTTCTTTCTGCTCCTTTTGTCCTATTTCTCTTCCTGTACCTATTTGTCTACCCACTCTTTTGTAGAAACCATTTAATGGTAGGTTATTATCAGGAACTGCATCGGGTATATTATCCAGGAAAACTTCTACACCACACTTTATGGAATTCATGATAGTTTTATTATCCGGGTCGGTTTCAGCAAAATAGATCACCATTTTATCATTCTTTAAGTAGAGATTAGGATTCTTACGGTCTTCTACATTATTATTTACTAAAATTTTAAATGTACTTACATAAGACTTCCAGTCTACACTTTTTTCCGTCCAACTCCAGGTAATATGTTTTGCAATCTTAACTGCCTGCTGCTGTGTTTTGATATTAACAATGATTCTATCTGTTTCATTGCCCAGATCTATATTTGGATTTATTAAATGAAAATAATCACCTTCATCTAATCCATCCAATCTACGAAAATAATTAGCTAGAGTCCAATAATTACTAAAATCAAATGAATTTATCTTCTTTTGAGGTATTAATCCCGCATACAATAACTCGGGACTTAACACAAATTCTTTAGGATTTACTGGTTCGTTTATGTAGTCCTTTTTAGGACTTGTACTTAAAACATGATATATGGCGGTAGTTATATACTCATTTAATTTTCCGGCTCTTCCATGATGGTCATAGACAATATCATATACTTCCCCCAACATAAGAAAAATCTCAATGATGTTGGCATCATTCTGAGATACAGTTTGGGAGGAAAGATCTCTAAATTTTTTTCCGTTGATACACATATTATTACATATCAACTTCCTGCTTATCAATATTGAGGGTCTATTTTAAGAGGGAGATCCGAAACCAAATAGCCTTTCAACAGTAAGAGTTTCAAAGTATTGTGAGTACATGTAAAGGCGACTGTCTGTGAAACCAAGACAGTTGAGAATCATTGCTTTTACTACAATAGAAGGAGCTAACTTGTGCTGCCCAAGTTTGGGCAGCACTTCATCAATCACTTTTCCAATTTCCAGCTCATCATAAATGCCAGAAACGATTCCGTGATGATCAAGAAAACGTGTTGTAAAAAGCATAATGACATCAGTATCAAGATACGATATTTATAATCCGGACATATGCCAGCAAGGGAAGGTGAATACATGTATAGTTTAAGAAAAGCAACTCAGGAAGACTATGATTTTATTTATGACATGAAAAAGATTACCATGAAAGATTGTGTAATAAAAACCTGGGGCAGCTGGGATGAAGATTTTCAAAGATTTTTATTCAGCAGGGAACTCAAAGCTATAGAACACCAAATTATCGTTGTAAAAGACAAAAATGTTGGCACTTTTGCTATCAGCAGAAATGAAACATCCATTATTATTGATGAGATTCAAATACTGCCAGAATATCAGAATAAAGGAATAGGAACTTTAATTTTTTCAGATATTATTGCCGATGCTCAAAAGGCAAAAAAAGAAGTAACTCTCAGGGTATTGAAAGTAAATTATATAGCTCAAAAATTCTACAACAAACTTGGGTTTGAAAAAGTCGGAGATACGGAAACCCATTTTCTTCTAAGTAAAAAAACCTCTCCTTAAAAAAACACACCCGTAGAAGTTGCAGATCCTGTAGGGGCAGGAGATGCTTTTTCTGCCGGATTCCTGTATACCTTTCTCAGGGTACGGAGTTACAAAAGCCGCTTCAGTTGCCAGCATGCTTGGGACTTATGTTGCATCAAAACCGGGGGCGGTGCCGGAGTATTCGGAAGAACTTATGAAAGAACTGGGAATTTTAGAGTGAGAAAGGAAATCTTCTTTTCTGCAAGCCTCAGGATCTGAAATAGAAGGGGTTTGTGGGTTCAAATTCAATCCCTCGTGCTAAAATTAGGGGATATAGGTAACTCGAATTTTGTGTATGCAACTGATACATTTTCGCAGTATAGTTTCTCAAACTTGCCCTGAATAAAATTATTTATTATAACAATCTCGCAATAAAAACTCAACTTTTTGTACGCTAGTGCGAATAGATGTACAATCAATTTTTCAGAAGTTGGCATTCTCAAAAATCATTCTTATTCCCATAATATCTTATAATCAAAATTGCGCTGGCGCACCCCGCAGCAAGCTAGCGGGGTATTCGACTGAAATAAAAAAGTTAAATTTTTTTGGGTTGTATGACACACTTACATTCTCAAATATATTATAGTTCTAAAATAGTTATTCTATATTTTGCAAATGTCAGTTTTAGCTTCCTGTAAGAGTTAATTGCTATCTTCATTGTTCCATTAACATTGATAATATTCATGTTAAAAATTTTTCCAACTAATTCCAAATTAATAAAAGTATTGAGTGCTTTCATACTAAATAAGAAATTCACTTTGGAATCGAAGCACTAGGTGGATCTAATGGCAAGTAGATACTTATACACATATGAAATTCATCATGAAGGTCTCAACAAATACAAAGTGGTAAAGGGAGAAACTAAAAAGATCGCTGAACAGAAAGCCCATGCCCAAATGGCTCAATGGGAAGAACAGTGGGAAAGAAAACTAGAAGTAGATCGAAAACAAAAAGAGCGGGAAAGCTTTATCCGTTCGATTGAAGAGTCAACTGAAGAAGCAAACAAACTGACTCTTGAAGCGGAAGAAGTGCAGAACTCATTGGATACAATCCTAATAGATAATCTGAATCCTAGAGCATTGGATTATGATAGCTTGAAGGATCATCGTATGTTTGATCAACCATTACCCGTTAAACCAAAACGTGAAGAAAAATCTACTAAACCAAGTAGAGGAGATGCAAAGTATAATCCGAAACTTCCATTTTTGAAGCGAATTTCCACAAAGCAAGTAGAAAAACAAAAAATACAATCGGATTCTCAGTTTGAAAAAGACTATAAACTATGGGAAGACGAGGAGAAGATAAAAGATCTGAAATATGATCAAAAATTTGCTGATTATGAGATTGTTTATAACGAGTGGTATGAACAGGAAAAGATATTTTATGCTGAACAGAAAGCAAACAACGATAGAATCGATCAATTGAAGAAGGATTTTGAGTTAGGCGAAGTATCTGCAATAGAAAATTATTTTGAGCATTCCATTGAAAACATCAAGTTGCCATTTGACTTCTTTCTGGAAGTGGAGCTGGAATATCAGATCGAGACTAAAATGCTTATCGTGGACATTCTGTTACCAACAGTAGATGACTTACCGCGTCTTAAAAAGATCACTTTTGTTAAAAATCGAAACGAATTCAAAGAATCGTTTCTGTCTGATTCAGCACTGAATGCTAAATATGACAGTGTCATCTATCAAATTGTTCTTATCTGTTTCAATTTAATTTTCGGTTCGGATAAGTATGGAAGAGTAGAATCTGTTGTTATCAACGGTAAAGTAAATACTATAGATAAAGCTACAGGAAATCATATTGAGCCTTATATCCTGTCGATCAATGTGAAAAAGGAAAACTTCAAAATACTGAATCTGGATTCTATTGATCCAAAAGCTTGGTTCAGGAGTGCTAAGGGAATTGCAGCTGCGAAACTGTCTATTGTTACTCCTGTGCCACCAGTAGTCGTATTAAACAAAGAAGATCGACGTTTTATTGAAGGTTATGGAGTCATTGGTAATGTTGATGATTCAATGAATCTGGCCACTATGGACTGGCAGGACTTTGAAAACCTGATTCGGGAACTATTTGAGTGGGAGTTCAGTACAAATGGAGGAGAAGTCAAGATAACCCAGGCTAGCAGAGATAAAGGTGTAGACGCAGTTGCATTTGATCCAGATCCAATTAAGGGTGGTAAGATTGTCATCCAAGCTAAAAGATATACTAATGTGGTAGGTGTATCGGCTGTTAGAGATCTCTATGGCACGATTCTGAACGAAGGAGCAAACAAGGGTATTCTGGTTTCAACTTCTAATTATGGCAATGATGCATATGAATTTGCCAAAGACAAACCAATAACACTGATGAATGGGGCAAATCTATTGTATCTGCTGGAAAAGCATGGTCATAAGGCAAGAATTGATATAAAAGAAGCGAAAAAACAGCTTTATGCTAAATGACATGTTCATGACACTATTGGGCCCAATACCAGCCAAGCTACCACCGGGGCAAAGTAGATTTCACTTAATTCAAATCGACTTTGTACCCCCTTATCTTCAACCACAAAAACAGGATTTTATGAATATCCCAGCTTGTACACTTCGTCTTCCGCAACGGTTTTTTAGGAAGTGTTGGCCTACTTTGTCCTTCATGACAGCTTCGCTGGTACTAGGCCTTATTAGGAAGTAACTCATAAATCAAATAGCGTATTTTTAAGTCTCTTCTTTCTTATCTTTCATTTGTCAATGTGTTTCTCATAGAAATTTTGCGTTTAATGGCCGGTTATCGGTCATAACTCGAATATTCCTATATAATGCAGAATAGTGGAACTCAGAAAAGTATAGTATGGAAAGAGGCAAAAATAAGAAGAGAGTTCAAAAACACTGAACTTTGAGAATTTTGCCGAGCTGTAAAATGAAATTATTACATGCCGAAATTATCTAATATTTGGTCGTATGAATGTTCAAACATAAGGATCCTGCCATCTTTCTCGAATCCTAACTTGAGAGCGATTGCAAATGGTCGATTAAAATTTTTCGCAGTGTCGCAAAGCGCTATCAAATGTTGTCGGCTAACTCCGAAAACAGCATAACCATTTTCTCTAATATTTTTTAATACCCGTTCAGCAGACTTTTTTGATAGAAATAATGCTATCGATCCATTAAGTGCTGTCTCCCTATGAGGATTATATTTCGATATATATAGTGCTATCTTTTCATTAGGTGAATAACATGTACCTGTATTTTTCCCATCTTCAGTTACTTCCATAATAGTCCAAAAAGGATCCCCATGTGTATTTTCGTCTGGCAAAAGCCATTTCGCATGAGTAAGAGTTAATGGATATATATTTGGCAAATCTTCAGTAGTTATTAGCTCTATTCCATAGAATTTTGCTTCTAGTTTAGCTCCTTCTTGATACCCATTAGAAGTTATCATATACCCAGTCTTAATATTGCAGCCATCAAGTTTCTTGCTAAAAGCGTCGAGCTTTTCTTTCTCTACATTTCGATCCTTATAATTTTTACATTCGATTGCAACTTTATGAGTTACTCCTGCTATTTCTACTTCACAAAAAACATCAAACTCATGTTGGGCTCCAGATTTTGCAATTTCTTTGTGATTCTTTTTAATATAAAAAGTTTTTAAATGCTCGTTTTGCAACAGAATTGAGTAAACGTTTTCAACATAATTCTCTAACTCCTTACCTGCTTCTTGCGACTTAGACATATTTCCTCCTTAGTAAGTCTTGAAACCTACATTCTTTTAGAAAAAAGGCACACCGAAAATTATTCCAAATCATATTCAGCTAATAATTCATCATATGAATGTTTAAACACAAGGGAGTTTCCATATGAGTCAAGGGACAAAACGCTGCTGATTAGTAATTCACATTTGAAAAACTGTGACAGGAGACAAATCCATCTCAATTGTTGTCGGCTAACTCCGAAAACAGAACAATCTTTTGCTCCATCGGCTTCTAATACTCTCTCAGCAGACTTTTTTGATATGAATAATAATATTGACCTGTATCGCTTGTGGACGACAATTTCTAACATATTGAACTCGTTGCCATTGAGTGAATAATATGAACCTGTATTTTTCCCATATTTAGTTACTTTCATAATAGTCCAAAATGGGTCCCCATGTACATTTTCGTCTGGCACAGAACATGCAGTTTGTAAAAGCAACATTCCGGGTACGTTTGGTAACTGATCATCAGTTATTAGTTGTATACCATGAAAATCCGCATACTTTTTAGCTTCTACATTATAGCTTTTAGTAGCTAGAATAAAACCAGTAATATTATTGCATTCATTAAGATCTTCCTTAAAATGCTTGACCATTTCTTTTGTTATTCTTTTATTGTAATATTTACATTCTATTGCAGCTTTAAGATATATTTTTGCTAGTTTAACCTCATAAAAAACATCAAATTTGTACTCGAATCCCCCCTGTCCAATTTCGATATGGTTCTTTTCAATTTTGAAATTTTTTAAATTCTCATTATTTAACGAAGCTCTGAAAACGCTTACAATATAATCCTTTAACTCTTGCCCATTCTCTTCCCACTTATACATTTGCTTAGACATATTTCCTCCTGAGTATAGCCTACAACCGCCTTCCTACATATTTGCCACTATTCGAAAAACATTAGTAATGCAGGATTTCCAAAAAAATCTCTTTTTTCCGCATTCACGGAAGTAATTTATAAAGAGATGAGAAATACATAACTATTTTGTTTTTATTCAAAATATATATCCTGCTTTCGGCAGGTCGACATAAAAATCCATTCTATTTTTCTATTGATATCGTTTTTTTCAGAACTTTTGATATTCAATTTAAATCAAGTTTTGCTAAATGTTAACCATGACATCATTAATATATATTTATAATAAATGAGATAAATGGAAAATTTGATTAAATATATAGTTCGCATGACACTGATTTTTAGATTAACCTACAAAAAATAACAATCAAAAATGTGTAGATTTTAAGATGTGATTGCTGCCGAATGTAGGACAGAAAACAAGTATATATTAATGTAACCGTAATCAAAAAAGAAGATTTTCCATTTACAGCAAGGAGGTGACTAAAAATAATCCCTGCAAATAAACCTCTTTGCTATCTCAAGCCTTATTTCTTGATCTTCAAAAGCATTATACTGAGCAAATTTAATTTTTACATTTGTACTTTCAGGAGGAAGCATTGTTGTTAAGAGTTTTCCATCCCGGTTGAGAATGGAAATCTGGACATTATTTTCTCCTCCCTAAAGATATGTTCGTTTGTAATGCTCCCTCGTCGGGTCGGTCCTTAAAAGACGGGCGTAAAAGGATTGTAAGATGGGGTTGTCGGTGGCCTAATTACTTGCTTTCTCTGTTTTGCTTTTTCTGTTAGACCTATACCAGTAATTTAGATCATCTCGATGAAGCCCAAGTACTATTATGCTCATAACTATACTTACCACCAGCAAAAAGGGTGGTAGCTATGATTTTTTGCGTTAGGCTGCCAATGCTGATCTCCTCTCTTGCGAGATTCGGAAAAAATATTGACTTTTCAAAAAAATACTGCGGAATGTAGGCTATAACCTCATTTAGATTATTTCGACCCTGGAGATTTTAGGGAAATTCGGAATTCCCAATTTAATTTATTTTTATTTACAGGTGAGAAATTACATCTGACCATCGCTTCTTTAAACTGCTTATTTGTGATAAAGAAACCATCTGGTGCTTGTTCAAAAAGAATTTTAAGTGCATAACTAGTGTAATTTTTATTTGGTGTTTTTTGTGGGACTATATTTAACATTATCCAATTATTCAGGGTTTTGTTTTCAATGTCGGTTAATTCGTATTCACTCATTTTACTCACTCCTATCTTTCATAATTTGTCAATAAATTACCACTGAGCTATGCCTTGATTTCCTTTACCTGTGACCCATACATTTGTTAAAAGACTTAAACTAATTCCTACAATGATAACCCTATAAAAACAATAAGATCTCCATCTGAAACATCTATTTGAGACACACTTACACCAAATGTGCTTTTAGTTTTTCTTCATGAAATAGGTTTAGGTTTCCTGTCGGCATGTACACTTTTGTATATTTAAATTATCTTCCTTTATTATGGGGTTCCGGTCGTTGAGTTTACACAGAGATCACAGATAAAGCCAACCTGGGAGCACCATAGGTACGAGCCAATTATAGCCTGATGGTGACAGGAACAGGGTAGGCCCCCAGGTGATCTGTTTATCTCCAGAACCCATACTATGATTCATCCTGCTAGAAAACTCGTGACCGGATCACAGGAAATAAGTATACAGTAATGGAACAGTAATCAAAAAAGAAGACTACGGGATATAAAGTAAATTTTATTCATTGGTCATCGGTTAAGAACTTATTTCCATCTACCAATAGTGTTTTTCATGTCTCATTCTCATTAAAACCATTCTTCTCTAAACCTTTCTCTGTTT
>NZ_JJOY01000012.1:0-26310 GCF_000979455.1 Methanosarcina sp. 2.H.T.1A.6
AATTTCCATTTGAAATCTTCGTTTAGTGGTATAAGCGGAGCTTTCATAATATATCGCCAGAGGAGGATTGTACGTCCTCCTCAATAAAATTTACGGTTTCTTAAGGTCTTAATTAGATTTTAGGTCAAAAATAAGATGTACTTTTTTTGGGGAAACTATTCTCTGGCTTAATTGGCAGAAAAAATGGAAAATAAGTTCCAGTTAAAGAGTGAGTTTAATCAAAAACGAAAAGAATCCAAGAGTTCTGAAAAGACTTTATTTTGTCAAATTTAGGTTTACAGGATAATGAATCTCTTTTTGGGCATCTTTTCATATCGTTTTTGTCCCTTTATGGTACGTAAAAATCCAAAACTGTATAAGAAAAGCTGATCTGACAAGTAAGTATTCTCCAGGAGACCTTATTGAACAATTCCGCAAAGTTTACTTGATGGATTTAGACGGCAAAATGATTTTAACGGAAGTGCCTAAGAAAATTAGTGATATTGAGAAAAAGCTAAATTTGAATTTATTCCCTAAATGAGCAGAGTTAAGGTTGAAAATTTCTCTGATAAATCAGGTGTGAAAAAAGGATTTTGAAAGGATATTTAAAATCTGTCCGCGTGAGACAAATTTTGGGATAAAACATTCTTTTGCTATCAGCAAAAAAGATATTAATGATTTCTCACGACCCCTTCTTTGCTGACAACAAAAAGGATTTTATTATTTAACCAAATTGTAAGCCCATTCGATCCATTCACAGAGGCATTCTAAATCCTCTTTCTCGATGGTAGCACCGCACCAGATGCGCAAACCCGAAGGAGCATCACGGTAAGAACCGATGTCATAAGCAACTTTTTCATTCTCAAGCGTTTTAATCAGTTCTTTAAGCTTTTCGTCGGATAAATCAACTTTAAAGCAGACACTGGTACTGGACCTTATCTCTTTTGTTTCCGCTAAGAAATGGATCCAGTTGTTTTTAGCAACAAATGCCTCAAAGACCGCCAGATTTTCATTTGCCCGTTGGATAAGTTGTTTAAGCCCTCCGACAGACTCTGCCCATTTTAGTGTTGCCAGCCAATCTTCATTAGCCAGCATGGATGGGGTGTTAATAGTAGAGCCTGCAAAAATATCCTTATTCAGTTTATCACCTTTGGTCAGTCGGAAAATCTTGGGCAATGGCCAGGCAGGAGTATAGCTTTCTAACCGCTGAACAGCCCGCGGAGACAAAATCAGCATCCCGTGTGCACCTTCCCCACCTAAAACCTTCTGCCATGAGAAGGTAATGACATCCAGTTTATGGTAGGGTATATCCATAGCAAATACGGCAGAGGTGGCATCGCAAAGCGTGAGCCCTTCCCGGTCATCAGGAATCCAGTCGCCATTGGGCACTCTGACTCCGCTAGTAGTCCCATTCCAGACAAAGACGACATCATTCTTGAAATCGACCTGCTTTAAATCCGGTAATTTCCCGTATTCTGCCTCAAAAACTCGGGTATCTTTTAATTTTAACTGTTTAGTGATGTCGGTTGCCCATTCTTTACTGAAAGATTCCCAAACCAGAACATCAACCCCGCGGCACCCCAGCATAGACCACAAGCACATTTCAAAAGCACCTGTATCGGAAGCCGGTACAATACCTACGAGATAATCATCAGGAAGTCCAAGCATATCTCTTGTTCTTTTAATTGCTTCAGCTAATTTTTCCTTGCCAGGTTTGCTCCGGTGTGACCGGCCAAAAGGTGTATCCTTCAGCTCTTCAACAGAATACCCTGGATGTTTGGCACAAGGCCCGGAAGAAAAACAAGGATTGTTAGGAACTCGTGTTGGTTTCATTTTATCTTTTCCTTTTTGGTAATGTTATGTTTTCGGGGGAGAATAAATTTTCCAGTTACAGGCGAACATATAATTGTAGCCATCCCCGAAGACTTAACAGTGTACCTTTTATTTATCTTTTCGTGCTACTTTTAGATGGTCAAAACCGATCTTCGTAGCCAACAAAAAAGTGCCTCTATATTTCTATAGTTTTTTTGCATTTGATGAAAGGTAATCGACCAATTAATCTGTATCTTCTTTTTTTATTCTTTTTCTACAAGTCCCCAAATTCTGGCTTTTTGGAAATCTTTATACATTTCCGATTTCAATAAGTCCTCATGAAAAAGTACCGGGGGATTATTGTTGACGCCATTTCAAAACGGCAGTTCAAAAGTGAGATTACTGTTGAAAACGGAAAAATCATTCGTGTTGAAGAAAAAGAACACGATCATGAGCAGTACATTCTGCCCGGGCTGGTAGATGCCCATGTGCATATAGAAAGTTCCATGACCGTGCCTTCGGTTTTTGCCCGGATGGCTGTTGCAAAAGGTACGGTGGCAGTGGTCAGTGATCCTCATGAGATTGCGAACGTTATGGGGGAAGAGGGCATTGATTATATGCTTGAGGATTCAAAAAAATCTCCTCTAAAGGTCTTTTTTGGGGTCCCTTCATGTGTGCCGGCCACCCCTTTCGAATCAGCAGGGGCGGTGCTGGATGCAGAGGCTGTGGACAGACTTCTGGCAAGGGAGGACCTGTATTACCTTTCCGAGATGATGAATTTCCCGGGTGTGATTCTGGGATTTCCCGAGGTAATGGCGAAGCTGGAATCAGCTAAAAAGTACGGCAAAGTTGTGGACGGGCATGCGCCTGGCTTGAGGGGAGCCGACCTGCAGAAATATATCGGGGCAGGAATTTCCACAGACCACGAATGTTTTACTTACGAAGAAGCGGTTGAGAAAATAAAACTCGGGATGAAGGTCCTGATCAGGGAAGGGAGTTCAGCAAGGAATTTCGAGACCTTGTACAGCTTGATAGATGAATACCCTGAAATGGTTATGCTCTGCACCGATGATTCCCACCCTGATACGCTGATATATGAAGGGCATATCGATAAACTGATCCGGTGCGGCCAGGAGAAGGGACTTGATATCTATAACATTATCAGGGCAGCGGTGATCAATCCCGTGGAGCATTACGGGCTCAATGTCGGGTTGCTGCGTGAGGGAGACTCTGCCGATTTCATTATCGTAGACGATCTGAAATCCTTCAATGTGCTGAGCACTTTTATCGATGGAGAATGTGTTTACGAAAACGGAAAGGTTCTTTTCCCGGTGGAAAAAGTTCCTGCAAGAAATGTTTTCAACAGAAACAAAATTTCAATTGATGATGTAAAACTGGCTGTGCCTCCTGCAGGGGAAAATAAGGAAAGGGAAAATAAGGAAAATATAACGAAAATCAGGGTAATCGTTGCCAGGGACGGAGAACTGGTTACAGGCCAGGAACTGGCTCTGCCAAAAGTAGAAAACGGCAATCTGGTTTCGGACCCTGTACGGGATATTTTGAAAATGGTCGTCCTGAGCAGGTATGCAGATGACCCTGTTCAGATCGGTTTCATAAAGAATATAGGCTTGAAAAGAGGCGCTATTGCAAGCAGCATTGCCCACGACAGTCACAATATAATTGCAGTTGGAGCCGCCGATAAGGACATAGTTGAAGCTGTCAATCGGCTGGTGGAAAACAGAGGAGGAATCGTTGTGGGCACCGCAGAAAATCTTCTTGATCTTCCGCTTGAGGTTGCGGGCCTTATGAGCACCCTTGATGGAGAAGATGTAGCTTCCCGTTACCGGCTGCTTAATGCAGAAGCCAGGAGACTGGGAACGTCGCTTGAGTCGCCTTTTATGACTCTTGCATTTATGTCGCTTCTGGTCATTCCCGAACTTAAACTGGGGGATAAGGGCCTATTTGATGTGACAAAATTCGAATTTGTCGAGCTTTTCGTAAATGAGTGAGCAGAAAAGGGCGGTGCAATTCCCCCAACTTCTGCTTTTTCAGCTGTTTCTGTTTTTGTCATTTCAGCTTTTTCTGTCCTTTTCCACAACTTTCAAAACATCAACATTCGATGAGGTTTGCACGATAACAAACTGCTTGCTCACGGAAGCTGTTTTCTTTGCTGCGGTCTCCATACAGAGCATGAGGATTTTTACTGCATCCTGAAGGTTACTCTTTTTCGTCCAGTTATCCTTGAAACATTTATTGGCTATCTGCTTTGTAAACTCGTTTCCGAAAGCGATGAAATTGCTGCCCTTACCCTGTGAGGTGAGGGTAAGTTCCGAGTCCCTGAGTTCGGCAATTGCATAATTTCCTGCTGAAGCGTACAGCCTTCTTTTTTTAACGACCCCGCCTTCAACTGAGGAGACTTCCCCTACCAGGATACCGTTTCTCTCCGAGACTTTGCTTTTGCAGTCCGTGACCGTTATTTTGACCCCTAACTCCTCTGCCTTTTTTGCCAGCTCCTCGTCCGTAACTATTGCGCCGCTGTAAAGCTCTTTTTCAAGTTTTTCCCTGTCCGGCCTCTCCCCTTCAAACGTGATTTCCCGCATGTCTCCGGCCATTACTGCACCGTTTTTTCCGATAAAAGCGATAACCAAGGTCATTTTTACATCTCCAGAACATGTCTTAAAAGGATCTAAAGGGATCTTCTGTCTTTAAAGTGTCTATTTCTTATTATTTTAGCTTTGCAGAGAGTCCTCAAGTGATGTAAATTAATTTTCCTGCGAATTTCTTTTTCTGCAAATCGGTTTTTTTCTCTAACAAAATTGGATAGTCACCTATTAAGAGTTAATATTTCCCCAGGGAACCTGAACCCTATAAAGAAATAAAACGTGGAAAGACACAAAACGTGGAAAGACACAAAACATGGAAAGACACAAAACACGGAAAGACCGGAAAAAATAGGGAAATGGAGAAAAACACCATGATGGTCTCAATTTTGCCTTTTTACACTTTACGGCACTTGATAGGGCTTTTAGTCAATTAGTACGTGACTTCAATAGAGTTTCCATCCTTATCAGTAGCCCTTATCCGTATCAGAGAATGTAAATAAAAAGCTGCAGTTTTGTGCTCTAAAGTATCATCATTTGTATCATCATTTTCTTTTTGATTGATTTTCGCATCAAGAGCCTTCCTTTTGGCGAAAGTCGACTTTTTTCTCTTTGAAGCTGGTCTGCTCCGGATTAGTTGTGAAAGGGGGCATATTCTGGATACGTGCATTAACCCAGCACATGCGGAACATTTTATATTTTTTATTTTTGTTCCGGAAAGCTTATTTCTTATCATGAGTCCCCACTCTTCATTTACTCTCTAATTTTTATATTCCACATAAACGTAAAATATTTACTACTGTACTATACCACCCACTGTATATATTTCTTTTGATTTATCGACGGGACTGTCTCCAAAACGCAACTATCTAATTATATTACTCCAGCTTTTTTTAGTTCTGGCTTTAGTTTGGTTTTCTGAAAACCTTTTATCTGATATGGAGGAGGCAAGTCTATTTAACATAAAACTCAAAATGTTTAGGAAAAAGAGCAAATACCCATTACCTGACCTTTTGCAGAGGTTCTAAAAAAAGCATTTTTCTTGTTATCGTTTTTGGAGAATTACTCCTAAATCTGCAATTATTAGTTTAACTGATTCTTCGAGAAATTGGAATTGGAAGCTTTGAATGAAGACATGAGGTCGAAAAGTGTGGGAAATTTCAAAACCACATGTTTGAATGCCCGGGGCAGTTTTCATACTAAACGATATCGGTAACAATTGTGAAACTTGAATCGACATCTGCGGAAAGTGGGGATAATGCTTAATTGTAAAAACAAATTACCGGCATCCCTCGAAAAACAGAGAGAGATATTGCCGGCTTTCTTCAGACTCCGGGAAAGGTTATCCTTTAAGGTTTTAGGTTATGGTTATCCTTTAAGGTTTTAGGTTATGGTTATTCTTTAAGGTTTTAATATCCGAGAGTTTTGAGTGCTTGCGGGAGAAGTATACTGATATTCTGCATGATTGTTTTTTTGATACCGTTTACCATATTCATTTCCTTCTCATCGAGCACCTTTGCAGACCGGATAGCCACGAAATACACAATCATAAAGGCTGCATATTCCCAGCTTGTTCCGGAAAGCGGAAGCATTTCCCGGGCTGCGAGCATGCCCACAACCAGAATGGCACCTATAAGGGTCAACCTTCTGTACATCGGAGTAAACGGATGCATGTGTTGTGACCTCCAGGCTCTCAGGGTCATTAAGACCTCTATGGATGCAAAGGATACAGAAGATGCTACTGCTGCACCTATCATACCATACTGCGGTATAAGTACGAAGTTAAGTACTGCATTGGTTCCTGCACTTGCAACCGAGCACTTCATCAGAAAGTCAGAGTCTCCGGATGCCATTATTGTGTGATAGTTGAATCCAAAGTACGAGTTTGTTACGAATCCCAGGGCAAGGATGCGCAGAACCGTGGCACCGCCTGCATAGTCTGCTCCGTAGATTTTCGTCAGGATAAAATCCGGATATACGAACATCAATGCAAAGACCGGGAAGGTAAGCAGGAAGCACCACTTCGTCATTATCGCGTAAATCGAGCCAAGTGGCTCAGTCCGCTTTTCTCCCCACAGCTTTGAGGTTACAGGGGTATACACGAACCCCATGGAACCGATTATCATGGACAGGAATCCGACAAGAGGATATACTGCACTGTAAACTCCAACGACTTCGGCGGACTTGAAATAACCAAGCATTATGGTATCTGTCCAAGTCATGAGGTTAAGCAGGGTCGCGCTTATTAAAAGCGGGAATGAGTACCTGATCAGCTTTTTTGTGGGCTCACTGAATTTAAGTTTCCATTCCGGTTTGATTGGGGGTCTTTTTATAAAGTAAACTGACATTATGCCAAATGTAAAGACCATTGAAAGCAGGTCTGCAAATACAACTCCTTTCAGGGACACCCCGAAAAACACTGCAGCTGAAGCAAATCCCAGCAGGGATATCGGCCTTATAATGTTGTAGAAGTACATGTTGACACTTGTACGGCCAAATCCTCTGTAGATCGCCACTGACAGGTTCAGGAGTATGGTGAACGGGATGGCAAAGATCATTATCCTGACAACGGATAAGATTTTACCCTGTATGTCAAACCCTTCCCCGGCCAGACGTTCAAACAATAGAGGTGAGACCAGCATGGCAAGCATACCGGCAACAAGGCCCATTAATACAGCCGAGAGAATCAATTCATGAATCTTATATTCCTCATGCCTGCCTCTGAAGTATGCAATATACCTTGGTACCCCTTCGTGGAGTCCGAGAGTTGCTACGGCGCCTGTTATTGAGATTACCGTAAGTGCAAGGGAATAGGTGCCGAAATCGGCTGGCGAGAGATATGATGTGAGCACTCCTTTAATTACGATATCAAGCAGCATTCCAATAAGTGTTCCTGCCAGGATCACACCGGAACCTGCCACTATTCGGTTGACCGATTCGTTAACTGACATGAGAATCCCAGTTCCTTAATTTCCGGATTCCGGGGCTTCCGGACAAGAACAGAATTCTGTTGCCCTGCCAGTTACGATTGAATAACTCTCGGTCAGCTGGTTAAAGTTTAAGCGGCTTCTTTCTGCAGGCTGCAGGAAATTAAAGCCTGATCCTTTAACTTTGAATAGTTTGCCAGATAGGGTGCTGGTATTTGATGGAACAAAATAAGTACCGGGTTGGATAGAATATTTCATATTAGGGTTCAGGGTTTCAAAGTTTGCTGTTTCAAATTCCTTAAAACAGCTGTAAATCTTAAGTGCGTTGTTGGATCTATCTTTTTGCTTGATTCCTTGTCCGATTGCTCCGGGATGAGCTTTTAAGACAAAGTCTAATTGGGGTTTCTCTTTAACAATCGACATGGTTCTTTTACGACCTTCTGGGTTGGATTGAAGTTAGGTCTTCGATTGTATCCGGGGTTGGAGTCCAGGTAGGGTATGGTAGAATCCAGGGCTGGGTTTCCCGCTGGATTCTATATTGGATTGAGTGTCTGAGAACTCGGTTGGGTAGAGTGTCTGAGAACTCGGTGGTGGCTGGACTTCCTGGCAGTACCCGATGAATTGTGGGTTGGATTTTCCCGGGCAGTGCTCCCTGGGTTGGGTTGGATCCTGGTAGGGTCCCGATTGGGTTCGAATCGGGATTGGGTTCGAATCGGGATCGGATTAGAAGCTGGATTCTGGCAGGACCCTGTCAGGTTCTCTACCGAATACTGAATATGGTCTACCGTGGTTTGTTTCTTTTTCCGGCAGGCATGGGTGTAGCCCGCCGGCACCTCAAACGGACTGTTTATTTATCCATATTAGATGAATTTCAGTAAACCTGTTTTTTGAAGGCTGCTGCCTTTTTCGTATAATGGTTATTCAGGGAATTCTCGAACCATTAACTCAATGCATCAGCAACCGGTTTAGATGCCGAATGACTGCTGAAAGGTAGCAGGGTACGTTTTGTAAGTTTGATACTGTTTTTCTTAAAACCGGAGAAATTTCAACTTAGTTAATTTTATTTGATGTTTCCCCAAATTTTCTCAGGAGTACCTGATCGACTAAATATATATACATTTCGAGAGGATTATTTGATTATCATTATCGGGTCAAACTGGCACCTGAACAAAAACTCATTTACGATGTCCTTCTCAAAAGGTCTGGCTAAAGGCTGGTTCTAAAGGTACAGGGCTGGTATTTTAAGATCTGCTCTGGAGTCATAGTCTGGTTCGATTTCCAAAAATAAGACCTAAAAACACGTATTCAAAACCCTAAAACCTGATTTGCCTTTTTCGGACATCTCTAAACTTATTCCTCATGTAGGAGATTTCGGGTTCGAAAGGGTATCTTTTCTCCTCTTTTTTGTTTACAGGCTGGATAAAATAAGGCTTCTCTCCCGAAGGAAAATTAGTGCAATAACTGCGGAGAAATGTCACAATTTATCATTATAATTATTCTTTTAATCTTAAACGAAAATTTACCCGACAGTGTTCCCTAACCCGATTATTATAATAATGATTTTGTATCTTGACCCGGAAAATACTTTAAAATCCAGATATTATAATACATCTCCTCAAGTCTATCTGTCTGAGATTCCCGATAAACAGACCACCTTACAGAAGAAAAAGAGAGGCAAAAAAGAATGATTTTCAGGTATTTTTCATGCCTGAAAATGTAAAAAGCTGAAGGAAAGGTTCAGCCTTTCGTCAAGGATTGTAGAGACTTAATCCATTCTCTAAGCAGGCTGGTTATTTTAGAGATCATTTCAGAGCCCTTAGTGCCTGTACTATTTCCCTGCTCAGACATCTGTTCAGCCGTCAGTCCTGTACTTTCCGCATCCTGAAAATTAACCGAACGAGTTTCCAGTTCAGAACCTGATTCGGTTACATTTTCTGAAGCGTTATTTCCCTTGCCTGTTATTGCAAAGGAGGAGAAACCTGTGGTTTCGGCTGTAAAATACGTAAATTCATCGTCTTCTTTCAATATGGAGACTGGTAGTTGTTCCCATTTTCCATCATTGTACCTGTTAAGGGCAATGGACGAGCTATCTATCCTGTTTTCCTGCATCCAGGCCTTTTCAACCTTAAAACAGATGATAAAATTTTCAATGTTCTTTGAGGTTGCATATCCGCTGTTTCCTACCCAGACATTAAAGGATTTATAAACGTCCCCGGAAGGTAGTTCGGAAACAAGTATGGATTTATTCTTTAATTCCTCAACAATGGTTGTGGTCTTACCTGCAGTCTTTTTAGCATCAAATTCCACATACACAATACAGGTTGCATTATTTTTAAGATTAAACTTTACTTCTTTCCCGTTTGTAATAAAGACCTGGGAGATTTCTTTAACCTCAACATTTTTTGCAGGTTCAGGGGAACCACCGCCACCACCGGCGCTTCTGTGGCTTCTTCCTCCACTGCTGCTCTCGCTTTCATCTGCTTCGTTATTTCCAGATCCATCATCTATGGTTCCACTGTCGACGGGCTCGTTATCTACAATTTCATTTTCTCCGGTTCCGTTGTCCCCGGTTTCACGGTCTCCGGTTCCACTGTCTCCGGTTCCACTGTACCCGGTTCCACTGTTTCCGGAACTAGCTTCTTCCGTTTCTGTAACAGTAATTGTGGCAGTTTTTGAATCCATACCGTTTTCATTGGTTACAGTGAGTTTGGCGGTGTAAGTCCCGGGGGTTGTGTATTCATAAACTGCGCTCTGATCGATAGAGTCAATTGCGCCGTCACTGTTAAAGTCCCATTCTCTTCCTTCAGCATTTTCCGAAAGGTCGGAAAACTGGACGGAAAGAGGGGCAGGGCCGCTTGTAACACTGCTTTCAAAGTTTGCGACCGGAAGTATAGGTGTGGGTTCTTCAATGGGTTTTTCAGTACCTGATACGAGAGGGAGGGAATCTGCATAGATACTGTTTTCAAAACTATATGCAACATCAGCAATTCCGTCTCCATCTGCATCGGTTGCAGTTTCTGAAAAGCCTGATCCGTCAGGTTTTCCCCAGAAGTTACCTCCTATATAGGGTCCGCCTACAATGTTTGTGCCTGCGGTTTTTGCAGTACTGTATGCATTTCCTATTCCGTTCTTTATGTCTTCATTAACATTGTTAACAAAGTAGTTATTAAAAACGAGATTGTTATCACTTCTTGGACATACATAAAGACCTGAAACGCCGTTTGAGACAATGGTGTTACCTGAAAGTGTGTTGCCATCAGAAGTGCCCAGGTGAATACCTCGACCGTTGTTGTTGGAAGCCGTGTTGCCTGAGATGGTGCTGTCAGTAGAAGTTGCAAGCACAATCCCGTAATCTCCATTATTTGTTACAACATTGTTTGAGACGGTGCTTCCTTTAGAACTCAGAAGGTAAATTCCGTACCCATCGTTCGAAAGTTTGTTGTTTTCAATGATACCGTTATTACATCCTGAGAATTGGATCCCTGAATAGCTGGTTTTTGTGCCAGTAATTGTAAGTCCGCTAATCCTCACGTTATCTGCCTTCACGGCGAATACATGGGCGCTTGAACTCCTGGCTTTGATGATTGTGTCATCAGGATTTCCGGATTCTGACCTGATTACCAGATTGTCTGTATTGATTACAATATTTTCGGTATAGGTTCCGGGTTTTACGATAATTTCATCGCCTGAAGTTGCATTGTTCACTGCTGTCTGTATCGAATCACCTGGCTGGACTGAAATCTCAGCTGCAGCCACGATATCCGATCCTGATATTAAGATAAGAATAATTGCCAGTAACGTTATTTGCCTGTTTATTCGGATTCCTCCGTAAATTCAGGGAAGTATGGATGATACTTCAATTAATTTAACGGGGATCAATAATAAACAATATAAATATATTGGTATAAATAAATATTAAATGAAAGATATATTTAAAAATCGCACAATGATTACAAAAATTATCAATTATTCTACTTTGAATTTACCTGAAAAACAGAACAATTTATGTGTAGGATTAATCATGAATTATTTTTTTATTTGCAGCTTATGTATCTGTTTTATCCGTTGTTCAGGTAATTAATTTATTCAAGCAGTATATATATATACTAATAATGGTTTATTTTCTTTTAATTTTTCTCAACTGGAAATTACTCTATCAAATATTTACTGCGTTTAACCTTTTTCCGGAAGGTTATATCCTGATTTCTCATTTGTCTTAAACTAAAATTCTGAAAAAAGAAGAAATAAGAGTTTAACTTTTTCTTTTGTAGAACGCCTATTTCTTACCCTGGACACTACTGCGAGAGGGGATACCGTCAGAAAATTAGCGAAATTATCGCAAGTACAACAAAGATTATAACAAGCCACTTTGCGATATTCATAGATAAACCGGCAATTCCCCGTGCACCCAAAATATATGAAATCAATGCCAGGACTAAAAATACTACTGCAAGTCCAATCAAATCTGGTATATTTTACTCCCCCTGTGGTTGTTTAACCAATAACATCATATTTAGAATGGGGATATTTATACTTTGACTGTTAAATTAAATGACTCTTAAATATATTTGAATCTTTTGTCATCTAAATTCTCACTTTTAAATAGATATGCTGCTTTTCAAATCAATACTTTTAAAATACCCATGGGTTTTAATATACAAAAATTTGAGGAACTCAGCGCCTTTATATGAAGAAGCATAACCCCCCACGGCATTTAACCCGGTGGTGGTTTATAAGGTCATCCCCTGGTAAATTATATAAAGAGTGATTAAAAATAGAGTAAATAGAAAAAGAGTCAAACTTGCATAGACTCTCTTCTACTTCTAAAAAGTTTTTAATTATATTTTAATTTAACTTTGTCCCGCATTCTCCGCAGAACCTGGTGCCAATGGATACTTTGTTGCCACAGCTCGGGCATTTTGTGAGTGCAACGGATGCTCCGCAGTTATTGCAGAATTTTCCTTCACCTGAGGGTTTGCCGCATTCCGGGCATAAAGTCTGTCTTCTCTCTATATCGCCTTTGAATACGCTTTTATTCGCGGCTTTCTCCTTCATTTCATCTACCATGCGTTCTGCTCTTATTGCAGTCAGCTCAACATTTTCCCTTGGCGCACATTCCACGCAGAGATTGTCCTGCTCGTTCCAGTCGGCTTCACATACATAGTGTTTGCATCTCGGGCACCTGCAGAAGTGTTCCTTTGCCTCATTCTGGGCTGCTTCAAAGGCATCTTCCCACTCTTTGCGCCATTCAGGAGACATTCCCTGCTTGCGGTCATTGAGTATATCCACACCCCTTTCTATTGCATTTCCAACACCGTACTGGCCTACAAGGTCAGAGCCTGCAGAGAGTGCTCTTCCAACCATGCCAAACAGGCCTGTCTTCTTATATGTCTTGGATTCGATGAATCTTGTTTTGTAGCCGTCCTGACAGATATCGCAGTAAAAAGTAAACTGAAAACCTGATTCTGAACTGTTGTCTTCGTAGTTCCTTGTAAAAGGCTGGAGTTGTGACTTCTGGAATCCCATTTTATCACCTCAACGGTTTACCACATTTGATACACTTCTTGCTTGTAAGGGGCTGTTCGGTCCTGCATTTAGGGTTGGGGCAGACAATGACAATCGGAGTGCCGCAATTGCTGCATTTATCTCCGAGGAAAGTTTCTTTTCCGCAGCCTTTACATGTGTTCCACAGCAAAACGCCGCAGTGGCCACAGACTTTTGCCCCGTCCTCAAGAGGGTATCTGCATATAGGGCATCTCATTGGCCCGAGAGGATTCTCCTGCGTACAGAACGGGCAGAAGTTAGAATCGCGTGCGATCAATTTACCGCAGTATTTACACGGATGTTTATAACTGGCCATCTTTCTACACCCCTTTAATTTTTGATTTGCCTGGAAGAGGCCCGGACAAATATACTATTAGTAATTATTGTATTGTAGTTTTTGAAATTTCCGGTACTGAACTGTAAATCCCGGGGTATCAAAAAAATTAGTACTTAATCTGATTAAAAGCTGCATGTCCAGGAAAACTTATACCTTAAAAGCTGCCAGAATGAAACTAAAACTGCATTAGTCGTCTCAGTAAGCTCAAAGTGTCGGATAAAGCCTATTCAGCTTTCAAGAAGGAAGATATGCACTTCATAGCTGTTAATACGACAATTGAATTCTCAAAGAGCCTATTTTATCTTTACTATTTATTTTCAGGCACTCAACCGTATGGGTTAAAGTAACATGCATTTAAAGACCAAAAAATTTTGTTTAAATCTTCTCGAATTAAATGTAGTAGCTCGTACCTAACGACTGAAAAATTTGTACCTGTAAGTGCAGTTACTAAAAAGGTTACTGGATAATTAAATAACTAAAAAGGTTACTTGATACTAAAATAACTAAAAAAATTACGGGGTAATAAAAAAGTTACTGGAAGAATTATTGCATAATCCTTCTAGCTTCAATATAATACCTTTTCTCGTTTTCCTTTCCAAGGGAAAAGGATTTTCTTGGGAGAATCCCCTTCTTTTTTATAAGAGCAAAGAAATCGCTTCTTTTGAAGGAAGGAAGGAAGAAACCAATATTTTCAGGCTCTTTTCCGAGTTTTTCCACTACTTCAGGGTCGTGTTCATATTCAACCGGATAATCGTCAATAACCTCGTCAAGGGTTTCAACCTCCAGGTCATGCTCGGGGTTATCAAAGATAAGGACTCCACGCCTGTCTTTTGTAATAAAGCCGATTGAGTGGCCGGCAACCAGGTTATCCGTAGCCGGATTATTGGAAACCGAATTACCAGTAACTAAATCACCGGCAATCAAATTACCAGTAACTGAAGAGCTAGCAGTTGAATTGCCGGATGGAGTTTCCATAATTCTCGCATTGAACCTTTTAAGCAATTCCTCAGGATCAACTCCTCTTACAACCCTGTGAATTGGCTCAAATGTAAGCCCGGGATCATGAATGTTTACAAGCTCTACAAGTGCGTACCTGGCCGGATGATTGTCCGGGACCGTCCCTTTAATTTTCTCCCATAAACTCTTTGCTGCAGCAAGGCTATGGTTTCCATCCCCGACAAGGAGGGTCCCAAGAGCCTGAATCCTTTCCGAAATCTCCCTAATTGTCTTTTCATCGCTGATCTTAAAGCCTCGTATATGACCGCCGTCTTCCATCAGGTCAAAATCATAAATCTGGTTTCCTTCATAAACAGGACTGTCTGTGTTCAGAGGAATAACGGAAAAGTTAGGGTCGTCGTATAAAACAAGAACATGCGTAAGCTCCAGCTCTGCATTTTCTCTTATCATGACTCTTGCAGGAAGCCTTTCTTTGATTGTTTTTTCAGTCGGCCTGATAAAGGATTCAGATCCATCATACTCGTATTCTTCCAGATCGATTGCGACAACCAGACCCGTCCTTTCACTCCCTGAGACAGCACGCTTTACAAGAACAAAGCAGGGGCCATGATCAACAAGAGTAGCTTTGTAATTGCGCATTGCCTTATGAATATTATTTACTCTATTTTTATCTAAAGGAAGATAGATTTCAGGGTAAATTAAATTGAGAGTAGAAGGAGTATCTCCTACAAATTCTTCTACTCTTCTCCAGTACTCTATATCCTGAGTATGCTGGTCACAGGCAATTACTGCCCATTCGCTCCAGTTAGCCTCTGGAAGAAGAATGTGAGGAACGTGCAATATCATGGTTAATTAAAAATAAAGAGAAGATATAAAGATTTCTAAACACATTCCTAAACTCCTTCTCTAAAACCTTCTTTTAGCATATACTGAAAGCAAAGAATAGAGACTCCTCTTTTCATTGAAGGGTACTTTATCGATAGCTATTTTATCGAGAGCGGCCTGTGTTAAGTTCTGTAAGGAATAATATGTAAGTGTGTGGGATAATTTGAAAACTGTCATGATCCGGATTGGGAAAGAGGCAAAGTGCTTTCGTAAATGGATATGGAAGGGCTTGCTGTCCTTTACTGTCCGGATAGGCAGAATTCTCGCAAAAATTCTCGACTTCTGCGTTTTTCCGGAGATTCTGGACCTTTTATGGCAAACTATAAAACCCAATACCCGAAAGCTAACTCCGGTCGAGGAACAGGAAGCGCGAACCGTATTTGGAGACAGCATCAATTACCGGCAGGTGCGTATCGACGAAAATTCGCTAATTGCCTGGCTCGGGGCAAAGATAAACAATTGTTCGGGTATGGGTGTTACCACTTTTCATACTATCAATTTCAATAACAAAATTAGGACTGCTGCAGGTAATTCAGATATGAAGTGGCTAATTCATGAATTAGCCCATATAGCACAGATGGAACACGTCGGCTCGAAATATCTGGTCGAAGCAGTTTATGCACAGGCAACAGAAGGATACGGATACATTCCAGGTGCAAAACCGCATTTATATAACTATAACCGCGAACAACAGGCTTCGATTGTTGCAGATTATTATATTGCACGTATTTCAGGTAACTCAACAGCTCCGTATGATACTTATATTGCAGAACTACAAGCAGGGGAGTTATAACTGTGGTCTTATCCTGACCCTGTCCTCTTCTACAACTACAAAACTACAACTACAAAACTACAACTACAAAACTACAACTACAAAACTACAACTACAAAACTACAACTACAAAATGTCTTTTTCAATCATTACGTAATTGGCATTAAAGTACTGTAATTTGAAAATTATCACTTCTATTAAGGAAGCCGTAAAGGTTTCTATACTTATAGATGTACTCGTATACTTATCTCAAGCTGACTTTCGGGAAGAACTCCTCTTTTTTTCTAAAAGCACCCATAATTTCTCGCATTCATCAGCTGTCAGCCCGATCTGTTTGACCAGATATTCGTCTGTTTTTTCGTTTTTTTCCGTTCCTTTTAGCAGATTGCTTATTGTATCCCTGTGGTGCCCTGTTATCCTTTCAATACTTCGTATTCCATTTTTTTCGAGAAAAAGCCGATATATCATCTTTATTTCAGTCCCGGGCAGATGCTTGCGATAAACAGCTGTACCGACTGTTTCCATGAAAAATTTCTCACAATGCTTACAATAGTATCTCTGGTGTCCTGTCTTATATTTTCCACGTTTTATTATGGCTTTTCCTTCCTCCTTAAGATAATATTCACATTCAGGATTTGGACACACGACTTCATCTGTTTTTCTGGTTATACGATTTCCCTCCCTGAGTCCCGATTTGACTATCTGGTCTATTACGCATATTCCACACATATTTCCGAATTTTGACAAAAAATTCAGTGTGATTCATGAACTGAATTAATTTAATTAATAAGTTATGGATTTATTGATATATTTATCTTACTTATTGCAATGTCTTCCAGAAATAGATTTCTGCAAAATTAGTCAATTTACATCTCGAAAAAAATCAAAAGTCTTATACAAATATTTACAATGATCTTTTATGGGAATCCATAAAACATTATTTTCCCCCACATAAACTACATACAGGAAGGCTTCGTGAAAACTTAAAAAAGTTTACGGATGGAATTTAGAGAATTAAGCCATTACTTGAGAAGGAAAAACAGAAAACTGGATTTTGTTAGTCCTTAATTTGGGAGTTAAAGGGTTGATTCCAATGAAATACGGCAAAATATCTGAGTATTTCTTATTCTGATTGAACTAAGTTGGGTTTTCTAAGATAACTTTAGATTACATGAAACAAAAAGCCAAAAGTGATAAGCCGTTTACTCTTTACAGCCATGTTTTGGAGAGATATTTTTATCCCTTTTCTGCAAATAGATATTAATCTGGCCTGCTAATATCGTTTTATGCCTGTAGAAACAAGAGAAATTTCTGTCACCGGAAAAGAAGATTGTGGAATTGTTGATATTACTGAAACGGTGTCAGAGGAAGTCAAAAACTCCAAAATAAGAAACGGGACAGTTACGGTCTTCTGCGTCGGGTCAACCGGAGCAATAACCACAATGGAATTTGAGTCAAACCTTTCAACAGATGTTGCAGAAACCCTTAATGAGCTGGTCCCTCTGAATAAGGACTACCACCACCACAAGACATGGGGCGATTTCAACGGAGGTTCTCATTTAAGATCATTGCTCGTCGGCCCGAGCCTTACAGTTCCTTTTGTTGAAAAAGAATTGACACTTGGAACCTGGCAGCAGATTGTATACATAAACTTTGATAGGATTGAAAGGGTGAGAAAAATCGTGCTACAGATTATTGGGGAATTTTAATTCTCGGGGAATTTCGTTATTTTTCCAGGCTGCGGATAATACTGGACGAAATTGCAATTCCCATGCAGGTGTCCAGCGTCACCGAGGACATAAGCCCTATTACTTTTCCTGCCTGCAAGATAGGAGAACCGCTGTCTCCAGGCTCCGGCATATTATAACACTGGAAACCCAGAAAAAGCAATGAGGCTCCAGCATTAACCACTCTGCATTTGATAACATGAATGTCATTAACAAGCACAGCCTGCTCCAGTTCAGCTGCGCGGCCAAACTCGGTGATTTCAAAAGTGCAGGTAGGAGGGAGCTCTATCAAAGCTAAATCAAAATCCTTTAAAATACTCGTAACAGTGAGTTTTATTCCGTCAACTGTTAAATGGTCTCCTTCCCCACGACGAAATATATGAGAAACTGTGACCATGTAAGGCAATCCGTTAAGCGAGATTACAGCCCCGATAGTGCAGCGTTCTCCCTTATAGAAAAAAGAACCACCCGATTTTATCATAAGCTTTCATCAACCTGCCGATTTTTATTAGGTCTGGTTTATGGTATTTTTGATGTTTAATGGCATTTTTGGTTTTTACGTTAAATTGTGATTTGTTGGCCTACTCATTATTGGAACAAAACATACCTGGTGTGGACGTTCTATAGATGTTTCAGGAAAAATACTAAGCTAAATATTGCCTGAACTGAAGAGACAGGTTGCTGGTGTATAAAGTAGAAGGTTATACAAATTCTTTAACGATATCCCCCTGAATGGGGAATTATCCTGTGAACCTTCTTCTGGTACTCCCTGTATTCGTCCCCAAACTGTGATACAAGCCTGCTTTCCCAGTGCAGTGATCCCAGATACAGGTATATTGTGGACAAAATGTATATGACAAGCAGATTGACGGTCATAAAGGGCATGAGCCACATTATGACCAGGCCTGAGAGCAGGAAAGGGTCTCTTATCCATCGGTAAATGCCCCGGATATTCAGAGGACCTGCTTCAGGAGTCTTCGGGGCAGCAAGTTGTGAGCGTAATTTGAACCTGTGAGGTGCATCAAACATTGCTCTGGGAGCAACGATTGCAGCAATCAGCTGTCCTCCGACCATCGGCCAGCGCCAGGGAGAAGGTACTATGTAGAGAACCTGCCCCGGATTTTTGATGAGCAGATAGACGAGCGGCGCTATCGTTACAAATGCGATGAGGCTGTATACCGGCATATAATATCTTTCTGCCCCGGGACCCACGACTCGCATGATGAAGCGTTTGAAGGGCAGGCTTGCCGTAAGGCTGTGAATAGTTGCAAATGCCACCAGACAAAAAACAAGGATAATTGTGGATGAACCCAATTCCAATATTCCCCATTTTTTAATTTGAATAACCTGGTATTTAGCATTTGTGAACTGATGGGGCTATCAAATTTTCTGGTTAATCAATTTTCTAAATGTTCCCATGCCAGTATCTAAAAATCTTACTTTATAGATTCCTGATAAATATTAGAAGTTCACGCAAGATTAAGCAAATGACTCTAACTGACACTGCTTTTTTAGTACTTTTTAGCCTATTGAGGTTGATTTAGATAGTTTTTTTACAAAGCCAATTTTTTCTTATTTATGTGGGCACAGTACATAAACAGTTTTTTCGTGTTTTTTGTGCTGACAGTGGTTATACACCATCAAGCGAATTTAATGCGAATGTTTTCACTCAAAACGATCTCGATTTTTTTCTAAATATAATCATTCTTGAATACACTAAAAACAGTCCGGACTTAAGTATAAATATTAGAATGTTGTAATATGGTCTGTGTAACAATATTCATAATGTTTGCCCCTTAAGTTACCCACTCAAAACCAGACTGTGTGTAATTATTAAACTGAATATTCTGGTCAAAGGAGCATTTTTGAACATATCAGAGTCCAACCACGAGGTTTATACCAGGCACATACTCTGAGAATAATCTGAAGTTGCAGCAAACTAAAAAAGAAAATTCTTACTTAATTTATCTAAAAAAGAAGTTTTTCTATTTTAATTGGCAAAAGGGGCCTTTTTAATCCCTGCTTAAGCGGATAAACGTTTCATACTGTCTTTTAAAGAGGTCTGATCACAATGAAATATCATAGTTTTAAACCATATGCAAAATATGGATTATTTCTCGTATTTCTAATTAGTTTAGTTGGCACTGCGTGTGCAGATACAAATCAACTTGTGTATTATGACTGGTCTGCAGACACTGGAAATACTATAGTTGACACCTCGGGAAACGGAAATAACGGTGCAAATTATGGCAGTACAACCTTCATTCTGCCAACTGGACAAACAGCAAGACATTTTAACGGACAAAACAGAATAACAATACCTAACAATGAACAGTTGGCATTTACTGATCCATATATAACATTTGGGGTATTTTTCCGTTATAATTCTAACAATCCGACTAATTGCACATATTTAGTTTCTAAAGGCAATAACACCTGCAGTCTCAGCATTGACCATACGGATTCAATACTGAAATATGAAGTTTATGCAGATGGTCATGCTATTTCCGGCTGCAGTGCAAGTCCTATACAGCCTGACGAAGATTATGAGGCTATTGTAACATATGATGGTTCTCATGCTCAATTATACCTCAATGGAATTGCTAATGGAAAAGGTGTAGATTATACGGCAGCTGCTTTAGGTCCCAGCTATAACACGGATGACTGGACGATAGGATCATCTCCTGATACTACATACGGACTAAACGGGGAAATATATTCTTTTTATGTTTATGACAGAACGTTAACTCCATCTGAGATATTAGATTTATATGTGAATGATATCCACACCGTAAGGGATTCAGAGAAACCCGGAGGCATTGTTCTAACATGGGACGATGCAGCAAATATTCATACGTGTTATAAATATTTGCCAATTTTCCAAAAGTATAACGCTACCTGCACTATGAATATTAATAAAGTAAGCCACAGACCACAGGCTACAATAGATGAACTAAATGCACTTCATGAGGCTGGATGGGAAATAGCTGCACATGGATATAACCACACAGATTTATTTATATTTCTACAGAATAACACTCCTGAAGAGTTGCTAGACCAGGAAATATTCCCGAACATCGTAGAAATCACCCGTTATGGCTATCCGGTTTATACCTTAGCATATCCCTTTTCGCATAGAAACCCAACTACTGATAGAATACTAGCTCCATATTTCCGGACACTTAGAACGGGGGTCCCCGATGTTATAAATGATAATGTAAATGAAACACTACTGGCTTATTACGATTGGGACAATGCTCAACTTCTGTATGGTATTGAAATCGATACCAGTGCTAATGTTAGCTTACAGTCTATAGAATATGGGATTGATCATGCAATAACAACTGGGAGCGTATTAGTCTTATATGGACATGCAATTACTGAAAATGTTACCGGACGATACCAAACTCCAACATCGAGACTGGACTCGATTCTAAACTATACCAGCCAGAATGGCGGAGTGTTTTATCACATGGAGGATCTGGGGGATTCGTCCTGGGTGCGACCCTCCAGATTTTCTAATGTGACTGCAAAATTCACAGTTTCTACAAATCGTTTATCGGCCGGGAAAGATGTAACGTTTATGGATTACAGTATCAACCAGTCCACTGAACTGCTTGATTTCGGGGACGGTTCACCTAAGAGTAGTACTGCAAATGTTACTCATACATATACAACACCAGGAACTTATACGGCTAATCTAACGGTAACAAATGACGTTTCCAGCGATTCGATGCTTAAAACAATTACAGTTGTTCAACCTGCGGCTCCAATTGCTAGTTTCACCAGCAATAAAACAACCGGAGTTCCGCCACTGAGTATAGCATTCACAGATACATCAACCGGACTTCCAACATCCTGGTCATGGAAATTTGGAGATGGAACTTCTTCAACTGATCGGAATCCAACACATACTTATTCCCTGGCAGGAGATTATACCGTCAACCTGACAGTAAGCAACCTTAACGGCACGGATTCAAAAACTGCTGTTATAACTGTACTGGAAAAAGAAATTGATATACTTCCGACAGCAGATTTTACCGCCAATCCTACTAGCGGCTCTGCTCCCCTTTCCGTCCTCTTTACTGACCGTTCGCAGAACGCAACGTCGAGGAGCTGGAAATTTGGGGACGGAACTACTTCAACTGATCGGAATCCAACGCATACTTATTCCCTGGCAGGAAAATACACCGTCAACCTGACAGTAAGCAATCCGAATGGTACGGATTCAAAAACTGCTGTTATAACTGTGCTGGAAAAAGAAATAGTGATACTTCCGACAGCAGACTTTAACACAAATGTCACCAGTGGCTATGCCCCCCTCGCCGTTCTCTTTACTGACCTTTCACAAAACGCAACATCGAGGAGCTGGAAATTTGGAGACGGAACTTCTTCAACTGATCGGAATCCAACGCATACTTATTCCCTGGCAGGAGACTATACCGTCAACCTGACAGTAAGCAACCCGAATGGTACGGATTCAAAAACTGCTGTCATAAATGTACTGGAAAAAGAAATAGTGATACTTCCTGTAGCAGATTTTACCGCCAGTCCTACTAGCGGCTCTGCTCCCCTTTCCGTCCAGTTCAATGACCGTTCACAAAATGCACTATCGAGAAGCTGGAACTTTGGAGACGGAACTACTTCAGCTGATCGGAATCCAACACATACTTATTCCCTGGAAGGAAAATATACTGTTAGCCTGACAGTAAGAAATCTTGACGGCATAAATTCAAAAACTGCTGTTATAACTGTGTTGGAAAAAGAAATTGACATACTTCCGATCGCAGACTTTACCGCCAATCCCACTAGTGGCTCTGCTCCCCTTTCCGTTCTCTTTACTGACCGTTCACAAAACGCAACATCGAGAAGCTGGAACTTTGGAGATGGAACTACTTCAACTGACCGGAATCCTGCGCACACATATTCCCTGGCAGGAGACTATACCGTTAATCTTACTGCAGTAAACACAAACGGCACGGATTCAAAAACTGCTGTTATAACTGTGCTGGAAAAAGAAATTGATATACTTCCGACAGCAGACTTTAGCACAAATGTCACCAGTGGCTATGCCCCCCTCACCGTTCTCTTTACTGACCTTTCACAAAACGCAACATCAAGGAGCTGGGACGTTAACAATGACGGAGTCGAGGACTCAAACGCGGCAAGCTTTGTTTATGTGTATCCTGCTACAGGGACTTACACCGCTAAACTGACTGCGATCAATGCAAAAGGCAATGATTCAAAAACTACGACAATAGCTGTAGAGAGAAAGAGTAGCGGAGGAAGCAGCGGCGGTGGTGGTGGTGGTTCTCCTGAACCTGCAAAGAATGTCAAAGCAAAGGAACTTTCACAGGCGTTCATTACAAACGGAAAAGAAGTAAAGTTTGATTTCACAAAGAAAGCCACTGCTGTTGTATATTTGAGCTTCAATTCGAAGAAGACTGCTGGTAGGACAAAGACCACTGTTGAGATGCTGAAAATTAAATCTATGCTTACCCCGGATGCGCCCACAGGTGAAGTCTATAACTACCTGAATATCTGGGTTGGCAACAGTGGATTTGCAACTCCAATGAATATCGAAAACGCAGTCATCTGTTTCAAAGTTGATAAATCCTGGATACAGGATAAAGGCATTGACAAGTCTTCAATCATCCTGAACAGGTACAATGACAAGAAGTGGAATCCATTGCCCACCAGCCAATCAGGAGAAGATGGCAGATATCTGTATTTCACAGCCAAAACTCCGGGATTCTCGCCCTTTGCAATAACGGGTGAGAATACAGCAAAAGAAATCGTGACTGAAATCCTGCCTGAACCTGACACTCAGGATCTTGAACAAAACAATACAGCATCAGAAGTTGAGCAGCCTTCTGAGCAGAAGGAAAAAACAAGCATGCCTGGATTTGAAATGATTTACTGTGTTATCGGGTTGCTTGGAGTGTTTTTGTATAGAAGAAGATAAATTGCAGTTAGATGGTGGAGATAACTGATCCCACTATCTAATTTCTTACTTTTTTAAGTTCGTTTGGGACTCTCAGAGTCTCTTTTTCAAAGGCTGTTCCAGAGGAATATGATTTCTGTAACAGGATAGACCAGTATAGAAGAGCTATGGGTTCAGGAGATGTGGTAAACACCATGCTCAATTATGGCTATTCTCTGCTTGAATCTGAGTGTCTGAGAGCCGTTAATTCTGTAGGTCTGGATATTCATGTAGGCTTTTTACATGAAATGACACCAAGCAAGATTTGCATGAAATGACACCAAGCAAGAACAGCTTAGTCTATGACCTTCAGGAGCCAGGCTTTTCTTAACAATGGCTAAAGCCAGGTTAAAAGAACTTGGAGTTATTCACGCATACATGGATACTGATTCTGTGTTTGTGCCTCCTGAAAAAGCTCAGGAGCTTGTAGAGTTCTTTTAGCCTCTTAACCCTTACAACATGGATATTCCATTGCTCAAATCTGAGAAAAAGGATCTCTGGTTTTATGGGATTGCTTCTAAAAGGTATGCACTGTACTACTATAAGAATGGAAAAAATAAGGTTCATGGAAGGGGAAAGATCTTACAAGCTGCATGGGCTTGGCCATTTGACAAATCCTTTCTCCAACTCAGTTGAAGACTGGCAGGCAGAGATCTGGCAGGATATTCTTAAACTTCATTATGGGAAAATAACTGAAATCGATATTGAAGAGAAGTATTCCACCTTTTATGCAATTTCAAGACTTACAATTACTACCCCAAATGTATTGAAGAGGTTTAAGGAGCTAAATCAAGGAAAGCCCTGGAAAGAGCAGATTAAACCTTTTAACTTCTTCCTTGTAGGATTCCAGGTAATTGAAGAAAATGATAAGCCTGTTAAGCCTCTGGCTCCTTTTACAAAGGATTATCAGAAAATTGTACATGAACCTTTTGTTGATTATGAAACAGGAGACGCTAAGGAAGGATCTCAATATTTTAAGCCATTGAGCAGGACAATTTTACAGTATGTTGAGCACCTTGAAAATAAGTTTGATGGGGAAATAGGGGTCTTAAAGAGAAAGCATATTCAGGCTGATGGATTGGTTTACATTGGGAAAGAAGCCAATAATATTGAGGATCAGCCATTGGATGTAACCAAGTCTCAGGTTTTCATTAATGATGAAGAGATTAAACAGAAGCTTTTGGCTTTAACTCCTGAAGAGGCAAGGAAATTAGGGATTAAACATAGAAGTACATTGAAGAGAATGAAAGATAGAGTTAAGAGAGATAGCAAGATAAACTTGGACACAAAAGAAGTAAAGAAACTAAGTTTATCTTTTTGAAAAATAATTCTGATTTATTGGTTCAAAACATAACCCGCGAAACCAATAACTCCCACTATTACTACAACCAAGCTAGTATTCCAAAGGCGCCGAAACTCACATCTGAAAAATGTTGAGCCATTACAATGAATGCGCTGACTAAAAAAATAACTCCATAAGTTGGAATTCCTAAGAATGGAGATTTATCACTCATATTTATCAGAATATTATTAGGTCCCATACTTATTAAACTTTTTTACAACATGAACTATAATTGAATAATCGTTAATCATAACTAACCAAAACGAAAAAACAATTAATGTGTCACATTAATTAGTAAAACTAAACCCTTGGAATTTGATAGTTTAGATCAACAAATAAATTACCATCTTGGCATTTAGTTATACAAACTTTTCCTGTGGAAGAAAAGAATTAAGCCTCATTTGATATACTTAGTAGTTTATTGCATTGACCTTCTAATATGATAAGAGCTTGTCTTGTTGCTTCTAATATTTTCCAACGACAGTCCATTCCTGGACGCACATCTTCAATTAATAGTTTAAGCGGTTCTAAATGATATGTAAAGTTAGGATCATCTAACTTTTTGAGGAAATCTGAATAGTTTATACAGTGGTACTTGTCGCTTTCACTAGTGTCTCAACCATTTAATTGTTGCTCATCTTTATAAGCTTTGACTCTCTTTATGTCTTCATGCTACAGATTAAACTTGAAGATAATGAGGTAAGTTTCCTTCTGGACTTTGTTAGAAAAGGACATAAAAGTGCAAGAGAACTAACCCGAGCCCGCATCTTACTCCTGTCAAACCAGCAAAAAGGAGTTACTGAGATCGCGGAAACATTAGGTGTTTCCAGAAATACTACTTTGAATATAAGGAAGAGATATGTTGAAGAAGGTCTTCCCCACGCTCTTTCTGACAAACCAAGATCTGGTCAACCTGTAAAATACACCGAAAAACATGTTGCAGAAATAATCGCTTTAGCTTGCAGTAGTTCTCCCGATGGAAGTAAGAAATGGTCGTTGTCCCTGCTTACCGAAGAACTGAGGAAAAAAGAAGGATTTGAAACAATAAGCAAAGAGAGTATCAGGCTTATTTTGAAAAAAGCAAAACTAATCCCTGGTTGAGACGGATGTGGTGCATTCAGACTATTGATTCTGAATATAGGGAAAGAATGTATGACATTCTTAATCTGTACGAAGAGGATTATGGCCCTAAAAAACCCCTCATCTGCCTTGACGAGAAACCAAAACAACTTCTTGAAGATAAGAGAAAGGCCATTCCAATGAAGTCAGGAAGTCCAGAAAAATATGATTACGAATATGTCAGGAATGGAACAGCAAATGTATTCGTGGCGGTAGAATTCAAAGCAGGAAAAAGGGTGACTCAGGTAACCAAAAGGAGAACAATGAAGGATTTTGCACAATTCGTGAAAATTCTCGTTACCGAAAACTATTCTGAAGCTGAAGTA
>NZ_JJOY01000012.1:26331-40144 GCF_000979455.1 Methanosarcina sp. 2.H.T.1A.6
ACCCATGAAGTGGGTGCATGGACGAAGAGGAGAAACGAATACGAAAAGAAAATTGAATGGAAATTTACGAAGAAGAATGCCGATGAGAAGATGTCAAAGTATTATGTAAAATAATTAAATTGCCAGGACACTAGCTTACTTAAAAATGTCTTGAAATATTTCATGGCTGACTCTCTAAACTAAATTTTATTGTAATGGCTGTTTTGCCTACCACCCCAAAAACCCTATACTCCAAAAAATAGTTTAGTTACAAATGTTTGGTAATACTAATCATTTCCCTTCCAAAAGCGTAAAGGTCAGAGGGGTTCCTTGATGATACTAAATTTCCGTCCACGACAACTTCACTGTCCTCATAAAGCGCGCCTGCGGCCATAATGTCGTCCCTGATCCCTATCCAGCAGGTGGCTTTCCTGCCTTTTATAACGCCTGCCGAAACAAGAACCTGGGGGCCGTGGCAGATTGCAGCAACGGGTTTGTTTTCCTTGAAAAAGTGTTTTACAATCTCAAGGGCATCTTTGTCGAGCCTCATTTTTTCGGGCCCTCTTCCACCGGATATCACAAGGATGTCATAATCTGCAGGGTTTACATCCTTAAAGGCGATGTCAGCATCAATTTCATACCCGTGCTTTCCCGTTATCGGCCCCCTCTTCATAGAAGCGACATGTGTGGTAATTCCTTCTTCTTTCAGACGGTGGTAAGGGTAGAAAAGTTCGAGGTCTTCAAAACCATCGGCTCCGAATACAAGTGCTTTCATAATGAAATTCCCCCCGGACTGGTTTTAGTCTTGAGATTCAGTCTTTCAATTTAGCTTACGGTTTGTCTGGTCTTGCGGTTCTGGTTTTATGCTTTTAATGTTGTAGATAGAAGATTATTCCAGCGGCAAATATACCTTGTCGGGTTCCAAAAATAAAACAGGTGAAATCCTCTTCCTGCCCAGCATTAAGTTTTTGAAAGGGCCTGTTCAAGGTCTGCAATTATATCTTCAGGGTCCTCGATTCCCACAGATAGCCTGACAAGTCCGTCTTTAATTCCGACCTTATTTCTTATATGCCCTGGAATACAGGCATGGGTCATGGAAGCAGGGTGCTGGATAAGGGTATCAGTTGCCCCGAGGCTCACTGCAAGGGAACAGAGCCTGACGCTGTCCATAAGCCTGCGCCCGGCTTCAACTCCGCCCCGGATCTCGAAAGAGAGCATTCCCCCGTATCCGCTCATCTGTTTTTTTGCGACCTCGTGCTGGGGGTGGCTTGAAAGCCCCGGATACCTTACCCACATCACTGCGGGATGGGACTCAAGGAAGCTCGCAACCTTCATGGCGTTTTCGGCATGCCTATCCATCCGGATGTGCAGGGTCTTAAGCCCCCTGATGCAGAGCCAGGCTTCGTGCACTCCCATGATCCCGCCTGTATATCCGACAACCTTTCCCAGGCTTTTCATAAAATCCCTGCTTCCTACAACGACTCCGCCGAGCAGGTCTGCGTGCCCGCCTATGTATTTTGTACAGCTGCTGAGGGAAACGTCCGCCCCGAACAGAAGAGGCTTCTGGAAATAAGGTGTGGCAAAGGTATTGTCTACGACGCAGATGGCTCCCTGTGCCCTTGCAAGCCCGGCAATTTCCCTGATGTCACAGACAGTTATCGTGGGATTGGCAGGCGTTTCCAGAAAGACCATTTTAGTTTCCGGCTTAAAGGCTGCCCTCACATTTTCTATACCGGATGTATCAACAAAACTGACATCTATCCCGAGCCCGGGCAGAACCTCTGAAAAGAGGCTGTAGGTGCAGCCGTACACCACATCCGTTGAGATCAGGTGGTCTCCCTGTTTCAGGGCAGAAAGCACAACTGCAGTTATTGCAGCCATTCCTGAAGCAAAGGTCTGTCCCGTCTCCCCGCTCTCAAGCACAGCAACCTTTTCGGCAAGGACAGCATGTGTAGGCGTGTTCGGAGAGATTCTTGCGTATACATACCCGGCTTTCTCTCCTGAAAATCTGGCAGCACCCTGTTCTACATTCTCAAAAATAAAAGTTGAAGTCTGGAATATCGGAGTCGTGTGCGCCCCGAAGACCGGGTCCGGCTTTTCTCCTGCATGCACGCATTTTGTTGCGAACTTAAGTTCTCTTTCCATTTCCCCAAAAACCCCTGTTAAAATTAATTTTCAGAATAATTATCTGTCTTTCAGGTAATTATTTGTTTGGCGGGAAAGACAGGAAAAAGATTTAAAGTCTGCCCGATCTTAATAAAGAAAACTTGCTTTTATGTGGGTACATTAGAAATCAGCAATTTTAAAAATATAAAAGGCTATATACATGAAGCAAAAAGCCGAAATATTACTAAGAAGTTACGGATGTTGCACCAGAAGCAACCTAAAACGTTAAAGGAAGGCCTTCCGTGATAAAATCCATACTTGATAACGATCTTTACAAGTTTACCATGCAGATGGCTGTACTGGAACTATTTCCCAAAGCAGAAGCAGAATACCGTTTTACCAACCGGGGACCCCAGCGTTTTTCCGAAGAGTTTGTAGAAGAGCTCCGGAGAGTCATAGACGAAGAGATAACCGGATTAAGGCTGACAGAAGAGGAATATCATTGGCTTGGTGAATACTGTCCTTTTCTGAAACCTATGTACCTTGAATACCTCAAAAATTTTCGTTTCAGACCCGAGGAAGTAAAAGTCTGCCTCACCGGAGAGAAAGAACTGGACATCCGGATAAAAGGACCCTGGCACAGCACGATTCTGTGGGAGATTGTCCTTATGGCTGCGGTTTCCGAGCTATATTTCACAACTATAGAGAAGGAGTGGAACGGGAACACGATAAGCCCGGGTACGTCCGAATCCTTACTTGCAGCTTATGGAGACAAAATTCTGGAAATCGGAAAGTCGCTTGAGGAAAACGGCTGTCTTTTTTCTGAATTCGGGACCCGCAGGCGGAGAAGCTTTGAACTCCACGACCATGTGATGAAAAACCTCCTGCAGATAAAAACCCTCACAGGAACAAGCAATGTCTATTTTGCAAAGAAGTATGGTTTAAAACCTATAGGTACGGTAGGTCACGAATGGATAATGGGCACTTCTGCTCTTATAGGGCTCAGGTACGCTAACCGCTTCGCTTTTGAAAACTGGGTGGAGGTCTACAAAGGAGACCTTGGAATTGCCCTTACGGATACATTCGGCTCTGAGGCTTTTTTTAAGGATATGGACCTGAAGCTGTCAAAAATCTACGACGGCTTCAGGCACGACAGCGGAGACCCCCTCCTCTTTGTGGACAGGGTTATAGAGCATTACAGGAAAATGGGCATTGACCCCATGAAAAAGGTAATCGTTTTCAGCGATGCTCTCGACGCCGAAGCTGCAATCCGGCTCAAAAAGTACTGCCAGGGCAAAATCAACTGCAGTTTCGGAATCGGCACAAGCCTTACCAACAATTCGGATTTCTTCCGGGAAAGCCCCCCTCTGAATATGGTAATTAAACTCCACAGTATAAACGGCATTCCGGTAGTGAAATTAAGTGACTCCTCCGAAAAAGAGACCGGAGAAAGGGATGCCCTCAGGGTTGCAAACTATATAGTAGGAAGAAAAGGGCTTGATGAATGACTTAACGAAGAAGGAAAAAGAGAAGGAAAAGGGTAAATATTTAGCCTAGGGAAAACAACATCAATAGCCATATTCAGTAAGATTCAATAGGCAAATTTTTGAAAATTGATTTTATTTGATTGTTGGCTATTGATCGTGTTTTTTCAATTCTCATTGGTTAATAATCATACATATCGGTTTCATCAAAATCGAGAGCAATCGATTGATTTTGGTAGGCTGAATAGTTACTTAACTTTTTTAATTTTATTATTTTATCATCATGAATTTTGAAATATTTTTTCTTGTCTAGTAAATGCAAACATAGAAAATTATTCAGACTGATTTTACCCGCAGGTGTTTTTTCAGTTGGATACAGTGGCCGAAACTGCCAGGTTTCACAGACGAGTTATATACCACAAAGGGAATATTGAGGAAAATTTTGCCCAATTTCCACCCGGAAAAGTCCTGCCAATTTTAAGCAGTACACGTTGGCTGGGCGTGATATGGAAAGGGACAGAACATTAATTACGTAAATCCGATAAAAGCACCTCTTTTTTTAGATTATGCTTCTCGGTTATCGCTTTCACATCATTTAAGAGATGCTCGTCTGCCGTTGGCGATATATAAATTTTTTCAATTAGAGTGCCGAGGGAAACCGGTACATAAATATTTTTTTTATTACGACACTCTCTACCTTCCTCCAAAACATACACCCTTACTTCCTTTTCATAATCATGCTCTCTGTCCTTGTGTGTAAAAATGTAATATGCATTTTTGTCAGGCGGCAGATAATCGGTAAGGTAATCAATATAAATTACTGTACCAATCCTAACTCCATATTCCCCGTCTTCAGCAAAACATTCTTTTAATCTTTTAACACTTGATTTAATGCAAACCCCTTTACCTTCCGTAGTAAAATTCTTCCACATCTTACTGGATTCACGTTCACCCCCACTCCAACAATTTATAAAATTTCCACCTTTCAAATACTGCCAAGATATATGTGCTTCCATCAATTCTACTAGCTCGAATAACACTCTTATATCGGTGTTTCTACCCCAATTGTCGCTTTCATAGATAAGTTTCCATTCTTCAAAAGGGTAAGGCTTATCAAAATTTTCCTTAAAATGACGTCCTATCCGTTTTACTAACTCTAATGTCAACACTGGATTATCTGGATTTTCTAAATCGTACCACTTTTGCTGCATGATAACATCATGAAAATGTTTCCAGTTGCTAAATGGGTAAAGTCCTTCGAAATGATCTTCAAAACGTTTAAAATTTAGAAAATAAATAGCTTGATCTTCGAGCAGAGACTCGAATTTATCAAAATCCATATACCTCCAAATGACAGTTGAATCTACAGGAGTCTCGAAAGCTATATGTTCCTTATACATAACGTTCCCCAGATTTACATTCAAACTTTTTTAGACATATAAAACACACAACTGTTCAAATTTCTACTGATTAGTAGAAGGAAAAGAAGCCATATCAAACCTTCTTTTCCAAACAGGCCAAATTCACCTTTTTTCTGAAATCACCATTAGGGCAATTAATCCATAACAAAGTGGGCGAAATATTACATTACCCCATTTGATGTACTTCCCGATTCCGGGCTTCTGTGTAATTTTATCACCAATAGTTCCGGCAAAGACCGAGATTGCAGAAAAGATCACCCAGGCCTGTACCAGGAACACTACTCCCAGGAATACCATCTGCATGGGGACACTGCCTGCTCCGGTATTTACAAACTGGGGGAGGAATGCCAGGAAGAAGAGGGCAACTTTAGGATTAAGAACATTCATGAAAATCCCGCGCCTGTAAAGGGCAAACGCATTATTTTCCCGGACCGGGGCAGAAGACACCAGCTGATCACTCTCTTTTAAGGCATTCCAGGCAAGGTAAAGCAGGTAAACTGCCCCGGCATATTTTACGATTTCGAAGGCAAGGGCAGATTTATACACAAGGGTGGAAATCCCGAATGCTGCTGCACTGGTATGGACAAGTATGCCTGTACACAAACCTGTTGCTGTTGCAATTCCTGCCAGTTTTCCCTGTGAAATGCTCTGAGTGAGAACGAATAGAATGTCGGGCCCCGGAAGAAATGTAAGGGCTGCCGAGGCTGCAATGAAATAGAATAATTGAGATTGTTCTATCAAGCTTTCTCACATTTTCCTTTAACAACTTAACAATATGCGTGGGAATAAAAAATATGTCTAATATACAAAAAATTTTTAATCTACAAAAAGTAGGTCTAATCTACAAGCAATTTTAGTTAAATTTCTGCGACTCTTCAGGTAGTCTTGTAAAGACTGCCTGAAGAGTTATTTTTTTCTATACATTTCATTCCAGTTGAAGGAAATGTATAGAATAAACATGCCCTCGCAGAAATTGCATTTTTCTTTCAATATACAGTTATCTCACTTTAATGATGAGAGCAGTTGCATGTGCCCGTAGTAGACAATTCTGATAGTATCCCATTGTTAAAGTCCTGAACTGCATCGGAAATCTTGCCCGCAGCTCCTGCAAACACCTTGATTTTATTTTCAGCCAGCGACATTAACGGTCTTCCGCCGATGCCCGAGACAAGCACGATCTCGACATTTTGCGATTTCAAGATTCTCGAAGGGGCAGCACAATTGTGCTCGCCATCTGTAGACCTGTTGCTTATCGTCCTGATTTCAGTAATGGCTTGATCACGTACATCTACAATGGTAAAATATTCGCATGAGCCAAAATGGGCACATACATCAGACTCCAGTCCAGAATCACTCATCGATGGTATAGCTATTGTTGTCACTTTTTTGCTTCCTTCATTAGTATTCCTGCTGCTTTCCCTTTTTTTAGGGCAACAGTAATCGTTTTCAATAAACCTCTTTCCCTTTCCATCGCCGCCGAGTCGGAAAATTAGATCGGAACCACAATTCGGACAGCTTGCGGGACGAGATTGATCGCACTTTGGTTCCCACACATGATCACATTCTTTGCAGAGAAAATCGACCTTGCATTCACCACTATTAACGTATTCTCCTCCAGAGATCTCGATCGCTTTTCCGTTGACAAGAGCATCAGCCACCTTCTGTCGTGCCTTTTGGAGGTCGTTCCAGAAAGTTTTCCGGGATACTCCCATTTTGTCAGCAGCCTCGCTCTGCTCTATCTGGAGAAGGTCGCAAAGACGAATAGCCTCAAGCTCTTCTATGGATAGGTTGGCGATTTCCAGACAGCAAAGAGGGATTTCTCTGGGCTTGTAATAGGTGGCCTTTGGAAAGCAAGATACCCTGCGCTTAACTTTATTGACCATCAAATTACACTTATGCGACACGTAATAAATATCTATCGATCAATATATTTTACTTAAAGCGTTTAAAGTATTGACATTAACATCGTCATTAAGGATTAGAGTAAACACAAGTTGCACTTTGGTTTCCACACATGATCGCATTCTTTGTAGAGAAAATCGACCTTGCGTTCACCACTATTAACGTATTCTCCTCCAGAGATCTCGATCGCTTTTCTGTTGACAAGAACATCAGCCACCTTCTGTCGTGCCTTTTGGAGGTCGCTCCAGAAAGTTTTCCGGGATACCTCATTCTGTCAGCAGCCTCGTTCTGCTCTACCTGGAGAAGGTCGCAAAGAAGAATAGCCTCAAGCTCTTTCAGGGACACGTTAATAATTACGAGAACACTCAACTGAATATCGAGAACACTCAACTGAATATCGAGAACACTTAGCGGAATTTCACGGAGTTTGTAACAAGCAGCTTTTGGGATTCTTGATATTCCGCTTAATTCAATTGACAGTCAAAATACACAAAAGAGAGGATGTATAAATAATTAATGCTACGACAATTTAACTATTGATAAATTAATTAAATAGGAATCCACATTTAGGGTTATGAATATTAAGTAAAAAACCAATAGCAATAAACTCATAACTGTATAAAATGCGATTATAAATCTAACGTTTACGTAATAGTTTTGTATCATATGTCCGTTAGTCCTGTGGCTAGTTTCTGTCTTTTACACATGATTTAACGTAAAAGTTCTGCCAATCACTGGTACTTTCGTTTTGCCCCCCATTCAAATAATTTCATGTTTTTTATTATGAAAAATAAGCATATGATGCCGTTTTTCAGGTTTCATCACGAGTCAACGACTTGTAAGAGTTTAAATAGGATTTATACAACGGGAATTTTTATTTTTATATTTAAACCGAATAAAACTGAAAACTATTTATAGTACATCGCTTATGTGTAATTTAGGAGTCTATCCGAAAAGTGTTGTGACCTACTGTAACTTATACAATCACCGATCACAAATGAACGGATTCCGGATAATAAACACTAATTGTCCAATTGTAAATTTTACAACATGCATAGAACTTTTCGGATAGTCTCTAAGATCTCTTTTATTATTCTGATATCACAAAGTTTACTAATATAGGACCTGTCTCTTATACACATCTCCGAAAGCAGTGAACCCCCAACTCGCTAAAAACTCAAGTTTTAACTACTTAATTTACTGTACCTGATTTTGTATTGTAAGTGTGTAAATTTTATAAAAAGTTAAAAAACGATCTACTAAAAATGTCATTTAAATAGTTGGAACTTTCAAGCAGACGTCAATATAAATTGCACAGTCAGTATTGGTATGCCAAATATCGTAAATACAATCCTCTGATAAAGTGGCTTTAAGCGTATTCAGGAGGTAAAGCTAAAATGAGCAAATTAACTACCGGGAGTTTTTCTATAGAAGATCTTGAATCCGTTCAGATCACTATCAATAATATTGTAGGGGCAGCAAAGGGGGCTGCTGAAAAAAAGTAAAGTAGCTTGTTAAAGCAGGTCCTACACTTTTCCCGGGACTCCTGGAGATCGTTCCAGAAAGTTTTCCGGGATACCTCATCCGGCCAGCAGCCTCATTATGCTCTACCTGGAGAAGGCCGCAAAGACGAATGCCTCGAGCTCTTCCCGGGACACGTTAATAATTACGAGAACACTTAACTGAATTTCACTGAGTTAGTAATTTGTAGCTTTTGGGATTCTTGATACTCCGCTTAACTCAATTGACAGTCAAAATACACAAAAGAGAGGGTGTATAAATAATTAATGCTACGACAATTTAACTATTGATAAAATTAATAAACTCTGAATCCACATTTAGGAGTATGTGTATTAAGTAAAAAACCAATAGCAATAAACCCATAACTGCATAATATATGATTATAAATATGACGTTTACTTAATAGATTTATAGTATATGTCCGTTAGTCCTGTGGCTAGTTTCGGTCTTTTACACATGATTTAACGTAAAAGTTCTGCTAATCACTGGTATTTTCGTTTTGCCTCCTATTCAAATAATTTCATGTTCGGCCCTTATGAAAAATGAGTATGTAATGCCGTTTTTCATGAGTCATTACGAGTCAACGACTCGTAAAAGTTTAGATCGGATTTATACAACGAAATTTTTTTATTTTTATATTTAAACCGAACAGAAATGGAAATTATTTATAATACGTCGCTTATGTGTAATTTAGGAGTATGTCCAAAAAGTGCTGTGACCTACGTAATTTCTACAATCGGCGGATCACAAATGAACGGATTCCGGATAATAAACACTAATTGTCCAATTGTAAATTTTACAACATGCATAGAACTTTTCGGATAGTCTCTAAGATCTCTTTTATTTTTCTGAGATCACAACATTTACGAATATAGGACTTACCCACTTGATGTCTAAAATAAAAGCAGTGAACTCCCAACTCTCTAAAAATTTAAGTTTTAACTGCTTAACATACTGTACTTGATTTTGTATTTTAAGTGTGTAAATTCTATAAAAAGTGAAAAACGATCTCTAAAAAAGTCATTTAACTAGCTGGAACTTTCAAGAATCGTCGGATGAAGTGACTTTAAGCGTATTTAGGAGGTAAAGCTAAAATGAGCAAATTAACTACTGGGAGTTTTTCTATAGAAGATCTTGAATCCGTTCAGATCACTATCAATAATATTGTAGGGGCAGCAAAGGAGGCTGCGGAAGAAAAAGCAAAAGAGTTAGGCCCGATGGGACCTACTAATCTGGCCAGCATAGCATCCTACAGAAGCTGGAACTTGCTTCTTCTTAACCGCTACGAGCCTGTTTTGACCCCCATGTGTGACCAGTGCTGTTACTGTACCTATGGACCTTGTGATCTTTCCGGAAACAAAAGAGGAGCCTGTGGTATTGACATGGCTGGCCAGACAGGAAGGGAATTCTTCCTCCGTGTAATTACAGGTACGGCATGCCATGCTGCCCACGGACGCCACCTGCTTGACCATGTGATCGAGGTCTTTGGTGAAGATCTTCCACTCAACCTTGGAGAATCAAATGTCCTGACCCCTAACGTCACAATCTGCACAGGACTCAGCCCAAAGACCCTCGGAGAATGCAGAGCTCCAATGGAGTATGTTGAAGAACAGCTCACCCAGCTCCTTGCAACCATCCACGCAGGTCAGGAAAGCGCAGAAATTGACTACGACTCAAAGTCCCTATTCAGTGGTAGCCTGGACCACGTCGGCATGGAAATTTCTGATATTGCCCAGATCTCGGCATATGATTTCCCGAAAGCTGATCCGGAAGCTCCCCTCATTGAAATCGGAATGGGGACCCTTGACCAGTCCAAGCCAATCATTGTTGTCATCGGGCACAACGTAGCCGGTGTAACCTACATCATGGACTACATGGAGGACAATAACCTCACCGACAAGATGGAAATTGCAGGGCTTTGCTGTACCGCATTCGATATGAGCAGGTACAAAGAAGCCGACAGGAGACTCCCATACGCCAAAATCATAGGGTCCCTGGCTAAAGAACTGAAGGTTATCCGTTCCGGAATGCCTGATGTCATTGTTGTCGACGAACAGTGCGTCCGCGGTGATGTCCTGTCAGAATCCCAGAAACTCAGGATCCCTGTTATCGCTTCCAACGAAAAGATCATGATGGGCCTGCCGGACCGCACAGACGCAGATGTGGATTCAATAGTTGAGGAACTCAAGTCAGGGGCAATACCTGGTTGTGTAATGCTGGACTATGAAAAGCTCGGAGAACTCGTCCCGAAGCTTGCCGAAGTAATGGCCCCAATCCGCGATGCAGAAGGTATCACAGCAATCCCGACTGACGAAGAGTTCAAAGTATACATTGACAAGTGTGCCAAATGCGGAGAATGCCTGCTGGCATGTCCGGAAGAGCTCGACATCCCAGAAGCTTTTGAATATGCAGCCAAGGGAAGCTACGAGTATCTCGAAACCCTTCATGATATCTGTATCGGGTGCCGCCGCTGCGAACAGGTATGTAAGAAAGAAATCCCAATCCTGAATGTGATTGAGAAAGCTGCACAGAAGGCTATTAGCAAAGAGAAAGGATGGGTAAGAGCTGGCAGAGGACAGGTAAGTGACGCCGAGATCAGGAAAGAAGGCCTGAACCTCGTTATGGGAACTACCCCCGGCATCATCGCAATCATCGGATGTCCGAACTACCCGGCCGGTACCAAAGATGTATACCTCATCGCCGAAGAGTTCCTGAAGAGAAACTACCTCCTGGCCGTTACCGGATGTTCCGCAATGGATATTGGTATGTTCAAGGACGAAGAAGGCAAGACCCTTTACGAAAGGTATCCGGGTACATTCGCAGGTGGCGGACTGCTTAACAATGGTTCCTGTGTGTCCAACGCACACATCACTGGAGCCGCTGAGAAAGTTGCCGGAATCTTTGCCCAGAGGACCATGGCAGGAAACCTGGCAGAAATTGCAGACTACACTCTCAACCGTGTAGGCGCATGCGGACTTGCCTGGGGTGCATACTCTCAGAAAGCTGCTTCAATAGGTACCGGATGTAATATCTATGGTATCCCGGCAGTGCTCGGCCCACACAGTTCAAAGTACAGGAGAGCCCTGATTGCCAAGAACTATGATGAGTCCAAGTGGAAAGTCTATGACGCCAGAGATGGCTCAGAGATGAACATCCCACCAGCACCGGAATTCCTGTTGACAACCGCAGAAACCTGGCAGGAAGCAATCCCGATGATGGCAAAAGCCTGCATCCGCCCGTCCGACAACAACATGGGCAGATCTATAAAGCTGACCCACTGGATGGAGCTTTCCTTGAAGTACCTCGGAGTAGAACCGGAAGACTGGTGGAAGTTCGTTAGAAACGAAGCCGACCTCCCACTTGCCAAGCGTGAATCACTCCTCAAGAGGCTTGAAGCAGAGCATGGCTGGGAAATTGACTGGAAGAGGAAGAAGATTATCTCCGGTCCGAAGATTAAGTTCGATGTCTCAGCACAGCCAACGAACCTCAAGAGACTTTGCAAGGAGGCCTGAAAATGGTAGACACTACCAAAAACACCAAGCTTTTTACCAGTTACGGAGTGACAACTTCCAAAGCGACCACCCCTGAGGTAGCAGCCAAGTTGATTTCAAAAGCAAAGAGGCCACTCATTGTGGTAGGGACAAAGATCCTTGATCCGGAACTCCTGGCCAGGGTAGTGAAGATTTCACAGAAAACAAAAATTCCTATTGCAGCTACCGGAAGCTCTATGCCCGGCTTTGTTGACAAGGATGTTGATGCAAAGTACATCAACCTTCACCAGCTAGGCTTTTATGTAACAGACCAAAACTGGCCAGGGCTTGACGGCAATGGGACTTATGACACACTCATCGTCCTTGGGCACATCAAATACTACCTCAACCAGGTACTGTCCGGGACTAAAAACTTCAGTAGTATAAAGGCAATCGCAATTGACAGGAACTACATCCAGAACGCAACAATGTCCTTCGGAAACCTGAGTAAGGCAGACCACTATGCTGCCCTGGATGAACTTATTGATGCATTATAATTCTATTTAGGAGGCGAAACATAATGGCAGAATTCCCATTTGACATTTCCCCAATGTATGAAGGGGAAAGAGTAAGAAAAGAAGGCATGTTTGTCGAACTCGGAGGCCCGAAGTCCGTCGGTCTGGAACTTGTCCGAGCAGCGCCCATGGATGAAATTGAGGACGACAAAGTAACAATTATCGGTCCCGACCTCAAGCAGCTGGAAGAAGGCAAGACCTATCCCTGGGCAATGGTCTTTAACATTGGTGGAGAACTCGTCGAGCCTGACCTCGAATCAGTCGTAGAAAGACGTGTCCACGACTTCATCAACTACTGCCAGGGCATTATGCACCTGAACCAGAGGTACGATGTCTGGATGAGAGTTTCCAAGGATACAGCTGCAAAGATGGACTCCTTTGACTCCTTCGGAAAAGCTGTAATGATGCTCTTCAAGAGTGAACTGCCCTTCATCGAGAAGATGCAGGTTACATTCTACACCGATGAAGAAGAGGTTAAGAAGCAGCTCGAAGCCGCAAAGGATATCTTCAAGGCAAGAGACGCAAGGACAAAAGACCTGCACGATGAAGATGTGGATGTCTTCTACGGATGCACCCTCTGTCAGTCCTTTGCTCCGACCAACGTCTGTGTAGTCTCTCCTGACAGGGTTTCTCTCTGTGGTGCAATCAACTGGTTCGACGGCCGTGCAGCAGCAAAGGTAGACCCAGAAGGTCCCCAGTTTGAAATCGCCAAGGGTGAACTTCTTGATGCAAATATGGGTGAATACTCCGGTGTAAACGAAATTGCCAAGAAACTCTCCGCCGGCGAATTCGACAAGATCAAACTACACTCCTTCTTTGACTCCCCGCACACATCCTGCGGCTGCTTTGAAGTAGTCGGGTTCTACATCCCTGAAGTCGACGGTATTGGCTGGGTTAACAGAGAGTACCAGGGAATGGCCCCGAACGGTATCGGATTCTCCACAATGGCCGGTCAGACCGGTGGCGGAAAGCAGATCGTAGGTTTCCTCGGTATCGGTATCAACTACTTCTATTCCCCCAAGTTCATCCAGGCTGACGGCGGCTGGAACAGAGTTGTCTGGCTACCCTCGATGCTTAAGGAGAAGATTGACGAAACCATCCCTGCAGACCTCAAAGACAAGATCGCAACCGAGAAAGACGCAAGTGACATCCAGTCCCTGAAGGCCTTCCTCGAAGAGAAGAAACACCCGATAGTTGCCACCTGGGCAGCTGCTGCTGAAGAAGAGGAAGAAGAAGAGGAAGAAGAAGAGGAAGTAGCAGTTGCAGCCGCTCCAATGATGATGCCTGCAGCCGGCTTCCAGATGCCTGCAATGCCAATGATGTCCGGCGGTTCAGGCAGCGGAATAAAGCTGACC
>NZ_JJOY01000034.1 GCF_000979455.1 Methanosarcina sp. 2.H.T.1A.6
CCAGGACAAGTACATTAATTCAACAGAGCAGGACGGGGAAGTTTACGCATTCCTCCCCTGAGCTAAAGACTCAGGGGTTTCATGCTGAGGGTTTATGAACCCGATTAAATGACTGATTTATCCTAAAATGATTTATTTGATTGCTTTATTTGATTGATTGATTTGATTGATTTAATATTGTGATTAATAAGTGATGTCAATTGATGCTTCATTTTTGCAATTGATGCTTCATTTTTGGAGAGGTAACTGTCGGGAAAGCGGCAAGTAATTGAAAATCGGGGCAAAAGTTTCCGTCTAACCCGAATATATGGAGAAATAAATAGAATTTTAACTTTACTTTTAAAAAAGTAAAAATTCTCGTACATATAACTTTCCGGAAGATGCAGAAAAATTTATGAATAAATTCGATACACATTTGAAAAATTTGAGGATTTATTTAAAAAATATGGGGAAAAAAGCAAACCAAGCGTAAACTATAAATAGTATAGCTATAATTAGAGGGTTGCACTGGCGTAAGAGGTGCTCCCTGATGCAGCGGGGCAATAGGGTGGCATGCTAAAAAATTAGCCTTCCGTGGTGCAAAATACAGAGGTAGAGAGATAAGCAAAGCGGGCCCGTAGCTCAGTCCGGCAGAGCGACTGGCTTTTAACCAGTCGGCCTAGGGTTCAAATCCCTACGGGCCCGCCATGTTCTTAATTATAACCGGTGGATAGGCCATCCGCAGGAAATATCCAGTAAGTTTTTTGAGATGCTTTATTTTTGGAGGAAAGGATTTGACAAAATTCAGCCTGCTTGACCATGAGTCAGTCCCAAAACATGAGATAATTGCAGAGGGCGAATTAAAGTCTGTTTTAAGCAAATTTTTAATTGAGAAGGAACAGCTTCCGAAAATTAAAGTGCAGGATCCTGTTAGTAAAGAAATAGGAGCTGCCGTCGGAGATGTTGTGAAAATCACAAGAAAAAGTCAAACTGCAGGGGAAGCAGATTATTACAGACTTGTGATTGAGTAAGCGGGGGGGAATTAAAACCGCTTGCATGATCACATTTTTTTCACTGAACATCTTTTTGAATCCCATGCACCATCGTACGGAAAGATTCAATAATTGCATAAAGATCTTAGGATCATCGTTTATTTATTTTCATTTTAACAAAGCAAAGAGGGTGCTATCATCGCGTTAGAAAGCAGTATACTGTCGCAGGCTTATTTTACACGGGACAAGATAGTGCAGCACCATATAGACTCATTTAACAAGTTTATAGATTACGGGCTGCAAAAGATCATAGACGAACAGAGAATTATAGAGACCGACATTGAAGACACCTATCTCAAACTTGGCAAGATCCGGGTAGAGCATCCGGTGGTAAAGGAGGCAGACGGGGCAATCGAGAAACTGTACCCCAACGAAGGAAGGCTCAGGAACCTTTCGTACTCAGGCCCCCTCTACCTGGAGATGAGTGTCGTAAAAGAAGGGATAGAGTCCGAAATAATAGAAGCAAAGATCGGGCAACTTCCTATTATGGTCAAATCCAAAATCTGCAACCTTCTCGGGCTTAGTGACACCGAGAAAGTTCGCTATGGAGAAGACCCTCTGGACCCCGGGGGATATTTCATCGTCGGAGGTACGGAAAGGGTAGTCATGACCCTTGAAGACCTTGCCCCCAACAAGATCCTTGTTGAGTACGGAGAACGTTACGGTGACTCTATAGAAGTTGCAAAGGTATTCTCCCAGAAAAGAGGATACAGGGCACTCGTAATTGTGGAAAGAGGGAGAAAGTCCCTGCTTGAAGTGTCTTTCCCTTCAATATCCGGCAGAGTGTATTTTATTACACTTATGAGGGCTCTCGGGATAGTAACTGACGAAGATATCGTAAACGCAGTTTCAAGTGACCCCGAAATTATTAAATTCATGCTGGAAAACCTTGAAGAAGCCGAAGTAGAAACCCAGGAAGAAGCAATCGAGAAGATTGGAGCGAGGGTTGCTGCAGGGCAAGCCAAGGAATACCAGATAAAAAGAGCAAACTACGTTATTGACAGGTATCTGTTCCCTCACCTCGGAAACGACATGAAAGAGAGGACTTCAAAAGCCCATTTCCTGGCAAGAATGGCTGAATCCTGTTTTGAGCTTGCACTTGGCAAGCGTACTGAAGATGACAAGGACCACTACGCAAACAAGAGGCTGAAACTTGCAGGTGACCTGATGGAAGACCTCTTCAGAGTATCCTTCAACAGGCTGGCAAGAGACATAAAGTATCAGCTCGAACGTGCAAACATGAGGAACAGGGAACTTAATGTTGCCACAATTGTAAGGGCAGATGTCCTGACTGACCGCCTGCAGCACCCCCTGGCAACAGGAAACTGGGTTGGAGGAAGGACCGGTGTTTCCCAGCTTCTTGACCGGAACGACTACATCTCTACCCTTTCCCACCTGCGCCGCGTAATTTCGCCGCTTTCCCGTGCTCAGCCTCACTTCGAGGCTCGTGACCTGCACGCAACTCAGTGGGGACGTCTCTGCCCTTCCGAGACTCCTGAAGGTCCAAATTGTGGTCTCGTGAAAAACTTTGCCCAGATGGTAGAACTCTCTACAGGAACAGAAGAGATAGAGAGCATAAAGAAAATGCTCTACGACCTTAATGTCGAAAAAATAGTTGTAAAGGTGCCCGAAATCCCGGCAAGAATAAAAGAAATATTACTTGATGAATTCGGGGAAGAGATCGTTGAAGAGTTTGAAGAACCTCCAGAACCCGAAAGCAAATACAAAGATGAAGACTTCTACGATTATTCAGATATGGACGACTCCGGATCAATGTTCGGTGACTGAGGGGTTGATGTCAGATGACTAAAGCAAAAGTATTCATAAACGGAGAGCTCGTCGGGACTCATGACAACCCTGCTGAACTCGCAGAAGAGCTCCGAAAGATGAGGCGGCAGGGGCTCATATCCCGGCAGGTCAACATAGCTCTTAATGATAACACCAGGGAAGTAATTATAAACTCCGATATGGGCAGGGCAAGAAGACCTCTCGTGGTTGTAGAAAAGGGAGTCTCAAAGGTAACTGAAGAGCACATACAGAAACTGAAGAACAAAGAAATCACCTTTGATGACCTTGTAAAAGAAGGTTGTGTGGAGTATCTGGACGCAGAAGAGGAAGAAAATGCTTACATTGCACTCTATGAGTCTGACATTACCTCCAAGCACACCCATATGGAAATAGACCCTGAACTTATACTCGGGATCTGTACCGGAATGGTCCCCTATCCGGAACACAACGCTTCCCCACGTAACACCATGGGTGCAGCCATGATCAAGCAGTGCATCGGAGTATCCACAGCAAACCAGAAACTCAGACCGGATACCCGTGCTCACGTCCTGCACTACCCGCAGAGGGCGATGACAAGGACAAGGACTTCCCTGTCAATCGGTTTTGATGACAGGCCTGCAGGCCAGAACTTCGTGGTTGCAATCCTGTCATACGAAGGATATAACATTGAAGATGCTCTGATTTTCAACAAGGGTTCAATCGAGAGAGGACTTGGACGAAGCCATTTCCTCAGGACCTTTGAAGGGGAAGAAAGGAGATATCCTGGTGGGCAGGAAGACAAGTTCGAGATTCCGGACTCAGAATACCGTGGAGCGCGCAGCGCTGATGCGTATGCAAATCTTGACATAGACGGGCTTGTAAACCCTGAGACCCCCGTAGGTCCCAACGATGTGCTTATAGGAAAGACAAGTCCTCCGAGATTCCTGGAAGAGCCTTCCGACTTCGGGATTGCAGTTGAGCAGAGGAGAGAAAGCTCTGTCACCATGCGGTCCAACGAAACAGGGATTGCAGACACGGTGATTCTTACAGAATCCATTAACGGAACCCGCCTTGCAAAAGTAAAGGTAAGGGACGAAAGGATCCCGGACATCGGAGACAAGTTCGCTTCCAGGCACGGGCAAAAAGGTGTTATTGGCTTAAAAGTCCCGATTGCTGACATGCCGTTTACGGAATCAGGCCTTACTCCGGACCTGATGATTAACCCGCACGCAATTCCTTCACGTATGACTGTAGGTCACGTTCTGGAAATGATTGGTGGAAAAGTAGGTTCCATGGAAGGCAGAAGAGTGAATGCAACAGCCTTCTCAGGAGAAAATGAAGACGACCTTAGAGAAGCCCTGAAAAAGCACGGCTTTGCTCACACCGGAAAAGAGATCTTCTACGATGGAGCAACCGGCAGGATGGTTCCTGCAGATGTCTTCGTTGGTGTGATCCTTTACCAGAAACTGCACCACATGGTCACCTCCAAAATGCATGCAAGGTCCCGCGGACCTGTACAGGTGCTTACCCGCCAGCCGACCGAAGGCCGAGCAAGAGAAGGTGGTCTAAGGTTCGGTGAAATGGAGCGTGACGTACTGGTAGGGCACGGCGCTGCCATGTCCTTAAAAGAAAGATTGCTGGACGAGTCTGACAAAGTGGTGGAACTTGTCTGCTCGCACTGTGGAATGATTGCAACGTTCGACAAGCAGCGGAAAGTCTCTTTCTGTTCAGCCTGCGGTGCTGACACGGATATATACCCCGTTGAGATGAGCTACGCGTTCAAACTATTACTTGATGAGATTAAGTCCCTCGGGGTTGCTCCCAGGCTCAATCTTGAAGATGCTGTATAAGGTGAGGTGGACATATGGCAAACGTACCTCCTATTCCAAAAAGAATCGCTTCTATCAAATTCGGCTTATTGTCCCCGAAAGAGATCCGTAAGATGAGCTCAACGCCCATCATTACGGCCGACACTTACGATGACGACGGATTTCCAATTGACATGGGGCTTATGGACACGAAACTCGGAGTTATCGACCCCGGGCTTCGCTGCAAGACATGCTCCGGCAGGGCAGGCGAATGTCCCGGACACTTCGGGCACATTGAACTTGTTGCCCCTGTTGTCCACGTTGGTTTTAACAAAGTAATCCGAAAACTCCTCAGGGCAACTTGCAGAAAATGCAGCAAGATTCTGCTGGACCCGACCCAGAAACAGAAGTTTCTGGATCAACTCGTTGCAGTTGAAGAAATCGGGCACATGCCTGATGACCTCATTAATGAGGCATATAAAGAAGCCAGCAAGGTAAAGACCTGCCCCTACTGTAATGAAGAACAGCTTGATATCAAATTCGAAAAGCCCACCGAATACCTGGAAAACGGAGAAAAGCTGACCCCTACCGAGATTAGGGACCGCTTTGAAAACATCCCGGACGAGGACATAAGGGTTGTCGGGATGGACCCGAAGAATGCAAGGCCAGAGTGGATGATCCTTACAGTCCTGCCTGTGCCTCCTGTTACGGTGCGCCCTTCGATCACTCTGGAATCCGGGCAGCGCAGTGAAGACGACCTGACCCACAAGCTGGTAGACATTATCAGGATCAACCAGAGATTCCAGGAAAACAGGGAAGCAGGAGCTCCACAGCTTATCATTGAGGACCTGTGGGAGCTTCTTCAATATCACGCTACTACATTCTTTGACAACTCGGTTTCAGGAATACCCCCTGCAAGACATAGATCAGGTAGACCTCTTAAGACTCTTTCCCAACGTTTAAAAGGTAAGGAAGGAAGGTTCAGGGGAAGCTTGTCAGGTAAGCGTGTTAACTTCTCTGCCCGTACCGTTATCTCTCCTGACCCGAACCTTAGTATAAATGAAGTCGGTGTCCCCATACCCATTGCAAGGATTCTGACAATGCCAGCAGTGGTGACCCAGAGGAACATCGAACATCTCAAGGTCTATGTAAGGAACGGCGAAGATGTTCACCCCGGAGCAAACTATGTGCTCAGGTCCGACGGCAGGCGCATAAAGGTAACCAATATGAACAAGGAAGACCTTGCCGACAAACTGGAATTCGGCTGGGTTGTGGAACGACAGTTAAAAGACGGCGACATCGTGCTCTTCAACAGGCAGCCTTCTCTGCACAAGATGAGTATCATGGCCCATTCCGTAAAGGTTCTGCCTAACAAAACCTTCAGGCTGAACCCTGCAGTCTGTCCTCCTTACAACGCTGACTTTGACGGGGACGAAATGAACATGCATGCCCTCCAGACCGAAGAATCAAGGGCCGAGGCAAAGATCCTCATGCAGGTTCAGGAAAACATCCTTTCTCCACGTTTCGGAGGTCCTATTATCGGTGGGATTCACGACCACATTTCAGGACTTTTCCTTCTGACCCGTTTTGAAAACCATATTACCAGTTACGAGGCTTACGACCTTCTGAGGAAGAGCCGTGCACGCAACCTGCCCGGACCTGCAGGCCGCGACGAGGACGGGAAACCTTACTGGACAGGAAAACAGATTTTCAGCCAGATCCTGCCTGAAGGCCTTAATATGGAGTTCACGGCTCAGGTATGTTCACACTGTGATACCTGTAAGAAAGGAGAATGCCCGAACGATGCCTATGTGGTAATTCGGAACAGTGACCTTCTTGTGGGCACGATAGACGAAGCAGCCATCGGGGCATTCAAAGGAAAAGTTCAGGACCGTATTATCAAGGAAATCGGTCCCGAAGCTGGGTCCAAGTTTATAGATGATATGACCAAGCTTGCAATCCGGGCGATCATGAGGACAGGCCTGAGTTTCGGGATAGCTGACGAAGATATTCCGAAAGAAGCCAGGATCCAGATCAATGAGGTTCTAGCTAAAGCTGAAGAAGCCGTGCAGAACCTTATCAAATCATATCAGAATAAAGAGCTTGAACCCCTCCCCGGAAGAACCCTTGATGAAACAATTGAAATGAGCATCATGCAGAAGCTCGGAAAAGCCAGAGACGAGACCGGTGGAATTGCAGACAGCCACATGGGGCTTGAAAATTCAGCAGTTATCATGGCGCGTTCAGGAGCAAGAGGTTCAATCCTGAACCTTACCCAGATGGCAGCCTGCGTTGGCCAGCAGGCAGTGCGTGGAGAGCGCATTCGCAGAGGGTACTCAGGCAGGACTCTGACCCACTTCCAGGAAGGTGACCTGGGATCGGATGCCCACGGGTTTGTCAAGGCAAGTTACAAGAGCGGGTTAAATCCGACGGAGTATTTCTTCCACGCAATCGGTGGTAGAGAAGGTCTTGTGGACACTGCGGTCAGGACATCACAGTCAGGGTACCTGCAGAGGAGACTTGTCAATGCTCTCCAGGACCTTGAAGTCCAGTATGACCTCACGGTAAGGGACACAAGAGGTGTGCTTGTGCAGTTCAAGTACGGAGAAGATGGGATTAACCCAACAAAAAGCGACTTCAGCAAACCCGAGACCATCCACAGGATCGTCCGTTCCGTGATAAACAAGAAGGTGGCATGATGAGTATTAGCGAAGCTACAATCGATAGCATGATAAAAGATCTGCCTTTTCCTTCTAACATATTAAGTGCCCTGAGGGAAGATGTTCTCAAAGCCGGGGTAAGCAAGAAGGAAATGGAAGAGATCATAGAAAAGGCAATGGAAGAATATGAGGTCTCATGTATCGAACCCTGTGACGCTGCAGGTGTGGTTGCAGCCCAGTCCATAGGGGAGCCAGGTACTCAGATGACCATGCGTACCTTTCACTACGCCGGTGTGGCCGAGATTAACGTTACTCTCGGTCTGCCCCGTTTGATCGAAATCGTGGATGCCCGGAAAATTCCGAGCACTCCAATGATGACAATCGCCCTTTCCAAAGAGAATCCTGAAGATTACGCTTACAACAGGGAAAAAACAAGAGCCCTTGCCTGGGAAATTGAAGCGACAAAAATCGATCATATCGCTGACGTGACCACTGATCTTTCCCAGATGAAGCTTATAATAGACCTGCACGAAAAAGCAATGGAAGGCAGGAATATTACAATAGACCAGGTGAAAGAGAAGTTCAACGAAGAGCTGAACGTGCTGGTCAACATCTCTCCTGATATAGATAACCAGATTGTTATCACTCCGGGAGAGCCTTCTTACAGAGAGCTGCTCCAGCTTGCAAAAAGCATCCACAATGTAACTCTCAAAGGTATAGAAGGGATCAAGCGAGTGGTGGTCAGAAAGGAGGGTGAAGAGTACACCCTCTATACAGAAGGCTCAGCTCTGCGTGACGTACTTCAGTTTGAAGGAGTGGACAGGACCAGAACCAGCACAAACAACATTAATGAAATCTACGAAGTGCTGGGAGTCGAAGCTGCAAGAAATGCAATTATCAAGGAAGCCACCGATACCCTGCGTGAACAGGGTCTTACCGTAGATATCCGGCATATTATGCTCGTAGCAGATATCATGACCTGCGACGGAGAAGTAAAACAGATCGGTAGACACGGAATTTCAGGTGAAAAAGCCAGTGTATTTGCCCGTGCAGCTTTCGAAGTTACTGTCAATCACCTTCTGGATGCAGGGATGCGGGGAGATGTGGACAAGTTAGAGGGTGTCACAGAGAATATCATTGTCGGTCAGCCCATTCGCATGGGCACCGGAGATGTGCACCTTGTAAGCAGAAAGGCGAAAAGAATTGAAGCTGAGGAAATCGAAGCCGAAGAAGAATGAAGTTATGACGGGAAAAACTCCGGGTTTAACCTATAATTATTTAAATATATAACCTGATAGAAGACCAAGTTCAGATCAGGTATACATTACCTTAATAGACTTCATCAAATCCTGCTGCAGAAACTTGAGTCCGCGAGGCTCATAACCAGAAAATTGATATAAGGCATCAGGTATTTAGAGTACCATATACTCACCACGCTTGGAATCTTTATTTAGAAAGAGATAGAGTAGATGAGCTAATTTGAGACAGAGTTGATGAAAATGAAGATCAATGTTGATAAATCTCTTATCAAGGCTGTGAAAACAGGAAAAGTAATAGTTGGAGCCAATCGGACCATGGATGCAGCAGCAGACGGCTCTGCAAAAATGGTGGTCCTGGCATCAAACTGCCCCGAAGACGTTAAAATGAAAATACAGGCAACAAATATTCCGATCCTGGAATACGCAGGCACAAGTGTAGAACTTGGGCCCGTATGCGGAAAGCCCTTCACGATTGCAGCCATGGCAATCCTCGATGCAGGAGAATCGGATATCCTGGCAGCTACAGCTTGAGAAAAAGGAGTTGCAACGTCTTGGGTGAAATAAGACTTACTGCAGAAAGCATCCAGTACATTGCATTGTTTGAAAACATGACCCGAGCCAAAATACTTGACTGTATTCCGGAAGAGGAAAGGCTCGTTTATGTTGTAAAGCAGGGTGATATGGGGCTTGCAATAGGCAAAAACGGAGAACATATAAACCGTGTTAAAAAAGCCCTGGACAAACCTATTGAGCTTGTGGAATATTCAGAGGATCCTATAACTTTTATAAAGAATGCCTTCGGACCGGTATCCGTAAGTTCAGTAAATCTTACAACCAAAAATGGCAAGCGATTAGCTTATGTAGAGGTACCCAATAAAGAAAAGGGGCTTGCCATCGGTCGCAACGGCAAGAACATAGAGAAAGTGAAGATGCTTGCCCGTCGTCACCACACTATAGAAGATGTGATCCTGCAGTAATATCCCATTAATTTATGTTGATCCATTAATCCGGCGTTGAAGGACAATTCTGGCATTTAATGCCACAATAGGAAACTGTGATCAATTTTTAACAGGAGAAATTTACAATGGCTAAAGGAAAATATGCAGCTAATATACTCAAACAAACCAGGAAAGATGCCCGCTGGAAAGATAACTACTACTGCAGGCGTGTTCTTGGTCTGAACGTGAAAGCTGACCCTCTTGGTGGTGCACCGCAGGGTCGGGGTATAGTATTAGAGAAGGTAGGAGTTGAAGCAAAACAGCCGAACTCCGCAATCCGAAAATGTGTAAGGATCCAGCTCATTAAAAACGGGCGTCAGGTAACCGCATTCTGTCCTGGAGACGGTGCAGTAAACTTCATTGATGAACACGATGAAGTTACCGTGGAAAGGATCGGAGGCCGTATGGGTGGTGCTATGGGTGATATTCCCGGCGTACGTTTTAAGGTAATTGCCGTAAACAACGTGTCTCTGAACCAGCTGGTTATTGGCAGATTGGAAAAACCCAGGAGATGATTTTTGTGTACAAAATTTTCGGCAAATGGGACCCAACAGAAGTTGAAGTAAGAGACCTTGGAATTAAGCGTTACGTCAGCCTTACTCCTGTAATCGTCCCCCACAGCAGCGGAAAGCATGCCAGGCAGCAGTTTAACAAATCCGAAATTTCCATTGTTGAACGTCTGGCAAACAACCTGATGAGGACTGAAATCAACAGCGGAAAGAAACAGGTAACCCTCCGTGCAGTTGAGGAAGCTCTGGACATTATAAACAAGAAGACCCAGCAGAACCCTATCCAGGTTCTCGTGGAAGCCATTTCCAATGCCGGTCCCAGGGAAGAAGTGGTCAGGCTGAAGTACGGCGGCATCTCCGTTCCAAAAGCAGTTGATACTGCACCCCAGAGACGTGTGGACACTGCTCTGAGGTACATCAGCATGGGAACAAATGCTGCATCTTTCAAATCCAGACGCACAGTCGCAGAATGCCTGGCAACCGAAATCATAGGCGCTGCAAACCGCGATACGAAATCCTTCTCTATTAACAGAAAGGATGCAAAGGAAAGAGTTGCAAAGGCAGCACGCTAATCAATTTTGCGGGTTGCACCGATTTAAAAATACATTTTATAACTAAATTATATTTTTTTAAAAGGTATCAGCATGGGACGAAGGAAGAAAATGGTCGAGCGCGTAACGACGCTCATGAATGAACCAAAGAAAATCCGAAATATCGGTATCGTTGCGCACATTGACCACGGAAAAACCACATTATCGGACAACCTGTTAGCAGGCGCCGGCATGATTTCAAAGGAACTTGCCGGAAGACAGTTGTTCATGGACTCCGATGAAGAGGAACAGGCAAGAGGTATTACAATCGATGCCTCGAACGTTTCCATGGTTCACACTTACGACAATGAAGACTACCTGATCAATCTGATTGACACTCCCGGGCACGTTGACTTTGGTGGAGACGTTACCCGTGCCATGAGAGCCGTAGACGGTGCAGTTGTGGTCGTGGACGCAGTCGAAGGTACGATGCCCCAGACCGAAACCGTGCTCAGGCAGGCCCTCAGGGAACACGTCAGGCCCGTGCTTTTCGTCAACAAGGTAGACAGATTAATCAATGAGTTGCAGGTTGATTCTCAGGAAATGCAGGTTCGCCTTGGCAAAGTAATTGACCACGTGAACAAGCTCATCAAGAACATGAATCCGGAGAAGTTCAAGGCAGGCTGGAAAGTAGATGCAGCGGCCGGAACTGTCGCATTCGGTTCAGCTCTTTATAACTGGGCAATCAGTGTGCCTATGATGCAGAAGACCGGGATTTCATTCAAGGAAGTCTATGACTACTGTAAGGCCGAAGACATGAAGGCTCTGGCAGAAAAATGTCCTCTTCATTCAACTGTTCTTGATATGGTCATCAGGTACCTGCCAAACCCTCTTGAAGCCCAGAAGGGAAGGGTACCTGCTATCTGGCACGGGGATGCTAACTCTGAAGTTGGCAAATCCATGGCTGCTGCAGATGCAGCCGGTCACCTTGCTTTCATGGTAACGGACATTTCCATAGACCCTCATGCAGGAGAAGTCGCAACCGGAAGGCTGTTCAGCGGATCTTTTGCTCGTGGAATGGAAGTTTATACCTCCGGGACTGCAAAAAAGAGCAGAGTCCAGCAGGTAGGCATCTTCATGGGCCCCGAAAGGCTCGAAGTGGAGAAAATCCCTGCAGGAAACATTGCTGCAGTTACGGGCTTAAAAGATGCAATCGTGGGGTCCACTGTTACAACCCTTGAAGGTATGACACCTTTCGAAAGCATCAGGCACGTAAGCGAACCTGTGGTGACTGTGGCTGTAGAAGCCAAGCACACCAAGGACCTTCCCAAACTGGTCGAAGTCCTCAGGCAGGTCGCAAAGGAAGACCCGACTCTCCAGATCACCCTGGACGAGGAAACCGGGGAACACCTGATGGCCGGGATGGGAGAACTTCACCTGGAAGTCATTGCCCACAGGATCGAAAGGGACAAGAATGTGGAAATTACCACAAGTAAGCCTATTGTGGTCTACAGGGAAACCATCAGAAGAAAGATCGAACCTGTGGAAGGAAAGTCCCCTAACAGGCACAACAGGTTCTATATTTATGTGGAACCCCTTGACACTGCAATTGTCGATCTGATCAAGTCCGGTGACATCAGCATGAACATGCCCGAGCTTGAGCGCAGGCAGAAACTCATGGAACTCGGCATGAGTAAAGAAGAAGCAAAAGGCATTGTGGGCATCCTCAATTCCAACATCTTCATAGACATAACCAAGGGTATCCAGTATCTGAACGAGACAATGGAACTGGTGCTTGACGGGTTTGAAGAAGTCATGAAAGCAGGTCCTCTCACAAGAGAACCCGTGGCAAACGTGAAGTGCGTGCTTGTAGATGCAAAACTTCACGAAGACGCAATTCACAGAGGTCCGGCCCAGGTCATCCCCGCATCAAGGCAGGCCATCCAGGCAGGGATGCTTATGGCAGAAGACAGCCTTCTCGAACCTTATCAGAAGGTCTTTATCCAGGTGCCCCAGCTCACAATGGGCGGTGCAACAAAGGAAATTCAGGGCCGCCGTGGAATTATCCTTAACATGTCCACAGAAGGAGACCTGGCAATTATCGAAGCCAGAGTGCCTGTGGCCGAGATGTTTGGATTTGCAGGAGAGATCAGGTCAGCAACCGAAGGACGTGCTATGTGGAGTACTGAATTCGGAGGCTTTGATATCGTGCCAACCAGCATCCAGACTGAAGTAGTAGGTCAGATCAGAGAGAGGAAAGGCCTCAAGAAAGACCTTCCCAAAGCTGCTGACTACCTTTCAATGTAAGCGGAATTTATTCCGCTTATCCTTAATATTTTAAAAGTAATACCTATTTCCTTTGGAACGAAGAAAAAAGATCTCGACTGACCTGGAAGGGAAAAGAATCCCTATCGGTTCGAGGATAAGGCCAATCGGAAAGCTTTAAGTCAAGGTATACCTATATTGGGGAAAAATAGTCCAGGCCGCTGGATGTTCACCTACAGTACCAGTTCAAGAAAAAAAGGCCGGGAAAGGGAAACTTACAATATTGATTTAACAAAAGAATATAGGAAGTGGATGAATCAATATTGAGATTTGCCCTAATCTTAATATAGTAAATATTTGATATACGAATTAAACTCATCCAGAATCACAGGAGAATTATAAATATGGCAGCAGAAAAACCGCACATGAATTTAGCAGTGATTGGTCACATTGACCATGGAAAGTCAACCTTCGTAGGACGCTTAATGTTCGATGCAGGGGCTGTAGCTCCACACATCATTGACAAGTTTAGAGAAGAAGCAAAGCAGAAGGGTAAGGAATCCTTTGCCTTCGCCTGGGTTATGGACTCTCTTAAGGAAGAGCGTGAAAGAGGTATCACAATTGACATCGCTCACAAGAGATTCGACACAGACAAATTCTACTTCACAGTTGTAGACTGCCCTGGCCACCGTGACTTCGTAAAGAACATGATCACAGGTGCTTCTCAGGCTGATGCTGCTGTCCTTGTAGTTGCAGCCCCTGATGGTGTCATGGCCCAGACCAAGGAACACATCTTCCTTTCCAGGACCCTCGGCATCAACCAGCTTATTGTTGCAATCAACAAGATGGATGCAGTAGAATACAGCGAAGCCAGGTATAAGGAAGTTATCGAGCAGGTATCCGGTATCCTTAAGATGATCGGGTTTAAGCCAAGCGAAATCCCCTTCATCCCGACCTCCGCATTCCAGGGCGACAACATCCTCAAAAACAGTGCAAACACTCCCTGGTATAAGGGTCCCTCCATCATGGATGCCCTCAACAACCTCAAAGAGCCTGAAAAGCCATCCACTCTCCCTCTCAGGATCCCTGTGGAAGACGCATACACCATCTCCGGTATCGGAACTGTGCCTGTAGGCAGAGTAGAAACCGGTGTCATGAAGAAAGGTGACAAGGTCGTTTTCATGCCCGGAGGCATAAGCGGTGAAGTAAAGTCCATTGAAATGCACCACGAAGAAATTCCACAGGCATTCCCTGGAGACAACATCGGATGGAACGTCCGCGGTATCGGCAAGAACGACGTCCGCAGAGGAGACGTTTGTGGCCCTGTTGACAACCCACCAAAGGTTGCTGAAGAGTTTGTAGGACAGGTAGTGGTCCTCCAGCACCCCTCCGCAATTACTGCAGGTTACACCCCTGTATTCCACTCCCACACCACCCAGGTCGCATGCCAGCTGATTTCACTTGACAAGAAGCTGGACCCGAAGAGTGGTCAGGTTAAGGAAGAAAACCCGACCTTCCTTAAGGCCGGAGACGCAGCAATCGTTACCATCAGACCAACAAAGCCGATGGTTATCGAGCCCGTAAAAGAAATTCCACAGCTCGGCAGGTTCGCTATCCGTGATATGGGTATGACAATTGCCGCCGGTATGTGCATGAGTGTTAAGCAGAAATAACACTCTCCTTTTTTCATTTTGTAAGGAGAAAAAAGGTATGCAAAAAGCTAGAATAAGATTGTCAGGCATCAGTCCCAAGGATCTGGATGGAGTCTGTAACCAGGTAAAGTTAATTGCAGAAAGGACAGGAGTAAGCATTTCAGGGCCTGTTCCGCTTCCAACAAAGAAGCTTGTAGTTCCCACAAGAAAAAGCCCCAGCGGAGATGGAACTGCAACCTGGGACCACTGGGAAATGCGCGTACACAAGAGGCTCATCGACATCGCAGCCGATGAAAGAGCACTCCGTCAGCTCATGAGAATCCAGGTTCCCAAAGACATAAACATCGAGATTGTACTCGAAGGATAAATGCAGAAAAAGACAGGTTACAGAAATAATCTGTATCCGGTCTTGCAAATTCCTTTTAACTTCGTTATTTCAGAATATTTACTTATCCACTTTTTGAGAATTTACCGGTAGCTGCCTGCTTCAGGGATTTTCAGTCCGCCGGAATATTCTGCATCTGTTCTGTATTTTGTTCTGCGCTTTTACTTAAGATTTTTACTTCAGACTTTTAGACTTCAATTTATTCTGCTGAACCCTGCTTAAAAGCGATTCTCTGCGGTGTAGGTAATAGTTTTTGTGCCATTTGCAGGAACCGTCACTTTGAACTCAATGGTAAAAGCATCAGTTTTCCGGTACTCATCTGAAGTTTCCAGGATTTCCCATTCTCCGTAGAGATGTTCCACGACAGTCACATTCTGGGGTTCGGACTTGCTGTTGTTAATTTGTATCTCGTAGCTGACTCTCTCTACGTTATCACTTATACGCTGGTAATCGGTCTGGTTTCGTGTGACTGTAAGGTCGAAGGCTGAACCGACAGTCAGTTTGAGTTCCTCGCCCAGAGGGGTATGCCCTATACTGTCTTCACCCAGGAACTGGAGTTCGTCTGCAGAGTCGGTATTATAAACTCTTACGACACCTGCCGGAAGAGGCATACCAGGTCCGGTTTCCTTTGAGTTTTCAAAGGTAAGGAAAATTCGGACTCTCTTACTCAGAGAACTATCATAGATGAGCTCCTTTTCCACAGGTACGGAGTCTATAGAGAAAAGTGAAATCTGCTTTTCCTGATTGTTTTTCAGAGTTGCCGGCCTGTCGAGGGTATAGAGGTGATATTCGGAAATTGACTCTTCGACAAAGGGAGCAACTGATTCTTCTTCAGCTACAGCTCCTTCGGTACGTTCTGGCAGAGGCCGTACAGGGGGAGACGCACGGTTTAGTTCTCCGGAGACAAGTTTCAGGGCTGCATTTTCATAGGTAATCCCTGCCCTGTTGTCAATATTAGCCCAGCCCCTGATATCAGCTTCGGTGTCATCGGCATTACTTTTCAGGACATAATTTGCTTTCCAGCTTAGACCTTCTGTCAGGTAGGACGTAAGGAGTTTGCGCGTTCCAGAAACAGGGGAATAAATCTGCCAGATAATAGTCGGTTTTGTTGAAAGTTCCGACGCATTCTGCAGTTCTATCCTGGAGACATCCTGAAGCACTATAGCTTCACCAGTTTCAGTTTCCAGGACGACACTCCCGCCCTCATGGCTGAGCAGCCTGCCTGTGTAGACATCACCGTTTGTGCCCGTTACTGTAATCTCCCTGCCAAGGTACTTTTCAAGTAATCCGGAACTGCTCGCAAGGTCATATTCATAGTTCTGTTCAAGCACCGTCACCTCCCCGCCCTCAGGGTCTTCGACCAGAACCGATGAAGGGATAATTCCGGAAGCAATGTCCGTATATTCTACCCGGTTAGTCCCCCTTTCAAGCTCCATATCTCGCCTTTCTTTTACAAGGGCAAGCCCCTGTTCATAAATTGTAAGCTCCATATCTCCGGCTTCAACTGCTCCTGAAGCCAGAATTTCCGGAGGATCTGCGGCTGGAATTTCCTCAGAAATTCCCGGATCTGATCCGGTTTGATTTTTGTCACTGCCAGACACATTTGCCTGAGCAACACCTTCCGGATAGTGAGGCATATAAGCTGAAAAAAGTAATACGAATGCGATAAACACTAAAAAGAGCCATAGAATGTGTTTCTTCACTCCCATAGTATAATCATTGGGGGTTCGGATTTATATAGATATGATTTTATAGAAATTTTCGAAAAGATGCAGTGCCAGAACTGCGATTCGAAGTTTACTGCCCTTCCAGAATTTCATCTTATGAATTATTTACTTAATTTCCTACTGGATACCGGACAAACATCGCAAGAATCGGACACAATGTCGTTGGAATAATCAACAGAAACATCGCATCAAAAAGCGACCCCATCACATCAGCAGCCAATCCGATAACCGCAACTCCTACTCCTCCAACACCCATACAAAGCCCTAGAATAAGACCTGATGCGAAAGCGACGTTTCCGGGTAGAAGTTCCTGCGTCATTGTGACCGATGTCACATAGCAGAAACAGGCAAAAAAAGAGTACATCATGATCCCAAAGTACATCAGCCAGCCGTCAGCAAGAAAAATCAGAGCAAAAAGCGGCACTGCAAATAAAAGACCCAGGACCAGCATCAATTTACGCCCGAAACGATCTGAAAAATATCCTCCTGCAATCTGACCCCCAACTCCAAAAAACAGCATAATCGTTACAATCAGGGATGTAGTCACCGTATCAAAGTCCTGAGATTCAAGAGTTAGAAGTGTCGGTAGATAGGTAATCAGTCCCACATATGCCCAGGCTCGAAGAGAACAGATTATAACAACCAGCCCTGCAGGAATCCACCAGAATTTTTTCCTCTCCAACGGATGACTTATAACTGTCTTTGCGGGCTTTTCAAAAACTTTTTCATCCAGATATCTGAGGTCATTTCGGTAAATCCATGCCGCCCCTATAATACCCGGAATTACCATCCATACAACTGATGAAAGACCGGCAAATTCAATCAAAACCCCTGCAATAAAAGGTCCAATAGAGTAGCTGATGCTGCCGCTGGTTGTGAATATTGAATTGTACATCCCCCTTTTCGCCGGGGGGCTTAACCGGTAAACCAGATCCATTGCGGATGGATGAAACAACGCATGACCAATTGCAGCGCCCATTACCATCATGAGAAGGAGCAAATAATTGTTTGTGAAAACGGTAAGACAGATACCTAAACTGCCAATTGAAACACACAAAGGAACACTTGCACGCCAGCCGGTTTTATCGCTGTAGAGGCCGACAAACGGCTGGGTTACTGAGGATACCACATTAAATGCGGTGACAATAAGACCCGCAAGAAAATAGGACAAGCCCATCGTATCAATCAGGAGCGGAAGGATAATCGGAAGTATAGGAGTATAGAGGTCTATTAGAAAATGTCCGGTGATCGCTCCGGCGAGTTTTTTGCTAACAGTTGCAGTAATGGTAATCCCTTCCTGGGAATATTTTATTTTTTAACCCAAATTTGACAGAAGCACACATTTTATAATGTTGAAATGGGCTTCATGCTTCTGTTTTCTTAATACAATTCAAAGTTTTGTCTTGCATCTTATGATTTTTGGACGTTTTTTAATTTACTAAAACGTAGTGTGTCAATGCAACGTGTTTTGTGTAAGAAAATACTGTATTAATTAGCAGAATCTGTCAAATTAGGGTTTTAATATGTAAGGAGAAGAAACTTATCCGGTTGAGGCAAAGTCCAGAGAAGATACTTGCTAAAAACAAAATCATACTCTCCATCTTTAAGAGGAATTTCTTCTGCATCTCCCTGCACTAACAAGATATTTGCTTCCTTTTCTCTGGCATTTGCAGCTGCTTTTTCAAGCATACATTCTGACAAATCGACACCTGTTACATCGTGTCCCATGGCAGCAAGAGAGATGGCAAGAATCCCATGACCTGTTCCAACTTCCACTGCACGGACTTTTTTATCCGTTAGCAGAATTTCAGATAAAATGGATTTCCAGAGATCTATTTCCTCATCCATACAATGAGCATATTCTGTGTGATAATCAGAACTTCTGAAGTCCCAGTATTCCAATATTTTATCTTTATTTTCTGTCACCTCAATCGTTCAAGATCATTTTTTGATGTAATCTTCTGCAAAGTAAGACCATATTATCATTCAGTATTACAATTTATAAAAATATTGCATATATGCCACCATAATTAACAATATACAAATATATATGCATTTTATTTCATAAATAAAATTTAATAGATAACAACTAAGTTATATATATATTCCGTATAGTATTAAAAATAGTAAAAATGAATAAAGGCGATTTAGATGGAGAAAGCTGTGTTAGGAAAAGAGATTAGAAATTACTGGGATGAGGAACCTGATATTACGACTATAGCGTAAACCATGGAATGAAAACGTACCGGGAAATCAGTCAGTCAACGGACAGATGCATGATTTTGGAATGAAGAGCAAATAAAAACCTTCTTATTTTTTTGTGCTTTTAGTTCAGCTCTGACGGTTAGCGCTTATATCTCCCGAATTAAACTCAGTATTTTTCAAAATAATAGTCTGATTAAACCCGGCAACACAATATCTTTCAGATCAACGATGCAGCTTACTGGATAGTTCCTAATTCAAAAAAAAATTGCATTTTATCACACTACCTATGAAGATATAGAATAAAATCACGCACTTTAAATATACATTCTACATAACTTAGTAAAAGATAGTATCAAAAATATACTAGATATTTATGCACATTGGTGTTAATGATGAAATTCAACATACAAAAAACAAAACTCTCCTTCCCTGCCATTACCTTAATTCTGATTGTTGCACTGCTCTGTGCAGGATGTGTTGAGACTGAGGGGACTGAAGAAAAAGTCCTCCACGTAGTTTTTAACGAAGGCCCCGATACAGGCGGCAGTCTTGACCCTGCTAACGGCTGGACAGGGTGGTATGTTCATCAGGCAGGCGTCTATGAAACTCTGTTCTACTATGACGCAGATATGAATCTCATGCCCAAACTTGCATCCGGCTACAAACAGTTAAACGATACAGAATGGGAAATCCAGCTTCGTGAAGATGTAGCTTTCCACGACGGAACAAAAATGGATGCGGATGCGGTACTGTTTTCAATGAACAGAGTACTTGATCCCTCAAACAGCAGATCATACGAGTACTCCTTTATCAAAGATGTACGAAAAACTGGTGAGTACACCATTGTAATCGAAACTAATGATGTTTATGCTCCGCTAATTGCATCCCTTGTAGACCCGATCATGTCTATCATCAGTCCCAACATTGTTGACGCAGACAAACAGCCGGTTGGAACTGGGCCATTTATGTTTGTTTCCTTTGAACCAGGTACAAGCCTTGAAGTAGTAAAGAATCCGGATTACTGGGACGGTGAGGTCAAAGTTGACCGTATACTTATACAGTACAACAAAGACAGCACAGCCAGAACTCTGCTGATAAAATCAGGAGATATAGACATTGCCCGAGATCCCCTCCAGAGCGAGTATTCAGCACTTCAGACCAATCCTGAGATAAACGCCATTTCCAAAGAAACACTAAGAACGTACTTCCTGTATATAAATGGCGGCAAAGCACCATTTGACGATTTCAGAGTCCGCCAGGCCCTCTCCTATGCAATTAACCGCCAGGAAATCGTGGATACAGCACTTGAAGGGGTTTCCGGCCTTCCGGCAACAGGCATATTTACAAATACCATGCCATGGAACGCAAACGATCAGATCGAATCCTACGAATATAACCCTGAAAAAGCTCTGGAACTCTTCGAAGAAGCAGGAATCACGAAAGGTACAGATGGCAAACTCTACTACAACGGTGAACCGTTCACCATTGAAATCCAGACCTACACAAAACGTGCAGCTCTTCAGCCGAGTGCAGAAATCATCGCCTCACAGCTGGAAGACATTGGCATCACCACAACTGTGACAATTCTGGACAGTGCTGCCCTTACAGCAAATGCTGTTGCAGGAACGTATGACTTTTCACTTGCCGCGTGGAGTACGGCACCGACCGGAGATCCTGATTACTTCCTCTCGCTCCATTACCTCTCAACCGGAAACTATGCATCCAAATGGCTCCGCTATTCCAATCCTCAGGTAGATGAATGGATTCTTGAAGCAAGAACCGAACCTGACGAAGAGAAACGTGCAGAATTGTATGACAAAATCCAGATACAGATTCAAGAAGATGCAGCAATACTGCCTGTATTCTATGCCAACGAAATCTATGCACTGTCATCAGATGTTGAAGGCTTTGTGATGTATCCAAATGAGTATACAATCATCACCAAGGATATCGGATTTGTGTAAATTTGTTGAGAAGGCGAAGAAAAACTGCCGTTGCAAACAGCAGTTTTGATGTTGCTTGGAGAAAGGTATGCTTCCGAGGGAGAGATCTGCAAAGGAGATAACTTTCACGGGGAAGTTCTGGCTTCTCTCCCCCCAATCTCAAAGGTTTTGAAATTTATCCAAACGAATACACGTTCATTACAAAGGAAATGGAACTTGCCTGAGGGTTAAAAAATGAAAGACAAAATTACAGAACACTGGAATAAGATTAGTCCAAATTACCGGAAGATGTATCATGACCACCTTGATGAAGAGATTCTCCTGATGCAAAACCTTTTTTTAGAGAGGCTGCCAGCAGATAAAAAACTCAATGTCCTTGATATCGGGACAGGGCCTGGCATCCAGGCATTTGTTTTTGCCGAAATGGGGCACAATGTCACTGCTCTTGACATCTCAGAAGAGATGCTCGCACGTGCAAAAGAAGGGGCAAAGAACCGCAATTTGTCAATTAAGTTTGTTGAAGGCGACGGAGAAAAACTGTCGTTTGAAGACAATACGTTTGATGTTATCGTAAACATGCACCTCCTCTGGACGCTCACAAATCATGACAAATTCTTCAATGAATGCCAAAGAGTCCTGGTACCCGGGGGCAGGATTCTTGCAATCGACGGGCAATGGTTCCAGCCAGGATACGTTCCAGACAAAAATTACAACCCTGAAGAAAGAAATCACGATGAGTTGATTGAGTATCTTCCGCTTTATGACAGAAACTCGCCTGAAATGATTACAGCCATCATGGAAAATAACGGGTTTTCGGAGGTCTCCTGGAAATCTCTTCCCGAGTATGCCGAGTATATGAAAAGATGCGATCCGGAAGGTTATGACTACTTATCTATCCCGTACCTTGCCACCGGAATAAAATGTTGATGAAAAGCTGAAGTTTTCCAGAGGCACTGTAATGCTGAAAGATTATTTCATACGCCGGGCTCTGTATCTCATCCCGGTTCTCATATTTATCTCATTTATGAGTTTCTCACTCATCTATATCGCCCCGGGCGACCCGGCAGAGATTATGATGACGAGTCCCTCGGGTGGATATGATGAGGCAGCTGTTGAAGCGTTCCGTATAGCCCACGGGCTTGACCAGCCATTTTACATCCAGTATCTGAACTGGTTCAAAGGCGCTGTTGTAGGAAACTTTGGCTACTCATATATGAGCGAACAGCCGGTGTTTGAAACTGTTCTGAACGCATTTAAAAATACGCTGACACTTTCCGTTCTTGCCCTTGTAATTGCTCTTGTTATTGCCATTCCGTTTGGCGTAGTTTCAGCTCTGAAACATAACACGGTTGTTGACGATGCCTGCCGATTTTGTGCTCTCTTCGGGGTATCCATTCCGAATTTCTGGCAGGCCTATATGATGATAATTCTTTTTTCGGTAATCCTTCACTGGCTACCTCCATCCGGGTTCGGGCACGGGACAGAGATCAGCTACATGATTCTGCCTGCGACTGTCCTTGGAACAGGGTCGGCCGCTGTAATGATGCGGATGATCCGTTCAAGCATGCTGGATGTCATGGGGAAGGAGTACATCCAGACCGCACGTGGGAAAGGACTTTCGGAAAAGATCGTCATCATTAGACATGCTTTGAAAAACGCGCTTGTTCCGGTTATCACAGTGATTGGGCTGTCGATTGGTTTTCTCTTAAACGGCTCGGTTGTTGTTGAAACAATTTTTGGATGGTCGGGTATTGGAAATCTTGTTGTGGACTCAATTCTTTCCCACGATTATATGATGGTACAGGGCTCTGTGCTCTTTGTTGCCGTCATTTTCCTTTTGATCAACTTCTTTGTAGACCTGGTCTACGTTTGGGCGAACCCGGAGATACGATATGATAGAAATTCTTAAAAATCGGCAGATTATTCTCTCCCTGATAATCCTTGGAGGGCTTATCTTCATGGCCGTGTTTGCCGGGGTTTTAGCCCCATACGACTACAAGGAAAAGGATCTGCAGAACCGTCAACAGCCTCCGTCTTCGGACCACCTGTTCGGGACCGATCACCTCGGCCGTGATATCCTGACAATGGTGATGTACGGCGCACGAGCATCCCTTTTCGTCGGTTTTGCGGTTGTCAGCGTCTCGCTTGCAATCGGGGTAACACTTGGCGTTCTGGCAGGATATTACGGCGGGTGGCTGGATGAGATTATCATGCGGCTGACGGATAGTTTTCTTGCTTTTCCGTCGATGTTTCTGGCACTTGCAATTACAGCGTTTCTGGGACAGGGAATGGAAAACATGATGCTTGCTTTAATTGCTGTCGAGTGGACAGTGTTTGCGAGAGTTGCACGCGGTTCAACACTTGACGTCAAGACAAAAGGCTATGTCCGGGCATCCCGCTGGGTCGGGGCTTCAAACAGTTATGTGATGATAAAGCATGTTCTTCCAAACATTATCTCTCCGGTTTTGATTATGGCATCGATTGGAATAGGAAACGTGATTCTGGCAGCGGCCGGTTTAAGTTTCCTCGGGTTTGGAGTGCAGCCGTCAACACCCGAATGGGGTTCAATGCTGAATGCAGGACGGACATATTTCTCAACTGCCCCCTGGCTGATGTTTTTCCCGGGTCTTTTGATCATGATGACCGTGCTTGCGTTCAACTATTTCGGCGATGGGCTGCGGGATGCCCTTGACCAGAAGATGAAAAATCTTGAGCTTGAAGGGAGGTTCTGATATGTCTGATGTGTTGCTGAAAGTATCCGGGGTTTCCGTATCAATCCCAACCGGACAGGGAGCAGTTCATGCGGTTGATGATGCGGCTTTTTCGATTAACAAACATGAGGTGTTCTCACTGATAGGGGAATCCGGGAGCGGCAAGTCAATTCTTGGCCAGGCAATAATGCGGCTGCTTCCCCCGAATGCGGTGTTTTCCGGAAAAGTGGAACTTGGCGGTATGGAAATATCAGCTCTTTCCGAAAAGGAGATGCAGAAAGTCCGCGGCAAAACGGTTGCATCAATTGCCCAGAACCCGTATCTTGCGATGAATCCTGGAATCAGGGTGGGCACTCAGATTGCAGAGCCGATGAGGGCCCATCTTGGAATGAGTAAAGAGGAGGCAAAGGCCAGGACATGCCGGGCTCTGAAGTATTTTGATATAATCCCTCCTGAAGTGCGGGAAAGGGAATACCCGTTCCAGTACAGTGGGGGAATGCTGCAACGGGCGATGGTTGCAATGGGAACGGCTGCAGATCCTGAACTGATTATCGCTGATGAACCGACAAAAGGCGTTGATGTGCTGAAGAAGCGCAATATTGCGGCAATTTTTCAAAAGGTTGCCTCGGACGGCTGTGCGTTTCTTTTAATTACACATGATGTCGGTTTTGCCCGGGCGATGTCGGACAGAATCGCGGTAAATTACTGCGGGCAGATAATTGAGATTGCAGGAAGGGATGCGTTTTTCAAAGAGCCTTTGCATCCGTATTCACAGGCGCTTTTAGATGCGGTGCCGGAGCGCGGCATGCACCCGATTCCGGGCTCTTCACCTTCGATGATTGAGGTGCCCGAAGGATGCAGGTTTCATCCTCGATGTCCGTATAAAACGGACAGGTGCCTGACTAATCCGCCGGTTGTAAAGCTGGAGGGAAGATGTGTGAGGTGCTGGATTTATGCTTAAGGCAGAGAATCTGCGTTGTGTTTACACCTCAGGCCTGATTAAAACCGTCAAAAAGACAGCAGTCTGCGGGGTTGATCTTGAGATTTGTCCGGGCGAGACAGTGGCTATTGTCGGGGAGTCGGGGTGCGGGAAGTCGACGCTTGCAAAGATGCTTGTCCAGCAACTTGAGCCTACTTCCGGGGAAGTGTTCTTCGACGGGACGAAACTGACGGGGATGAACTGGAAGAATCTCCGGAAGTTTATGGGAAAAATCCAGCTGATCCCTCAAAATCCTGATGATGTGGTTGACCCGAGATGGACGGTTGAGCGGTCGGTTGCTGAACCGTTTGTGATTTGCGGAGGTTTTTCCAGAGAGGAGATTTCGGCAAATGTAGCTGCCCTGTTTGAAGAAGTGGGGCTTTCTGCAGAGCACAGGCCCCGATATCCGCATGAGTTGTCAGGAGGAGAACTGCAGAGGGTAGTAATTGCCAGGGCGCTTACTCTGAAACCTGAGCTGCTGGTCTGTGACGAGGCGACCTCGATGCTTGATGTGTCGGTGCAGGCGTTTATTGTGACGATGCTCAAAGAGATTCAAAAAAAACGCGGTCTAGGACTGGTGTTTATTACGCATGACCTGGAGGCAGCGAAGGCTGTTTCGGACCGGGTACTGGTGATGTATGCAGGTGAGATTGTTGAGGAGGGGAAGGATGTGTTTGATCGGCCTCTGCACCCGTATACGCGTGCTCTTATGGACGCGGTACAGTATGCGTCGCTTGAAGTTGTGCTGCCGGAGGATGTAGGACCACTGCCTGATGGTTTTTCGGGATGTTCCTACTACAAATTGTGCAGAGAGAGAACGGAAGCGTGTAAAGAGTCGCAGAAACTACGGAATGTCTCCGAGAGATTGGTGAGGTGCTGGAAAGCAAAATGACTGCAATCCAGACACTGTTTTATCCATAGAACTTAAGTGTGCGATGCAGGGAAAGAAAAACTAAGGGGATTATCTTTTGGATCCCGGAATAAATCAACTAATTGATCAGAGACGACCGATTTTCAGAAAAAGGTATAAAGAGCCGGCTTGAAAAGTAAAGGGGTAAAAAGCCCCCCCAAATTATTTATCTGATTTTTTCCATCAAGCCGGAGTCCGGAAGATTTTCAGGCATTTCAGCCTAAGAACTTAACATTGTCGGGAATTAATAGCTGCCAAAAACTCAATATCTGTGTCCCACTGTGAAAGAGACTTTTTTCGAACCATCTGCAGGCACGGTCACTTCCCATTCGGCAGTGTAAGCATCCGTCTTTTCATAAGTATCGGAACTGGCGGTAATCTCCCAGTCTCCGTAGAAATGTTCCACAATCCTGATTTTCTGTGCTTCAGGCTTATGGTTATTTAATTCAATTTCATAGCTTTCCCGCCAGACATTAGTGCCCACCTTTTTGTAGTCGGTCTGAGTTCTGGTGCCGGTTACATCAAAAGCGCTTCCGACAACAACTTTGACTTCCTCATCTTTTGGGGTGTGGTCTATACTGTCTTCTCCGAGGAACTGGAGCTGCCCTTCGGAATCAGCTTTATATACCCTCAAAACTCCGGCAGGGAGAGGCATTCCAAGGCCTTTTTCTTTTGAGTTATTCAGGTTCAGGACTACCTGTACCTTATCGCTTTTTGAAACATCAAAAATAAGTTCCTTTTCCACGGGCACGGAATCTGCAGAGAGAAGGGAAAGCTGCTTGACCTGGTTATTTTTCAGAGTAGCCGGCCTTTCAAGGGTATAGAGATGATACTCAAAGAGGGATTCCTCAACAAAGCTGTCCTTTGCACCGTCATACATTACTTCCTGCTCTGCAACCTCCTCAGTATAACGAATCGGCTGCGGTACAGCTATACGGTGAACTTCACCTGCAACGAGCTTCAATTTGGCATCCTCATAGGTGGTCCCTGCCCCATTGTCGACACTGACCCAGCCCTGGATATCAGCCTTTGTATCATCTGCATTCGTCTTTACGATGTAGTCTGCCCTCCAGCTCATGCCGTCCGTAAGATAGGAAGTAAGGATATCCCGGCTGCCTGCTACAGGAGAATAGACCTGCCAGACCAGAGTGGGTTTTGTAAGCAAGTTTGCAGAGTCAGGGAATTCCACTCTTGAGACCTCGGAAAGAGTTACAACCTTCCCATCACTTAACCTGAGCACTATCCCGCCGTCATAGCTGAGAAGAATTCCTGTATATGTATTTCCTTCTTTTTCGGTTACAGTAATCTCCTTGTCCAGGAATTTTCCCAGAAGCTTCTGACTACTCACAAGATCGTACTCATAGTTCTGTTCAAGCACAGCAGTATTTTTGTTCTTTGTGTCCTCAAACATTACAGAAGTCGGGTCAATGAGAGCAGCAACATCCGTATACTCAACCCTGTTGACCCCGATCTTTAAATCGAGTTCCCTGCGTTCTTTTACAAGGGCAAGGTTGTCGTTATAAACCGTAACCTCGGTAGCTGCATCTGTCGCCGCAGCCCCTGCCGTAAGCAACTCCAGGGGATTTGAAGGTTTGATACTGGATATTGCACTGGAAGAGGATTCAATACCATTAGCAGCGATTTCATGCTCATCAACCTGAACCGTGACTTCAGCAGCTCCAGGGTATCCAAGCGCTGCAGCTGTGGCTACAACCCCGATAAAAGCCAGAAAAATCCATAGATAACTTGTTCTTGTTCTCATAACAGTAAAATAAGCAACTGTATTATATATATGTGGCTTTGACTACGGATTCATTCGAAGTCATCCCTCTAAACCCCTGGCTTTTTGAAGCCATAAGGTGCGAGAAGTCCCTCAAGACACTGGAAATTAAATAATCCCTCCGGATTTAATGAAAATAAGTCTGAGAACAGTTACAATAATATATACCAGTACAGCATATAGAATTTGAGACAGATGACCAATAAGCCCGAAAAAACTAAAGGACTTGTTTTCATGAAAACTATTGAGACCCTTAAAGTAAAAAACCGGATCAAACTCTCAAATTTTATCTCCGGTCTTATACTTATCCTATTTTTTGCAGTAACTATACTTCCAGTTTCAGCTTCTGGAATCGAGGCTAACAGGGAGATTTCTGCAGGAACGGTTTATGCAGGCGGAACTTTCACAGTAACCGTGCACATACAGACAGACCAGTATATTGAAGCCCCTACTCTTGATGAAAACCTTCCTGAGGGATTGTCCATAAGCATAGTTGAAAATGCCGGGGCTACGCTCCAGAATACCGAAACTTTCAAAGAGTCTACCCTTGAATGGATCTGGGTCGAGAGCCTTCAGGCAGGTGGGGAAAAAACTGTTGTGTACAGGGTTACAGTGCCTTCAACTGCGGAACCTGGAAATTTCACAATTTCGGGTAATGTTTCTGCGTATTCCATCTCCGCTGTTCCTGTTACAGGAGCTTCGGAAATAATAATCACATACACTCCTCCTGAAGCTAAATTTTCCGCAAACCCCCTCTCCGGCACCGCGCCTCTTACAGTCCAGTTCACGGATTTATGTACAGGCAACCCGGATTCCTGGGAGTGGGATTTTGATGGAAACGGAAGCATCGACTCTTTGGAGAAAAATCCGGCATGGAACTATGAAACCCCGGGTACCTATACTGTCACCCTCAGGGCAGCTAACACTACCTACGGAAATGATACTGAGACAAAAGAAAGTTACATCCGGGTTATGGAGAAAACCGCGTCTTCCGGAGGAAGCGGAGGAAGCAGTGGAGGAGGGGGCGGAGGTGGAGGTGGAGGCTCTCCGGAATCAAGCAGAAACATAGAGCTCAAGGAGCTTTCAAATGAGCAGGTCTTCAAAGGAGTCCACGCCTGCTATACCTTCAAAGGAGAGACAAACGAAATAGTTGCTGTGGAGTTTGACCCGAAAAAGAACTTCGGCAAAACAACCACAATTGTGGAGATGCTAAAGAACACGTCCGCAATAGTAAAAGAGCCTGCCCCCGGAACCGTTTATAAGAACCTGAATATCTGGGTAGGAAACAGCGGATTTTCAAGCTCTGAAAATCTTGAAAATGCCCGGATAAGCTTCAGAGTAAACCGGACCTGGCTTTCCGAAAACGACATCAGTGAAAACACAATAACCCTTTACAGGCACAATGAAAATACGTGGAACGCGCTGCCCACAACTCTGACCGGAGAAGATGAAGATTTCTTCTACTTTACAGCAGAAACCCCGGGATTTTCGCCTTTTGCGATTGCAAGCCCTGAAAAGAATACAAAACGGATTGAAATCACCCCTATTAGAAATAAAGAAAGTAATGTCATGAGCGCGGGAGAAATATCCGGAGAAGAAAGTGAAGAAAATCTGGCTTCGGATAAAGAAAAGGAAGATGAAGATGCTCCGGGAGCTGGAGTCTCATTTACGGCAGCCGGGCTTCTGGCATCATACGCAGCCCTGAAGAAAAGGAAGATGAAATAAATATCTAAAGACCAGGAAGGTTCGGAGAAACCTTCCTTCCCAAGTTTCGCCTCGCCTGAATTGCGTCTCGCCCGAATTGCACTTTGGAATCACAGTAAATCGAATATTTTTGAGGAGTTGCGATGTAATCACAACAGTACGCTGTCCGTTTCAGCAGAGTTGCGGCTCTGCAGTACGCTGCCCTTTTCGCTGCGCTCAAGAGGGCTAATCTATGGGTTTTAGCAGTGAGCTTCACTCGCTCAAGAGGACTAAGTTACAAATATTTATGACCAATACAACGTCATTCGCTGTTTTAAGTCGTTTTTGTCACGCTCGACGCAGGAGAGCGGCCTTCAGACAAAAAAGAAGAGAAAAGACAAAAAAGAGAAAAAAGAGAGAATCCAGAAGTAAGAGCGAACGACAAAAATGTGTTGAATACAAACAAAATAAATACTGCCTGCAAAACACTCTTTTTCAAATATCTTTTTTATTGTTTTTATATTTTTTTTCAAATTTAGTTCTTCTTTCTTTTTTTGACCGGCCGCCAGACAAGCTGGCGGAGACGTTCTATAATCTTTGAGTTGAAAACCAGCTTCCGAAACCAGGAAAAATATTTATCAGGCTGGGAGGAGGATTTCTACCAATATCAAATATATCCGCACTTTTCAAGCCAGGTAAGAGACCTTATCCATTCCCCTTTTGGCTCCCTTGAAGTGCCAACGACAAGCCGCTTCTTATCCCCGAATTCTTCAACCACGCCGCGGGCTTCTATAATCTCCCCTGGGAGAGCCTGGCCTGCATAGGTGTGGGTATAGGAGAGCACATGGTCGATTTCGTCGTGTTCTACTTTGTAGTAAGAAGGGCTGTCAAAGGCAAAGTCAGCGTTTTTGACCTCGGCTTCGATTTTCATTTTGACGGTGTCTTTTCCCCGCTGGAGAGGCTCTTTAATCTGGTCCCATTCCCGCACGAAAAGGAGGTCGAAATACGTGCCCTCAACCATGCCGCGGTTACCTTTCCTGGACTCGTGAAACATGAATTCGTCAAAAGAAATCTCAGGGATTCTTTTCCTGTAGATCCTCTGCCACATTTCCTCATCGATCTCTTCTATAGGCCCTTCCTGCTGTTTAGCAGCGGTTATAGCGTCTCTTGCCCTGAACCACATAGGGCCGTAGACAACAAAATCGACATCTGAACTTTCATTTTGCAGGCCTGCAAGCATTGAACCCGTAACTCCCATACTTGTCCTGGGAATTCCTGCCATATCAAGCACCTTTACGATTGCCCTTACACGGCTGTCAGAATTCACAAGTTCCGGGATGCAGTCAGAGGGGCGAAGCACCTGCTTTACCTCGGACTCCGGGACAACGTGCACGTCCTGCACCCATTCAGGCCTGTTTTGTTTCATGAAATCGAAAGCCGGACCAAAATCGTATTTTTTGTACCGTTTCCCGTTTAACTCTCTCTCCCCGTTTTCATCAGGAACATAACGGAGTGTGGATCTTATTCCATCGTTACGGAAGTAGTCAGAAACCGCAAAAAGCCAGTCATCGTTTGTAAGAAGAAAATCTCTGAGGCGTGTTTTAAGCATTTTATATCATCCCTGGAGCCTTTAAAGAATAATCGAATTTAACTGAACTTAACTGCCGCCGATCGACCTTCAGTTAATAATGACTTAATAATGACTTGATAATGACTTGATAATGACTTAATAATGACCTGAAAGTGGCCTTAATAACGGCCTTAAAAATGACAGATTAATAACCCTTTAACTGCCAATACTTTAACTGCCATTATTTAAAAATAAACAGCATGATAAAATGTATTGTACCATTCATGTATTTAACTGTCAGTATTTAAATTCTTAATTAATGGGTAAGAAAATGGAGTAATATATACCTGGAGTAATATATACTGAAGGAGTAAAAATAAAGGAACTGAAAATTATCGAAAAAATAAACGGAATAAGCTGCATGTGCAGAAAATCCGAGGTAATATTTTTGAGAAATGATCCGAGTGCAGAAGCGCTTGAAGCCTGGATTATCCGGCTAAGGCGAGAATTTCACCGATACCCCGAACTCAGTTTCAAAGAACATGAAACCCAGAAGAGAATCCTGAAAATTCTTGGAGAACTGGGAATAGAAGCCAGGAAGATTGCGGATACTGGCGTGCTTGCAAGCATCCGGGGCACAATGCCCGGCCCCTGCATTGCCCTGAGGACGGATACTGACGGCCTGCAGGTCCAGGAAGAACTCACAGAAAGAAACAGGGACTATATTTCCGGAAACGAGGGAATAATGCATGCCTGTGGGCACGATGGTCACATGGCAATGCTTTTTGGGGCTGTGCGGCTCTTTTTAGAAAAAAGAGACTTTCCAGGGGAAGTCCGCCTGATCTTCCAGCCTGCAGAAGAGATCCCTCCAGGCGGCTCGGAGAGGGTTATTGCCGAAGGAGGGCTAAAAGGCGTGGATGCAGTTATGGGCATGCACATCTTTACCAACCATGAATCCGGAAGCGTGGGTTTTCGCCCCGGGCCTTTTATGGCAAGCACAAACCGTTTTGAAATCACCCTTAAAGGGAAAGGGGGCCATATCTCAAAACCTGCAAGCTGCATTGACCCTGTCAGGATGGCAACGGACTTCATAAGCAGCATCTACCCAGCCCTTGAAACGCGGCTTGAACCGGATAAATATGTCCTGGGGGTCGGAAGAATCCAGGGTGGAGCCCAGTTCAACAGGACTCCTGACAGTGTAGAGATTCTGGGAAGCTATCGGACATTTGACAGCGAGACTACAGAAATTATCGACATGACAATAAGAGAGTGCCTTGATAGGGTAAAGGAAAGATACGCAAAACCCGGGGAAGAGTTCACAGGGCTTCCGGATTACGCACTTGATATCCTGCACGGTTATCCGGTCCTGGTAAATGACCCTGATTTCACAGGTGCGGTTAACTTAAAACTTCAGGAAAGTTTTCCTGAGCTTACAGTCTATCCGGAACTGGAAAAGACCTTTGCTGCCGAAGACTTTGCAAGCTATCTTCAAAAGGTGCCGGGAATCTTTATTTCACTGGGCACCCGGAACCCGGAAAAAGGGATCGTGGAGATCAACCATTCATGCACGTTCGATATTGATGAAGATATCCTGCTCACAGGTACTGAAATTTTCTACACCATTTCCCTGGACTTCCTGAAGCATCCGGAAAAATATCTCAAACCTCAAAAGTAAAAGAGGCCTCAGGAGTACCTCAAAAAACCTGAAATTAGAAAAAACCTGAAATCCTGAAGGAACAGGTAAGAAGGAACAGGTAAGGAGGGGCAGGCAAGGAGGGGCAGGTAAAAAGGAACAGGTAAGGAGGGGCAGATAAATACAGGAAACTGCCCATTTAAAATAAAGGAGAAAACAAATGATAATCCAGAGGTACGATGAATCCAGAAAGGAAGAAGTCCGTGATGTCGTCCTGGAAGTCCTGCTTGAACACGGCTTTGAGTACGACAGGCTTAAAGATTCTGACCTGAATGACATCAATGGCTACTATTTTGCAAAAGGAGGAACTTTTTTTGTAGGCCTGGAAGACGGCAGGGTGGTGGGCACGGCAGGAGTCCGCAGACTTAATGGAAAACACTGCGAAATCAGGCGCATCTACCTTAAAAGGGGCTTCAGGGGAAAAGGTAATGGAGAAAAACTTTTTCTGGCTGCTATGGATTTTGCCGAGAAAAACTGTTCGGGTGCCGTGCTTAAAACCGATTCAACCCTTAAAAAAGCTATAGACATGTATCTCAAGCACGGTTTTACTTTCGTAAAAGAGGAAGAAGGATACCTGTACTATGAAAAACAGTTTTAAAAAAACTGTTTCATTTTCCCGGTAAGCTGCAGGTCCCTCCATCCCTTTTCTCAAGAGCCTGAAGATATTCAAGCACAGCAAGCACAAAAGCTGAGTGAGACCAGGCAAGCGGCAGGACTGAAATGGATCTGCCTTTATCGTCCACCTGTTCTGACATAAGGCCTGTCGGGTGGGTATGAGCTGCGCACCACTCCAGAAGCTCAAGGGCTCTTTCCAGGTTTCCGGTTGCAGAGTGCCACTGGGACAGCCAGAGGGTACAGATAATCCAGCTGTTCATGTAGCCGTAGTAACTGTCATGGAGATATCGGGCGATTCCTCCTGAGGGGCGCAGAAGTTCACGTTCGATGGCTTCCATTGTCCGGACAACCTTCGGGTCATCTGGCGGGAGGAGCCCGAAATACCAGACCGCAAACACCGAGGAATCAAGAGTAGGGTCGTCGAGGGAACGCCGGAACCGCTTGAGTTTATCATCATAAAGCCTCTCGAGGATTGCCTGTTTAATGCGGTTTGCTGCTTTCCCCCAGACTTCTGCATTGTCATAATCTCCAAGGGAACGAGAGAGTTCACATGCCCCGTAGAGGCCGGCATAGACGGTGCATGCGCTGTAAGTATGCACGCCTTTTCGCTCTTCCCAGAGGTCAAAGCTCGAAATGGGAAGCCCGGTTTCTCTGTCCAGGGCTTTTGTAAGGTAATTGGCTGCGGGAAGGACAAGCCCTCTGTAATACCTGCCTGTAGTCCAGACACTCCTTGCAAGCTCCCAGTTGTTGTAGAGGGCATAGAGGGGAAGCCCTGTTTCATCAATCTGGACCATGGGCACGGGATGCCAGGTACTCCCGAAATCTCCTGCGGGGGTATACTTGTGAAGGAAGTTGCCTCTATGTGTGATGGTCCTTGAGAAAAACTCAAATATCTCCGTACTCAGGTGGTGGTACCGCGCCCGATCAAGCGCCAGGCAGACCCAGGCTGCGTCTCTGGGCCAGCAGTAGGAATAAAGGTCTGCCCCAAACTGCTTGATATCCGAATCACATGACGCTATCACCGAACCCGTAATATCCATATGGGCGACAACTGCAAGGAGGCTGCGGTAAAAGCACTTTGAGACTCTTTCCGGAAGCTGCGGCATCCAGGCAAACTCCGGAAGGACGGAAGCCCTCTCGACAAAAGAGTTCCAGAAATTGAAGCTGTGGTGGAAAAGAGAGCTTCTTCCGGCTGCCTTTACTCTTTTATGAATCTTGAGCACATTGCAGTACTTTTTTCCAAAAACGACCCAGAAATGAACCCTTGTTGACTCTCCGGCTTTCAGTTCAGGCAGGGTCCAGCCAAGAGTTGAATCTACCGAGCCGTGGGCTACGGGGTTTCCACTGAGACTTGCATCATCTTCCATGTCTTTCCAGGTGCCTTCAAGCCCTTTCCACTCCGCAGTCCCTACCGCATGCTGGTCAAAGGGAGGGTCACTCGCATGCAGGAAATAACGATCGCGCTTGTAATGGATAAGGGTCTGTTTATCAATTACAGCGGTTTCTCCGATCTTGTTTTCAAGGATCCGGTAGTTCTGGTTGGAAAAAATACGCAGGTGCTTGGGAGAATTCGAGATATTTTTTATTTCATAGGTCCTGTAAAAAATGTTCACAGACGGATGGACAGCCTCCCAGACCGTAACCTGGAGCCCGAGCTCAGGGTTTTCGAATACTGTTTCCCCTATATTTGAAACAATTTCCATGAAGATTTCAGGAGTTTTTTCATTAGCCGCCTCTTCTTTTTCTACCCCGGTCTCCTCCCGCGTTCCAGACATTTCAAGAACCCGGCTACAGAAATTTTCTTTGAAATCTGATTTGTACCGCTGCCGGATCTTCCAGTTTTCAAGCCAGCTACAGTAAAGGGAGTCGAGGTCACATACGCCGACCCTTATAGAGTTCCCGTGATTCTCAAGCCCTACATATGGGAAATAGACATCCCTTATAGTCCCTTTCTCATCTTCACAAATCAGGATTTTTCCATTTCCGAAAATCAGCGGCCTAATTACGGACACCTCCGACTCTATATTCAATTATTTTGAATTATATTCTGTGCTCTTCTTAGATCAGATTCTATCATGAGGAATCAAAGCAAAAATGAAAAATCAAAGCAAACCGGTTGAACCGCTTTTTAAATTCTGCTGGTGTGCTGAGCATGCTCTGGGTTTAAGTTCGAAAATTGCAGGATGTGCCTCAGATGACCAGAGAAATCGAATCTATTATTGAATTTAAGTCCTTATCAGAATTGAATATATCGCTGAAATATTTAAGGGAAAGGAAAAATCTGTGAAAATTACAACTTTAGCCTTAAAATCTATCATCCTCATGAGCGACAGTGTAAAATAGTTTAGATGCATACTATGAAGATAGAAATTACATGCATTTGCTGCACACGATTTTTATCGATATAGCGTGATCAGCCTGTTGAGATAAATTTAATTTCTTGTTAAAGATATATATAAAATTCATACGAAAGTTTATATTTAGTTGTGTTCTTGATAGTATGGCTTATAAAAACGAAGTCTTTAAAGAAAGTATCCACATACAAAAATGTGCGTGTCTACTATGGTTTACGTAAAAAAAATATGTCCCGTTTGTGGGAAAGAATTCTTTGTCCTCAAGAGTGCCGAGGAAAAGGCAATATACTGTACTCTGGCGTGCCTGACAACAGCTCAGGATAAGTTTGAACGCCGGGGCAAAGCCTTCCCAGGCTTTAGCTAAGCATTCTTATTTAAGACAAAAGAAGCAAAGAAGCTGAAAGGGAAAACACCCGCAAGAAGGGAACGTTTTTCCGTCCTTATTTATTTTTAAAATATTTTATTTTCCAGCGACTTTTCTTGCGATCTGAGTTACATGTCTGCCCTGATAACGGGCCATTGCAAGTTCATTTTCTGAAGGCTGGCGGCTTCCGCCATGTCCGGCAATTGTTGAAGCTCCATATGGGCTGCCACCTGTAATTTCATCCATTCGTGTCTGCCTTTTTTCAGCATATGGAAGCCCTACAATTATCATTCCAAGGTGAAGCAAGGTAACATGAAATGTGAGGATTGTGGATTCCTGCCCCCCATGCTGAGTTCCGCTGGAAGTAAAAACACTTCCTACCTTTCCCACAAAAGCATCCCGGCTCCACAGCCCTCCGACACCGTCAAGGACTGCACGCATCTGGGCAGTCATATTTCCGTAGCGCGTAGGAGTTCCGAATATCAATGCATCGGCTCCAGCCAGTATATCTTCATGCATTTCCCGGGTCAGGACAGGGATATGGGCAAAAAGCTTTTTCGTTTCTATTGCCCCCATCTTTTCCAGGACTTCATCCGGAAGGGTTTCAGGCACCTGGTAAATTCCTACCTCAGCCCCTTCAACTTCCCTTGCTCCAGCAGCAACAGCTTCTGCCATCCTGTAGACATGCCCGTACATACTGTAAAAAATTATATTTACCTTAACCATTCAATCCCTCTATCAAAACCAGTTACAGATATCACCAGGCTGTTTGAATTCCAGATATCAAGCGTTTTTGTATTCCAAAATGTACTGATATGATCCGTTAGTTCGGGAAAATTCCAAACTCCCCCCTTAAAAAGAGTTTTCTGATAGATTATATAGCTTGTTAACAGAAGCTATAGCTTGTTAACAGATGTCCGGATCCTTTTCTTTGCTTTATGTTCCAGGTTCTCCGATCTCCCTGCTTCAAACGGCACTGCAGGAAATATGCGGGGCTCCTCTCCTCCTTATAGCCGGGAAGTATCAAAATAGTTATTAGGAGATATGGTGTATTAGCTGGGCATGCCCTCTCTTTCTATCGTAA
>NZ_JJOY01000049.1 GCF_000979455.1 Methanosarcina sp. 2.H.T.1A.6
ATTATTATCATTATTATTATTATTATTATTATCTGTTTTTTATTTGTATTATTTACCTGTTGCAATCTTTTTTATCTTTAAGAATATGCAGAACTCTTATTTATTTCCCTTAATATTAGTGTTAAACTTTGCAGGATTTAAACTTTACAGGATTTAAACTTTGCAGGATTTAACATAGAAGGGTCGAATGCAGGGGTTAAATACAGCCAGAGATTTATATTTACCTGAACAGAAAGAAACTTTAGTTCAAAATCCGATCATGCGTTTTATTTATAAGTAAGATTATTTTAAATAAAACATGGTGATTTTATGACTCTTGAAAAAATTCTGAAAGATACCTTTAGAGGAGAGACCACTGAAGTTGGATGGTACCTGGCAATGTCTAAGATTGCTGAACAGGAAGGGCTTGCAGATGTTGCAGTCTACCTCCGCCAGATAGCAATGGACGAAGCCTGGCATGCCACAGAAGTGGCTGAAATTATGGGGCTTGTAAAAAGCACGACAATTGAAAACCTTGAAATGATGCTTGAAGGGGAAAGTAAAGCCGAGGTCGAAAAAGCTGAAGCTGCAGAACTTGCCAGAAAGGAAGGCAATACCAGAGCTGCTCTTTTCTTTGAGAGGGCGTCCCTTGACGAAGCCAGGCATAAAGCAGGTCTCAAGGGCTTTCTGGAAAGGATTAAAAAGCAGCAGTAAAAACTGCAAACGGATCTCCTGATCCGTTCTTTTCCAGCAGAGTTGCGATTCGGGATCACAGGAAATCGGAGATTTTCTGGGAGTTGCTATGTAATCGCAACAGTCCGCCGTCCTTTTCGCTTTGCTCAAGAGGACTTATTTATGGGTGAGAGTAGCAATCTTCACTCAACTGGATTCATTACGCTTTCTCTAACCCATACAACCATATTCGCTATACATAGCCGTTTTTATCCCGCTCTACGCAGGAGAACGGCCGCCATACAAAAAAGAGACGAAAGAAAAATAAAAGCTAGTGTCGTGGCAACTAAATTATGGGGCGTTAATATGTGGATAATTCCTCATACGTAGTCCTTTGTCTTAATTTTGATGACTCATAACTAAATTTCCTGGACACTAGAAAGTGACAGCTGCTGTAACGCTTGTGAGTAAGAACGATAACCAAACAGGCAAAAGAGGAAGAAATTTAGGGCTTTATTTCTCTTTCATTTATTCTGCTTTTTTTTCAGGGCCGCCAGACAAGCTGGCGGTGGCGCTTATATTTATCTATGAATTTAAATGAGGTTCCTGAGGTCAATACCAACCGATTAATCCGGAACCACCCACGCATTTGGTCCCAAAATTGAATTCACTCCCTGAAACAGGTAGTTGTGGGCACATACAATTTATATTGTCTCGAGCAATATATTATCTGGTCTGGTGCTCTTTTTTACGAGTCCAGAAGTTTAATTCCTCTAATCCGGAAGGGTACCGGATTATCGAGGTTCTGTGGTTATGGAAGGGGTCTAATTTCTTGGGGTTAAACAGGTTTTCACATCCGTTTCTTTACGGATCTCTGTAAGGGTCTCTGTACTGGTCAAAGGTATTTTTCGGGAACTTCAGCCTGTTTATCAACTCAGTTTTTGCTCTGATGTCTGGACATCGGTCTCAAGCAAACTGATTATTAGATCCTGAAACAAACCTGAATCTATTAAATTAGGAGAGTGTAAAATATGGTAAGCAAGGAATATGTTAAGGGAGACCTTCCTGAGAAAGCTGCAATCTTGCAAAGAGATGGGGAAACTTATGCAATTGCTCCACACATTCCCGGAGGGATCGTATATCCCGAAACTCTCAGAAAGATAGCAGACATCGCAGACAAATATGGGGCTGCAGCTCTGAAAATTACTTCAGCCCAGAGAATTGCGATTGTAGGGCTCAAGGAGGAAGACCTGGATGCAGCATGGGCTGAACTGGGTATGAAACCCGGAGCTGCCATCGGGCTCTGTGTCAGGAGCGTCAAAATCTGCCCTGGAACTACATTTTGCAAGAGAGGCAAACAGGATGCCGTCGGGCTTGGCTTGAAACTTGATGAAAAATACCACGGCATGCAGCTTCCTTCTAAATTCAAAATGGCTGTTTCCGGCTGTCAGAATTCCTGTTCCGAACCGAGCATAAAAGACATAGGAATCATGGGCACGGCAAAAGGCTATACTCTTAGCGTCGGGGGGAGCGCAGGGCCTCGTCCAAGGCTCGGGAGTGTGATGGCAAAGGACCTTTCCGAAGAACAGGTTCTGGATCTTGTTGACAGGATAATTAACTTCTATAAAGGATATGGAAAGGCAAGAAGGATCGGAGAAGTACTGGATGAAATAGGGATTGAGAAATTCAAAGAAGGGGTAGGGCTGTAAGCAGATCTCTAATTATTAGTTTGTCTCAAGAAGACTAATTATTAGTTCATCTCAGGAAGAATGCTGGGTATTTTTTCTTCAGAGTAAAAGGTTTTTTTAAGCATCTTGCAGGAGTTTTAATCCAGATGTCCCTCTTTCCCCAGCTTTTTCCACCCTATAGTTTTTGGCTTTTTCGGAGTCCGTTTTATCTTTTTCAGCGATTTCTTCATATCTCTGAAATCTTATTTTCATTTTCATCAAGGAAGAATTTCAATAAGAATGTTTTATAATTTTTATGTTATAATTTTACCCAAATTTTCCAGTTTCCCTTTTTCTTTCCCTGTTAGACTGCTTTAATGCGGCCCTATTTTCGCGCCTCTTGCGAGCTTTTCGATGTATTGTATGTTAAAGATAACGTTTAAATATAATAGATACAAAGACTAACAGACTATTCAAACCTTATACAGACAGTTGCTACGGTTCTTGCTCTGTCTTTACTGTTATTGATATTCTATAACATCAATGATAATTTTGAAGCAGTATCAGTTTTCAGTTTTTACCCATATATAGGAGGAATAAACTATTAGCAGTGAGATGGCATACTTCTCTGGGCTCTCGGATGCACTCAGACTTACGTTTGTCCAGATAATGATATTCAGCACAATAGCCATTGTGATTTTCTTATACGGTATGATCCTTAACTTCCAGAAATGGGGTGCAGGCGTCACAGGCTATGCCCTTGAACCTCAGCCCGGAAGCAAGGGAAGTGCGATCAGATTTTTAAAGACCTGGTGGGGACAGGTAGTAGAAGAGTCTCACCACGGACACGGAAAACCGATTCTTGAGGTTCTCATCCTCGACATTATGTTCCAGAGGAGAATTCTCAAAAGAAGCCCGGTGCGCTGGTTCATGCACTTTATGATTGTTGCAGGCTGGATGGCCCTTTTCGCTCTGTCAGGGCTCATGTTTGCAGTGGAAATGATCGAAAAATTCGGAATCGAGCTTCCATTCACCCCCGCCGAGTTCAGAGATTTCCTCGCACTCCCGAACTATATTTTCGGGTATGTCCTGCTTATCGGAGTCATGATTGCAGTAGTCAGGAGAATCTTTGTCTCGGATGCAAGGAAAGCTTCCATAATGTATGACTGGGTCCTTCTCGGAGGAGTCTTCTTAGTCACGATTTCCGGTTTTGTTGCCGATGGTATAAGGACCGGATTTATCTGGAGCTTTGGGCTTGATCCCTCAACTGCACCCCCTGCAGCTCTCTTCCACTCCATAATTTCCCTGCTCTTCTGTATCGCATACATCCCGTACAGCAAGTACATACACGTAATCGCCACCCCGCTTGCAATCCTTGCAAACAAGGGAGGAGAATAAAAATGTCAAAAAAAACTCCATCTATTGACACCAAGAACCTTACAGCAGTCCAGCTCATGGAGCTCGACTCCTGCACCCGCTGCGGTGAATGTGTAAAATGGTGTCCAACTTACGCTGCTTCCGGCGAGAAGCCCGGGTTAGCTCCCAGGGACAAGATCCTGCGCTGGAGACAGTTCATGAACAAGTCCTACGGGCTTAAAGCAAAGCTGTTCGGCCCTACGGAAATCCCCCAGTCCGAACTTGAAGAATTCAAAGACGATGTACACGGCTGTACCACCTGTGGTATCTGTGCAACTGTTTGTGAATCAGGTATCAACACTGTGGAACTCTGGGAATCCATGAGGACAAACCTCGTCAAGAAAGGCATCGGTCCCTTCGGAAAGCAGGGCATGTTCCCTAAACTTATCGGGCAGTACCACAACCCTTACCTCCTTGACCAGAAAGACAGGCTTGCCTGGGTCCCCGAAGACGTTAAGATTGCAGACAAGGCAAACATCGTCTACTTCACCGGCTGTACTGCAGGATACAAGCAGCTCGCTCTGGCTTTTGCCACCTCCCGTGTGCTGAATAAGCTGGGCATCGAGTTCGCCATGCTCGGGGAAGAAGAATGGTGCTGCGGCTCCGCCCTTATCAGGACCGGACAGGTCCATGTCAATGACGTGGCCAGGGAAACTGCAAGGCACAATGTAGAAGCCATTAAGGCAAAGGGTGCCACAAAGGTCCTCTATGCATGTGCAGGCTGCTTCCGTGCCTCCAAGGTCGACTGGCCGAGGCTTCTCGGAGAAGAACTGCCTTTTGAGGTAGTCCACATCACAGAGTTCCTTGCAGATTTGATCAAGAAGGACAAAGTTAAATGGGAAAAATCCATTGACAAGACCATTACATACCACGACCCCTGCCACCTTGGCCGCCACGTAGGTGTCTACGATGCTCCCAGGTTTGTGCTTGAACACATCCCGGGTGTTAAGTTTGTAGAAATGGACAGGGTCAAGGAATTCCAGCGCTGCTGTGGAGCTGGCGGTGGTGTGAAGGCAGGTCTCCCCGATCTTGCCCTCGGTGTTGCCGAATCCCGCGTTAAGGATGCCCTTGAAACCAACGCAGACATCCTCTCAAGCTCATGCCCCTTCTGTAAGAGGAACCTCATGGACGGCCGTGACTCCCTCAAAGCCGACATCGAGGTTGAGGACGTAATTGTACTGGTTGCACAGGCCCTCGGTCTCAGTGTAGAAGAACCCAAAAAGGAAGCGCCCAAAAAGGCTTGAAGGCTGGTTTTTTCCAGCTTTCTTTATTTCTCTTTTTTGATCCAGTGTCTTATTTTTTATAGTAAAACTTAAATACCGATACCTACTTCCCCTTGAATATGTATATTCCTTACGAATTTCTCGGAAAAGTATTCGTGTACCTGATGCTCCTTGCTTTTGTAGGTACCGAGCTTGCCCTTCTCATAGGGGTCTACTCGTTCAAAAAACACAGGATCATTTTTCCGAGTTTCGTACTGTTCACACTCTACCTTTTCTATTCTCCTGCAAAATGGATCTGCAGAGTTTTCCGGATAAGGGATACCCTTGTTGACGATATTCTCATTGATGTCCGGAACGCTGTTATGCACGATGATTTCCTGCACACCAAAGGTAAGAAAATTTTGCTTCTTCCGCAGTGCCTGCGTCACCCTAACTGTAAGGCCCGCTGCGACCCGGTTTACGGGTATGAGTGTAAGCGCTGTGGGCTCTGTGACATTTCAAAACTCTACGAAGCTGCTGAAAAGTATGGTTTCAGGGTTTTTGTAGTCCCTGGGGGCAGCTTTGTAAAAAAGATCTTCAAGAAATATAAGCCGGAAGCCTGTCTAGGGGTTGCCTGCTATAATGAACTTGCTGAGAACATGCAGGCTGTTTCGTTTGTCCCCACTCAGGGAGTCCTTCTCCTCAAGGACGGGTGCTTCAATACGGAAGCAAACGTTGAGGAAATAATTCATAAAATGGAGATGTGCGATGTATAACTACATTGGAAAGGCACTGTTTTTTGTCACCATCCTATCCCTTGTCCTTTCAGCCGTAGCCCTGGCTGTCAGCCGCAAGAGCCTCACACAAAATGTCTTGCTGGCAGGGTTTTTTGCAAATGTGCTCGACTTCTTTTATTTGCCTCTGAGACATATTTTTCTCAAGTTTTCCGATACCCGTGTTCTGGACAAATGGATGTCATCTCTGAAAATCAGAGCCCATGCTTCTGCCTTTGCAAAAACAAAAAAAAGGATTATTCTTGCTCCCCACTGCATGCGAGCTCTTGACTGCCCTGCCCATTCTACACAGACAGGTATTCAGTGTAAGTCCTGTGGGAAATGCGTTTTTACTCAGTTAAAGAAAGATGCTGAAAAATACGGGTATAAGGTTTTCATCCTGACTGGCTCTTCATATGTGAAGAACATACTCAAAATGGAAGCCTCCGATGGTATTCTTCTAATTGCCTGCGATTATGAAATCAATAAAGTTATGCGTGCCCTCAAAGGCAAAAAAGTGATAACCTACGGAATTACTATGGAAAACGATGGCTGTTTCGGGACTGAAGTGAATTACCAGAAGGTGCTTAAAGTTTTTGATGATTTTAAAAGTCAATCTAACAGGTTATAAGATACGTCAATGTTTTCTCCGACGGTTCTCTTTTTTTTATACTTATTTCCTATTTTTTCTTCTTTTTTCCCGACTCAATCGCAATTTTGAATTAATATCAACACTTTAAATTAGCTCCTTATTTAATATAAGTGAAGTTCAGATAATTTCTGGATACTTTTGAAGGTGCTACTTTCATGTATGACGTAATCATCGTAGGTGGTGGCCCTTCCGGAGCCTCGGCCGGAAGAAGGGCGGGAAAACTTGGTCTCAAGACACTGCTGCTTGAAAAAGAGGAATTTCCCAGGTACAAACCCTGTGGAGGAGGGCTTTCGAAACATGCTATTTCGTTCCTTGATTTCGAGCTCTCTGAGGATGTTATTGAGTGGGAAGTCACAGGGGCAAGAGTCTCTTTCAAGGGGCAGACAGTTGAAGCACACAAAGACCACTCCCTTTGCACTATGGTCTCCAGGGATGTTTTTGATAACCTCCTGCTTGATAAAGCAAAGGAGAGCGGAGCTGAAGTCCACACCGGGGAAAAGGTCTTCCAATTTATGGAAAATCCTGAGTTTGTGGAGATCACGACAGAAAAAGGAACCTATCAGGCAAGGTTTGCCATTATCGCTGAAGGGGCGCATGGGCTTCTCAAGACCTGTGTAAGACCTGTCGATAGTAATGAAGAGTGTGGAATCTGTGTGGTTACCGAAGTTCCAGCCAGCGAAGAGGAAATCGAAAAAAGGAGCGGTAAAACCGTTGATATGTGTTTCGGAGTGGCTGGCGGTGGATACGGCTGGATTTTCCCTCACAGGACTTATTATTCAGTTGGAGTCGGAGGACTCATTAAGGACCTTCCTCACCCTAAGGAAACTATGCTTGAGTTCCTGAAAGATAATGGTTTTACCGGCGATTACAAATTAAAAGGGCACAAAATCCCACTGGGCGGGGTTAAGAGAAAGATCACTGGCTCAAGGGTCCTTTTGAGCGGGGATGCCGCAGGATTTGTAGATGCCTTTTCAGGCGAGGGGCTTGCTTATGCCATAAGTTCAGGGCAGTTTGCTGCTGAAGCGATTGCCGGAATTTGCCGGTGTGATGGGAATCTCAAAGATTTGAGCAGATACGAGTCCCTCTGCCAGGCAGAGTTTGGAACTCATCTTAAGTATTCACTTATGTTTTCCAGGATAATGCATCGTTTCCCTACCCAATCATTTAAAATCTTTTCATCAAGTGAAAAAATGGTTGATAAATATCTTGAAGTTGTGGATTTTAGTATTACTTATAAGGAGTATCTTCGCTGGTCCGTTTTGAATTTTAAACTCAGGTAATCAATAATAGGGGATTTTCAAAAATAAGCCGGGATTTTCCAGGGCACTCAAGCTTTTATTGGAGATCCCCTTCTGATTCTCTTTTTCCTCTATCTTTTTATTGTTCCAGCATCAATCTACTTATGGGGTAAACCATTCATTTGAGGCTGTCTGTTCAAGGCATGCCTCTTCTCCATAAGCAGGGGGTCTTGAGCATGTATGATCTGATTATAGTGGGTGGAGGGCCTTCGGGAGCTTCTGCCGGAAGAGCAGCTGGAAAAGCAGGAATTTCAACCCTCCTGCTTGAGAAAGAATATTTTCCGAGGTATAAGCCCTGCGGAGGGGCTCTATCCCCTTATGCTTTATCCTGCCTGGATTTCAAACTCCCCGAGTCCGTAGTCGAGAGGGATATTTCAAAGATAAGGATTCATTTCAGGGAGCACTGTACTGAAAGGCAAACCCGTTCAAGGTTAGCTTTGCTGGTCTCCAGAAAGGTCTTTGACAATTTCCTGCTTGATAAAGCCAGGGAGACTGGAATTGAGGTCCACTTCGGGGAAAAGGTGCTGGACTGCGAGGAAAGAGAAGAATACGTTGAGGTTAAGACTTTGCAGAACACTTACCTTGCCAAGTTTGTCCTTATTGCGGAAGGCTCCGGAGGCATGCTTAAGTATAAAGTAAGGCCGCAGAGAGACCGGAGAACGGAATATGGGCTTGCCCTTGTTTCGGAAGTTCCTGAAGATGACGAGGTGATAAGGAATCGGTTTCCCGGTGTAATAGACATTCATTTCGGGACTGCACCTGGGGGATACGGCTGGATTTTCCCTCATGCAGGGTACTATTCCGTGGGAGTCACGGGCACAGCTGAATATCTGAAGCATCCGAAGAAGGTAATGCAGGATTTTTTGCGGGCAAACGGTTTTTCAGGAGAATTGCAGGTCAGTTCCCATATTATCCCGGTAGGAGGGATAAAACGAAAAACCATAAGTTCAAGGGTCCTTCTGAGCGGGGATGCCGCAGGTTTCGTGGACGCCTTCATAGGGGAAGGTATTGCATATGCCATCCGGTCAGGGCAGCTTGCAGCGGAGAACGTAGCTGATCTTGTGCTTTATGACCGGAAATTGAGCGCCCTTAAAGAGTATGAATCCAGGTGCAGGCAGGAGTTTGGAAACTTCCTTGGCAGTTCCCTTAAACTGGAAAAGGTTATGCATCGTTTTCCCGAGACCTCTTTCAAACTTGTTCTCAGCAGGAAGGAAATATTGGATAAATATCTGGATGAAGTTGTATTCAGTAGAAGCCACAAAGACTATGTCAGGTGGTTATTGCTCAATTTCAGTCTGGCTGAGCCCTCCTCCAAAATTAAGTCCACAACTGAACGAAATCGGTAAGGGTTTCTATAAAGCAAGAGCTAACAAATAAGAGTAGGGATTAATGGAAAAAAAGTGGGGTGTAATAGCTAAGGGCAATGAAAGAACAGCTTCGGGGTCCTAAGAGCAGGTAAAAGAAACTGATCGAAAGTGCGAAACCAAAAGAAAACAAAGAACTTCTGAGCAAAGATTGAAAATAAACCTGAAGATAATCATTGTATGCGAGTGAGGCGTGTAAGCTCCCTTCTGTTCATGCAAAAATTCCTGCCACCTCATCAGTGGAAGAAATGATCCCTGAGGACTCTTGCATCGACGGCATTCGGCTAAGCGTTACCAAAACCAATCGGGCGATTCCGAACTGCTCGTTATTCCCGATTTCCAACTTGCACCCACGAGGATTCGCCGTTTCATCCACTCTCCCTGTGACCTCAGCTTATGGCATCATCGCATTTGCAGGGGATGGTTATCGTTTCTGTGCCAGGGCCCGGGCTCTCGCCCGACATCCTTTACAGATGTTCGTGTGTCCGGAACGGTGGGGAGACTTTCCTCAGACCAGAAGGTCCGGCAGCCGCCCAGCCTCTCTCGCATATTGATGATTAACTTGCCCTATATATTTTTCGATGGTATATATATTTATGGGATGATATTTCTGCAAAAGGAGACTGATTAAAGAGGACTCCTGAGTAAAATTGTCTTCAGCGACCTCTGGCTGATTTTTCTGGCTGATTTTAATTCTTTCCCGGTTCTGGATGAACGGGTGCATTCTTTCCGTGTACTCCATATATCGTTTGCGTGTTAGGGATATGCCCAAATATTAATATATATGTATTGTAATCGAGAAAATGAAATGGATTTTCCATTTCCTAAATCTCTTAAAAAATATTCAATTCAGATTAAAAAGATTCGTTAGCTTAATATGTGACTATAACTATCATTTTTGTGTTCAGTTTACAGTCTTATTTTTTAGAGGTAAAACATGAGTGATTGTCTATTTGATTTGCATATTGGATATGTCCGTTTTAGAAATCCCATTGCACTGGCGCCAATGGCAGGAATTGTCGACAGCGCTTTTGCCAACCAGTATGCAGGTGATGCCGGGCTGGTAGTGCTTGGAGCCTTCAATCTTGATGAAGGATCTATTGCAGTTGCATCAGAGCTCGTAGCCAGAGGTAGAAAAGAGTTCATCTCCGATGAACCTCTGGAGCTTATAAAAAAGGAAATCCGGGCAGTAAACTCGGGCAGTGCTGTTGCAGTAAACGTCAGAAGCACCACCCTTGAGCCTTTAATTGAAGCTGCTAAAATTGTAAAGGAAGAAGGGGCAATCCTTGAGTTAAACGCCCACTGCAAGCAGCCTGAAATGCTTGAGGCAGGCATCGGAGAAGCCCTTTTGCATGACCTCCCAAGGCTTTCTGCCTGGATAAAGGCAATAAAGGAAACCGGAGTCGTGCTTTCCGTAAAGGTACGGGCAAATGTGGTGAATGATGTAAAACTTGCCAGGCTTATTGATAAGGCTGGGGCTGATATCATCCATGTAGATTCCATGCTCGAAAAGTTTGGAGCCGACCTTGATGCGATCACAAGTTACAGGGACGCTACAAGGCTCTTCCTTATAGGCAACAACTCGGTTACTGACTTTGCCACGGCAAAGGACATGTTTTCCCGAGGTGCTGACATGGTCTCTGTTGCGAGAGGCGCCATGGAAAACCCTGGATTGATAAAGGAACTTGTAGAGAGTGTCAGTTCGTATCAGCAGTCAATAGGCTGGTATAATGCTCCCAAGCACGTTTGCAGTGAAGGGGACTTCAGGGCTCTGGCTTTCTGCTGCCTTCCGGTAAAACCCTGCCCTGTGCATGCGAAATTCCGAAAGCTGGGATACACTGCCGAAGAGTTCGCCCGGACAAAAATGGAATTTGCCAGAGGCACAATGCTCGAGTACGGGGAGGATACCTGTTTCGGCAGCCTTGTCTGGTGCTGTAAAATTACAAAGCCCTGCTGGATCAGGAACGGTGTACTGAATACACTTAACCTCTCTGATGCGGAGTACATGAAACTTAAGGAGCAGCTGGCAAAACACGTCCTTGATCATGCCAGGATTCCGGTAAATGAATCCCAATAACACTGCTTTCTCCTGTCATATCCCTGAATTGGTGGAGGATTCCCGAACCTCAAGCCTGATTGCACGCCGTGCACAGCTTGCTATGTTGCTTGAGGTCTCAGCCTCTCCAAAACCAGGGAACGTTGATAGGGAACATAATTATCCTGATACGTGTTTTGAGCATTTTGTAGCTTCTTCAGTTGCCGTCTATCCTGTCTTTGAGCTTGCTGCAAGGAGTAAAGACAGTATAGGGGCACTTCTCAGGAGTGCGGTTTGCGAAAGCTCTGCTTGGCAGCAGGGAGGAAATACACATTTTGGCGCTTTTTTACTCCTGATTCCGCTGGCAATGGCTGCAGGTAAAATCTCCAGAGAACCTCCCCACTCCGGGGAAGCAGGTTTCCGGCTTGAAGCCGGGGAATTTGAGAGTCTTGCTGCCCGCGCCCATAATTTTGTCCGTGCAACGAACTGCGAAGACGCTGTTGAGTTCTACAGGGCTTTCGGGCATGCAGGAGTCAGGGTAAATAGTGTGGAAGAATTCGATCTTGAAGACTCTGAATCAACTGCCGATCTCAGGAAACAGAACATTACCCTTTACGATCTTATGGAAATTGCCAGAGGGTATGACCTGATCGCAAATGAGTGGACCTCAGGTTTCGGGCGCTGCCTTGAGGGAGCAAAAAGTATTCTTGAGTTCATGCAGGCACGAAACTGTGGGGCAGAAGCCTTTATCGGAGGCTCAGTTTCCAGCTGTTCGGGCACAGGAATCAACGAGGCTGTAGTGTATACTTTCCTGAAACTGCTTTCCAGGCACAGGGATACCTTCATCCAGACCAAGTTCGATATTGAAACTGCAGATTATGTTTCTTCCAGAGCAGGTGAGATCCTTTCAAGCTGGGAAACTTCAGGGAAAACCGCCAGGGACTTTGCATCCATCCTTCCTGCAGTACAGGAGTTTGACTCCGAGCTTCTGAAAAAAAGGATCAATCCGGGCTCTACGGCAGATATTATTATTGCAGGGCTTTTTATTGCCCTTCTTGGAGGACTACGTTTTTGAAAAAATATGATGAATCCGGAGATATCTGTAAACCAGATCTCGACCTCTCTGAATACGGGATTCTGGAAGGTATCTCTGAGACAATCGTAAGTACGGGGCTTGATAATCCCAATGCGGCTCCTATCGGAATTATCAGGAAAAACCAGAAGACTTTTGTCCGCATTTTCAAAGGCAGCCATACAGGGGAAAACCTGGTCCGGGAAGGGGTTCTCGTAGCAAACGTGGTATATGACCCTCTGCTCCTCGTACGTTCCACCTTCTTCGACATTGAATCTTCCGAATTTGATTTTGTGGACATTGGCGGGAAAATGTTTCCTGTCCTGAAATCGGCCATTTCCTGGGTAGCTTTCAGGTGCACCAACCTCAAAGATACGGAACAGACTGTGATATCCGACCTCGTCCCGCTCGGGGCGGGCTTTTTTGAGGCGAACAGGAGAGCGATCCCGACCCCTAACCGCGGCTTCAATGCCGTGCTTGAGGCTACAGTTCATGCAACCCGCTATCAGCTTTCGGGGGATGAAAAATACCTTGAATGGATCCGACACTATGAGACCCTTGCTTCCAAATGCGGGGGAGATAATGAAAAGAAAGCTATGAAACTGCTTTATGAAGTTCTGGGGATTTGAATTTCTCTCTAACTCCAGATTCTTCTCTGATTCTTTTCTGATTCTTTTCTGATTCTTTCTGTTCGTTCCCCATTCTAAGTCACGCTTTCTTTAGAAAATTATATTATCCTCTATGGCATGACTTCTGTTCATGAATTTTCAGAGAATCGCATGGGGAATTACCGGAGCCGGACATTTCCTGGACCGCAGCTACCAGGTATTTAAGGAACTCAAACTCAGAGACTACGAGCTTTCCGTAAACACGTATATTTCCAGGGCAGCTGAAGAGGTGCTCCGGATGTATGGGCTTGAGCAGAAGCTTGTGAAAATCTCGGGAGGAGACTATCTTGAAGAGATTTTTCGGGAAAGCGAGCAGGGGTCAAGTTCTCCCAAAGTCGGGCGCTTTCTCCTTGACAGGTACGATGCCCTCTTCGTTACGCCTGCAACCTCAAATACAGTCTCGAAAATCGCCTATGGAATTGCCGATTCCCTTGTAACCAATGCCGTTGCCCAGGCTGTTAAGGGAAGGGTCCCGGTCTATATCGTGCCAGTGGATATTGAAGGCTCTATCGTATCGGAAATGCCCTACAACATTGACAGGAAACAGTGCCGTCACTGCGAGGACTGTCCCCCGAGGGAAAACTGCCCCCACGAAGCAATAACTGAGAAAAACGGTGTCACAGACCAGATAGAACTCCTGAAATGCAAAGGCTGCGGGATCTGCAAGGAATTGTGCTCTTATAATGCCATCAAGGGCGGGCCTGTTGAAGTCCTGGTCAGGGATGTGGACATGCGCAATGTTGAGATTGTAAAAGAGCTACAGGGAATCACTGTACTTGAAAGCCCGGAAGCCATTCTGGATCTTTTCTAAGTTTTTCATTTTTCCGGCCAAAAAATGTCCCGACAATGAAATATTTGAAAAAAATAAAAAAGGAAATGGATTATCTGGATAATCCATTTTTCCGTGGAAATTGTGGAGATTTCCTTTGGCAAAAGATTTTAAAATCAACTTAAATTGTTTTGTTATTGGGTTGTATTCCTTGCCTATATATAAATATTTTGTTAACGCTGTTATTTTGGAGGGTCTGCCGCCCTTCTTTTTTTCTTTATATTCAGTGGTTGCCCGGGGTTCCATTTCCGGCTCCAATATTCTTTATGTTTGTCAATTTCTCTTGCCAAGTTTTCTCCCTTTCTATTTCCAATCTTACTTCTTGGTGTAAATTCAAACCGGCCTTTACTTTTCCTTATTCACTTTTTTTGTTCTTCGTCAGTCTCTATGGATAAGATGGTTTTCAATTCAAGACCACGTTGGTTTTTGTGAGGACATCCATACAAAACAACGAAGAGCTCTTTTTTTATTCACTTTTCCTTATAATCTGCCTGTTTCTGGATCGGTCCCTGTATCACACTTCAATCAAGCCCAGCTGCCCTTTTTCAAGCTCTCCGCAGCTATCGGACATAAAACGGATCACAGCCTCATCATGGGAGATAAGGAGGTAACCTATTCCCTGCTCGGCTTGCACTTTTTTCAGCAGGTGGAGGACCTGGGCCTGGACCGAGACATCAAGAGCAGAGGTCGGTTCGTCAAGGATAATGTATTCCGGATCGAGCAGGAGAATCCGGCCCAGGGCAAGACGCTGGAGCTGGCCGCCTGAGAGCTGGGAAGGGTAGCGGAAAAGCACTTCTTCCGGGAGGCCTGTGGTCTTTAACATTTCTTTTGTACATCGGATACGCTCGGTTCCGGAGATCTCGAGCAGTTTCAGGACTTCGAAAATCGAATGCTCGATTCGCTTCCTGGGGTTAAAGGCATCTGTCGGGTCCTGGAACATCATCTGGACCCTTCGGCGGAAAGTTGAGTATTCGGCTTTTTTCATCTTGGAAAGTGGATTCCCATTAAAAAGGACTGCACCATCTGTGGGCCTCTCAAGTCCTGCAATTATTCTTCCGAGTGTGCTTTTCCCTTCTCCTGAGGGGCCCATCAGCCCGAAGGTTTTCCCTGGTTCAAGTTCAAAAGATACGTCCCGGAAAATGCATTTTCCCCTTCCCAGCAGGCCGGACCCGTACGCCCTGGAGAGGTTTTCGGCTTTCAGAGACACAAAAAACACCTCACAGCCCTTCCATTGCTTTCCTTGAGGTCGGGACGCTCCTGCATGCATCTTTTTTCTTTAACAGGACATCTCGGATGGAACCTGCAGCCTTCAGGCGGGCTGCTGAGGGGTGGGGATGAACCGGGTATGGGCACAAACCCCCTTTCAGGTAAGCTATTCAGGAGCCCCCTGGTGTAGGGATGGAGCGGTCTTTCAAAAAGATTCGAGGGGTCGGAAATCTCAACGATTTCTCCGGCATACATTACGGCAACCCTATCGGCAAGCCGCCGCACGAAGCCGAGGTCGTGGCTTATGAGAAGCAGGGAGGTTTCACTTTTTTCTTTCAGTCCTTCAAGTTCGTTTTCCAGTTCAGCTACGCGGTTCCTGTCGAGCCCCTTACTGGGTTCGTCTGCTATAAGGAGGACCGGGTCAAGCATTGTTGAAGCCGCAATCAAAAAGCGCTGGTTCATCCCTCCGGAACACCAGGAGGGGTAGTATCCCATGTATTCATGGGGATTTGAAAAACCCACTCGCTTAAGGGCTCCTGCAACTTTTGAGAAGTTGTTCTTCCTCATCTTCAACTCCTTCTCATTTTTCTCCTCCTTTTCTTCCCACCCCTTTTCCTTTCTCTCCTCTTCTTTCTTCCATTCCTTCCCTTTTCTCTTTTCCTGTCCATGAATTCGGAGGGGTTCTGCAAGCTGGTGCCCTATGGAATATACAGGATTTAAAGCAAGAGAAGGGTTCTGGAAAATTATGGAGATTTCTTTTCCCCTGAGCTTTGTCATTTCTTTTTCGCTCAGTTCGAGGAGGTTTTTGCCTCCGAATTCTATTGTCCCTTTAACTCTGGATTCCAGGGGAAGCAGACGCATAATCGCATGTGCAACAACGGATTTCCCACAGCCCGTTTCCCCTACGAGGGCCAGGGTTTCTTTTTCCCTTATAGAAAATGAAACGCCGAAAACAGCGGTCACGTTTTCTTTTTCTTTCCCTTTTTCGTTTTCATTTTCCTGAAAAGAAACGTTCAGGTCTTTTACTTCCAGAAGGGTTTTCATTCCGTATCCACTCCTCTTTTTTCGTTTTCTTTCCCTCCTTCGAACCCGAACCCTATCAGTGCAATGGACATTACACAGAGCGTGATGCAGATCCCCGGGGGCAGGTACCACCACCACATGTCCCTGATAAAACCGCCCCGGGAAAAGGCAAAGGAAAGCATGATCCCCCAGCTTTTCATGCTTATGTCCCCGAGTCCCAGGAAGGAGAGCGAGGCTTCGGAAATCATTGCCGAAGCCGTTGCCAGCATGAACTTGGGCAGCAGGATGTGGATGAGGTTCGGGAAGATGTCTGAGGCCATGATGTGAAAAGAGGAAAATCCCATGCATCGGGCACTTTTGACATAACCTGCTTCCCTTATCTGCAGGGTTTTTGAGCGTACAACCCTTGCAATGGACTCCCAGGAAAGAAGCCCCAGGACAAGTATAAGGGTCAAGATGCTCGGGTGCAGGAAAGCGCCTATGATTATGATCAGGGGGATCTTCGGGATTGTCAGGACAACGTCGGTAAAGCCCATAAGCAGCTCGTCCGGCGTCCCCCTGAAGTAACCTGAACAAAGCCCTATCATGAGGCCTATTAAGGTTGAGATGGAAGCCGAGGCAAAGCCCACCATCATCGAGATTCTGGCCCCGTAAATCAGCTCCGAGAGTATGTCATTTCCTATGTCGTTTGTCCCAAGGAGGTGGGCAGTCGAGGGGGATTCATAAGAAATGAAACGCTCAGTCGGGGAGTAAGGGGCAAAAAGGGAGGGAAACAGGGCAAGGATAAGGAAAAAGGCGAAGAGAAAAAGTCCTCCCCGGTTGAATTTATTTAAGGTTCTTTCATATTTCCGAATATCGAGGTTTAAATGATGGGCTATAATATCTTTCCACTGCCGGACACTTTCCTGTATGTACACTTCCTTTTGCATCATGTCGGCCTCCTGACTCTTGGGTCAGCAACTGCATACAGCAGGTCTGCGAGCATGTTCGCAAGCAAAACCGCAAGGGCTATTACCAGAAAAGATCCCTGGAGGACTGGGTAATCTTTTCCTATTATTGCATCATAAATAAGGGTCCCCATGCCGTTTAAGGAAAACACGATCTCTGTAAAAAGGGCTCCGCTGAAGAGAAATCCAAAATCAAGGGCCAGCAGGGTAATGATGGGAAGGGAGGCATTCTTTATGACGTGCCTGAAAAGAATGGATATATTGTAAAGGCCCTTTGCCCGGGCATAGAGGGCGTAAAGCTGTCCTTTTTCCTGTATGACACTCCCCCTCATTATCAGGAAGTTTCTGGAGGCGGAAAAGAGGGCCATTACAGTTACCGGTAAAAACATGTGGTACATGACACTTCCAGGAGTAGGGACGTCATAAAATCCCTTGAATGGAAAAAGCCCCAGTTCAAAGGCAAAGATATCCAGGCAAAGCAGGGCAAGGAAATAGGGAGGTGTGCAGGAGAGCGCAATAAACCCGCAGCATACGAGGCGGTTTACCTTTGTTTCAGGTTTCCAGCCCGCGTATGCCCCGAGCAGGGTCCCCAGAACTGCTCCCATAAGTACGGAAACCCCTACAAAAAGGAGGGTCCAGCCAATCCTCTCCCTCAAAACCTCAGCCACGGGGCTGTGAAGATGATATGAGTAACCCAGGTCAAACCGGAGGAGGTCTCCGATGTAAGCTGTAAACTGCTCGTAAAGCGGCCTGTTCAGCCCCATCTCGGCCCTCAGTTCTTCCATTACGGCCTCCGAAACGTAGACGTCTTCCCCTATGAGATTCTTTACGGGATCCCCTGGCATAAGCCTCGGGAACGCAAAGTTGAGGGTAACTATGAGGAAAAAGGAAGCCGCATACCTGAGCGTTTTTTTAACCATTTCACTCATTGTATCACCTTGCCGTTTTCATATCGGGTTGTCGTTTTCAACCGCCTGAGCAGGATTCCCCCCTCAGAAGCTCCGGTTTACCGGATCGAACAGGAGGGGTAGCTGACAGTATTGTCATCCGGAAGCTGCCTTCACACCTCATGTAAATCGAGGAAGGTGTCAAGGGTGTAGATCCCATCCAGGTTGTTGTAGTGCCAGCCTTCGAACCTTTTGTTATAGGGCGTGACAACCTTTTTCCAGTAAACCGGAATTACCGGCAGTTCCTCCGCATAATAGTCCTGCAGGGAGTACGAACAGGAACGCAGGGTTTCGGAATCCGTCGTATTCAGGATCTGATCGCAAAGTCCGGTAAATGCAGGGTCTTCGATGTAACCGTAGCGTCTGGAATCAAAGTACCCGGTACCAAGTCCCGAATGCATCAGCATACCCCAGGGCGTGGTCCTCGAAAAGACAAGCTCGTACCTGGAAGTGTCCTTTCGGTCCATGTAGGTGTTCTGGTCAACGTTTTCAATTTCAATGTCTATCCCCACGGCCCGGAAGTACTCCTGCAAAAGTTCTGCATCCCTTTCGTAGCCCGGCAAGATCATGAGTTCCAGGAGGATATCTTTTCCATTTTTGTTTTCTACAATCCCGTTCCCATTGCGGTCTTCATATCCTGCTTTTTTCAGGATTTCCCTGGCTTTTTCCGGGTCATAAGTGCATTTCTCCGTGGGTTTGTAGTATTCCATGCCCGGGGGGACCAGCCCCCTGTTGGGAACACTTCCGTAGCCCAGAGTATCGAGTTGCATGAGTTCTTCGTAATTGATAGCATAGGCCAGGGCTTCCCTGAACTGCAGGTCTGAGCGGGGGGCTTCATTTAAGGTAATTCCAAGATAACACATCCCTGCACTGTCCTTTTCGACAAAATTGAAGTCCCCTGTTTTTTCCAGACGCTCTATGTTTGCATACGGGTAGGAGGAGGCGTATTTGTAGTAGGTGTCTGCTTCTCCCTTCTCAAGGGCCAGGCAGGCAGCATCTTCACTTGCGTACCAGTCCACCTCGACCTTATCAAAGGCACATTTTTTGCCTTTCCAGTAAGGGTTTTTCCGGAAGATGAGGCGGGCGGTGTTCAGGTCTACGGATTCTATGTAATAGGGCCCGCAGCCCACATATGGGCCTTTGCTTGAGTATTCCATGGGGTTCTCAATTGATTCCCATACATGGGCGGGCAGGATGTTGTATGTCGTAAATTCCAGGTCGATGCGGGTGTAAGGCTTGTTAAATTTGAAGGTCACGGAATTGTCGGTATCCGAAACGGAGGAACTTTCCAGGGTTTCGTTGATCCAGCGGCCGGAAGGGTTTTTTTCTCCATAGTAGAGCATGCTGAACTGTACGTCTTCGGGGGTCACTTTTACCCCATCACTCCAGTAAAGGTCGTCCCGGATATAGAATGTCCATTCCCTGTGGTCTTCCGAAACTTCATAATGGTCTGCCAGCCTGCCAACAATCTTGCCGTCTTCGGACATCTGCATAAGTGGGAAATTGGAAAGATGTGCAAAGATGCCCAGGTAGTAGTCTCCTATCAGGGATTCGGATTTTATGACGTTAGGGGTCGCGATCTTCAGGACTTTTTCAGGTCCCTCCGAAGAGTTCGCATCCGTTTCTGCATCCGCTTCCGCAGCCGGAGTTTCAATCCCCGAAGCCCCCTCACTTTCTGAAGGCAGCATTAACAGGTAAATCCCTCCTAAAAATATTAAAGAGAGGGCTGCAATACAGAACACCCTGCTTGTTGTCCATCTCATACGCTGCTCTCTCCTTAAGCAGGGGTTTTCGTCACATTCAGGAAGTTGTCAAGGTTATAGATCCCATAGAGGGGGTCTGCATACCAGCCTTCGAACTGCCTGTTGAAGGGGGTAACCACGTTATCCCAGTAGAGGGGAATTGCAGGCAGGTTCCCTGCATAGTAGTCCTGAAGCTCATACGCGTAGCCCTGAAGCTCTTCAGGGTCCGTGGTTGCGAGGATGTCATCGCAGAGCTGCAAGAACTCGGGGTTGTCCACGTTGTGCATGACTCCCTGCCCGGTTCTTCTTGAATCAAAATAGCCGCTTCCCCAGTTTGCGTGCATCAGCATGCCCCAGGGGGTTGAGCGGGTTACTGTCAGGTCATATTCATAGTTGTCCTTCAGGGTGAACCAGGTATCTGCGTCCACAGTCCTCAGGTCTGCAGCAAGGCCCACCTGTTCCAGGTATTCCTTAAGAAGCTCGCCTATACGGGCATAGTCCGGCCTTATCAGGATTTCAAGTTTGATGTCTTTGCCATCTTTGCCTTCAAGGATACCGTTTCCGTTGCTGTCCGAATATCCTGCTTTTTTCAGGATTTCCCTGGTTTTTTCAGGGTTGTACTCAAGTTTTTCAGTTTCTTTGAAGGCCTCCATGGAAGGTGGCACAAAGCCGCGGTTCGGGACATCCCCATAGCCGAGGGTCTCGAGCTTGATGATTTCTTCGTAATTTATGGCATAGGAAAGCGCTTCCCTGAATTCAAGGTCCGAGAGGGGGGCTTTCTTCAGGTTCGGGGCAAGGAAGACAAGCCCGATATTTGTCTTTTCCATGAAGTCGAAATTCCCGGTCTTTTCAAGCTGTTCTATGTTGGGGTAGGGGTATGAACCTGCGTACTTGTAATAAGTATCAACATCCCCGTTTTCAAGGGCCAGGGTGGCTACGTCCATATTGGAGTAAAAGTGGACCTCCACGTTTCCGAATGCCGGAGCCTTCCCTTTCCAGTATGGGTTTTTCTCAAAAACGAGTTTTCCGGCATTAAGGTCTATCTGTTTGAGGTAATAGGGCCCACAGCCCACGTATGGGCCTTCGTTTAAGTATTCCATGGGGTTTTCGATTGATTTCCATACATGGGCGGGCAGGATGTTGTATGTCGCAAACTCCAGGTCAATGCGGGTGTAAGGCTTGTTAAATTTGAAGGTCACGGAATTGTCGGTATCCGAAACAGCCGAACTTTCCAGAGTATCGTTTATCCAGCTTGCCCAGGGTGTCTTTTTCCCGTAGTAGCGGATTGAAAACTCAACGTCTTCGGGGGTAACCGGCTTTCCGTCGCTCCAGTATAGTTCGTCTTTCAGGTAGAAGGTCCAGCATGTATTATTTTCCGAAACCTCATAGCTTTCAGCAAGCTGGCCTGTAAGGTGCCCCTCAGAGTCCATTTTCATGAGGGGTGGGTTTGAGAGATGGGCAAAAACTCCAAGACTTGAATCCCCGATAAATGATGCGGATTTTATTACACTTGGGGTTGCGATTTTCAGGGGCACTCCTTCGGTATCTGCTGACGGCTCCACGCCGGAGGCCGAGGCTTCTAAACTGGTTCCTGAGCTGATTCCTGCGTCCTGCGGGTTTTCTTCTCCTCCAAACAGGCCTTTAATATATGTAATGACCCGGTCAAAAATCCCGTCGTTCGAGGACGTAAGATTTTCTCCAGAATCCTCAGTTTCTGCCGCTACTGCGGGATACATATTTGCACAAAAAATAAAGATGAGTATGGCAAAGGCCAGCCACCGTTTCAATCCTCTGTTTAATCCTGATCCCGTAATATTTTTCCCCTGTTTCATCCTGCTACCTACTCCTGTTTTAAGTTTTTTCTCCCGGATTACAGAAATAGCACCAAAGGTTCCGATTCTTTTGCTAAACTAATTGTCATCTTGCTCTCCTCTGCATCAATAGAGGGCACGGGCAGTGCTATGCGTGAATTATGAGTAAGAAATCTAATGGTAACCTTAATGTGCTCTATTTTTTAATTTTATTTGTGTCTCTTATTAAGATTAAATCTCTGGATAATTAAAAATCATACTAATTTATTATTTCTTATGTTATATTACCTAAACAATTTCGTAATATAAACCTTTTGATTTTTTAACATTCTTTTGAAAAACAGATCCAAGCACAGCATTTTTTTTAAGTGTTGGACTTCAATCAAACTGGAAAATTTCAATCAAACTGAATATTTCAATCAAACTGGAAAAATAGAAAAAATGCGTTTTTACTTTTGACTTTCAATCTCAATCTTTTTTTCAATTTCTTTTGCAAAGACTTTTTTCGAGTGAATATAGAGTGAAGCCGGAAGCCCTGTATTTGAGATCAAGTAGAGCAGGCCCATGGTTGTCCTGTTCAACCTGGGAGAGCAATTTAAAAGTGCACTCCTCGAGATCCTTACCATTGTATCCAGGGACTTTATTCCTGTAAGGTAACTTTTTATATCCCGGGTCTTCTGACTTTTTTCAAATATCAGGTCTATCCATGTATTCATTTCTTCTATCAGAATTTCCCTTGTAAGGTCTTCAGGAACAATGTAACTTTTTCCTCTTTCTATATTTTTGAAATACTCCCTGAAACTCTCTCCTTTTGCAAGAGTATATACCTTCCCCAGTCCCCCCGAGTGTGTATCCGTTGTTGCAGCGATACCTTTGCCAAATCTTTCCGCAAGGGCGATAGTAAGCTCATTTTTCTGCTTTAGCTCATGCATATTATATTCAAGTACAGGAAAGAGTTTTGCCAGTTCAGGGACGGCAGAGGGCTCAGGTTCCTCGTGAAGCTCAAACCAGAAGGGGTGATTGTAGATAAAAGGTAGTTTATGGCGCTTGAGATATCCTATAAAACTCTTCAGGTCATGTTCTATTTTTGCAATCTCGGTAAGTTCTAGAAAGTCCTCCCGGTAAAGTTCGAAAACGTTCACGTGCAGGGTGTGCCCTGCAAACTTCGGATCATATATGGTCATTTCAACGCCAGAGACCAGTTTTTCCCTGTCCCGTCCGAGAATTTCGTATGCTTCGATTGTATTATGATCCGTAAATGTGACAAAATCCATGCCCATCCCGAGGGCTTTTTCATAGAGACTCTCGGGACTCAAATCTTTTGCCGGGAGCACGTCAAAAGAACAGGTTGTATGCACATGCAGGTCTGCCCGTTTCCAGCCTTCCTCCATAAGCTCAGCTGCCCGTTCCGGTGTTATCAGCTTTTCCTGATAATTCTTCGGCCTTCTCCCCATAGGCGTAGAATCCCTTAATTATTATTTTGTCCCAATTAATTTTAATTAAGTTTTATATTTCTCCTACTATAGTAGTATCCTTTTTTTAGATTAAGTTTTTCTGAGAAACTTATATCAGAATCTGGAAGTTTTTAGACTCATGGAAAAACTCTTTTGGGACTTTTCCGGCTTTAACACTTTGTACACTTTTTTACCTATTCAAAATCACCACATTTATACAAATATACTTTAATACACCGACATTTTCACAAAAACAACAGTAGTAATAGTGGTATAACTATGGGTCTATTCAGAAAGCTAAGGAAGATTCTAAGCGTAATTTTTGAAAACGAGTCCGAGCAAAAAGGAGACGATTTCGAAAAATATGTAGTAGACCTCTTCGATGGAAAACATTGTCTATCGTACAGTGGACCACGGAGATGGCAAGAAAACACATCCGATTTGTGGATAACACCGGCAGATGTATCTGTTCGTCTAAATAAATCACTTACTCATCAACACTATCAAAAAAGCTTTAAATTAGTAATCTAATATTTATTTATACTTATTATTTTGGGGCTATATCATGGGATTTTTTGGTAAGATTGCAAAAGTCGTTGAGATTTTGACGGAAGACGAGTCTGTAGAAAAAGGGAACGACTTTGAAAAGTATGTAGCGGATCTTTTTGATAATAGGTACTTTTCGATAGTTCAATGGAGTACAGACATTACTCGAAAGCATGATAAATTTGTAGAGTCAGATGCGGGGCCTGATCTTACCATTCGCTATGTCCCAAACAACGAAATCTTTTATGTGGAGTGCAAGTTCAGGTCAGATTTATATGAAGGAAAACTTCACTGGTCCAATCTCCCGCAGTTAAAACGTTACCAGGGCTTTGCCAGAGAAAACAGACATCCTTTCTTCATTGCTATCGGATTTGGTGGAGATCCGTCTGATCCGGAAAGAATGTTCTGCATTCCCCTTGAAGAAGCAAGGTATCCGGCGCTTTATCCGAGTGTATTTGAAAAGTTCGAACGAGATCCTGAAAAGAACTTTTTCTGGAAAAATGGAGTCTTGAAATAACTTACATAGAGCTTACGCGGTTGAGTGATAAAATCAATTGTATTCAGTCTTATCATAACTGTTGAGACCATAATTATTGAGCCTTGTTGTAGAATTTTTTCGTTTCTTGTTTAAGTTCAACTGCGTGAGCCCTATAAGTTTTCCTTAAATTATAATACCGGGAAATTCAATATTAATAAGCGGCTCTTTTTGGGAGGAAGCACGAAAGTTAATCCCTCAATCCTTCACTGAAGAATCTTTAATGGTTGCCTTATTGAAAAGAGCACTTTTTTGGTGACTAATATTTACAGAATCGTTTTGATTTAACTTTATATATCAATTCTTATGGCAATATATTTGATTATTTGAGGGGGGAAATGCGTTGTCCGAATTAACTGAACAGGATGTGTTGTCTAGATTAACTAAGTTAGAACAGAAGATGAAAAGTCTGGATAATAACGCAAATGCTCTGATTGATGAATTCGAGAGTCTGCAAACTGTAGCTAGAGAATTAAAGATGGCGGACTCTGTCGATAAATTCAATGAATATCTCGAAGAGATCGGAAATATCAAGGAAGATTTAAGCTGCAAAATATCTGATAAGATTGAAAATGAACAGATGAAAGAGCTGTTGGATACAATGATAAAAACCATCCCGGCTGATGTCGAAAACTTGAAAAATGAATCTAGTTATGTTCGCGGTAAATTAGTAGAGATAAGAGATGAAATTAACAAAAGTAAACCGTGTAAAGCGGATTAAATTAAACTGAATAGTGTGTTACTGTCGCAAAATCATTTTCCGAAGAGCTGACACTGGAAGTTGCTGCGTCTGCGCCCGCCTTTATGCTCATTCAATTCCCATACTTTCCTGTATGAAGCCCATCTGATATCAATTTATTGAAGAAGTTTTAAACTCGGTTTTCCACGTATTTCATCTTAATATTCGCTGGAACATGTCTGGAAAAATAAGTAATAACCAGACTGAAACCCTTCTATATATTTGATTTATACTTTTTTTAGTTTGGGTGTGTAAATCTTATAATAGTTTTAATAAATTGATTAAAAACATAAAACGTATATTGAATGTACAGCTCATATAAATTGAGAGATTGAAATGGATGAAGATGAGGAAATTGAAAGTATAAATGATGAGGATACCAAAATCCTGAAAAAATATCAGGACGACCAAAAAAGACTCGTAAGTCAAAAAATGGATCTCTATATACCAAGTTTAAAAGATATGATTAATAATGGCGTGATCGACCTTGATCCCACATTTCAAAGGCGAGATCGTTGGAGTATAGCACAACAATCCAGACTTATTGAATCGCTAATAATGGCTGTTCCAATCCCCCCTGTATTTCTTGCAGAGGAAGAATATAACAGTTACTCAGTTATGGATGGAAAGCAGAGGTTAACAGCTATTTACATGTATTTGACTGATCAATTTGCATTAACCGGGCTGGAGTTTTGGCAGGAACTGAACAAGAAAAAATTTAGTGAATTAAATAAAACGGTTCGAAGCGGAATTGATCGACGATACATTTCAGCTGTGGTTTTACTTAATGAATCTGATTTAGAGATTAAATTCGACGTTTTTGAAAGAATTAATACCGGTGGGCAGAATCTTACTTCTCAGGAGGTAAGAAATTGCATGTATAGAGGTCGATTTAATGACCTTCTAATTGAGTTATCCGAGAATGAAAATTTTAAAAAATGTTTGGGGTTGCCGGATGATCTCAACAAGCTTAAGAAAATTAAAATATATCAACGGATGGATGATATTCAGTTAGTTTTGAGATTCTTTTTGTTCCAAAATTATGAAATAAATATTACTGGTAATTTAAAAACATCTATGAATGATTATATGAAAGAGAGAAAAACGGATTCTGTAGAACATAAAGAACTTGCCGTTTATAGAACTTTATTTACTGAAACCATCGATAAAGTGTACAAAGTATACGGAAACATAGCTTTTAGAAAATGGGATCTTTCCAAAAATGATTGGGGGACAATTTCGGCTCCGCTATACGATGCTGTAATGTATAATTTTTCAAAAGTGAGTCCGGACTCAATAATTGGTAACGAAGAGCGCATAACTAATGGAACAAAATTACTGTTTGAAGATAATGAATTTGTTGAGTCAATCAGAAAGGGGACAAACGGCTTAGAGGCAAATAAGATAAGAATCCAAAAATTTATGGAAATGCTCAAGTCCTCAATGGAGTGATATAATGAGTCATTCCAACTTAGATATTTCTGAAGTTAAGTTCGAACGAGTACGCTTTTCCTATATTCATTTTTTAAGTCAAATTAAAGAAGTAAGTGATCTCCTAACGTACGCGGGTAAAATAAATACTGGAAATTTCAGAGTCGTTTGGTCAATCACTTCGAGAAGTGCCATTATGATAAGTAGTGGATTCCTAGAGAGATATCTTAGAGATTCCTTTATGGAGTTTATCGAACAAATTAATTGTCTAAATATTGATAAAAAATATCTTAAACGAAATATATTGATAACAAACAAAAATAAAACAATCGAGCTTTTAGATTTAATTAACCGAGATCGGTTTATTGCAGATTATGAAAAAATAATTACAACTTATTCTACTCTTTTTGATAACAACTTATGTAAACCAATTTTAGTAAAAGAGACATTCTCACTCAAAGATTCTAATCCTGGAGAAAAAACTATTCGAGAAATGTTTAATCGCATTGGTATTAAGGATGTATTCAAGCACGAATATTTCAAGGAATTGAACTATGTAGATGGAGTTGATGGAAAAATTAAGGGATTCACGACTTTAAGAAACTCATTCGCTCATGGTGCTCTTGGCATAACTATTCCTTCTCTCAGTGATACACAACAGGAAATTGAGTTTTTGAAAACCTTCGTTTACATTTTAAATAAAATTCTTGAGGATGAAATTCTTAACATGGAAAAGCAATTTCATAGAGATTATTTCAAAACTTTTCCTCACGTGTATAATTAATATCTGCAGATCCAAATACTTACAAGACACACGCACGTTCCAACTTTCTTGTTTTTTCAATCTCTCAATAGTATGCTTTTCTTAACTCAGTTATTCTATACACTACAGGAATGCAGTACATGTGCCCAATTACCGCAGCATCAAATTTAAAAAAGAGGATGAGACTCTGATTTCTTTTAATTGAAATATTGGATAACTTATCGAGAACGAACTTTTAATTTTTGTTGCGAGTTTTACACTTTGATTAATAAGCATCTTTGTGATGGGCTAATTTCACCAATGTCACAGTTTGCGCTTTTTCGTCAACAGAAAAACATAGTACAAAATTAGAATCAATGTGTACTCGCTTATATTTATTTAGAGGATAATTGAGATTTTTGTAATGCTGAGGATTGATACAAATTTCATCAGCTTTCTTGAAAATTGCCTCAAACAGTACATGATTTTTCTTGTTTAACTTTCTCAGCTCTTTTGAAAGTTTTACTCTGATCAACAATTTGTACAAGCTTACTCATCCTCATCAGGCAAGCTTTTGATGTATGCTTTTAATTCATCGGCACTTTCGAATGGTCCAATTACTTCATCATTCTCCGAATCAAGCATTTCCTTTATGAACTCAGGACTGTATCGAGGCTCAAGTATTTTCTCTTCATATTGAGCTACAACTAAGTCGAGAGCGGCACTCTTATCCTTTAAATTATATTTGGCTTTAACAATATTCAGAACTTGATTCGTTCTGTCTGACATTTTAACTCTAGCTTGTATCATATGCATTCCGTATACACACTATGTGCACACGTCGCTTATAAAATTATCTTATCAATGAGATTATGTCAACTGTAACATATTCCATGCAGTAAGTTGTTCCTTTATCATAATACTAACTATAGAATACCCAAAAATAAGTCTTTTGATATTGTTTTTTTCTACTTTTCTTCCTTAAATAATACCTTTACGTAAGGAAAAATGAAAGAACCTGGGGACACTTCCCAGAAGAATTTTTTCTATTTCCAGCACCTGTTTTTCCTGGAAAGCAGTCGCTTTTTCTCTTTTCCACTCAACAAATATATATTACTCTTAAAGTATCTTTTATTCATGACCCTTGAGCCCGTGCATATGCATAAGATCTCGGAGCTTGCAGAGAGGATTGACCGTTCATTTGAGTTTGAGGAAACTAGGACGGCTGTAGATATTTATTCTCTGCTTGAGGAGTTGAAGATTGACGGGAAGGTCATCCTGAAGGCCGTGGGCAGGCTCTTTCGGGGGATGGTCAGGACCGAACTGATGGCACAGGGCGAGGACCCATATCCGGTTACTTATGCCTGTGACAGCGGGAGCACGAACCCGAAGACTTATGACAGCGGGCTTTTTGTTGACTTTTGTCACTGCGGGCTGGCTGCAACACCTACTAATCTTGATCTACAGAGGTGCAGGACAATTGTTTGTGCTGCTTATTCTTCTTCGCAGAGGATAGCAATGCAGGCGACATCAGGCTGGGAAACTTTTGATGAAGGGCTTGGGAGGGCAAAACTGGTCACAATTGCACCTGACGAGCTGAAAAGAAAGGCTCCTGACATGGTGCATAGTTTTGCCATGTACCTGGCAGAATCCGAGCACATGCTTTTTATGAAGGACATGCTGGAGCCGGAGAGCTTTTTCATAATTGACGGGCCTATTTATCCGAAACAGCTCATGTACTGGATGGTGCTGGACGACGAGGAAGTGCAAGTCCGGCAGAACAATGACGCCCGAAAAATCCTCCAGAATTACATTGATATTATGGATCATTTTCTGGAAAAGCAGAAACCTGTGATAGGATTTGTAAAAAATCCGACTGACAAGCAGATCATGGATGGTGTCCGGAAGAAGAGAGAAGCTTTTGACCTGCCCTGGATGCTTGACGCTCAGTTTTTCCGAAACCTCCTCTCCCCTCAGAAAGTTGATAGTCCATCCGGGCAGGGGCATGATGGAAGGAATTCCAAAAATAACGGGAAAAACGGTAAGTTTAACGGTTCCAGAAATACTTACATTACTTACACCAACTGGTTTTTACAACCCAACAGGTTTTACGAGAAGCTGCTTAACGGGACTTCCCCTCTTGCAGCCGGGGACACGCTCCAGCAAAAGCTCAGGCATAAGTTTTCGCCTGAGGATTATGCCCTCTGTTTTTTCATGCTTTACGTGCCTTCCACAGATGTGGTTTTTAAGGTTGAAGCTCCTTATGGGCTTATCAAGGATGACTCCCTGCGCATGCAAATTACCAAAAAAGTGCTCTTTGACCTTTCTCTGCATGGGTTTCCCCTAACCCTCACAAAGGCAGACCACCTCGCAAAAATCAGGAAAGTGGAGAGGGGAGAGATCGATAAATTCTTTGAAAATATGAGTCCTGATATCACTTATAATGACACTCGGTGGGGTAATATCAATGAAATATGAAGATTCCGATATTCTGGCTTTTATTTCTAACAAGTCAAAACCGACTTCTGCTCCTGAAAAGGACACCGGATCAGAAGAAAATGCAGGATCAAAGGAAAGTCCCGAGAATGAGGCGAAAGGCCAGGAAAATAAATGCTTGGAAAAGGATCTGCTTACGGAAGCCTCCGGTCCGGACTCTCTACTAGCTTTTGAAGAATTCCCTGTTCCTTCAGCTGAGGCTCCCATGGAAGATGACCCGCAGAACTCTTTTTTCCCGGACGGCTCTTCCGTTTCCCGGCCTTCCGAAAAAGACGAACTCCCATTTGAACAATTTGATGACTATGATATCGGAACCTCCGGAGTTACTCCATCTCAGGATGAAGCTTTCGGGATCGTCACAACCGGCATAGAACCTCTGGAAATAACCCCCTCCGGAGCTACAATTACAGGATACATTGCTTCTGCCCGCAGGAGTGAGATCCGGCTCGGGACATATGTTGTTGTGCCGTATGAGGGTGGAGAAAAACTCTTTGCAAGGGTAGGAAAACTTCAGTACAGGCAGGAGTTTGCCGTAGATGATGCAACTGAAATCCACTCGAGGCGCATGCTGAATGCCCGGGCAAGCCCTATGAATGAGGCAGACTACAAGTTCCTTGCCTGCCTTGACCCCCTTTGCATCCTGTACCGGAAAAAAGCAGAGAGTGCACTCACGCGCAGGATGGCAGACAGAATTCCCCGTCCGAACACTCCCATACTGCCTGTAACGGACAGGCTTGAAGTCCAGACGGGCCTGAACATTCCGGAAGAAGGTGTTTTCCTCGGGCACCTCAGCGTTGGAGGAGAACTTGTAAAGACCCACTCAGAGCCCGAAACAGTTGCTTATTACCTGAGAAACGACTATTTGCTGGGCGACCCCCTTATTTTCAGGCATATGCTGATCTGCGGGAGTACGGGAACAGGAAAGACTTTCCTCTCGAAAAACATCCTGCGCCAGTTCATGACTGAAGACAACAGGTATCGGCTGCGGAATTCTCCCGATAAAGCCCAGAAAAACCCCTGCCTGGTAATCATGGACCCTCAGGATGAATATTCTCAGCTTTTTGAGGACAACGAAACCCTTACCGAAGAGGACAAATTCAGGTTTGAGTCCGAAAATGTTACTTATGGCAGGATTCAGTCCACAAAGGCTTTTGTAGCAAAGGTCGAAGGGCAGAAATATCCCGGTGATAAGTCAAGGGCAGAACAGGTCGAGTTTACAATTCCTTTTTCTCTTGTGGAATACAACTCCTGGCTGATTGCAGCAGCCGGGATGTCCGAACTTCAGCATATCGGGCTTGAAGTGCTCCTTGGGGACTTTTTCAAATCAAGCGTTCCCCATACCTACCTGAACTTCATTAGCCATATTGAAAATGAAGGTACTCGTTCCGACTATGTTGACAGTGGAAAACTGCATGAGTCCTCTTATGATGGGATCGTGCGGAGAGTAAAAAGCCGCTTTTTCTCAAAGGTTTTTGACCAGGATGCAACTCCAATCACCGAAATCCTGGACAAAATCTTCAAGCCAGGGCAGGTTTCGGTTTTCCCAACCGAGTACATAAGTTCTCCCAGAATCAGGGACCTCATAGTGCTCACAATCATGAGCCTGATTGTTGACAATAAACTCAGCACCTCGGGTGTAGAGGCGATCAAAGAAACTCCAATAATCCTGGCACTTGATGAGGCTCACCGCTATCTTTCCAGTGCAAACGGTGAACATTCCCGCCTTATCATCTCCCGTTTCGCAGATGCAGCCCGCCAGGGAAGAAAAGAAGCTTTGGGGCTTTTTTTGATCACTCAGGACCCTCAGGATATTGATGACACCGTCTTCAAGCAGGTCAACACAAAGCTGATCCTTAACCTCAATAATGATGCTGCAATCTCAGCCTTAAAAGTCCCTAAAGAATACGAACGCAGGATTCCCTATCTCAAAAAAGGGCAGATGATAATCCACAGTCCTGACAACAGTGATATTGTGGAAATCCTCGGGCTTTCAAACTGCGTTGTGAGACACCGCTAAGAGAATACAGTCCACAAAAAAGGAAATGCCAAAATGTTTAAGACCTGATCCTGAAAGGGGATGTCAGTACATGCCCTTACTGGGTAGGCATGTACTTTTTCCTCTCTGCCGGGCAATTTTTATTCCCGGCATTTTCTTTCAGGTTTTGTTTTTTCAGGTTTTATCTTCTTTTTGCCGTTTCAGAGTTTTTCGAAAAGCAGCATATTGTCCAGAACAGCCTGGATATTCCAGTATACATAAGTTCTATAGGCTTCGGAGTCGACGATGTCGTAAATTGCCATGCCTCCGACATTCCAGGAAACTCTTTTGATAAGTTCGCTCTCTTGCAGTTTGTCTACGAACGCTTTGAGTTTGCTGAAGTCATCGATACTTTCTCTCCAGTCCGCAGCCCTCAGTCCGCTGTCTCTGTCTGCGTTTGCCATTTCCATCTTCTGCAGGGCAAATGCATATATCTCGAGCAGGTCGATGTTTGCAGGCGAGACGTTCCTGACAATCGGGGCCCCTTCTCGCATACTTTCTTTCAGCCTTTCCGTAAATGCAAAGAGGTCGTCGGATGTCAGGGTTTTTTCGGCTATCTTTCCTTTTAATGTTTCAAGAGTCTGTTTCATGATATTTTACCCCTACATAATATGGCTCACATAGTCTTATTTTTAAGGGTGAGTTCCAGGGAGTAGTTCATTCACACCTAAAATAAGTAATAAGTTTTCTATATTAAAATGATTCTAAATCAGTTAGTTCTATGAGTTATTCACTCACACACCTAAAACAGGATTATCTGTTTTCTGTATTAAAATTACCCGTCATTTATAAAGATACAACTTAAATATTAATATTTGTCTATTGTAATTCTCAAAAAGAATATCTTTTACGCTGTAAACTGAAGTAATTTAACTATTAAACAGACATTTCCTTTCCAGGATTTTATCTAAAAGATTAAACATTTTATCTAAAAAATCCAGGATTTTATCTAAAAGATTAAACATTTTATAAAAAAGATAAAAAATGATGGGATAGCGCGGATTTGAACCGCGGTCCAAGCGTCCCAAACGCTCGAGGATGGACCAAGCTACCCTACTATCCCAAGGGTACTTCCTCTCAAAGGTTATTATCCTTTATATAGCTTTCGTTAGAACATGCATCTGTACTCTGACTTTACGACTCAAAACTTCCAGTCCCACTTTCATTAATTCTTATTATTGTGTTGGGATCCCCCTTATCCTCAGCCTTTTTCCGTCACTCCCAACGCTGATAGATGTCGTTTTCCACTCCTAAAAGGTCAAGCGCCCTGCCAGCCATGATGTCTATAAGGTCATCCAGGGTTTTCGGTCTGGAATAGAAGCCCGGGCATGCCGGGAGAATACTTGCCCCTGCTTTTTTAGCCTTCAGCATGTTTTCGAGGTGTATGAGATTCAGAGGGGTTTCGCGAGTCATCAGGATAAGTTTCTTCTCTTCTTTCAGGCAGACGTCTGCAGCCCTTGTGAGGAGGGTGTCAGATATCCCGTTTGCAACTGCCCCGAGCGTTTTCATACTGCAGGGAGCAATAACCATGCCTGCCGTTTTATGGGAACCGCTTGCTATAGGCGCTGAAAAGTCTTTCTGGGAATAATTCCAGGTTGCAAGTTTTTCCACTTCAATGGGCAAATAATCAGTCTCGATCTCGATTATCTGTTTTGCAGCTTCGGTCAGTACAAGATGGGTCTTAATCCCTTTTTCCGCCAGCACTTCAAGAAGGCGGATCCCATACTGTACCCCTGAAGCCCCGCTAATTCCTACAGTTATTTCCATTATTCGCTTCTCCTTGCTGTCATGTCACTTTTTTCACAGGAGGCGATGAAGCTTCTAACCATCTCCTCTGCGGCTGAGACTATTTCCCCTATCTCTTCCTGGCTGATATTATCCACATGAATTCCGGCAACAAATACCGATGTCTTTCCTGTTGCCCTGCTTACCCGCCTTGCGCTGTCCAGGGCAAGCTGCTCTTCCCTGTGTCCGGGCAGTGTGATCACAGAAGAGCTGGCTCTCCTGCTTTTTTCATCAAATAGCCCGACCGCAACTGCACCTGCATGCTCCTCTCCGCCAGTAAGGGTCAGCAGGTAATCTTCCCCTAGCTTTTTTGCTTCGAGTATGATTTCTACACTGCCGACTTTCCTTGTGATTTTAAACAAAAGTTTTACTCCGGTATTTTAAGTTTTTTCCAGATCACTCAGCTTAAATTGTTTTGTGGTTTTTTTTACGTTAAAGTATTCCTTTGCAGCTTTTCCCACGGCTTCACAGTGCTCTTTCGGGCTGTAGACTCCCATTCTCCAGTTATCCATATGGGCTTCCTGCAGGATTGATACGAAATGTGAAGCTTCATTAAGCGGGATCATCCTGTGATCTGCTTTTATCATTGCTTTCATTTCCAGCATTTCAGGAGTCTTTGGAATATCCACAATCACGAATTGTGGGTCTACTCCTGCAAGTTCTGCAATCTCCTTTTCAGTTCTCTCAATTTTATCACGGTGCTTGAGCACACCTTTTCCTGCATCTTCAAGCCCTGTATAAAGCGCCCGCTTATAGAGTTTGCGCGCATCCAGCCGCCTTGCAAGTTCTCCTGCATATCCGCTTGCGTTTCGCATGGCCGCTATCAGGTCGGTGTCATCCATCTGCCTGAGCCTGGCCGGGTCAAGTTCCCTATTTTTTATCATGTACTCCACGGTTTTTGAGCACATCGCTTCCGAGATTCTGGTCACGTGATGATAGTAAACCGAGGTATTCATCCAGAAACGGGAAACCAGAAGAGATTCGGCAGCTTTCAATCCTCCGTAGTCGACAACAAGCCTGTCTTCGTAAAAGTGCATCTGGTTGATCAGGCGGTTGTAGTCCACGACCCCGAAAGCAACGCCTGTGTAATGAGCGTCCCTGACAAGGTAGTCCATCCTGTCCACATCGATCTCACTGCTGAGGATCTGCCCTAAAGAGGTCTCGCCTTTGACGTGTTTTGCAAGGTCTCCGGGGGAAATCCCGTGCTTTTTCAGCACTTCTTTTATTTCCCCTTTCCCTACAATTTCCTTTACATCATCATGCCTGTGCCGGGTATACTTGTCGATAACATTCTCGGTTACGTGGGAAAAAGGCCCATGCCCTACATCGTGCAAAAGGGAGGCAGCTCTTATCTCCTTTTTTTTATCCTCTTCAATAGAGTCGAGGTTTTTCATCAGCATGGAGGCAAGGTGCATGGTCCCGAGGGAGTGTTCAAAACGGGTATGGTTTGCTCCCGGATATACAAGATTTGAAAAGCCAAGCTGCTTGATCCTTCTGAGGCGCTGCATCTGTGGGGTAGCCAGAAGTTCCTGGACGATTTCATCCATTTCGATGTAACCGTGTACGGGATCAAGGACAACTTTCATTATTCTTTAGACAGATGTCATTATATATTGCTGTATCTATTACTTTGATGCTATTACTTTGATACTGCATAAGTTGCAGAAGCACCTGCCTACCCGAAGGCTGAAAAAAAATCAGGGAAAAGGTATTATCATGATCATATTGTCAGGAGGCACCGGAACTCCCAAACTCCTTGACGGGCTCAAGGAAATCCTCCCGCCGGAGGAACTGACCGTTGTTGTAAACACTGCCGAAGACTTGTGGGTTTCTGGGAACCTGATCTCTCCAGACCTCGATACAGTTCTCTATCTCTTCTCAGACCAGATCGACCGGAAGAAATGGTGGGGTATAGAAAACGATACCTTCCGGACTTATGAGCGCATGCAGGAACTCGGGGTCGAAGAAAGTATGAGGCTCGGGGATCGGGATCGTGCAACCCATATTATCCGCTCAAACCTCATCCGGGGTGGGGCATCTCTTACGGAAGCTACAGTAAAGCTTGCATCCCTTTTAGGGATCGATGCAAGCATTCTACCTATGTCAGATGATCCGGTTTCTACCTGTATCGAGACCCTGAATGGGGTTATGCATTTTCAGGATTTCTGGGTTGGAAAACACGGAGAGCCCGATGTGCTTGGAGTTGACATAAGAGGCGTTTCCGAAGCTTCAGTTGCTCAAAAGGTCATGGAAGCCCTTGAGAAGGATGACAGAGTCCTCATAGGCCCGAGCAACCCCATAACCAGCATAGGTCCTATTATTTCCCTGCCGGGGATGAGAGAACTGCTGAAAAAGAAAAAGGTGGTCGCAGTAAGCCCTATAATAGGCAATGCTCCTGTCAGCGGGCCTGCCGGGAAGCTGATGCAGGCCTGCGGGCTTGAAGTCTCTTCCATGGGAGTTGCGGAGTACTATCAGGAATTCCTTGACGTCTTTGTTTTCGATGAAAGGGATCGGGCAGACGAATTCGCGTTCGAGAGACTTGGCTGCCGTGCCTGTCGTGCTGATACCCTGATGACCTCAACAGAGAAAAGCAGGGAACTGGCAGAGTTCGTAGTCGGACTTTTTGACACCGTATTCTGATTTTTCAATTTTCCATTTTAACTTTTTTTCTTTCTTTTCTTTCCCGTAAATTTCCTTTTTAACTTTTTCTCTTTCTTTTCTTTCCTGTAAATTTCCTTTTTAATTTTTTTCTCTCTTTTCTCTTTCCCGCAAATTCCTTTTCTTTCTCTTTTTCCTACTTATATGGTCTTCAACGTTAACAAAATTCGAAAGTTTTATGTATTCTTTTTTCTTCTTTTGTAACACTAAAAAACATAAAATTGAAATTTTATCTTAATTTTTAAGTTTAATTTTTTGGCAAATGCCATTGTTTTCCCGATTAAATAAATTATTAACGGGTAGTAGAGGAAAAAGCATGATTGGAAGAAGTGTAATTGCTAACAGGAAAATCAAAACAAAAATCATAGATTTTGTTTTACTTACAATACTTGTTTTCTCCCTTGGTTCTATTCAAGGGATGGCAGCTGAAGCCGATAACCAGGAGTTGATGACTCGGGTTTTTGCCGCAGCCGAAGAAAGCCTCGGAGACATCGGACCTGAAGACACCCTTATAATCACGGACATCGGTTCTCCTGCGGAGTCTTATGTTTTTCTGGATGATTTCTATTCGGAGTTTTATGGAAGGGAGTTACTGTACACAAAGAACTTGCTTATAGTCCAGAACGCCAGGAATGCCCCTCTCTGGTTTGCTTTCTTTGACAAATCCAGCGGAGACTGCACTTTTATCGAGGTTTCATATGGAGCTGAGAATGAGATCAGTTACCAGGTAACTGAAAATATAGACTTTGATACACTTTCAGAAAACCCGGAGTCCATAGCCGCCTGGAATGAAAAAGTAAGCTCAAAGGTGTTTGACGGGCGTGAATTTGCCATTCTTACAATCTCCAATGGCTGGGCCACCGGAAGTTTAGATTATGAACTGATGCAGTGCCTGGAATTGCACAACCACTTCTGTCCCGGGGTTTCAAGCGGCTATGTACTTGCAAACTGGATGGAAGAGAATTATCCGCTTGAAGATGGGGTAAGTTACACGGTTTTCTCCTGCCCCAACTGGTGTAAAGAAGATGTTTTTGTAAAGCGCTGGGATGCATCTCCCGGAAAAGGAGGGGTCTGGGTATCTGCGCTGACAGATGAAGAAATAGAAGCCATTGGTGGATCTCCTGCCGGAATCTTCGTGGTTACGGATAAAAACGCCGGAACTATGCAGGCAGTGGTACTCGGGTTTGACTTTGATGTCGTGCGTGCGGAGTGTGGGGCAAAAGAAGAAGATCCTGCCTGGATTTCGAAATACTTGATGGACCGTTGTCTTATGGACAGGAAAAACTGGGATAAGGAAGGACTTGTTACGGAAATCGCAGTCATTGACATTGATGAGGATACCCTGATCGAAATGAAACAGGCGGGTGCCAATCCCTATGTTGTCCTTGGGCTGCTCAACCCGGCAGGAAATGTCAATCCCTCAAGAAACGGGTTTCCTGGAATCGGCAGATGGATGAATAAATCTAAAGCCTGAATGAAAGCCTGATATTTTATAGTTGAGAGCTTTTGACGGGTTTTTTTAACCCTTTTTCTTTTTGCTTTTTTTTGCTTTTTTTTCTTTGGTATGAAGGTACGTAATTTGAAAGGTACTTTCTTTTCTTTGTGCTTGTTATTTGAAGAATTTCATGTTTGTTTTTACTTTTTCCGTCTTCGTTTTTCCACAGTCAAACTATTCTTTTTTATAGCTCTCTTATTTTTTCCAGAACTCTTTACCTTTATTATCCTTAAATTTATTAACACTGACATAGCTATTTATTATAAATTTCCATGCGTCCCGGATGTAAATGGAACTGGAAAACCAAAGTTATATCAAGTACTTCAATGTTTCCTGAAATTGATTTATCTTTCCCGGTAGCGTGTTTGTATATCCGTATCCGCTTCAGGGGGCAGTATCCTCGAGGGAGCAGAATATTATTTCAGGGTTTTTTACTTCCCGGAATATTGAGACAGCCAAAAAAGGTTAAAACCATGCTTGAAAGACTGAAATATTCACTAATTAACTCCCCTGTGATAAAGCGAGGGGAATATAACTATTTTATCCATCCTATTTCTGATGGTGTACCTTCCATCGATCCCCATATGGTAGAAGAGATTTCCGATTACATCGCAGAGATAGCAGATATGAACGTTGACACTATCCTGACTGTGGAAGCTATGGGCATCCCGGTTGCAAATGCCCTTTCCCTTAAAACCGGAATCTCTCTTACCATCGTCCGGAAGCGCCCTTACTTCCTTGAAGGAGAAGTGGAACTCTCCCAGAGCACAGGCTATTCGAAAGGTGTCCTCTATATAAATGGGCTCAAAAAGGGAGACCGAATAATTATCGTTGACGACGTTATCAGTACGGGTGGAACGCTTCTTGCACTTGTAAAGGCGTTGCAAAATATGGGCGTCGAAGTAAAAGATGTAATTTCCGTTATAGGGCGCGGAGACGGCTATCTTAAGCTAAAGGAACTCGGATTTAAACCCAAGGTTCTCGTCACAATTGATGTTAGTGAGAAAGGCGTGGAGATAAAGGATGTCTTTGGGGATCAGTGAAGCATTCGATTTAAGGCCTGATTATATAATCAGCGTGATAAAGGATACGAAAGCAAAGTTTGTGGGCTTTCAGTTTCCTGAAGGGCTGAAACGCAAAGGTCCGAAACTTGCAAAAGCCGTTGAGGAAGCTACCGGAGCCGAGGTTCTCATCTCAGGAGATCCCTGTTTTGGGGCATGTGATCTTGATCGGACTCTCCTTGATCATGTTGATATTCTTTTCCACTTCGGGCATGCGGAACTGGAAGATGTCAAGCTTTCGGATAAAGTGTACTTTATCGAAACCCGCTCATCAATTGATGTCCGGCCTGTTGTTGAGAAGGCTGTCCGGGAACTTAAAGGAGAGAGAATAGGTCTGATCACCACTGTCCAGCATGTCCATAAGCTTCCGGATGCATGCAGTGTGCTTGAGAAACTGGGAAAAACCTGTGTTATCGGACGCGGTGACTCCAGGATTGCCTATGCAGGGCAGGTGCTCGGCTGCAATTTTTCGGCAGCGAGGGATGAAGACTGTGATGAGTACCTTTATATCGGAAGCGGGGATTTCCATCCCCTCGGGGTATCCCTTTCCACAAAAAAACGTGTCCTTGCAGCTGACCCATTTTCCGGTGAAGTCCGCGAGGTTAACCCTTCAAAGGTTCTCCGCCAGCGGAGTGCGGTAATTGCAAAGTCTCTGGATGCGCAGGTTTTCGGGATCATTGTCTCAAGCAAAAATGGGCAGAAGAGGATAGAACTTGCTTCTTCTCTCAAAGAACTTGCAAGGAAACATGGAAAAGAAGCACACCTGATCCTTATCGATCTCGTAACTCCTGATCAGCTGCTTCAGTTCAAGGTAGACGCTTTCGTAAACACCGCCTGTCCCAGGCTTGCTGTGGATGAAGTGGGACGTTTTCCTTCCCCAATGCTAACGCCACAGGAGTTTGAGATCGTGCTTGGAGAACGTGAATGGGAAAAGCTTGTACTGGACGAAATTACCGAGGAACCTGTATAACCTTTTACCAAATGCCTGCATAACCTCTTACCAGATATAATACAAAGAAAAATCAAAAGATATGAAACAGAGAAAACTTGAAATGCTGCTTGAAGAAGTCGAAGGGTTTTCTGATCCCGAACTTGATCTTGAACAATACCAGACTCCTTCTCCCCTTGCTGCGGAAATACTCCATTTTGCTTATATGCAGGGAGACCTTGAAGAATCAGTTCAGGACCTGGGCTGCGGTACCGGTATTCTTGCAATAGGGGCAAAACTTCTGGGAGCCAGGGAAGTCGTGGGGTATGATACGGACCCGAAGGCGCTTGAGGTTGCAAAAAAAAATGCCGAAAAGCTTGGAGTGGAGGTGGAGTTCGTTTGCTCCGATATTACGGAAGTCTCAGGGCATGTAAAAACCACACTTATGAACCCTCCATTCGGGGCAAGAGTTAAAGGCAGGGACAGACCCTTTCTTTCGTCAGCATTAAGAACAAGTGAGGTAATATATTCCATCCACAACCGCGGAAGCCTTGCTTTTATCCAAAAGTTCATTAAGCCTGCGGTCATTACACACTCTTACGTTGCGAAATTCCCTCTAAAAAGGACTTTCGATTTCCATCAAAAAGAAAGAGAAATTATTGAGGTAGAGATTTACAGGGTTGCTGTTCATGAATAAAGCCTGTGTTCAGGAGCCATTTAAGGCCTCATGTTTTACAGCTTTGCATCTTCAGATTTCATTTTAAAAGGCGGAATTAATAACTCTATTGTATAGAGTATTGTATAGAGAACAGGTCATGGTGTTAAGAATAAATCCGTAATACATAGAACAAATCCATGGCGTAGACAGATACTTTGGGACAGATAATCTGAAATAAATAAGCTGGGGTACTTTACAATAATCTAATTTGTATGTATTGAAATGTATGCCATGCTGCAAGGGAAGAATTAACTGGAAGATATTAAGAAAGGAAATTACTCCTATTCCTCCCGAAGATGAGTTCTCTATGAGTTCAATTGCCGCCAAAAACTCTATAATGAAAACTCTCTAAAGATTACTGAAAAACCATTAAAACGACTTATCTATCCACTAATAGCGATAATTCGAATGAGGGATCATGATTAGAATCCGAAAAAATAAAACTACTAGGAAAAAATTAACAGGTCCTGGTGAAGGAAAGACGATTGCTGAAAAATCGGTCCCTGCAACTGCAGAAAGCAGGGACCAGTCAAGGGACCAGTCAAGGAGCCCTCAAAGGGAGCAGTCCCGGGACAAGTTTAAAAGCCAGCCCCGAACCCAGTCCAGGGATCAGTTCAAGGGTCCGGCAAGGGACCAGTTTAGAGGTCAACCCAGGGGCCAATCCAGAGGTCAGCCCAGGGATCAGTTCAAGGGTCAGTCTAGAGACCAGCCCACAGATCAGTTCAAAGGCGACCCTAACAAAAAGAGAAGGTTCCCATATCCTAAGAAAACTCCCCGAGATAGGAAGGAAATGTCAGGATCCAGGCCTCCTGTCGAAGAAGTCGTGAGATCTGAAGAAGACCTTGAAAAAGGAGGTTTTGTTCTTCCGGGAGAACTTGTCGGAACTACAGAGGAATTCAAACCAGGCGAAGGAACAGCAGTAATTGCTGGAGATATTTATTCTACTGCTACAGGCAATGTACTCATTGACCGAAAAGCCAGAGTGGTCCTGGTTAAGCCAAATACTCTTACTCCAAATCTCCTTAAAGTAGGAAACATAATTTACGGCAGGATCACTGACGTCCGCGAGTCCGGGGCAATGGTGGAAGTTGCAGCAATTGAAGGAAAAGAAAACAGGGAAATTGTCAGCTCAAGGCCCGGAGATATCCACGTTTCAAATGTAAGGGATGCCTATGTCAAGAGACTGTTAGATGAGTTCAGACCGTCTGATCTTATAAGAGCCAAAGTCATTGAAGTTGACAGAATGCGCCTTACCACAGCCGAAGATTCCCTTGGAGTTGTAAAAGCTTACTGCTCAAACTGCAGAGGGGAACTTGTGCTGGAAGGGAAAAAGCTTAAATGCCCTGTCTGCAATATGACTGAAACCCGTAAGATTTCAACCGAGTACGGGAAAGGAATAAGGTAAATTTCTCTTTCCCTATCTTACTTTATGCAGGTTTCGACATTTTATGATAAATTATGTATTTTATGGCAGGCTGTTTATAGCAGGCTATATTATTCACCATTTACAGGTGGTCACCAATGGAACTGAACATCATTAACAAAACAAATAACGAGCTCGAAGTCGAGTTCAGAGGCGAAACTCATACCCTTCTCAATCTTCTCAAGGACCTCCTGATTAAAGATGAAAGGGTTGAAGCAGCTTTTTACGATATGAAACACGTGAGCATCAGTGATCCTATCCTTTACATCAAAACCGATGGTACGGACCCGATTCTGATCTTAAAGGAAACGGCAGCAATAATTGTTGCTCAGTGCGATGAGTTTATTGAGGTCTTTGGCAAGGCAGTAAATGCCTGAAGCCTATGACTGCAGGACGTCTTAATAGACGTTTTGCTCATTTTTCTTTATCAGGAGCCTTTTCCTGCTCTGTACTTTCAGGTAAAGGCTTCTGGATAGTATTTCCCTTTTCATTTTATGCTTTTATATAAATGAAATTCGTCTATCCCTTCTATGGTAGTCTTCTTCTATGGTAGTCTTCTTCTATGTTATTTTACTGTCCTTTTTATAGCTATTTCTGGAATACTTTTTTATGAATTCTCGGCATATCACTGGTACGTAGAGTTCTAAGCAGGTTAATTTACATAAGAAATGCTAAATCAATCCACAGTAAATGGTTTTAGTCCAGGCAAGAATTTAATTATTCACATCATAAATTTACAGTTATCACTGAGGTATACATAATATGACACTTGACGACTCATATTTACAGAAGTTTGGTTTCATAAAGCGAGAAACCCTTGGCAGCATAAATATTGACCCTCTTCAGACTGGCGGGCTTTTGACCGAGGCTGCCAGGCAGACTCTTGTTGAATGGGGAGACGGTTACTCTGTCTGCGACTTCTGTGGAGGGGTTCTGGACCAGATTAAAAAGCCTCCTATCCATGATTTCGTACACCAGGCTCTTCCCGAGTTCCTGGGTTGTGATGAGGCAAGGGTCACAAATGGGGCAAGAGAGTCCAAGTTTGCAGTTATGCACTCCATGGGAAAGCCCGGGGACTGGATCGTGCTTGACGGGCTTGCCCACTACTCCTCTTACGTTGCAGCCGAAAGAGCCGGCTTGAATATCAAAGCCGTACCACACGCAGGCAGCCCCGAATACCGCATGGACCCGGAAGGTTACGGCACTGCAATTGAAGAAGTCATCAAAGAAAGTGGAAAACCTCCAGCTCTTGCCCTTGTTACGTATCCTGACGGGAGCTACGGAAACATCCCGGATGCCGGAAAGATAGCGTCCGTCTGCCACGAATACGATGTTCCCCTTCTTCTGAACGGGGCTTACTGTGTTGGAAGGATGCCTGTTTCCGCAAAAGAAATCGGCGCCGACTTTATTGTGGGCAGCGGGCACAAGTCGATGGCAGCGTCCGGGCCTGTCGGAGTGCTCGGGGTAAGTGAAGAGTATGCTCCGATAGTGTTCAGGAAGTCCGAGTACAATAAGGCAAAAGAAGTTGAACTTCTCGGGTGTACTGCTCGTGGGGCTACGGTCATGACCCTGATGGCTTCTTTCCCTGAAGTGGTAAAGCGCGTCCGGAACTGGGACCAGGAAGTCGAAAATGCCCGCTGGTTCTCTGCAAAGCTTCAGGACCTGGGCTTTATCCAGCGCGGACAAACCCCCCACAATCACGACCTTATGTTCTTCGAAGCACCGGGTTTCTATGAGATCTCCCAGAAAGTCAAGAATGGGCGGTACTTCCTATACAAGGAATTGAAGAGCCGCAACATCCACGGCATCAAGTCCGGGCTGACAAAGTATTTCAAGCTCAGCACCTTCGGGGTCGGAAAGGAAAAGCTCGGTGTTGTTGCGGAAGCCTTCGAGGATATCCTGAAAAAGTACGAGACTATTTAAAATCCGCGAAATCAGATCGTTTTTGATGCCCGGGAGTAATCTGACAGTCTGCTGACAGTCTGTTCCTTACCCCGAGCATCATGATTACTTTTTTGAATCTACCTTTTGAAACCGGGATTAGACTCTCATTCCGAATGATGGATTTCTCTGAAAATGTCTTATTCCGAATGATGGATTTCTCTGAAAAGATGCTTGAACACGAAAAGGTGCAGAAAGAGTTTCTCGGTCCTCAGTGCATGATCAAGTACCTTGAACCTGGGGCAGGTCAGGGCTTGATATGGCAAAGGGTTTCCGAATCAACAGACGGATCTCGAAAAGCGAAGGTAAAATGAGAATGTGTAAAGGAAGGTAAAAAAAGATAGAAAGTTTCAGGCGTCTGCCTGTTTTTAAGCTTTTAAGTTTTCACCTGAAATCTTTCAGTTCCTCAAAATCAAGGGTTGCAAAATAGTCCTCGATGGTCTCAGCCCTGCGGATCTGCACAACGCTTCCGTCTTCTCTCAGCAGGAGTTCGGCAGAGCGGAGTTTTCCGTTGTAGTTGAATCCCATGGCGTGCCCGTGGGCTCCGGTGTCGTGGATTGCCAGGACGTCACCTATTTCGATTTCAGGAAGCATCCTGTCGATTGCAAACTTGTCGTTGTTTTCGCAGAGGGAGCCGGTTACGTCGTATTTGTGGGCAGGAGCTGCCTTTTCTTTTCCGAGGACGGTTATGTGGTGGTATGCCCCATAAATTCCAGGGCGCATGAGGTTTGCCATGCAGGAGTCCATCCCAACATAGTCCTTGTACGTGCTTTTGAGGTGCCTGACCTGAGAGACAAGATAGCCGTAGGGGCCTGTGATGACCCTGCCGCATTCCAGGTAGACCTTGAGTGGAGCGAGCCCGTTAGCTGTGATGGTGGCGTCGTAGGCTTCTTTCACGCCTTTTGCTATGGTTTCCAGGGAGACTGGCTCCTGCTCGGGCCTGTAGGGGATGCCTATTCCTCCGCCGAGATTTACGAATTCGAACCGGATTCCAAGTTCCTTTGAGATCTCAACTATGAGTTCGAAGAGAATCCTTGCGGTTTCCGCGAAATAATCGGGATTAAGTTCGTTCGATGCAACCATTGTGTGCATTCCGAAGCGCTTTACGCCTTTATCCCTGAGGATCCTGTACCCTTCAAACATCTGTTCCTTTGTAAAACCGTACTTTGCCTCTTCCGGCTTTCCGATGATTTCGTTTCCTTCTTTCAGGGAGCCGGGGTTGTACCTGAAGCAGACTATTTCCGGAAGTCCCGCATACTTTTCCAGGTAGGGGATGTGGCTGATGTCGTCAAGGTTGATGTAGCCTCCCAGTTCCTTTGCTTTTACAAACTCATCAGCCGGCGTATCATTAGAACTGAACATAATATCGTCGCCGGTCATCCCTGCTTTTTCCGCAAGGATCAGCTCGGGAAGGGAACTGCAGTCCGCCCCGAAACCCTCTTCTTTGAGGACCTTAAGGATGAAGGGGTTAGGGAGAGCTTTTACAGCAAAAAACTCTTTGAAGCCGGGAACGTCTTTAAAGGCGGATTTCATTCTTCTGGCGTTTTCCCGAATGGCTTTCTCATCGTAAATATGAAAAGGGGTGGGATATTTTTCCATTATTTTCAGGATATCTTCTTTGTTGAAGGGGAGGTCCTTTGAAACCATTATTGTAACCTTTTGCCTGATTTTTGTTTAAATCGATTTTAATACCAATTTGAACTTTTATTCCTTTATTAGTTTTTCCACTATCTCGGGTACTGCATAAAAAAGTATTGATCTATGGAAATAGAACGTTGTTTTAAAATACGTTAACTTTCCGTTATTTAATGCCAGTCTCGTATAACTCGGCTATTTCCGGATTATCCCTCATCTCGTCCTCTTTGAGTTCCCAAAAAACTCATCAATCCTATGATTCTCTTATGGGGCGCGAGCTTTTCAACCTCCTCAATAAGTTCTGCAAGCTCTTTAAACCGCGTCATTGCCCCCTCAAGTTTCAGAAACAGATATTCACTTTCATCGAGGGGTAAACCAGTATTTTCCGACATCTCGTCCCTTTTACCGAAAACTTTAATATCTAAAAGATGCATGAGATGAGTACACAGCAGTTCCTTAAGACAGTTTGCGACCGTGGTTTAGTGGCTATGACCTGAGCTTCCCAAGCTTAGAACCCGGGTTCGAATCCCGGCGGTCGCATCCCAAGCTTTTTTAAAACTTCAATCTGCAAAAAAATGATTATTTTAATTTTAAGCGTTGTTTACTTTTGGTTTTAAGTGTTTTTTACGTTTAATTTAATCTTTGTTTACGGCAGAATTTTTAATTTTCTTTTAATTTTTGGGATTCAAACATCTGAAAAATCAAGTGAAAACTTTTTTCTATAGGCCATTCCCTGAAATATTGCCACGAGGTCTCCTTCGTCATCAGTGATATTTACAGTATATGTGGCAATTTTAGGGTTTATTGAAGTTTCCTTTGCTTCGGCTGTGAGAGTTCCTTTTGTTGCAGCTTTTACAAAAGAGATATTTGCATTGAGTCCAACTGCAGCAGTCCCATATGCATTTGAGGCTGCTGCAAAAGCAAGATCTGCAAGGGTAAACAATGCTCCTCCCTGAACTATATTTAAACCATTAAGATGTTTTTCTTCAATTACCATCCTGGCTTTTGCATATCCCGGGTTAACTTCCAGCAGTTCTATTCCTGCATGTGCAGCGAATTTATCTTTTTTAAAAAGCCGTTTGAGATCTTCCATGTAATTACTCCGATAATTGTCAGTGAACTACCCATCATTGAAATGACGGGTATTCTGCCTTCGTTTTTCGTAAAGGCATGGTTCATTTAACATGTTCACAGTTAAAGTTATTCCTCCAGAACTGCGCCAGCCGGATCTCACTTCTCTCTAATTTCATTTCTCTTTTATTTCCCTTCTGCCATGCCCTGAACTTAGTCATCAAAATCCTTTTGAGCATCAAAAATCATTCCTTCTTAGCGGGTAAACGGGGGACAAAAACCAGTGCCCTCTGGAAAAATTTTCAGTTGAAACTTCTGAAGCGGCAGGGGTTTCTGGCTGAAAGCACAAGGAGTCAGATGGGGATTTTCATGGTTGAAATGGTGGAAAAGGACACCGAATTCTGGAAAGCATTTTCTCGGAGGGTTGTACAGGTCCTTACAGGCTTATTCCTGATGGCAGCAGTCTTCTTTCTCTCTGCCGGTCGGGCCGACCTTCCCAGGGCATGGCTCTTCTTCGGACTGTATTCAGTTTCGTTGCTCTCCAATATGGTTATTTTTCTCAAGTTTAACCCGGAGGTCATCAGAGCACGGAGCAAAATAATCCGGGAGGAAATGAAGTGGTGGGACAGGATTTTTGTTGTTCTCTACATCCTGCTTATTATCCTGATGTTTATTGTGTGCGGCCTCGATGTGGGAAAGTTTCAGCTTTCAAGCCCCGGGATGGAGTTTCTGGTTGTCGGCGTGATAATGTTCATCACAGGTTGGCTGTTTGTAGCGTGGGCAATGGTCGAAAACAAGTTTTTTGAGACAACGGTTCGCATCCAGAAGGACAGGGAACATACGGTTGTTTCCACCGGGCCTTACGCCATCGTCCGGCATCCGGGCTATGCCGGGATGATTCTGTTTTACGGCTGTGCACCGTTTATCATCGGCTCTTTTTACGGGCTAATCCCTGCACTGTTACTTGCTTTTGCTTTCGTTTTCCGTACCTACTTTGAAGACCGGATGCTCTATGAGGAGCTTTCGGGATATAAGGAATATACAACGAAAGTAAGGTACCGGCTTGTTCCATTCATCTGGTAAGGCTGCTGCAAAAGCAGGTAAATATCCAAAACAGATTATAATTTTTGCAAGTAAATAGAATTATATTCAAGAAGCAATTTCTATCTAAAGATAGCATTTGATAGAATACGTACCCAACTACTCTTCCAGATGTTAAACGCAGTAATGGAGGAATCTGCCTGAATAAAAAAAGTTTAATGTATTTTTGTGCTCTTTTTTTCCTGTTTTTGGTAATCTTACTAATTTTTACAATGCAAGAGGAAGACGGTCCTTCCGGGTTTGAAACTGTGAACGTGGACGAAGCAAGGGAATTGATTGAAATGGGCGATATTTTCGTGCTTGACGTCCGCACTCCTGCCGAGTTCAACGAATCGCATATCGAAGGGGCAACCCTGATTCCTGTTACGAATTCCGGCGGATCGAATTTGAGCCCTGATCAGCTGCTTGAAGCCCGGATAAGCGAAGTTCCGAAAGGCAAAAAAATACTGGTTTACTGCAGGAGTGGGCGCAGAAGTGCTGATGCAAGCCAGATACTGGTTGATGCCAGCTACACTGGTGTTTATAACATGGGAGGCGGAATCAATGAATGGATAGCAGCAGGGTATCCTGTCGTAAGTTAAGCAGGCCGAAAAACCGGCGGTCAACACGCGCTGAGACGCCATACATCCAGGAAAAATTAAAAAACAATCATTTCGATTAAGCATGTAAATGATAGGGAAAAATAGCAGGAAAAAAGACCGGATAAGCTGGGTTATAAGCATCTTTATGCTTTTACTGACGGCTGCAGCCTGGATTAGAATGGACAAAAGTTGGGGCTCTTTAAACCATCTGCCGGTCTATCTTTACGTAGGAGTCCTTGTATTCTATCTGCGGGCAGAAAAATTCGCATACAAAGGCTCGGACCTTTCAGGAACACAGTCAAATAAATGGACTCGCCACCTGCTTTTATTCTTCTGGTGGCTGCTGTTAATTGTCCCGGCTCTCGAATACAGCCTTTTTCCGCGGTACAACTTTGCCGTTATAATTACAGGAGCAGTGCTGACAGTAATTGGGACGGTTCTCCGGGCCTGGGGTATATGGACACTTGGTAAATACTTCTCTGTCCATATAGAGATCCAGGACAACCATGAGCTTATCGAAAACGGTCCCTATAAATTCATCAGGCATCCGGCTTATGCAGGAAACATAATACAGGCTGCAGGAATTCCTCTTATCCTCAATGCTTACTATTCCCTCAGCATATCGGCAGTACTGATTTTCCTGTTCTTATACAGGTTGAAGCTCGAAGAAGAAGTCTTAATACGGGAAGTTAAAGGGTACAGAGATTATGTAAAAAGAACGGACAGGCTGGTCCCGAAGGTGTGGTAAACCCAAAAAGTATGGTGGACTAAAATATCGTAGATTCAAATTATGATAAGCTTAAACACAGTCAAGCAATCAGTCAAGCAACAATTGATATTTCTTGACTGATGAATGAACCGGGCCTATTCACAAACTTCTATACTCTTTTGTGCCCAAACATTTTTTATTTATTAATCTGCATCTCTTTTTTTAAACCAGGTTGCTACATTTTTTCTCTTCTAATTTCACCTGCTAATGAGGACAATCACAAATATTTATATACCCAATATCCTATCGTAAACACTATATCTCTTGATAAATATTTGTTTATCTACAGTATAAATTATTTGCTGAATAGGTGAGCATAAGTGTTTCATAATGAGTTAAGTGTTTCATCTATACTCCGAGCTATTATGTCCCTTAAAGATTCAAGAAACTTCACTTTCAGAAATTTTAATCTATCTTTGTTCTGATTTCCAGAGGCGCAAAACGAAATGGAATTCTCTGTACTGGCACATGTTGATGTCATTCTTGGCTTTGCCATCTTCATCCTTACCATATTTTCCAAATTTGAAGTCCCTCCGGTGATGGGCTTTCTTGTAACCGGAATGCTGATCGGGCCTTATGGGCTTGGAATTCTTAACGGTGGGCAGAATGTAGACCTGAATTCCGAGCTCGGGGTTGTCTTTTTGCTTTTTACGATAGGAGTTGACCTCTCCTTAAAAGAACTCTGGAAAATGAAAACTGCCGTAATGGTCGGAGGCTCTCTCCAGATTCTCTTAACGACAGCGATAGTTTTTATTGTATGCTCATATCTCGGTTTTAGTCCTGCTACCTCTACTTTTCTCGGTTTCTTAATTTCACTTAGCAGTACTGCGATCGTACTCAAAGTTTTTCAGGACCGAAATGAAGTCTATACTCCCCAGGGAAAAACATCGCTTGCAATTCTGATCTTTCAGGACCTGGCTATCGTACCTCTGATCCTGATCACTCCTATACTTGCAGGAAGTTCTGTGAGTTTTGATGGAGCCCTTCAGAGTATGTTCTTCAAAGGTTCCCTCATTATCCTGGTTTTTATCCTGAGCGCCAAATTTCTGGTTCCCTGGATATTTTACCATGTAGGCAGGACAGGTAGCAAACAACTCTTTCTTGTGAGTGTTGTTTTCATCTGCTTATCCGCAGCAGTCTTTACTTCCAGCATCGGGCTGTCTCTAGCTCTCGGAGCCTTTTTAGCCGGAATCGTTATATCCGGGTCCCAGTACAGCCAGCAGGCAATGGGTAATATCTTACCTTTGAAAGACATGTTCATGAGTTTTTTTTTCGTGTCCATAGGTATGCTTCTTGATATCAGTTATCTTCTTGATCATCTCCCTCTTCTCATCCTTGCAGCAGCGGCCCTTATTCTTATAAAAGCAGTGGCAGGGGTCGCTATAACCTTCCTCCTGGGATACCCGCTCCGTACAACTATACTTACAGGACTCGCACTTTCACAGGTAGGAGAATTCTCCTTTGTCCTTTCGAGGCTGGGGCTGGAATACTCTCTTCTGACAGAGGAGACTTACCAGGCATTTCTGGCAGTTTCAATCGTTACTATGGGAGTTACACCCTTTTTGATTAATGCTTCTTACAAACCTGCTGACTTTCTTATCAAGAAGGTATCTGGCACTGATTTCGGTATGAAGCTGGTAAAAGGGTTGTACTCCGAATCCTTTGAAGAGAAAGAAAATGTCGAGCCTGACATGAAAGACCACCTTATAGTCGTAGGATTTGGTTTTTCCGGGAAGACAATCTCAAATGCAGCAAAAACCGCAGACATCCCATATATTATTGTAGAATCAAACCCCGAAATTGTTAAGCAGGAAACGATGAAAGGGGAAAGAATACAATATGGAGATGCAGTATTTGGGGCTGTACTGGAACATGCGGGAATAAAGAATGCAAGAGTCCTTGTAATTGGTATCTCCGACGCAGATGCTACAAGGAAAATAGTAGAGAAAGCAAAGGAGCTGAACCCTAACATCTGCGTCATTGCAAAGGTACACGACCTGCAGGAAATGAAGCGGCTCAATGCACTGGGCGCAGATGAAATAATCCCGGAAGAATACGAAACTTCAGTAGAGATCTTTGTCCGCCTGCTTGAAAAATATCTTGTCCCCAGGGAAGCCATCGAAAAAATGGTAGATGATGTGAGGGCTAACGGTTACAGGAGATTGCGAAAACTTGTTGTTGACACAGGCGTTGACAGCGGGTTCAGCATAAAGGACGGGCTTCCGGGAATCGATATTCAGGTTCTCAAAGTGGGAAGGGGCTCTGATTTCGACGGAAAAACCCTTGCAGACCTGGAGTTCAGGAAAAAGCATGGAGTAACTGTACTTTCGGTTCGCAGACGCTCAAATATGATCTCTACTCCAGCCGGTGACTTCCTTCTTCAGGAAAACGATGCCTGTATCCTCCTGGGAAAACCTGAGGAACTGTATAATGTAAGAAAGTTTTTTGAAAGTGTCCGGGGATAACCGGCACTTCTCCTCTTATTTTTTTTAATTTTTCCCATTCCATCCATACAAATATATCCTATCCGTCCAGATTTTTTCCCCATGCGCAGGATAATTCTCGCGTCTGCATCCCCAAGGCGAAAAGAACTGCTTAAGCAGCTGATCGGAGACAATTTTATTGTTTTCCCGAGTTCTTATGAAGAACCTCCTCAGCCGGGTATGAACCCTGAAGAGCTTCTTCTGAAGCATTCCGTTGAAAAAGCCAGGGACGTGGCAAAACACTTCGATTCCGGGATTGTAATTTCTGCTGATACGTCGGTGCTCTATAATGGAGAAATCCTGGGAAAACCGCACCTGCCGGAAAAAGCTAAGGAAATGCTGGAAAAGTTAAGTGGAAAGAAGATTCAGGTTATAACCGGACTCACGGTCCTGGACCTTGACATCGCGCAGGAAATCAGTGAATCCGAGTCAACAAACGTCTGGATGGCTAACATAAGTAAAGAACAGATTTCAGCTTACGTAAGGACGGGAGAACCTCTGGATAAAGCAGGGGCTTTTGCAGCTCAGGGAAAAGGGGCGGTGCTGGTGGAAAAAGTTGAGGGGGATTTCTTTAATGTGGTTGGACTTCCTCTTTTTCGGCTGGGTAAAATTCTGGAAAGGCTTGGGGTATCGGTGTTTGAAGAAGGCTTTTCCTGACTCTCCTTTCTCTTTAGGGAATTTCAGGCTCTTTTATCAGGAGTTTTGCCAGAAGCTGCAAAAGTAATAAAGCAATTGGAAGTAATAGTAGAAAATAGGGCTAATAGCAGATAGGGCTAATAGCAGATAGGGCTAATTTTTCCCATAATTAAATAACCAGAGGCGTGCCGAATGCTGCAAGTCTACAATACCTTGACAAGAGAAAAAGAGATATTCAAACCTGTAAAGGAAGGTGAAGTTTCGATTTATGCCTGCGGGCCTACGGTCTACAATATGCCCCATATAGGTAACTATCGGACCTTTCTGATGACGGACAATATTGTGAGGACTCTCGAATACCTCGGGTACAGGGTAAAACTCGTAATGAACATTACGGACATTGATGACAAAACTATCAGGGACTCAAAAGCAGCCGGGATGTCCCTCAAGGACTTTACGGATAAATACACGGCAGAATTCTTCAAAGGCCTTGATCTGTTGAACATAAAGCAGGCGTCATTGTACCCGCGGGCAACAGAAAACGTTGAAGGCATGATCGAACTTGCACGGGAACTGATCGATAAGGGGCTGGCTTACGAAAAAGGCGGTTCGATCTATTACAGGATTTCAGGGTTTCCGGATTATGGCAAGCTTTCAAAGATTGATTTTGATAACATCATAATTGGCGCGTCTGTGGACGTGGACGAGTATGATAAAGACAACCCACGGGATTTTGCTCTCCTTAAAGCCTCTGCGCCTGAGGAAATCGAAAGGGGGATCTATTTTGAAAGCCCCTGGGGGAAAATTCGTCCTGGCTGGCATATCGAATGCTCGGCAATGGCAATGAACAGTTTTGGTCCGACCCTGGACATCCATACCGGAGGTGTGGACCTGATCTTCCCGCACCATGAAAACGAGATCGCCCAGTCAGAGGGTGCAACCGGAAAGCCCTTCGTACGCAACTGGATTCATGGAGAGCACCTTATAGTTGAAGGGGAGAAGATGAGCAAATCCAAAGGAAACGTTTTCACCCTTCCCGAGATCGTTGAGAAGTACGGGGGAGAGGTTGTACGTTTCATGTTCCTTTCAGTGCACTACCGGAAAAAACTGGACTATTCCGAAGCCTTTGCCGAAAACGCAAAAAACAATTATCTGCGGCTTAAAGAGACTCTCGATAACCTCGAATTTGCCCTGAAGGGTACAGACGATGAAGCGTACCCCGGAGACCTTGAAACCCTTGAAACTCTTCCGGAACTTGAGAATCAGTTCAGGCAGGCCCTTGAGGACGATTTCAATACCCCTAAAGCCCTGACCGTTTTCAGGGAACTTTCGCGCGCAGCTAACGTATATCTTGAATCCTGTAAAAACAGGGAAGTTCTGAAAAAAGTTTACTCCCTTTACAGACAGTTTTCGGATGTTCTGGGCCTTTTTGCACAAACAGGAAAAGAGGAAATCCCGGAAGAAGTTGTTAGGCTTGTGGAGGAACGCGAGGCTGCCCGAAAAAAGAAAGACTGGAAAGCTTCCGATGCCCTCCGGGAGAAAATAAAGGCACTTGGCTATGTCGTACAGGACACAAAAGAAGGGCCGAACGTAAAGAAAACCGAAGAAATTTGAAAACAGAAGAGTTGAAATCAGGAATCACAGACACCCCTGACTACTCAGTTTTTTGCTTAAATCTTAGCTTTTTCCTTCCCTGATCGGCGCCGGGTAAAAGAGTTAAATCCGAATTTCTTCTTTTTCCCCGGGTGTTTTTCTGGCAGGGAGCTGCAGTGGGGAGTATTGAAGTGAGGAATATAATTCGTTTAAGACCTGCAGAATTTTGAACCCTTTTTCCGTAATCATATAATCCCCTCTTTCGTGCTGCTGCAGGATCAGTCCGCTGTCCATAAGCTTCTGTAGATGGAAGAGCAGGTTTCCGCCTCTAAGGCCTGTAATTTCGGAAAAGGCTGAGAAACTTTTCATCTCAAAAGCCACAGCCTTCAGGATTTCCAGGCGCTGGGGATTGGATACCGGTTCAAGGATCTCTCTCACAAGTGCGCCGGGTTCAAGGGCTGAAATATCAGGCTTCTGTTCCTGATTTCCAGCATAAATCCTCATCGAGCGCATAAGGTTGACCTGTTTTGTGAAAAGGCCGGATACTTCGGAAAAACACTGGTCACATTTGCTGTAAGGGGCTCCACATCTCATTTCTTCGAGTTTTTCCCTATTATTTGAAAGGAGTATCTCATCTACTCTGCCCTGTTTTATAAGCCCTGCATTCCTCTGAAGAAGGGCTGTAAAGGAAGACCTGCAGTTTTCTTTTTCAGGGCATTTCTTTACCATATTTCTTTCAAGTCCGGTATCGATATCTTCAATAAGGTGGCTGAGAACCGCATTTGAGTATTCCTGCCTCGAACATTCCATAGCAGTTTCAAAGCGCAGCCTGTTCGAATATTCCATTACTTTCTTGATATCGCTATGCATATCGCAAAGCTTTTCTCTGATAGCTTTTATTTCCGCCATTTCCGCTACTTCCGGGGTTGCCGGGCTTTCAGAAAAGTTTTCTTTTTTCTTACCGTTGTCTTTCATATTTTTTACATCTTCCGGCTTCACTTATAAAGTTTCTGTTACGACCCTGAAGGTCATTTGAATATACTAATTCTCTCAGGGTACTGGAGTGCATTTAGTATATTTTGATGCCGATTAAGTATAAATCAATGACTGGCTGATTACTAATGGCATAAATGCCAGGGACTTGAAGGGGAGGTGAAAATAGTATGGTAAAGTGCGGAATTTGTGGAGGGGAAGCTCCGAAACAGCCCTGTATAACTGAAGAAGGGAACTGCGACCTTTGCGGTAAAAAGGTTGCTCTTGCGGAAGAACAGGAAAAGAAGAAAATGTGAGATATGAATGGTATGAATACCATTTAACTAACTACACACCATCCGAAAAAGATGTCTACAGCACTAATTGCCCTTCTAAAAAGGGTAATTAATGCACTCTCTTTTTTGAAAACTGGAAATCTATACTGCAAAAATCTATACTGCAAAGTTTCTCTGTTATTTTATTGTTCTCTCTTCAACCTTCTATTTTAGCTGTTTTCCCCTTACTTTTCTGTTTTTAGTTGTTTTCTCCAAATTTTCTATTTTTATTGCTTCTCCTCAATTTCAGACAGAGAGATTAACTGCAAAAGCCAGCAACATCTAAAATATATCATCAATTATTTATCCAATTATATACTATTTTATCTATCTTATTTCGCTCTTTCTGGGCCGTATTCTTTTTTCTGTCATACGTCCCTTTAACGCCTCCGGGGGATGACAATGCATGAATTTTAAAGGCATGTTTGATAAAGACGCAAGCAACAATAAAGATGATAATGAAAAGTCCGGCAAGGAAGCTGTAAAAGTCGGGCCGATTTTAGCCGAACTTGGGCATGCCCCAGGCACGATAAAAATGACGCTCGTATCTCCGAAAGCCGTGGAAGAGAAGTCCATAGATTCAATTGCCAGTGCGATGCTTATTATCAAGGAGCTTTCGAGAAAGGTTGGAGACACTGTAGAGGAAATACCTGTTGAACGCAGGCCTTCTCAGGTACAGCTGGCTTTTAGCCTTCGCCTGACTACAGATGGAAGGGCAGTCATTACCAAGTCCGAAAAGGAAACAAATCTGAAAGTAACACTGATGTGGAAGCACGACGGGAAAGACGGGGACGAAATTATAGAGCAAGGCAAGGAACAATATATAGAGGAAAGTGATGTAAAACGAGGGCTATACTCCTGAAAGACCAGCTGTCCGAGCCAAAAACCGATTATAGGTAACCTTCCTGATAAGTTTCTGTTCAGCAAATGTATCTGCTCAAAAATACGGGTTTCTTTAAGGAAGAAATAAGTACGAGCCGGAGCAAAATAATTCATTATATGAAATCCAGGCTTCTTGCCCTTATCCTTGTCCTTTCGCTTGTTGCGAATGCTTACTTTGTTTTTTTATATCAAGCTCCGGTTGAGGGGGAACAGGTCCGGGAAATGCAGGCACGTATAAATTCCCTTGAAAATGAGAATCAAAGACTTGAAACAAAAATAACTCAGAATAACCAGTCTCTCCAGTCCTATGCTTCCCAGGTGGACTTCTACCGGGAGAGGGTCTTTGAACTCGAAAATACCCTTCAAACATGCCCTGTAGGTCTGGAAGGTTTTGCCACTTTGCAGGCGCCTGCCGTCTTCCAGAAAGTTGAACTGGAAAGGTCAGGTCCTTTTATCCGGGAGGCGGTTTCTGAAGAGGGTACCCTTCTCAATATCTCGGTTGAAACCAGGCCTGGGAAAGGCCGGGTGCTTGTCCAGACCACTCCTCTTATGGGCGTGATTTTTCAGGACGCTGCAAATACTGCAGTTTTCGTGGCCCAGAAGGAGACCGGAGTTTCTCTCTCAGGCAGCGATGTTATTTTCAGCATTACTTCTGATCAGGAAATCCCGGGTGTTGACGGGTCGAGTGCAGGGGCTCTAATGGCCCTTCTTACAATTTCCGCTATCAACGGCACTGAACTTAATGATAGCATCACCCTTACCGGCACCATTGACGATGAAGGCAATATCGGCGCTATAGGCGGAGTTTTCGAAAAAGCTACGGCAGCAGAAGCCGGGGGAAAAACTCTCTTCCTTCTTCCAGATGAAAACAGTGAGCTTGTCACTTACAAATTAGTAAAAAGGGAAATCAGCGGCTTTGAAGTCATTGAAAGAGTCCCGGAAGTTGTGGACGCCGAGGAATATATCGAGGATAATGTCGGAATAGATATCGAGTACGTGGATACGATTGAGGACGTGCTGAAGTATGAGAAATAAAATCGATGATATAAGATCAAATGAAATGTAAAATCGATGAGAAATAAAATCGAGGCCTTCTTACATTTTTTATTTCTAACAAAGTTAGGGAAAGGGATTTTTCCTCTCCCTTGTTTTTCCTCTCCCTTGTTTTTCCTCTCCCTTTCATTTTGCCTTAACGGTTTTTATGGGATATTTTACAAATCAGACCGGAAAATCTTCTATTTTCTCTAAGAAATATATTTCCGGTTTGCCAATAACCCCTGCCTTTTGCATTGTTTTTTTCAGGTCTTCGGATTCGTAGAATCCTGTTGCGTTTTCTTTTTTATCCCATTCTAAAAGGATACAAAGGTCGTTTGTTTCGTCCGAACTGCAGAAAAGCTGCCCTCCTTTGCATCCTGCTTTCCCTCTTGTAGTTCCGTGTTCGTCAAAAATAGATTTCCATCTGGAATAGTCCTCTACTTTATGCTTTATAACAACATATACCATAGCAGTTCCCCTCTTTTATAATATGGGCTTTTTTATAAAAAAAGCTTGCTTGAACTCTTCCCCGGAAACCCGAATAATTAATGAGCCGAGTCCTGCAATATTTTATATTCTTTAATAGTCATAATTTTATATCTTAACTTCCATCTCCTATTTTTAATTCCAAAGGTGACCAATATGTTTGAAAAATTTATTCCAAAACAGAGGAAAATGTCCACCCGGGTCGGGGGGCTGCTTACCCTTATGGGGGAGGCAATGTTTCTGTTTTCAATCCTCAATTTCCTGATGATTTCCCGGCTTCAGTATTACAGTGAAGGGGATTCGTATATCAGGACCGTTTTTCCGCAGTATTTCCTCTTTTTTGCGGGATTAAGTACCATAGGCTTTGTTGCGATGTGGTTTGTGTACGTTTATGTCCTGCCGAGCAAACAGCGTTTTTCCCAGGAACAGGCCGTTAAGGACAACCGGAGCCCAATGTATGACAGGATCCTTGAGGTGCAGGACGAGCTTGCCGAGATGCGGAAGATGATCAAAGAGCTCTCGGAAAAGGTCGAAAAGCTTTCGGAAAAAGAGTTGTGATTAGCACTGAGTGTGGTAAAAGAGGTAATTCCTGAAATTTTTCTTTTCGGCATCCTCTTTTATTTGATAGCGGCGACTTTAATATGACAGCCGCTTCATCAAAAACAGATTCTTCCGGATAGGCTTCTACTCCGTGCTCGGTGCCAGTATATGCTATTGCAAAGGATCTCCACTTCTGTTTTAAAATCCCTTATCTAATTTCAGTACTTCAGATTAATATGTCTTTTTTATCAATACTTCTCTATTAAATAACAGTTGCCTTCTTCGTCCATGTCTCTGAGGCATTAAGGTCTTCCTTGAGTCACCTATCCGTTTCAAGCTCGATGTCAGGGCGCAGTTCGAGCCGGTTGACCCGGATGTCTGGTGTCGGGGCTGGGTACTGACCGTGTGGGCCCTGGCGCAGATTGTATGAGCTATATGTTTTAGGTAATATTACTCATAGAAAGGAGAATTCAACCATGAGCGACATAGCTCCGAGCTATTCAGAAGTGACGGATCCTTGTAAAAAAGGACCGGATTATTCTAAGATACCGCAGCGGCTTCACGAATACCCCGCCTCCGAGCGGGCGAAAAAGATCGTGCACCAATCCATGACTATGGACTCTCTGTTCTCCTGCGTCTGGCCCACTCAGTGGTCCAGTCCGGAAGCCCCGGAGTTCCATGATGAGATGGACCGGTGCATTGCCGCCGGGTTCAAGGTACTGGCTCTCTGTCCATCGGCGGATTCTTTGGATGCGAGTGCCCAGGGGATTGTGAAGGCGCTGGAGTTCTTTCTTAAGAAGATCAACGAGCGCCCGGACAAGTACAGGATCGTGCGTACTGCAAGGGACATTGACGACGCGATAAAGGAGAAGAAGCTTGGTCTGTTCTTTACCCATCAGGGGACCGCACTCTTCGGAGGAGATCTCGACCGCGTCGGCCTCTGGCGGCAGCTGGGTTACGGCTATTGCCTGCTGGCTTACAACACGCGTAATGCTGTCGGTGACGGCTGCTTCGAGCCAGACAATGGAAGGCTGACCGGGTACGGCAAACTGCTGATCGAGGCTTACAATCGCTATGGGATGATCGTGGATGTCAGCCACACCGGTGAGCGTACGGCTCTCGATGCCATCGATCACAGCCGGCAGCCTGTGATCTCCTCCCATGCGGTCGCCAAAGCTATCTCGGACTACCCGCGCAGCCTCTCGGACAATGTGATCAAGGCAGTCGCCAGGAGCGGCGGGGTCTGCTCCATAAACATGGTCGGCGCCTTCGTGGACCTAACCAACCCCGACATCGTGACCACGGATATGCTGTTCCGCCATATTGACTACATGGTTAACCTCGTGGGGATCGACCATGTGGGCTTCGGCTCCGACTACATCCCGGATATCACCCAGACGGCCATAGGATGTCAGTCGGCAGCAGGCGAGCTGTTCTTCCCCGATGGCGGCTATACCAAGAAGATGGGAGCCAAGGGCGTTCCCACGCCTGCCCCGTATCAGATCGTGGCCGCTCTAGTCGACAAATTGCTTGAGAATGGCTATTCCGAGGAAGATTGCGGCAAAATTCTGGGAGGCAACCTCTACCGTGTGTTCAAACAGGTCTGGAAGTAACATTCATGACGAACGGGAAAATTTAAGGGGCTAACTTATGAGTATGCAAAGTGACAAACCCAAGGTCCTCATCACCAACGCAAACACCTTCGACGGCCAGCATGAAGCCCTCGCCGAGGGCATGAGCGTACTGGTCGAGAGAAATAAGATTGTTAAGATTGCCGAGTCCATTTCCGCACCGGCCAACGCAACGGTGATCGACGCGAAGGGGAAGGTGCTGATGCCAGGTCTTATCGATGCCCACTGGCACTCGATGTTCAATTTTTGGCCTATCAGCAAGGTGTTGAGTTCCGATTTTGGTCTCCTCAGTATCGCTGCTTCCAAAGAGGCAAGGGAAACTCTGCTCAGGGGATTTACTACGGTTCGGGATGCTGGAGGCAATTGTTTCCCGATCAAAATAGCGGCTGATGAAGGTTTGATCGACGGTCCGCGTGTCTATCCCTCTGGTCCGTACATCAGCCAAACCGCTGGGCACGGCGACTTCCGTGGCCCGAACGATGTACCCGAGAATCCTGGGACTCCGCTGGATTATACGCAGAGAGTCGGGCACACGTTGATCGCAGATGGCGTGCCGGAGGTGACGAAGCGCACCCGGGAGGCGCTCCGCATGGGTGCCAGTCAGGTCAAAGCCATGGCGGGAGGCGGAGTTACTTCCCTTTATGATCCGCTAGATGTCACGGAATACACCTTCGACGAGATGAAGGCAATCTGCGACGTTGCCAAGACCTGGAACACTTATGTCATGATCCATGCGAATACCGATGAGGCCATACGGCAGTGGATCAAAGCTGGTGCCATGTCTGTTGAGCACGGTTTCTTCATCGAAGAGGAGACCGCGAAGCTGATGTCCCAAAAGGGGGTGTGGTGGTGTATGCAACCCATGTCGGTTAACGACGAAGACGCCTTTAAGTTCGAGAGTCCCATCAGCACGGCAAAGTATGAACAGTGTGTTTCCGGCCTGGTACGTGCCATTACGCTAGCCAAAAAGTATAATGTCAAAACCGCCTTCGGTACTGACATGCTGTTCGATCCCGCGCTAGCGGCGAAACAGGGTAAGTTCCTGGCCAAGATGAAGAAGTGGTACACTTCCTATGAAGCGCTGAAAATGGCTACGTATGACAATGCACAACTTCTCAAGATGTGCGGACCTCGCGATCCCTACCCTGGCGAACTCGGTGTGGTGAAGGAAGGGGCACTTGCCGACCTGATCCTGGTGGACGGCAATCCACTCGAGAGCCTCGATCTCATCGCGAACCCGGAAAAGAACCTTGCACTGATCATGAAGGACGGAAAGATATACAAGAACACAGTTAAGTAACCTAACGGAAAGGAGAGGCGAGATGAAAACGACTTACGAAGCCTACCCGGGCATGAACGAGTATGACCGGCACGTCTAGAGGTTGGCGGCGAAGACAAAAGTGGGTCTGATCATTGCGGCTGGTTTGCTCGCCGGTAACACGATCGTCCGCTCGGATGTCACGCTTTAACATCAGGCATCTGGTGGGGCAAATGGCTATATTATCATGTTCCCTATATCTGGCGTTGGCTTGGTTCTACACTAACGACGACGAAAATCAGGAATTGGTTCGAACGATCTCAGCACCTTTATTTTTCAGAAGGAGGCCAGGGAACTCTATTCCTGAATGCTGATGCAGTTTATTCAGAACCTGTCAGGTGACGAAAAAAGATTAGAATCGATGTCCATATCCTCATTCATTCAAAGTGCATAAATTCAAGAAAACAGATTCTGTAATAACATTCTCTCCATGTATAATCTTTTTTCAAAAACAATTTTATGTATAGGGGAAGAATAAGTTCAGGGAGTTACTGGTTAAATGGTCCCACATACTGATTCATCTCACACAAACCCTTTGAATATTTCAGATGAGAGTGGTTTACCTCCACATCTTCTGAAATTTCTCACCGAGATATCCCGAGCTTTGACTGCTGCAGGAATCGCGGTGATGTCCATAGAATCAATTTTAAAAAAAATATGCCAGGCTTATGGTGTCAAAGCTGAAGAGGTTATTAATTTACCTACTTTTTTACTCATAAAGATTGCAGATGGCGATTCAAAGGCTCTGGAAGTCACTCTGCAGAAGCCCGGTGTACTTCCTTTAGACCAGGTTTCAAGATTATATGAGTTGATCTACCAGGCAGAAAATGCTGAAATAACACCTGAACAGGGAATAAGGCGTATTAATGAAATCCTTAATGTTAAACGCCAGCATAACTATATTAAAAATATTTTAGGCTATGCACTGTTTTCCACAGGCCTGGGAACACTCTTTTTGCCAACCCTTAATGGGTTATTTTTTTGTGGGGCATTAGGGACCGTAGTGGGACTTATATTAGCTTATTCTCAGGATAAACCAAAACTTACTCTGATTCTGCCTGTTCTAACGGCTTTTATTGTTTCCATGATATTCTCTTTCGGGTTTAAACAGGGAATTGTAAACGGGTCCCTAACTATAATGGTCCCAGCACTTGCCTACTTCATCCCCGGAGCAGTTCTGTCCACAGGAATGTTCGAACTGGCAGCAAACAATGTTGTATCCGGTGCAACCCGCCTGGTTCAGGGAGTTGTAATACTGCTACTTCTCTTATTCGGAGTGATAGTAGGCCTCCAGGTTGCAGGACTGTCCGGGGTCCACATAGTAGCTGATACGGCAACTCCTCTAAATTGGTGGGCTCCCTATATCGGAGTTCTTGTTTTCACCCTCGGGATGTATCTTTTGATGTCTATAAGAAACAAGGATATGTTAGGGGTTTTAATTGTATTGTTTGCCACTTTTCTGGGACAGCAAGCAGGGAACTACCTTTTAGGAGGGCTTTTCGGGGCTTTCACAGGCTCCGTCATCATGACCACGCTGGGAACTTTTCTGGAGCGATCCAGGCTTAGAACGCCGTATTATGTGTCTATAATACCTGCATTCTGGATCCTGGTTCCCGGAGCACTTGGATTTATCAGCTTAGCTGCACTGGTGGAGAACTATTCACCTTCCATTTCCAGTCTGATCCAGGTAGCTCTGACCTTTGTGGGGATCTCCACGGGGCTGTTAATCGGTGCTGTGATTGCCGATCCTTTAAAAATAGGGTCGTATCCTCAGGTTATTGAAAAGGAAATCTAAACATTAATGATTCCTTTAAACTCCATATGTGACCAGTTATTCCTTCTGCCATCTGGAGATCTAAGCCCATAAAGTACAGACCAATCTTAACATATTCCTATTTATATACATATATGTAAATATTACTTTTCTAGTGTTTTTGAGGCTTCTACCTGAGGGTAGAACTCTTTGGAATGTGGGAAGAAGTCATGGAAGATATCTCGAGAAAAGCTCAGACTTATGATTTGATAAGCAACAACGGCCGTGAAGCTTGCCTGGCCTTTAAAGGTGTTTTTGGTGGGCTGCTGGAAGATGGTGACGGGGAATTAAACTGCTGTACATGCAGCACCGCATCTTCTTCCGGGAACGCGCATGAACCCCTTAAAGGAAAAAATAAACCTCAGTAAAGGTTAGTCTGGAGTATAATGTTGCAAACCAGGAACATGCATTTATGATTTGCCAGTGCCCGATCATTTAAATATCGTAAACTGCATATTGCTGCGGGTCTGAAGAGTTATGTTCTCTTTTCAAGAGCAGCTCTCTTTTCAGGAAAAAATAATTTCTTCAAATCCTTAAAAACGATCTTCCACCGATTATGCCCCCTGAAATCACCCCAATCCTGAACGAGCCCGCCCTCACCGTCACGAACACCGAAACCGCGCTGTTAATTGCCGATGTCCACCTCGGGATCGAATGGGATCTCTACCGGAGCGGAATTAATCTGCCGAGCCGGATAAAAGACCGGCTGGACCGGGTTCTGGGCTATATACAAACATATTCTCCTGATCGGATAGTTCTCCCTGGGGATGTGAAGCATAATGTTCCTCAGATCTCCTGGCAGGAGAAGGACGAGATCCCTCATTTTCTTGAAACGCTTGCAGAATACGCACATATAGATATTCTTCCGGGAAATCATGATGGAGGAATCGAATCTCTTTTTAGCGGACAGAAGGATATCAAGGTCCATTCGGTCCGCGGTGCGGTCATTGACGGAGTGGGGTATTTCCACGGGCATACCTGGCCTGCACCTGAACTTCTGGCTGCATCCCACGTAATTACTGCCCATAACCATCCGACAGTCCGTTTTACCGATGCCTTTGGTTATTCTATAGTTGAACCTGCCTGGATCAGGACAAAATTCAATGTTGAAGTCCTGAAAGGGCGTTTTGGAAACCTTGATTTTGAAAACAGGAGAGATTGGGCGGACCCTGAGGTCTTTATCATGCCCGCTTTTAATGAGCTCTGCGGAGGCGTCCCATTTAATGAATCAACACAGGAAGACCTTCTGGGTCCGATTTTCTCCTCAGGGGGGATTGAACTTGAAAATTCTGAAATGTATCTACTGGATGGGACAAGGCTCGGGCTGCTTAAAAATATCCGGAAACTGCAGCATACCAGGGTTAGAAGCAGGATCGGAAGCAGGAAACGTAATTCTAAAAGTCCATTGTGAGATGACCGAATAGGTAACCAGTGGATTCATCTTTAATTAGAGAGCTATTTTGCTGCAAAAATAGCTCTTTCGCTTAAATTTTGCAACATGCCCTGGTTTTCAAGGAAAATCGATATGTTCTCGTTTTGACTTTTAAGCTTCTGATCAAAAAAGACACGTTACTCCGTTTTTTTGTTCTAACTTTTCTTTTGAAACCCGTTCGCAGTAACATTTTTCTGTAATACCCAAATATCTTTATGAAATATAAAGATCTATTACCGACACAAATTTCCGAGTGATTTTTAGAGATTATCTGAAGCCTGGAGACTAATAACAGAGTCCTATAAAATAATTATATAAATATCATTCTTCTATTTATTTAATTGATTATATATTATTAAAATTATCAGGCAGATTTCTTCTGTTCTTCCAAAAAGCGCCATATAATCTGTTTAATATGACAAAGGTTTCAGAAAATTCCCTGGTCTCTAAATGATACTCTGATACTCTAAATGATATCTAAATGATATCTAAATGACAATTACCCGCAGACATGATAATTACCCACAGACGATTAAATCGAAATTTTAAAATTATTTTTGTGATTGGAGAAGAGTGGAATGGGAGGAAACTTGAGAAAGTCTGGGATTGAGGTTCTCGGAAATGTGCCCTGGAGGACACACTTCTGCCAGTTCTACCAGACAAAAGAAGATTTGACGGATATACTTATCCCATATTTCAAATCAGGGCTGGAAAATAATGAATTTTGTTTCTGGGTCACATCACAACCTTCTGGAGCAGAGGAGGCAAAAGACGCCCTCAGAATGGCTGTTCCAGATATTGATGATTATCTTGAAAAAGGGCAAATAGAAATTACTTCCTGCAACCAGGGACATGCAAATGAAGGTGCTTTTGATTCTGAGAAAGTCATTTCTGAAAAAGTCATAAATGATTGGGTTATAAAATTAAATCGGGCTCTAACAAATGGCTTTTCAGGGCTGAGAGCAGCAGTGAATATTTCCTGGTTGAAGGAAGGACATAGGGATAATTTTGCTAACTATGAGAACAAAGTGAATTCTGTTATTGGAAAATACCAGACAATAACTCTGTATCCGTATTTTCTCAAAAAGGCCAGTACAGCAGATATTATTGATGCAGCCCCAAGCCATCAATTTATTTTGACCAGAAAGGACGGAAAATGGGGACGAATAGAGAACTCCAGGTGGAAAAATATAACCGGGGGTAAAAGGACAGGGGAAACTCAACAGAAGAACTGGCAAGATCTGGAGTCCCGTATCACCTCGGAAAGTGAAATCAGGTGGATATGCGAAAAAGCAGACCTGATACTTGATAACAACGTTACGCTTCACGGCGATTTTTATACTGCTCAGGATATTGCCGTGGGCAGGAAGGCAGAAGAGGAGGTTCCGAGCCGGACCGAGCGGTTTATCAGACCTGAACTGGATAGCATTTTCTCTTCTGATAGGGAGATGGTAAACCTGGAACTTGCTGATATTATTGATACCCTGGAGATCCAGTCCCTCATGGATGATTTCTACAGGTTCGCTCACATTTCCATGGCTCTGGTCGACCTCAAAGGCAATGTTTTGGTTGGTGTCGGATGGCAGGAGATCTGCACGAGATTCCACAGGGTCCACCCTGAGACCTTTAGGCACTGTGTGGAAAGCGATACAAGGCTATCAGCGGGGGTTCTTCCTGGAGAGTTTAAATTGTACAGGTGCAGGAACAATATGTGGGACATAGCGACTCCGATTATGGTGGGGGGTCAGCATATCGGTAATATCTTTTCAGGGCAGTTCTTTTTTGAAACCGAGACTCTAAACTACGAACTTTTCCGAGCCCAGGCCAGAAAATACGGTTTCAACGAAGAGGAATACATAGCAGCGCTTGAGAAAGTCCCGCGGCTGAAAAGGGAAACCGTGAATGCGGGCATGAACTTCTTAATCAGGCTTGCCAACATGATCTCGCAGCTAAGTTACAGCAACATCAAGCTGTCCCGGTCGCTGGTTGAGCGTGATGCTCTGGTGAATTCGCTAAGGGAGAGCAAGGAAAAATATCGCAGTGTTGTGGAAACAGCAAATGAAGGCATATGGATTATTGATGCTGAAGACAGGACTATTTACGTAAATAAAAAAATGGCGGATATGCTGGGGTATGCTCAGCACGAAATGATTGGCAGATCTGAGTGGGACTTCACCGATGAAAAAGATGAGGCTGTTTCCAGAATAAATCTGGAAAAAAGGAAGCAGGGCATTGATGTAAGTCATGAATTTAAATTTATACGCAAGGATGGTTCATCTTTATGGACACTTGTAAACACTAAATCTTTCTTTGACAAAGATGGAAAGTTCACCGGTTCTATGGGCATGCTCACCGACATTACAGAGCGTAAACGGGTCGAGGAGGCTCTGGCTTTCGAGCGATCGCAGCTCCTGTCCATTTTTGATGGCATCGACGATGTGGTGTACGTGTCTGATCCTTATACCCATGAGGTGCTGTACGCGAACAAGGCGATGAAGGAGAAGTTTGGCATCGAATTCGTGGGAGGGCTTTGCTACCAGAAGTTCCAGAGGAGGGATTCCCCCTGTGATTTCTGTACCAATCATATTATTTTAAAGGAGAAAGGTAAGCCCTACCATTGGGAGTATCACAATACCGCGGCGGATCGGTATTTCATGATCATGGACCGGATTATCAAGTGGCCTGACGGCCGGGATGTGCGGTTCGAGATCGCAAAGGATATTACTGAACGCAAAAAAACGGAGGAAGCTCTTAAAAAAGCATACGACTATTTAGAAGAAAAAATTGAAGAACGAACTGTCCAGCTTGAGAAGGCTTACAAATCATTGAAAGAAAGCGAGGAAGGTCTTTCAGAAGCTCAAAAATTGGCCCATATCGGAAACTGGGAATGGGATATTGCAGCTGATAAAGCTTACTGGTCCGAGGAAATGTATCGTATTTTCGGACGAGATCCCGAAAAACCAGCACCATCTTACAATGAATATTTTAATTACATACATCCCGATGATCGAGATTTCTATTGTGCCGCTATTAAAAAAGCTGAAAAAGGAAAACCATTTGGTATTGATTACAGGATTGTCCAGGATAATGGAGAAGAAAGCATAGTCCACCTGAAATCGGAATTTGTTATGAATGATAAAAATATCTCTGTTCGAATTAAAGGAATAGTTCAGGATATCACTGAGCGTAAAAAATCAGAAGAGAAAATTCAGGTCCTGGCGAATATTGTAGAATCATCAAATGATGCTATTGGAACTTTATCCCTTGACGGAATTATTACAAGCTGGAATAAAGGGGCAGAGCAGGTTTATGGTTATTCAGCTAAAGAAATTCTTGGAAAGGCCGGGTCCACCCTGTCTCCGCCCCATTTAAGTGAAGAAATGAAAAAATTAAGTGAACTTATTAAACAGGGGAAAAAGATCCACTACCATGAGACTTTACGGTTAAGAAAGGATGGGAAGATAATACATGCTTCAATAACTCTTTCTCCGGTTTTTGATAGCCATGGAAAGCTTACTGCGATTTCTTTCATTTCTAGGGATATAACCGAAAGGAAAAGAGTAGAAGAAAAACTTCGGGAAAGTGAGGAAAAGTACCGCAACATTGTGGAGACAGCCAATGAAGGTATATTCATAATTGATGCTGAAAACATAGTCACTTACGCTAATAAGAAAATGACGGATATGCTTGGATACACTCTGGAAGAAGTTATTGGCAGAGAGATATGGGACTTCGTCAGTGAAAAAGGTAAAGATATTGTCAAATTGAATCAGGAAAGGAGAAAGCAGGGTATCAATGAGAGCTACGAACTGAAATTAATATGTAAGGGTGTTTCATCCTTATGGGCGCTCGTAAGTGCTAAATCCCTTTTTGATAAGGATAGCAGGTTTATGGGCTCAATTAGTATGCTAACTGACATCACCAAGAGAAAAGAGGCTGAAGAAGCTCTGGCTAATATCGAAATTGCCCGAAAAAAGGAAATCCACCACAGAATTAAGAATAATCTGCAGGTAATCTCTTCTCTGCTGGACCTTCAGGCTGAAAAGTTCAATAACAAAGAGGATATTAAGGACTCGGAAGTTCTGGAAGCCTTCAGGGAAAGTCAGGACAGAGTTATATCAATGGCTCTTATCCATGAAGAACTGTACAAAGGGGGAGGGCTCGACACACTGAACTTTTCATCGTATATCGAGGAACTCGCAGAGAACCTTTTCCAGACATACAGACTTGGAAATGCTGATATTCAGTTAAACATGGAACTTGAAGAAAACATCTTCTTTGACATGGATGTTGCTGTCCCGTTAGGAATAATTGTTAACGAACTCGTTTCCAATTCCCTCAAACATGCATTTACTGAAAATGTAGGGGAAATTCGAATCCAGTTTTACAGAAAAGAAAAGAGCGATAAAACAAATGAATCCCTTTTCAGCTTGATAATTTCAGATAACGGGCAGGGAATTCCTGAAAATATAAAACTGGAAAATATTGAAACACTGGGACTGAAGCTTGTAAGCATCCTTGTTGATCAGCTAAATGGAAATCTGAAGCTTAAACGAGAGCATGGGACTGGATTCAGGATTTTTTTTAAGGTGGTGGAAAGCTCATAACTCCTGTAAATTAGCTCATAACTCCTGTAAATTAGCTCATAAATCCTGTAAATTAATAAATTGAGTGGCAGTGCGCCAATTTTTCTGTAAAATTTCCTCTATACCCTTTTAGTTTTCCTTTTTGCTTACTGTTCCATTAGTATATGCCTGTTTCCAGTAATCCATTCTTCATTTATATCAATCAGTATTGAGACTGTTAGTCTCAATACTGATTCCTGGTTCGGGAATGCTCCCACAACTTTGCTTCTTCTTTTGATCTCCTTGTTAGTTCTCTCCATTATATTTTACAGAACTTTCGGTACGCTACCCGGCGTTCTCTCGAGCGCCGCTAATCACATCTTTAATAATACCTTATTTATTTCTGTTCTTCCTGTCTTCTTTTGTACATAAACACAATAAGCAGACAAGCTATCAACAGAAAAGCTATTCTGTAAATCATTTTCATTACAGGGGCTATTTTGCTTTTAATTTCTTCATTTGTCTGTGGTTTTGCAGTTTCATTTCCAGTTTCTTTTTCAACATATTCAGTCTCTTCTTCAAACTGAATCTGAGTCTCATTTTCTTCCGTCGAAGTTCTGTTCACGTCAACGTTTTCAGAAGTATCCGAAACAATACGTGCACTGCCAGTTCCACTTCCGTGACCGCTCCTGCCTCCTGAGATCTCGGCAGCAGGAAGAAGCACTTTTACGCTGCTATTCTTATTTGAAAGCTCATTGCAGCTCACAGTTGCAGTGTTGTCGATATATCCGTCACCGCCACCATTACTGTTTATGTCTTCCTGAGTTACAGTATAGTTTCCAGTGCAAGTCCAGTTCTCTCCTACTTCAAGAACTCTATCAGCAGCTTTTGACTCCAAAGGACCTTCCAGAGTAATCATCTGGTCATTTACTGAAACTCCTGTCAGGTCAACGTTGCCTTCGTTCTTTACGAGGATCCTGTATCGAATGACATCACCGGCATTGTCGGCTACCCCATCTTTTCCATTCTCTACTTCGATTACGGACTTGTAGATTGAATAATCCGGATTCTGTTCAATCCGGATTCCTGAACTTTCATTCTCGCTTTCATTACCGCTTTCATCAACGTAATGGATGGTAGTTTCGTTTATAGGCTCGGTCTCAGAACTGTCAAATGTCACAGTACTGTTGAGGAAACCATCTCCTCCGCCGTTATTGTTCAGATCCTCCTGAGTGACAGTGTAATTTCCAAGGTAATACCAGGCTTCTCCAACTGAGAGAATACCATCACCACCATTCGTATACCGGGTTAGAGAGGACTGATACAGCCCAACCAAGCCAGTGTCCCCATATGGGCCGCGAAGGTTAAGCATGGAATCCCTGACACTTATATTTTTAAGGTCGATGTTTCCGTTATTTGTTACATTAACCTGGAAGCTGACAACATCTCCTGCAGAGCATATACGGCCTTCTGGACCATTTCCAGCAACATCAATCACAATTTTATTAATCTTGCAAGCAGGTTTCTGTTCTATTGAGACTGCAGCACTATCGCTTTTTGGATTCAGTTCAGCGCAGTCAACAGTTGCTGCGTTGTTTATGAAACCGTCTCCTCCGCCATTATTGTTCAGATCTTCCTGATTAACCGTGTAAGTTCCACAGTAAATCCAGCTTTCTCTTACTTCGAGAATTCCATCAGAATTCAGACATTCCAGAGGGCCAGTAAGATCTCCAAGAAGAGGGTCATTAACACTTACATTGGTAAGGTCAACATTACCAGTATTGTTGACTCTTATCTGGTAGCTGATGACATCTCCAGCAGAGTTTACATTAGCTGAAGGCCCGCTTCCACACAAATCGGTTACGGTTTTGTCAATGGTGTAAGCAGGGTTATATTCTAAAACAGTTATCGTGGCAAAAGTCGAATTAGTACCATTTCCATTGCTTACTGTAAGATTTACAGTATAACTTCCTGCCTTATAAAAAGTGTGTGAAGGATGCTGCTCTGTCGAGTTCGTGCCGTCTCCAAAGTCCCAGAACCATGTGGTAGGTTCGCCTGTAGACCTGTCCGCGAAAGTGACGGTCAGGGGTTCAGTACCTGATATAGGAGTTCCATTGAACGCGGCAGTCGGAGAAGATTGTGTTACAGTTACATATCCTGTCTTACAAGTGCTGTTGTATCCACCGGCATTAAATGCCTGCAATGTGACCTTATAGGTTCCCGGAGCTGTATAGGTGTGCGTGGGGTTAGGATCGTTTGATCCTGTGGGCTGTAGACGCCAGGTGTCGTTCAGGAGTGTGGTATCGTCAAGACCGCCCATAAGGACGATACTACCGTCAGAAAGCGCAACGACGTTGTGATAGTACCTTCCCGACCACCCGGCATCTGCTACTTTCGTCCAGGTCCTGCCCTTATCAGTCGACCGCCAAATGTCGTGTAGGGGAGTGTTGTCAATGCCCAGACCGCCCATAAGGAGGACACTACCATCAGGCATAGCGACACTGCTGTGAGAAGTTCTTCCCATCCACCCCGAACTCCCGTTAATTAGAGTCCAGGTAGCGCCTTTGTCTTCCGACAGCCAGGTGTCATTCAGGCGGGCAGTGCCGTCAAGCCCTCCTGTGAGGATGATGCTACCGTCAGGCAGTGAGGCACTGCTGTGGAATATCCTTCCAGTCCACCCGGCACTTTCGTTCATCCGTTTCCAGGTAGCGCCTTTATCTTCCGACCGCCATGTGTCGTTCCTCCAGGTGGCGTCGTCAGAACCACCCATAAGGACAATACTGCCGTCAGGAAGCGCGACGCTGCTGTGATAATACCTTCCAGTCCACCCTGAACTCGCGTTCACCAGCGTCCACGTTATGCCTTTATCAGTGGACTGCCATGTGTCGTTCCTGCTGCTGGTACTGTCAGAACCACCCATGAGGACGATACTACCATCAGGCAGCACGACGCTTGAATGATGGGCACGTGCCGACCACCCGGCATTCGATACTTTCGTCCAGGTTGCACCTTTATTTGTCGACCGCCAAACGTCATTCAATTTGTTAGTTCCATCCCAACCACCCATTAGGACGATGCTGCCGTCGGGAAGTACAACGCTGCTGTAACAGATTCTTGCCGGCCACCCGGAACTCGCATTCATCTGTGTCCACGTTTGCGTGTATGGCTCATCGCCAAAGAACCATGCCCACCCGGTTGGATTGCCGGTAGAAAGGTCGGTGAAGGTGATGTTCATCGGAACTGTGCCCGACGTTGGGGTGCCGTTGAACGCAGCAGTCGGTACAGGGGGTGAGACCAGAATGTACCCAGCCCTTGAGGACGTGTTAGTTCTTGCTGTATTCGTAACAGTCAGGTTGACTGTGTAGCTCCCTGAGGACACGTAGACGTGTGACGGGTTCTGTTCTGTTGAGTTAAAGCCATCTCCAAAGTCCCAGTCCCATCCGGTTGCGTTTAAGGAACTGTCAGTAAACTGAACTGATAGAGGAGCAGAACCGCTGGTCACATTGCTACTGAAATTGGCAACAGGAAGAACGGGTTCTTGTACAGGAACAGAACCTATAAACTGCCCGAAGGCAATAGGTCTGGATCCTACAGATACGGTGGCTGTAACAGTGTTTGTGGAAGTGTCAATGACATAGACACTGTTGCTGAAGTAGTTCGCCACATATACTTTTTTTCCATCTGGGGTGACTGCAACTCCAAAAGGAGTTAATCCTACAGTCACATTGTCTGTAACAGTGTTTGTGGAAGTGTCAATGACAGAGATAGTGTTACTGTTCTGGTTCGCAACATATGCCTTTGTTCCATCGGGGGTGACTGCAACTCCAACAGGTTCAGATCCTACAGACACACTGTCTGTAACAGTGTTTGTGGAGGTGTCAATTACAGAGACAGTGTTGTCATTGTAGTTTGCCACATATACCTTTGTTCCAGCCGGGTTGACTGCAACTCCAACAGGTTCAGATCCTACAGACACACTGTCTGTAACAGTGTTTGTGGAGGTGTCAATTACAGAGACAGTGTTGTCATTGTAGTTTGCCACATATACTTTTGTTCCCGTCGGGTTGACTGCAACTCCCATAGGTCTGGATCCTACAGATACGGTGGCTGTAACAGTGTTTGTGGAAGTGTCAATGACAGAGACACTGTTGCTGAAGTAGTTCGTCACATATACATTTGTTCCCGTTGGGTTGACTGCAACTCCCCTAGGATTGTTTCCTGCAGACACAGTGGCTGTTACAGCATTTGTGGAGGTGTCAATGACAGAGATTGAGTTGTCATTGTAGTTTGCCACATATACTTTTGTTCCCGTTGGGTTGACTGCAACTCCCATAGGATAGTCTCCTACAGGCACAGTGGCTGTAACAGTGTTTGTGGAGGTGTCAATTACAGAGACAGTGTTGTCGTTGTTGTTCGTAATATACGCAAATTGCCTACCTAGAGTTTCGGCATGTGTAACATAAGCGCTCATCAATATTAAAAAAAATAAAATCAAACATAAAAGCACTTTATTGGAAATATTAACGCGTTGGTATTTCATATTCAAGCGCTCCTCATCTATCTGAAAATGTCATTGTTTTTCTCATCCCAAATCCTCGTACACAACTTAATAATTATTTTTATTGCCTCTGCTGAATTTTACGGGATTTAATAACTGATTTTTTGTATTTCATTTGTTTTTTATATTATTAATATTAAAAATTATTAATTATGTTTTTAATGTGTCAGCAAGCTTTTCATTTTTTATTCATCTATCCACTTCGTATCACGAACAGCATCATTATACCCGAAAGATAGCATAAGCTAAACAAGCACAGATGCTTAATCTCTCATTAACGGAAATTTGTATTCTCTTAAATTGGAGTGACTAAAAAGCAAAAATTATTTTTAATGTATGACGTTATTAAGTAGAAGATGTTTTGGGAGTTTATTTCAAGATCTGGCTCGTTTTAGAACCTTTAAGTAGCTATATGATATTTATTTCACTCTTCCGAATATAGAGACTACAAGCTGGTTATCCATTGCACTTTTTATATTAAATAAGATATAACTTAAGTAATATTCTAAATAAGAAAATAAAACAATATATACATTACCGTTGGAAAAAATTCAGAAAAAAGCTATTTGATTTGTTTTTCCATTTATTGATCGATTCGGAAAAGTTCATACATTCAAGAGTTATCTCGAAAACTTATTTCATTGGTGTATATTGTTTTTCTGAGATTTTGTGGAGAAGTTTCAATATATATTTCGAGACTCCTTCTACTCCTAAAGCAGTCATTATCTTTTCCACCCTTCGGTGGAAACACCTTGAAGGTAGGATTCACTAACTGCAGTTAAAATGGCCTTTTCAACTCTGGAATACTTCTCAAAAACCTCTGTTTCAAAGGGAAACTCACGGAATTGAGGCTTTAATAAGTCAAGTTCCCCATATTTAGTCAGGAGAGTTCGAGGTTTGTAACCGTTTCTACTGGCTTTACGTGAATCAGTACGCTCATAACGGTGCGCCCCAGCTTGGAGGAGGACTTCCTCCTCCATTACGAGGTTTAAAAACCAGGTAATTAGCTGGCGAATTCCAGCTTCCTGATCGAAAAGATAACCTTTTATAAATGAGACTATATTAAACATTGACTCTGCATCCTGTTTTTTTGTGGTGAAAGAAAAAGGATACAGAGTCAATCATATTTTACAGAACTTTCGGTACGCTACCCATTGAGTGAATATACAGATTGTATTTCTGCAACAAAACCTCCGGGAACAATTTTTCTGGGGAAACAATATTATTTTTCTTTAATATGTACACTATTTTCTTAATGTTTATATAAGATGCATGGATGTATGGAAAAAAAATAAATGTCAAGAATCAGGCTAATAAACAGTTATTATTCTTGATAATTCAGGCTTGCAGCTTTCAGCCGCAGAAGTGAACTTAAAGTTCACAGGTCCATGGCAGATTCTTTAAAATTCCCTTCTGCTCCGGGCTTTAACTGATTTATTTATTTATTTATTATCAACTCATTTATGGTTAACCTTTTCCGGTTTACTGATTGATTATTGATCGGTTTAATAATTTAGCACTGATCGGTTACAGTTGATTTATTCGTATCATTAATTGATTAATTCGTATCACTTGATGAGGATGTACTGATTTAATGACTATGGAAATTAACAACACGGACCTGTCTGAAGAAATGCCCCTGTCTGATGAAACTGATTTATCGGGCTCCAGGGCTTTTGACGACTCTAAAATTGTAAAATTAAACGGTATCATAAGCCAGGGGCTCAACCCCTATCCCTATAAGTTCGAAAAGAATGGGGATATCTGCGATATCCTGAAAAAGTTCGAGGACTTTGAAAAGAACGAGGGCTTATCTGTCAGGACCGCAGGAAGGCTCTATAACATCAGAAAGCACGGTAAAATGATATTTGCCGACCTTGGGGACCAGACCGGCAGGATTCAGGTGCTTGTAAGGAAAGGAAACCTTCCGGACGAAGAGTTCGAGACTTTTAAGAACCTTGTGGACTCCGGAGATATCGTAGGGTTCCAGGGTGAAATTTTCAGGACAAAGAGAGGAGAAGATTCCATCAGTGTGTCCGAATTTGTCCTGCTTTCCAAGTCCCTTTGCGCCCTCCCCGAAAAATTCCACGGCTTAAAAGATGTTGAGACCAGGTACAGGAAAAGGTATCTTGACCTCATAGTCAACGCCGAAAAGAGGGAAATTTTCGTCATGAGGAGCAAACTCATCTCCGAGATCAGAAGGTTCCTTGCCGAAAGGGAATTTCTCGAGTTTGAAACCCCTGTACTCCAGACTGTATATGGAGGCGCAAATGCAAGGCCTTTCACGACTTTCCACAACTGTCTCGGACAGAACCTCTTTTTGAGAATTGCCCCTGAACTCTACCTCAAGAGGCTTGTTGTTGGCGGGTATGAGAAGGTCTTTGAGATTGCCAAAAACTTCAGGAATGAAGACATTGACACGACCCACAACCCTGAGTTTACGATGATCGAGGTCTACGAGGCCTACCGGGACTATAATGACATGATGGACTTAACTGAAGGTATGGTCTCGGAACTCGTGTTCAAGCTGACAGGCAGCTATGAGGTGCAGATGGGTGAAAACACGATCAACCTCCGTTCTCCATGGAGGAGGCTTTCCATGGAAGACGCCTTAAAAGAATATGCCGGACTTGATGTCTTTGCCCACTCTATTGAAGAGTTGAAGAAAATCGCAATTGAGAACCGGATTGAAGATTACGAAAAGGCAAAGAGCCACGGTGAATTCCTTGCCCTGCTTTTTGAAGGTCTGGTAGAGGACAAGCTGATAAACCCGACTTTCATATACGATTTCCCTGTAGAAAACTCCCCTCTTGCCAAAAATCACAGGGAGAAAGCAGGTTTTGTCGAGCGCTTCGAGCTTTTCCTCAACGGCTGGGAACTGGCAAACGGCTATTCCGAATTAAACGACCCGCTTGAACAGGAGAAGAGGTTCGAAGATCAGGACAAGAAAAGGAAGCTGGGAGACCTTGAAGCCCAGACCATCGATTATGATTTCATTACAGCCCTTGGATACGGCTTGCCCCCAACCGGCGGCATGGGGCTCGGAATCGACCGCCTTACCATGATCCTTGCGGGTCTCGAATCCATCAAGGAAGTAATCCTTTTCCCGCAGATGAAAAGGGGAGACTGATTGATTTCAGATTTCATTTTGTTCTGCAGGTTCGAGTTTGTCCTGCCAAGCGGACAGACCAGTCGGGGAGAAAATCCCCTTCTTTTTTATTTCGGAGAAGCCTGAAAGGCATCTTCCTCGGGCAGCATAGAACTTGATTCGGCTGAAGTCTACCTGCCGGATGGAACGAAAAAACCGGATAATATATTGAAAGATAGTACCACCAAAGTTGGGGTAGCTGTTGATTTTTCAGGATGAATAACTCCAGATTTTAATGCGGTATAGTTACAGGAAGGTCGTTCCCGGTCCCGGCGGTGAATAGTGCATCATTTATCTCCGCAGGTGGGAAGACCCCTTTCTCGGAAGCTGCAGGCTGACAGGGAGGGATATTTCACAGTATTGTAACCTATTTAAGGTTGAACGTTCTTTCCTAGATGCTAAAGACTCAGAGGTTTCCTGTTGAGGTTTTAAGGCAGCATCAGCTACAACAGCATCAAAAATGAGCTTTTGAAAAATGACGTTCAACAACACCTTCGACTCCTTCCATCCGAAAATTCGAGAAGCCCTTAAGACTCTGGGTTTCACCAAACCCACCGAACCGCAGGAAAGGGCTTTTCCCCTCATCCTTGACGGAAAGCACACTCTTCTGATCGCTCCAACCGGTTCCGGGAAAACAGAATCAGCTGTTCTGCCGGTCTTCCACGCTATCCTTAAGAAAAAGCAGGAGAAGCGGAGTGGGATATCTGCCCTCTACATCACTCCCCTGCGTGCGCTCAACAGGGATATGCTCTCCAGAATTGAGCTTATGGGGAAGCTGCTGGACATAAAGGTTCAGGTCCGGCATGGGGACACTCCGCAAAGCGAAAGGCAACGCCAGTCCAAAAACCCTCCTGATGTGCTGATCACAACACCTGAGACCTTGCAGGCAATGTTTACGGGCTCCCGCCTTCGGCAGAACCTCGAGACTGTAACACATGTGGTGGTTGACGAAATCCATGAGCTTGCAGGCTCGAAACGCGGAGCCCAGCTGGCTGTCGGGCTTGAGCGGCTTGTGGAAATTTCAGGGGAATTCCAGCGGATAGGGCTTTCAGCAACAGTCGGGAACCCCTGGGAGATTGCAAAATTCCTTGCAGGGGCAAACCGGGACTTTACGGTTATTGAAGTGGCTCTTCTGAAACTGCTGGAGTTCGATATAGTCAGCTCTCATCTTTCCGGAGGGATCGAAGGAGATGCAGCCGGCGAAACAGAAGTCCTGGAGATTGCAAGTACAGTGGGCTGTGAGCCCGAATTTGCTTCTCACCTTTTCCGAATCCGGAAAATCGTTGAAGAAAGCCAGTCCACCCTTATTTTTGTGAATACCCGGCAGAGTGCGGAAGCTCTTGCAGCGGGTTTCCGGAAACTGGGCTCATCCATCGGCGTTCACCACGGTTCCCTTTCCTTTGAAGCCCGCGTTGAAGCCGAGGAGGCTTTCAAGTCCGGAGCCCTCAGGGGCCTTATCTGCACGTCTTCAATGGAACTCGGGATCGATATAGGAAATGTTGACCGGGTGGTTCAGTACGGATCCCCGCGCCAGGTCTCAAGGCTGCTCCAGAGGGTAGGGAGGGCAGGACACAGGCTGCATGAGGTTTCCCGGGGTACGATCATCTCCATGGAAGCAGATGACATTGCCGAGAGCATGGCAATTACAAAGGCTGCACTGGAAGGCAGGGTTGAAGAGATTTCCCCGCACAGGAATTCCCTTGACGTTGTGGCAAACCAGATTGCAGGTATGGTCATGGACTTCGGGGAGGTCGGAATTGACAGGATTTTCAGGATCCTCGGGCGGACCTACACATTCAAGGACCTGCGGATTGAAGATCTGCAGCGGGTGGTGGACCAGATAGGGGACTACAGGCTGGTCTGGCACGAGAAAGGCTCAAATGTTGTGAAAAAACGCAGGAAGAGCTGGGAATATTATTACGACAACCTCTCCATGATCCCGGACGAGAAGAAGTACGAGATCTATGACATCGTGAGTGGAAAGTCCATCGGGGTGCTGGACGAAGCCTTTGTGGTAAATTTCGCCCAGCCCGGAGCCGTTTTCATAACTAAAGGGGATATGTGGCGGGTCATTGAGATGCCTGACCGTGAACGGGAGCCGGGCCGGGACAGGATCAAGGTCGAGCCGGTCGAAGGCATGGGAGAAGTCCCGAGCTGGACCGGAGAAGAGATCCCTGTGCCCTTTGAGGTAGCCCAGGGTGTGGGAAAGCTCAGAGCTGAGATTGCAGCCCTCATCCGCGAAGGGCTTGATGACGAGGCAGTTGCCGAAAAATTGCAGTTGAAATATCCGGTAGCAAGGACAGCCGTGCTAGAAGTTATCCGCCTGCTGCGGGACCACGTTGAAGGAGGCTTCCCGCTTCCGGATGCGGATACAATCGTAATCGAAGACGGAGGAGACGCTGTGACCCTGAACGCCTGTTTCGGGCACAACACCAACGGCACCCTTGCCCGAGTCCTCACCTCCCTTCTATCGGCCCGCTTCGGGAGCAGTGTTGCCCAGGAGGTGGACCCGTACAGGATCAGGCTGACTCTCCCCCGCCGGGTGGGTCCCGCCCAGATCCGGGACATGCTCACCTCCCTCCGCCCGGAACACGTTGAGCCCATCATCGAAATGACCCTGAAGAACACAACCCTGATGAAATGGAAAATGGTCCACGTAGCCCGCAAGTTCGGAGCCCTCTCCCGGGACATCGACTACGACAGGATCAGCATGAAAAAGCTCCTTGAAATTTACGAGGGTTCTTCCATGTACGATGAGGTGGTCCGCGAGATCTTCCACGATATGCTGGACGTCCCAAGGGCAAAAGAAGTCCTGACAAAACTTGCAGCCGGCCAGATTGCAGTCGAGGTCTCGGGCCCGACCCCTATCGGCTCAGCCGGCTTTGCCATGAAAAGAGACCTCGTAGCCCCGGAAAAAGCCGACCGTTCAATCGTCCTTGCCTTAAAGGAACGCATCATGAACGACAACATAATCCTCTTCTGCACGACCTGCAAGAAATGGACCTCCCGCCGCCAGGTCAAAAACGTCCCCGAAGAAATCATCTGCCCGGTCTGCGACTCAAGAATGGTTGCAGCCCTCAAGCCCTGGGAAGATGAGGAAATCAAACTGGTCAGGAAACAGGGAAAGGGCGTCCCGGTCTCAGCTGAGGAGAAGAAACGCATCCAGAGAGTCTACCGAAACGCCAGCATCGTGAACTCGCAGGGGAAAAAAGCCGTTATTGCGCTTGCGAGCAGGGGGGTCGGGCCTGAAACCGCATCAAGGGTGATTGAAAAGTTGAGGGTGGATGAAGAGGCGTTTTACAGGGATATCCTGATTGCGGAGAGGAATTATGTGAAGACGAAGAAGTTCTGGGAATAAAGAAGTTTCATTGAGCTATTTAATAATGGAATAATTAAGTGTGATTCAATGCACATTTCGAACCCCTGCCAATATAGGACAATAATGTTTGACGATTGGATATTTTATTGACATTATATCAACAAAATGACATTTTAGTATAGCATAGTGGCACAAGAGTGCCAGGGTTCGAAATGTGCAATTCAATGTAAATTTTTTATTATTTCTTCTATATCCCACAATTCTATTTTAGGCCCATTCAATGCTTTTGCGAAATTAATAGCAGATTTCGTATATCCAGAAGAACTAATAAATATACCATGATCTGCTTCACAAAAATAAATCGCTCCTAAAAACTGTTGTATTTTTCCTACAGAAACTTTGGAATTAGAATTATATTTTTTCACTTCTACTAATGTTTTTTTGTAGTGGTAATAATCAGTCAGCAAAAAGTCATAATCTACATCTACACTATTCTCATTTCTATAACTGTTTATACCCTGTTTTTTGAACCATTCGTAAATAAAGTCTTCAAATTCGTTCGGTTCAATTTGATCAAGAACGTTTTGATCATTTACATACAGCGTTAATAGTCGCTTGAAATCCTCATAATCGTTTATTTTATTATTTTCTTGAATATCTTCTACACTTTCGATGTAGTTTATGATATCATATATCAAATTATCATTATATTTTGACCGTATATACCGAACGTTTTCTAAAGCGTTGGGTATTTTTACATTCTCATCGCTGACCAACAATATTTTTTTTCCTTTTCCTAATGCATATCCTAGTTCAAAAATAACGTTGTAATTGGTATCGGTCAAAAAAGCTATCAATAAATCACATTTATTTATTAGATTCTGCATTGAGTTCGCTAAATCTGCGTTAGTTGAATCTATTTGAAAGTTATCTTTATAGATATTATAGTGATCTACGTAGTAATCTGAATTAAAGACTTCTCTGTTCAGCACTTGAATTTCATAACATTTCAACTCATTTTCAAGGGATTTTAGGAATGTTGGATTAATTTTCCCTAAACTATATGAGAAATAAACTTTTTTCATTCACATACTCCCTTTTGCTCTAGATAGAGCCCAGAATTCGTATAATTTTTCTATTTTTTCTTTTTCTTCTTCTCTAACTTCTGATCCATAAATTGTTAAGGTCTCTAATGCTACTTTGCATAGATCTTGTTTTCTGTTAATTATTTCGATGATTTTTTGGTTAGTTTTGGATAATATATCAGCTTTTCTAGCTTCTATCTCTGAAAGATTTATAGCAAGATGTTTCAAATATAACGTAATATTCCAGCCCATGCATGAACTATGTTTCCATCTGCTTGCCGGGGGTGAATAACTAGTTCCGAGGTTATTTAGAAAATATCTTACAATTTCTTCAAATTCTTCTTTAGTCCAAGTAATAGCTCCTAATTCTTGCTGTGGTAGTTTTTCCATATCATATATGAATATAAATCCATCTTGGCTTAATCTATAAAGTGATTCAAATAATAACAACGAAATAATTTTTGGATCAATTTCATGGATAGTATTTGTTAAAGTTATTAAATCGAACTTTTCTTCTTTATTGTATATTTTATGAAAATTTGATAATTTCCCAGTTTCCGTTTTTACACATTTTAGGTTAAAAGATCTAGTCATTTTTTCGACAAATTTTAAATAATCATTTTCAATGTCATACCCGTAATATTCAATCTTTTCTCTAAGGTCTCCATTGAAGTTTTCATCTATATTTGCTATAATTTGTCCCTTTCCACAAGCTAAATCTAACCATCTGAAGCTTGTTAAATGGGGGTTACTTAGAGATTGCTGAATTAATGTTAATACAGCTTGGTGTTGAGTTAATTGTCTTTCTTTATCATAAAAAGCATCTGAATCAGCAATTGAACTCATTTTACCGTTTCTACTATTTTTGGTGGTTATAAATTAACATTTTTGACAGTCTTCAAATTAACGATTTTTCTTTTAATACTTAGTGTTATCTATTTTGTGCAAATCTTTTTGTCCTTTGAGTTTAACTACTTAAATGAATTATTATACTTTGCATTGTTTAGTTATCCATGGAATATTTTCAAGTTACATTTATATGAGATGTGAACATGTCGAATCTAGAACAGGTCAAAGCACAAATCCGTTTTGGATTGTCACAACTCGCAGAAACAAATTCCCATCATGAATTTGAACATTTATGCCGTCACTTAGCACGTGCAAGGATTTGTAGCAATATAATCCCTGCAACAGGACCGGTTTCTAGTGGTGGAGATCAAGGTCGTGATTTTGAAACTTTTAAATCATATATAAGTCCTGATCCATCTGAAGGAACAACATTTGTAGGGTTAATTTCTGATAAGTCAATCGTTTTTGCATGTTCGATGCAAAAAGAAAATATTCAAAATAAAATCAAATCCGATCTCAAAAAAATTATTGACTCTGGCTCTCAAGTTGAGTCAATTTACTTTTTCTTAACTTCTGGTATTCCTATATCTCAAAACCACAAACTGAAGGATTGGGCAAAGGAAAATTATTCAATATCTTTCGAAATTGTTGATGGTCAAGCTATTTCTGAATTACTTGCAGACAGAGAAGTGTTCTGGATTGCAGAACAATATCTAGGCATTCCCAGCGAAATTTTCCCTCGAGCGCTCGATGAGAAAGATTGGTACCAAAAGTCTCTAAATAAATGGAAATCTCTTGAATCTCCTAATTATAACTTTGCGGATTTTCATGAAGTAAAGACTGCTACACGTCATGCAACATTTTCAAAAGATTCAAATCAAGATATACTTTTCTGGATAGGTACTTTAGAAAAATTCAGGAAAAAGGAGTTTTCGGGATTATGGAGAAAATCTGTTTATGAGATTTCGGTGGCTAAATTAAGAGGCCTTGGAACTTTAGAAAAAGAAGAAAATTATATTCGGGAATATTTTAGTGAAATCTCGAATTTAGATAGATCTGTTGATTTGGAAGATGCCAATAATTTGCTAACTTACTGTATTACAGCATATTTCAGGAACTTAGTCATGTTGAAGCCTGAGGAACTGGATAGTTGGCATAATGAATTGACTCAAAAAGTTGATGAGCTATTATCTAATACTGAGAAACCTGGATATAAATGCTCACTTTTAGAAATCAGAGGAAGCATTTCTCTTTATATCATCAATCCAATTACAGGAAATCCATTTACACAATTTGATATTGAAAATGCTATTGAATGGTGGATGGAATTAGCTGATAATGTAAAAGATGCTCCTTTATTTCCATTAAAAAGATTTGCTGATCGTCTAACAGATCTAATATATTTAATTGGGTATAGTCCGAAATATGATCAGGTTTCCCAGAAAATAGACATTGTTCTATCTGAAAGATATGGGAATTTTGTTGCAGCTGAGAAATGTAGAGATAGAGCTATACAATATTATAAGATTAAAAATATTATTAAAGCAATAAATCAAGTTCATCAATCAAAAGTTAAATGGTTTTCAGAGGAGACATTAAAAGGTTCAATTATTTCAATTTTGCAGATTTCAGAATGGTATAAAGAATTAAATCTCGTGTTTGCTGCTAAGTATTATTCTTTAGCAGCTGCTTTTATTTCATCTAATTCTTCTGACCCTCTTATTATTTCCTATTTGCCAAAAGCTTTAGTTCAAGCTGCTGAATGTGACTATTTACAGGGTTCATGGCTAAGTTATTTACATTTGTCGGATATAGGTTTTAGAAGTCATTGTGTTTTTTCTCCTGATGTGGGAGACTTGGAAAAAGATGAAGTTTTTGAAAGGATTTTATTCCATACAACCACACTCATTTCGATAACTAAACAAATAGATCCTCAACTGTTTGAATTCGTAATGACATTTGTGGCAAGGTGGAATATAGACGATTGTCTCGAAGAAAATATTCTTATCTCACAAAAATACTGGTCAGAAAAAAGTCTATCTGAAGTTTGGGAAATTCTTGAAGATAATTTATTAGGAAGACCTTTTGAAGACGTTGGAAATCTTCGTGAAGTGATGTGGTCTGAACTTGGGATTATATGGAGAGTAAAATGGGATAATGATTACTCTACAACATCACTCTGTGAGCAATTTATCGCAGTTTTACAAATTTTACTTGCAGATTTGGCAGAAATTGATTTGTGTTTGATGAAAACGGAAGTTAATATTGTTATAGTGTTTAATGAGGTTCCATCTCCAAATATCAAGTCCAAAGCGTCAAACTCAATAAGATATTGGGAAATAACATTGCCTCTATATACAACTAAAAGTATGAATGCTTACGAAACACTCGAACATTATATCGTTTCTTTTGCTTCTCATATCTTGTTTGAAGTTTCTTTATTGCCTGAAGCTAAGTTTCATGAAGTAATAGAAAGCTCCTTTAAGAATGGTCTTTCGATGAAGCTCTTTGTGGGTCAAACATATGAATTTTTATATCGTTACTTTATCGATGAAAATTTTTTTAATAAAACGCTATTAAATGGCCTACAGGTTTCTCTACCTTCACATAAATTTAGTTTCAAAAACAGTGAAAAACTTCCATGGTTCAACGGTCCTATTCCAGGATATAGTAAAGAAATAGCTGAAGAGTACCTACGCACTAGGTATTCAAATGTGATTCTTCCTATTGAGTTTACTTTAAAAAGGCTGGTGAAAAATCAACAGTTTATATCAACATTAAATAAACTACGTTCTGATGGTTGGCTGGATTGGCATATTCTAGCTGCGATCTGTATGATTACTGTAAATTATCGTGTAAATTCACAAACCAAACCGTACATAGATGTAGTTGAAATCAATAAATTATTTAAATACTATTTGTTCAAACCTGAAAGTGAGTTTGATTCCAATGTTCCAATTTCTGAGTTTGCAGAAGAAAATATTCAAAGGTCTCTTAAGGTAAATATGTTATCAACAATAAAATTTCTTGGTTTGGAATGTCACCAAGTGACTCCTAATTTTGATGGTATTGAACATTTTTTGCGTCATAGATGCAATTATTGGGATGATGACATAGAGCATGATGATCCATTTGACATTGATTTAAAGATTGAATAAAGTGGATTTAGAGAAGTTGAGTTCTAGCTTCTCTTCTTGACGATTTAGAGTTGGCGATTGGCTGACAGAAAATATAATCAAAAAGTTATTTCAGGAACCATATTAACTTCAATCCAGCGGCGCAATCTTCGGATTTTCGGTCGAAGGATTTGAGGGGGGCCGGGGTGGAAATATAATACAAAAGTTATATTGCTTCGGCTTATAATCATAATTTAAAGTCTAGGGTCCTTTCCTTTAACTTCTGAATTTGCGAAAGGCTCCATGTAATTGAGATAATTTTTCTTTGTTTCAATATTTAAGTATCCACAGTAATTGCATTTGTAATACCTGATTTCAGTACTGTTACTTCCTACAAGATAATCCTCTCTTTTCATATCTGGATTTCTGCACTCCGAACTCAATGACGTCTTTCCGCATTTTTCGCATGTCATCTCGATGGGTTTCTTCTTTTTAGTTTTAGAGCACTTTGTGTTTTCCGAGCTTTCACTACTGTCAAGATATCCACAGTACTTACACTTCCAGTATCGAGTAATTGAGATAGTATACAAATTTTCAGTTGAATCCTCCCTGATATCTGGCTTTTCTCTCTCTTCATAAGCATTTTTTCTACCACACCTTTTACATTTGAGAAATCTTACAAACCTTGCATTGGATTGTGCGGAAATTCCATCAAGAACCAGATATAAAGGCACAAAAAAACTAACTAAAACAACTGCACACACTAAATATTCTTTTAAGCCTTTCAGATCTTCCGGCATCTCTCCTAATACGATAAAAAATATGCGTGCACCTATAATTCCCAGGATTATCTCCAGAATTCCAAAAAACCGGATCGCATATTCCCCAAAGGGGTTTACTAAAGGTACCCATTTAAAGGGTTTTCGGTATCTTATTTCCCCTTTATATTTAATTACACATGCATTTTGTTCGTACTTTATCGAGTAATCTTTATCCTTTTCTCCGCTATTTTTTGTCCTGGATTTTCCTTCAGTTTCTGTCAACAAAGTGCCTTCTTACTTTTAATCAAATTAAACGAATATTTAGTAAGTATTGTTCTCACGTATATTTTTCGTTTTCTATTTGAGAATCGTAAGCTGGAAAGTTTTCATATTGGAATCTTCAAAACACCGCGCAATCGAAGAATTTCCAATCGAAGGATTTGAGGGGGGCCGGGGCGGAAATATAATAAAAAAGTAATTTGCATTGTGTTTGTCGAGGTCTTAATTCTCTTTATTTATCGAGCCGATGGCAAATCGAAAGCAGAGAATTCATCCCTTTCCACTTTAATATTTACATGTCTACAGTATTTACACCTGTAATATCTAGTTGTTATAAGAGTAGCTGACGCTGTAAAATTCTCCACTTTTATATCAGGATTTCTACATTCGGGACTGATTTCCTGTCTTCTACATTTTTCACACTTTATTTTTTCCGGTTTTTTCTTTTCTCCTTTGTAGGCTTTTATATTTTCTGAACTCTTGCTGCTATCTCTATGTCCACAGTATTTACATTTCCAGTATCGAGTTATTGTGACCGTGTAAGAATCTTCAGTGCTTAATTCTTTTATATCTGGTTCTTCTCTTTCTTCATAGGCATACTCTCTATGGCATTTTTTGCACTTTGTAGCTTCTACATACTTTTCATCTGATAATATTCCCATTCCACTCAAAAGAAGCAACATGAATACAATAAATGATGGAAAAAATAGTAGATATAATATCCATTCTTCAAAAAATGATCCTATCAGGAATAAAAGCGCTAAAGGCACCAAGCAAAAAGCTATAATTAGGCGCAACCCTCCGGCGATGTGAACAGCAGCCTCCCCATAGGTTTCAATCGAAGGTATCCATTTAAGAGTTCTTCTGCTTTTTATTTTTCCTTTATAAGTAGTTGTGTAAATCTTCTGTGTGCAATCTGTTGAATAATCCTCTGTTTCTCCTTCGTTTTTTGTCTGGAGCTTTTCTTCAATCACTATCAATTAGCTACCTTCTAATTTTGAAAAACATATTATAAATAATTATTATGTTTTATACTAGCATATATTTTTCGTTTTTGTTCAGGTTAAAGGTCGATTTGCTGACTGAAGAATCGATTAGTACGTACCTTATTGATGGGATTAAAAAAGAGGCAAAAGTTATCCTGAACGAAAGATGAGGCTACTTTTGTTTGAAACTAGGGTTTGAAGAAATTGAGTCCCTCAATTTTGTTTATAATTACGTTTTTATAATTTCCAGTCGATTTTACCTGTGCATAGTAAAGGGTATTTTTTAAACCCGGCGCTATCTTGAAAACAAGAACGATCATCACTTTTGATGTTAGGTGGGGTTAATGAATGAAAACTAAAGAAATACTGAAACCGATACTTGCTGGAATTTTTTTGATTCTGTTTGTTTCGAGTGGGGGTCTTGCAGCCCCGAACAGTTCGCTGATCGAAGAACTCTCTGAGGCAGATGCATTCCATCCGCCCGGGGAGGGGGATCCTGTAAACCTTTACAACGAATGGCACTATTTCAACGTCATCGATGAGGAACAGAACCTTTCAGTGGTATGCACTTTCAAATTGAACGGTGGTACTAATTCCTCGGTAGTTCTTCTGGGCTATTATATAAATGACACATTGGCTTCTTTTTATGAGGCACATCCTCTAACTCCGGAGTTTGTGAATTATTCATCTCAATCTCCTGATGTCAGGATATCTAATAATACGGTAACATTGACTGACGAGGGATATCGTGTGCATATAGGATCCGGGAATGGGATAAGCGTTTTTGATGCCCTGTTAATACCGGAAGCTGAGCCTGCTCCTGTCTTTAATGCCTCTAATCTTTCCATGCCGGGAATGGGTATCAACTGGCTGGTAGCTTCACCGAAAATGGAGGTTTCCGGAAACCTCTCTTTTGCCGGACAAACTTATTCGCTGAATAACTCAAGAGCTTACCACGACCATAACTGGGGCTACTGGTCATGGGGAGACGATCTTGGATGGGACTGGGGTCAGGTCTCCCAGGCCGGAAATTACTCAAACGAGACAATTGGGGAGTATTCACTAAGTTTTGGGAATATCACCAATGCCAACCATTCACAATCAGTAAATTCAGTTCTTAATGTTTGGAAGGACGGGGAAATTATTGCCAATTTTAGCGGGAAAGAAATACAAATTGAGCATTCCAATCTGAGTACAACAGATATTGGAATCCCTCCCGCAGAAGTGGCCCAGCAATATATTCTACCTCAGGGTTCTTTCTATTTCCCTCAAAATACCCTCCTGAACGCTTCTTCGGGTTCTGATACTCTCAAAATAGAGTTCACCACTCAGAACCCTGTTCCGCTTCCGGTAATGATACCGGATGGACGTGAAATTGGAAGCGAATCTATGAATGAATCTGTAAATGAATCTATGAATGAATCTGTAAATGAATCTGGAGGTGGAATTAAATACAGAATAATCTGGGAAATGATCGGGACATATCAGGTCAACGGGGTAATAGACGGAAAACCAATTTCATATACTGCTGATGGGTTTATGGAATACGTTGCTGGGGGGCCTGTTTCTCCAGTACCTTTCGCATCCTCGAATCCCTGAACGAATCAGCTTTTAACAGATACAAATTGAAAAATTATAAAGATCCTTAAAAAGGGATTTTTAAATTTTTAACTTTTTTCCTCAGTTGCATTCGTCCACTTTGATGTTATACGTCTTCAGACCTTCAGACTCTTAAAAACTTAATTCTTTGTTGTATTTTTCAATAACTGAGCTATCTTCAAATTAGCGGCGCAATCGTAGAATTCCTCACTCGAAGGATTTGAGGGGGGCTGGGGTGGAAATATAACAATAAAATATTCAATACAAGCTGATTTCTGATTTAGAAGTCCCTATATATTCGCTTTCTCAAAACGATTTTTTCATACTTTATATCGAATATAGAAAATGTAAAGGTAATCTTATAATACATCTCCTCTAAACTTGTATAGTCATAAAGGGATTTTTAGGGGAATGTATATGAAAAAATACATCTACTTCGCGTTGCTTCTTTTGCTATTTGCACTGATTGGCTGGGGTGTTACCGGGTCAAAAAACGATGAAAATACATCTCTATCGGATTCACCGCTAAATACTCTCCAGTCGACCCACCAGGATATTGCATGGGGAATTAATGTTCAGAAAAATTTGAAGATACTTAAAGCAGATTTGGACGGTGTATCCAACGCTGCAAACAATTCTGATTATACCACTCTCGCGGTGTATGCACAGCAAACAGTAAATGATACTCAGAACGCCATTCAGGAAAATGATCAATACACCGTATCTTCCAAGCTTCAGGATGCACAGAATGAATGGAGGATGGCTCTTCAGGAATATAACTCTGCAGGTCAGTTTTTGCTGCAGGGAGCAAATGAAGCGAAAAATGGTACTGGAGGAGCTGAATATTTTCAAAAGGCCAAAATATCTCAAAATTCTGGTACAGATCATCTTAAGAGAGCGTCTGAGTTAGCAGGAATAACATAAACCTGTTTCTTTTTTGAAGTAGGGAAGATGTATCGATAAACAGTTGCTCTTAAGCGGGGTTGATAAAATCGAAGCGCTCTTACTCTGTGTTAATTAATAGAAAGCTCGCAGTTGTATATTCTTATAGATATAGGACTTACGCGGTTGAACTGAGAAATCATTAGCATTAAACCCCTAACTATCTAAAACACTAATTTTATCCCACCGTCTGTTGCATTTGATTTTGTACCTCAAGTGTGTAAGTCCTAAGATAAATAAACTTCAAAATGGCGGCGCAATAGGAAGATTTTGATGGGGCTGGAATTGAAATATAATAAAAAAGTTATATCGCTTCTGCTCACAGGTAGATATACAAGTATGAACAGGCTCACTTTAAATTAACGACGTGGAAAATCCATGGATTTTCCTGATTGCTATTCTGACAGTCCCTGAATCCAGTGGTTTTGCGTGCATCTGGTAAGTACCGTTTTCCCTCACTGTGAAATCTGGATGATAAGGAAGATAATCTCCTTCAGGGTGCATTAACATAAATGTATCTTCAAATGCAGTGTAAGAATCCTTTCTTATTGATACATCGATCTTTTCGGGCCCATTAAGATCCACAACCCAGAGTTCATATTTCGTATCGTTTGTAAGGTAAACCTGAAACTCGGATTCTTCTGATATGGAAACTGCGAAAATAGTTTCACTTCTTTTAATTACATCTTCTGTAATAAAACTAGTAACCTCCATAATAAGTATGACGATTAACACAAATTTTATGTATTCTTTAACCTTCTCCCAGACACTGCTCTCCTCGGAGCTTAAGTTTTCTTTAAGTTTATTTGGCGTACTATATCATCTTCTGATCTTCATTGAACTTTCCTGCTATCCCAAAAAAGTAAACTCAGGAACTTCGGCAGTCTCCTTACTCATTTTCTTAATATATTTATCCAGAGTCCGGCTATTAAATGTATTGACCATACAATGCCAGACGTGAGAGGTCTGAAAGGCAGCGCAATCGGAGGATTTTCAGCCCAAGGATTTTGAGGGGGGCTGGGGCGGAAAATATTATAAAAAAGTTATATCGCTCCGGCTTCTGCTGGCTTTCAGCTAACTTTTGTCTTCAATTTTTCCTTCTATTACGGAAAAGCTGCGCTTTAGCACGGAAACAAACTCGCTATCAGTAATTCATTTTCCATACTCTGTAATTTTTCAGGTCATCTTTTATAAGGTTAAATGCAAAAGCAAGCACAGCGACATCATCCACAAGTCCGATTAAAGGAAGGATATCTGGGAAGAAGTCAACCGGACTTATGAGATACAGGAGAGCGAATGTAATCACGAATACTGTTTTCTTTGGGACCGGGTATTTCCCGTTGAAGGAATCAGCTAACATTGAAAACAATAATTCCAAATCATCCCAGATTTTCCTGGGATCTGCTCGGCGGTGATGACCACCTCTTAGTTCTTCAGTAAAAACCGTGCTGGTATCAGAAGCTTGATCCGGATTTTCTTTAAATTGGTCTAAATTTGATCCAACTTTTTTCCTTCCAAAATTATGGATTTTGTCCATGATAATCCTCCAATCTTATATTGGATTGTATATCGGGGCTCTTAAACTAAATCTCAAATTGGATATTTTTTCCTTTTTGTATCAAAATCGATTTTAAATTAGGTGTCCTTTCCAGTTTGTGTCAAAAAATATATCGGCACTAAAATAATAGGGTACAAATAAAAACGGTGATAATAGGATATTAAGTTTGTCTCAAGAATTTCCTCCCCATTCTTCAATTTGATTTTGGTCTAAAATAATCTAAATAATCTTCATACAGAGGCGTAATAGAAGAATTTGAGGGGAGCTTGAGTAAGGTATCGATTTTCGGTAAATCTGATAAAATTTGAAGCAGCTGTCTGGTACAAAATCTATAGCCCTCAGGCTAGAAAATTAACCGATGACCAATAAAATAGTCTCTAAAATATTACAAAAAAATGGTAAAGTTTCCGAACAGATACAGAGGAGATTAAAATGGTTCGGAACTAAAAAAATTAAATTTGATTTGGTAAAATCAGTAAGATATTAGATTTGCTGAACCATTTTTTCTACCTTAATTCCGGTTTCGGTCAGGAAGTAAACCTCTTCTTTTTTTGCGATCAGCTCTTTTTCGTCCAGTTCCTCGAGGGTCTTTGCTATGGTAGGATATACTACCCGAAGTGTTTTAGCGATACGTTTTCCTTCCATTTCCCCTTTTGAGGCGAGCAGAGAGAGTACTTTTTGCCTTACGTTGTTTCCGTTCACAAAACCTATTAACTCATTCATAGGGTACCTCCCGGATATGTTGGATTTCCCTGGCATTATTATATCGGCACATTTATATATCTTAAGTACATAAATGTGTGGTTATATATGTAACATAAAAAGATGGGGTTCAAGATATATTTAGCTTTTTGCTGGCTGAAAAATGCTTTTTCAGGCAAAAACACAAATTTTCGGGGTTTTATTCTTCAAGGTACGAATCCGGTTTTCCGGAGTTTCTGTTTCGTGAAGCTACATGCGCCCGAATTTTTAGATTTTTTCGTATACTGCCCCCATTTTTCATGCAAACATGTTAATTCTATTAATTCCAGAATTTATTCCAGACTGTGAGATTTATTATGTCTCGATGAGATTATTTACTTAAAATACAAATAATAAAAAAAATACAAAGCTCTGGTTGGCTTTTTATATAATTGAGAATTTTTGTTTATGACCGAAATTCAGTATAAAGTGCCTTAAAAACACCATTAGGCTTTAATATCATCATTGATAAGTACTTTATATCTAATCAGTTATTTTCGGATGTAAATTACATATACAATGATTACAAATTTGGAGGACATACCAACAAATGAGCAGCGGAATGTGCCCGGTATGCGGGCTTCCTAAAGAACTTTGCATCTGCGAAGAGGTTGCTAAAGAGCAACAGAGAATTACTGTGAAAGTAAACAGAAGGAGATATGGGAAAGAAGTCACTGTTGTAGAAGGTTTCGATGCAAGTGAAATTGACCTTCATGAACTATCTACCTATCTTAAATCTAAATTTGCATGCGGCGGTACAGTAAAAGGAAACACTGTAGAACTCCAGGGCAACCACCTGACCCGCATGAAAGAAGTCCTCATGGAAAAGGGTTTCTCTGCTGAACAAATTAAGAATTAAACTCTGAATCCGTCCCCCAACGGAACAACCGAACCTGAGAACCGGAATGTCAGTTTATAGGTTCGGGATTGTACGTATCTTTTTGCCAGTTTTTCGATAGCCTGTGCTTTCTTCTCGGGGCATTGAAAGGAACATGAGTTCCTGCTCGGAAAACTATACAAAAAGTGCGTTGTTGTATATTTTAAAAATTCGTATTACATATATTGAAAACCAATTGTTTAATTTGATCTGTGCAAGTGTTGGTCTCCAATGAAAACAACATGCGAAATTATGGTACAGAAAGTTTTGCCTGCAATCAGGGCTGAACTTTCAAGGGCAATGATTTTCGAGCATGGATGCACGCAGCAGGATGTAGCAGATATCCTTGAGCTTTCAAGAGCTGCGGTATCCCAGTACGTGAGCGAAAAACGCGGGGCAGAAGTTGATTTTTCTGAAGAGACCCAGAAAGAAATCCGTAAATTTGCATCGGTGCTCTTAAATGGTGGTTTATCCTCTCAGGAGAAGGTAGAGGGTATGTGTAGCATATGCTGTTTTGTTCAAAAATCTGGCTGGCTGTACAGGACTGTTCCTGAAGCTAAAGCCTGCATCATCTGTAAGGATATGAATTAAAGGTGAAAGACCCACTGTGTATCAAGTGCAAGGGAAAAGGACTTTGTGGGCGCCCCCGCTGCCCAATTCTTGAAAAATTTAAATCCTTGCAATCAATTTCACCTGTAATCTCAGGAGATTCTGTATTTGGAGCTTCTCCCCCGGCTCTTTTTGTCGGAAGCCACGGTTACCCCAGGGTTTCGGCGGGCCCCCTGATCCCTCCCTTAGCAACGGAAAACGAAGCTTTGCTTTTCGAAGACCCTTCAGCCTGGGGAAACATGCAGATCGAAGATATCATCTCCATGCGCTCCCGTATGGTCAGGGCAAACACGAGCCTGCATATAAAAGATGCACGGAGCAAAGAAAATCCTCTTCTGGTGAAGGCTCAGGAACTGGCGCTTTCCAGTAAGCCAGTAGATACTGAAGCCTGGTTTTTTAAAGCCCCAAAACAGGAACTCAAGTTCGATGCAGTCCTTACGCCTATGGGCCCTTCCGGGCTTATGAAAAACTTTGAGCTTGCCGAAAACCCGGATGTCCCTAAAAAAGTGGACTACCTGGTCTATGATACCGATGCCCTTGCAAAAGACGCTGTTACCGAACTTTTAAACAGTGATGTTTCTACTGAACATATCACGCGCCTTTTTTCGATAGGCCTGCTCGGGAAAGAACGTAAAATAGTGCCTACCCGCTGGTCTATCACAGCTGTGGACGATATGGCAGGAAAGGAACTTGCAGACCGCATAAGGGACTTTCCGTGGGTTTCTGACATTAAGCTTTTCAGCGGAACACATTTCGGAAACCATTTTGAGGTCCTCATCCTTCCGCGGGCTTATTCTTTCGAACTGATTGAAATCTGGCTCCCAAAAACAGTCTGGTCCGGGGAATCAAGCTGGATAGGAGAGGACAGCGAAAGCCTTGACGGAAAAAAAGGCTATTCTCCTCTTGCAGGGGGTTATTATGCATCAAGGCTTCCTGTGCTTGAGTACCTGACTGAAATCAAAAGACAGGCTGCGGTCTTTGTGCTGAGGGAAATAACTCCTGATTACTGGGCTCCTCTCGGGGTCTGGGTGGTCAGGGAGGGCATGAGAAAAGCTCTTCAAAATCCTCCTAAAACCTTTGATTCCCTGGAAGCGGCAGTTTCGGACCTTGCGGAAAGGGTAAAAACCCCAAAATCAGAGTGGATGCCGCAGGCAAAGATGCTTTCTGACTTCCGGTTCCAGACCACGCTTGATTTCTTTTTAAAAACATGATTAAGTTAAAAAAAGAATATTCTAATCATTCGGAAGCCGTAAGGGACTCCACCAGGATGTATATTTCCGATTACAGGTGGATAATCTCACCTTATAATGTTTTTCGTTTTTATTTCTTTGTCGCAAAGAGCTTGAAAAATATGCAAAAACCTCAGGGACAGGGTTTCCTGAATAATTTGTAATTTAAAAAATTCGCAATGTGTTGTAAAATTAATGTGTTGTAAAATAAAATTAAGTGTGGATAGGTCCACAAAGCCAAAAGTAATATTCCAAAAGTAATATTCCAAAAGAAGGATTTGAAAGCCTTTTCAGGCTTCTTCAAACCTTCAATCTTTCCCAGGCTTATTAAAAGATCTCGGGCACAATGCGCCGGGCAACTTCTTCATAAGCTTTGGAAATGTCGCCTTTGTCAAATCTGAAGACATCTTTGTCCATGGACTGGCCGGTTTTCTTATCCCAGAAACGGCAGGTGTCGCAGGAAATTTCATCGGCAAGGATTATTTCCCCGTCCCTTCTTCCAAACTCAAGCTTGAAGTCGGGAAGCAGGATTCCTTTCTCGTCAAGGTAGGGCACAAGCAGCTCGTTGATCCTGAGCGCAAGCTTCCGGAGTGCAGCAAGTTCTTCGCGTGTTGCAACACCAAGCGCAACAGCGATGTCATCATTCAGCATTGGATCTCCGTACTCGTCGCTTTTGAAATCAAAAACGATAACCGGGAACTCGAAAATAGTACCTTCTTTCAGAGGGTATTTCTTTGTAATAGAACCCGCGGCAATGTTTCTAACAATAACCTCGATCTTTATGATTTCTACTTTCTTTACAAGCATATCGATGTCAGAAAGCATGCTGACAAAATGTGTTTTCATCCCGCTGGCTTCCAGCATCTCAAATATCTTTTTTGAGATCTGGGCATTGTAGTAACCCTTCCTTTCCATCTCGCCTTTCTTTTCTCCGTTGAACGCGGTCAGGCTGTTTCGGAATTCGGCGATAAAGGTGTCGGGATTATCTGTCGCATAGATAGTCTTTGCTTTCCCTGAATAGAGTTGTTCTCTTTTCATGCAGTGGTCCTCTCTAGGGATAATTTTTGATTTCCTTAGATAGAGAGATTTTCCGGAAAAATTATCCCGGAATAACAGTAACTTTAATATATGAGCTCTTTAATAACGCTTTGAGCATTTCAGAAGCGGATATGGAATATGTACCGGAACTGGATGCCTTATGGTAGTGATTGAATCACTTCCTGAACTCACAAAGATACTCCCTGAAACTCGAGATGGTTGCAGATTTGCAGAGATTTTTTCCTGAAATATACTCTCGGTTTCATGAAGAGACGGAGTAAATGATAAAGTCTTTCTGCTAGATAAAGTTATCATCTCCTGCCGGTTTTCTGTCCTTCCGCAGAGTCTGTCTCCTGCTTCGTAAATTATATCATTGAAGAAAATCAATTAATAGTTTTAACGACTTACTCAAAGAATTAAGAACTTACATCACTTGAGCGCCCACCACCTAATTAAAGACCCATCTCAATATGCAACGGATAAAAAAACATGTCAGGAATTATACTAGACATAGTAGAGCTACTGCTGACCGCAGAGATCTATAACCGCTATCCAGAACTGGATGTAAATGACCTTCCCAAAAATATCCGGAAAAGTTACTGGAACAGCACAGAAAAAACGGTTCCCAAACCCATTATAGCTTCATTTGTCAGGATCGAAAAACTATATGGGATCAAAGATATCGAAAAAAGTGTACGGAATGTACCTTTCATATCCATTGACAGGGCTCACTTTGAACTCCGCCTGAGCGCATTTGAACTTGCCGCGGAATGGCTTGAAAAACAGGAAGGATCTCTGGAGAGAATAGATAACAATCCAGTCCTTGCTTATTATTTTGGAGAAATCAGGAAGGATGAAGTTGCAAACTATGCAGCTGCAAAAGCAAAGATCAGGCCAAAGGAAGTCGACAGGGAATGGATCGAATCTCTGATAGCTGAAATCAGGAAAGAAGACAAGAGCGAAGAAATGCTCAAGCTCGTTGTCATTATCGCTCCTGAAGACGTCAAACAGAAAGTCAAGGACCTTGTGCTCACCGAAGAACAGGAAGACGAAATTGAAAAAATTATGAAAGCCATCAAGCACAGGGAATACCTGCGGGAGATAGGGCTGCATGATATTGGAAAACTCCTGTTTGTCGGGCCTCCGGGCACCGGAAAAACCTCAGTTGCCCGTGCACTTTCAGAACAGCTCTCCATTCCCTTTGTTGAGGTCAAACTCTCAATGATTACGGATCAGTACCTTGGCGAGACTGCAAAAAACATAGATCGTGTTTTCCTGCTTGCAAAAAAGCTGAATCCCTGCATCCTTTTCATAGACGAGCTGGACTTTGTTGCAAAAGCCAGGACTTCAGACGAAAATGCTGCAATCAAGAGGGCGGTCAATACTCTCCTGAAAGCTATAGATGAAATCAGCCTGGTAGAGCATGGAGTCCTTCTGATTGCTGCAACAAACCACCCTCGGATGCTTGACAGTGCAGCGTGGAGGCGTTTTGACGAAATCGTCCATTTCCCTCTGCCTGACCTTGGTATGCGTAAAAATATCCTGGACATTGTGACCCGGCACATAGAGGGAGACTTTGATACCGGAGAGATTGCGTCACTGACAGAGAATTATTCGGGTTCTGACCTGCGCATGGTTATCAGGGAAGCTGTCCTGAGTGCTCTTCTGGAAGAACGCAAGGTACTTACCCAGCAGGACCTGCTGGAAGCAGTAAAGTCCTTTGATGAAAGGGCAAATCTCAAATCCGATGAATATAAAGGGAAGAGTTCTTCATGAAACTAACTCTGCTCGGGACCGGTGATGCTGTTGGGACTCCTAAAATCGGCTGTAACTGCCCGGCATGCACTGATGCCCTTGAAGGTGGAAAAAGCCAACGCCTTCGTTTTTCTATCCTTGTGGAGTCTGATCAGGGTAAAATTCTTATTGATACCAGTCCTGATCTCAGGCAGCAGTTTCTCAAGCAAAAGCTTTCGGGCATAGACGGGGTAATCTGGACACATGGTCACTACGACCACTACGCAGGTTTCGGGGAGTTTTATCGGGTCCAAAATAAAGTTGCTGTCTATGGAGTTAGAGAAACTCTGGACTACATAGACCAGTACGTTTCTTTCCTGAAACCCAGGTACCACTACGTAAATTTCTATGAACCCTTCGAATTAATCGGGCTTCAGTTCACCCTTTTTAAGGTTTCCCACCCTCCGGTAGAAACCCCTGCAGGCGTTGTTATCCAGGAGGGGAATACCAGGGTTGTGGTCACCAGTGATACGAACCCGGAGATTCCTGAAAAAAGCCTGGAGTTTATGAAGGAGCCGGATCTTCTTATTGCAGATGCTATAGTTCCTCCGCAAATCCATATCAAGAAACACATGAACTCGGAAGAAGCTCTGGCACTTGCACAAAAACTCAATGCAAAAGAAGTGGTCCTGACCCACCTCAGCCATCTCTACCGCCCGCACCATATCGAATCGATGTTTTTGCCCCTGGGGTATGACGGGCAGGTCTTTGAGTTTTAATCTTTTTTAAAACCGGAACTTCTTTTTAAACGCAATTTCCATTTTTATTATTTGGATGTTAGTTCTATATATCCCGGAACTCCAAAACTGGGTATGAACCCTAAACGCATCAGGACTCTTAAACCGGGGAAATCAGGGGAAGGGCCTGTTGTTTACTGGATGAGCCGTGACCAGAGGGTTGAAGACAACTGGGCTCTACTGTTTTCCCGGGCAATAGCACAGGAGGCTGATGTACCGGTAGCCGTGGTTTTCTGCCTGACAGAAGAGTTTTTGGGGGCTGGAAGAAGGCATTATGAATTCATGCTCAAAGGGCTGCAGGAACTTGAGGTTGCCCTTTCCCGGAAAAAGATTCCCTTCTTCTTCCTGGAAGGAGACCCCGGGCAAAGAATTCCTCATTTTGTAAATAAATGCGGAGCAGGGACTCTTGTTACTGATTTCAGCCCACTTCGTGTAAAGGCTGAGTGGATTGAAAAAATTATTTCTGCTATCAAAATTCCATTTTTTGAGGTCGATGCCCACAATGTTGTCCCATGCTGGGAAGCTTCTCCAAAACAGGAGTATGCTGCACATACTTTTCGCCCTAAACTCTATGGGCACCTCTCTGAGTTTCTGGAGGAATTTCCAGAACTTGAGCCGAACTCCGAATATTCTGAAATTTCATCCGGCATCGGTATGCAGGAAATTTTATCCAACATACAGGAAACCGGAATTAAAGCTCTTCTCCCCTGGAAACTCTCTGGCAAAGATAATGATTCCCTCTTTGAGCCTGAGCATTTCAAGCCCGGGGAAAAAGCTGCAAGAAAGGTAATGGAGAGTTTTCTTGCAGAGAGGCTTGACTCTTACAATGCCCTGAGGAATGATCCAACAAGGAATGGGGTATCGGGACTCTCCCCTTACCTGCACTTCGGACAGATTTCGGCTCAGAGAGTTGCACTTGAGGTTGAAAAGGCAAAAACAGACCCAGAGTCTAAGAAAGCCTTCCTGGATGAGCTTCTTATCTGGAAAGAGATTGCGGACAATTTTTGCTATTACAATCCCAGGTATGAAAGCTTTGAAAGTTTTCCTAACTGGGCAAAGGAATCCCTGAATGCGCACAGGCAGGATAGGAGGAAATACCTCTACACTCCGGAAGAATTCGAAGCCGGGAAGACGCATGATCCCCTCTGGAACGCAAGCCAGATGGAACTTCTCCGTACCGGAAAAATGCATGGTTACATGCGCATGTACTGGGCAAAAAAAATTCTGGAATGGAGCGAATCTCCCGAAAAAGCCCTTGAAATTGCAATCTGCCTGAATGACAGATATGAACTGGACGGAAGAGACCCCAATGGCTATGCTGGAATTGCCTGGAGCATCGGGGGAGTCCATGACCGGGCCTGGAAGGAGAGAGAAGTAATAGGAAAAATCAGATATATGAGTTATGAGGGCTGTAAAAGGAAATTCGACGTTAAATCATATATTGCAAAATATTCAGCTCTGTAGAAATCCTCAATTTTATCTATATAACTTCTTCCAGTTTTTTATTTATGTTGTATACTATGATTTTAACTTTTACCGATATGCATACAGGCATATTAAAGCTTCAATTTGCGTTTTTCCCCGATAATTGTAGTGTTTCGCCTGCTACCATAAACTGGGATTAAAATTGATTTATTTCTTTAGATAGACTGGCCTTTAAACCTGCAATCAGCAGGTAAACATAATTCGCATTGAAGCATTAAGTTAATATTTATCCTACCATTTTTATTTTATAAAACGAATTTATACGGTGTACAGGCGTGAATCAGCATTACTTTTCTTTGGCTAATTATTATAAGTATTTCATAGGTCTTGACGGCATTATACTTACTTTCTTAATAATAAAGAGCTATCCAGCTGTTTTTAATTTAGAAACAAAAGCTAGCTTTTTTATTATGTTAGTAGGAGCATTTTGTGTGTTTATTGATAATTGGAACCGAAAATCAATAGCTTACAGATTATATGTTGAACTATATGAAAATGAATCTCAAGCTAATTCTGACTACAAAGCTGGTAAAATATTTATAAACTTAATTTTTTATGTGATCTCTATCTATTTAATATCTGGTATATTTGGTGCTCTCTGACACTCACCCATAGGCTTTCATGAAGGGATTATTTAACCTGGGCGGGAGGTGAAAAACCCGCCCGCCGGATTCGACGAAAGGACAGGCTTATTATACATTATTTTTTAATACAATATTTAACATCCAACCCTGCTTTTTATAATAAATCTTTGAGAAATTTGAATAGAATATTCGAATTTAAAGGCTTATTACATTCCCCCCTTTTTTAGATTAGTCACATATAAATACAAGTACACCCAATTTTAATACAGGGATTTTTATATTTATCCCCGTTATAGAAAACCGAAATATAAAGTAAAAAGGGAGTGATACTTATGGCAGTAAGAAATCCTGTAGACCTGATCGCCCTTATACTTGTTATAGTGGGCGGATTAAACTGGGGGCTTGTAGGACTCTTTGATTTTAACCTCGTAACTGCTATCTTTGGGGAAGGAAGCACTCTTTCGAGAATTATCTACATACTTGTTGGGCTTGCAGCGCTTTATATGGTCTATTTCACTGTAAGAGCTGAAACATACCAGACTCATGAGACCCCAGTACGTCACTAAGTAAAAAAGATTGGAAAAGCTCTTTTCCAGTGTAATACTGTGAAAGGGCCTTAACCAGCTATATTTTTTTATGGAAGGCTGGATATAAAATTAAGATAAGGTTATTTTTTTAGAAATTCTATTCTTATTTCTTTTATCTTTATTTTTATCTAATTTTTCGATTATACTAAATCTCAGGTTTTACACGTATTAACAAATTTTGATACATGTAATTTTACTGATATTTATTATAACTTCTTCTCATTTCACTTCTCTTTCCATTTTTTCAATTCCGAAAGCACTTTCTCGGCGTGCCCTGCGGATTTAACGTTATCCCATACCCTTACAATTTTTCCTTCTGGGTTGATAAGGAAAGTTGTCCGGACAGCGCTTATGACATCCTTGCCCCTAAAGTGTTTGGGGTGCAGGACATCATATTTTCCATGGACTTCCGCCTGCTCGTCGGAAAGCAGTTTTATTTTAAGTTCTTTTATTTCTATAAATTTCCTGTGAGATTCCTCACTATCCCTGCTGACTCCCAGAACAACTGCGTTTTCAGCTTCGAAATCTTTTCTCAGGCAGCTGAAATTTTTGGCTTCCAGGCTGCAGCCCGGAGTGTTGTCCCTCGGATAAAAGTACAGGACTACCCATTTTCCCCTGAGGTTCTCAAGGCATGTCCGATTTCCTTCCTGATCAGGAAGACAAAAATCAGGTGCAATTTGTCCTGATTCCAGTGATGTCTTTGCCATATTTTTCCCCCTGGTAAGTCCGTGCCGCTTATATGCGGTTACTAAATAAATATTTAAAAATCATAGAACTTAATCTTATCATACAAGTTATATTTTTAACGTATTATTATTCTTACTCTGGTTCTCTTATATCTTTTGTTTGCCCCTGCTCGCAGCTCATCTTTTTCTCCTCCAGGGCAGGACTGCCGCTTCAAACGCCAGAATCGGTCCTATGAACCAGCCTGCCCAGAGTAAAAGCCCTGCAAGCCCGAGCCCGAAAAAGTAAAACTGTTTTCGTGTCGATTTTATGCCATATCCTTCATTCTTCAGACTAAGAATAAGAGCTGTAATTCCAAGCCCAATGCTGGCAAGAGCCAGAAAGACAGTAATGATTACTTCGGGAGAATACGAGCTTCTGCTCAGTGAAACCAGCATCTGGAATATAAAAGACAAACCTGTGCCCAGAAAGAAAAGGCCTGCAAAAATCCCTGCCCAGCGCGCCGGATTGAACCCGGCGGCAGCTTCCTTTTTAAGTGAAATTGCAAGAATTCCGGTTGCAAGAGTTACTCCCAGCGGGAAGAAGATAAAAGGCAGGCTCTGTCCTTCCCAGCGGTAGGTCCTTATCTGGTTCAGAGGAATTAACAGCCACTCGATAAGGGAAAAAATTTCCCTGTATCCCAGAATAACCCCATAATTGCCTCCCCCCTCAATAGAACTCACTGCTGCATAGTATGTGCCGCTTTCCGGGGCCTGGAGGTCTGCCCGGGCAAGGGAGTAAAAGGCGCTCGGTGTAAATCCTTCATATGTTGCGCTTTCAGGTATCTTTCCCGAAAAGACCTTTGCTCCATATCCTTCAGGCACTTCTGCGGTTTCTGGCACTTCTCCTTCGTTAGCAAGCCCGGGTCCCATAAGGATCAGGTCCGGAGTATAAATCTGGCCCTCCTTCCCGGCAGGGACAATAAGTCCAAGTACGATCCTCTCCCCTTTTTCCATCTTAAAACTGTAGTACTGAACATCTGCGCCTGAAAGCTGTCCGTAAAGGACTCTGGATTTTGTAGGATTTTCTACGGAAGTTGCGGTTTCAGGGCTTTTGCCTCCCTCTCCGAAGGTCGGAACATGAGCAATCACAGGAGTGAGCAAAAAATACATTCCCGCCACTAAAATAACCATTAAGGCATAATATCTTAATCTCCATCGTTTCATAGACTATATTCTCACATGCTGTCAGTAAATAGGTATCAGAATCTGGAATAAGAACCAAACCCCCGGACTTAAGTTCAGGCTTAAAAGCTTAAAATTTCCTGCCGAAAGCCCTTTTTAAAATGCATTCAAAGTTCATCATATGAGAATCTGGGACATCCCTCCTGAAAATATGTGCAGGCAGCATCTTCTCGGGGAACACCGTGAATTGCACGCCCTGTGGTCCATAATTACCAATAACAAAAAAGCTTATGCCCACCATCCCGAGACCCTGCGCTGGAAGGGAAAACTAAAAGCTCTCTACCTGAGACATGAAGCCCTTGTGGAAGAAATGCTGAGGAGGGGGTATAAGCATCATACCCCTCTTGACCCTGCTCTTGCGACAGGAAACGCTTTCCAGGATGAGTTTGTGAATACCTATGAGGAACAGGTCAGGATCCTGAAAGAAAGAGGGTGCGAGTGCAGGGTCTGACTGTAAGCTTCAGAAAACTCGCAGGTCCCTTCCCATAAAACACGTAAATCCCGGATTTTCGTCGAGTTTTATCTCAACTTTATTTGAGGATTTCTATTCTTTTTTCTCTAAACCACTGATAATGCCACGTTTTTTCTATCCATAACTGCATATATAGTTATCGACAATTTTTTATACTATTAACTCATAAGTATAGAGAGACAACACCTGTCCTGAGAAGGGCTGTTCGAGAACTCATGAAGAAGTGAGATCGTGAAAAAGTCAGGTGTTGAAGCAGTTCACATTAAAAATGCTAATTCTGGATCATATGGGGATCGAAGGAACTTCAATGACTCTTGTGCTGAATGAAGAGGAAATATGGGTTCTTGAATGTATAAAAGAGGCCCATATAGACCGGGGCTTTCATATTCGGGATGTTATCAAAAAAGCAAAAGCCGGATATGGGTTATCAAGGTCAACAGTTTACGAAATAGTGGGCTATCTGGAGTTTCACGGCCTTATAAAGACAAATAAAGCCGGGAACAGGGAACTTGACAAGTCCATAGCTTATTTTGTAACGTGCCCGGGGTGCGGGAAGGAAATTCCGGGAAGTGAATACATCAAAGAGAATGGAGGAGCAATCTGTGAGGACTGTTATCTGGAAGGGCACCAGAAAATAAAGTTTGCAGATCCTATGGCAGTGCGTTCCAAAAAGCTTTTCAGAAAACAGCACGGGTTTGAAGGATCCGACGGACTGACCGAACTGCAAAAAGAAATCTATAATTTTATCCTGGAGGAAGGGGGGGCTACCCCCGAAAAGATCTCGAAGCTTTTCGAGCTCACCTTACAGGAAACCAGGAACCAGTTTGCAATACTGCGGCACTGTGAGCTTTTGAAGTGGAGAAAAATGGGGGAAGAAATGTACATGGTGCCTTTTGATTCTTAAATTTTTTCATATGATTTATATCTACGATCTGAAGTACTCAGAGGTGAGAGGTTGACAGAAAAAATCGATATGAACGAAAGGCTGGAATCAATGGCCGGGCAACTTCCTGAAGTAATGAACGCCCTTATGGGGCTTCATTCCGAAGTCGTCAAAGACGGGGCTTTAAGCGCCAGAACAAAAGAGCTGATGATGGTAGGGATTGCAGTTGCCCTGCGCTGTGAGTACTGCCTCTGGAAACACGTTCCTGAGGCTGTAAGACTTGGAGCGACCCGTGAAGAGGTTCTTGAGGCTGTGAGCACTGCAATAGTGATGGCTGGAGGACCTGCCGTAGCTTACGGGTCAGTAGTTGTCCTCAAAATTCTGGATGAACTGGATGTCTGAAACTCCGGAGGGATAAAAGATGGCAGAAGAAATAACCTGTCCTGCCGCGTGTGCGGTCTGCGGGCGTGAACTGGCAGGAGAAGACAGTATCAAAGAAGGAGATCAGGTTTTTTGTGAGGATTGCTATATAGAGGGTCACCATAAAATTCAGGCATGTAATCCCTGGGCAGTCCGTTCTAAAAAAATCTTCAGGGAAGAAGCCGGGCTTGAAGGTACTGATGGTCTTACAGACCTGCAAAAAGCCATTTATGAATTCATTGTTTCCAGGGGTGGGGTAAAAAAGGAAGAAATTGCAGAAAAATTTGGGATGTCTCCCCGGGAAACCGAAAACCAGTTTGCTCTCCTGAGGCACTGCGAGCTGTTAAAAGGACAAAAAAGGGCAGATGGCGTATATCTTGTGCCTTTTGGGGACAAATAATTTAAAAAATGTGTGAATTATTTATTTTTTCTTTTTAAATATACCGGGATCCTTATTGATTTATTCCAACTGCTCTCCCATATTCATGGCTGTGTGCCTGTCCAAAACTGTTTCATAATTGAAGATCAAATTCATATTTGGAGCCAATAAATAACAGGTTTTTACGGGTCATAAGGTAAAAAACTCCGATGTTTATCGCGGGGCAGTTCACATGGCGAAAGGCTCCAATAGGGGTGTTTTATATTGGATAGCTCAAAACCTTACTTTAATCCGGAAATCGAGATCATGGGGAGGGGAGAACTCGATGCTCTCATTGAGGAACGAGTGCGATACACGGTAAAGTATGCGGCTGAAAATTCTCCTTTTTACAGAAAATGGTTTGAAAAACACAGAGTAAGTCCCGGGGATATCAAAACCCATGAGGACCTCCTTGAACTTCCAATCATATCCGGAAAGACTATCCGGGAAAACCAGCCTCCTGATATGAAGGATTTTATGTTCAGGAGTGTAGGCTGGGGAGATGTTTTTACCATTCATGAGACCAGCGGCACGAGTGGGACCCCAAAGAGTTTTTTCCTTACCTGGGAGGACTGGGAACGCTATGCAGAAAAATACGCCCGGATTTTCAGGTCTCAGGGTTTCGGGCCTGGAGACAGGGTCGTTGTCTGTGCTGCCTACGGCATGAATGTGGGGGCAAACACCATGACCCTTGCTGCCAGGCAGCTGGGTATGAGCATTATCCCTGAGGGCAAGTGCACTTTTCCTCTGCGTGTTATTGAAGCCTACAGGCCGACAGGCATAGTAGGCAGCGTATTCAAGCTCCTTAACCTCGCACGCAGAATGAATGCTGAGGGAATCGATCCCCGGCAGTCAGGTATTAACAAACTGGTTGTGGGAGGTGAAGCCTTCGCTGATGAATCAAGAAATTATCTCTCGGAAATCTGGGGTTGTCCTGTGTATAATACCTACGGAAGTACGGAAGGGACGATGTGTGGGGAATGCAGTGAAATTACAGGGCTGCATGTTCCTGAGGATTTTGTCCATCTTGATGTTTACGACCCGCACCTGGAGAATTTCGTGCCTGACGGTGAATGTGGGAGAGTCATCTTGAGTACACTTCTGCCTGTTGGAGCAAAAGCGGGCAACCTTCTCTTAAATTATGATACTGAAGACACTACTGTCGTCCTTACGCGCAAAACATGCTCCTGCGGAAGGACTCACATGAAAATACTCACCCCCCAGAGAGAGGCAGAAACAGTATGGGTTGAAGGAACTCCTTTTAACCGCGTTGATGTCGAAAGGGGTGTATTCCAGAGTGGGAACATGGACTACCTGACAGGAGAGTATGAGGCTTTTCTTTACGGCGGAGAAGATGAGGGAGAAACCGTACTGAGGGTCAGTATGGAATGCGAAAACCCCGATACCTGTGACAGAGACCTTATAATGGAAAACTTCATCCACTCTTTCCTTAAATATAAACATCCCCTCTCCAGGGCTTATGAAGACGGTACTTTCAAGATCCTTTTCAACTTCACGGATCCCCGCGGGCTTGAGCTGTACAAAATTAAGGGAAGACCGAAGAGGCTTGTGGACAGACGATAACTGGAAAGAGCGAGCAGTGTAATAAGTAAAAAGGATGATGACTAACTGGAAGTATAGGGGATGACTGATATCGATAGTTAAAAGGAAAATAGAACTGTTTATTCAATGACTCTCTATTCAATGACTCTCTATTCAATGACTCTCTATTCAATGACTCTCTATTCAATGACTCTCTATTCAATGACTCTCTATTCAATGACTCTCTATTCAATGACTCTCTATTCAATGACTCTCTATTCAATGATTCTCTATTCAATGATTCTCTATTCAATGATTCTCTTGTTTCTTTTAATTTATTTGTTTTGATTGGTTTATTTAGTTTATTGGTTTGATTGGTTTATTTGTTATTTCGTCTGAACTCCCAAATCTCCTTTTAACAGATTCGGTTATTTATTTTTTTTGAATTCTTTTCCTTTTGTTTTTATTTTTTATTTATTTTTGTCTCTTTTATTTTTGTATGGACGCTTTACCCCTTTCATATATGCTAAGTTTTATAGTTCCCAAACATTAATATACTGAGGGATGAATTAACATATGAGCACAACTCTTTTATATTAATGGACAAGTGAATAAAACATATATAGTAATACTTACAATAACTTGATGTATTATCTTTCGGATAAATTGCAAATTACTTGGTGATACGATGGAAACAGAACTTATGAGGATAGGGGTCTCCCTGCCCGACACCCTTCTTAGTAAATTTGATGAGATTATTGAAAAAAGAGGTTACTCTTCCCGTTCGGAAGGCATAAGGGACGCCATCAGGAGTTACATTTCTTACTACGAGTGGATGGGCGACATTAAAGGTCATCGCGTCGGGACTGTTGCTGTTATATATGACCATACAAAGCGCGGGCTTTCAAACGCCCTTGCAGATATCCAGCACCACTACTCTCCCCTGATTAAGTCCTCCGTACACATCCACCTGGATCACGATAACTGTTTTGAAGTAATCGTTCTGGATGGGGATGGCGAAGAAATTAAAGAGCTTGCTGAAGCTATAATGTCTCTTAAAGGAGTGAAATTCTCAAAGCTAACTACGGTATCCTCAAACGAAAAAATCTAATTTTATCCTTCCGGGATACGAATCCACATACAGATAGTATTAATTGTGAGTGTTGAGGGTCTCCAGACTTATTAAATGGTAAAAAGTCCCTCAATTCCTTCAGTTAACTTTTTTCAAAGTGTTTTTCAATGTGCTTCAGGAGCAGGGTTCCAAATTCCGTAAGGTCGTAGATCTGGAAACTGCGTTCTCTCCTTGAATCCACGAGCCCTGCTTCCTTTAAGAGCTTGAGGTGGTAAGAAAGGGCAGAGTGCTTCTGGTCCGTAGCTTCAACAAGGACACAGACGCAGAGGCTCTGGACTTCGAGAGCTTTAAGAATTCTCAGGCGGGTCGGATCTGCAAGAACCTTGAACAGACTTACGATTTCTTCTACGTCTTCATTCAGTGCCGTGTGAACAGCCTCGAGCACATCTTCCGGAAGGGAATAAGCATCCCGGACTTCGATTATTTTTTTCTCAGACATTTCTTCCACTCAGACATTTTTACGCTTTTTTCAATCTTGAAGAATTTTACCGGCCACTTTTTTGCTGATTTTTCTTTTCAGGCTGTCACATCCCTTTCAGCGTATCGGTACTTGTTGAAAGGACCTCTCTCCACCTGAGCCCGAGTCCCGATAGGGCGAACCCGCCTCCAATCAATGTGATCGAGTTCTTTATTATGTGATCAAGTACAGCGACCGTAAACCCGAGTTCCGGCCTGATTCCTCCAAGCCCGAACACTGCAGTAAGGGCAACCTCATATGTCCCTATAGCTCCGGGAGTAATAGGGAACGTTTTTGCAATGTTTCCGAGGGCTACTGCCAGGAAGATCAGAGATATGGTGAATGCTGAAGACATATCTACCCCGGCTGTCGGAAAGGCTTTCAGGACCAGAAAGCAGGTAAGGATATCCATACCCCATATCAGAAGAGAAGAGGCAACCACTGCAAGAAACGCTCCGGGCCGGACAGCAACTACGCTCATCTGGTGGATAAAAGTGGATGCGAATTCCTTTATTTTATTAACATGTTCGCTGGAATAACTTACCGAAGCCTTTTCCTTAACTCCCTTTTTCATGCGGCTTTCCCTGAAAGATAATGCAAAGAGGGCTGCAAAGAAAAGGAGAACTGCAATCCCTGAAAACTTAATAAGGGACTCCATCCAGGAAGCAAGTTCAAACCTGGCAGCAACACCTGAAGAAGCAAGTGCGGCAATGAATGTAATTGCAATTATGTCAAAGACCCTTTCTACGGTCAGGGAGGAAAGGCTCGTTGTAAAGGCAAGGTCCTTACTTTTTTTCAGGATATACATCCTGCTCAGGTCTCCTATCCTTGCAGGAAGGATCACATTTGCAGACTGACTGATGAATATACTACCTGTAAGAAATCCAAGCCCATAATGGTTGCCGAGTCTTTTAAGGATCTGCTGGAACCGGATTCCCCGGAGAGGCCAGGAAACACAGTAAACAAGAGAAGCAAGAGCCAGGGTACCCGGAGACACCTGTTTGATATTTTCCAGAACATCGGAAGCTCCCAGAAAGGTTGTAGCAAGTGCGAGAATTATAAGTGCAAGAGAGGCTGTTAAAATAATTTTTCCTTTCCCTGAAAAAAACCCCGGTAAAAAGAGTTCCCACCAGAGGCGGAAAATCTCAGACCCCATTCCAAGAATATCCTTTGCGAAATTTACCTTGCTTGATCCTCCGTGCCTCCAGTAGACAGGGAACTCCAGAACCCTGTATCCCCGGTGCTGAGCTCTTACCAGCAATTCGGTGTCCCAGAACCAGTGCTGATTCTCAATTTCGTCGAGCAACTCAAAGAGAGCACCTCTCCTGAAAGCCTTAAAACCGCACTGGTGGTCATAGAGTTTTGAATGCAAAAATAGCCGTACAAGGGAGTTGTATCCTCTGCTTGCAAACTCCCGCTTGAAAGGTCTTTTTGCATCGCTTTCGGGCATTATTCTCGAACCGGTGGCAAAATCATAGCCATCCGTACTTACGGCTCTGACCAGTTTTTCCAGATGACTTATATCTGTTGCAAGGTCCACGTCAATATAGCAGAGCACCTCTCCTGAGGCTGCCTTAAAAGCTCTGTTCAGGGCTCTCCCTCTGCCCTGTCGCTCATCGGAATGCAGGTGTTTGACATAAGAGTACTGTCCCGAAAGCCTTGAAGCTATCCGGTCCGTACCGTCCGTGCTCCCATCCTCTGCTATGATGATCTCAAAAGAATCCGTTATCTTTGAAAGAGTCTCTGCTGTTATCGAGACCGTATTTTCTATTCTGGCGGCTTCATTGTAAGCGGGCAGAACTACCGAGACGCTGGTTATACGAACAACCTCTTGATGTTTATGATAAATTAATAGGCTTTTATGCTTACTGAATTCACATGTATTTCCACATATTTGAATAAATTCGATTTATAAAACGTATTTATAAAACGTATTTATAAAACGTATTTATAAAACCTGTTTTGAAGCATATTTATGAAAAGTATTTATGAAACAATGTTTAGAATACTGAAATAAATGATATATTTGGTCTAAATAGCAATTTTTTTGCCTGAGCCAGTTTTTCTCTGAAATCAGACAACTATAATAACGGACAAATAATAACGGACAAATAACAACGGAAAAGTAATAACCGACAAATAACAACGGAAAAGTAATAACCGACAAGTAATAACCGACAAGTAATAACCGACAACTATAAGATCCTTTTTTATGGGCTCTTCTTTAATTTATATATTGTGACTGTATCCCGGTAAACCGGTTCAAAATATGTTTCATTCTCAAATTTATCCAGTTTTATGGAATACATCTGCCGTTCAAGCTTACCGATATACACATAGCTTACGTTATATTTATCCATAAGCTCCAGGGTTTTCTTTTCATCGCCAGTGGAATAAATCGAACGAACATCTGTGATTCTCTTTCCCACTTCTTTGTGGTTTCTTCCCCAGAACCGCTCGTGCCTTGCCCACCCGATAACTGTAGGGAGCCCGGTATTTGCAGAGACTCTGGACGTATAACTGTAACTGCTATCATCTTCAGAAGCTTCAAGAACTACCGGAGATCCTTCAATATTTTCCTGCATCCATTTTATAGCATTGTAATCTCCCCGGTCCAGTTCCTTCATATATTCCATTCCGTCAAGGGCAGGTTCGGCATTCATATCAATTATTCTTGTAATGGTTGATACTACAGGAAAAAAGGCACAGGAAATAACCAGTAGCAAAAGTACAGATGCCCATACTTTTTTTACATAGGCTCCTTTCAAAAGCATTCTATTTCCGGGCTTGCCCCCGTAAAAGGAACGAAGTTCATAGTACGAATAAGAGGCTGCAATAGCAAGGAAAATCCATAAATGCATATAAAATTTGAAAACAGTGTTCATGCGGGCAAAATCGCCTGAAATGGGATCATCAAGGTAAATAATTTCGCAGAGAAGGGCAATGAAGGCAGCTGTTGCTATTAGAAGAAATACAAATCCTGTCGCGCTTCTTTCCTGAAGATCCTTCAGGAATAAAAACAGAGACAGGGCAAGCAGGGGAAAAAGAACTGCAAGCAGGGGAATAGACCATGCCGCAGAAAGCAGTGTTGAGGCTCCAGCAAAAAGGATGAAAAATCCGATTTTTCGCCTGGAATCAAGGCGAGTTACAAGGAAAGAGAAGATCAAAAACAGGAAAAGTCCGAAAAGGATCAGGAATTTATCAATCGTTGTCCTGAGTTCCGGCACAACAAAATCAAATCCTCCTGCCGCCTGAGGGCTAAAGGACAGGTAAAAGGGCAAATATGGCAGAAAGCTGAAGGCCGAAACAAGAATGACTGATTTGGAAAATTCAGCAACAGAACCGAATAAATTTCTATTATGAATATAACGCCCGTAATAAAATGCAAAGATAATAAAAAGTGCCAGGCCGAAGTACACCGGAAAGTCCCAGGAATTGGATGGGAATAAAAAACCCAGAGATATTGAAAATGTAATAAATGCCAGGCTATTTTCAAAGATTGAGTTCTCACTTCTCCTGAAATATATATTCAGGAGAAATACAATCACAAGCAACTGAAACGGGATTGCAAGCATATGAGAGTGCAGGTCCCCATGTATGAAACTGAAATACGGAAACTCGTTTATCGTAAAAGGAATAACCCTCGAACTGCTCCAGTAGTATCCCCTTGTAACCTGCTCCTTGAGGACATACATGGATACGAATTCTATAAGTCCCTGTAAATTTCCAAGCAGCATCCCGAATCCAGCAGTAAGGAGTCCATACCTTATTTTCCCATGAGTCAGGTTATACCCGATGCCGAAAAAGATGTTGAAGGAAAGAGCAAAAGTAAGTGCAACTGCCAGGTTAAAAAGTATGGTAGGTTTGACAGCACTGAGTTTTCCCAGAGCACCCACGGAAAGATACCCGAAATAATAGTAAAAATCCAGAAACCCGCCCGCAAACCAGGGATCTGCCGGAGGAAAAGAGGAAGTCTTTATTACTGCATTTAAAAAAGCAAAGTCCATAAATTTCTCGTGCATGTATATTTCCGGAAGGTGCACGCGTACAAGTAAGAAAAAAAAGAACCCTGTGAGGAACACGAGTTCATTGACGAGCAGAACCTTTCTTTCGGGAAAAATCTTCTGTTTCCGATAAAGGCCAATTGACAGCAGGCAAAGAACAAGGAATGAGATCAGGATTGTGTTACGGTTAAAGCCCCATATGTAAGAAAAGATCCAGGAAAAATAGGCGACAAGTATAATTCCCAGAGGTTTTGCTGCCGAAATGCCCCTGTCAGCCAGCCTGTTTCCAGCATTTCCAGCAAGTGGAATCGCAATCAAGCCCAGGATCTCTATAAGAAAAAACCATAGAATTACTTGAAGGTAATCTGACACTGTTCTCTGTACCTGCCTGTGATATTCATTCTTTTAGCTACTGAAAAATTGCAGTTCGTAAAGTAAACTCACACGTTATATCCTGGAAAATGCCGTTTCTGAAGTATCTTTATCCCCATAAAAGCCCATCTGGAGTCCCACTTCTATTCTCCAGAAGAGTCTCAAAATACGCCAAAACTTTTATACTAAGTGATCAACAAATCCCGTTTTTTGAGTCTGCCAGACGATCCTGTATTGATACTATGCAATTCGTAAATATACTTATATTTCTGTCGAACGGGAATTTGTTTTTCGTTTAACTCTCACTATATTCTTTGCATTACACTCCCAAACTATTAATTTACAGATATAAAACTCTTTGTTAGCTTAAAATAGGTCTTTGCAAATAATGGTAGCTATGAAAATGCAGATCAACGGAAAAGCTGTAGAAGCATGTGGCAGCGAGTTTTTTGATGTGAAAAATCCTGCAACAGGTGAACTTCTAGAACAGGTTCCCCGGGGCACAGAAGAGGACGTAGCTGCGGCGGTTGAAGCTGCTTCATCAGCTTCCGCAGGCTGGGCTTCCGCATCTCCGCAGCAGAGGGGAGGAGTTCTTTACAGGGCTGCAGGAATTGTCCGGCAGAGGAAGGATGAGCTTGCTGCCCTGCTTACGCAGGAACAGGGAAAGCCTCTTGCAGAAGCCAGAAACGAAATAGAAGGGTTTGCCAGCGTCCTTGAATATTACTGCGGACTTGCAGGCAGTCTACGAGGGGACTTCATTCCGGTCCCGGGAAATGGGTATGCTTTTACCGTAAAAAACCCTCTTGGGGTCTGTGCAGCCATAATTCCCTGGAACATGCCTGCTCTGATTATGGGCTGGAAAATTGCCCCTGCTCTGATTTCCGGGAATACTCTTGTGCTGAAGCCGGCAAGTAACACTCCCCTTACAAACCTTACTCTAGCTTCGATCCTTAGTGAAGCCGGGCTGCCTGCAGGTGTGCTGAATGTGGTTACAGGGCCGGGGGAGACAGTAGGAGAAAGTCTTGTTCGCAGTCCGGATGTAAGAAAAATATCTTTTACAGGAGAATCCAGAACCGGAAAACGAGTAGCTGAACTTGCAGCCAGCAGGATGAAAAGGGTTACTCTTGAGCTGGGGGGAAGTGACCCTATGCTTGTGTGTGACGATGCCGATCTCGAAAGTGCTGCTGCCGGAGCCCTGAGAGGGAGGTTTTACAACTGTGGTCAGACCTGTACTGCTGTCAAGAGGCTGTATGTTTTTGAATCCATAGCTGAAGAATTCATAAAAAAGCTTGAAACCGGCGTCAGGAACTTAAAAATCGGAAATGGGCTGGACAAAAATACCAGTATAGGACCTCTTAACAATCGCCATCAATGGGAATATATAAAAGAGCTTGCAGCCGAAATCGAGGAGAAGGATGCAGGCAGGATAATTACCGGAGGAAAAGTACCTGCATTCAAGGGTTCTGAGAAAGGGTATTTCTTTGAACCCACCCTTGTTTCAGACGTACCCGGAGACTCCAGACTTTTGAAAGAAGAGGTTTTTGGTCCTTTACTGCCCGTGGTGACGGTAAAAGATCTGGATGAGGCAATAGAGGAGGCAAACCGTACCAGTTACGGGCTTGGTGCGTCTATCTGGACAAAAGATTTAGACCGGGCACGAGCAGGGTGTGAACAGTTAAATGCAGGGATTATATGGGTCAACCAGCACATGAAGGTAGCCTCCGAAGTTCCTTTCGGGGGAGTTAAGGAGAGTGGTTTTGGAAGAGAAAACGGACCTGATGCTCTTTCTGAATATATGGAGACAAAAACAGTACTGTTAAAAACCTGAATGTTAAAGCTGAATGTTAAAGCTGAATGTTAAAGCTGAATGTTAAAGCTGAATGTTAAAGCTGAATGTTAAAGCTGAACGTTGAGTGTTAAAAGGTCCGGTGTTAAAGATTTTAAGGTTAAAAGGTTGAAAACTAAAGACCTGACTGACGAAGCAAAAACAGAAACCATAAAATAAAGATTTTCGATGAGCCTTAATCAGCTGGCTCACCGAGTTCCTTTAAGTAAACTGATGTATAATCTTTGCAGCTTATTTTTTGTACTTGGGCAGAAGCTGCATGAATTCGGAAGCTTCCATTACAGGGACACTGTCAATCATGCAGATATCGGACCAGGGCAGATTGAAGGCTCCGTAAGCCTCGGAACTTTCTGCTTCATAAAGAATGTAATAGCGGTTTCCGGAAAGGTCAACCCACTGGTTGATAACATCAATTCCGTCAGGAATTTCCAGTTTCTTAAAGTGTTCAAGGATCTTATCGCGATCCGAAGGGTCCCAGGTACTAACGTCCATGAATAACATCTTTTACCACTCCTTTTATTTTATGCCGCCCATACCCCTTCCCGGAAGCTCAGGCAGCTTCTGTTCAGCATCCGGGTTCTTTTTTGAGAGCTCAGCCTTAAGGAAAACATTTGTATGGTCCCCTCTGCCATCCCCTTACGGGTATGACCTGTGTGCCCCCAAAAAACCGGTTTACGGCAGAAATTCAGAACGTTTTTTAAGTTTTCTCTGCCTCTCCTTAATCTGCCACTCCCAAATCCCCATGAGTGACAAATCCGGTAAGGCAGGCAGCCATGCAGAAAGAAGTTCTGCAGGTACAGACAGTATAATATCATCCCTTAGGCTATATAATAGTTCGTCCGAAGGGATTGTTTTGACAGAAGGATCGCAAATTAGCTCTTAAAATCCCTTATCTAATTTGACACCTATTTCTTTAAAAGTATCTCCCAAATGAATTCTTATTTCCAACTTTATTTTGCATTTCTGTCAGTACCAGCAGTCGATAAAAGACTCGTCTCTGATGTTCTGGTTTCTCAGGGACATTCTACCTGTTCTTTCCTCTCATTCTCATATGAAATTTGAGTTTGTTTTCCATTGGGGCATGAACATTTCCGCCGATTCTCCACTTTTTATTTACCCGGGGATTGATTCTTTCCTCTTCATCTCAATACTTTACAGTGTTTATGGCTGACAGCTACTTATTTTGCAGAACCTTTTTCCTCTCCGGCTTAAAGAAATATTTATCTAATCCCTGTCCCTTTATGTCCGCATAGTCTATTAACGCTACATTAACGCTACATTGAAACCCCTGATATTTCGGGGAAATTATAAGAGAAACTAAAGCTTCGGCATCCAAATGAGGCTTAAGAATCAGAGGCAAGGCAATGTTACCTGAAGAAGACCTGAAGATCATTAAAAAAGAACTTGGGAGAGAGCCTACCCTGGTAGAGCAGGGCTGTTTTTTGAATATGTGGAGTGAACACTGTTCCTACCGCTCAAGCGCCCATCTCCTGAAAACCTTCACAACCACGGGCGAAAACGTTCTTATCGGTCCCGGAGATGATGCTGCAATCATTAAATTCGATGACGGATATGTGCTTGCCATAGGCATGGAAAGCCACAACCATCCTTCATATGTAGATCCATATAACGGGGCAGCTACCGGTGTGGGAGGGATCGTGAGGGATATTATATCCATGGGAGCCCGTCCGATAGCCCTTATGGACCCGCTTTATTTCGGGCCTCTGGACACTCCGAAAAACCTCTTCCTTTTCGAGCAGATCATTAAAGGAATCGCAGGGTACGGGAACTGCATAGGAGTGCCCGTTATCAATGGCGAGACGTTTTTTGACCGAAGATACAGCGGAAACCCGCTGGTAAATGTTGTTGCAGTCGGGCTCTGTAAGGAAGAAGAAGTAATGACCGCCCGCTCCCAGAAAGCCGGAAACAAGCTCGTGCTTGCAGGTTCTGGCACTGGAAAAGATGGACTTGGTGGAGCTTCCTTTGCTTCCAGAGACCTTTCCGAATCAGCTGAAGCCGACGACCGCCCGAGCGTTCAGGTCGGGGACCCATACACCGAAAAGCTTGTCATGGAAATGACCCTGGAAGCCATAAGAAAAGGATATGTAAAATCCTGCAAAGACCTTGGTGCTGCCGGTCTTGGGGGAGCAAGCTCGGAACTGGCTGTAAAGGGCGGACTGGGAGCACGCATTATTGCAGATGCGGTTCCGCAGCGCGAACCTAACATGAATGCATATGAAATCCTGCTTGCCGAGTCCCAGGAGCGCATGCTCTTCGAAGTAGCTCCTGAAGATGTCGATGCAATACTTGCCCTGGTCCAGAAATATGACCTGAATGGGGCTGTGATCGGACACCTTACAGAAGAGCCCACATATACAGTTGAGTTCAGAGGGGAAATCGTTGCCGACATTCCAATTGGTTTTCTGACCGGAGGAGCTCCGACCTGCGCGAGTCTCGTAGAAGCCCCCACACGAAGGGAAGAAGGCAAAAAACCGGAAACTCCAGAAGACCTTAAAGCGGTTTTCCTGAAGGTCCTGTCTTCCTACAACATTGCCTCAAAGGAATGGATCTACAGGCAGTATGACCACGAGGTCCAGCTAAGAACCGTTGTCAAGCCCGGAGAAGATTCCGGAGTGCTCAGGATTACCGATACAAAAGGAATTGCACTTTCCTGTGGTTGCCAGCCCAGAGCCACTCTTCTTGACCCCTATACCGGAGGAAAGACTGCAATTCTTGAAAACGCCATGAATCTTGCAGTAAAAGGTGCAGAGGGCCTGGCTATTGTAAACTGCCTTAACTTTGGAAATCCGGAGCGCCCTGAAATCTACTGGCAGTTCAAAAACGCCGTACTCGGGCTTGGAGACGAAGCCAGAAGGTTTTCAATCCCGGTGGTCGGAGGGAACGTTTCTCTCTATAACGAGAGCGATGAGTTCAAAACTGCAATACCTCCTACTCCCTCGATAGGTATGATAGGGAAAGTGGATCTCGAAACGCCTCTCCCTTCAAGTTTCTTTGCGAAGACCGGAGACAGCATTATCCTTGTAGGAGAGACAACCCCTGAAATGGGAGGCTCCGAATACTATGCCTGCATGGGGTCTGAAAATGCCGGAAAGGTCCCTGCAGTCCCGGAGAACGCCCCTGACGTTATAAAAGCCATAATCGAAACTGTTAAAAGCGGAAAACTAAGTTCTGCACATGACCTTTCCCTTGGAGGGATCGGTGCAGGGCTTGCAAAGATGTGCAGAAATCTGGGCGGAAAAGTAGACCTCAGCGAAGCTGCAGGAGAAACGCAGGCGGAAGAATTCCTGTTCTCAGAAGCTCCCGCAAGGGCACTGCTTGCAACGCCTGAACCTGAAGCTGTACAGGAACTTCTTAAAGGCGTGCCCCACGCAGTAATCGGCAAAGTGGGAGGCGAAACCCTTGAAATCAAAGGCAAGAATTTCGAGCTTTCCCTTTCCTTAAATGAAATCGCAGAAGCTTACGGCAGCCTTACCAGATTCATGATGGGATGATTACTTCATCCCCTCTTTCTTTTTAGTCCGGTGCTTTTATTGATTTGTTTTATGCTGTTTTTAGCCTATTGTCTGTATATTGCTACGATCTACGCAGGAATTCCTTCAATATACCATCTCTCTTAATTGCTTTACTGGCTTGTAAGTTGTTTTTTATCTGGTTGGCAGGCAGGCCCTAACCCCCGTACGGCGCAGGAAGAGAAAACTGAGAAATTCCTTCTCCGGGTTCCGGCTTAGATCCCCCAATTAACCAGGAATCAGCTTTTTTGAATCTGATCAATAATTCCGTTATTAGGCAAAAGACTGAAAGAAACAATAGTTTTTAGTAGGTTTCCGCACAAGATTCTTTTGTTATGAAAGCCGTGTGCATGTGTCTGGGAGTACATCTGCCTTACAGTCCCAAATGGTACTGGCCTGTGGAGGGTTTTTCCGGAGTGCCTGAAATGGACAGGTATTTTGACCGAAATCAAATTTTTTCAAGGCTCTTGAAAACAGGGAGAGAATTTCTGCGCCTTAATGATTTTTTTCTAGAATCCATTGAAAGGGGGGGAAGCTATGCCTTTGACCTTTCAGGTCCTTTCCTGGAACAGTGCAGGTGGGACCCTGAACTTCTTGAATCTTTAAGGGAACTTTCGGAGAGTAGAAGGGTAGAGTTTACAGGAAGCTGCAGTTACCATTCCCTGAGTGCCCTTTATCCTGACCTTTCCTGGTTTAAAGAGGAAGTAATGAGTTACAGGGAAATGCTCAGGGAACTGTTAGGAGTAAACCCCAGGACTTTCGTGAACACAGAACTTCTGTACACGGAAAGAGTAGGAAGTATACTTGCAGATATGGGTTTCAGGTGCCTTATTGCCGAAGGGTCGAGAAACATTCTGGATGGATGTGATCCTGTCCGTGTTTTTGAAAAACACCTTCCGACTCTTCTCAGGCATATAAACCTCAGTGAAGACCTTGAACTGCGCTTTTCTGAACAAAACTGGGAAGGTTATCCTCTGATCCCGGAAAAGTTCGCAGACTGGATTGCAGGCATGGAAGGGGATGTCCTTACCCTTTATTTAAATTACACAAGCCTCTGCCTTCACCACAGGAGCAAGAGCATGATAGCCGATTTTATACGGGCTTTTCCGGAAGCTCTGAAGAGCCGGGGCATTGAAATGATTACACCTTCGGAAGCAGTAAGCAGGTTCAGTCCTTTGAGACTTTCTACTCTTGGGACCGAACAGACAATCCGTTACGGAATGCACAATGCTGTCGGAAACCATGCGCAGCAACTCTACCTGAGAGAACTGGTAAGGGTAGGGGAAGAACTTGCAGAAATTAAAGAAAAACCGAATTATCAAAAGCTGAAGCATCTTTTCGGCTACCTCCAGCAGAGTGAAATCCTTTTTTCAATGAATGCGGGAAACGCCCGGGAAGGGTCTGAAAGGGCTGTGAACTATTTTTCCATTCTCTCGGATTTAAGAAGAGCCGTTCTGGAGGAAGGGGCATGACCTCTCTCTGCATGTACTTTCAGGTGCATCAGCCTTTCAGGCTGCGCAGGTTCTGGCCTGATGACAGGTCTGGCTTTTTCCGCTACTTTGATGAAAGAAGCAACAGGGAGATTTTTGAAAGAGTGGCCCATAAATGCTACATCCCTACAAACAGGGCTCTTCTGGATTCTCTCGACGAGCATAAAGGGGAGTTCAGGTTTTCCCTTTCGATTACTGGCACACTGCTCGAACAATGCGAACTCTGGGGAAAGGAGGTGCTTGAGAGTTTCCGGCAAATGGCAGAAACAGGGGCTGTGGAGTTTCTGGATGAGACCTGTTATCATTCTCTCTCAAGCCTTTTTGATGACAAAACCGAATTTATTGAAGAAGTGAAGGAACACCGAAAAATGGTTTTCGACCTCCTTGGGGTTAAACCTCAGGTATTCCGCAACACAGAACTTCTTTACAATAACACCATAGCAAAGGTAGCTTCCGAGCTGGGTTATAAGGCAATTCTTACGGAAGGTGCGGACCATATGCTTGAGGGGAGGTCTCCTAACGTACTTTATAAGGCAAAAGACTCAGGGTTACCCATTCTCTTCAGGAACTACAAGCTGAGTGACGATATAGGGTACCGTTTTTCGGCAAGGTGGTGGGAAGGATATCCACTTACTGCGGAGAAATGGGCATCGTGGGCTTCAGGGGTTAAGGAGGATTGTATCAATGTTTTTATGGACTACGAGACGTTCGGAGAACACCAGTGGGAAGAAACCGGAATTTTTAATTTCCTGGAAAAACTGCCTGCAGAAGTCCTCAAAAACGGTCTGGAATTCAGCACTCCTGTAGAGGTTGCCAGAAAATATTCCCCTGTAGCCGAGATCGATATTGGAGACTTTTCGACGATTTCCTGGGCTGATATGGAACGCGATACCAGCGCATGGCTTGGAAACGATATGCAAAGGCGTTGTTTTGAAGAGATGAAACTGCTTGAGCCTTTTGTGAAAAAAACAGGAGACCCCGAAATCCTGCGTATATGGAAGCACCTGTTGACTTCGGATCACTATTACTATATGTGCACCAAGTGGTTAGGGGATGGAGACGTGCATTCTTATTTCAGTGTTCACTCCACACCTTTCGAGGCAGCAGTAAACTTTATGGCAGTACTTATGGACTTTAAGGCTCGTGTATTCAGGAGCTTAACGCAATAACTTAATGAAATGTATACATATAGGTTCATGGGAGTTTGAGTCACATGGTTAGGGACTTATGCATGTTTGCAGGATTTAATGAAGATTCGCAGATTGTATGGTTCAAGGTTACTTATTCGAAAGAGCCTGGTTCTTTATCTATAATAACTGATTTTTTTGAAAAAGAGAATGCCTTCATTATGTTCGGGCATATTGACAATATTACACAGACGACCGGAGAATACTCCATATTTACAGAGCTTAAGAAAGATGTGGATATGGCGAATCTTGCTCAAAAAATAGGAGAATTGGAGGTTGTAAATGCAGTTGAATTTGGGATTTCAGAATTTGGGATGATTTACTCTGTTGATTTCCCCCTGAATGTCATAGGTGTCAGGGGAGTTATGGCAAGGGCACTCACAATTGTTGATATCATCAAAACTCTTAATCAGAGTGTGCCACATGCAGAAGGGCTTCTTACCCTATCCGGACTGCGGGGAGGAAGTCATGCTGCAAAATATTTCAAGAGTATAATGCCTATTAATAACAGCAATTTCGCAAGCATGCTTGCAGAGTTGTACAGAGCTGTGGGCTGGGGAATCCTGGAAATTGACTGTAACCCCGAAACCTACGAAGGAAAAATCATTGTAAAAGACTCGTTTATAGCCGATGTTTACGGAGCTTCGGACCAGCCGGTATGTGCCTTCATGAGCGGCTACTTTGCGGGTTACCTGACCGAGTATTTTGGGAAGAACATAAGTGTGAGGGAAGTCAGCTGTAAAGCCACAGGCAAGAATTTCTGCGAACATGTAATCTCACTGGCTCCCTCCAGCGCAAGCCAGGAATACCAGCTCAGAGGGGACACACGGTGATCAGACAACCGAATGTCATTCTCGGAAATGACGAACTGCTTGTGACAATGGGCAGAAAGGGAGATATTTTAGGCTTATTTTATCCCCGCAGAGACCATGCCCAGCACGTAGAAGAATCCCTTGCCTGTATCCATACAGGAGAAAGGCTTCTCTGGACAAACGATAACGACTGGCATTCTATTCAGAACTATATCGAGGACACCAATATCGTATCCACGAAACTCTATCACGACTCAGGGATAAGGATCTCGATTCTTGATCTTGTGCATCCTGAAGTGCCTGTCCTTATCCGCAGGTTTAAGGTTCAGTCCCAGCAAAAGATGTCTGGAAAATTCTTTTACTATTCTAATTTTAACGTAGGGGAAACCTCCAAGAAAAACTCCGCATTTTGCGATACGGAAGCTCGCCTGCTTGCACAGTACTGGCAAAATTACTATATAGGAATCTACGCCCTGCCGGAGTTTACGGAATGGCAGATCGGAAAGGCAATGGATACCATATGGTGGACAAATTCCAAATACGATATGGAAGACGGAAAGCTGCAGCGTAACAAGGAAGATATAGGGAATATCAACAACGCTGTTGGCTGGGACCTTGAACTGGAAGCTGACGGGGCAAATGAGTTTGTAATCTTTATTGGAGCTGCATCTTCCCGGAGCCTCCTGTATAAGAGGATGCATGAGTTATCCAAAATGCCCCTGGAACACATCTTTGAAAAGACGCGGGAACACTGGGTGATGTGGCTATCAAAAAAACACGTGCTCAAGATGCCAGGACTTGAAGGGCATAATAACCTGCGCCAGGAGTTATTCAATGCATATAACCGGGCTCTTCTCATGCTTTATCTCCTGAACGACCGTGAATATGGGTCTTTCGTGGCTGCTCCGGAGTTTGACTCCAATTTCGAGAAATGCGGAGGATACGGGTTTTGCTGGAACAGGGATACCTCGGAGGTTGTGCTTGCTCTCAAGCATTCCGGATATCCCGAGTATTGTGATAGATTTTTCAAGTGGTGTATCCGGGCCCAGCTCCCCGATGGTTCATGGTTCCAGCGTTACTGGCTCAACGGAGACATAGCTCCTTCCTGGGGTAATTTTGACTATTCAACCCAGATAGACGAGACCGGGTCCACACTTCATGCCATGGATGTGTATTACAGGATTCTCGAAGGCCTCAAAAAGGTTGAATTTCTGGAAGAGGTCTGGGTCTCCGTGCTCAGGGCTGCCGAATACCTGATGAAGAGGACCAAGTCCGGGCTGCATGAAAGCTGTATGGACCTGTGGGAGACTTATTACGGAGTTTTCACCTATACCAATGCCTCGATCTATGCAGGGCTCATGGGCGCCTCTCACCTTGCGGAAGAAAACGGTGAGTCTGGCATGGCAAGACGCTGGAAGAAAAGGGCGGAGTTCATCAAGCAGGCTACAATTGACCGGTTCTGGCTTCAGGAAGGCTATTTTGCAAAAGGAATCATTAATGAAAAACTGGATAAAACGATTGATGCAAGCGTCCTTGGAGCTTATATGCCCTTTGGAATGCTCTCCCCGAAAGACCCTGTGGAAAGGGATATGATTCTTTTCCTGATAGAAAATATCCAGAAAAAGCTCTCAATTCCTATCAATGCGGGTAATGGAATCAAACGTTACGAAAATGACAGTTACATCGACGGAAATCCCTGGATAATAACCACTCTCTGGCTTTCGGAGGCTATGTTTGCCTTTGTCCTCGATCTCCCCAATGGAAAAGAGGGACCTTATGCCGAAGATGTGAAAAAATTGACCGATGAAGGGGTTAAATGCCTGAGATGGGCTCTGGCCGGAGCAACAAGCACAGGGCTTCTCCCTGAACAGGTGGACAAGTCTACAGGAAAACCAGCATGGGCAATTCCTCTTGGCTGGAGCGGTTCTCTCATGCTTGACAATATCCTTCTCCTTGATAAGATTTGCAGAAGAAACGCAGGAAATCATGAATAAGGCTGAATATATGAAAAAATAAGTACTGGAAAAAAAGAAAGTAAGGGAGCCCGTTAATTACTTTATACAGGCAAGGATTTGCTCATAAGAGCGTTCCTCAAAGTAATTGACGAGCTGCCGGCTTTCTCATCGAATTCCGGATTATATGGTTTTTTAAAAGTAATCCACAAGTTCAAACTTTGCTGATTTCTTCGGCCCCTCTCATGTACGGCCTGAGGACTTCCGGAATCTCTACGCTGCCGTCCTCACGCTGGTAGTTCTCCAGTATCGCAACGACGGTCCTGCCGACAGCAAGGCCTGAACCGTTAAGCGTGTGGACGAACTGAGGACCTTCAGGGGTTCTGAAACGGATATTGGCTCTTCTGGCCTGGAAGTTCTCAAAATTCGAGCACGAGGAGATCTCCCGGTACTTTTTCTGTGCGGGTACCCATACCTCTATGTCGTAAGTCCTGGCCGCCGAGAACCCTATGTCGCCAGTGCAAAGGCTTATGACACGATATGGTATCTTCAGGAGTTTGAGAATCTCCTCAGCATCGAGGGTGAGTTTTTCGAGTTCTTCATAGGATGTTTCCGGCTTCACGAATTTGACAAGCTCAACCTTGTTGAACTGGTGCTGGCGGATGATGCCTCTTGTGTCCTGACCATGTTTCCCCGCCTCACGCCTGAAGCAGGCGGTATATGCTGTAAGTAATACCGGCAGATTTTCCACATACTCGTCCATGAAGAGGTTGGTCACCGGGACTTCCGCGGTCGGTGCAAGATAATAGCCGTCAGCGCTGCATACATACATGTCATCTTTGAACTTTGGCAGCTGCCCTGTGCCGGTCATGGCTTTTTCATTGATAAGCACAGGCGGCAGAACTTCGAGATAACCCTGATCGGTGTGTACATCAAGCATGAAGTTTATGAGAGCTCTTTCAAGTTTCGCGCCCATGCCTTTATAGACTGTAAAGCCCTGGCCTGCTATCTTTGTTCCTCTCTCAAAGTCGAGTATATCCAGCGCCTCCCCTATCTCCCAGTGAGGCTTTGGAGTGAACGTAAATTCTCTTGGCTCTCCAACTACCCTTACAACCGGATTGTCATTTTCATCCTTGCCTATAGGCGTCATGTCAGAAGGGATATTGGGGATACTGAGCATTATTTCATTTATTTTTAACTTATAGTCGCGTATCTTATCATCTATTTCTTTAATACGATCATTGATGCCCTGCATTTCGTTTATTTTTGATAAAGCATCTTTATTTTCCTTCTTAAATTGCGCTATCTCGCGGGTGACCACATTGCGTTTATGCTTCAGGCTATCACCCTCGGTGATACAGTCCCTCCAGGCCGCGTCATATTCAAGAAGGCTATCTATAAGCTCGGTGCCCATATTCCTGTTAATAAGAGCACGCCCAACTATGTCGGGGTTATTACGTACAAATTTGAGTTCCAGCATGTTAAGCCCGAGATATCCTGCATGTTAGCTAATATATATTTTGCTATTTTCAGGGTGTAAACCTGTCTAAAAAACAGAAAACTGAATTAATTAAGAAAAATGAATAACGGAAAAAAAGGAAATAGAGGGAATCCGATAATTAACTTGTACAGGCAAGAATCTTCCCATAAGGGCTTTTCTCAAAGTAATTGACAAGTTGCCTGGTTTCCTCATTGGAATCCCTGGACTCCGAACCGAGAAGTAACCTTGAAATGCTTGCCCTGTTCATATATACAACTCTTGGTTCACCCTGAATGCCTCCAAGTTCCGCAGCTTTATCAATTGCGTCATAGAGGTTTCCAAAGTCGTCCACAAGCCCAAGTTCCTTTGCTCTGGATCCGGTATATACGCGTCCGTCGGCAAGGTCTTTTACTTCACCCCGGCTCATATTACGCCCTTCCGCGACCTGAGTTACAAAGTTTTCATAACTCTCCATGACAACGGTATCAGCGTATTCTTTTTCGTCGTCCGTAAGCCCTCTCCAGGACCCTCCCATATCTTTGAACTCTCCGGACTTTGAAATGTAATAATCTATACCTTCCTTTTCGTTGAAAGAAGACATATTCTCAAAGACCCAGATAACTCCTATGGATCCCGTACTTGTGGAGGGATTTGCAAATATGTAATCTGCAGGCGCAGAGATATAATATGCAGCGCTGGCCGCAAGATCTCCCATGGAAACAATAACAGGGATGCCCTGTTCCTGAGCTTTCTCAATCTCTATTGCAATCTCCTGGGCGGCTGCAGGAGACCCTCCAGGACTGTTTATCCTGAGCACGATTGCCCTGACGTTTTCATCTGCTACAGCGGTGTGGATGTTTTCAGAAATCTCTTCTGAGGTTGCATAGCCGAACCCTGAGGGAACGTTTCCAGTGAGCATGGAGCCCTGTACATAAATTACCGCTATCTTCTCGGAGGTCCCTAAATTTCCTCCGAAACCGAGGCCGTAGAATATAGCAGCCATACTGACTGCAATAACAGTAATCAGAGCCAGTAAGACCACAACATAGGACGTACCGCTGCGTTTCTTTTTATGTACGGAAGGAGAAGAGCCTGAATTCATGCTTAAACTCTCATTTTTAATTATTTTTTTCTCAGGAATTTTCTTCTCAGGGTCCCGGGGAGGAAGTCCCTGATCATCCGTTTTTGCCGATCCCTGTTTTTCAGGAGCAGAATCGGAATCTGAGGAATTTTCCTTGATGGTAATATCTGAAATATCCTCCTCAGGGATAATAGTCTCTTTTTTATTGAATGTACTACTTCCCGAAAGGTCGTCTCCGGATGCCTCTTCCGGATTCATGCTTTCTGAATCCGTACCTTCTGAGTTTACATTTTCATCATTCATATCTGACAGGACCGCACTTCCTGGATTTGTTTCTTTAATTTCCGGTCTATGTTTATTTTCTGCTGAAAACTCCAGTTAAGGGGACAGGCAAATTCTCCTGGTAGGGGGAACTGCCAGAAACATCTTTTTCAAAAGCCCGCAAATAAAAGGGTCAATTCAACAGGTCTGAATTGTCAGAGCAACTATTTATGTTTCTCTGCGTTCCACCCCTCTTTTATATATGATTATCAACTATCCCTCAAATAAGTTCCCTTGTAAATACAATAAGCGAAATATATTTCAGAATTGCAGTCATCCAGAAGAGATACACTTATAAAAATATATGGAGATAAGAATGTCAAAATCATCCAGTAAACCCGTACTTGTCACCTGTGGCTTACCTTATGCCAACGGCAAGGCACATGTCGGGCATCTCCGGACCTATGTGCCCGCTGATATTTTTGCCCGCTCCTTGCGGAAGGAAGGAAGGGAGGTTACCTTTGTTTGTGGTTCGGATACCCACGGTACCCCAATTGTCGTAAACGCCGAGGAGCTCGGAATCACCCCTAAAGAACTTGTAGAGGTCTATCATAAACACTTTGATGAAACTTTCAAGCAGCTTGGTGTTTACTTTGATGCTTTTGGGACAACCGATGACCCTGAAAATCATAACCGGACCCTTAATATTGTAACCAGGCTGATTGAAAAGGGCTATGTGTACCCGAAAATCATAGAAATCGCTTACTGCCCAAAGTGCAATCGCTTCCTTCCTGACCGTTATGTGGAAGGAGCCTGCCCTCACTGTGGAGAAACAGCCAGAGGTGATGAATGTGATCAGGGCTGCGGAAAACACCTTGAGCCCGGGGAGCTTCAGGACCCTGTATGTACTATCTGCGGAGGGCCTGCAGAGTACCGTCAGCAGGAACACTTCTTTTTCAAACTTTCCGAGTTTAGCGACTACCTGCTGAATTACCTCTCAAATGACCTGGGAGGCACCACCAATGCTATCAATTACGCACTTGGCTGGGTAAAGCAGGGGCTTACGGACTGGTGTATCACAAGAAACCTTGAATGGGGAGTTAAATTCCCGGGGCATGAAGATCTTGTGGTTTACGTCTGGGTGGATGCCCCCATAGGATACATGGCTTTCACCGAGGAATGGGCCGCAAAGACAGGGGATTCCTGGGAAAAATTCTGGAAAGAGGACGGGGAGATAGTCCACTTCATTGGAGGGGACATTACCTACCACCACTGCATTTTCTGGCCTGCCATGCTTAAAGGTGCAGACTATTCCGTGCCTACAGCTGTTGTAGCATCAGGCATGGTCAAAATAGAAGATAAAAAGTTTTCCAAGACCAGAGGTTATGTGGTCTGGGTAGGGGAAGATTATCTTGACCACGGCTTCCATCCAGACCTCCTCAGGTATTACCTTGCAAGCTACACTTCCCATACTAAGGAACTGAACTTCTCCTGGCGCGTGCTTCAGGAAAAGATCAATACCGAACTGGTGGCTGTATTAGGAAACTTCCTGTACAGGACCATGCTCTTTGCTTTCAAGAACTATGGAGAAGTCCCTGAAGGGAAACTCGAACCTGAAGTAAGCGCAGAAATAGAAAAGGCTCTAAAAGAAATAAAAGCTGCAATGGCTGAGTACGAGTTCAAAAAAGCTGTCGATTCTGCCATGACTCTTGCGTCTTTCGGGAACATTTACTTCCAGTCCCACGAGCCCTGGAAACTTCTTAAAGAAGATCGGGCCGCTTGCGGACAGGTCCTCTACAACTGCCTCCACCTGGCAAAAGCCCTGAGCATTATATTTGAACCCGTGCTCCCGCTGACCATGGAAACAGCCTGGAAAGGACTCGGACAGGAAAGCGATATACATGCCGTGCAGTATGAAGAAGCCCTCGTGCCCCTGAAGGCAGGCACAAAACTTGCAAAGCCTGAGCTCCTCTTTACCAAGCTCGAAGATGACAGGATAGTAGAGATGGACGAGATTGCAAACCAGAGGGTAAAAGCTGCAGATGCAAAGAAAAACGCGGCAAAGGGGGGTGAAAAGGAGCCTGCCAAATCTGATGGAATGGGCCCTGTAGAAGAGGCAAAACCAGCCGAAAAAGCCGGAGATGCAGCAAAAACAGAAGAAACAGAGCAAATAGAAACCCTTCCCCAGATAGATTACGAGGACTTTGCAAAACTTGACATCAGGGTAGGAAAAGTTATCTTTGCTGAACCTGTAAAGAAGTCAAAAAAGCTCCTGCGGGTTGAAGTGGATATAGGAGAGGAAAAGCCAAGACAGCTTGTAGCAGGCCTATCTTCATATTATACTCCTGAAGAACTCACAGGTAAATCCGTAATTGTACTCGCCAACCTGAAACCCGCCAAACTCTGCGGAGTTGAGTCAAACGGCATGATACTTGCAGCCGATGACGGCGGAGCGATTGTATCAGCCCTTATGCCGGATAAAGATCTAAAGCCCGGCTCCAGAATAAGGTAAAAATAGAGTAAATTAAAATCGAAATTAAATCTAAATTAAATCAAAATTTGACAGTTGTTTTCATGTCCGTGCATGATGCGGGCATGAACAACTTATTGAGCCAATCCCAGGGCTCATTTTAGTATCAATAAAAAATAGTCGGGAAAATTATTGAAATTGAACCGGTAAATTAATCATTGCTTTTATCCAGTACCATTTCAAGGTAAGAAGTCCGAATAGAGTCTTTTTCCTCGGCGCCAAACTGTTTTAGCAACTCAAATAATTTTTTCCTTGAAATTTCAAGATCTTTTTCATCTCCAGCTACGATTTCGACTTCCAGGAATTCTCCGAGCCCTTCGACTGCGTCAAGACAGACAGTTATCTCTCCTGCCCTGAAGACTTCCCTTTTTTTGCGGACGATTCCGGCTTCCGAGAATCCAAGGGCACGTAGTATTCCTGTGGTAGTGGCCTCATCCACAGAAGTTTCGAGCTCTTCTCTGGTTTTGGATACTTTATCGAGTTTGGGACCTTTATAGGTCAGCACGGCTTGACCGTCCAGGGAACGAATCCTGAGCGCCTCGTCAGTTTTTGTAAAATCCCTATAAGGAGCTGCAAAATAGGTATCTGACTGATTCTCAACCCCGATTCTACTTGCCCCGATTTTCTCAAGGATAGGGCGGACCTTTGAATGATCCGCTCTGACCTTTACTTCCACTTCAATCATAGTTTAAAGACATCTCCAATTTGATCCGGGAGGCCCCGGAAAATCCTCACTTTAGAATCATTAACGGAATCCGGAAGAATCCGGATCCGATCATGTATCTGCAGGGACGAATTTGGTACCGTAGTAGATCATACCGTGCTCGCCGTCTTCCCCGAGCTTCCTGAACACGGATTTAACCCGTGTTCCAATCTGGATTTTTTCAGGGTCTCCAATCACCTGGGAGGTTAGACGGGGCCCTTCATCCAGTTTAATAATTGCAAGGGTATAGGGAGTCTGGTTTTCAAAACCTTCCGCAGGCGTGTGAATCAATGTATAGCTTACGATTTCGCCGGTGCCTTTGAATTTGAATGATTCGAGCTCACCCATGCGCCTGCAGTTTACGCAAACATTGCGCGGGGGATAGAAATATTCCCCACATTCCTTGCAGCGGGTCCCTTCAAGGTTATACCTGCTGCCCAGGTTTCTCCAGAATCTTGGTACAGAAGACATCGAATATCACCTCTCCCTCGAGAAAATGTGTATTACTGCGGTCGCTCCTGACCCTCCTACGTTGTGGGTCATTCCATACTCGGCTCCTGCTACCTGACGCTTTCCTGCATCCCCGCGAAGCTGGGTTACAATTTCCACAGCCTGTTTTATGCCTGTTGCTCCAACTGGATGTCCGCAGGCTTTCAGGCCGCCGGAGGTGTTGACAGGGATCCTTCCGCCTATCGCAGTTTCCCCATTTGCTGTGACAATTCCGCCTTTCCCTTTTTCTGCAAATCCCAGGTCTTCAATTGCGCAGATCTCAGCAATGGTAAAGCAGTCATGTACCTCGACAAGGTCGATATCTTCAGGTTTCAATTTTGCCATGGAATATGCTCTCTTTGCAGCCATCACGGTTGCGTCCAGGGTTGTGATATCCCTTCTGTCATGCAGGGCAATTGTGTCACTTGCCTGGGCTGTTGCCTTAATGTAAATGGGCGTATCAGTATATTTGTGGGCAACGTCCGCAGGAGCCAGAACAAGTGCAGATGCCCCGTCTGTTATGGGGGAGCAGTCAAAGATATGTAACGGGTCGGCTACCATTATTGAATTCAGTACGTCGTCCACGCTAATTTCATTCTTGTACTGGGCAATGGGGTTAAAACACCCGTTTTTGTGGTTTTTTACGGCTACTTCTGCAAGCTGTTCGCTTGTAGTTCCGTACCTGTGCATGTGCAGCTTTGCAATCATTGCATAAAGCCCGGGGAAGGTTGCTCCTGCCATGCCTTCCCATTCCCGGTCAGCAGCTGCTGCAAGAGCGGAAGATGCCTCTTCAGACCCGACATCAGTCATCTTTTCTGCTCCTGCTGCTACTACGATGTCGCTGTAGCCTGAAGCCACAGACATTATAGCCTGGCGCAGGGCAAGCCCTCCGGATGCACAGGCAGCTTCTACTCTGGTAGCCGGGACATGAAGGTTTCTCGAAAGACCGGAATAGTCTGCGATAAGGGCACCTATGTGCTCCTGATCAATAAAGCGGCCTCCACTCATGTTTCCTATATACAGAGCGTCAATCTCTTTTCCACTTACGCCTGCGTCCTGGATTGCTCCGATCCCGGCTTCTACGACGATGTCTCTCAGGGAACGCTCCCAGAGTTCCCCGAATTTTGTATTCTTTATTCCGATAATTGCTACGTCTCTCATGTATTCACCCCGTTTTCAGGCCAGACGGATTTTACCTTTATGTCTGGCATACTTTGCGTAGTCGATGTATATAGGATCCTTGATAAGTTCGGAAACCGTCGGAGCCAGGTTTCTGATTTCCTCAATCCTGTCAGTAACTGTTATGCTGAATGAATCGGACCCTGCTCCGGACCCGAAAGCGGTTGCAAAAATCCGGTCCCCGGGTTTTGCCTGGTCAAGGGTTGCGGCGATTCCCATAAGGCAGGACCCTGAATATGTATTCCCTATTTTTGGAACTACAAGTCCCGGAGTTATCTGGGCTTTTGTGAACCCCAGCATCTTTGCAGCTTTGGTAGGGAACTTCCCATTTGGCTGGTGGAAGACTGCATAATCATAATCTTCAGGCTTTGTCCCGAGTTTTTTAAGCAGACCTTTTGCGCCGTTTGTCACATGTTTGAAGTACCCCGGCTCTCCTGTAAAGCGGCCACCATGTTCGGGGTAAGGCATCCCTTCCCTTCTCCAGAAGTCAGGAGTATCTGTTGTAAAAGAGTAAGTATCTTCAATGATTGCTGCAAGTTCGGATTCTTTTCTCCCGATGAGGCAGGCGACTCCTCCTGCTGCGGCAGTGTACTCAAGGGCATCACTGGGGGCTCCCTGGGAAACGTCTGCTCCTATAGCCATGCCAAGGTCAATCATTCCGGAACCCACCAGTCCCATACATGCCTGAACTGCAGCTGTTCCTGCCTTACATGCAAACTCAAAGTCTGCTGCAGTCATTTCAGGGGTTGCGCTGATAGCCTGAGCTACGATAGTGCTTGTTGGTTTTACAGCATAGGGATGACTTTCTGAACCTGTATATACCGCCCCAATTCTTGAGGGATCGACGCCGCTTCTTGCTATTGCGTATCTTGCCGCTTCAACTGCAATCGTTGCTGCGTCTTCATCTACATCAGGTACGGATTTTTCGTACACCATGAGGCCATTTTTGAGAGCCTCTGCGTCATCACCCCAGAGCCGGGCGATTTCTTCAATTTTTATACGGTATCTCGGAACATAAGCACCGTATGATACAATTCCAATAGTCATGTGTTCACCTGTTTTTGAGTGTTTAGGGCATCTTCCAGGGGGTCATTCCCTTGCATAGTATTGACTGTATTTTTTCAGTAACTGCACAATCTGGTCGAGGTCCATTGTAGTTGCGACCAGGGGTACACGGTCTACTTCCGCCATCTTGACTGCAACAGGTTCGACCTCTTCTTTACAGAGCCCGTGAAGCACAACGGCTCCGGGTTTCAGGTTGGTGACTCGGATAGCTACCATGGGGGATTTCCCGGTACTGACCTTTGTAAAGATCATGGCTCTGTCCGTACTCCAGCCGTAGAGCTTCTGGAATTCGTGGGAGGAAAGTTCCAGAACTGCCCGCTGGCTGTCGATGACAGAAAAACCATATAGAGGTCTTTCAGCTCCTTTGTAGACAATCTCGCCTTCAATAAGGTTTACCAGTTTAGCAAGCTGTATCGGGATAGTATACTCGTATGTTGAGTAGATTGATTTTGAGCCACATTCGGCGTTAAGTATCGATTCGTAAGTGTGAATCTTTTTGCCTCCCCGCTCTATATCAACTTCAAGCAGGGATTCTACGATCTTCCGGACGATCATTGTCCCTGGAGACTTTCGCCTCCCGCTTTCATAATCACTGATAACAGAGGGAGAAACCTTCAGGTAATTTGCAATATCGGTCTGGGATATCTCAAAGTTTAACCTCCACTTTTTCAGTGACTCTCCGGGTTTTTCTGAGAGTGTGATATCTCCAGCCATTTTTTCTGCAAGGCGGTTGCGCAGATTTTCTGAGGAATCGTTGGATGTCATGACTTACTTAATCTAAGAGGAAACGTTCCCTTATATATTTAACGAATGCGAGTTCGGCAATCGTCGCAGAAGCTTAACTATCGTGTAAGGGCGAGATCTTATACAAAAAATTTATATCAATTGTAAGAGAAATTGTAATGTGATGCCTGCAGATTCCCGGAATCCTGAGATAAGCGTTTCTGATCTTCTCCTATATATCAACTGCCCGCGGCGCGTATACTTTGTCAGCCGGGGTTTTGAACTGTTCCCGGAAATAAACGCTTCAAGGCTTGAAAGAATGCTCCTGAAAGAGTTTTCTCTGACTTTTCCTGAAATTGTGAGGGAATGTTCGTTAAACGCCGATAACTTGTGCAAAGAACTTGAAACTGCTTTTCTCCAGGCATGTGAAGATCTTCCTCTTATGTTTCCAACAGAATTCGCATGCATTGAAAAGGAAGTCCTTGAAGAAGGGCAGGCGCGGGCAAGAGCTAAAATTCCGGAAATTGCCGCTAATCTTCTAAAAGGACTTGAAGAATTCGGAAAAGACCCTATGCTTGCGGCACTTACTCCTGTTAAAACCGAGCCATTTCTTTCATCGGAAAAACTTAACCTGAAGGGTGTTCCGTCCAAGCTTGTCTGTTTCGAGGGCATGAATGTCCCCTCTATTCTAAAACCGGGAAACTGCCCTCTACAGGGCGTGTGGGCATCTGACCGGATGCACGCCGCATCACTTGCCCTTCTCCTTGAAGCCGAATCAGGAAAAGAGATCCCCTTTGCTTTTGTTGAATACGTAAGTTTTGGCCTGATTCGGAAAGTGGTTATCCGAAGCTCGGACCGCAGGGAGGTATTAAAAATCTGCAGGCGTGTGGAGAAAATAAAAGCTGGATTCATGCCCGAGAAAACGGAAGAAAAGTTCTGTCCGGAATGCACTTTTTCAGAGCACTGTGTTTCAAATTCGTCCCTGATGTCAAAGTTTTTTTGAATCGGGAATGGACGGAAAAAGATTACAGCGCAATGAAAAAAGCAAGTTCGTACATTTCTTAAAAACAACGTCTCTCATTTATTAAGTTTAAGAAAGGACTTGCGTTGAGTATGAATATATAAGCGTTCTATCCAGAGTCTCTAACAATCCGTCTATTAAGTAATAATTCTGAAAAACAGAATCATAAATCAAATGTTCTTTCTGATTGTTTGATACTCTGGACAGAAAAGTTATAAGGGGATAATTAAAAGGAGTTTGTGGAGTTCAAACGTACTTTCCAGATCACTCGAACTCCATAAAACATGCCCTAAGAGGCACGAGTTATCTCACTTTCCGCAGTAAATTTTCGCATATTCACAATTTTCTCTGCTATCGATTTTCAATAAAACGTGGATTTATTGGAATTTTATGCAGGAGGTAAAGTAACTATATGGCGTATCATAGAGACCAAAAAACGATATTATTCAATTTTCTCCAAGTTCCATTAAAAATCCAAATTAATTTGATTTGTTATAAAAACGCTATCCGGAAAAAGATATATCTTTGACAAAATACTGATAATGTAGGGTATATTGGATTGATTTTAATTAAGGGGTTAAAATGCCAAGAAGAAAATTTCTTATCATATTTGTAGGTATATGCCTTTTGTTAGTAGGCATTGTCGTTTTACCTTATGTTATTAGGCATAACTCTCTCCCTGACAAAAAAGAAAATAATACTTTGTTAATCATACATAATCAGGGAAATACAAGTCATGAAGTTACTGTGAAATTATTTGACTCAAAAAACAACTCTATATTTAATGAATCATATATTTTAGCTCCTGGGGAAGATATAAGAAGTCAATATCCAGTTGGATTGGTAACGGGGACATACATTGAAGTTACATTAAATAACAATATTACAAAGACCGAAACTGTTTCTCAAAATTTGAGCGATATAGCTATCTTATATATTAATATAGATGCGCATCCCGATGATCCATTGGATCTAAGCATTGCTGTTCCATGAATTTGATGGTATTAAACTGAACTAGGTTCTCTTAAATTCACTATTAAACTTGCCCAAATTTTTAAGATTTATTTTTATCTTATTTGATTTTGGTATAAAAAGATGAAAATCCTTAACAAAAAATCATCTTTTAATTTTTATTAGAAGAGACGATTTGTAGCACATGCAGCTATATAAGTTTTCTAGCCAACTCATTAAACTATTCGTCCTATTAAGTAATACTTCTGTAAAACGTAATCCTAAACTCAACATCCTTTCTGATTATTTGATAACCTGGCCGGAAAACTTATAAGGAGTTGACAATGAGGAGTTTATGGAGTTCAAAAGTATTTCCCGTACCACACGAACTCCATAACATACGCCCTAAGAGGCAATAATTATGTTAGCTTTGTGTATATTTAAGCTTGCCTGATTTTGCCTCCTAGGGAAAAATAACTAGGAGTGAAACAAATGATTTAGTACTGTTTACATTAAGGAGCTATACCAATGAACCGGATATCAATAAGTCAGACAAAACTGTCACTATTTCTAATATCACTCACTTTTTTTGCTTGGTGGATAGAAGCCTTCGTTTGTATGTTTATTACATGGAATATGCCTAATCCTCCTCTTATTAATCTCCTATCTTTATATCTCTTCTCACTGCTTCTTCCCGCAGTTGGACTTTTGATTTTTATGAAAAATACAAAAAAGACCTCATCCAGATGGTATTGGGGAATTCCATTTCTTATCGGACTTATATTATATACATTTATCAGGGACTTTTCATTTATGAGACCGTTGGAGCCAGGTGCTCTATTTCAATTCACTTATGGTCAGTCATTCATTGCCTCCTTTGACAAGTGGCATCTGTTAGAGGGCCGCTCTATAGCGACTGACCCTTTCATAAATTCCATTTCTATCTTCTTTTCTCTAGCTTCTGCACTATTCTGTCTTTCTGTCCCGGAAGAAAAACGGAAGAAAATGATGTTACCATTAGGACTCTCTCTTGTCGCAGCACTTTCTAATATGATACTTTTTGTAGAATACTCGATGAAAAATCCCGGAGACGTTCCCATTTTTTTCTATATATATTCAATAGCTATTCTCATCCTTGGTTTATCATTCATAAGAGTAGCTGTCATCTATGACAAGTAATAAGTCCATATTTTTGAAAAAAATAGGATTTTCATATTCCAATAGTAGTAATAAATTCTCGATGATTAACTTACCAGTTTTGTGTGTGAAATTTCGTTCTAGAAGAAAACATTGATGATAGCCTTATGATTGTTGATATCGGCAATCCTTCCTCTCTAATTTTAAAAGGGATTTGTGATGTTTGTGCTAGTGATGTTGAAGTTTCCGGGAATTATATCTATGCAATTAATGGTGTTAATGGTCTTGTTATTCTGAAAGCAAACCCAGAACAATCAGCGTTTATTGTTGCAGACTTCAGCAGCAATTCTACATCCGGTTACGCCCCTCTTTCGATCCAGTTTAATGACAGTTCTCAGAATGAAACCGTATGGAACTGGGACTTTGGAGACGGATTAAATTCAACGAATCAAAACCCGATCCATACTTACTCCTCAGCAGGAACTTATAATGTTGAACTGACAGTAATAAATGGAAACAGAACAGCCTCAAAAGAGGCTACGATATTTGTGCTGGATGCAACTAGTTTCAGTGAAAAAAACAGCATCGGGGGCGAAGGAGAAGATAGTGCTGGCGTAATCATAACAAAAGATACAAGCATTCCTGCAAAAGGAAGCAAAAGAACTCCTGGATTTGAGATAGTTTACGGAATCATGAGCCTGATAGCTGCATTCTGGATAAAGGAGATTAATAAAAAGTAAGTAGAAAATTTTCCTGAAATTATTTAGTCTCGGGATTCGTTTCAATTTTTTCATACATTCATAATCCAAAAATCTTATTCGATTATGTAGTAAGTCCAAATTTCTCGATGATGGTACTAGCATGAAAGAAAAATGCCAGTTGAGGGATAAAAGATGAAAAGTAACACTATATCAACAACGCCAACTGTCACTTTTTCGATTTCACTTCCATCTGTGGCAATGTCTAATGAAGCACACATAGGATACGCCCTCACAAGAGCTTTGGGGATAACAGCACTTGCGATTTTAATATTGGTGAGTTTAGCAGGTGCCGCTCCTTTTGCATATGTGACGAGTATAGGTATCGACACCGGCACTGTTTTTGTAATTGACACAGCAACTAACAATCTTACAGCCGTGGTGCCTATAGAAGGCTGGGCTGGAGAAGCCGCAATCAACCCTGCAGGAACAAAGGTATATGTGACAGACTCATCAGGATTCAGCACCAATGTTTTTGTAATTGACACCGCGACAAACACTGTTGATGCAGTAGTGGATGTGGGAATTTATCCCCGGAAAGTTGCAGTTAATCCCAAAGGGTCCAGGGTTTATGTGACGAATCGTTACAGTAGAGTGGACGATAACAGCAACAATGTCTCTGTAATTAACACAGTAATTGGCACATCCACAAACACTGTAATGGACCCGGTTAATATGGGGCTAAGTACTTCTGACGTTGCATTCTCCCTGGATGGGAAAAAAATCTATGCTACCAACAGTCGCAACAACACTACCTCTGTAATTGATGCGGCTACAAACAAAGTTACAGCTATTGTTCCTGTAGGAGATTATCCTACTGATATTGCGGTCAGTCCTGATGGAAATGAAGTGTATGTGATTAATTCAGGGAGCAACAATGTTTCTGTAATTGACACGGTTACAAACAATGTTACAGGAACTGTATCTGTAGGAGACAGCCCCGGTGATATCGCAGTCACTCCTGATGGTAAAAAGGCATATGTGACAAACTCCGGTTCCTACAAAGATCCCGGCAACACTGTTTCTGTAATTGATACATCAACAAACACCGTTACAGCTACAGTGTATGTAGGAACTGCTCCGAGGGGGATTGCAGTCACTCCAGATGGAAAAAAGGCATATGTAGTGATCTCTGATAGCTACTCCAGCGACTACAATAATAATGTCTCTGTAATTGACACAACCACAAACACTGTTACAGCGACTGTGAATACAGGAAAATATACTATGAACGGTCCTGCTGGAGTTGTCATTGGACCTTTTAGAAGTTCTGATATGACTGATCAAAGCATAAAGGCAACCTACAATGAAACTGGCCAGAGTACAATGGCGAATTTAAACGCAACTGAAGATATAGGAGTTGAAGAAACTAACTTATCATCGTCTGAAGACAAAAGTGCTGTTGAACTCAATAATTCAAACAATAGTAATGATACAAATAATTCTGAATCTGATAACGGTAGTGTCTCAGGTGGAAATGAACCGAGCAAAAATAATTCTACTCCGGGTTTCGAATTATTGGGGAGCTTGACCTGTATTTATGGAGGATGGATACTTCGGAAAAAGTAATACAAGGTTTGGATTGAACATGTATTGCTGACGACTGATGATTCGTTCCTGTTGGATCTGGTAATAGAAAGCATAGAAATGTGATGATCGAAGCTTCACGCATACTGTGAGGGATTAAAACCTTTAATCTTTTTGCGGTGTTGGTATGGGTAAAATCAATACGGAGATCGCTATTTTTATTGTATTTCTTATTCTCTTAGCTTTTTGGGGGCTATTTATTAGAGTTCCAGTTGAGGACACGCAAACGACAGCTGATGAGCTGAAGGTAAGTGGTATGTATGTCCAGTTTGAAAACGGAACTTCCGATCATGAAGTTGCAACTATTCTTAAAAACTGCAACATGACTATGGACTACAGCATAAAGTACAATATTGATTCTATGGCGAATGAGTACTACATTATGTTAGACAAAGATGAAAGGGATGTGAGACGCGAACTGAGCGAAGGGATGAAGGAAGATAATAAAGATTGGACGGTGTCTTCTCCGTCACATGTTATCAGGAGAGAAGATTATTACGTAATTATGGTATCTGAACAAGCTACCAATGATGAAACTTTTCTTGCGATACTGGATAAATATGATATTCAGATGAAAAAATCTGTTTGGTGCTATATTCGCTTTGAAAAGCCGGATGGATCCAGGTATTGGATTCCAGAGGAAAATGCAATCAGAATAAAAAATGAACTTGAAAGTAATGAAAGTATTTTTTCTGTACATATTGACTACATTTATGATCAATAATTTATTCACGTTTTTGAGAAGATGTTCGAAGATTGTTATGTATACACAAACATACAGATAACTATGGATTGACTTTATAGAATAATTTTATCACAATCCTGATTCTAATATTAATAAATCGTGACAGCAGACCGTCTTAAAATAACGTTAATTTGTCATTTGACTCCAGGAGTCTGAAAGGGCAGAAATTTTACTTATTAGTATGCTGGGATTGTTTTTCTCTCGGCTAATTAAGTAAGGTGCGTTTGTTTGGTGCATTATGGAATAAACCAGCGTTTTTGGAATTAACATGAATGCAAAATCAGCTAACATAATATCACGTATATTAGCACTGATAGCTCTTATTATAGCACTATATAATGCATATCTTGGATGGTTAGACAAATCAAAAGACTCTTACTTATCAATTCTTATATTGATATTTGTTTTATTGTCATTACTTACCGCAGAATATTCAAAAAAACAAAACCGCTAGGGATTATGTTATCAAAATCTATACAGAGTTATTCATTGCAGGTGCTTTTAATGTTTCTATTATAGCAACGTCTATGGTATGCTATTTTCCTTCTTATCAGTCTTTTTAGTATAATTTCTTGCAGGCTCTTTGTATGGAACTAAGGTTCTTACTGTCGGGAGTATGACAAATTTGTGCAGGCATTGCTAGAGCCTATCGTTTAATGATTACGAAATGAGGTACATGGAAAAGAAGCTTACTAAATGGGGATTCTGAAAAGATAATTTCTCATTCATTTTCTGTGGAGTGATTCAGAGGCTCTTGGCTGGATGAGGGGATAGAATCACGGGGCAGACAAGATCTCTTTGCAATGAGGCTGCACGTAGCTAGAAAAGCTTATAATAGCACACAAGTCTACAATTAATTATGCATGACAGCACATAGAATTAGATTGCTCCACGTTGTGATACTTTTTCTTTGAAATGAATGCCTGAATATGAGTTATGACAATGTCCTCATATATGTATCTTCTCTCCATACCATCAAACACTCAAAGGTTAAGGAAAGAATTCAGATTCAAAACGAGCACGAAAAACAGATTGTTTGATACTGTGGACAGAAAACTTATATAGAGATAATTAAAAGGAGTTTATGGAGTTCAAATAAACTTTCCAGATTCAGACGAACTCCATAACATACGCCCTAAGAGGCAATAATTAGGTTAGCTTTGCGTATATTTAAGCTTGCCTGATTTTGCCTCCTGGGTATAAGATACACAGGAGATAAAATAATGAACCGTAATAAAATTGGAGCAGGTATACTTCTTTTGGCAGTACTACTTACTGGAGTAGTATTCGTAGCTTCCGCGTCTGACGACAATAGTCAAAATACACTACCAAAAGGCGAGATATTTGAATTTAACGAGTCAAATTCACAACGTGTAGAACTACCGGATTTCGGCCCTCATATTATGATTATCTGAGAAAAGACCTCAATGTTTTAGCAACAAAAGGTAAAATCCCACAGTATGATACTCAAGTAGAAAGGCAAAACTGGCTTGCTAAGCTTAATGATATTAGAGTTATCGCACGAAATGAATTAAGTCCTTATGCGTATCCAAAAGGGCCAGTTTTAGCACATGGTTTTGACATAAATGGCACAATGAAAGTTTTTCTTTATGAGGGTATGAATGTTACGGACACTCAAATCAATGAAATATACAATGTAATAAATGCAATAGGAAATAAAAAGAATATACAGGACATTCCTGTTATATTCAAAAAAAGCGATTTCGTCAAAGATGCTGTTGCGAGTGGTTATGATACTAAGTATCGTAATCCATTAATTGGTGCAATACAGCTCACTGGTCAAACCGGCGCTAGGGGAACACTGGGTTTTTGTGCTAAAACGGGTAGTGGAACTGGATATGTTACTGCACAACATCTTGGAACTCATGTAGGTTATCAGATGTATCAGCCAACGAAAACATCACAAAATTCGTTAGGTACTGTTTCAATGATTAGCGGTCATCATGCAGATGCATGTTTCGTTCCATATGGTGATGTGTCTGCAAAAATTCATATCGGTAACGGAAACACTTTACCAGTAGTTACTTATATGTCGGCACAACCAAGCGATGAATGGTCTGGCCTGACAGTGTATAAGTCTGGGAAAGTATTATGATTTAATTGAAACAGATGTTCATATTGAGAGTGGAGATAGTGGAGGTCCATTGTATACCATGCCAACAAGTGCCAATAAGTGTAATATTATAGGAATTGCAAAGGGTGTTATGGCTGGTAACTCTCTCTTCTCGTCAGTTTATGGAATTAAGTACGATTTAGCGGGTGTTGTTGTACCAATCACAACTTAAATAGTATATATAAAATAACCTTTATACTTAAGCTCATCCCATTACCAATTTTATTTTCACATCTTATGAGAGTTTTGTTTTATAGCCTGAATTCGACAGATTCATTTAGTTTGTGTAGTATGTACTTACAAAAAACGCATTGCTTCGGCACAACGAGTTTATAATATCTGAATTATGGCAAAAATCAATAAAAACACGATAAACTTTGAATAGTATGAATAAAACAGATGCAGAAAGCTAATTTGTTTATTAGAAAAGGTATGCTTCTGTCAAATTAAGGTTACAAATGTTTTCATGCTCATAGGTTTGATTGATTATTCTAAACTCAAGACAAAGGAAAGGTGGTTTTGGGATTGGCTCTTTTATAAATGCTTTGAGGAACTTGCATGGAAATACGAAAACTTCTCTTCATATTTTCAATAGATATTCTTTTGATATTTGGTTTCACTACATGTGCGGTTTTCGGAATAAGTTCAAACGGTAATAAATCAGCTCAATCAGGTGATTACTTGAGCTATGAAGTCAGCAACGTAAATTTCGACAACTACAACTACTTTTTTGGTCTTAACTCATACGGGAATACTGTAATTACTATATACGGCAAACCCCCTGCACGGGATACTGAAGAACAAAAAGACCGATGGAATTCTACTCTTGAAGAGCTCAGTAGTAAAACAAAAGCTACTCTTGCTTCCAAATATATGTATCCTCATGGAGAAGTAGTAACATGTGGGGCTAATACCAAGGGGTACTTTGTGATTTTATTTAAGTATGGCAATGTTGATGAATCGTTGATGAATGAAATATATGCTCAAATAGACAACTCTGCAAGAGAAATGAGCATATACGACATTCCAGTAGAATTCGGATATGGTACATATTATCGGCAGAAAATTCCACTGAGTGATGGACTCAGAGAATATGAATTTGGAAGAAGCATAGAAAACCTTTCTGAATCTGATATACAGATTATCGAAGAGTATATGATGCAAAAACATGAATCAGTTTACAAAGGTGGAGATATTGCAAATTATGGAACTATTCCCTTACTGAAAGATAAGAACGAGCATGACGCATGGGTACATAAAATGATGTTGATTTTTCACCACATTAGAGGAAAATTAGATTCGTATATGGATAAAGGTCAAATTAGCTCATATGCATACGGATCCACTAGATTGGAAGTCGGGATTCCCCAAAATTTGTCCTATGAAGAAAAGACAGCTATTGCTAAAGAAAGTTATCAAGTAATTGATGGAGAAGCAAGAAAAGAAAATGTAACTGATGTTCCTGTTGCTTTTAAAAGTGTGGGGAACCTTTATAATGCAACCGAAACTGATGATTTAAGACCAATTGAAGAAACTAACTTATCATCGTCTGAAGACAAAAGTGCTGTTGAACTCAATAATTCAAACAATAATACTGATACTAATAATTCTGAATCTGATAATGGTAGTAGCTCAGGTGAAAATGAATCGAGCAAAAATAACGCTACTCCGGGCTTCGGATTATTGGGAAGCCTAGCTTGCCTATATGGAGGGTGGAAACTCAGGAAAAAGTAATGATGGATCTGGATAACCGGATCGCTGGCAATTGGTAATCTGTAGCCTGTTGGATCTGATATACAAACGGTTGAAGCCTCTGGTTCTTAAATTAAATGCATATAATGAGGAGTTAAAACTCCTCCTTTTTTTCGGTGATTTATATGAGTAAAATTAGCAAAGCAGTAGTTGTTTTTATTGTTTTTCTGATTTTCTTAGTACTGATGATGCAATCTCAAGAAGTTAAAGTAGCTGGTTTACTTATTCAATTTGAAAATGAAACTACTGAGCCGGAAGTTAAAGCCATTCTTGAAAATTACAACATACCTGTGAATTATACCATAGACTACAATTCTAATATTGGGCGAGGAATGTATTACATAAAAGTAGATGAAGATAAAATAAATGAATTGAGGAAATATGAAAATTGGACTTCTTTAATTGAAATCAAAAAAGGAAGTTATAACATAATTATGTTATCTGAAGAATTTGTTCCAAATGAGAATTTTCTTACAATGCTGGAAAAAAATAATCTTCAGCTGAAAAAGGCCGTCGTGTGTTATATCCATTTTGGAGATGGACCACATAATTGGGTCGTGGGGAAGAATTGTGTTCTGGAAAAGGATGCAATCAGGATAAAAAATGAGCTTGAAACAAATGAGAAAGTTTTGATTGTAGGCCTGGATGATATTGAAGGGTAAAAACACTGCACTGAACTATCACTGCATAAATTATGATACATGAATCAAGAAAAGCCAAAGCCTTTTAAAGGTGAACCTCGCTCAATCTGCATGACATGTCCAAACCAGTATACCTTGGCAAAATGCTCCTGCACTGGTGCGATGCCTGCAATGTGCCTGTGCTCGGAAAACAGTGTGGTTGCGGCAATAGAGCAAAAAAAGTTGAGGTCACTCCTCCCGGCGATATTCGTCCGGCTTTTGATTATGATATAAAACGCATAAATTCCGTTTCTGAAAAACAGTTCAATACCTCCCTTATCCCCGAAGGTCACCTTGTGGTGCTTAACAAAGCCCCTTATGAAGACCGGATGGATGAAATTATAGTGGACGGGGAAGTCCTTGCATCTATCAGGTTTGAAATCGAAAACTGCACATGGGTCCTGCTCCCCAGGCTTGAGGGAGCACGGCGGCTTTTTCAGGGCAGGGATAGGAAAGAGCTTAAAAAATGGGTTGTTATCGAGCCGGAAATTATGCCCTTTATCCTGAAAAAAGGGGCAAGTATTCTTGCTCCCGGAGTCCTTGATGCAGACCCGGAAATCGAAAAAGAGGACGAGGTTGTTGTTCTCCTTCCTTCAGGAGAGGTAGTTTGCTGCGGGAGAGCCCGGCTGACAGGCAGGGAAATGATTGAAGAGAAGCGCGGGAATGCGGTAAAGCCGCGCTGGAGTGCAGAACCCGTGGCTGCAAAAATCCTCCCCCCGGAAAAGAGCTGGGATGATGCCGTAAAAGCTAATGAGAAAATTCTTGACTCAATGATAGAGACTGCTCATTCTTTCATAAGAAACGTTTCCGGAAGTATGGACCTGAAAGTCAGCGTATCCTATTCCGGGGGCAAGGACAGCCTTGCAGTGCTGCAGCTTGTGGATGAAACTCTGGAAGATTATGAATTGATGTTTGCAGATACAGGGATTGAGTTTCCGGAAACCCTTGAAAACGTCCGAAAGGTTTCAGAATATTATGGAAAAACCCTCCGGACAGCGAATTCAGGAGATTCTTTCTGGGAGTCTATCGGAGTTTTCGGGCCTCCTACAATGGATACGCGCTGGTGCTGCAAGATCTGCAAACTGGGGCCCATTACCAGGGTTATTGACGAAAACTATGAGGGGGGCTGCTTGAGTTTCATAGGCCAGCGCCAGTACGAATCCCATGCTCGCTCCATCAGTAATAAGGTCTGGAAAAATCCCTGGGTTGGAAATCAGGTCGGAGCGTCTCCCATACAGGAATGGACAGCTCTGCATGTCTGGCTTTATCTCTTCAGGACAAAAGCTCCCTATAATCCGGCTTATGAGAAAGGGTATGACCGAATGGGATGCTGGCTCTGCCCTTCCTCCTCACTATCCGACTTTTTCCAGCTTAAGGAAAGCCATCCCGAACTTGCACAAAAACTCAACTCCCACCTCCTGGCCTACGCTGAACGGATGGGGCTTTCCTCCGAATGGGTAAAATACGGCTTATGGCGCTACAAACGCTACCCAAAAGTCCTGCAGACACTTGCGGATAAAAAGGGAATTTCCCTGCTCCCTACTCAGGAAGCTCCCGGAGAGCTCCATTTTGAAGTTGCCACAGGATACAGGCCCTGCAAAGCAGGAGGGATTTCTGCGGATGGAAGTTTCGGACAGGCGATAGACATCGAAACTCTTAAAGAAAGCGGAATGCTTAACCCTGTAGGGAAAGTTTCCTTCATAGAAGGGGCTGCCTCTGTTGTTCTGGGGGAATCCAGAGCTCAGGTCTTTGCTTCTGGAAATGTAAACGGAAGAAGTGAAACCGAAAAAACACTGAAAAAGCTCATGCGAATGGTCGAGTTCTCGGTAAGAAGGGCTATTCTCTGCCAGGGCTGTGGAGTCTGTGTAGGACACTGTGAGCACAGCGCAATTGAAATGAAAGAAAAGAGAGCCTGGATCAAGGAGGGCTGCACTCACTGCGGAGCCTGTATAGAGGTCTGCCCGCTTGTGAAATTCATGTAAGTATTCTCCAGCGTTAAATGGTCAGGTTGTCCATAGTTAATCTCTTGACATTATTCCGGGCAGCCTGGCCGACATCTCCTATTTTTTCCTGTCCTGTACCTGTGCGGCTGGTTTCGTTTTTCTCTTCTGCATTGTGCAGAGCCGTAGCTGGCTCGCCATCCAGAGAACAAACGATCATGAGAGGGCCTGCACTGTTGTTAAAAGAGGCCTGATCTCAAAATTCCTTCGCTAACCTCAACTAAGAGATGAACCATGGAAAACACGACTGAAGGACAAGGAAAATCTATCAGTATTTTTTTTAATTAGTCCTCCTGAGCAAAACTAACTGCTAAAACCCATAAATTAGACATGTTGGTCCTCTTGAGAGAAGCGAAAAGGACTGCGGGCTGTTGCGATTACATCGCAACTCCCTGGAAATCTCCGATTTCCTGTGATCCCGACTCGCAATTCGGGTGGCACAACCAGGGGAAAAAGCAGAAAAAAAGTAAAGTGAGCCCACGGCAAGGCAGGGCGGATGGACTTAAACCAGAGAAGGTGACCTTGCCAGGGCTCCAGGTCCCGTGACCTGTAAGAAGTATTATTCGGCATCAATATTGATCTCAAAGCAACTTGCTATCTGGTTACCCCTCCGGTATGTGCCTGTTATCTTTTGACTTCCCTGGCAAGTTACCTGAATGTCCCATACACGGTATCCCCCGCTGCCAGTCTCTTCTTCATCTTCAGGGACAAACCTGTCCCTCATTATCTGTAGGCCGTTACTGGTTGCGATATCCCAGCTGAAGCCGCTGACTGGATTTTCCGGAAACTGGATTGTAAACGGTTTTTTAATCATATTGTCCCTCTCCTAACCGTCCTTATGCAGCCGTCCTTCCTTTCCCACTTTTAATATTTTTCGCCATTTTTTGTGAATTTCAGATAAAGTGCCGTTTTGAAGAAACCTACATGCAGAGGTGATCTTCATAAAAAATAGCCTCTTTCAAAAAATGGGGTAGGAATTCAGGTTATGGAAGCAATTTCAAAATGTTATCCTTATTATTATTGCATTTCTTGTTTGATAAATTTTATGAAAAAATTCTCTCCCGGGTTAACAATAAAGTGGTAATCACAATAAAATAATTCCAACTAAGGCAATGGTCATTTATATACTGGTGATGTATATAAATTATGTAGGTAGCTAGAATCCTGTACATCTATAATAGAGTAAACATAACTTTCATAGAGTAAACATAACTCTCGTAGAGTAAACATAAATCTCCTAACCTGTATAAACGACCAGGCAAACATAAAATCTAAACATACACAAACAGTAAGGTAGACATACTCCCAAACACCTGCACAACACAGGAGTCAATAATCAAAAAGGCTTTTCTGACCCTTTCTTTTCTGGAGCCCTTCTACTTTTATCCCCACGCGCCGGAGTTCAGTCCTGTTTTCCGAAAGGAACCCGCCCAGGATTTCCCGGGATACTTCAAGAAGTATTTCCTTTGAAGAGACCGCATGGTTGAGTGTGTGGCTCCGGGTGTACATCCTGAAATTTGAGTTTATGACCGTGACGGTTACAACCCTGAAGGAGAGTTCCCTTGAGTCCAGTTTTTCAATAACGTCTCCTGCTAGCCTATCCAGCAGCGGAAATATCAGTTCCGGGTCCAGAGTATCCTCTGGCAGGGTTGCAATCCTCCCGATCTGCTCTGAGCCGTCCCTTTCCTTAAGGGGGGAATCATCAATTCCTGCAGCAGCTTGTTTAAGCCACGTACCCCGGGATTTTCCAAAGGTGGAAATAAGTTTGATAACATCATACTCTGCAAGGTCCTTTACTGTAACTATGCCCATTTCCTGCAATTTTCTTGCAGTTATATCTCCGATTCCCCAGAGTTTGGACACCTTCAGTGGCCAGAGAAAAGCTTCCAGATCTTGCGGACTCGCGACCGTAATTCCATCAGGTTTTTTTGCGGAGGAAGCCATCTTGGCAATAAGCTTATTTGGTCCGATTCCTATAGAGCAGGTCAGGTTCTCCTTTTCTTTGATTTCCTTTTTAATCTGCATCCCGATCTCAAAAGCAAGGTTAAAGTCTCCCCCCGTCCTGTCGGTAATATCAAGGAAAGCCTCATCAATACTTATCTGTTCAAAGGAATCCCCGTTTTCTCCGGGGTCTGCATAGTTGCGGAGAATTTCCATGATCCTGTCTGAAACTGAAGTGTAAAACTCCTTCCTGACAGGCAGGAAAACGGCTTCAGGATTGAGTTTCTTAGCCCTTGAACAGGGCATCCCTGATCGGACTCCAAACTCTCGTGCAATGTAATTACATGTGCTTACAGATCCGCTGAGTTCGCTTCGCCCGGAGAGCATGCAGACTACAACTGCTTTTACGCGGAGTTCCGGCTTTTCCCGCTCCTCAATGGCTGCATAAAAATAGTCCATGTCTATGTGAAGAATGACCCGCTGCATTACAATAAAAGATGCGGGGAAGATTTGTATAATTATCTCTCAATCTTTGGGACCGGAAATATGACAATGGAGCACAAACTTAGAAAAAATCACAAAAATAAAGCACAAGCAACAAAATGAAATCAGGACTAATTTACATAAAATCGAAAAAATATAAAATAAAAACCATAACACATAAAATAGATAACTTCATTTGATGTAACACGATTTTTGAAAAAATTATTTTTCAGCAGTTAAACACGATCTTCATACAGGACGTTTTCAAGTATGAGTATATCGAATCTCCCACACATCTCAGAAGAATCAACATCTATTCCGAAAGAAATCGCAGGCAGGAGGAATCTTAATACAGGGGTCAGCTTTGAAAAAGCAGACCGGGCCTCTGAAAGAAGCGGTATTCCTATCCTTGAAGTCAAAGACCTCTGCCATAGATACCCTCACCTTGATTCAAACGCCCTGGATAATATCAACCTGAAAGTATTCAAAGGGGAAAGGGTTGCAGTGCTTGGGGCTAATGGGGCAGGAAAATCAACTCTTTTTAAGCACCTCAATGGGATCCTTCGTCCTCTTTCCGGAGAAGTTCTGGTAAAAGGAGAAACTGTTACTAAAAAAAATGTCCGTATGTGCAGGGAGGCAGTGGGGATAGTTTTTCAGGACCCTGATGACCAGGTGCTTGCTCCAAGTGTTGAAGAAGATATAGCTTTTGGGCCGATCAATATGGGCCTGTCCAGAGAAGAGGTCGAAACCAGAGTTAAAGAAGCCCTTGAAATGGTGGGCCTTACAGGTTTTGAAGATAGAGCGCCGCACCATCTGAGCGGAGGGCAGAAGAAACTTGTGGCAATTGCAGGCATCCTTGCCATGCGTCCGGAAGTTATTGTGCTTGACGAACCCACAGCAGGGCTTGACCCTTTGAGTTCAGCTCGCATCCTGGAACTCATCATGAAAATGAACCGGGAGCTTGGAATTACCCTGCTTCTTTCAACCCATGATGTGGATGTTGTCCCTTATTTTGCTGAAAGGGTTTTTGTCCTCCATCACGGGAGACTTGAGGCTGACGGAAGTCCGGAGGGGATATTCAATGACCCCGAACTCCTGAAGAAAGCTCACCTTAGACTTCCGAGAGTAGCTGAAGTATTCGAAATGCTCCGGCAAGAAGGACTCGATGTAAACATACAGATTACAGCCGAAGCGGCCAGAGATGAAATACTGCGGCTCATAAACTCTGGACAGCAAAACTCGGGGAATGAGTGAAAGCCGGAAAGAAGGCTCCTTACAGGAGATTATATTATGGTAACTCTCACGGATATCGAACGCGAATCCTATAAAAACAGTCCCATACACAGGCTTGACCCCCGGGTCAAATTACTCTTTGCGCTCGCGATAATCATTTATGTAGTTAGCCTGCCCCGGATTCACGAAAAAAACATGATTCACCTTTTTGCCATAGAAGTTTATTTGCTGCTTCTTGTGCTTGTTTCCGGGCTGGATTTAAGATATTTTTTCCTTCGCATTGTTGCGATTTTACCTTTCGGACTCGGAATTGCCCTTATCCAGCCTTTCCTGAGACCTTCCTTCATTGAAAATTATACTCTTTACCCATTTGACCTGCCTTTAGGGCTAAGTATAACATACGAGGGACTTGCTTTTGGGAGTACATTGCTTGCGAAATTTCTGGTCTGTATAACAGCCATCGTCCTGCTATCTTCCACTACACGGCTGAGAGACATGGTTTCAGCAGCAGATCGGATGGGCATTCCAAGGGAATTTACTTTGCTCCTGAGCATGATGGTGCGTTATCTCTTTCTGTTCTGGGCCGTCCTCAAAAGGATAAGAATCGCACAGCAGACTAGGCTCTTTGATATCTGGAACAAAGATGTACCGAGGAGATGGGCCATCGAGCAGGTAGGTAACAGTATGAGCGCAATTTTCATACGCTCCTACGAGCAGGGAGAAAGGACCTATATCAGTATGCTTTGCAGAGGCTATGGAAGAGGGTATGAAAAAGCATATTATCGGACAAAAATAAGGATTCCGGATATCTTTTTTTTGCTCCTGAGCGCATGTTGCATATTATATATCCATCTTTATATCTGAAAGATCTGCTGCCTGAAAAGAGGCTAGAGTTGTATCGTTTTTGAAACTCTTTTTCTGCAGATCTCCAGAGGTTTTCATCTTTTTTTCAGAAATACAACCGTATTATTAACTGGAGGTTCCGGCTGAACCCTGAGATATTCTTCAAATCCTGAAGGCAGCTCGAAGAGGGAACTATCGTCCAGAACTCTCCGAAGACCCTTTTCGTAGAGGCGGTAGGAGACTTTGCTCCCCTCTGGAATGACTTTTGCAAGGTGTTCGAATACCTCATTTTTGGGTTCAGCCTGGGCAGCGATCATGTAAAGGTTGCAGCTGATTTTAAGGGGCAGGATGAAGTGGTTTCCTTCTATTATCTTGATGCGTTCGGAAAGACCGAGGCGGGCAATTACCTCTCGGGAGAGGTTTGCCCTTTTTCCATCCTGCTCAATTCCTATTCCGGAAAGGCCGTATTCGCTGCAGAGCACTATTAGACTCAGGGGGAGAGGGCCGCTGCCAAGAAAAAGAACACAGTCTTTGGGTTCCAGGCAGGAACCTGTATATTCGGTCCTGGCAAGTTGCAGGTAGTTCGGGTAAAATGTAAAATTCCGGAGAGTTTTCCACGGATTAGGGCTCTCAAGAAGGCTTTTTGCTTTTTCAATCTCAAGTTTCAGGTTATATAAAAACCGAAATCGAGATATCGCATCCATCAGATCATCAAAATCCGGGCTTTTAAGGATTGCATCAGTAGACTTTTCATTTACATTTAGGGCTGCAAGTTCATCCAGCCTTATAAATATGGAATGCAGTTCTTCAGAGGAGCTTTCCAGAATCTCTTTCTCTCCAAGATCATTTACCATAACCGAAATCTGCCAAAGTTCGGCAATTAAGGGTGCGGCATCGATTTTCGGGATGTTATTCACACTCCATGAAGACCAGGGTGTTGTTTACCTTGCCAGAAGGGTAGATTTCAGTTATTTTTCGAAAACCAGTGGTCTGGTCCGGTTGGACTGGCCAGTAGAGCAACTGCCTCATTCCGCTATAGTTACGGTAGCACACCGAGGTTGGATTTTCAGGTTCTGACTTTCGATTTTTTATAATCGAGTGGAGGTTCCTAAAGATACGCTGTTTGGGTTCAGCGAGCCCTGCTACAAGCACAGAGTCCCAGTCGAGTTCTGCAAGTGTATTTTCATCTCCCTCGACAATACTGATTTCTTTTTCGAGGCCAAAGTGCTTTACACAACTTTTTGCCAGTACCACTGCGTTGGGATCCTTATCTACGCCGATGCAGCGGATGCCGTATAGTTTACTCAAAATTAGCAGGGTAACAGGAAGGGGGCCGCAGCCTATAAAAGCTAGCACTTCAATTTTGGGGGAATTCTGGACATGGGTTTTAATCATATCTTCGTATCTGGAATACAGGGGAAAAGACTTCAGCATTTCCCAGGGTTCTTTGCAGTCCAGAATTTTTCGTGCAAGATGGGTCTCGTGCAGGCTGAAAAAATGGGTGTAACTGGTGTAGACAGCAGGAAGTAAGGATCTGATCAACGGGTCCCTGAGTAAGGCCTGACAGAGATCTTCAGCAACATCCCGATGCCCAAGTTCATCCAGTTCGGAGAAGATTTCATAAAGGTCGGGAAGATTCGCCTCTGCCTTTGTACTTAAATCCAGATCTTTAATATTGCTGTAAAAATGCAATATGTGAGACCTTATGTCGTATAATTGAGGCTCATATTCCTGAAATTGGAATGGAAAATTCCTGTCTTCAGCACTCAGTAAGCTGTTCATGAGATTAGATCCCTCGTTATTTCTCTTCAATGAATTACAAAAAATATTATATGTATCTGTTTTATAGGCAGTTTTTGAGATTCACATATAAAGTTTTCTATAATTTTCGACAAGTAAGTATGATAAATAGTTTTATTGTATTATGTATAAAATATGAGGAAAACTGTAAGAAATCTTAATAAAATCTATTAATATAATATGAAAATAAAAAAAAAGAGATTGTTAATGGGGTGACAATAAAAATGTTGGGGCATTTTAGGGAAATTTTTGACTAAAAAATGCCGGGGCCAGAGAGGCTTAACCTCACGTTTTCTGCCCTGATATCAAAAAAATGGAGTTATCCCCCAGAAGCCTCTGCGAGAATGAGTACCTATTTTTTTGAAACTCCTGAACCTCCCGGAGAGGATTGATTGTAGTGTTCACAAATCCGGTTTCTGAAAAGAGAAGGGAAGCATTTTCCGGACTCATTTTCTCATAGAGGGGAAGGGAATTCCTTATTGGACCGTAACAGTCCTTGAAAATAAGATTGTACTGGTTCTTTTTTGCAAACCTTGCAGCAAACTCGGAAAGCATTCTTTTGATACATTTGTCTGGTCGGGGATCAAACCAGTTGCCATCGATGGCAAAAATCATGCCTTCCGGTTTAAGGACTCTTTTCCATTCGCGAATCGCACAGGAAGGTTCCGGGAGGGTCCAGAGCAGGTATTTACTCACAACCAGGTCGAAATGACCGTCCTCAAAAGGCAGATTTTCTGCATCTCCATGGAATAAATCAATTTCAAGACCCATGTTATCTGAATTACTCCTCGCTTTCTCTAACATGCCTGCGGAAATATCTATGCCTGTTACCTCATGCCCCATCTCGGCAAAAAGGAGTGCGAGAAAACCAGTACCTGTCCCCACATCCAATACTTTTAAACGCTTGCCGGAAACCAGGGAATTTTCAAATATTTGTTTCCAGACAGTGCGTTCTTCTTCATCAAAGCCATTTACCCCATTTTTGTAAGTGGAAGACCTGAAATTCCAGTAATTGGCAATAACTTTCTTGCAGTCTATAAATACTCCTCCATATAATACAAATCTGGCAATATACTAATGTACTTTTTTTTCACAACAATTATTACTAAAGATTTAAATCTGATGAGTATATATTACTTAATACCTTAAAAAAGCTATCCTGCAAGAATCAAAATATGTTGAAAATGGGGGCTATGTAAAATTAACACCAACTTTTCTTCTGCGAATATATATTCGACTTGGTGAGTGATATGGGGGTATTTAATTTGATTAAAAAATAAAAACGCAGGTATTGAAGATGACTTCCATATATAATTATCGAAAAAAATAATACCAAAATGTATATATGTAATACTGAATTATCTAAGATATACGGAAAATCTTTAAAGAATTTATTCCAAAATGAATAACGGCAACAGTAATAATAGATTAATAAACTGATATTTATTCACATTAAATAATTCTACAAATTTTGTTTTATGGGATTTTTATCCTCATCTGAAAAATATTCTTAAAAATATTTTTTGGATGTACGCCGTGAACAAGGAGGAGCCTTTGTAATCTCTTCTGAGTTTTTGATCTATTACGGTCACAAGATACTGAAAACAAATCTAAATTTTGATGATTCCTGAATATTTTATAAAGTCTCTCAAAAGTCTCAAACGGATAAATTAAAATCTAAAATATAGAAAGAGGAAATGAAAAATGCATATACCTGATTCATTTATACCTTTAGGCCAGGCAGTTATTTACTGGGTTATTGCTCTTCCTTTCATTATAATGTCAATGAGATGGGCACGAAAAGAGCTTGACGAGATGAAAGTACCGATTCTCGCTGCCCTTGCAGCAGGAATCTTTGCTATCCAGGCAATGAATATCCCTATAGGAATGGGGACTAGCGGACACATGGTAGGAGCAGCCCTTGTGGCAATTGTTTTCGGAAGCCCCTGGGCAGGAGTTCTCGTACTAACGCTTGTGCTGCTCGTGCAGGGTTTTGCCTTTGGTGACGGTGGGATCACCACAATGGGTGCAAACATCCTGAATATGGGCGTTGTTTCCGGGTTTGTAGGGTATTATACTTATGCTGCCCTTCGCAAGAGTGTGGGCACAAGTATCGCAGCCTTCGGGGGCGCCTGGCTCGGGCTCTTTATCTCGGCAATGGTCTGTGCTGTTCAGATGTGGCTTGCGGGCACCTTCCCCCTGGTTCCGGGACTTATGGCAATGGGTACCTATCACCTGATAATTGGTTTTATTGGTGAGGGACTGATCACTGCAGTTGTAATCACCGCGATTGCAAAATCCCGCCCTGATCTCCTTGAGGATAGTTTCACTGTCAAATCGGATACGTCTAAGAAGGAGGTTCACGCATGAGCGGAAACTCTAACCTGAAATTCTTTTATGCTGGAATTGCAATTGCGCTTTTGCTTTCGGTTCTGGCCCCCTTCCTCGCATCTCCAGATCCCGATGGGCTTGAAAGTGCAGCAGGTGGCGTTATTGAGGAATCAAAGATGTCTCAACTTGAAGAAATGGAACCTGCAGTAAGTTCTCCAATGCCTGACTATTCAATTGAAGGTATGGGAAAAAGTGGAGAAGTTATGGCGATTGCCATAGGGACTATAGCAGTACTGGCAATCAGTTTCGGGTTTGGAAAAGTGTTCAATAGAAAAGCCTGAGCAAAAAATCGTTATCCTTTTTGAAAAGCCGCCCTTCTTTCGGGGAGAGGCGGTTTTCATTGTAGTTTTTCATAAGTCCTGTATTTCAGCAGGCTTCTTTCCATATTCTCTTCAATCAATATATTTTTGTGTCCCATGAACAAAACTTCCACTGGTTACTCATCAATAAATATTATACTGGAAGGACACAGCTCTTTTACAACACAAACATGGCATCTGGGTTTTCTTGCCTGGCACACTTTCCTCCCGTGATAAATAAAGGTCATGGAAATTGAATCAAGATCTTCTTTTCGGGCAAGTGATATAAGGTCCTGTTCAATTTTTACCGGGTCTGAGTGCCTGGTAAAGCCCAGCCTCCCTGATACTCTTTTTACGTGGGTATCGACGGCAATCCCTTCTATTACCCCAAAAGCCCTGGCAAGCACTATATTTGCGGTTTTTCTTCCAACACCGGGAAGGGTTACCAGTTCTTCCATGGTCTCCGGGACTTCTCCACCGTAGCGTTCGACAATCAATTGCGCAGTAGCTTTGATATTTTTTGCTTTGTTTTTGTAAAATCCTGTAGAATAAATGTCAATTTCAAGTTCCCTTATGTCTGCGCTGGCATAGTCTTCGGCAGTTCTGTATTTTTTGAACAATTTTTCAGTTACCCTGTTAATCTGGACATCCGTTGACTGAGCAGAGAGCACGGTTGCTATAAGAAGTTCCAGCGGGTTGCTGTAGTTAAGAGAAGGTTTTGCATCCGGGTACTCTTCCTTTAAATGCGCCCATATCCGGTCAAAATTATGTCTGTTGTCAGGAATATCATATTCCTGCAAGGGCTCATTAGGTGTCAATTTCTTCGGTTTTTTCTCCGGCATCAAAGAACTCCATTACCGTGTTTATTTTCCCGGCCTTAACCACAAGAACAGGTTTCTTAAAGGCATCTGGATCTCTTTTTATTTGACCTTTTCCGGGTCATGACTCTGTACCCCTATCCCCCTATACCACTTATTCTTTCTATTTCCAGGCAATAAGAATTTCATCTGAACTTTTCCTGAAAGAAGTTCCTGATGGTAGAGGGGCAGAAAAGATAGTTCCAAAATACCAACAACTTAAAGAACTAGAACCTCAAGAGATTCATGATTAAATGTTAACCGAAATGTTGTATTTGAGGAATTAAACTCTGATTTTTTTCAATAAAAAAAGTTTCTTATTAATAAAATAATATGTAAACCATAAGTTTTATAGCTAATAATTTTTAAACCAAATATATTGGTGATTTTTTGGTAAAAAGGGCATTGCTCAGCGTTTCAGACAAGACAGGAATTACGGAATTTGCACGCGGGCTTGAAGCACTCGGCGTGAAGATCATCTCAACAGGCGGAACTGCGAAAATTCTTCGTGATTCCGGTATCGAGGTTACTGATGTCGCGGAAGTCACAGGCTATCCGGAGATGATGGGGGGAAGAGTCAAAACTCTCCATCCGAGAATTCATGGTGGGCTCTTATGCCTGCGGGACAGCAAAGAACAGATGGCGGAGGCCGCAAAAGAAGACATTTCCCTCCTCGATCTGGTGGCCGTAAACCTGTACCCCTTTGAAGTAACGGTTTCCAAAGAGGGTGTGGAACTTGAAGAAGCCATCGAAAACATAGACATCGGGGGTCCTACCCTTCTCCGCTCGGCAGCCAAGAACTATCGCTCGGTAACGGTGATATCTGACCCTTCGGACTACGGGCATGTCCTTACGGAACTGCGTTCAAGCGGAATTATCTCCGATAAAACCCGTGCTGATCTTGCGGTTAAAGCTTTCAGGCATACGGCTGATTATGATGCAGCCATTGATACTTACCTGAGCAGGACCCTGCTTGGAGAAGATGTACTGCGCCTGAAATATACCAATGGCGTAAAACTTCGCTATGGGGAGAACTGGCATCAGGAAGCCTCTTTTTATAAAGACCCTAAAATTGAGGGTCCGAGTCTGGCAAAAGCTGTCCAGCTGCACGGGAAAGAACTTTCCTACAACAACTATGTAGACGCCGACAATGCTCTTCAGACGGTCAAAGAACTGGGAAACACTTCTCCTGCTGTGGTAATTGTTAAACACAATAACCCATGCGGACTTGCTACTGGAGGTACACTCTTGCAGGCTCTGCAGGCTGCCTGGGACGGAGACCCGATTTCGGCTTACGGAAGTATAATCTGTACAAACGAGATTTTTGATCTTGAAGCTGCAACTTTTCTGAATGGGAAATTCGTAGAAATCATCCTCGCTCCTGACTTCAAGCCTGATGCCCTGGAATACCTGAAAAATAAAAGTGAAAATCTGAGGCTCCTGAAACTTCCGGAACTCAGAGAGGTTTTCGGGACTGAATACACCTATAAATATGTAATCGGGGGTATGCTTAAGCAGAGCCGTGATATAGGGATCTACGAAAAATGGGAGTATGTTACTGAAATCCCCTATCCTGAGGACAAACGTGCCCTCTCGGAGTTCTGCCTTAAAGCCTGCAAAGCTACAAAATCCAATGCTGTGACCCTTGCTCACGAATATGAACCTGGATACTTCATGGCACTGGGTATGGGAGCAGGGCAGCCTAACAGGGTGGACTCGATCCGCAAACTGGCAGCTACAAAGGCAGTTGAAAATCTAAAGGTGATCTATGAACGTGAGCAGCCTGCTGCACCCTTCGAAGAGTACTGCCAGAAGATTATGTTAGAATGTGTAATGGCATCAGACGCTTTCTTCCCCTTTGATGATAGCGTAGTCTATGCAGCAGAAAATAACATCCGCTATATTGTTTCCCCCGGCGGGTCGATCAGGGACAATGAGGTTATTGCTACTGCAAACCGACTTGGAGTTTCCCTGGTCTTTACAGGCATGCGGCATTTCCTTCATTGAAAAATCAGTACAGACAAAGAAAAACTCAAGGTATACACTTGAGCTCAATGTAAAAACTCGAGTACCCTGCATTTAAGGGCAGGGTACATTCTCATTTTAAGCTTATTTTTCAGAACCGCAGTTTAAGCTTATTTTTCAGAACAGCATGGTTTGAAAGATAATAGCTTTGCCGAAGTTGAAGCTTTTGTCTATTCTTACTTAAGTGTGCTTTATATGAGGGTTTAATTAACCAATTACTTTATTAATTAATTAATACATTTGCGTACGCATTTACTTCACTGCTGGATCTGCGTACTTTCATTAATAATTCCTCGAAAGGCTACATCAAATATCAATTTTTTATCCATGATTTTCAGCCCGCTGGCTGAATATGTAGCTTTAATCCGTATATTCGTAGAATCATTTTATATCATTATCACACGAATATTTTTTGTAAAGTATTAAATATTTCCCAACTGGATATCTTACGTTTTCGAAAGACCGGTACATATAACCTCTAAATACCATAAAAAATTATTAAGAATCAAGTCTACTCTTGAAAAAGATAATATATCTTGAATTCGTATACCATTCTAGCAATATTATATCACCCTGATATAACTGCCACCTTAATTCAATATAAAAGATGATAAAAATTAAAAAAATCAAATTACCTTCGTTTCAAATCAAAGTCGGAGAACTTATTTTTCCATAATAACTCTCCAATTTCTCTAAATACATTATAAAAAATCACGGGCTGATATGTGTGAAATCAACTGGACTTTTAAGCATCCTAACCTTTTCTGAAAAACGAAAAGATATTTTATTTTTACTTCAGGCGAGCCCAAAAACCCTTTCGGAGATCAGGGACTACTTCGATGTAAAATCACCGGAGATTCTACCTCGCCTGAAGGAAATGGAAACCGCGAATTTAATTGTCAGACAGGAAGGACTGTATCAGCTGACTTCTCTGGGGAAAGTTGCAGCTATATATTACAAACCTTTCCTTGACACTCTGACAGCTATAGAAGCAAACGAAGACTTCTGGAGAGAACATGATCTTATAGCAGTTCCTGATATGTTGCTAAATAGAATTCAAGAGCTAAAGGAGTGCAGAGTTATAAAGGACGAACATGAACATATTTATGATTCCCATAAGGGGTTCATGGAAAATGTCCTGACTTCCGGTCGTTTTATGGGGTTTGCATCCATTTTTCTTCCCAGCTTTCCATCGATGTTTCTTGAGATGGCCCGCAGGAACATCCCGATCTCCATAATTGTTACACCAAATGTCTTTTTTAAAATAAAAAGCGAGCATAACGCTGAAATTGAAGAGTTTCTTAAGTACAAACACACAAGTTTCCATGTCTACGACAGCGCAAAGGTAGCTTTTGTCGTAACAGACAGGTTTATGTCGCTCTCACTGTTTTTCAAAAATGGAACCTTTGACCCGAGAAGTGACCTTGTGGGTTTTGACTCTTTATCACTTAAATGGGGAGAAGACCTTTTTAAACATTACAAAGAGAGTGCAGTCGAGATAAAGAGTCTGTAAACTGAAAGGTTGTAATGTCCTGAGGTAACAGATCTTCCGATAGTCTAAAAGGAAAATGCTGAAAAACAGAATTGGAAGTATGGCTGAAGACGCTCGATCTTCAGTCTAACCTGTTTAAAGCCTATTTAAACAGGCTTTCGACAGATCTCTTTTACTAATACTTTTTGTAAAAGTTTTAATATTACATCAGGCTCCAGATGTATTCTCAGATCAAGTCTCAGATCAAGTTTCAGATCAAGTCTCAGATCGAGTATCAGATCAAGTCTCAGATCGAGTATCAGATCAAGTCTCAGATCGAGTCTTTTATCATAGTTTTTTTATTAAAATCTTTTGTACAGTCAGGTCTTATGCAATCAGAGCGCTTGCAATCATCCTGAGTCCAAGAATCGAAGTTGATTCTCCGTCCACAAGAAAAGTCCTTTCAAGTTTTCTGGAAGAAAGTTTCTCATCCTCAGAATTTGTAAAGTTCTGGATGCATATCAGTCCGCAAATGAAACTGTAGAGAATTATAAGGGGTTCGAAAGCAAGGACTCCATGGATAAGGGCAATCCCGAGTGCTAGGTGGGAGAGAAGGTGCATGGCAGTAAGAAGATTGCGGGTTTTCTGTGTTCCGAGGCTCACGGGAAGGGTCTTGATACCTGCAAGAGTGTCTCCTTTAATGTCCTTGAAATCATAGATGGCAGAGTTAATAAAGAGTTTGACTCCGAAGAAAATAAAAACCAGAACAATAGGAACCAGATTTCCACACCCACTGCCTGCAAGTCCTGCAATAAAAATACCCCATGTAAGCCCCACAACAATATTCTTAATTCCAAGTCCTCCTTTGAGTTTCAAAGCGAACTTGCCGATTTTTATGCCTTTACTGTAAAGATAGCCAGTTATGAAGGGTATGAACGCAAGTGTAAGAATTCCTTCTTTTGCCAGTATATAAGTTCCTATAATAAAAGCCAGTAGTGAAACCGCGAGTCCAACTTTTTTATTCGAGCCATTCAGTTCCTTCCGGTTTACAGTGTCTTCCTCGGCTCCCAAAGCTCTGTCAAGTGTGTATACAGTATAAATTATTAGACCACCTGCAATACAGGTTAGTATACTTGATTGAATGTGAAGTAGTAAAAATGCGAGGTGTATTCGTAGTGCACCAGAGAATGCAACTAAAATCGAACTTTTGAGAAGTTCGGCAGTGGCATTTTCCTTTCTACATTCATGGTTATTCGTTCTACAGTGCTTGAAAATCTGTCTTAAACTTCCAGAAAATTCATTGGAGCTCATGAAACTAATACAGTTTGACTTTTAAATATAATTATTTCACTATAATATAGAAAGACCCGTATAATGGATAATTCATTAAACAATTTGTATCTCATTGAACTAACTATTGTGTGGATAAACTATCAATTATATTTATACAGATAAATTATCCTATCAGAACTTTTTAAAAAAAGCAACGGGATACGTTGTTCTAAAAACTTGAACGCGCAAAAAAACGTGTAATTCTACAGGATCAACCCCGTACTCTGAGTATCGACGGCAAATTTAGAACGAATATTTTTTCTTCGTGAAAACAAAAATGACCCAAAATGAGTTTGTCACCGGGTTGACAACTTTCCTAACGACAACATACATAATTTTTGTGAAACATCATATCCTGAGTAGCACGGGAATGGATTTCGGGATCTTTATGGTTGCGCTTTGTATCTCATCTCTTTGAGCAAGCGTCAGAGTTCGGGAAAAAATACAGGCAAAAATATACAAAAACACAAGCAAAAGAGGGCATGATAACTTTGCCCTCCCTTTTTTTATGGAGGGCAAAAAGACCTTGTCTAAACCTTATATGTGGAAGTTTTCACGGAGGGCGCACGTGAAAGACTACTATATCTCAGTTTCGTAAACTATTTCTATCAGTAATATTCACATATATATTTTATACCACAAGGGACATTTGAATTATTGTACTCAAAATCTTTTTCTTTTAAAAGGCAGAGACTTTCCACCACATCTTCACCCTTGTACTCCAGCCCTTCTGTATGAGTGCCCCATTCTCTTCCTCAAGCACTTCCTGAAGGTAAGACCTGAGAATTTCTTCCTGCTCAGACGAAAATGCGGCATATTGAGGCTTAAAGTGTTCAAGAGCTTCTTTGAGGTTTTCAAAGCGGTTTTTGTGCTCAAAAGGAAAGACCTCCACATCTGGATAGATTCCCATATCGTAGAGTACGTTGTAAAGGACGTCTGCCTTTGGGCCCTGCCTGTACTCATACCCGTGCAGGATGGGCCAGAGATTTTGAGAGTGTATGTCCCAGGATGTATCTCCTGCAAACCAGTAAAGGTAAACATATCCCGAAGATACATCAACCATTTTTTGTATTGAGGCCCGGATATCTTTCATGCCCAGAGAGTAAGATGCAAACACGACGTCATAGGGGGGGCAGAGGTCAGACCCTGCATCAACAGTTTCCCAGTCTTTATAGACGCAGTCAATATTCCTGACCTCATAAGTCTCGATATTTTGTTTCAGAATCTCCATCATCCCTTCTGCAGGCTCTACTGCTGTTACATGAGCAACTCTCTCAGCAAGAGGAATTGCCAGGCTTCCGGGTCCGGCTCCAATGTCAAGGACTCTGGATTCCGGAGTAAGAACCATGCCGTCCAGGGTTTTTTCAATCCTGTCCTTGTTTTCCAGAGACATTTCCCAGAAACGTTTTGCGTTCTCTTTCCTTTTCCACATGTTTGTGCAATCGGTATTCCTCTGCGTTTTACTCTGCAACTCCATTCTTTCTTTCCAGAGTTCATTCCAGTCGATTTTTATATCCATCTTGCTTCCTCGTTAATTTGCCTGGTTTTGATACAGGTAATATGAAAACACAGATGCGTATTAATAAATAAGTATTTTTCGAATAAATCATCTAACTATGTGAAACCGAATACTATGTCAAAAAGCGATCCGAACTAAATGACAGCGATAAAAATGGGCAAAAAATATACACAAAAAATAAGCGATAAAACAGCTAATAAATAGATATAGTCAAAAAAATAAGTCCACTAAAAATAGCTGATAAAATAGATAATGGAGAATTAATGAGTATGAAAGTTTAATATAAAAAAAATCCGGGCTTAAGAGCCCGCAAAAATATTCCTTAACCTTCACACGCTTTTTCAGAGAGGAACCATCTTTTTCCCGTACGCCTCGTTCAGTACCTGGCCCATGGCAGTGTAAATGGCTGAAAGTCCTGTAAGGATTCCTTCATAACCGGCGATTTTGAGTATTGCTGCACTGCCAAGGTAGTTTCCTGCGGCCAGCAAGAAGAACAGGATTGTAAGAGTCAGGAAAACAACAGAGAGCGCCCTTGAGCCTTTTAGTGTGCCTATGAACATGAAAAGGGTGAAAACTCCCCACATGAAGAGGTATGCGGCAAATGGGAACGCCTCAGTAGCAAACATTGAATAGCCTTCAGACTTAGGGATTAAAACAAGGCCCACAAGAGAAAGCCAGAAAAGCCCATATGATGTAAAAGCCGTGGCTCCGAACGTATTGCCTTTTTTCCATTCCTCAATCCCTGCAATGACCTGAGCTAATCCACCATAGAAAATGCCCATAGATAGGATCATCGAATTCATCGGATAGAAGCCTGCATTGTGTATATTCAAAAGCACAGTTGTCATTCCGAAACCCATCAAACCCAGAGGAGCAGGGTTTGCGGTTAAATCCGCTATCTTTACATTACTAATATTTGTAATATCTTTGACGCTTTGACTCATAAAATCCAATCCTCCTTCCCGTTAATCGGAGATTTCGCCTGAACTTCCTATAAAAACTACATAGAGACACTCTGCCGTTTTTGATGTCTCTTTTTACCTTTTAATTTAGTATGTAATTATTAATACTTATATTTGCGGACAGTATATAAATTTTTAATACATCATAAATATATAACACATAATTTTATGTGCAGCTATTTGAAAACCTTATAACAGGATATCATGGAGTTTCATAAGCAGCTATTAGATACTCTCATGACCGGATATTATGGAGTTTCATAACAAGCTATTTATGAACATGTGTGGAATTCCCTTCATATGACTCAGGCAAGAAGACCTCTTATGCTTATGATCCTTGATGGCTGGGGCTACAGGGAAGCCGAAGAAGGAAATGCTATTCTGGCAGCCAGAACTCCAAACCTCAACCGCCTGCTGAAAGAATACCCATGGTGCTTTTTAGAATGCTCAGGGGAAGCCGTAGGTCTGCCAGAAGGTCAGATGGGTAACTCTGAAGTCGGCCATCTGAATATAGGGGCAGGAAGAGTTGTTTACCAGGACCTTACAAGAATAAACCTCTCTGTCAGGAACGGAGACTTTTTCAAAAACTCTGTTTTGCTGAATGCAATTTCAAACGCAAAGCGCAATGATTCAAGCCTGCACCTCATGGGGCTTGTCTCTTACGGAGGTGTTCACAGTTATATGACTCACCTTCATGCCCTTATTAAACTTGCACAGGAAAAAGGGCTAAAAAAAGTATACATACATGCTTTTCTGGATGGGAGGGACGTACCCCCTAAAGCTGCTCTTGCAGATATCAGGGAACTTGATGCGTTTTGTAAGAAAAGCGGGAGTGCCAGGATCGCAACAGTATCAGGGCGCTACTACGCAATGGACCGGGATACGCGCTGGGAGAGGACAAAACTTGCTTATGATGCCCTTACTCGTGGGGTAGCCCCGCATACAGCCATTAATGCTGAAACTGCAGTTTCTGAAGCCTATGATCGGGGAGAAACTGACGAATTTGTAAAACCCACTATAGTCACTGACCCTGAAGGGAATCCTGAGGCAGTCATACAGGACAATGATTCAATAATCTTCTTCAATTTCAGGCCTGATCGGGCACGTCAGCTTACCTGGGCTTTTGTAAAAGATGATTTTGAAGGTTTCGTCAGGGAAAAACACCCGAAGGTTCACTATGTCTGCATGGCACAGTATGATGAAACTCTGGATTTGCCTATTGCCTTTCCACCTGAAAAACTGGAAAATGTGCTTGGAGAAGTACTTAGCAAGCAAGGGCTTGTCCAGCTTCGAATTGCAGAAACCGAGAAATACGCCCATGTGACCTTTTTCCTTAACGGTGGACAGGAAAAATGCTATGAGGGGGAAGATCGCTGCCTGATTCCCTCGCCGAAGATTGCCACCTATGACCTCAAGCCCGAGATGAGTGCATATGAAGTTGCGGATGAGGTGATCAGGAGAATTCAGTCAGGAACGTATGATGTAATTATACTCAATTTCGCAAATATGGATATGGTCGGGCACACCGGAATTTTTGAAGCCGCTGTACAGGCAGTAGAAACTGTGGATAACTGCGTGGGCAGGATTACTGAGGCTCTGGAAAAGGTAGGGGGTGTAGCACTTATAACTGCAGACCACGGAAACGCTGAACAGATGGAAAATTCACACACAGGAGAGCCGCATACAGCTCATACGTCAAATAATGTCAGATGCATTTACGCAGGAAACGGCGAAGTAAAAGCCCTTGAGAACGGGAAACTGTCTGACCTTGCTCCCACTCTCCTGGATCTTCTCGGGGTTCCTAAACCCGAAGATATGAAAGGCAAATCGTTAGTTGTAAAAGAGTGACGGTAAAGATAAAGTTAAGGGCAATAGTAAGGAAAGGAAGCAGTAACGAAAAAAACCAGTGCTTTTTATTTTCATTTAATTTTCTTTTTGCTTCTTTTCACTCTCTCTTTTTCTCTTTAGATTTCAGTTCTCATTTTCTTTTCTTCCTGTTTGCACCCTTAAGTTTTTTCTGCGGTTTTTAATATTTGCCTTTTTTCGGTTTAATTCTATTTTTTTCCTGTTGGGGGTGGTTCCTGATTAATTGGTTGATCTATTCCGGAATCCAGGAAGGAATCTTTTAGTTTTCTCTCCCTGTGCCGTAAGGGGCTGGGGCCGGCCTGTCAGCCAGATAGATACTTTCCTTAACCCCGGTGTTTTTCAATTCAGGTTAATATAAGCACCTCCGCCAGAGCTGACGTTGTTTCTTTTGTACTCAAAAACATCAACCAGGTAACAATGGATGACCTGTTGTTTTCTTACCGGTTTTTTCTGTCGCTCTTCGAATTCTTCTCACTCTCTTCCCTAACTCATTATATCTATTCATATTGAGTGGGGTTTCGTTAATACTTTTTATTACTGATTTTATTTCATTTGGGTTTCTGCCCGGTTCTTTTCTCATAAACTCATTTTTTTAAAGAGTTCCCTGCATCGGTTTTTATAATCAATACTGACTTTCCAGGCAGGATTTTTTTAAAAAGATTAAATATCAGCAGCTACAATAGAAAGTAAATATCGTGAACATATTATAAAAACCACAAATGTCCTCTTTGGGGTTGTACTACACATGATCAAAATAACTACTCCCAGTCGGCTTCACATAACCCTTATCGATATGAATGGTGAGATCGGGAGGGTGGATGGGGGAGCAGGGCTGACCCTTTCATCCCCTAACGTAAAAGTTACTGCAGCAGAAGCTGATGAAATCCGGATAGAAGGGTTGCAGGGATTTGCCGACCGCATGAGAAAAGCCGCAGAAGCCCTGCTTCCAGAAGGAAAAGGGGTCAGAATTCATGTAGAAGAACTGATTCCTGCTCATGTGGGCTTTGGATCAGGTACCCAGTCTGCCCTGGCTGCGGCAGCAGCTGTGAATGAACTGTACGGGCTTGGAAAAAGCGTTAGAGAACTTGCATTTGCAGTAAAAAGGGGAGGAACCTCGGGTATAGGAGTAACTGCTTTTGAGAAGGGGGGATTCATAGTTGATGGAGGGCACAGGTTCAAAGACAAAGGAGCTTTTATGCCTTCGGCCGCCAGCAGGGTGCCGCCCGGGCCTGTACTTTTCAGAGAAGATTTCCCTGATTGGGATATAGTTATTGCAGTTCCCAATGAGAAAGGCATGTATGACCAGCAAGAGATCAATGTGTTTCAGGAATTCTGCCCCCTCCCGATAGAGGAGGTCAGGGAGGTTGCACATATGGTACTCATGAAGATGATGCCTGCAGTAATAGAGGGGGACATTGAAAACTTCGGGGCTGCGGTAAACCATGTCCAGACAGTAGGTTTTAACAAAAGGGAGAGCCTTATCTGGCCCGACTTCGTAAAGAACATTGCCTCTTTTATGCGCAGCCGGAGTTACGGAGCCGGAGTAAGCTCTTTTGGACCTGTAGTTTATGCCTTTGTGGATAACAGGGAAGAAGGCAGGCAACTTCAGGCAGAAGTCCAGAAAATGCTTGATGAATCGGTAGGTGGAATCACAATGATGACTCGAGCAAAGAACAGCGGGGCAGAGGTCTCTAAAGTCTGATATTTAAGTCTGATATTTAAAGTCTGAGCTAAATTCCGGGTTAAAGAATTTTGATGTCTTTTAAAGTCCGGAATACTCCAGGTTCAGTGAGAATTAGCAGGTGGAATATCGGGGTCATGTCCCGGAATGTGATGAAAGGCCTCTCCGGACGCTCCCAGAGGATCTACGTGTACAACTGCGTTTGACAGGTAATTCAGACCATGAAGCATCCTGTGCCTCACGTTTACCGCGATTTCATGCCCTTCCTTAACAGAGAGTCCGGATTCTACTGCGATGTTAACTTCAGCATAAAGCCTGTGCCCTAACCAGCGCACTCTTATCTCTGTAATATCCCTCACATCTTTTACCTGGCTGACCACCTGCCGGATATCATCAACAATCCGAGGGTCAACCCCATCCAGCATGCGGGAAAATACGGATTTGCCTGCTTCCCATACTATGCGGAGGATTGCAACTGTGATCAGTAGTCCGATTATAGGGTCTGCGAGAGGATACCCCAGCCAGACGCCCAGGGCTCCGAAAAGCACGGCAAGGCTGGTAAAACCGTCTGCTCGGGCATGATATCCGTCGGCAACAAGGGCAGCGCTTCCAATTTCTTTTCCTACCCTGATCCTGAACTTTGCCACAAGTTCATTTCCCAGAAAACCAATAATTGAAGCTGCAGCCACAGCCCATAGATAATCAACAGGCTGTGGGGAGAGAAGCCGGTGAACCGATTCATAAGCTGCAACTGCAGCACTGAGAAAGACAAGGAAAACAATTAACAGACCTGCGAGGTCTTCTGCCCTGCCGTAGCCGTAAGTAAAACTTTTGTTGGGCTTTTTTCTGGAGAGCAGGAAGGCAAACCCCAGGGGGATTGCAGTTGCGGCATCCCCGAAGTTATGAATGGTATCTGCAAGAAGGGCTACACTTCCCGAAACCCATACTACAAGAATTTGAAAGAGCGCAGTTAGCATCAAGCCGGCAAAGGACCATTTGACAGCAAAGAGCCCCCTATCCGTGGAAAGAAGTTCGGGGTCCACAACTCCGTGGGCATGGGAATATGAGTGTTCTTCTCCTGAATGCTCCGGTTCAGATTTTGTCAATCTCAGACCACCCTGCCTGCATATCTCTGACGACGAGATTTTCTGACGACGAGACTTTCACAAGTAATGGATTCAATGTAATGAAAATGTAAAGAAGGGATCTGTGGGGGTGGGAATACCTCTTGAGCCCTTAAAACTCTTTAGAACCATTGGTCAAGGGTTTTCTGCCTGGCCCCTGAAGCCGCTTTAAGGCGTTCTACAGCTTTTTCTATCCTGTCTACGGAGAAGTCATTATCCTCGCAGAGGAATTTGATGAGTTTTTCGGAATCAGGCTTGCCCCATTTAATTTCATAGTCGTCCGTAACATCAGGATGAGTAAAGAGTTCTTTTATATTGTCCAGCCCTTCGATTTCCACCCCTTTTTCCCGGAGCACGGCGTGGATATCTCCATGCTTTTTAATCAGTTTAAGGGCTGTTTTAGGACCCACTTTTTCCAGTCCTTTGTTATAATCCGTACCCACACAGATTGCAATATCGATAAGCTGGTCCCTGTTGACCCCCAGAGCCTCGAGGGTTTCATCGAGTTCAATCATTTCAAGTCCGACATCAACATATACATTCTTTCCAGGGAGCTTGCGTTTTCCGGTGACAGCCATGTTGCGGACGACGCTCGGTGCTCCGAAAAGGAAGGAATCGTAGTCCTGGGAAGCAACACAATCCGCATCCTTTTTAAGGACCATATAGGCAGCCTGTGCTTCCCCTTCACAGGGGGCCTGTATCCATGGAATGCCCATTATACCGAGGAGGTATTTTGAATCTTCAACGATGTCCTGGTCAACCTTTGAAGAAGCCTGAGCATACTTATAAGCAGCTTCAAGGTCCCCTTCTGCCTTTGCATTTTCCCACTTCTCCCGTGAAGATTCTCTAACTTCTTTCCTTCGGTCCAGGGTCCCGGATTTCAGGTCAGGGGGTTTACCATCAAAAATGAAAATAGGTTTGATACCAGCTTCAACAAGGCTTGCTGTCCTGTAGAGCAGGCCGGAGAGGTGCGAGGTCACTTTCCCGCTTGAATTAACCAGGGGACTTCCGTCTCTCTGGCGGATAATGCTCAAAAACTGGTGAAGGGTGTTAAATGCATCAACTGCAACCACCCGGTTTGAGAGGTCAGAAAGCTCTATTTTTCTTTTCTGAAGCAGATCTCCTATATCCGTGCCCATATTTTTTTCCTCTGGTGTATGAAACTCTTTTTTAGCCTCAGGCTTCTTTACTTTTACTCTTTATCTCTAACTCTTTTACTGCCTCCGGGCAGTTACTATCCTCAGGCGGGTTTAATCCGGTGATACCTGTTGCTTTCGACTTCTCGCTCCCAGTATCTTGCTATCAGTATCTTGCTATCAGTATCTTGTTATCAGTATCTCCATTTACTGGACAATAGGCTTTACGTGTACTGAAGTTTTATGTCTGTTGCCAGATTAACGGCCTTTTAAGATAGAGGAAAATTAAAAAGGGGATTTTCAGGAAATTATTCAAGGGGATGGATTTTCAGGAAATTATTCCCGGATAATCTCCACAGGTTCGCTCATATTGAAGTTCAGGCGGTAATCTTCTGCATAAAGTGCGGTATAATAAGTTCCTGCAGGCAGAAAGTCATAGACAAAAGCCGTATTTTCATCCATCTTAAGCCTGCCAAGTGTTGTCCAGTCCTTAATATCGGATTCTCCGTAGACTGGGGCGTATGTAGTAATAATATCTCCTGGTTCCGGTACAAGCACTTCTTTTGAGAACAGGATGTTTCCGTCATCCAGGGCCTCATAGGGATTCATGTAAGCTCTGACAGTCCCGTTGAGGGTGTCCAGGTAAAGCTGGGCAAGACAGGATCTGAACTCTCCATCTCTTTGAAGCCCCAGTTCGGTAGTAAGTATCCTGTTTCCATTTTCGCTTTCTCCTCCACAGGCTGCATAAATAAGAGAGCTTTTTCCTGTTTTGGAGTCCTCTATAAAGATCCATTCCCCTCCCCAGGCAGGGAGGCTGTAGTTCGTGCCCCCTGAACAGGTGAGGGGCATTCTTCCTATGAGGACCGGGCCTTCCGGAGAGGCTATGAAGTAAACCTGGTCTACCGAAGCCAGCCCGGAATCGTCTTTTACTGAAAAGGAATCTCCGGATTTTGAGATGCCGGGTTCTGTAAAGTCCGCACAGGTTCTCACAGAATAGCCATCAAGAAATTCCGACCATGCTTCGGAAATGGAAACCCTGCCGTAATATTTAGAGTAATTGTCCTGAGTCTGGGGAGAATATACGGAGACTCCATATGCACCAGGCATTGTGCCGTCCTGCCTTGAGTAAATAACAAAATCTTCAAGCGATTTTATGAGAGCTTCAGACCTGCCTGCAAGTTCCGGCATTTCCTCTCCGATTCTCAGGGCAAAACTCTTCAGGTCCATTGAGATTTCAGATCCTTTCTTTGGTTCTACCCCGAACTTCCGGGCTTTCGTAAGAGATGCCCCAAGTCCACAATACCCTTCCGGGTTTGAAACGCTTGTACCCATATCATCTGCAAGCCTATCGATATTCTGCAGTACTTCATCGGTTTTTGAGAGGTCAAGGAGAGAAAGGGTTCTGGGGGGCACATGAGAGGAATTCTCCAGATAGCTGTCAATGATAACCCTTCCTATTTCTTCTGTAGGGGCTCTGGGGTTTTCTGAGACATAACCTATGAAAGCAACATAGTCCCAGCCATGGGTAGGTTCGATTGATTCGGAGGCGAGCATGTAATCTGCAGAAGGCTTAACCGCGCTTGCAAGCTCAAGGCTGGACATGAGGCAGGCATCAAAACCAATAAGGTCAAAATGCATTCCGGAGGCTTTAAGAGTGTCACTCAGTTCAGGAAGTTCCAGCCTGTCATAACCATGATTCTCGTCAAAGCAAACCCCCCTGTAAGCATCTCCGTGGTCCCAGAAAATAAGCAGGGTCCTTTCACTCTCATAGTTTTCTCGAATATATGAAAGAAAGGTTTCAAGCCCTGCGGCATCTCCCATGTTTGCGTGGGGATATGTCTCTCTGTTAATGTCCCCCTTGCCTATGGTCCCGTCCTCTCCGTCCTTTCTGAGATCCTCAAGCTCTGCGATTGTCATGCCCTCCCATCCCTCTGCGGAAGCCCCTCCATAAGCTACAAGAATTTCAGTATCTTCCCCGTTCAGCGTGGAGGCACCATCAATAATTTCGAGGATATCCTTGCTGGCATATTTGTTTGAAGACTCAAGGTCACTTCCAACCATATAGACAGCAACAACAGTAGATAGCTGGTGTTTCTGAATATCTGCCTCAGGTCCTGCAGAATCTCTGCTTTCGATTTCAGCCTCACCGCCGGGCTTTTTAAAATCTGTGCCTTCTTTTAGACAGCCGCTGCTCAGCAGCAAAAAAAGAATTATAATAAAAATAATTACAGTAAACCCTGCTTCCTGGAATTTCCATCCCAAATTCAGCTCTCCATGAATGCCATCCAGGCTATCCCGGAGAAAAGGGAAACGTCCAGGAATCTCTGATTTTTATCGGCATATGTCGAAGTAGAAGGGTGTCAGGCGGTAAGATCAAGTCGGACGTCAATTACGGAATCTTCATTTGCCTCTATTTTGGATATTGTTAACAGATTTCCTTTTCTTTCCAGAAGCGTCGCCTTCGTGACCTGGACCTGGTGACCATCTATTTGTTTTTTGCTATTATTTTTATGGATAACCAGAAGCTTCTGGCCCATTTCGGCTCCTTCTCCTATTTTGGACACTATATTTCGTATGACCTGCTCAAAATCAGAATAAATCAAAATCTCCGACTTATTTGCAACCTTTTTGATAATGCCAATCGGTTCCAGATTGAGGTGCATATTAGCTTTCCTTCTTTACCTGTTTACACAAGTAATCAATATACTAACTCTGAGTAATAATAACTTACGATACACTATATCAATTTGAATATATTTATAACTGTCTGGATTCCAGATATTCCTCTCTACTACAGGACATCCAATATATATACTTTGCTAAATCGTGGGGCTTGCGCCTGAAAATACTGGGCAGGATAACAATTCAGTATCAATAAATAACATAAATTATCATATATGCAAATGCTCGTATTAACAAATCAAATTAATCAAAAATGTAAAGTAGATTCTCTTTTACAAATCCTGTATATTAACTTTTCCTCTTATTTGTATCTGTTTGTGCCGGTATTTACTCCATAGAGCAATTCAATTACACGAATTTTACATATTGTCCAGCCTGAAGAGATATTCAAAAATGAAAATATTTGGAAGTTTTCTAAAAAATCGTTGATTAACGATAAAATCCGTTTAAAAACCGTCCTATAAAATAAAAGGAGTAAATGGAAAGAAAGACAGTTTAAAGGTTAGATTAAGAACGAATTAAGAGTGTCTGAAAAAAGGCAAAGAAAACACTGTGAAAAGAAAAAACAGGATACGAAAATAAAATACATCTAACAGGGGGACGAAAATTGAAGAGAATCTAATTAGAAGAAACCTGGCCGTATTTACTCTTTCAGGAAAAATAAGATTGTGAGCAGAAATCAGTGATATTTTCTGCGGTTGAATTCATATACTGCATTATCAACTTTACTTGAGAGCTCATTCATACTTTCTTCAATTTTTGTTTCCGAACTTTCCATATTAACCCTGAGGGCGCGGTCCTTTGCTTCCATCTTGTCTTCAAAACTCTGAAGCTTGTCATTAATAGAGATAAGCATGAGAGATAATGTTCCGGCCAGAATCATAATCGATAAAATAATTAAAGGGTCAATGAAAGGATTTGTGGGCTTGTATGTAAACCTTCTAAGCCATTCGAAGGATAGAAGGAATGATGACAGAACCATCACAACAAGGAATACTGTATCTCTGGTCTCCATTGTATACCTCTAACGTACTTATGGAATTTCTCCTTATGCAATCATAAACTTCGTGTAAAACCACAAATTCCTCATACCGGGCTGAAAATTATTAGGTGGAGATAATTTCCATTAAAGTATTTACTGTTTTTCTATTTTTTCCGCATTTCCATATTTATTATTTTTCTATCTTTACTTGTTTTTTATACAGTGATTCTATATAATTTTTTGCATAAACTATTTATGTATCTTTTATCCCGAATTTATTTTTTTCCTGATCCCCTCAATAAACCAAACAATATCTTAAAGTGAATTGCCGGGACTTCTATCGAGTAAACTAACAGGAGCGGGAAACTTCTCACAAAATGAAAACGCCTGATAAATTGTGAATCTATACTAATATCGCAGAACAAATACGGGGAAGGCAGATAATTGGCAAAATTGATTATTTATTAAGGGACATAAAAATTAAAGACAGAGGATAGAGTAAATATATAAAGGAATAGAAAAGGCATAGTGTCAAGAAATAAGGAGTTTAGTACTTGAGTTCCAGCGAAAATTCACTTAAAGATTATTTGCCGATTCTTTCCATGGCAGGGTTAATCCTGATAGTGCAGGTTCTCGCCCTTCTTTTATCAACGCCAATGGAAGTTAATGACATGCAGGCTTTTGAAGATCCGACACAGGTTTCCAATTCGATTTATTATATCGTGATGATCCTGGTTTTTACGCTTCTTGTCCTGGTAGCGATAAAGAAAAACATGAAATGGATTATCAGCCTACTCATATACTTCGCCATAGTCAGTACTCTCTACTATGTCTTTTTCGCACTGTTCACCCTGATTCCTTCCTTCGCAGGCTTTGAAAATCTCGCTTCACTCCTGATTTCTACAGGGTTGACAGTATTACTTTACAAATATCCTGAGTGGTATGTAATCGATATTCTGGGGATCTGCATAGCAGGTGGAGTCAGTGCCCTGTTAGGAATCTCCCTTTCCATTATCCCTGTAGTTGTCCTTCTGATATTGCTTGCAGTCTATGATGCCATCTCGGTATATAAGACAAAACATATGATAACCATGGCTGAAGGTGTAATGGACCTTAAACTTCCTCTTCTTTTCATAATCCCAAAGAACTCGAACTATTCATTCATTAAGGAAAGTTTTAAAGAAGGGGAAAAACGTGAAGCCTTTTTCATGGGCCTTGGAGACGCAGTCATGCCCACCTTGCTGGTAGTTTCCGCAAATGTATTTCTCGAAAACGGAGGATTCTCATACCCTGTGCTCGGGGCAATGCTGGGAACTCTTGTAGGGCATGTATTTTTGTCCATCCTGGTAATGAAGGGAAAACCTCAGGCAGGGCTGCCCTTCCTGAATTCCGGAGTAATTCTCGGGTTTTTTGCCGGAGTCCTGCTTTCGGGAGCCTCAATCCTGTAAGAGAAAATGTAAATAGGAGTTTTACTTTTCTACTTCATTTATTTTTATAAATTTCAGTTTCCCATCTACTTTTCCGGGGCTTTCACAAAGATTTTTTTATTTTATAGATTAATCAATTGACATGGCCAAACGAATCGCAGTGGTCTTTGACAGTGCCGGAACTCTTCTCCGCATGTACAGAGTTGCAAAAGAATCCAGCACCGGGAATATCCTTGAAAACATAGAGAGCACTGCCATTGTCGCGAAGAAAAACGGTTGCGGCCTTGTAGCTCTTAATACCGAGAACGAAATAATCCTGCACTCAAGAAGGGATATGTTTTTATTTGAGTTTATAAAGGAGTATGGAGTTTCAATAGGTATCAGCTGTTCAAAAGGAAAGTTTACCCCGGACGTTGCCTGTGAGATCATAAGAGGGACTTCTCTCATGATGGGGGATGTTCATGACGTGCTTAAGGCAGTTACATCCCTCTGCCCTGACAGCATTTATCTTGCGGCAGGTCTGATTGTGGACTCAGAGGCAAGAAAAATACCCTATGTGCTCAGCACGGGAGGGCAGGTATTCGGTAAGACGTTGCAGACCATCCAGTCGCTCTATGCTATGGAAGTGGATATGTACATAGCATCCGGGGACAGAATGTCAGCTCTTGTGCAACTTGCAGAGTTAGTAAATATCCCGCAAGAAAGAGTCTTTGCTTTTGCAGATCCCATTATGAAGGAGAAAGTGGTGCTTGAACTTAAAACCAGGTACGAGAAAGTAGTTATGGTAGGGGACGGAATTAACGATATCCTGGCTCTCAGGGCAGCAGATGTGGGTATAATGACGACCCAGCAGGGAGACGAAAGACCAGAAGAGCTCCGGGCAGCAGCAGATGTGGTGCTCGACGATATAATCAAAGTTGTGGATGTGGTAAAAGGATTATAAAGAGCAAAAATCCCTCAAATTCACCAACTGATATTGATTCTAGATGTTAACAGTGACATAATAATGCGTTATGTTTATGTAATGTTTACTCTTATCTAATTGTTGCCCATATGTGTGAAATTTATTGATTCTGTTAATGCGATATTCACTTTAAAGTAATTACTTTTCACTCTTGAGCGATACGTCCAGGCAGGAGAAAGCCACCAGGACTTATTTGCAACTCATAATTTGCGGAGGAAAATACATGCCAGTATTTATTGAAGTAAAAAATCTAACCGTAGATTTCGATGGTCTTAAGGCACTGAAAAACGTAAGTTTAAGCATCAACGAAGGGGAAGTCGTTGGGATTCTGGGAAAAAGCGGATCCGGGAAAACAATCCTTATGCATGTGTTGCGTGGGACCGAATCTTTTGAGAATATCTCGGGCGAAGTAATTTATCATCTGGCCCGCTGTGAGAAATGCGGATATATAGAACGTCCAAGCAAAATAGGCCAGAAATGCCCGGTCTGCGGCGAGAGTCTTGAGGCATTCAAAGCTGATTTTATAAAACTTTCACTTTACGACCCTATAAGAAAGGATATCACCAAGCGCATTGCAATAATGCTCCAGAGAACCTTTGCCCTTTATGGGGATGAAAGAGTTCTGGTAAACGTCATAAACTCCCTGAATGAAATCGGGTATAAGGGAGAAGACGCCATGAAAAAGGCAGTTGAACTCCTCGAGGAGGTAAACCTGAGCCACCGTATGATGCACGTGGCGAGGGAACTTTCCGGGGGGGAAAAACAGCGGGTTGTGCTTGCAAGACAGCTTGTAAGAAATCCATTTCTCCTATTAGCCGACGAGCCTACAGGTACCCTTGACCCCATGACTGCAAAGCTGGTTCACGAAGCCATTATAAAGGCTGTTAAGAGCTACAATATGAGCATGGTCCTTACATCCCACTGGCCCGAAGTAATCGAGAAACTGGCAGATAAGGCAATTCTGCTTGAAAATGGGGAAGTAGTCCAGGAAGGAGACCCACTTGAGGTTTCTGCGATCTTTATGCAAAGTGCATCCATGGTCAGGCAGGAAAAGAACGCTCTGGTAGGAGAGCCTATTATCCGCGTAAGGGATCTGACAAAGCGTTATATCTCAGTAGACCGGGGTGTGGTAAGAGCTGTGGACAAAATCTCTTTTGACGTGATGGAAGGAGAGATTTTCGGCCTTGTCGGGGTAAGCGGAGCAGGCAAGACCACAACCTCGAAAATCCTTATGGGAATTTTACCACCAACCTCAGGAGAAGTTGAAGTCCGCGTCGGGGATGGATGGGTGGACATGACAAAATTAGGGGTTGAAAACAAAGGCAGGGCAACGAAATACATGGGATTCCTGCACCAGGAATATGGGCTTTATACCCACAGCTCCGTAATAGACAATCTTACAGAATCCATTAGCCTGGACCTTCCATTCGAACTTGGGGTTCGAAAAGCCATAATTACTCTCAAGGCTGCAGGTTTTGAAGAAAATAAGGCAAAAGCTGTTTTGTCCAAAATGACCAATGAAATGAGTGAAGGAGAGCGACATAGAATTGCACTTGCGCAGGTCCTTATCAAGGAGCCAAGAATCGTCATTATGGATGAACCAACCGGGACAATGGACCCTATTACCAAGGTATCAGTGACAAACTCCATCCTTAAAGCCAGAGAAGAGATTGGAGAAACCTTTGTTGTTGTCTCTCACGACATGGACTTTGTGAATGAGATCTGCGACCGTGTTGCACTCATGCGCGATGGAAAGATCGTAGCTATAGGGAAACCGGAGAACGTACTCTCCCATCTCACTGAAGAAGAAAGGTTCAAAGCTACAGAAGAAGGGCTCAAAGCTACAGAAGAAATATAAATATGCCGCCACCTCTTAACATAGAAAAATACTAAAATGAGGTGCCGATTACGAGTAATGAGATCAGCGTAGAGGTGAACGGGCAAAAATACACTTTGCCTGCAGGCTCTACCCTTGGAGACGCTCTTAAAGTTTCCCGAGCCCCCTATATAGCCGGTACAGCGGTTGGAATTCTTAAAAAAGCCGCTGAGAAGAGGACGGAGAATGTCACCGAATACGCTATCAAGACACCCAGAGGGGAGCTAAGGATAGAACTCAAAGATCCGGAATCATCCTCTGGAAAACTATGGGCTGAACATTATAAAGAGTATGAAGGTAAAACCATCCACTGGGCAAGTCCTGAAGCTCTGGCTTTCGGACCTTTTGAAGCCGACATAAAGCCTTTGCGTGAGACCGGGAGCTTTGAAGCGTTTGATGTTGTATTCGGGGCAGGAGGATTTGACTCCCGTAATACTCATCTGATCCTGTCAAGAAAAAGGCATGCCGCTGAGTATGGATCTCCCGAAGATGGCGTTTTTGCAACAATTGTAACCGGGAGAAATCTTATTTTCAGGCTTTCGAGAGAAGACTCCATCCTGAGCATAGAGCCTATTATAGAATGGGAACAACTTGCAGAAAAAACCTGTACTACCGATCTTTCTACCCTTCTTGAAAATCATGACAGTGTATTTACTTATTTTGAGGTCGAGCTTTCCAGAAACTCCCCTAAGGGAGCTGAACACTTCTATGCCCTGACCCGCGAGGGAACTCTTAACGTAGATGTGATAACCAGCTCATTTATCTCAGATGATAGCCTGAAAGAAGAACCTGTTCCTTATGAAAATTTTGAGCCGAGAAGAGAAGGTGCCATCTCTGTCAGGACAGTCGGATACGGGGCCGGTAGGATATATATTTCCAGAGAGGAACGGCCTTCAAGCCTTGTGCATTCGGTCGTCGGGCAGGTAACAAAAGGCCTTGAGCTTATCAAACTCGCAGAAAAGGGACAGAAGCTGTCAGTAGAAAGCCTTCCTCCCCAGATAGTCCTGTTGGGACACAGCTTTGAAGAGGTCGAGCCCGTACTTTCCTCTATAGGGGTGGAACTGGTAAAAGATGGGTACACAGGAAAGGACGCAGTAATTGTCAGGCAGGACCCGCCAACAACTCTGGAAATTTTCGGAGAAGCGAAAGTGACTGCTTATGCGGTATCCAGGGAAAAACTCATTGAAGTTGAGCTTTACCCGGAGATAGCCCCAAAATCGGTAGACTTTTTCCGTCATTCTCTTGAACTCAAGACAAAAACCGTCGGAAAACTTCCTGTTTATATGGTCTATGAGAACACTTACCTTTTCAAAACAGAAAAGGAAGTGGTGAAATACAAAGAAATCCTTCCTGAAAACACGCCAAGTGGCAGGGTACTGGCCGGGGAAATTGGAATCACAAATCAGGCCGCAAAAAGGATGGGGACCATAGGAGCGAGACTTGTAGATGATGATCTCTTCGGTCCTACCGGAGAAAAGTTTTCCTCAACGAATATTATCGGTCGGATAGTCGAGCCTGAGAGACTTAAGGGCATCGAAGAAGGAGATGCGATATATATAATTGAAGCTGCACGCAGGAGAACTGATGATAAGGGGAACTGAGAATCCTAATTATTGATAATTATTCAATTATATAAGTTGTATTTAATTAATTAAATAATGCATAATAAACTATTACATAACCGAAAATAATGTTGATACTTGAGCGGATTCACATGTTTGGATTTATCGCAGGTGAAGTCTCCCGAAGTTGAGGAGAGACAGAAGATGACAGAAATAAAACAAAATGAGATTACAAAGTACATTGTAATCAGTTCGGATAAAGTGCTGCCTGCGGATGCAGCCATGAAGATTTATGAATCAGAGTTTCCGGTTACGGTAAAGGAGACCTGCTTTGGGCTTATTGTAACAGGATCAAAGGAGGATGTCCTTTCAGTGGTAGAAAAGATTCAGCAGATGGATAAAAACCACATTTTTATAAAAGATAGGGGATTTCCTGCAGGTGATGAGAGGCGCTGTCGGGCAAGCCGGGGCGGAGGCCCGAGGCCTGGATTCCATTTCCTGAGGGAAGAAGTGAAGATGCTCCCTGCCATAGGGGCTGCACTTGATGAACTGGAAGCAAAAGAGTCCGTAAAAGAAAAACACAAAGAGAAAAGCAGGCTTAAAGTTTCTGATTTGGAAAAAATTATTGAAGAGGAGCTTGCGAGGTGAATTTTTTTGGCAAAGGTTTTCATTTACCCTGTAAACAGTCTTATTTTATCTGACCTGGTTGAGCGCTTCGAGCATAAACCCCTTACAATGATGAACCAGGTAAGAGAGAAAGTTACAAACATCAGCCTGGATTCTCCCCCTATTAATATTACTCCCGAAGATCCTAAAATCGGGCTTCGATATGCTGCGGTTGAAGTGCCGGCTGGAGTAAGGGGAAGAATGTCTCTAATAGGTCCCCTTATAGAAGAAACAGAAGCTGCAATCATAGTTGAAAACCCCCCTGCAAACTTTGGCTGCGTGGGCTGTAACCGCACAAACGAACTGATGAAATATCTGGTGCGCGATAAAGGGGTCCCTGTTCTGGAAGTAAAATATCCGGAATCCGACGAGGATGCCCGCGATTTCGTGAACAAAATCGCAGCATTTCTGGAGTCATTGCCTGAAGAAAAGCCGGACGAAGATGAAAAGCCAGTAGATGAAGAACCGGCAGAAAAGGAGGCAGAGGAATGAGTGCCGAAGAATCCGGACTTGTAAAGATTGCTCTGGTTTCCTGCGGCTCTGAGTATGCCGGGGTTCAGCCCGAATTTGAAGCTGCCGCAGCCAGAGTAGATGCAAAATTCATTTATCCCGAAATTGACATTGCATCCATAGATACCATAGGCAAAGATTTCGGGCTTGAAGTTGCAAGCGGAGACCTCAGGCTCATGATGGCACGGGCAAAGGCCGTTGTTGAAGGTACAACAAAAGTAGATGGGGTCTTTATTACTACCTGCTTCCGCTGTGCAGAAGGAGCTATTGTTCGAAACGAGGTCAGAAGGTACATCCATAAGCACTCCGAGATCCCTGTAATCAGCTATTCATTTACCGAACGAACAAGTGCAGGCACCCTGCTCACCCGTCTTGAAGCCCTGACCACAATTGCCAGGCGCAGGCATCTCCTTGCCAGGGAAGTCCAGACCGGGCTGACTGCGGGAATTGATTCGGGATCGACAACCACAAAAGCTGTGGTTATGAGAGATAACAAGATCATAGGTAAAGGCTGGGTGCCTACAACAAAAGTCCTTGAAAGTGCTGACGAAGCATACTCCCAGGCCCTTAAAGAAGCCGGAGTTGCCAGAGAAGAAGTCCAGGCTCTGGGCACTACAGGATACGGACGTTTTCTTATAGGGAACCATTTTAACGCCCAGCTGATCCAGGAAGAAATTACCGTCAACTCAAAGGGAGCTGTCTACCTTGCAGGCAGGCAAAAGGGCTCTGCGACGGTCATTGATATCGGAGGTATGGACAACAAGGCGATCTCTGTTGAAGACGGAATCCCTGGCATGTTCACAATGGGGGGGATCTGCGCAGGAGCTTCGGGACGTTTCTTTGAAATGATCTCCAAGCGTCTCGGTGTGGAGATTACGGAACTCGGGGCACTTGCAGTCAAGGGTATGCAGGAAAATGTAAACATGAACAGCTACTGCATAGTTTTCGGGATACAGTCCCTTGTAAACTCCCTTGCCAAAGGAGCTACTCCTGAAGATGTCGCAGCTGCAGCCTGCTACAGTGTGGTAGAACAGATCTACGAGCAGCAACTGCAGGAAGTGGACGTAAAAGAGCCATTGATCCTTGTAGGAGGTTCTTCCCTTATCGAAGGAGTCCCGAAAGCTCTCGGAGACCTTCTCAAGATTGAGGTTCTTGTACCGGAAAACTCCCACATGATAGGGGCAGTAGGGGCAGCACTTCTTGCTTCCGGCTATGTGGAGGAGTGAGGTCAAAATGGATTCGCTTGAGATCTTTGTTGTCGAGTCAGCAATTGATTCGGAGCAGGAGTTTTACAGGAAGATTATCGAGGACAACCTTGCAAGTCTCAAGCTTGCTCCTGCAATAGGACGGATCAAGGTAGTGCTAAGACCTGAAGATTCTCTCTTCCAGATGGCAATCATTCTCAGGGATGTTGGCACCAGGGTTACGACAATCGATATTGCTGATGTGGAAGCAAAACCTGTCGCCGGAGAAGTAATGATTTCTATCAAAAAAGAGCAGTACATTCCGGAACTGCTCGGGAAACTCTGGGAGCGCTACGGAAAAGCGAACATCAGCCAGCCGGACCGCTGGACTGTAGCCATAACCACGGATAAACCCGCTGAAGAGGCAGCTTTTATTAAAGAAATGATGGTTGCAGACCCCAGGCACAGGCTTCACGAAAATCTCGTGGATTTCGCGGTCCGCGCCACTCCTGAGGGTTTCAGGGTTCGCTACCATCTATATAAAGGCAATCGATTTGTTTTTGTGGCATCTGAGGAAGCATTGAAACATGAGTGGATCGAAGAAGCAGGAGCAATGCTCGAAGAACTGACGGAAGGAGGGAAAAAGTAAGATGGTTGTACTCCTACCCTATCTTTACACCGGCGGAGTCCATAAACACGGGCTTTTAATTGAACTGATGGAAGATCTCGGAGGCTACATAATTCAGAAAGTAGTTACCGGGACCGAAGTCAATCTTATAATGCTTATCCCTGAAAAAGATATTGATATTGTAAAAAAGCTCTCGCATGAACTGCTTGGAGTCCTGATGGAAGCTCCTCTTACAGGGGTAGAGATTGCAGTTGTCTCCCCTACACTTGCCTCACACCACCTGCCACATTCGGCCTGCGATATAGCAGAATACCTTCGCCATCCCGGAGCTAATACAAATATGATAGGGCTTGCAAGGGGAATGGGGCGCAGGGTCTCCCTGTCCATGGACTATGAACGAAAGCTCATCAACGAGCACGATATTGCGGTTTTCACCTTCGGATCTTTCAGTGACTGTATTACGAAAAAGAAGCCGAAACTCTTTGAAGGCATTGAGATACCTATTGTGGTTACCGGAGGGCCTGCTGAACTGAAAACCGAAGATGTCCCCGGAGCAGACCTCTACATTGGAAATATAGGAAGGGTTTCTCACAGGTTAAGAAGAACAGAGGAGATTAATGCCCTCGACAATCTGAACGAAGGGGTTTCAAAGATTGCTTCTGAGATTCGCCAGCAGCAGGCAAAAGACCCGCTTGCGGTACTTCCTGCGCGAGTCATGAAGGAGATCGAAAACCAGGTTCCGGAAATCCGCAGGGTGCTCTCTCCTGCTCCTCTCACCCTTCAGCTTGACGGACTCAGGGTCAAACTTCCATACGATGAATTCCATGAGAAAATTGAAAAGCTGGAGTTTGATGAAGGAGTCGTCCTTTCCGAGCTTGCAAATATTTCCAGGTCAAAAATGAAAAATTATATATTGATAAAAATCAAATCTAAGTCTGACGTTGGTTTTGCAATTTGACCCGGATTCTGTTGGGTTAAACTTTATCCTTTACATTTTTACTGGGTTTGTGGCTTTTCACTTATCCTTTAAACTGTAAAGTCCTACCAGAAAAATGGCGTCCAATCCTGTTTTCCACGTTAATGTGCGCTGGTGGTTTCTTATGGAACTTGAGGATATTGTGGAAATTTTGAAAAGTGACCCCGAGAAAGTCATCCCGGAGCTTCTCGATGATGTCCGGAAACAGTATGGAGAAGTTCCTTACATTATGAATTTTATGAAAGATCTCCCTGAGATCTTCATCCCAAAAACTCTTTATGATAATTCTATCATGCGAGAGTTCAAAAATCTCGACCCGGAAACCGTGGAGCTTATTTCCATAGGTGTAGCTTCTGCCCTTCGCTGCGACCATTGCCTTAAAATGCATATCAGAATCGCAAAAAGAAAAGGAATCACAAAAGAAAAAATATTTTATGCAATAATGATAGGAGCATCCCTGGCCAACGCCGCAGTACTTGCAGGAAGTACAAGGGCGCTTGCATCCGAATTCCCTGGTGACGAAGAGGGATCTAAAGAAGAGGAAAGTGACGAAAAAGAACAATGCTGTGATCCTGATTGCGAAGTATGCAATATCTCCGGAGCAAACATTAAGTAAACAGTCAGCAAAATCCCCGAAATTTAACTTTTTCAGGCTCACTTATTGGAAGTTCAATTTTAGATTTTATTTTAAAAAACAATTTTTGAAGATCGTTTTAATTAAAAATCGGTTTACAGACCAAATTCTGGTTCAATTTTTGCAATAACATTTCTAAGTTAAGTTCTTATAATCTTAATGCTTATTTTTTTACAGATCTTTTCGGTATTTAATTAACACAATCCATAAACTTATTGAGATCAATTGAGAACTCACAAATTATGTCTGTAAAACAGGTTTACCTGATTTATACTAATTCTAATAATCATACTAATAATAATCATACTAATAATAATCATACTAATAATAATTCTAATAATCATACTAATAATAATATTAATAATCTTAATAATAATTGGAAGTAAATTAATTGCCGATACGGAGGCTCATTTACATTAATCAAAACAATATTCATGGAATCATTTTCTCCTTTGTCTTATTGCTGATGGTATTATTCTTACCTGCTGTTTTCCCGGCATCCGGGGCAAGTTCAGAGAAGATTCTCGATAATCCCTGGAGTCATTCTCCTATTACAGTGTACATCGACGGCAAAAATATCCCGCTCCATTACAGCCCCACCTACTATGAACAGATAGAAAAGGCTCTTGAATACTGGGAAGACGGGGGAAACGGTAACCTCGAGTACAGCCCTGTTTTTGAGATTGTCGACTCCGAAGAAGCGGACATACGAATAATGTGGGTGGAAAACCTGGAGAGCGTTGAAGGCGCTCCTTCGGGTGTAGCAGGCTATGCAAAACCCAGTATCTCCGGAGATCGTTTCGTTGGAGTGGATATAGTCCTTGAGGTTGGAAACTATCAGGGTAGGGGCTGGAGGCAGTATGGAGACGCAACCATGCTTACCATTGCAAAGCATGAGCTCGGGCATGCTCTTGGTCTCGGGCACAGCAATGATCGGGGAGATATAATGTATCCTGAGTACGAACTCAGGGATAATGTGAACCCCATTCTGCTGAACAAATATGGAACTCTGTTGCGTGTAGCAGGTTTTATAGCTCTTGCAATTCTCCTGCTCCTTGGTGTAAGCTGGCAGTACAGCCGGAAAAAAAGAAAAAAACTTGAAGATGAGTACTTCAAATGAATGATATCAAATGAATGATAAATAGGCAGATTTCCGGATCACACAGGAGGCTCGTAAGGTTTTTTGTTTTCGAGGGCAAACCTTTTGAAAAAGTCTCTGAAATAAGCAGGAAGTGTCTCCATTTCGAGAATACGTTCAAGGGAAATCCAGGCGTATTCAATATGCTCCGAACTCAATTTAACCTCAGCTATAACATATCCCCCATTATATAGAACAGCAATAACCTTTTTTTTCGGGAGCTCAAAGTTTACTTCTCCTGCAATTTCCCCCGGATAAATTGAAATTCCGGTTTCCTCCCAGACCTCACGCACAACTGCTTCTTTAAGAGTCTCCTCCAGGTTCACCTTCCCACCCGGCAGGTCCCATTTTCCAGGATTGGTGCGGGAGTTTTCCGAACGCCTGAGTAGCAGAAATTCTCCTTTCTCATTCCGGACAAGGGCGTATACAGATATGATATACGGTTTCTCCAGATTCATGTAATATTATCTCAGATTTCTCTGTCTTAAAGGCTGGCTCTTTTAAGATCTTCACATTACAGGTCCTGATTAAAAATTATCTCTCAATAGGAAGGCTTTAAGGCAAATATTTCTATAGAGTGGTTACAAGACTTAAAGGAAAAGGGCAGAATCCGGAATTAATGAATGAAAATGAATCGAAAAAGAATCGAAAAAGGAATTCTAATTTGAAATCCGGTTGAAAATACATCAGAACCACGTCACAATAAGTAGAACTAAAAGAGTCATGAAAAAGGGATTGATATGGCTGGCTGGAAAGGAAAAACAGTATATGTAGACCTTAGCTCCGAAGCAGTTACCGTCACCGGTACCGATGAAAAATTAATCCGTATGTACCTGGGAGGCAGGGGACTTGGAATAAAGTTACTTTCCGAGCTTGCAGATCCTGATATTAACCCTCTTAGCCCTGAAAACCCCCTGATTTTCACTGCCGGGCCGCTTACAGGCCTTGCTCCGATGGCTTCAGGGGCAGTTCTTACATCGAAGTCACCTCTAACAGGCACAATATTTAGCTGGAACATGGGTGGGGGCTTCGGGAGAGAACTTAAAAAAGCCGGGATTGATGCTCTGGTCATTACCGGAAAGGCAAAAAAACCTTCCTTTGTGGAGGTAAGGGGGGAAGATATCAAAATTGTGCAGGCAGACCATCTTTGGGGGAAAAATATCGAAGCATGCACCGAGGCCCTGAAGAATAAAGGAAGCGTCGCCTGCATAGGTCGGGCAGGTGAAAAAGGAGTTCTGATTTCTTCTTTTGTCATTGATTCCGTACACAGCGGAAGGGGGGGTCTGGGGGCGGTTGCAGGCTCAAAGCTGCTGAAGGCAATGGTTGTAAAAGGGGAAAAAGAACGTTTGCCAGCCAGTCCTGAAAAGTTCAAAGACCTTGAAACAAAGATGCTAAAGCTTTTTGAAGCAAACCCCGTACTCTCCAAAGGGCTTGCAAACTACGGCACGCCTTCACTTGTAAAGCTTCTGGATTATATGGATCTCATCCCCTGCAAAAACTTTTCCGGAAGAGGAACTACTTTTGCGGATCTGTTCTCAGGGGAGTATATCAAAACCAGCTTCGAGCTTGAGAAAGAAAGCTGCCCTGCCTGTCCTCTGGGCTGTAAACGAAGGATAATAAAAACCGGGCAGATCCTTCCTGATTACGATTCCCTGTGGGCTTTCGGGTTCAACCTTGAAAACCCGGATTTTAACTCCGTGCTCCGGGCAGACAGAATCTGTAAGGATTACGGGCTTGACCCTATCTCTGCAGGTTCCGTACTCGGCGCCTGTGCGGAACTCAAATCCGGGAAAATAGATCTCAGGGAACTTGAAACTCTTCTTGAAGCAATCGGGGGAGGGAGTGAACCCGGAAATGGAGCTAGAAAGTATTTCTCAGCCCGGAAGAGAGAATATCTTAGTATGGATGTAAAGGGTCTCGAACTCGGGGGTTTTGATCCCCGGGGAATCCGAGGGCAGGCCCTTGCTTACGCTACCTCCTGCCATGGGGGAGATTACTTTACAGCCTTTATGGTCGGACCCGAAGTTCTTGGAAAGCCTCTACTCCTTGATCGCTTCAGCCTCAAAGGAAAAGCTGGAATTCTGCAGGTCTTTGAAAACCTGACTGCTGTGCTGGATTCCCTTGTGCTCTGTCCGTTTTCGATTTTTGCCATTAATGAAGAACTCTGTTCAGCCCTTCTGCATTCGGGGGTTGGGATGGAAGTATCTCCTGCGGAACTCTTGAAATCAGGAGAAAGAATCTGGAATCTGGAGAAAATTTATAACCTGAGAGCGGGTTTTACACGGAAAGATGATGCCCTTCCTGAAAGGTTTTTCGAAGCCGGCAGCGATGAAAGAGGAGATGAAATTCCCAGGCAGGAGTTTGAAGTTGCTCTTCAGGAGTATTACCGTTATCGTGGCTGGGATACGGAGGGAGTTCCCTCTCAGGGAAAACTGAGAGAACTTGGACTCGGATGTTAAAGAAAAACTGAAAAAGGCTACGGACTTTTGCATGTATTGCAAATTCCGCAGGAACAGGGTTCATCCGGAGTTCATAACACCTCCGCAGGAAACCCGTTACATCTTTAGATTTAGCGGGTAATTGACTTGAACAGTCAAATTTTACTTATTATCTCAAAGATTCCGTTCAAATTAATGGAATTATCCAGTTATTTCGAAAGTTTTCTCTGAAATTACTCCCGGAAAAACAAAATCTCGCATAAGCGTTATATACTCTAGGATAATTAATCGTATTAGTTCTCTACCTGTGAGATTGTACATGTATTCAGGTAGTAATTACTTTCCAGTTTTTCTATACAGAGCAAGTAAGCAAAGTATGGATAAAAGGGTAGACAGGCTTAAAAATTAGAACAGCCATCTTATACCACTTCACCGGAATTGGCACTGGAAAAATTTCCCTCAAATCCGGTATGGCGCTTACAACTTATTGAGATAAAAGGGTAGACAGGCTTAAAAATTAGATAAGCCTTTTTATACCACTTCGCCGGAATTGGCACTGGTAAATTTGCCCGCAAATCCGGTATGGCGCTTACAACTTATTGATATACATATCTAAAACGTAAGGGAGAATTGTTATGAAACAGCAGGTTGAAGTTAAGGAGCTCAAAGAAGGGAAGTACGTAATCGTTGACGACGAAGCATGTATCATAAAGAGCATTACAAAATCCAAACCCGGGAAACATGGGGCCGCAAAGGCAAGAATCGAGACAATTGGTCTTTTTGACGGTCAGAAGCGCTCCTACATTGGTTCAGTTGCAAACAAAGTCTATGTTCCGATTGTAGAACGAAAAAGTGCACAGGTAATCTCAATCGTTGGCGAAATCGCCCAGCTCATGGATCTGGGAGACTTTTCGACCTTTGAGATTGTAATCCCTGAGGAATACAAGGAAAAGGTAAAAGAGGGCGAAGAGATTTCTTATATCACAGCCCTCGGAAAGGTCAAACTCGATATAAGGACATAAGTCTCTGAAAAGCAGGTGAAAACTCAGGTTAATAACCTGAGTTTCTTTTTTAAGTAAACAATTTACATCAGGTAAGAGTATGTTTTTGCCCAATTCCTTTATAGATGCTCTTGCAGACTATGAGTCTGCACGTTATGTTATTTTCGGCGTACCCTTTGACAATACCTCCTCGTACCGCGCAGGCAGCCGCTGGGCTCCGGATGCGATGAGGCAGGTTTCTGCAAATTTTGAGAGTTATAACCCGACATTTGACATCGATCTTGTGGACCTTCCGATTTATGATGCAGGAAACCTGGAAACATCAGCCCTGGTTGACGAGACCCTGCGGGATCTTTACGAAGATGTAAAGGGTTTACTGAATGATGGAAAGCTTCCAATAATGCTTGGTGGAGAACATTCCCTTACTTATTCGACGGTTAAGGCGTGTGCCGAGTTCGCAGGAGATGATTTCGGAGTCCTTATCCTTGATGCTCACTTTGACCTCAGGGAGGAGTACAGGGGATTCAAGAATAATCATGCGTGTGTATCCCGGAATATTCTCGATCAGGTCACGAAGAATCTTGTTTCTATAGGTATAAGGAGCGGCCCGGAAGAAGAATGGGTTTTTGCCAGGGAAAATAACCTGAAATACTACACGGCAGATGATGTTGAATCCATAGGCATGGTCGAAGTCCTCAAAGAAGTAATTGAATGTCTGGACTGTAGCCAGCTCTATCTTTCTCTTGATATGGATGCAATAGATCCGTCTTACGCCCCGGGTCTCGGTACACCTGAGCCTTTTGGCCTCAGTGCCAGGGACGTCAGAACTGCAATAAGGACTCTTGCTCCTTACTCAATGGCTTTCGATGTAGTTGAAATTGCCCCTGAATATGATTCCGGACAGACAGCCATGCTCGGAGCAAAACTCATGAGAGAGTTCATTGCCTCCCATGCAAAAAGCTGTATCAAAATATAAGCTGCAAAGAACATATGGGCTTTTTGTAAAAAAGTGATGAAAGGATGAAGTATCCCATTTCGGGACTTCTCCAATTCAATATATTTTTATTTGACAGCTCTTTATTTAAAAAAATCTGACTCGATCACACTCTTTTATCCTTTATTACGCGCGCCAGATAGCTATGATCTTATCAATTGCTATGTGCGTGTATCTTCCGTCTTTTCCAAGAGTGAGTACATTGTCTGCGCAGGCTTCCACTTTTCCGTTAAAAATATCAGGCTCCCCGCAGTAGATGTCTACAATTTCTCCGAGATGGTGTTCCACTATAAAAGACTGCATTTTTTGCACCTCAGGGTATTTCCCACGTATCTAATTTTGGTCCTGCTGGATAAGGAGCAGCTTTCATCCTCTATATGAAGAATAAAAAGCTTAAGTTCCTCCATCAGTCCAAAGAATTATCTAGCTGTAAAAGGGTTTAGAAAAAGATCAATAATGCCCTTTTTCTTCCCCTGTCATTTCCAATAATATAACGGTTTTAAAATATAAAGTTGTTAGATTATTGAGCCCACATAGCTATAATCTTATCAATGGCTATGTGTGTAAGTTTTCCATCATTATTGAGCGTAAGGACATTATCAGCACAGGCTTCTACAGTTCCCCTGAAAATATCTGGCCCTCCACAGTAAACATCTACAGCTTTGCTAAGGTAATGTTCCACAATAAAAGATTGCATCATATATTTTACTCCTGCTGGTCTTCTTGTTTCGGTAGCTGTTTTTATTTGCCTGTTCCCTGTCTACCATTGCTTTGTATATACCGGTTTTCAAACCAATATCTTAGAAACAGACATCTGTGTTTAACTAACTGCTCATTCCTTATAAATTTATTTATAAACTAATATTGATTTTCCGGATGCATCGGCTTTAAATCCCTTTTAAGAAAATTAGCTTACGTGCTGAAATTTCACTTCTTTACTAGATAGCGGTTTTACAAAAAATAAAATCATAATTATATGCTCTTTTACTTCCGGTTTATTTGTGCGGAGGAGCCCGGGAAAGCTAAGTTTAGCTGAAAAATATTTGATAAAGTCCTTTTTTATGAAAAACTTAATGGAAACTCAGACAATACATACGAGAATAATTATTACTACTTCTATTAAGAAATCCTACTTTCAGATTTTGGAATAAAGATTTATATGCGTTTATTCACCCATCAACACTCTTAATAGCTATTTTTCATCGAACAAATGTCCCCTAAATTTTAAGATTATTTTCTGTCGAATACCCCGCTAGCTTGCTGCGGGGTGCGCCAACGCAACTTTGATTAAAGAAGTTAAGGGATAAATCTTTTTCAGAGCAGATCTCAATCCTCTCTACTATCAATCCCCCTGATCTCATAGAGAAAGATATCTTCAATTCTTGTGTCAAAAAGCCTGGCAAGCTTGAAAGCAAGCTCAAGAGAGGGGTCATACTTTCCTTTCTCAATAGCGTGTATTGTCTGCCTTGTTACCCCGACTTTTTCAGCCAGGCCTTCCTGAGTAAGGTCATGAATTGCCCTGTAAACTTTAATATTATTTTTCATCTCAACCCCCGTATTCTTTGTTGTAGTGTCTGTAAAACAGGGAATAAAGCACAAGGACTCCGCAACTGGCGTATGCCATGACGAAACCGAGATCTGTGTAGCCGGGGTAGATATCTCTCATGGCTATCAGAACTGTACCTCCAATAGCAAGACCCAGTGTAACTATCCGGAGAGTAACATACGAGGCTTTCTGGCCGACCTGGTGAACACGCTCGTCTTCCACAACACCTTTCACTCTGCTTTTGCATAAATATATAGCAGCTGTGCCTGCGAAGAAAACGCCTGCGGCTAGTGCCGGATTGCCTATCGAAAAAGCAAAGCTTAAAACCGCTCCCATAAACATTACAATAAGGAATAAAAATATTTGAAATTGCTTAAACTTCATCTTTAAAACCTCCTTGTATATTTCCCATTATATTTGTTCTTAATACTGGGCATCTTTAAGTAAAAGTCTGGATACTTATAGTAAAATGATATGTGCAAAATGTACTGTTTACTTTACATTACGTAAAGTGTTGAATATATTATTTATAGATTTCGGAACAGACGAAAATGGTTCTTCACCGTTTGCAATTGTTGACAATTATTACGTAGTTTGTCAGTGGCCCGGCAAAAAGAGAAAAATCAAGCTTGAATGTGGTTTTCAACAGCAGAGGTCTCTAAATTTTCACATGTTACCTCAATATTTAGAAAATGAATGTAAGTTACCACTCGAATAGCAAAAAGCCAGAAAAATAATAAATTGTGAAAAAAAATTTTTGAGAAAAAGGTTTGAAGAAGGTTTTTCCTCCTTCAAATACACCAATCGAATTTCAGCAAGGTTCAGCCCTTGTTAGCGACTCCGACTGGCTCTGGCTTTTGAGCTGAGAATTTTGAGACGTGGGGTTCTGGGGAGGGCTCGGGCGTGGGGGCGAGGCTTGCCTCCTTAGAGAGAGCTGCAATCAGGCATCCTCTGGCAATTGCGTAGATAGGATCTCTGGAATCTGTTCCCGAGGGGCTTACAATCCTGTTCTTCTTGACACTTGAAATTCTTATTGGTAGGTTAGTCTCCTTTAATCTCTTCTCAAACATTTCCATAAAGCCTCTGGCTCTGGTGCTTCCTCCGGCAATTGCGACCTGGAATTCAGCATCTGGAGGAGCAGTCTCCGATAGTTTGCGCTTGAGGTGCTGCAGAACGTATGTCAGGAGGGCATCGTAATAAACAGCAATTGCTCCCTGGACACTTCCGATTTCGTACTCTGAACCCAGTGAGAAATCTGTTTCTTTTACTGAAGTGATCCTTTCCTTTGCCATGCCTGTGGCAGTTGCGACCTGCTCATCGATCCAATCCCCTCCACGGGCAATGCTGAAAGAAACAATGGGAGTTGCCATGTAAGCCACAGTTACGTTTGTCATTCCTGCTCCTACACTGATACCGATCCCTGTGAAGTTGGAGTCACTTAGTTCTGAATACACAACTGCAAGTCCCTCATCAATAGGGTAGGTGACATATCCTAGTTTATTTGCAAGGGCTTCTACGGTTTTTCCATGATAGAGCACATTGAGCTGGTTATCTATAGGATTTGCAGGGACGGAAACGTACAGTATTTCATCTTTCTTTTCAGGGACTCCGAGTACTCTTTCAATGATGACCTTGATCATAGGAATGGAATCTTTTTCGTCAGGGCTTATTATCCCCTGCTTCATGGGCCTTCGGATGTGCTTATTAAATACATTTGAAAATTTGAAGGCATCTTCTCCAAGCACATTCAGGTTGTTGCCCTTATGGGTGTACAGTACTTTTCCATTGTCAAGCATTTGTTTTGTCAGTTCGTTTGACTCCATTTCAAGGAATGCGTTTCTCTGCTGGGAAAAGGAAATTAAGCCATTTCCTTTGGTCGCGCATATGATATTCATGGTTCCTACATCAAGACCTTTAGCCATTTTTAGTGTCTCCTGAAAAGTTTCTTTTTACTGTTGAATATCCCTTTGGTTTCTTTGCCGCTTGATGCCGTACTGGTAGCCCGGGCAAGTAGCAGTGACGCTGAATCAAGTCCATCATCGAGAACTTCCAGCTTTCCGGAACTGGCAAACTTCAGGCTCTCAACTTCTGAAATTTCATCCTGAATACTGACCTTTTTCTCTTCCGACTCTGTGAACCCTTTTCCGAGAATAAAATCGTATTCAGCGTCTTTTAACTCCATATTGAATCTCGAAAAACCATCTTTTTCTGTAAGAGACCTTTCGAGTGTTTTCTGGACTTCTTTTTCAATCTCGTCTTCACTGTGACTCTTTATCTTTTCGGACTCTATCTCAGAAAGTTGTCTTGCTCTCTCTTCAATCTGATTCAAAACCGTATTTGCAAAGGCATTTCCTGCAAGCAGGCAGACCCCTGTAGCATATACGGCTGCTATATAGGTAACAGTCGGGTATACCCAACCATGGGGGTAAACTGCAAGAAAAGCTACAATCCCTGTACAATTAAGGATAAGCCCTGTTCCCACGATATGCAGATGATATTCTTTCGGTTGCTTTATCATCAGATTGATACCGGTAAGGATCAGGGATAAACCGAAACCTATGAAACCATAAGTAATGGCTATTTCTCCAGGATCGGATTTTCTTGTAAGATGTACTGAAAGAGCAAAAACAATACCTGTTAGCGCCAAAAGAAAACCGGATAGCAGCGCCATCGATGCAAAATAGTGGCTTATTTTGGATTTCATTGACACCATTAATAAGATAGTAGGGATATATAAAAACGTTTTGTTTTTTTTACAAAGATACTATTGAATTTTAAAAAAACTGTGATAAAGATTAATTTAATAATTGACCACGCATTGATGGTTGGAAATTACATATTTCCAAAAATATTTTGTTCAATTCCAATCTCAGATTCAACACATATAAACCTTCTAATGATCTCGAAAACACGCGCTTTTTACAGGGTGATTCAGAGACCAATTAATATATGATTAATCGAGGTATTCTGTATTCTGAAAAGAAATTAGAGAATCTGTATGCAATTTTTTGTGGAAAATATATTTAGTAAGTAGCGGGGAAAAAATCGATAACTGATTAATTTAATATATTATGTAATCCGGCATATTTCTCTTGACTCTGAAAAGTTATGTCTACAAAAATAGATTTTTAACACTTGCGTGACATACGAACAAAAGTGTTAAAGCAGGAAAGTGCATATCGAAAAAATTGAAGGTGCGGATGGAAAGAACTTGAAGGTTTAAATCGTTCAGCAGTTCATCAATAATAGTTCAGCTTTTTTCCCGCGTATTTCCTGATCACAATCAATCTCTTCTTTTTTTTATTACAAGGGAGCGCAGAGGGTCACGAATACCCCTTCCTTTAGGTAGGGGATGAAGTGAACCCTCGCCTCTTCGTTTTTCTCATTAAATCTCTAAATCATTACTTTTTTTGTAAAATGAGCTTGATTTGGCACCATGGCCATAGGAGGTGCCAGCCGCCTATAGCCTGGATGTGATATACATTGGAATTGAACAGTTTTAGCCATGGCTATGGTCAGATTACCTACCATCTCGTGTTGGTGCCAAAGTATCGATACAATATATTCTACAATAAGCGAATTAAAAAGGATTGCGAGTTGATCCTCAACAACATTTGCAATGAGCAAGGCTACAAGATTCATGCTCTGGAGATTGTAGACGATCACGTTCACTTGTTTGTGGAATTTCATCCAAGTAACTCTTTGTCAGAAGTAGTTCAATACTTGAAAGGAGGAAGTTCTTACAGGCTTTTCAAGCTTCATCCTGAACTAAAGAAACGATATTGGGGTGGAAGTCTATGGTCAAGTGGAAAATTCTATCGATCAGTTGGAAATTTAACAGCTGACACAATTAAACATTATATCAAGGAGTCACAGAAAAAACCGAAAGCAAAAGTCAAGTCCTCTAAATCAGTAAAACTTGGTCAGAGAATTATTGAAGACTTCTGAACCCCTGAAACCGGGCGTGCGGCCCGAAGCATACCCCATCCTTTAGGGTGGGGTGGCCGCACGCAATTTGATTTTGAGTCATTTTAGGGAGCTGCATACTGTTTCAGAGCGTTTCTCTCTTCCCTGCGGGAACTGTGGAAATAATTTATATAAGATTGCCACCTTATTAAAACTATGGAGGATAAATTTTTAAGATATACTGAAATTGCATTTTGTATTACTGTCATTGTACTTGTTCTGATTTCTTGCAGTAATACGCCTGTTTGAAATAAAATTCGCAAACTGATTCCTTCAAATTGTTGACATCCCTGGATTTACTCCTTCAGTTTTATAAAAATAATTGATTTTTTGCTCTATTTTACAGGAGTACAGGATTAATACTGGATACAGGACTAATACCTGAGTACAGGATTATGCCGGAAGATAAAATATTTTCGAGATAAAGAACCTTCTCACCCCTTCTCCTCAAAAAGCTCTCTAAGTTCCTCAAGCCATTCCGGAGGGCTTATTACAAGCAGGATATCATCGGGATTAAGTTCTGTCTCAGCTCCAAGATCATAAATAAGCCTGTGGTTCCTGGAAATTGCAAGCACAGAAACTCCGTACTTCTTCCGGATATTAAGGTTTCCCAGGGTTTGGCCTGTAGCTCCTGAGTGTTTTCCTACCCTTATGCTTCGGATATCTACATCGGAAAAGTCAAGGGAAAGCTCACAGACACTTTTCCGGTGTATTTCAGGGCTGCGAAGCATCCTGTAATGGTCAGCCCTGAGTTCTCCGCTCTTCGCAAAATACATGGCTCACCTTTCAGTTTTTCCTGTTTAATTTTTATTCAGCGGTACATGCGGCTTAAAGGCTCGATTATTATGACTATAATGTTTTCTTTTTCGTAATCAACTCTATAGAGTAATCTTAAATGCCTGGATCGCAACCTGAAAAGTTTTTCCTGACTTTCAATTACTCTTTTTGCTCCCCGAGGAATAGGATCAAGGGCAAGCTCTTCAAAGATTTCCCTGGCCCGTGAATGAGTAATTTCATCTGCAGATTTCAAAAAAATTTGAGCTTGAGTATCAAGAAAAACTTCAAACATTTTAGAGCCTCAGTTATTAAAAGTTATTAAAAACTATTAAAGGTCTTTAAATTTTATGAGTTTTCCTCTCTTCTTGTTTTCAAAGCTCTTAGAAACAATCTCTTTTTCCTCTGCGGTGAGCAGGGTATCTATATCTACCATATGTTCCTGTATTTCCCCAAGTTGTTTTTTGATAAAGTTAAGTTCTTCAAGGAGCCTGTTTTCAATGTTTTCTCTACTCATGAGAATCGCCGTGTCTTATACTTATTAGATTATTGTATGAATTACTATTAAAAGTCCGCCAAAAAATACATATTTGAAACTAGACTCATAAGACATGAATATCTAAAAATCCATTTTCCCGATGTTTGCAACAAACGCATGATAACAGAAAGATATCACATTATCTATGAATGTCGGGCTTATGACTTAAGATTCGTCTGTGACATGTCCTGGGTTTCACAGAAATAGCGAGAAATACCAAACACTTTCTCTATAGGAACTACAAATCCTACACCTGTTCCAGGCTCATCAAGTTTTACTGCCTCGGTAATGGAATTCTGGACAGAGTCTGACATGCTTGATTCGACGATAGTAAACACGATTTCTTTCTCAGGTTCGATCATCAGGCCAAGGATACTCTTATTTTCATGTATACCTGTACCGCGCCCAAATAAAATTGTTCCTCCATGGGCACCAGCCTTTCTGGAAGCCTTAATGACATCATCGCCCCACCCTTTTTTTACAATTGTTACTATTAGTACAAAATCTCCTTCATTTGACATTATTTCTACCTCCATTAAATCTTATATATACACCCAGAAGCATAACAAAGATAATAGGTGCAAGTGCTATCATTGCGATCAGGCCGAAACCATCTACAATAGGATTTCCGCCTTCCTGTACCGAAGCCACTCCTACAGCCATTGACATGAGAAATGTCACAGCCATGGGGCCTGTTGCGACGCCTCCTGAATCAAATGCAATCGCTATGAAGTCCTTGTCGCAAAACCATATCAAAACAAGGACAAACAGATAACCAGGAACTATTATGTAAAGGAAAGGAATTCCATAAACAAGTTTTGCCATCGCAATAGAGACAAATACAGCAACTCCGGAAGAAAGCGTGTAGAGCATGAGCTTCGAACTGATATAACCACTGGAAGACTCCTCAATCTGATAACATAATACTCTTACAGCAGGTTCTGCGAAGGTAGCAAGAAACCCAAGGACAAAACCTATCGGGATTAACAGGTTTTTTTTGTCAGAGCTACCAAAAAATTCGCCTATTTCCCTTCCCACAGGGAAAAAGCCATTATAAACCCCGTGTAGAAATAAGATCATTCCGATTGCAGTAAAAAGCATTCCTGTAAAGAGCTTAATCAACTGTGATGAGGGCAACTTCAGATACAAAAGCTGGAATATGATAAAAAATAACACCAGAGGGACAAGTGCCTGGATAACCTCTAGAGATACAAGCAATATCCCCCCTGTAATCCCCGAGCTCATGAGGACAACACTCCCAATAGCATTATACTGATTATGGGACCTATCGAGGCGAAACCTATGAGCCCGAAACCTTCTGAAAGTTGAGACCTATCCTGTAATACTGAAGCTGTTCCGATCCCGAGGGCAAGAATTACAGGTACTGTCATAGGCCCGGTAGTCACGCCTCCGGCATCAAAGGAAATAGCAAGGTATTCTTGAGGTGTGAAAAAGGACAGCACAATTATAATTAGATAGCTTATTGCAAACAGATACTTTATCGGGACGCCGTAGATTATCCTAAGAATGGAAAAAGTCACAAAGAACCCTACTCCAAAAGCTATTGATATGATCAGTAAATTGCGGTCTATGCTGTCCTCTGAAACTGAATCAATCATACTGCTCAAAACTCTTACATCAGGTTCCGCGATAGTTGCAAGAAACGATAACAAAAACGCAACTGCTCCAATAAATATAAGTGAACCGTGTTTTGGTAAATCGGCTCCTATCGCCTCGCCTATTGGCAACATCCCCAGTTTGACGCCCATAAGGAAAAAAGTCATTCCCACTATGACCAGTACTGTGCCGGTCAAAAAGGATGTAATATGACCCAGGTTTGAACCGACTAATACCAGCATGATCACTACCACTGCCAGTGTTAAAGGCAATACCGCCTGAATAACTTCAAGAAAGGTTTGTTTAAAGTCCCTCATCATAGGAGTTTTCCACCAGAGAATAAAGTAAGATATTTTCGAACAAGCAAATCGAAGATATTTAGAAACATTTAATTAGTGAGACATAATTGAAATCTTATTTGCCGCCAGTGGACATTGAAATTCCAGTTTGCGACTCCCCGCATTCATGAGATTAAACATTAAAAATTTTTGTATATGTGTATTAATAATCATGTAAGTATTAATAATTTTACATACTAATATAAGTAAATATTCGTGTATCCAGGGTTTTGATGTTTTCTTTAAAATTGCTCCTTTTCAATAGTATTAGACAAAAATACTGAGAGAAGAGTGGATCTTTATCCCACTCTATCTTCAAAAAGCTCTCTAAGTTCCTCAAGCCTTTCCGGAGGGCTTATTACAAGCAGGATATCATCGGGATTAATTTCTGTCTCAGCTGCCAGATCATACATAAGCTTGTTGTTTCTGGAGATTGCAAGAACAGAAACTCCATATCTCTTCCGGATATTAAGGTCTCCAAGGCTTTGCCCTGCAGCTTCCGAGTTCTTTTCGACTCTTATGCTTCGAATATCTACATCGGAAAAGTCAAGGGAAAGTTCACAGACACTTTTCCGGCGCATTTCAGGGCTGCGAAGCATCCTGTAATGGTCAGCTCTGAGCTGTTCACCCATGGTTTCAATTTCGTTGCCTGGAACCATGTACCTGTTGAGTACCCTCGCAAAGAGTTCTATGGAGCACTCAAATTCATCTGAGATAACTTCGTTAGCTCCGATGGCATAGAAGCCATCCAGTTCGTTCAGGAAATGACTCCGTGCAATAATATGGATGTCCGGATTCAGTCTCCTGGCAGTTTCAATGATTCTCCAGGCACTTACAGGGTCGCCTGCGGTTACTACAACTGCTTTTGCAGTACGGATGGCGGCATGTTCAAGCACGGCTTTCTGAGCTGCATCCCCGTAAATGATCGGCTCACCGTTCAGTTTTTCCTGCCGGACCCTCTCGGGATTAATATCAATTACCACGTAAGGGATTGAAGCTTTCTGGGCAGCAATTCCTACATTTTTTCCATTAACTCCAAAGCCTATTATGATCAGGTGATTTTCAAGCTCTTTTTCCTTCTTTTCTTCCTGGAAAGTCCTGTACCGATCATATACAAATATTTTATGAAGGGGAAGCTTCTGGCTTGAAACTGCTGCATAATGTCCCAGGTCCACCAAAAAAGGAGTTAACACCATGGAAAGCACGGTAACAGCCAGAAACTCCTGATAAATTTCTCCGGAAAGAATTTCACTCTCGAAGCCTACCTTCGCAGTAATAAGGGAAAATTCTCCTATCTGAGCCAGAGAGAATCCAACAAGGATCATCGTATGCAGAGGAAAGCCTATGATAAAAGTGGTAAGAGCGTTTACAAAAGATTTCAGGAAAAGGATCAGGGCAGTAGCTGCAAGGATAAGGAACAAATGTGTTCTCATCAGGTCAAGGTCCAGCAACATACCTGTGGAAACAAAAAAGATGCTCATGAACATATCCCTGAAAGGCATAACGTTTCCGAGAGCCCGAGCAGCATATTCGGACTCCGAAATGATCAACCCTGCAAGAAACGCACCAAGAGCGAGGGAAAGGCCTGCCAGAGAAGTTAGCCAGGCAACAGCAAGACCTATTACTACTATACTCAGCAGGAAAAGTTCGCTATTACGTGTTTTTGCCACATGGAACATGAGAAAAGGGACCACATAACGGGCGCTTACAAGAGTGAGAATAACGAGTCCGATTCCCCGAAACAAAATCTCAAGGAGAGCACTTCCGGCTACCGTCTCTCCTGCAAGAAGCGGAGCAAGTATAATTATAAAAACAGCAGCTATATCCTGGAAAATAAGGATTCCAAGCGCTATCCTCCCGTGCGCACTGTAGATCTCCCCTTTCTCCTGCAACAATTTCAAGACAATCGCTGTACTGCTAAGTGCCACAATGAGTCCCATGAAGACTGAAGCCTCAGGAGAATAGCCCAGCCACCAGAAGATAACAGCAACAATAAGAGTCGTAATAAAGATCTGCAGCCCCCCTCCTAAAATCACAATTCTCCGAAGCTTCAGAAGTTCTCTCAGGGAAAACTCTATCCCGATTGTAAATAGCAGAAGCACAACTCCGATTTCGGCCAGCACTTCAATATTTTCTGTCTCTCGAATCAGTCCTAAACCAAAAGGTCCCGCAAGGATCCCAGCAAGCAAAAAACCTACAAGTGGAGCTATCTTCAATCTCGAGAATGTAAAAACTACAGGGATAGAGAGCCCAAAGATAATTAGCAGGTCAGTTAAAAGATGCAGTGCCATCAATAGCTATTTAATTTTTAAATGATATAAATATCATTGGTGCAAACCACGGATATCCCGGGCAATAAAAAAATTTATGGCTCTTCGTTGTTTTGTGTGGATATCCTCATAAAAACCAATGCGGTCTTGAAGTGAAAATCATCTTATCCATGGAGAATGACGAAGAGCCAAATTTATGCGGAGTCTGTCCCACAAATAAGGGTAAAATGGATCTATTTGGTATTAAAATCTTTTTTTAACCCTTAAAAATTGAAATCGATCTCATTATGGTATTAAAAGTATATTATGGCTTTCAAAACCTTCAGAACGCATTATTATTCCCTTTAAACTGCTAATAAAATAATTAATTGCTTTTCTTCCTTTTTATGCGCATATACTCCCCTAAGAGGGAGTAAAATGGGGGATGCCAGGAGAATTGTAGTTTTAAAAGAAGATAGGCGGGCAGGAACGGGTAAAATCCGGAACAATCTCAAATAAAAAGAGATTCTCAAGAATTATTTTCGAAAAATGATAATTTTTAAAACTTCTTTAGACAATAAGTATTTAATATATGTATTAAATATTAACGTTGACGAATTTAAGACGCATTTTTCTTCAAATGAGCTGGAAAAAACAGGATTTCATTTACTATATTCTGGACATATGTCCCTTAATTTTTCTTCCAGCTTTCACGAGGGTTGAACGTGATATCTAAAGTTAAAGACTGTTTTAACGCATCTAAAGAAGAATTTTCAGACTGGAAATGGCAGTACATGCACAGAATTACGACCGTGGAAGAGCTTGAAAAACTGATCCCGCTCTCGGGGCCTGAAAAAGAAGACATAAAAAAAGCTCTTGAAGTTTTTCCCATGGCGATATCTCCTTATTACGCTTCTCTTATTGATCCGGAAGACCCGGAATGTCCCATTCGGATGCAGGCCGTGCCCCTTTCAGCCGAACTTCATAAATCTTCAGGGGAACTTGAAGACCCTCTCTGCGAGGACAGTGACTCCCCTTCGGAGGGGAGCTGCATAACCCACAGGTATCCGGACAGAGTGCTTTTCCTTATCTCAAACCGTTGTGGGATGTACTGCAGGCACTGCACCCGCAAGCGCAGGGTCGGCAACAGGGAGTATGATTATTCTGAACAGGTAATCAGGGAGGGGGTCGAGTATGTCAGGGAGCACCCCGAAATAAGGGACGTCCTGCTTTCGGGGGGAGACGCCCTGCTTGTTTCCGATGAGAGGCTGGACTGGCTCTTAAGGGAACTTTTTGATATTTCTCATGTGGATATTGTAAGGATAGGCACAAGGGCTCCTGTAACCCTTCCCCAACGCATAACCCCGGAACTGTGTGAAATCCTTGGGAAATACTCTTCGATCTGGCTCAACACCCACTTCAACCACCCAAAAGAAATCACTCCTGAAGCTAAAAAGGCAATGAATATGCTTTCACGTGCCGGAATTCCTCTGGGCAACCAGTCCGTACTTCTCAGGGGAGTAAACGACTGTCCTACGATAATCAAAAAACTCTGTCACGAACTCCTGAAAATAAGGGTCAGACCTTACTACCTCTACCAGTGCGACCTCTCCTTCGGGCTGGAACATTTCAGGACATCGGTTGCAAGGGGCATAGAGATCATAGAGATGCTCAGGGGGCATACCTCGGGGCTTGCTGTCCCTACTTTTGTGGTCGATGCCCCGGGTGGGGGAGGAAAAATCCCTGTCGGGCCCAATTACCTTATCTCAAATTCGGATAATGGGGTCACCCTCAGGAATTACGAAGGGGTGATCTGCATGTACTCGGAACCTGCAGAATACTCTGCGGTGTGCCAGCAAAAATGTTCAATCTGCGATAAGCACCCCGGGCTTAAAAGTGATACGGGCCTTGCAAAACTCTGCGACGAAGAAAACGATGTCATATCCCTCGAACCCGAAGGCCTTGAAAGAAAACAGCGTTTTTGAAGGAAAAAACCCGGAAAACCCGGTGTTCCGAATGCAAAAAATGTGTTTAAATACTTAAGGAGGAGTTACTGCGGAAAAAAACGTTCCCTTAACGCTTGAGATTAAAGAAGAACTCCCCGACTACTGGAAAAAAGCAGAGTTGAAGATGTCCGGGGCAAGGGCTGAACTTGTTATTGATTACTACAATAGAAGAATTAAAGTCATGGATTTTGCCGGGCTTTTTGAAGAAATCTCCGGGACCCTCGAAGCCCTTGCCGAAGCAGAAGAAATGGGTAAAATAATCGTATACACTCCTCCGGAAAAAGGACACGAGCCCAAAACCTGCGGATATGCGGAGGAAGGGATCATCAGGGGATACTACGCCGGAAAAGACTGCCATATTTTCTCAAGCTACCCTAAAAACTCCAGGGGAATTTCCTTTCATAAGGAAATAGAAGACCAGGTAATCAAAAATTGCCTGAGGAAGAGCAGAGGAGCGGGAAAAAACCCACATAAATTAGGAGACTCTCGGAAAAAAAAGAGCTGGAAAATACAAAAAGAGAATATCCGGCTTCCGGAAGAGTACACACTCAGGCCCGCAGTCCAGGCTGATGCCTCCGCAATGGCAATCCTTTACAGTCAGGGATTTCAATTCTATCCCACTCCCCTGCACATGGAAAGCTACCTGCTAAAAACCATGGATTCCAATGTCCTTTACTTCCTTGTGGAAAAGCAAGGGGAAATCGTGAGCCTTGCCTCGGCAGAAATGGACTCCGAAACCGGGAGTGCTGAAATAACCGACTGCCTGACAGTTCCTTCAGAAAGGGGAAAAGGGCTGATAAAAGAGCTTATCACAGCCCTGGAAAAAGAACTTTCATATCGAAACTTCCTGAGTTCTTATACCCTTTGCAGGGCTTCGTCTCCTGGCATCAACGCAGCCTTTGCTTCCCAGGGCTATGCCTACACAGGCAGGCTTGTGAACAACTGCAGGATCGAAAAGGGGTTTGAGGATATGAACATCTGGTGCAAGAGGCTGAAATAAATGCCCCTGCAAAATTTATTCCTTAATTTTGCATCCTGTACATCAGGGAAAAACGCTGATTTGCTGCTGGAGTTGTTCTACTGTTTTCCTTGCAGCTTCTTCAGCCAGGTGCATCCGGTGGGCTTTTTGCGAGACAATCCCTTTTGTTGAGTCCTGCAATTCCAGATCTCCCCGTACCAGTTTTTCCCCTTCCGGAGAGCCAGTGTTTACAAAGGCTACAGTTACATTTCCTTCTTTGAATTGTTCAAAATATTTTGTGTCCTCTCCTGTGGAAGTATAGAAGAACAGGATATTCAAGTCCGAAGAAGCGTAAACAGGTGTATAGAGCCCTTCGGATTCGGTTAAATTAACCAGCAGAGTCTGGGAATCATATTTTTCCTCCACACTATCTACAACCAAAACTTCCATCCCTGATTTTTCCAGTTCATCCCCGAGGCTTTCAGTTAGGGATTTTAATATGAAATCGTCGCCTTCGACATAGAGGTAGATCCTTCCCGGAAAGTCAATTTGTGGGTCGCCTGTGGAGTAGGCACTTACGACGGAGTTAGCTAGGGTCTCGCTCCGTGCCGCCTTGAAGTCCAGAACATAAAAGGAAGAGAGGACAACTGCAAGGACGAGCGCGGAAAGGACTATTTTCTTTATTGCTGCGTTTTCTGCCATATTTCTCAAAATTATATGTTTATCGTTAAAAAGAAATCGGATTTATTGGGATTAAGGGTTTAAAAAGGGAAATAAGGTCTTAAAATGGGAATAAATAATGGTTGGGAAATCGGGACGTACCTGAAAAGGAAAATATAGGAATTCGTGTTAAAAAAGAGAACTGAGAATTCCGGATTTGAAATATCCTGAAGGATAAAACCGGAATCCCGAAATTCAGATAAACACGATGAACAGCACATAGGACACCGTCATCATTGCAAGGGAGTGCTTGAGCCCTGAAGCCGTACTTCCCGAACCCATTTTTCCTGCAACCAGCCCTGAGCCTAAGCCCTGCAGAAGAGCTGCATGGAAGAAGAGAAGGGTATACTCCTTCAGATCAAAGCCTCCCATGGACATTGCCGGATTGCTGGAACCGTCGAGGGCAGGGAGGAAGAACGCAGCAAGCACATATACTATGACCAGGAAGACGCAGAAGGTCACGAAGATGATAAAGACATAGATAAACATCTCTGCAGAGCGCTCTTTTTTAAGGTATTTCTCAATATCGGCATCATCCGCAACCGTGCTGATAACCTGGTGGATATCCCCTGTGGATTCGCTTGCTTTGGCTATGAGGGTCAGGCTGCGCCGAGTCATGTTTGTCCGTATCCTGGCTTCAAAACGTTTCAGGGCTTCTACGAGGTTTGAGTTCCAGCGGATATCCGCAACCGTACATTTGATTTCGGATTTCAGCCTGCCCATATTTGACTGGGCTGTAATGGCAATAGCATCGGCAAGTAGAATCCCTGTCCCGTTTATACTTGCAAGCCTTTTAAGGAACTCCGGGACCTGATCCTCAATCTGCCTGATCTTCCGAACTTCGATTTCATGGAAGATAATGTAAGGAATGAAAAGGACAAGAATGGTTACGTAGATATAGTCGTCAAGGGTAGATGCAGTTTCAACAAACCCTCCATAGTAAGGCCTGTGTTCCAGGAAAGCAGAACCAAAGTACACGAGTGCAACGGGAGCGCTTATTACAAAAGCACATGCTGGCCTATCAAGCATAGTCTTTATAGGGTGCAGGAGCACACTTTTGACCCTGTATACCTTTTCAAAAAACTCCATTTTCTTAAGCAGTTCCTCATCTTTTTCTGTTATTGGCTTTACCCTGACATCACTGAAAGAATCCTGCTTAACTCCGGAGATTTTCTCCTCAGGCATCTTTTCCGCATCTCCTGTAAGCATATCCAGGAAGACGAGGAAGATCATTGTCCCGAAGGGAATTGCTCCATATACAAGGATATAGAGGTTGGTCGCGCCCCCGTTATCAATCATATTCATGACTACGAGGATAACCATAAGGAACAGAGGGCCCACAACGAATACAGTAATATAAACCTCTGCCAGAAGCCCGAGTGTCTCAAGGAAACGCTTTTGTTCCTTATTGGCATTGGATTTATAGAGGTCTGTCTTATTTTTCAGGTAAAGGGTAACGTCTCCGCCGCTGGAGACTATTGAAATCAGGCCGTCCACAAGATCTTTAAACTGCTCGGAAGGCGTCCTGTCGGCTGCATCCCAGAGAGATGCCTGAAGGTCCTTTCCGAAATATTCTATGTCCCTTATAATATTTCCGAACTCCCTTGAGGCAGTCCCGTAGAGGTGAGAATACTTCGAAAGTGACTTCATGATCTCAAAGATAGTCATGCCCCCGCCCCTCTGCATAACATAGAGAAAAGCTGTTGCATGGGGCATTGCTACATTGATAGCTCGCTTCCTGTTATCAGCTTTCATGGACGGGTATGCCATAATAAGCCCGTAGCTAAGGGCTCCGATCATCGAGAACAAGAGGAGGCCCCCTACAACCGTAAGGATGAAGGGGAGCTGCGCTTCAATAAAAATAGGGGTATCAACTGCCCTGGTTACCCTGTTCGAAATGCCAAAAGTCGAAACAATGCTTTCCGGGGTGATGCCCCTGAAAATCTGCCCTCCTATAAGTAAACCTGTAAGCCCGCCGAAGACTCCTGCAAGCAGGGAATATAAAATTGCAGCTGAGACATACTGTTCCACAGGCAGTGGAATCTGGGCCTGGCGAAGCTTTATCCTGAACAGGGAAAACCTGTCTTCTTTCTCAAGGATTTTTTCTCCGAAGATCCTGAATGCCAGGGTATTTATAGCGTTCATGGATACCCCCATTAACCGTGGTGCAGTACCATATCCCGCAAGGTGTCGTTTTCAACCGCTTCCATTACAAGCTGCGGGTTTATGGCATACATATGCACTATCAGGGAAACACTCACGTAATCACGGATCTGTTTTGCTGTCATGTAGGCAAGGATCTGTTCCCGGTTTTTAAACTCAACAAAGAGCTTCTCTGGTTTCCAGCCCCTTGCTTTCATAATCTCATTGAGCACATAGGAATCCCCGGCCCGCTTGAAGTTGTCATGTACCGGGTCCCAACGGTAAAATTCATTGATCCTGAGACTTCCTGACCTTGCATCAAGCCCTGTAATCTCTACAATGGTGTTGGTTCTCCTTACCCTGGTCTCATTGACATAGGTCTGTATCTGGATACTGATTACTCCAAGGGCCTGCATCATCACGTGAGGGACATTGATTGGTTCGTTTTCAAGCCTGTTAACCACTGTCTGTACATCGCTCGCATGCATTGTTGAATAGGTAGTGTGCCCTGTTGACATTGCCTGGAAAAGGGTAAGAGCCTCCTTTCCCCGGACCTCACCCACAATGATATATTCCGGGCGCTGCCTGAGGGCGGCTTTCAGGAGTTCATACATGGACACCTCTCCGGTACCACCTACAGTGAACGATTTCCTGGTTGCACCTGCGATCCAGTTTTCATGGTGGAGCATGATTTCCCTGGTATCTTCAATGGACACTACCTTTGACAGCCTCGGAATGAAAAGAGAAATCGCGTTCATAAGGGAGGTCTTACCCGAAGCAGTACCTCCTGCCAAAAGTACACTGATGTTGTTTTCAATGGAAATCCAGTAGTAAGCCATCATCTCGATGCTGCATGTCCCATATCTGATAAGGTCAATTGGGGTTATGGGGTCTCCTTTGAATTTACGGATAGTGTAGGAACTGCCCCTTGTTGTGATCTCTTTTCCAAGGATTGCCTGAATCCTTGAACCGTCAGGAAGAGTTGCGTCTACAATCGGTTCTCCTATAGAGATATGCTTGCCGCTCCTCTGACAAAGCTTGACAACCAGGGAGTCCAGTTCCTTTTCCCCAAAATTGATATTGGTCACGATGTTATTGTGTTTTCTGTGGTAGAGATAGATAGGGATCTCAATACCTGAACAGGAAATATCTTCGATATTCGGGTCCAGAATGAGTGGATTTATCCTTTCGTATCCGATGAAATTTCTCCTGAGAAAATACATTATCTTGTGAATCGAGGGAACTTCCAGGGTACTGTAATACTGGTCCAGAAGCCTCATGCCTCTGTTAATGAGAATAACGTCCTTCTCCTGTCCGGATATCATATCATCCTGGGTAAGAACATCTTCCAGATTGTCCCGGACCCTATCAAGAACGGCTTTTTCATAGGTGGTGAGAGTGGGCTCAACAGCATTATAATATTTCATTTCCATGTTTTCAATTATGCTGATAAAGGCGTAAGGCTCCTCTACCCAGTAGCGTTCTATTTCAGTAAATCCTGCAGGAATTTCATACTCAAGAAGCGGACCGTAGGTTTCAGGGTCATATGGGGGAAGAACCCGGATCTCCTCATCCTTAAGACTCTGGATAATTTCTGCAAACTTCTTTTTTGCCCCTTCAGGGGTTTTTACTTCATTAAAGAATTCTTTAAGCTTATCACTTAATTTTTCGCCTTCTTTGATCCCAACTATATCACGGCCCAGATCCTTCAGATTCCCGGCGAACCCGGATTTTTTCTTAATTTTTGCTTTTTTGGAAATCTTTTTATTTTTACCTGAAGTTCGGACTTTTTTATCTTTTTTTGTTTCCTGCAAACTCTTTAATTCTTCAACTCCACCTTCGTAATCTGGGCTTTTCTCATTGTGAGGGCCGGCTGGAGGGAAAATACCTTTGTTTTCGGTTTCAAGAATAAGTTCAACTTTCTTTTCAGGAGCAGTTTCTGCAGAAACTGTGGGTTTTGGTTCAAGAGCTACTTTTGAATAAATGGAAGGGTTCGGTTCAAGAGCCTCACTTTCTTCTTGTGAGGTGGGTTTTTGAGTTCCGGTCGCTTCTACAAACGGAGGAGTTTCCGATATGAATTTATTTATCGGGTTTTCCTCAGTCTCAGTTTCCTGAGAAATATTCGTAAATTGAACAGTTTCGAGTACAGGTTTAGGTTTCCGGTTTTCAATCTTGATTTTCATGTCAGGAAGGTCGGTATTCTCGTTTTCTGTATTTTCATTCCCTGTATTATCAGTTCCTGAAGCTTTCGGAAGAATATTTTCCAGATCCCTGTTGTCATTATCAGCCTGAAGGCTGTTAATATTGGCTCTATTCAGAGTATCTTTATAAAAAGTCCTTTTGACAGGCACCTGTAGAAGACAGGATTTCCCTGCCAGAACATCTTCTCCCTCACCTTTATGTATATTCTTGTCTGGTTTTTCTGAGTCATCCGGAGATTTCTCGTTTTTGGAAACCATAGAAGCTCACCCCATCAAGGATTTGTCCCCTCTCAAATTTAGTTCTCAGTCTAATATAATGCATGACAAACTGTTTAAATCTTTTCTCTATGATCTGACAACTTTTCAAGTTTCATAGATATATTACTTAGTACTTTGCGTATTCTTATAAAGCCTTTTTTATTCCTTCTATTGGTATAATAAGGGTAATTACTGGAATTTTCCTTTTTTAATCATATAAGAAATAGAGTTCAATAGTATTAATCTTTTCATTAATTTCTTTCATATGTTTAAAATTATCTTTCTACTGTTCTATATAATTCAAATGTATAAATTAAATAAGTAAGCGCTTACAGTTTGAAACACAAAAAACGGATGTTTTAAAAAGGACCGGAAAATCAAAAGAGATGAAGGGGAAATAAAGTAGAAGTGAAAAAGAAGCAAATGGATGAAAAATAAATTAAGAATAAACAATAAGATTAGAGGGAATGTAGATTTTTCAAAGGAGTTTAATCCCCGATGAGGTTATTTCAAACCTGATCGGATTCAGACTGAGGCATGTCCTTCGCATTTTAGGAATCCTTATGTAGCGCTCAATATTTCCTGTATAGGGATTTTCGTTTACCATAAGTCGGAGAGAACCGCTTACCGAGTATTCTGCAAGGTTATGGGTCATCTTTAATGCAGTATCGTCCATGACGAACATAGATGTACAACCTGCCTTTGTACTCAGGATGAAGTTCAGAGCATCAAACTGGTCCCTGAAATCCTGGATCGAGAGGCGAAGAGTAAAAACGCCGATATTATCAATGACTACAATATCGGTTCCTTCAGGCACATAATCCGAAAGTGTGGGTAGATCTATCTCCAGACCTTCAGGAGTAAACCCAAATTTGGAAGTCTGGACTTTCTCGGAACGTTTTTGAAAAGCCTTTTCGATGGTCAACTGACCGGATTCATAATATTTAGTAAGCCCGAGGTCCATCATTTCAGACAACTCGAGGATATCTTCGGGAAGTTCTTCTGTTGCGACCAGGACACATTTCTTGCCATCAAGGCACGCCCTATGCAGAAAATGAACCGTAAAAGTAGTTTTGCCAGTCCCTGTATCTCCGGTGATTAGAAGAACTCTGCCTGGCAGGTATCCGCCGCCGATCCTGTCGTCAAATCCAGGTATTCCTGATGATATCCGTTTCATTGTTTTGACTCAATCCATTTCTGTGTAGTAAAGCCTTAAAACTCTTGAATTATGAGATTGATGAGAGGGGGTAAAACTGAACTTTTTCTTATTGGGTATAAGGCGAGGTCTTATATAAAATTTACACACAGATATTGGGGAAAACTGTGTAGTAAATAACAGAATATTAGGTGTAGAGATAAAAATATTTGAAAAAAAGAAACGACGAGAGGGGGACTCGAACCCCCGGGATGCGGGGCATCACGGGATTAGCAATCCCGCGCCATACCGGGCTTGGCTATCTCGTCATATCGAACTTTAGAAACGCGTTCCCTAAAATGCATTTCATATATTTAACCTTTTCCGGAGAAAACTACTTTAAATAAATTGTTCATCCAGAAAAATTACAGTTCTATTATAATACCAAGCTCTTGAAAACTATTAAATTAATGTGCTTAGTGATGAGCACACCGCAGGTTGTTGTACCTCGGAGACTTCAGTAGGCTGAGATCTCTTCTCCACCCCGCGACCCCGCAAGCGACGGTTGCCCACGGTGAGTCTGCTCCCTTCCGGGCCTCGACCGGTTTCCGCGGTTAGGGCACGAGAACCTGTTTTCCAGCAAGTCCGCATACCTGCACTATCCAAGCAGGACGGGGTTTCTCAGTTGAAATCACAGGCTGAAATCTCTTTGACGCATCTTCCTTTGGCTTCGTCCCCCGCATATCGGCGATTTCGGGTTATAGGTAACGCCGGGCTACCCGGACTAGCTCATCAGTTATACAAAGACATTAGTCACTTATAAAACTATCCCTCCCGATATGTATTTTAAATCCCCCTTTCATAAACGGACAATGCGCCTGGGTAAAATAAATAAACATCTCATGAAAGCATTTATTGAGAAAAAATACATATGGGAAAAACCAATGGGTTGGAAGGTTTTTTATAGAATCCTTCTTTAAAAGCTATTTTTAAAAGCTATTTTTAAAAGCTATTTTTAAAAGCTATTTTTAAAAATCAAAAAAAGGTTAGTGAGAGAGCCTTCCTTTGAAATATATATTATCATGAATAAAACGCCTTATTTATTTATATGCCGTTTTTCAAAGTAATAGATACATAAAATATATGCATAAAATATATGCATAAAATTCCAAATGGCTTGCAGTGTGTTAAAACACCCTGCAAAATAAATCCACTAGGGGAGTTTGTATGAGATATGGAGTTGCAATTGACCTGGGGACAAGTGGGTATCGGGCTCAGAAGATTGACCTTGATACTCAGGAAATTAAAAGGACAGTAATAACATTGAGAAATCCCCTTCCCGGAGCGAATGTGATGGATCACATGGACTTCGCAATTCACTATGGTCAGGATCTTGCTCACGGGCTTTCCGTAAATGCGGTAAAGACCCTGCTCCAGACCCTTGATGTGCAAAGCGGAGAACTTGACAGACTTTCAATCTGCGGAAACCCTATTCAGTTATCCATTTTTCAGGGAATCAGCATTGAAGATCTGGCTTATGCAGGGGAACGGAAGAAAAAAAAGTACAATATACAGGAACAGAACAGGAATGCGAGAATAATATCCAGCAGCGAAATTTCGGGGCTTGAGGAATTTAACTGTGAAGTTGTAGTCCCTCCTGCAATAAAACATGAAGTTGGAGCCGATGCCCTTGCCCTTATTATTAAATCTGGCATGCTTAACAGCGATGAGATTTCGATTGCAACGGATTACGGGACAAATGCCGAGATGGCGCTCAAAGTAAAAGATATTATTTATACAGGCTCGGCAGCTGCAGGCCCGGCTCTTGAAGGGCAGCAGATAAAGCATGGGACCCTTGCTTCTCCCTTTGCAATTTCGGATTTTGAATTCGAGGACGGAGCATTGAGGAATTATGTATTAAACGAAGAGATGAAACCTTATCCCGGAGATCTTGTAGACCCCAAAACCGGAGAAATTCTTGAAGAGGGGCAGGTCAAAGCAAGAGGAATTACGGGTACAGGAGTGATTGCCCTTATAGAAAAAGCCATGGGCCACGGCCTGGTTGAACTCCCAAAAATCAAGACTTCGGACGAACTAATTCACCTGCAGAACAAAATCACTTTCTCGGAAAAAGACCTCAAAGAAGCCGGAAAAGCCATTGGTGCAATCAGGGCGGGGCACATTACTCTCTGTGCGGTTTCAGGTATCGAACTGACAGATATTGATACCGCGTATATGGCAGGTGCTGCCGGCACATATATGGATGCGGAAAAAGCCCAGAAAATTGGCTTGATCCCTTTCTCTACGGGAAAAATTACCCAGCTCGGGAACACCTCTCTTGCTGTTGCAAGGGAAATCCTGCTTTCGGAAGAAAGGCTGTGGGAACTTCAGGATATTGCAAGCCAGATTATAGGCACTCACACAATGTTTGCGACTGCTCCGGAGTTCCGGGATGCCTATGTCCTTGAACTTGCGTACTGGGAAGAGGGAATGCCCTTTAAGATGTTTAAGAAATTCCTTAAAAAGAAAGGGCTTCCGTCACTTGATGAGCCCATAGATCACCCTGTGGTAGATAAGCGCGTGGAAAGAGATATTCCTGTACTTGGTGAAGAAGGTCTGTATGTGCTCGAAAGGGTCGGGACCTATATGACAATGGTTGTTGACTGTCCCGAGTGCAGGCAGTGCATAAAAGTCTGCCCCAACGACGCCATTACAATTGACGAGGAAAACAGGGTTATGATAAGTACCGACCTCTGCGAAGGTTCACACTGCCAGAAATGTATAAGAGCCTGCCCACCTGACAAATTTAACTGGGAGAATTTAGAGGTCTTCAAACCACAGAAACAGGAGTAAGGTTGATCTGACTGTCAATGGATCAGCACTCAGGTACTTATAACGTCGAAAAATGTTATTATACAATTCACACTCAATAATTAATAAGAGTGATGACGATGGGCGAATCCATCTTAATGTATTTAAAAGTGCCGTTCAGTAGTACTCTGGTCTTTATGCGTGGCTTAGCAGAATTGACACGAATATTAAGGGATAAACAGGTAAACAAATAAGAACACAATCTGAAATAAATACTATTTGAACCTCAAAAGGGCAGAATAAGCAAGAGAAATAAGAGAACCCGTTTGTGAAAAGAACTCGTTTGTGAAAATAACCCTTTTGTGAAAATAACCTGTTTGTGAATTCAATTTAAAAGTGAGGGACAACTTTTTAACAAAAAAGGAGTTTTGGGCGGTTGTGTACACAATGAACACAAATTATATAAATAACCTCATCATAACGAATTATTGAGGCATCTAATCCACTTTCACACCATAAATCATCTACCACATCTAGCCCAATTAGATTTTTAAGTTACGCAACGCAGTTTTTTAGATGCCTCATTACCCAAATAACGCGAAGCTAACTGGGATAGAAAATCATCATATATAACCTTTTATATTCAATGTTTAAAATACTAATCTGATTTGCGATCTCATCTAGCAGAATAAGTGTATTTTGTACAGAATATTGTACAGAATAAAGCATTAAAGCTCCTGATAATTCAAAAGCTTTAATATCTCTACACAAAATATTTCTCTTTTTATTTCGGTGCATTCAGGTCAGGGCATCAGGAGTACGACTCATTATTCGTGAATACTGTATCTATTTTCTCTACTATACTCATCAGGGTTTAGTTTTTATAATTATATTGGGCTGTAGCTTTATTTTTTGAGGCAAAAAATTCTATATTCTAAAGCTGAATGAATATAAATCCTGACATGTAGAGATTTTGATCGAAAATAGATCGGAAATAAGTCCGATAGAAAGAATATCTACGCTTTACCTATACTTTGAATGATACCTGTAAAGGCTGAGATTTTTAGTGATATGCCGTCTTGCTGAAAAATGTGGGAAAGATGCTGAAAAGGGCGAATGGGAGAATGAATTATTTAGGAAGAGTCAGGGGTAAAACTAGCACAAATTTTATAAATAACCTCTACATAGGAGTTAATGAGGCATCTAATCCACTTTCACACCGTAAATCATCTACCACATCTAGCCCAAATAGATTTTTAAGTTACGCAACGCCTATTTTTTAGATGCCTCAATCACCCAATTTGGATGAAACTTTTGATAATGCCTTCTATTAATAATAGAGTTTCTCAGATATAAATATTTATATTTTACTTGATCTATATTTATGCAGGGTATTCTGGAGTATTGAAGGCTAATCTCCGTTATTTCAATGGCAGGGTACAGCTGTCAACTGTATCTATTTCGGCATGGTGTAACATTTTTCTTTTTCCTCATCAATGCCATATTGTAGTTTTTTCCAGCAGCATTTTTCCAGCAGCATAATAGTCTCAAGTATGTCAGCTATACTTTGCTCTTAACTCTAAGTATGGGATTCCATAGGGAAGTCCTGCATGTGAAACTTTGAACGGTGTTGGAGATGTAAGAATAATAATTATTCCATGGCGGTATAGCATCGGTTGCGATATCATAGATGCCTGCGAATTTATTCGCTGGAGACGTCATTTGTTTGTAGAAGTAGGTGACCTGATAAATACAGATTCCAGAAGGAAAACACAGACAATAAAACTCAGTACACAAACATGTTCTTTTATAGATGGATAAAAAAGGGAAATAAAAGGAAAAAGGAAAGGAAGAGGTCAGAGGGAATAAGCTTCACGAAGTTTTACAACGAGCGCTTCGACCTGTTCCACTGCTGTTCCTATATACTTATCAGGGTTTACGAGGTTCTCAATATCTCCTGCACTCAGGTACCTTGAAACAGAAGGAGTATCCAGAAGTACCTGTTTGAAATGTTTCCCTGTATCATGGGCTTCCATCGCTGCATTCCGGACAAGTTCATGGGCTTCCTGTCTGCCCACACCTCTTTTTGCAAGTTCTATCATTACAGCTTCACCCATATTCAGGCCTCTTAGCAGTTCCAGGTTCCTGCGGATATTTTCGGGATAGAACCTGAGATTCTCAAGCACACTGATCCCAAGTTTAAGAATATGGTCCGTAAGTACACAGGCTTCCGGGAAGACAACTCGTTCACAGGAAGAATTTGTAAGGTCCCTTTCGTCCCATAGGGTATTATTAAGAAGTTCAGGCTCAACCATTGCTCTTACAATCCGTGCAAGCCCGCAGATCTGCTCGGACTTTATAGGGTTGCGCTTGTGAGGCATGGTAGATGAACCGACCTGCTTTTTCCCGAAGCTTTCCTCAACCTCGGCGATTTCACTGCGCTGAAGAGTCCTGATCTCTATGCCGATCTTGTCCATAGTAGTAACAGTATTTGCCATCCACATAACAAACTCGGCATGCCTGTCCCTCTGGATGATCTGGTTTGATACATCCACAGCCCCGATTCCTAGGTGCTGCATTGTAAGTTTCTGGATCAGGATTCCGGATTTTCCAAAAGCTGCCTGGGTACCAACAGCTCCGGTCATCTGCCCTACGGTAGCTCTCTGAGTCAGCTCGTATAAGCGGTCCAGATGCCTTGAAATCTCAGAAGCCCAGATTGCAAAACGGAGCCCATATGTTGTGGGAACGCCGATCTGCCCATGTGTCCTTCCGCAGCAAACCGTATTCTTGTGGGCTTCTGCCTGGTTTACCAGAACCCTGAGCAGGATTTTGAGTTTATCTTCCAGTATATCGATTGCGTCCTTTATCTGGAGAGCTGTTGCTGTGTCAAGGATGTCGTTTGAAGTAGCTCCGAAATGGACCCACTTTCCTGCATCGTCTCTGCACTGCTCAGAAATCGCAACAACAACCGCCATCATGTCGTGGTGAATCTCGGCTTCGATTTCGTCAACTCTGTCAGCTTTTACAGAGGTAATGCATTCGGAGATGACCTCAGCCGCTTCTGCGGGGATAAGTCCCATATCCGCTTCTGCCCGGGCAAGGGCTGCCTCGGTCTGTAAGATCCTAGCAAGTCTGTTTTCCTGACTCCATACGTATTTCATTTCTGCTGTACCGTACCGGTATTCTATAGGATGAATAGCCACATCAATCACCTTACTGGAATCGGGAATTTTATTTAATCCCGGATCTACTTTAAGCCTTAATTGTTCTTAGTTTTTTAATAGTCTGAATTTTAGTATTTTTTCCTGAATAACCTTAAACTAAATTATCCTTTAGGCTAAATTATCCTTAGCCTAAATTATCCTTAGCCTAAATAATTCCTGGCAGTATAGAGTTTCAATATTAACTTCACAAATATCATATAAACATGCTAACCGGTAGTCTAATATTTCAGTTACTGCCGGAACTGCAAATATTAACAATACCACTGATGTCAATAATTCTAGTATCATTACTGTTCCGCAGCCGTTAACTTCAGCTTGCAGAGTACGGAATAAACAACAGAACCAATAAATAAACTTTGAGTCTGCAGGATCGAACAAAATCGGGGCATGTGAATGAGAAGAGAATAGACGAAAAGAAAGGGTTACAAATTCAGCAGGTAGCGTAATTTTTTAATGAAAAACATTATATGCCTTAACATCCTTTAAGCGGGCTATCTACCGTATCAATAATAAAAAATAATAGCAGGTGACAAAAATGGCTCGTTTTCCAGAAGCAGAAGAAAGATTATTAAACAAAAAAATCTGCATGAAGTGTAATGCCAGAAACGCTGTAAAGGCAACCCGCTGCAGAAAATGCGGCTACGGTGCTCTTCGCGTGAAATCTAAGGAATCCAAGGGAGCATGATCTTTTTTGCAGGTGGAAGCACACCTCCAGAAAATTATTGAACAGGACGGAAAAGTTCATCTTACCCTTATCGACCCGGCGTCCCAGACGCCCGAACGAGCCGCCGAAATTGCTCTTGCAGCAGTTGAAGGAGGCACAGATGCCATCCTGATAGGGGGCTCAACCGGAGCGTCGGGAACCCTATTAGATGAAACTGTAATAAAGATTAAAGAAAAGGTAAATGTCCCCACCATCCTTTTCCCGGGAAGTTCAGCAGGGCTCAGCAGGTATGCAGATGCCGTATTTTTCATGAGCCTCCTGAATTCCAGAGACTTAGGGTATGTGATTACAAACCAGGTGCTTGGAGCTCCGCTTGTATACAGAAGCCAGATTGAGCCAATCTCCATGGCATACCTTGTGGTCGAACCCGGAGGTACTGTTGGTTGGGTAGGGGACGCAAAACTGATCCCCAGGAAGAAACCTGAAATTGCTGCGGTCTATGCCCTTGCAGGCAAATATCTTGGCATGCACTATACCTACCTGGAAGCAGGATCCGGAGCCGATACGCCTATCAACCCCGAAATGATAGGGGCTGTCAAACACGTACTCGGAGAAAACAAACTTATTGTTGGCGGCGGGATCAGAGACGCAAAAACCGCAAAGCTCTGTGCTTCTGCAGGTGCGGACATGATTGTCACCGGCACGATTGTTGAAGAAGTAAAGGACGTAACTGCAAAGGTGGCTGAGATTGTATCTGCCATCAAAACCTGAACTCTTATAAAAGTTCTCATGGGTTTGCTGCCTGCTTTTCGGCAATCAAAAAGATTCATTTTATTATTTTACTATTTACTTTTTACTTTTTTGAGTTTCGTTTTTAGAGAGCTTTAGCTGTCTCGACTTCCTGCTCTCTCCGGCTGAGTGAATGAAATAGTATTTGGCAGTTAAGTCACGGTGCAGATTAAGTATAATAGCGATGACCTGCCAATAAAAACCGGGGGCCTGGTCTCTGAATAAAGGCCAGAACCAGCAGAAGAAAGGACAAAATAGGAGGAATAATCTGGACGTAAGAGAAGAAGTCCATGAACAGATTCTGGAAATCCTTACAGGTGCAAAATTTCCAATAAACACGCTGGAGGAATTAATTGCTGCTTTGCCCGAGGGGCTGGACACCACATGCATGATAGGCGGCACTGAAGTCACGGCAGCAGAGGCGAAAAGCCTGATTACTGAAAAGGACTTTCCATTCAAAGATGCAAAACACGTAGCAGATCTCCTGGTTGAAAGAGCAGGGCTCTAAGTTTGAGTTATGTCTTTTTCATGGATTTCAATACCGTCGGTGGGGAAACCAGCCTGTGAAGCGTCAGGCTGAAATTATTTTTTAGCTCCAGAGAAAGCCTGAACTCTCATAAAAAGGTATTAAAACTGTTCTGGAAATCGCCTGCTAAAAAGTTGTCTATACACACTGGGATACCTGCTGCATCACAGGACTTCACTTTTATGTAACCCTTACTCATTCCGAAACTTTTTATTTCTGAAACCGTTTTTATACTTAAAAACTATCCTAATGCTTAACTTTCTGGAATCTGTAACAGCATCAATTTACAGGCAGCCGATTGTAATAAATAGTTTTAAAGGTAATATCTCACTCCTATTTTAGTATCATTCTCCTGTTAACACAAAATATTCTATTAATATGGTAGGGTCCGAAGAAGGCATGTTCAGAGCAGACAACTCTTCGTGCAGCGAATATAAAGTCTGCAGAAATCCGGAGGACCCTTTAACTTGCAATAAACACTAAGAGGTATGATTATGATCAGGATTTCCAATCTGGTAAAGGATTATGAGGTACGTTCCGACAAAATAAGAGTATTGGACCATATCGACCTCACGGTGAAGGACGGAGAGATTCTCGGAATTACAGGTCGAAGCGGAAGCGGGAAATCGACCCTGCTCCGCATTATTCGGGGAGTTGAGCCCTTCGATGAAGGAACTGTGGAAGTTGATGGGGAAACTGTAAGCCATGATTCAGGGATTGAAGGAGCAAATTTCCTGAAAAGCGTTACCGCTATCCACCTTCAGCGAAATTTTGGGCTCTGGAACGGTCCTGCAATAGAAAACATCATAAGGAAACTGAATTACCTCCGAGTAGGGCATGAAGCCCTTCCGCACAACGAGACTGAAGTTTATGACGATCTCTTTGCCGAGGCGATGGAGTACATGAAACTTGTGGGCCTGGAACACAAAGCCCTTCACTCTACCAATCTCCTCAGCGGAGGGGAAAAGCAAAGAGTTGTAATGGCAAGACAGCTTGCTGCAAAGCCCAAAGTCCTTCTCCTGGACGAGCCTGTAACAATGACGGGACCGGATACAAAGCAGGAAGTCCTTGATGTGATAAAGGGCCTGAAAGATAATCTGAACATCCCGATTATAGTGGTCTCCCATCTTCCTGAAATCCACGCTTATCTTGCAGACAGGCTTATATTCCTCGAAAACGGGAAAATCGCAGCTGAAGGAGAACCTACCTGGGTCCTTAAAAACTTCCTTAGAGATCTGAAACCCAGGGAAGGGCTCTCAGAGTCCGGGAATAAGGAAGTCTGCATTAAAATAAGGAATATCTCCAAACGTTATTCTCTTATCCGTATGGGAGAAGTCCTCAATATCAAAGACTTCTCTCTGGATGTTTACGGGGGAGAGATTCTTGCATTTATCGGGCCTTCAGGAGCCGGAAAGACAACCATTATGAAATTGATGGAAGGGCTTGTCAGGCCAAAAAGTGGGTCTGTCGAGTATTTATGCAAGGGAGGCTGGGTGGATGTTACCGAGTACAGCAAGAATCGCATGGAACTCAGGCGGATTATGAGTGTTATGAACCAGGAATTCTCAATGTCCGTAAACTCCACTGTAAGGGAACAGATCCGCTTCAGGCTGAGCATTAAAAAACAGGGTGCAATTGAATATGCGAGAAATAAAGCCAGGGAAATGGGACTTTCGGATGAGACTCTGGATACGGTCTACCGCCTGCCCGACATGCCTGAAGAGGAAAAGACTACAGCACTCAGGGAGCTTAACCTCAATGACACCATTTACTCCGAACTCTTCCCAGCAATTTCGATGACAGATGTCGATACCTACGCAAAGCCGGTCTTCGAAGCCCTTGACCTGCCAATGGAAGTCCTTGATAAAACTCCTTACCAGATAAGCGGAGGAGAACATGTCAGGGCTTTTATTGCCCTGAGCCTTGCTACCTCTCCCGAATACCTTATGCTTGACGAACCTTTCGGAGACCTCGACCCTGTAACCCTCAGGGACGTGACAAATTCATTAAAAAGGATCAATGAACGCTTCGGCACGACCATTGTACTCGTGAGCCACCACATGGACTTTGTCCGGGAAGTTGCCCACAGAGCGGTATTAATCGAAAACGGAGCCCTTGTAATGGATGGAAAGCCGATTGAAGTCTCCCGGGAACTGATCAACAGGAGCAATGCCCCTTACATGGAGCACAGCCTGGAAGACCTCATTGAAGGCAACTTAGAAAGCCAGTAATTTAAGAGTCTGCTCAAGACTCTTTTTCTTATTTTATTTCGGCATTTCCAATTGAGTTCCTCTTCTTCAGATTGTCTTAAAAATCGGGGAAGATAAAAACATATTATATTTATGCCTTCTTTTTTTTATATTCTTCTCGAAGTTTGTCCCACTCCTCGTTTCCGAATTTTATGTACAGGCTCGGAGGTACGATTTGTTTCTCAAGATTTTTAACTGTTTTTTCAGAAAGTTCCTGGTTTTCAATAACCTCTTTTCCGGCGGAGATGAGCAGCTTTTTGTATTTTCCTATCAGCGGTTTTAGAATGATATTGTTTTTGCCCCTGAATATTTCCCCTTCTCCCCTGTAGATTTCTGCAATCAGTTCTGTGTGAAAAGTTCTTGCTAGCCGCCTGAAATAAAGGCGTTCGACCTCAAAATTTGTTTGTCCGGGCAGCCCTGCATTCGAAATCACAACGAATTTCGGATACTTCTCGTAACGCTTAGAGTGCCTGTATTCCCCCATTGCATCCTCTTCAAAGTGGGGCAAAAGGGCAGGAGTAAGTCTATCTATGAATTTTTTCATTATGGAAGGGACGTTATCAAAATATACGGGGCATGCAAAGACTACGATATCCGAAGCCATAAATCTGGGAAGCAAATCATCCATATCATCGCGAATAGTACACCGTCCGGGTGTCTTGAGCCAGCACTCAAATTTCCCCCTGCAGTTCCTGATATTCTTCTCGGCAAGGATTATATTTTCAGTTTCTGCCCCGGCTTCTTCTGCTCCTTTTAGAAATTCCTCAACCATGATGAGCGTATTCCCTTCTCTACCTTTATGGCTCCCGCTGAACACTGTTACTTTCATATAACAACCCCCTTTACTCCATTAAATTAAAACTGGTGAGCCGTTTCTTCTCCGGCTCAGAATCTTCCGAATCCTTTGAATCCCCCGAATCCTCCGAATCCTTAAATCGTTTTCAAAATCCTTTATCTGCACCCGTAAAGAGATCCTTCTTTCTACCTACCAGTTTCGTTTCTGTCCTCATTAATGTTTTCACTAAACTTTTTTCCCACGCACCATGCTTTGCCCAGATGCTTTCCGATTTCCCAGTAGTTATTGTCGTACATTGAAAAAACAATGGGTTCAATCTTTTCTATATCAGGAACTCCATTACAGAGATACCGTTCTTCTGCATAACTTTCCACAATCTCTCCGATAAAAACCTCGTTAGTCCCGCCGAAGTCAAGGGTTTCCACGAGCCGACATTCAAGGTTTACAGGGCATTCCCGGATCATTGGAGCTTTTTCGAGCTTTCCGTAGAAAGTTTTAAAGATACCTGATTTGTCTACCTTTTTCCCGGAAACTATGCCACAGTAGTCTGTAGCTTCAACTATGTATCTGGAAGGAATATTCACGCTGAAGCAATTGTTTTCCTTGATTCCTTCATTTGTATAGTGCATTTTTCCCAGGGTAACTGCGATCATAGGGGGACTTGCCTGAACAATTCCGCAAAAAGCAATTGTCAGGTAGTTTGGCTTTCCTTTCACATCGGCACCCACGAGGGTAGTGGGCATAGGATAAAGAAAATTCTTGGCTCCGATGGCTTTTTTCTCTCCGATTTCCATCCTTTCATCCTCCTCAGAGGTTAAGTAAATTGAAATTCTCCCGGGATGTAATTAGTATTCCGGTTTTGAGCGATATCTTGATAGATATATAATTCATCGAAATATAAATGCCCTGTGAGAATTTGAAATGGAACCTGGCGGTTAGGAGAAAAGGAATTGAAAACGATTCAGTGGGACAGAGGTACAAAAAAGGAAAGTTTGCAAGCAGGAAAAACGATGGGCTGGTGTGAACAATAGCACACCTGTTAGCCGGTTACTCATGCCTCAAAGCATCTACAGGAGCCAATTTTGCGGCCTTGCTTGCGGGATAAACCCCTGCGGCAACGCCCACAACTATAGCAACTATGAGGCCTGCCACAAAAATATAAGGGGAATAAAGGAAGGGAAGGTTAAGGAGGTTTGTGGCGGCATAAGCTCCTCCTACTCCCACTCCTACTCCAAGGAGACCTCCGAAGAGGCTGATGATAATGGATTCTATGAGAAAGAGCAGAAGAATATCAGTGCTTGAAAAGCCAAGTGCCTTCATGATCCCTATTTCCCTGGTGCGCTCAGTAACTGTCACAAGCATGATGTTCATTATTCCTATCGAGCCCACAAGCAGGGAGATAAGAGCTACTGCAACAAGGAAATTTCTCAGGGTATCAGCAAGCTGGTTTGTTTGCTCAAGGACATCCGCCTGATTGAAAATCCGGTAGGGCTTCGCGTCTTCATCGTTGATATCCCTTGAAGATACTCCAAAGTTCCGGGCAAGCCGTTTATCCACCTCTTCCGAGACTTCTACCACTTTCTCGATGTTGTCGGACATGGCAAAAAAGGCCGAGAAATCATCTTCTTCTAGCATCTGGTTGATGGTTGAAACTGGGATAAAGATGCTCACATCCCTATCGATCCCCCCTCCTACGAAAGATGTAGCAGGGCTTTTAATGATGCCTTTCACCTTGAACTTCCGGGTCACCGTCCTGCCCCCTTCAAGACGCAGGGTAATGTCTATAGAACTGCGGGTGGATATGTTCCTATCAAATTTTTCGTTTGCAACTTTGGACCCGATTGCTGCAGAAAACGCATCCTGGTCACTTATGAAACTGCCTCTTTCCATAATGATATTGGCAGTATCCTCATAGTCTCCAGTTACTCCCGCGATGTCTATGTTTTTATTCTGGGAGAAGGAGGTTACCACACCAAGCTGCTGTTTTATGGGAGAAACCCCACTGATGCCGGGAGTTTTTTTGATTATTTGAAGCTCATTGTTGTAAAAAAGGTTTGGTTCCTGGCTGTAAATAATAATAAAATTGGAACCCTGGGCATTTATCTCCTCTTCAAAAAAAACATTGAAACTCTCCCCAAGAGAGACGTTCGCCACCACCGCAGCAATCCCTATGATAATGCCAAGGGTAGTCAGGCCTGAGCGGAGCTTTGCACTCGCTATGCTCCCAAGAGAGATACCGATAGCTTGCCTTACCTTCAGCATACATCCTCCCATTTTAGAGTTCCGGGCTGCTTAAGCTCTGAATCCTATTTTCGACAGGTATATAGGGAGATTAAGGGTCTTCAGCCCTCAGGCAGTCCATTGAGGATTAATTTCCACAAAACCCAGCAGATATTAATGTACAATATTTCCCCGTAAATGTTAATGTACAATATATCCCCGTAAATATCAATGTACAATATTCCCTTGTAAATATTAATGTACAAATATATAATAAATCATTGTTGGAAGAAATGGGAGTTTCGATGGGTATTCTGCTCTAAGGTTCTCATGTAACACAGGCGTTAAAAACAGAACAAACTTCCAAACATTACAAATTAGCACATTTCTTATATATGCTGATGTTATATGATAGGAAATATAAGCATATGTATGAAATACTGAAAGTTAAAACGAAATAAAAGATAAATAAACATCATTTTGAGAATTTTATAACCAGTTTCTAAACACTTTAAGCTAGATTTTGAGTGCTGAATGTTATCATTTATACCTCCACCGCCTCTGCTTCATGCCCCATTCAAATCTTGACTGTGCGCTGAAAGATGCACTATTGTAAACACATGGAGGGGGAAAGATTCTGACAAAAAATACTGACAAATACCCTGAACTTTTTTCAAGCATTCCACAGAGCTCACAGCTCTCCGCCGTATATAGTGATCTCGAAGAACTGGCAGAACTACACGTTGCCTATTTTAAACAAGGGATTGAAAGGGGAGATCACTGCCTCTGGACCGTCCAGGATTCGCTGTCAGCCGAAAGAGCAAAAAATGAACTTGAGAAGGCAGGAGTGGATGTCGGGAAATATATCACTTCGTCTCAATTAGAGATTCTGCCAACCGGCACACTTTCAAAAAGTATTCTCCTGCTTGAGTCTGCAGTAAAAGAACTTCTGGGGGCGGGGAATGATAAAGCTCTTTCCGAAGGGTTTCCTGGATTTAGAATAAATCTCGATATTAATAGAGCTGAAAGCTCCCTCAAGCCCTGCCTTGAAAGGTTAGAAGAAAGCCTTAAAGAAATTAATCCGGATAAAAGAGGCAAATTTACATATCTCTGTACTTTCCCTCTTGATGAATTATCAGGCAGCTCACTTCTTGATCTGGTGGAGGAAAAGGGCGTTCTCGTTAAAAGAAAAGGCAAATGGGAATATCTGGTGAATACATGCAACTTAAACGGGCACAAAGAACTTGAAATCACCCTTCTCAAAGCAAAAAATGATGCTGAAGCTACAAACAGGGCAAAAAACAGTTTCATAATGAATATGAGCCATGAGCTTCGAACTCCTCTCAATTCAGTAATAGGTTTTTCTGACCTTCTGCTGGAAGGAGCTTTCGGGCCCATGAATACAAAACAAGCAAAGTACGTCAACAATATCCTGATAAGCGGAAAAAGCCTGCTGGAGATTATTAACAACCTGCTTGACATTTCAAGACTTGAAGCCGGTGAAAAGACCCTCAAGTATGAGGACGTGGATGTTGCCAGTCTCATAGGGGAAGTGAGAATGAGTCTCCTTTCGCCTGCTTCGGTTAAGAAGATCATTGTTGAACTGAAGATAGACCCTTCTGTGGGAAATGTTCGGGCTGATATTACAAAATTCAGGCAGATCATGTACAACCTGGTCAGCAATGCCATAAAGTTTACTCCCGCAAAAGGAAAGGTCATCATCAGTGCCTGCAAAAAAGAAGGAGTTCTTGAGGTTAAGGTTTCGGATAATGGAATAGGGATTTCAAAGGAGAGTCATGAAAAGATATTTATGCCCTTTACACAGGCAGATTCTTCTGCAGCCCGTGGGTACGGTGGAGCTGGTCTCGGATTATATATTGTCAGGAACTTTGTAGATCTTCATGGCGGGAAGATCTGGATCGACTCAGAGATCGACAAAGGAAGCACGTTTACCTTCACCCTTCCGGCAGAATAGGAAAATACATCTCTCCCGGAGAATAATACGAAAAAAGCAAACTCTTCCCTTAAAGGAAAAAAATCGAAAAAAACGGGTTCGGTAACTGAACCCGAATATTGAACTTAGAATACAAGTTACTTAAAAAGCGAATTGAAATTAAATAATTCTGCAAAAATGAGCTGGGTCCAGCGGAAGACACCTGTCATAAAAAATTGATCGAAGCTGGTGCAGGGATGCACTGGGGGTTTCCGCAATAACCTCCCTTACGAGCCAGGGGTTGTAAAGGCAGTGACCAATCTGGCACTGCCTATACTTCCGATGGGTCAAGAAAGACATATTTGAACTTCTATATTCTTATTGCTTCTAAAATATCCGATTTAAGGATTATTCCTAATAGATCCGATTTAAGGATTATTCAGGGATCTCCAGAGCACTTATTTATTTTTCTGCTGCTTTTTTCTGTAAATCAGTACGCTGATCGCGATAAGGGCGACAAGCAGGATGCCGCCTACAATCATACCTGAACTTCCTCCCTGATTTTCCTCAACTTGCTGAATACGAAGATTGCTTACCAGATTTTCGTGTTTATTTATACCGTTGCCGTAAATTGCAGAAAGGCTAAGATTTATCGGTTCAGAGTTTTCTCCTACGTTTTTCGAAGATGGATCTGCTATAGCATCAAACTCTATTGTGAAAAGCTCATCAGCATCCATGGGGCCGATGAAATATTCGGCAGGGTAAAATTTCACCCCTTCAGCTTCAGGTTTGATGCTCACGGAATTAAACTCATTAGGGTGGTTATTTGCCACATCAAACTCGAGGGCAGCTTCGCCGTTTACCAGTTTGAGGGGCTTTGAAGGAATCACCTTTACATTCGAAGAATCAACTTCAAGCGGAATGTTCTTCCGGCTATTGTAGTCAAAAGAGTTGCCTTCTATTGCAAGTTCAAGGTTGTGAGTTCCCTCACCTGCATCTTCAGAAACCATAACGTTAAATGTCAGTTTGATACTATCCCCTGGACCAAGAAGCCCCATCTCTCCGTAGGGAGCCTCAAGAACAACTATTCCCTCAGATAGCGGTCTCAAAACTGCGGCCTGGATTCTCGCATTGGTATCATAGTCTTTTCCATCAATAGTGACGGTAGGAGTTGTTGCGGTATTGCTGAGGGTCACTGTAACAGTGCCCCTGTCTCCAGGCATGAAAGCTTCAGGGTCAGAGATAACCTCTTTGAGTTCCAGAGTACCTTTGCTGTCAAAGGTTTCAGTCCCTATCCTTATATCAAAAGTTTTCTCACTCCAGGGGCTGGTTTTATCGATCCTTGTACGGATGTCAATTGACCGGATTCCCTTCTGAGCATTCTTGTCCACGAAAAGGTGAAACTCTTTGGATGCAAATTTGTTAGGGGCAAGAGCCCCTATATTCTGTACTGCGTTTGCCTGGGAATCAAGGGAAAAGGGATATTCGGGGACTATTTCAATATCAACATTTTCTGCCCTGTCTCTACCTACGTTTTCTACCTGAACTGTTAGGTCAAGATACTCCCCTATTTTAGCAGGGTAAGGGTTTGTTTCAACTATTGTAACTTTCAGGTTTGCACTTGCAGTCGCAGCAGAAGCAGGTGCTGCAAAAATAAATGAAACTAAAAGTAGAAATATAACAACAAAAGTAATTGGGTTTTTCAGTCCTGTCATTTTAACTCATCCTGATTGACTAAATTTGGAAACTTAATTATTAGGTGTAGGCTGGGTTACTCTGGATTGTTCTGATTTCCTTGGTTATTCTGAGCATTGGATTATTCTGAGTATTGGATTATTCTGAGTATTGGATTATTCTGAGCATTGGATTATTCTGATTTCCTTGGTTATTCTGAGTATCATATTATTCTGAGTATTATATTATTCTGAGTACAATGAATTTTCCGAATTATTCTAGCTTATTCCGAATTTCTCTGGATTATTCCGTCTTTTACGAGCACTACCCTGTCAGCATACTTCGCAATATCTGGATCATGCGTAATCATCACGATAGTCCTGCCATCTTCATTCAGTTTGGTAAACATGCTGAGGATTTCGCAGCCTGTTTTAGAGTCCAGGTTTCCTGTAGGCTCATCCGCAAGGAGGATTGCAGGATCATTGATAAGAGCTCTGGCAATAGCTACCCTTTGCGATTGCCCTCCCGAAAGTTCACCTGGTTTGTGGTGCATACGGTCTTCAAGCCCTACCATTTTTAAAAGGTCTTTTGCCCTTTTGCGCGTATCCACACCTTCTCTTGTGTTAGCGTAGGTGGGCAGTTCAACATTTTCAAGAGCTGTAAGCCTTGGAATTAGGTTGAATGTCTGGAATACAAAGCCTATCTCAAGCCCCCGAAGCTTTGCAATTTCCCTATCAGATAGTGTATTGATATCAAGGCCTTTAATTATGATCTTCCCTTCTGTAGGTCTGTCAAGAAAACCTATGAGGTTCATAAGTGTACTTTTTCCTGATCCTGAAGGGCCCATTATAGCAAGAAATTCTCCTTCCCGTACTGTTAGATTGATGTCGCGAAGAATAGGAACTTCCATATCTCCCAGGGTATAACTCTTTTTAACATTGATGATTTCTATTACCGGGGCTCCTTTAAGCAGATTTTCTCCTTCGGTATCGTTTGCCGGGCGACTGGAACGGGGTAATTCACACTTAAATTGCTCTTCATCTGAAGTTTCATCCGAGGCAAAAAGGCTTTCTTCCGGAGATATCTTTTCTTCAGTTTCCCTACTTCTACCTGCTCCCGGGTTCGAATTTCCGGGAGGAGATACTTCGTGATCGAGTATTTTGGTCTTCATGTCCACTTCTTCACTGTTCACACTTTAAATATATTATTCTACTGAGTGCTGTACAATATCAACATTTTCCTTGTTTTAAGCTTTAAACGTTTGTTATCCATCTCATTTTATAATATCAAATCTGCAAAATAATTATTTTTCCCGATTCAGATTTTCAAGTTTTTCGATTACTTCTTCAAGTATGGTGTCAAGCTTGAGCATATCTCTGTGGTATCGTTTAAGGATTTCTATTTTTTCCTTCTGTGCCTCGCTGAGGTCTTCATTCTGATAATGCTCGATCATACGAGGGATTTCAATAGTTGCAGGTTGAATTTCACTTGCCTGTGCTCTTATCAGCTGTCCGATAGCAACCCTTAAGATGTCCTTGTTTGCCCTTACATAGACTTTCCTTGTGCCGGGCTTTGTCCCTCTTACAATAAAACCCGAAGGCTCAAGCTGACGGATCTTGTTGCTTACCGAAGCCAGGGAATAGCCGGTCTCCTCAGCAAGCTCTTTCATTGAAACCTCTCCCGGTTCGATAAAAAGCTTGGCAACTATGGTTGCAGTGAGACTGTCCATTCCGTAGGCTTTGCCAACCCTTTGATAATAATTAATAAACTCCCTGTCAATCTGATCCATAATCATTCATTCAATCATTTATTACTTTTAGTATTTAGTAAAAATAATGTAAATAGAAGTTACTTAAAAGTTATTCTTGCCCTATCAATTTTTAGTCGGTCTGGCTAAAAAAGAATCACTGGAAAAAGAAACGCTGGAAAAGAAACGCTGGAAAAAAAAGCTGAAGAATGCTGAAAAAAGAAAATATTGACAAGATAAGGGCCATCTTCAAACTTGAAAGACCCTTACTCATACCTTAAGGCATCCACAGGATTCATGCTTGCAGCCTTTCTTGCGGGATACAGCCCTGCACCTACACCTACAAGGACCGAAACCAGAATCCCGATTTCGATTAGCTTGAATGGAAAAACCGGTGGAAGTTTAAGGGCATTTTCAAGGATGTAAGCTCCAAACCCGCCTATTGCAGTTCCCATCAGTCCCCCGAAGACGCTAACCATCACGGACTCCAGCAAAAAAAGGGATTGAATATTGGAGCTGCTGTAACCTACGGACTTCATTATACCAATTTCTCTTGTACGTTCGGTAACTGTTACGAGCATGATATTCATAATCCCTATCGAACCCACGAACAGTGAGACTAAAGCAAGGACGAGCAGGAAAGAACTTAAGGCAGCTCCTAATGCTTCGGTCTCTTCAAGGACATCTACCTGATTGAATATGGTATAAGGCTTTGCATCTTCATCCTCAATATCCCTTTGAGGAATTCCGAAGTTCCTGGCAAGCCTTTTATCCACTTCATCCGAAATATTGCGGATATTCTCAGAGCTTTCTGCCATCGCAAAGAAGGCTCCATAGTCCTGTTCTCCGGTCATCTCATTCATGGTCGAAATAGGGATATAAATTATCATGTCTGTACTGCCGTCTCCACCGACAATAGTTTCTTTTGAATCCTCCAGAACTCCTTTTACTTTGAAGCTTTTTCTTACAAGCGTACCGTCTTCCTGTCGGAATGCAATATCAACAGTGCTTCTATGCGAGATACTCCTGCCAAATTCCTCTTTTGCAAGGTCATACCCAAGAACAGCAGAGTAAATGTCCTTATCAGTCAGGAAACTTCCCTCTTCCATTTTAATTCCCTGGATTTCCTGAAAGTCCCCATTTACACCCACAATGCTCACACTTTTAGTATCTGAAAGATAGTTGATCTCTCCTGATATTGTTTTTCTGGGAGAAACTCCCAAAATTCCTGGAGTATTTTCAATTATTTCAAGCTCACTTTCATAAAATAGGTTTGGTTGGTCACTATATGCAATTATGAAATTTGAGCCTACAGAGGCGACCTCATTGGTAAAAAACTGATTGAAGCTGGCACCAAGGGATGCGTTTATGATTACTGCTGCAATGCCTATCACAATTCCGAGCGTTGTGAGTGCAGACCGAAGCTTGGAGCTGCGTATACTTCCAGAAGCAATATGGGCTGCCTGTACAAATTGTATCATATTTTACCCCCCTAAATATGATATTTAGCCAATCTTCATCTGCTTATTGTTTTTTTCTTTCTGTAGATTAGAAAGGCTGCAGGGATAAAGACTGCAATAAGTCCACCTGCAATTGCAACTGTAGAGTTTGTCTCAGGAGTCCGGGAATCCGTTTCAAGGTTCAGATTACCTGCAACATTTTCGTGCCTGTTGATGCCATTGTTGTAGTTTGCAGTTACATTCATGCTTACGGGTCCCGAAGATTTTTTACCGGTATCCGAGGAACTGTCTATCATTGCATCAAACTTTATTGTGAAAAGTTCGTCAGGATCCATAGGTCCGATGAAGTATTCGGCAGGGTAAAACTTTACACCTTCAGCTTTAGGTCTTATGCTGACAGAGTTTAGTTCATTAGGATGGGTATTTGCTACATCAAACTCTACGGTAGTTGTCCCATCCACCATCTGTAGTGGCTTTGAAGGAATTACCTTTATATTCGAAGAATCGACTTTAAGCGGAATGTTCTTCTTGCTGTTGTAGTCAAATGAGTTTCCCTCAATTGCAAGTTCAAAATTGTGAATTCCTTCCCTTGCATCTTCTTCAACCTCTACATTGAAGGTCAATTTGATACTGTCTCCCGGGCCCACAAGTCCCATTTCATAATATGGAGCTTCCGAAACTCTTATTCCGTCAGACAGAGGCCTCAAAACCGCAGCTTGGATTCTCGCATTGGTATCATAGTCTTTTCCATCAATGGTAACTGTAGGCGTAGTTGCTGTATTCTTAAGAGTTACTGTAACAGTTCCCCTATCTCCAGGCATAAAGACTTCAGGAGACGAAACGATTTCTGCAAGCTCAACGGTACCTTTGCTGGTAAAGGCTTCAGTACCTATCCTGATATCAAAACTTTTCTCACTCCATGGATTGTCCTTATCAGCCCTGGAGTGAATCTCAATAGGACGAACGCCTTTCTGGGCTTTTTTATCAACATACAGATAGAATTCCTTTGTAGCGGTTCTGCCAGGATTGAGAGCTCCAATGTTCTGCACAGTGTTTACATTGGAATCCAGAGAGAAAGGATACTCAGGGATTATTTTTATGTCAATATCATTGGCTTTGTTCTCTCCGATGTTTTCCACCTGTATGGTCAGGGTCAGGTATTCCCCTATCTTTGCAGGATAAGGATTTGTTTCGATAATCGTTACTTTCAGGCTCGGACTACCTACAGCCGCTGAAGCCGGAGACACAAAAACAGAGGCTATCAGAAGTAAAGAAAAAAAAGTTGCGATGAAATGCTCTTTAATCAATTCCATGTATTCCCCACCTTAGTTATTTAGTTATATTGAATTACTCCATCTTTTACGAGCACTACCCTGTCAGCATATTTTGCGATCTCAGGGTCGTGTGTAACAATAACTACTGTCCTTCCCTCGTTATTCAAATCCATGAATATTCGGAGGATCTCAGAACCTGTTTTTGAGTCCAGGTTTCCAGTCGGCTCATCAGCAAGGATGAGCGAAGGATCATTGATAAGTGCCCTTGCAATTGAGACCCTCTGAGATTGGCCTCCGGAAAGTTCTCCTGGCTTGTGGTGCATACGGTCCTGCAGTCCCATAAGTTTCAGGAGTTCCGTTGCACGCTTTCGTGGATCGATGCTCCTCGAATTGGCAAAAGTTGGGAGCAAAACATTCTCAAAAGCGGTCAGACGAGGAACAAGGTTGAATGTCTGAAAAACGAAACCTATCTCAAGCCCCCGGAGATGGGCAAGTTCTTCATCTGACATTCTGTGCAGGTCCCTCCCCCTTATAATCACCTGCCCTTCCGTAGGTCTGTCAAGGCAGCCTATAAGGTTCATTAAAGTACTTTTCCCTGAGCCAGATGGTCCCATTATAGCCAGGAATTCTCCCTTTTCTATTTTAAGGTTAATACCTGAGAGTACCGGAACTTCCATGTCTCCAAGCACATAACTTTTCCTTACATTGGAAACTTCGACAATAGGGTACCTATCCTCAGATAAACTATTCTTATTAATGTTCACATCCCCCTCCCCAATTTTACTGAGATATGATCAGAAAAAATCACATTGAATAATCTCAATTGTTTTTACTCCTTATGTAAGAAAATCCATTTTAATCTATGCTCTCTAAATTTTTTTCAAAAATTGAATTTCAAGTCCAACTGTTGTCGATTTATGTCTGCCAATGCAGGCTTTTAAAACTGAACTTTGAAAATAAGCACTAGATACACTGTTTTTGACTCTTGAATAGACTATTGAGTTTCAGACATGATTTTTGCTTAAAATCACCGGGCATTAAAATAAGCATAGTTTTGGACAGTAGAAATCGGAAGTTAAGATTTGTTTCTGGTAGCATATGGCTTTTGCAGGAAATTTGTGCTCCCATCCCGAGACCTATCTTTGTTATTTTAAACTGCTTTCTCTCATACATCGGTTGTATAAATGTAATAGACAAAATCGAAAAACCGCAGTCTCTGAACCAATCAGTTTCAAAAAGTTATTCTTTAGCCGGGGCAGGCATCCAAATATTCAGGTCAAGGTTAAAATCTAAGTGAAACATTCAAACATCTATTGTATTAAAAAATATATGCCCTGTTATACAGGAGCTTGCCTCCAAATATTTGAGATCTATTATTCATAAGGAGATGTAATTCTGTCCAATTTATATAATCTTGTATATATAGCTAAATATAGCCACTGCCAGTTAGAAATTTGAACTGTATATCTCAAGAATAAAAGAAATTCTCAGCAATAATCTTTCTAAGTGGCTGAAAGAGTCGCAAGCTTTGGAGGCTTGATAAAGAAGGCTGTAAACAAACATTTCAGAGAAGTGCACTCAAAAGAGTGTACACAAGAACCGGTGTGAAAAGAATATGACATGTGGAGGGAGTAAATATGTTTTTTGGAATTAATCTCGGTATGTTTTTTGCGGTTGTTTTTAACTTTAACCTCGGTATGCTCTTCGGCTTCTAATCGCGATTGTTAGATCGAGGTCTTAGTTAAGTTGATTGCACGTATGATGAAATATGGATAATTACAGAAACAAAAATCTGGATAATTACAGAAACAAAAATCTGGATAATTGCAGAAACAAGAGAGGTAATGAAAATGTTCTTCAATCTTGTATATTCAAAGATCATCAGATATTACGAAGCAACCTTCTTCAGCTTCACTTACTGGATCTGATAAGGTTACATTGTAATAATCATGAAGGTCTCTGCCTGGATGTTTATCAAGGATATTGGGAATCCTGGGAGTCATTTATTAACAATTTTCCGATAATCACGATTGCAGAAGACCGTGTATAACGGGGGATGAACAAAATACAGGAAAAGAGTGGAGGGAACTGAAATGTTCTTCAACCTTGTATATTCAAAGATCATCAGATATTACGAAGCAACCTTCCTCAGCTTCACTTACTGGATCTGATAAGGTTACATTGTAATAATCATGAAGGTCTCTGCCTGGATGTTATCACGGATATCGGAATTTATTTATTGAGCTTATCCCAAAACCAATTTTAGTCTCTAATCAGTAAAGTTTCAGAACTATTTTCATGATCCGAAACTCTATTGATTATTCTGAATACGAGATTTAGAGAAGCAATTTTGAGTTTTGGGATCGGCTTATTAACAACTTTCCGATAGTCCCAATTGCAGAAGACCGTGTATAACGGGGGATGAACAAAATACAGGAAAAGAGTGGAGGGAACTGAAATGTTCTTCAACCTTGTATATTCAAAGATCATCAGATACTACGAAGCAACCTTTATCAGCTTCACTTACTGGATCTAATTAGGCAGCAATACCGGTGAAAAAATTAGATACTTATATGAAGTTGCCTGCTTTTCAGGCAACTTTATCTTTACAAAAGAAGTCTGTAATTATAACTTTTTTACTTTTCCTATATTTCATAATTATTTTCTTTATTTGATGGTTTTTTTACTTTTTTAATAGCTTCATCTATTTTTAATTTACTCTCTAATATATAATATAAAAGACATACGTAATATTTGAAATCACATTAAAAGCATCAATTTAGGGAGTGGGTTCAATATTTTTTAGACATTGTAATTTTCTGTATGGCATTCTGAGAGATGAATCACGTAGTTTAATAAAAAAACAATATGTATAGACGGTCTAGCTTTTTGTCACAATGAATTATTCTGTATCTAAATACTCAAAGACTACTATTTGTAAGGAGTAGTCGTTCTTTACATTATATATAAATTCATAATATACCTGTATATTGATACTCCTTTAGCAACTATAATTAGGGCTAAAAGTCCTAATATGCTCAGATCATTTTAAATATAGTCATCAATCAAATACAAAGTTTCTAGCTATTGAATCTAAAACCCTTAAAGCCCTTAAGCTTTTTAGCTAGATATCTCTGCAATTGTTTGATGTCTGCTATAGTTCAAGAATAGGTGTGGGAGTATAAAGCGGAATGGGGGGTTGGAGAAGAGAACCGGTAAATCATTGAAAATTGGGCTCAATTTCGGTTTAAGAGCTTATCTCAAAACTCACAATTTGCTTTTTGAATCTTGGAGTTTGGAGAATCAGTCAAGTTTCGGATAATTATAGATAACCCTGAAATACCTTAATAATTAGAATAAAACAGGTTTGAGATCGGCTCTAAAGGAAATGGCTTTGAACGAGGAAGAACAGCATTCTAGGAGTGGAGGGATTTATAATGTTTTTCTATTTAAACTACATAAAGATTACTTTCTATATGCAGATCGAAAGGTTAAGAATAATGTATATAAGTGGCTATGGAGTCCTCAACAGGTAAAGTGCACGTTTAGACGTTTACTGGTCAGCCTTTGAATAATGGGACAGTAAGGACTCAAGTGCTTGTTCAACGAAAGATTGTGGCATCCTTACTGTTTCATTGTCAATGGTAATCCAGAATAATCGTGTGAGATAAACTATTCAGAAGGAGAAGTAAACATAGAGCTTCAGCCGGAATAAATCTATTACATGTGACAATTTTCCTTCTGGGTTTAGTTAACCCGATCTAGAGATTTATCCGGTTGGAGATCTAAAATCTTGAGGGTTTTTGATTCATCAAAAAGGAAATGGAATAAATTTTATAACAAGTATTTAACTAATTTTCAAAAATATAAAATTAAAAACTTTTACTGCGTTTATTACAAGTATTTTACTAATTTTCAAAAATATAAAATTAAAAACTTTTACTGCGGAAAGTCGGATGCAGTGGTCAGAAGAGAATTAGAGGTCCAAAGATAATTCAAAGTCAAGAAAGAATCAAAGCCAGAAACAAATATCTTCGTAAAATTCTGCTATCAAAAAATTACCCGAATTCCGAAAACTTCACTGCTCCCGGAATCCTGAAAAATAAGAAAAAGAATAAGTTTAGAAATGGAAAATTTATTTTTTCACACTTCTTGAGCTACCGCTGCTTCTTGAGCTACCGCTGCTTCTTGAGCTACCGCTGCTTCTTGAGCTGCCGTCACCTCTTGAGCCACCACCGTTGCCTCTTGAGCCACCGTTGCTTCTTGAGCCACCGTTGCTTCTTGAGCTGCCGTTGCCTCTTGAGCCACCGTTGCTGCTCCCATCGTTTGAGCCTTTTGTGCTTCTTCCCCTGGATTTCTGGGCAAGTTCCACGAAAGGTTTGCTTCCTTTTCTTTTATTTTTGAAGATGTCAAGCAGGGCTTCAGCCTGAGCAAAGGGGATGGATACGAAGGAGAAGTGGGGGAAAATCTCTGCGTCCCTTAAGTTCATTTCGCTGTCCCCGATTTCCTGCTGTATGAAATCGGCCAGTTTTTCCGGAGTCATGCCGTCGGCTTTTCCCATGGCTATGAAGATCCTGGTTTTGCCTTTTCTGTCGACATAGGAGCTGCCTTCGGAAATTTCAGTGTACATGCTCTCGTCGAACTTTTCCTTGAAGGCATACTTTAAAAGGGCAGCCAGGATTTTTTCTGCGGGGTATTCCTCAAGGAGCTTTTCGCTCATCCCAAGGCAGTCCCCATATTCTTCTGTCTTTATAGTGTTTTCGAGTTCGGCTTTTACTCTTGCCCTTTTGGCTTTTATTACATCTTTTATCGCAGGGATGCGGCCTTTCTTCATTTCTGACTTTGAGGTCTTCTGTATGTAAGTGAGCCGCCTGAATTCCGAGGATGTAACAAAGGTGATAGCAGTTCCCTGTTTGCCTGCCCTTCCTGTCCTTCCTATCCTGTGCACATAAGACTCTGGGTCCTGGGGCAAGGTATAGTTGATGACATGGGTCAGGTCCATGATATCAATTCCTCTTGCTGCAACATCGGTTGCTGCGAGGATGTGTATCTTTTGCTTCCTGAACTTGTTAAGGATTTTTTCCCGCTCCTGCTGGGAAATGTCTCCGTGAAGGGCATCAGCTAAATAACCCCTGTCGCTGAGTTTCTGAGCAAGCTGGCTGGTGTCGATCTTTGTCCTACAGAATACAAGCCCGTAGAATTCATCTTCGATGTCGATGATTCTGCAGAGGGCTTCAAACTTGTCGCTTTCCTTAACCTCAAAATATATCTGTTCGGTCAGGTTTGCTGTAATTTCTTCTTTCTCAATTGTAACATGCTCGTAGTTCCGCATGTACTTCTTGACGATTCCAAGGATTGTCTTTGGCATTGTGGCTGAAAAGAAAAGCATCCTTTTATCAGGGCCTGTTGCCTTTAAGATTTCCTTTATATCATCAATAAAGCCCATGTTCAGCATTTCGTCGGCTTCGTCAAGTACGAAATACGAGATATGTTCGAGATTGAGGCTCTTTCTTTCAATGTGGTCGATGACCCTTCCCGGGGTTCCTACGACAATGTCCACACCAGTTTTCAACATGCGAAGCTGCTGGGTCATGGACTGCCCGCCATATATAGGGGCAATATACAGTTTTTTATCTCCTTTTAGGGAGTTAAGCTCTTCTGAAACCTGGATTGCGAGTTCCCTTGTAGGGGTCAGGATTATTGCCTTAACATGTCCTGATTTCTCTGGAATTTTCTCTATAATGGGGGCTCCGAAAGCTGTTGTTTTTCCTGTCCCTGTCTGAGCCTGCCCTATAATATCAGATTCTCCTTTCAAAAAAAGTGGAATTACCTTTTCCTGAATCGGGGTTGGTTCTTCAAACCCTTTCTTTTTGAGGGCTTTCAATGTACTGTCCGAGAGCCCAAGCGCCTTAAATTTTGCTAATTTTTCCATGTACTCACTCTATAATTTACAATTATTTTTCTACAAGTCTTGCAGATTGCAGACCTGCTGTTTGCATACTTTCTGCCGCATGCCCGGCAGTTTCCTTTGCGGAAAAGCCCACTTATCAACACCGGTACATGATACCGCTAAAAACAGGTAAACACACCGTATAAATGGTTGATCTCCCCGGGACTGCGAAAAGTTGCCTAAAACCAGGGAAATTCAGAATTGACATGCATAAACTTATACAGCAAAAAAATAGCTTTCTTGGATAAGTTCCGGACACTTTTGAATTCTTCCCCGTGATACAGGCAAATGAGTAACCAGACCTGTGGTCTTTTACTCCAGTGGATACTCCCTACACCCCTTGCCTGTATATAACCCTTTGCTACCTTTCGGGCAGGAACCTCTCAGAAGAAGCTGTGAACTCCGGAGAAAAACCATGATTGAAAATTTGTAAATCCTGAATCAAAAACGTGTTGCGTTTTGAATGTATTAATTCTCACAGTTCATGGCTTATTCAGTACCAGCCTTTTAGGTGAAGCTCGTCTGTTAACATTTCCTTTAGAAGGTTCATCCTGTCTATGGAGTTTCGGATCTGCTCCGGCTTGTCCAGCAATTCTTCACATCCCGTTTCTTCCTGAATGGTCGTAACCCTCAGGAGCTCTGCAAAGTTTACGCATTCATCCAGAAACTGGTTAAACAGCCTGCGAGCCGGCACAAAATAATCAGAAGTCCTGAAATCCGGCTGGATGGTTTTTTCGTATTCTGCTCTCTGCTTCATCTCTGCGGCCAGGGTACGGGCTTCAACATAATCCCTGGCATTCAGAAAGTTTCCCAGATTTTGCAAAGTTGTGCCTATGTGCTGGATAAAATAAGCGACTTCAAAAGCCCACTGCTTGTCATAGTTCGTTCCGGGTCCGGAGTTAAAAGAAGAGGAGTTCATCTACCAGGGTCATCTCCTGCTATATATTCTGTTATTAACTTTTATTCTGTTATTTCGCTTTTCTCTTTTACCTATCTCTAATCTATCCAGAATAATAGCTGTAGAAAGGAATGAATAAAAGATTAACTAATTCTTTCGGATACGATGTGTGTTTTTCGAAATGTCACTTTATCTTAGCAGCTTTTAGCTGCTTTACGGAACAATCTCTTCACCACTTTTTGAAGTATCTTCACCATTTTTGTCCTTCTACTTCTTAAGGACTTCTTCCCTTGCCTTCTCATAGCATCTTTCAATCAGTTCCGGACTGCCCTCCATATCCACTACCACAAACCCGAAACGGTCTGCAAATTCCCTGACTTTTGACTCAAACTCTTTTTCGTAACGAAGTCCCGTATCTACTTTAGCGACGTTTTTGTAGCCTGAATAATCAAAAACCATTTTTGTCATTTCAACATTATCCGGATCAGGCGTGATCCTTGATGCAACCAGCATCTCTTTCCAGTAAGTTGCTCCCACCGGCGTTAGAAAATAAGTGCCTGTACCTTCGGACTTCAGTTTTGAAAGAAAAGATCCCCTGCCTCCAAGCACTGCTCCCACACAGTCGTCTACAATTTCCCCTTCCCTATCTGTCAGGATAAATACAGGAAATCCGTCGGTTTCAAAGTCTTTCTCAACGCTTCCAAGCACGTTTCCGCAAAGACCGTATAAGAGCAGGACAGCGTCAGAGTATTCCTTCATCCTTTCAATGGTTTCATAGACCACTTCCTTGAGCTTGTCAGGAAAGCCGTCCAGGGCAAATTCGAGAAGGTCAACAATAAGGGTGAATCTGCCACTGTCTTTTCGTTCCGAGATTAAGGGGATTTTTTCAAGGGGCAGCAATCTGCAGGAATGCCCGATTTCATTCAGTTTACGGATCAGCCCTGAGTTATTATCGCTATCAACAACGATGACATCTTCAATTTTGGGTCCTTTTTCGATAAGATGCACGACTTCGTCTTCAAAAATTCTGCACCCGATTATAGTCATAACAGGCATTGCGAATTTCCTCCCTTTTCCAGACCGTTAAATAAGTCTGATGTAGCAAAATCTGATGTAGCAAAGTCTGATGTAGCAAAATCTGATGTAGCAAAATCTGATGTAGCAAAGTCTGATGTAGCAAAGTCTGACATATGAATCCATAGCCGGAATTTCTCTTTTTGCCGGATTGATTTAACATGTATCAAATATTCTTGATACTCATCCAGATGTTTTTAATGTGCAATTCATTAATACTACATAGTATTACTGATTTTTGGAAATCAAATTATTTAGGTGGCTGAGAAATGGGAGACGAAAAAGAAGGAACGCAGGAGAAAAAGGCAGAAGAAGAGTCTAAGAATAGTATCGAACCTGATGACGAAGACCTTCTGTATACGCATAAGCCTGAATCCCAGGGCAATGAAATGCGCTGGAACACCACTTTATGCAGAAAGCAGGGGCGTTAAAAACCTTTTTTCATTACCGGAGGAGATTTTAATGTCATTTTTAAACGAAATGTTGCCTGAAACTGCCGAAGCTTTTGGACAGTTGAGAAATTCTATTTTCAAGGACAGTTTCCTTGACATTAAGACAAAAGAACTGATTGCTGTTGCCTCGTCGGTACTCATGCGCTGTCAGTACTGCGTTGATGTACACTCCCAGAGGGCAGTTGCAGCAGGGGCTACAAAAGAAGAGATCGCCGAAGCCATTTCAGTTGCCATGTTTGTAGCTGCAGGGTCGCAGATTGGGTGGACGAACATATACGGTGAAAACGTCTACGACAAAATTTTTGAAAAGGATAAGGACGAAGAAGAATGCTGTTGTTGCTGTGAGGACTGAAATCCTCCAGGCATTTTCATTTTCAGGCTTTTTACTGGTTTTTCTTATCTTCTTTGTTTTTGTTTTTCTCGGCTTTGTTAATCTTTCTCTTCGGTTCGAGTTTAACCTTTTATTCTGATTTTTTGTTTTGCATCTGCGAGATGATGTTCAAAATATTTCCAAATTCAGGGTTTAACCTGTAAAACTTCCATTTTGAGCTGCTGTAAGCTTCGACAATCCCGCAGTTTTTCATGATAGTCAGATGATGGGAAACAAGGTTCTGCCTCTCGTTTAACTTGAATATCAGTTCGCAAACACAGTGGTCTCGCTGAGATAGAAAATAAGCAATTTTTAATCTCATCGGATGCCCGAGAGCGCTGAATATCCCACTGGCTTTTTTAATGTCATTGTCCAGAAAATCTATTTCCTGGGTCATTTTCTCTTCCCATTCCTTTTTTTTCTCAGGATCCGCAGGGCAGCAATAGCTCATAAATAAAAGAAGTTAAGCTTTCTAAATAAGGATATTCATCTCAATTTTGTTTGATGTCAAACATGTTATTATTTATATTTGATTTTTTTTCAGAACCGCGTCTCATTTATACTGATTAACTTTTTTTCAAATTTTTCTGTATCTGCGTGAAAAGGCGGTACGGCTGTGAAAATTAACTGCCCAAAAAGAAGGGTCTTTAACCCAAAAGCTATATATATTTATGCACATATGGGTGAAATTGTGGTTATCTCCTCTTGAAATCACAAATCAGTGAACTTAAATAATAAAAAATTATTCAATGTAAAGCTCTGATTGTATGGAGAAAAGGTATCACAAGAAGTAAGACTCGGGGGTATAAAAAACATGTCGAAACCAAAATCTGTCTGGGAAGAGTTTTTTGCAGATAAGAGAAGCGGAGGTCACAGGTCTTCATCTGAGGAATTTATTTCCAGAGAAGCCAGGGAAAAACTCTTCCATCTGGATGGGGGCAAAACACTTCTTGACTTTGGTTGCGGGGCCGGAGAGCTCCTGGTTTATTATGCATTGGAATATGAAAGGCTTGTAGGAACCGATTTTTCCGCATCAATGCTTGATGAAGCAGGTAAAAGAATCCGGAAAAGAAAGTCTGAAAATATAGCTTTAATCCTTGCTGACGATAAAACTGTCTGGGAAAAGCTTGATTCCTCCTTTGACCGGATAACTGCAGCTGGAGTGATCCAATACCTCACAGATGAAGAAGTTGATACTTTTGTTTACAATTCATCAAGGCATCTTAATAAAGGAGGTAAAATAGTCCTTTTTGACCTACTGGATCCTCGCTTATATCCATTATGGAAAATAGGGTTCTTTTCACGCGACTTCGGATACTGGAAAATCTTTCGTAAAATAGGCTTTGAAGTTCTCACAGTTATATCAGCGAGCTTAAAAAATCGCCCAAAAGATATTCTCGGATATACTCATAAACCCCGTACAATAGAAAGTATTGCAAATAAACATGGGTTTAAGATGGAGTATGTGCAGTCCATGTATTATGAGTACAAGTACCATGCAATAATATCTCGTGAGTAATAAGACACTACTATTCAATAATATATATTGAGTTTAGTTATTTCAATTGACTAAAATGATTTCTTCCCAGATTATTCATTACTTGTCCTGTATTGGAGGAACTGGTATTTCCCCTTGCACAGTTAATCCCGAAAATCCTGAAAATATTGGTCAGGGTAGTATCACTCTGTTTTCACAGGATTACTCTAAAAATGACAGTGTTCAGAATAACGTTTTCATGGCCAAACTTCAAGGGAATAAGCCTTATGACCGGCTATATTCAGTAATTTACGGGACGCTGAAAACACAGGTTCTTTTTAATGGCTTTTCAAAAGGGCTAAAGTATAAAACTACAAAAGACCCCGGTTTATCTCCCTGCGGTTTTCTTCCAGCTGCAGATGCTGTTTTTAGTTCTGGAATAAACAGGTGCACAGGAAGCTTAATGAAATCTCCAGATGCCCACAGGTTCTGTGAAGCTGCTTCCTTTCAGCATATTCACTACCAGGGACAGCCAAGGCAAACAGGGTCGCTTTACATCTGCAGGCTTACACCAATGGTTAAATGTACTTATCACATTTCGATGGATATAAAAACGGACAGTTCTCAAAGTTTTGTTGAGCTTAACAGCCCGGGTTCAAAGCTGGTAATTCAGGAGACAAATAACAGGATTATATTAAAAAGTTATTTTGAAATTTCTTCCGACGATATCGGGTCTGAAACCCTATTTCTGGGGGATGCCGCGGAGAAGCTGGATTTTGAAATTACGTTTGACGGATGCAGTAAGACAAACACCATATTTGCAAAAGACGGAAAATATATCACGACTCCTTTTTATAATTTTGAGAGGCAAAAGTTGCCGTATATTGATTTTTCAAATGGGTACTTCAAGTTCACATCTTTTCTCACTGGAAAAGGAAGATACTTCGATGTCAGTATATACCGCATAAGCCAGAGAGCAGACCGTAAATTCATAACCGCAATAGGGGATAGTGCGCTGGTTCCTTTCGGGCTTGACGGGCCTCATGTAAGAAATACTACCGAGAAGGGTATAAGCTACCTTAACAGCAAGAATTATAGAGGCACCATCTGGTTTGATATAGAGCTTCTTGGGCAGTGCAGTGAGTCAGACCTTGGATACCTGCGCAACCTGGTTGTTAATAATTCCTGGGACGTAGGGGTACACTACTCTGAAGAATTAAACAGCCTCCCTAATGAGCAGGCCTGTAAAGTAATGGATGAGGGATACTCATATGTTTATGAAAAAATAGGAAGGAAGCCGACAAGCTGGTGCTCCATGAGAAACAGGGACAATGTTACACATGCAATTTATGCATATGAAAATCTGGGGATGTTCTGGAGAAACGGAGACTCGGGAATTCATGCGGAAAGATATATTGGAAATCTGGATGATGATGCCTGGGTATGGTGGGAGCCAGCATCCGGGGCAGGCATGGTTTATCCGGCTTTCACCCACGAACTCGACCTGGAACCCTCTATAAAATACTCTATCAGCCGCTCAAAATTCCATAACTGGATGGATAACTACAATTCAAATAAGATGTCCATAGTATCGTTTTATGAATACAACCGGATAAGCCGCAATACATATGATGCCAGTTTTGACATTTTGAAATACACAGAGAATTTTTTCGTGTTTAATGCACATACAAAAGGCTTTGATGCTCTGGTAAATGTAAATATAAGTGCTGGAGAAAACACCAGGGTATGCGATAATACCTTAGAACAGTTTCTCAGTTATAAACTCGAGCAGGATAAATCGATTACGTTCCGGGTAAAAAACAATCATACTTACAGTGTGTATCTGGATAGCGTAGATAAAGAGTGTGATGGTCCTGTAGGCTAATTGTGAGTCCACGATATTTTTTGTAGGCTGGTAGTCTGAAGGCTGCTTTTTGTTGCCTGGTCCCTCTCATCTATAAGTTCAGATACTATTGAATTCAATACTGATGCTGCCCGCCTTTTTTGCCAGGGACTTCGCCATAAACCCGCTTTCAAGCTTGCAGAGGTTGAGTATGGCGCAGGGGACCAGGCAGTTTGAGGAGCACTGCGCTTCCTGTGCTCTATCAATCACGTAGTTGTTTTTTATGTCCAGGGTTTCCATCATGGGAATTTCCATATGCGAAAACTTTTTTATTTTTTCACAGGGGGTTTCGATATCTACGATAATCTTATCGCCCTTCATACCCCCCATAATTTTGTGGGTAAAGCCGCAGATGGTAGAGTTTACTGTAATTTCGGTCAATTTTTCACCTCATATTTCTTATTTCCTTGAGCTTTCTTTTTTTATCGCGGATTTCGGGGTTTCTTTAGCGTTTTTCCAGATTATCCCTACTATCTTTTCTCTCTATTTCCTTTTTATTATTTTCCTTCTATTATATGTCCCTTCTGAATATCAATGAAAATTGATATGTGAAAACGTCTATGACAACATTTTTGAAAAGAAGACGGACGAAGAGGAATGCTGCTGTTGTTTTGAGGACTGAATGCCTCTATTTATTTTGATTTATCTTTTCTTCATTTTTGCTTATTTTGTTCTTCAGTTCGCGCTTGAACTTTTATTCTAATTTTTTGTTTTGCATCTGCGAGATGATGTTCAAAATATTTCCAAATTCAGGGTTTAACCTGTAAAACCTCCATTTTGAGCTGCTGTAAGCTTCGACAATCCCGCAGTTTTTCATGATAGTCAGATGATGGGAAACAAGGTTCTGCCTCTCGTTTAACTTGAATATCAGTTCGCAAACACAGTGGTCTCGCTGAGAGAGAAAATAAGCAATTTTTAATCTCATCGGATGCCCGAGAGCACTGAATATCTCACTGGCTTTTTTAATGTCATTGTCCAGAAAATCTATTTCCTGGATCATTTTCTCTTCCCATTCCTTTTTTTTCTCGGGATCCGCAGGGCAGCAATAGCTCATAAATAAAAGAAGTTAAGCTTTCTAAATAAGTATTTTCATATCAATTTTGTTTGATATTGATCATGTTATTATTTATATTGGATTTTTTTCCAGAATTTTGAGGCCCCAGCTGATTCTATATCAAGATTTTTTGATATCTACCTTGCAGTATTATATAAATGTAATTCATGAATTCAATTGGAATAACTAACAGCCTATCTGAAAAATGTTGTGACTTACTGTACTTTTACTATTGACAATATGCACAACCGGAACGGATACTCTATATTATAGACCGATTGTAACTTTACAATATGCATTACTGACTTTTTGGATAGGCTCTAAGACTTCTTTGTTGGATGAAATGGTGCCAGAATTAACCTGATAATTACAAATTTTTTTAGCCATGACTTCGTTTCATTGATGATAATACACTTTTTTCAATTTTTTCTGCATCTGTTTGATTTATACAAAATATTAATATCATATATATATTTAAATGAATCAATATATCTTGATACACACAACTCCCTTATTATTTCTTATAAAAACATAACTTGATGATTTTCGGAGAATTATAATGAAGCGATTGCATAAAATACAAGACACAGAACGAGTTTCGTTTTCGTTTCCGCTCTTTTCGAAAAAACCGCTTTTCATTTTGGCGATTTTTTGTTTTCTTCTCTTCAGCTCAGGTTGCACTGATAATTCCGGCAACGAAGCAGAGTTTGTTGAAGTTACAAAGGATGTTAACGATTCTGGCAGTGGGGCAGAATTGGTCGAAGTTACGAATCTGAGCCAGATTGATGAAGCCCTCACAAAAGGTCCTGTTGTTCTGAAGCTTGGTTCTAAAGGGTGCATTCCTTGTAAAGAGCAGGAAGAGGTGCTTTCAGAGCTCCTTCCAATCTATCAAGATTCTGCTTCAATTATGCTCATCGATATCAAAGAGTACCCTGAGTTTGCAACAACGTTCGGAGTAAGAGTCATTCCGGATACTTGTATCATTGAAGGTATCGAGGACGGCAAATACATGTACATGAAGCAGGACGGAAGCAAAAGTTCGGAAAGGGCGAGTGCAAGGTTCCTGGGTGTTGTCGATAAAGAAACCCTTTCAGAGACTCTTGAGAAAGCCCTCGAATCCAGAAACACAGGGGAGTAAATTTGTTTTCTGACTTTCTCCCGGTTGCTGCTTTCTTTGCAGGGGTCGTTAGTGTACTCTCCCCATGTATCCTTCCTGTAATTCCGGCAGTATTTGCTTATTCAACTGAAAAAGGAAAGTTCAGGCCCCTTGCAATCGTATCAGGGCTGTCTCTTTCCTTTACCAGCATGGGAATCGTCACTTCCCTTTTCGGAGCGACGCTCACGGCTTATCTAGGTTACCTTAATATTTTTGCAGAAGCTCTTCTGATCACGATGGGCGTTTCATTGCTCTTCGACCTCAATATTTTCAATGTTTTTGGTAATTTTTCTTCACTTGCAAATTCCGAACGAGAGGGTCTTTTCGGAGGCCTTTTGCTTGGTCTCTCTCTCGGGATTATCTGGCTCCCATGTGTGGGCTCAGTACTTGGTTCAATCCTTACAATGGTTGCTGTTTCAGGTAAAATTACGTATGGGGCGCTGATGCTTTTCATTTATTCCATTGGCTTTTCAATTCCAATGCTGCTTGTTGCTTATTCTGCAAGCTTTTCTTCCAAAAAGCTTCAGAAAGTTTCAAAATATGGTTTTCCATTAAAAAAAGTTACAGGCCTTATAATTCTGGGGGTCGGCTTTTTTATGGTTTACCAGAACCACTTCGGTAGCTTCTGAGATCAAATTACTCTGGCTTATCCCAATAAGCCATGCAGTTTTTTTTGAAATAGAAATTGGTTAACAGTGCCTGGAAATATCTTTGGAGAGAATAAGCCTGAGGAGCTGGAAAAATATATCCCAAAAAAAATATAAAGGATGCTGCTGTGGGGACTAAAAAACGAACTGAAGCTTTGATTTTCGGACTCATTAGCTAATTTTACGATTTTTTTTGCTTTCCCTTTCTGCTTTCCCTTTCGACTTCTCTTTTTTCCTATCAAAACCTGAATTTTTCCCTATTCCTGTTCATGATCTTCACAAGGGAAAGCATAACAGGCACTTCCACAAGCACTCCCACAACGGTTGCGAGTGCAGCTCCTGATTCCATTCCGAACAGAATTAAGGCTACTGCCACTGCCAGTTCAAAGAAATTACTGGCGCCGATAAAGGTTGAAGGCGCAGCTTCCCTGTAGGGAATTTTCAGGTATTTTGCTCCTGCATACCCGATTCCGAAGATCAGGTAAGTCTGCAGCACCAGAGGGATCGCGATCAGGAGAATGTGCAGGGGGTAATTTATAATGTTGTCTCCCTGGAATATGAAGATCAGAACCAGAGTTATTAAAAGTCCGGCAGGGGTAATCCACTGTGTTTTTCGGATCAGTCTGTTTTCAAACCAGGTAATACCTTTTTTCCTTATTACTACCTGCCTTGTCAGCACAGCAAGGCCGAGAGGAATTGCCACATAAAACAGGACCGAGACGAAGATAGTCATGAGAGGAACCGGAAAATCAGTTGTAACCCCCAGGAGAAACTTTCCCAACGGAGCGAAAAGGACCAGGATAATAAGGTCATTTACTGAGACCTGAATCAAAGCATAGTTAATATTGGCTCTTGCAAGGTAGGTCCAGACAAGTACCATAGCCGTGCAGGGAGCAATCCCTAGCAGGATCATGCCTGCAATATACTGCGCCTGAAGGCCAGCAGGGATCAGGGATTCAAAGAGCACGCGCATAAAAAGCCATGCAACAAAAGCCATCGTAAAGGGCTTGATTGCCCAGTTTACGATCAGAGTTAGAAGGAGTGGCTTTAAATTTGCCTCAACGTTCAGGATTTCTTCAAAATTAATCTTAAGCATGATAGGATACATCATGACCAGGAGCACGATAGCTACAGGTATTGAGACATTTGCAATCTCAATACCTCCAAGGGTGTCCGCAAAACCTGGAAAAACATAACCTATTGCAGTTCCGAGCATGATACAGATTGCAACCCAGATAGAGAGGTATTTACTGAAGAAATCAAGCTCCCTTTCTTCATTCTCTTCAGGCATATCCTTCTCCCTTATCCCACTCTTCTTTCATTCTCTTCAGGCATATTCTTCTCCCTCATCCCACTCTTCTCCCTCGAACTCTTTGCTTGCAGGGATAATCAGCACGGGTTTTGTGGTTTTCCTGAGTACATTTTCTGCCGTGCTTCCGAGCAGAAGGTCCATTAAGGCTCCTTCCCCGCGGGCAGTCAGCATAATCAGGGTGATATCTTCTATGCTGGCAAATTTAACAATCTCATCTGATGGGATTCCTTCAACGACAAGGTACTGGCTTTTTATGCTTTCAAGCCGCTCCTTAATTCTCCTGAGCTTTTCTTTTGCCTCTTCTCTCTGTTCGTCCAGCAGGTCCATATCTTTTATGTCATCTATTACATGCAGGAACAGAACTTCGTTTAAGATTTCTTTAAACTCCTGAAGTTGTTCTATCGCCTTCATTGCCTCTTTTGAAAAGTCAAGAGGCACAAGAATTTTGGAGAAAGTTGCCCTGCACGCCTTCTCATAAACTTCCTTTCCTTCTTTCATAGCTTCATACTTTTCAACCAGCAGTATTTTCTTTGAACTGCGTGCTATGTATTCCGTAGTTCTTCCGAGAAGTTTCCCCTTTATGAATCCTTTAGTGGTGGCCCCCATTATTATCGCATCAACGTCTTCCCGGTCTGCTATCTCCGCAATTGTCTTTCTGACGTCTCCTAAAACTACCAGGGTTTCGGTTTCAAGTTCAAGTTCCCTGGCAAAACCTGCATAATCCTCAATCCTTTCCTTTGCATTCCGTTCAAACATAGGGGCAAGCCCCTGGCTTTTATGTATGTCCACTACATGCAGCAGGATAACTTTCTTCAAGCCGGCGTTTTTAAGTTCTCCTATGCAGCCGAGCAAATCTTCCGTTTCGATAGTAAAATCCGCAGGAACAAGTACTGTGCTTATCATCTGCTGTCCGCAACCCCCTTTTGCTCTATTTGCTTTCCAGTTCTTACTTTTCAGCATCATCCTGTAGCTTTCTGCTGATCCCCAGTTCATAATTATGTCTTTATCGCTAATAGCTTGATGCACTGAAATAAAAAAAGAAGAGGTGTTTTTAAAAGAAGGGGTGTTTTTAAAAGAATAACTATTTTTAAAATGGATGGCTGTTTTTAAAATGGATAGCTGTTTTTAAAAGAAGATATGTTTTTAGGAAAAAAATGTTTTGGAAAATAAGGTTCTGCCCGAAATTTCAAGATATGAAGGGTCATGGGTAGATCCTTACTTCTCAGAAATATCTCAGATTTCATCAAAATCGATACTGAGGCTTCCTGCTTTTTTTGCAAGGGACTTTGCAAGAAACCCGCTTTCCAGCTTGCAGAGGTTAAGCACCCCGCAGGGCACAAGGCAGTTTGAGCAGATTTTTGCCTCTTTTGCCCTGCCCATCACATAGTTGTCTTTGATGTCCAGGGTTTCCATCATGGGAATTTCCAGGTGCGAGATTTCCTTTATTTTTTCACACGGAGTTTCGATATCTACAATGATTTTTCCGCCTTTCATGCTTCCACGAATTTTGTGTGTAAAGTCGCATATTGTGGAGTTGACAGTAATTTCAGCCATATGACCACCTCAATTCGTTTTCAAATTCAATTTTCAGGTATCTGAAAATATTAATTAATCCTTCTCCATAGTTAATAATTAATCTTTCTCCAAAGATTTACGTTCATATAAAACCTGAATAGTCCGGGTCTGTCGGGGCCAAGATATTTATTCAATCCATTTCCGGATTTCTTTTTCATCCGGGACTTTGCCCGCAAGCTTAACTTCGCCATCAACCACGACTGCAGGAGTTACCATCACGCCGTAGTTCAGGATCGTTTCAATGTCCTCAACTTTTACTACTTCGGCTTTCTTTCCTGTTTCAGTAAGGACTTTTTCGATAGCTTCCTTTGTTTTCTTACACTTTGCGCATCCGGTTCCGAGAATTTCGATTTTCATGTTTTTCACCACTTTTTGTCTTTTGATTTCAGGTTTTGATTTCAGGTTTTGATTCAGGTTTTAATTCAGATTTTGATTCAGGTTTTAATTCAGATTTTGATTCAGGTTTTAATTCAGATTTTGATTCATATTTTGTATTTTCAATCGCTCAGTTTTCACAGATTTCCGCTATAGTTATAGCAGTATGTTGAACAGGTAGCCCGTGAAAACGATCGACAGCGCCACAATTGAGATAAAGATTGCAATCAGTTCTTTTTTCAGCACCTTTTTAAGGATGATCATTTCGGGCAGGGACACAGCCGTAACCGACATGAGGAATGCCAGTGAAGTCCCTATCGGGAGTCCTTTTCCTATAAGGCTCTCCACTATTGGGATCATGCCCATGACGTTTGAGTAGAGGGGTACGCCCACAAGGACAGCAATCGGAACTGCAAGCAGATTGTCCTTTCCTGCGTATTTTTCGAGGATTCCTTCGGGGGCATAGCCGTGGAAGATGCCTCCGATGCTGACTCCTATAATCACGTAGATCCAGACCCTGCTGACGATGTCTTTAACGCTTTCAAGAGCAATGCCTGTCCTTTCCTTTATTGTAAGGGTTTCCGGTCCTGTAGCCTGATTCCCTACTTTAATTTTGTAAACGAACTCTTCCACATACCTTTCCAGCTTCAGGAAGCCAATCAAATAGCCTCCAAATACGCCGAGCAAAATACCCGATATCACATAAATTACAGTTGCCTTCAAGCCGAGGGTTGCCCAGAGTGCGGCCACAGCAGCTTCGTTTACCAGAGGGGATGTTATCAGGAAGGAGAAGGTAACTCCGAGGGGCACTCCAGCTTCCACAAATCCTATAAAAAGGGGCACTGAGGAGCATGAACAGAACGGAGAGACTGTCCCTAGCAGGGAAGCTATCAGGTGATAGCGGAGCCCTTTCTTGCCTCCGAGCACCTTTCTTGTCTTTTCCGGAGTGATATAGGTCCTGAGGTAGGAGATCGCGAAAATCATCACGGACAGCAGGATGACTATTTTCAATACGTCGTAGATGATGAAATTAACACTGGCTGCAAGGTGAGTAGCGGGTGTAATCCCGAAAACCTCGTATGTCAGTTTGTCTGCAATCCATTGCAGAGGATAAAAGATATCAGCCATTTTGAGTCCCTTCTTTTCTGTTTTATTTTTGCCCTATTTGGATGCCCAATTCACATTCTATTATATCAGCATATATTGATATAACAATTCATTGATATAAGGATGTCGCTTCAATGAAATTTTTTACAGGAATACATGAGTTAGAACTTGAACGTTCAATCCAGCAAAATCTCAAAATATACCGGGTTCAATACCTTATTCCGGATATTTTTGAGAACGAAAAGAGACCACAGTACGTTGGGATAAAAAATTTAGCTGAGGTTCTAAAATGGTTAGATGTTCTATCTGTGGGAAGGATGAAAATTCGCTGCTAAAAGTAAAGCACAGAGAACTTGGCACAATAAAGCTCTGTTTTGAATGCTGGGAAGTTGAAAGGGGCAACCAGAACCTTCTTCCCACATGTAGTGGGTGTGATTGCTGCAGATGAGTCTGCCTTCAGGCAGGCAAGTTTCAGAGACTCATTTTTTAAGAAATCTGCCGTGTCCTGCTACCCATGATGCGAAATTTTTGGAAGCAACCGAAAAAATAACTTATTCTTCTACTATTTTCAAAATCTCCCTGACTTTTTCGTTGTCTATGGAATAAAGCCTCATCTTCCCGTCCTTTCGTACTTTGATGATATCCCAGTCCTGCAGTTTTGCAAGATGCATCGAGGTGTTGGACTGGGTCTTGCCTATGAGGTCAGGAATCTCACAGGCGCATTTTTCCCCTTCAAGCAGAACTTTTATGATTTTATATCTGGTCTCCTCGCTCAGGGCTTTGAAGATCTGTATATTCTCTTCATTAATCATATAATCAATCATTGAATTATCGCCGTATAAATACTTTTCTTACGGCACGGTAGATAGTGGCCCGGGGATTGGTTCGGGTTCAATGCATTTCGGATATGCGAAACAAAAACGTGGATGAATTTCAAAAATCAAAAATCAAAAAATAGGAAGGAGATCATTCGGACTGCAGGATCTCCATAACTTTTTCAAGGACTTCAGCGACTTCTTCTTCCTTAAGGTCTCTATCCTTCGTTTTCTTAATTCCCAGGTCAGAAATCACAATCTCGCGATCCACTTTAAAGCCGGCCAGTTCCATAGTTTTGGTTGCACAGTTTACGGGACAGCCGTTAATGGCTATGATCCGGTCGGAAGCTTCGGCAGACTTCATAATCCCCGGAGCTCTGGCCCCGATCCCTACTGTACACATCAGGTTTCCCAGTCCCTGCTTATCGAGCTCAACTGCTATTTTGTTTGAAAGCTGGCCTACATTTGCAGCTCCTGCACAGGGAAAAATTGCCACGTTTGCCGAACCACATGCACATTTTGTTTCTTCTACCATTTTTTACACTACCTTAAATTTTGTTTTAACTTTTGATTTCAATTTGGGTTTCTATCAGTGTTTCATGTCGCTTTGTATGTCTGTTACTTTGTAATCCACTTTTTGATGTCGTCAATGCTTGGGACCTTGCCTGCGACTTTAACATCTCCGTCAATAACAAGTGCAGGAGTGATCATGACTCCGTATCCCAGGATTTTGTCAAAGTCTTCTACTTTGATGATTTCAGCTTCAACACCCATTTCTTTGACAGCTTTTTCGGCAATTTCCTTTGTCTTATTGCATTTTGCGCAACCTGATCCCAGTACTTCGATTCTCATGTGTTTCACCTTGTTATTTGATCCTGTTAATGTGATAGCTTTATATGATTATTTAGAACTTTATCTTAGAACTTTATCTTAGAACTTTACTTATTTGATTCGATTCTACTTCTCTTTTATACAAACAGAGCTCCGAATATATACCCTGATGCAGTTGCAATCAAAACCACAAGGGAAATGTAGGTCATGCCTTTTTTTGTCCCCATGATCCTGTTGATTACAATCATGTTCGGCAGGCTGAGTGCGGGGCCTGCAAGGAGCATGGCTAGTGAGGGGCCTGCTCCCATTCCAAGCAGGGTCAGGGCCTTTATGATAGGCACTTCCGTGAGGGTGGAGAAGTACATCAGGGCTCCGGCTACTGAGGAAATAAAGTTTGAAGTCAGAGAATTTCCTCCCACAAAAGCTGCTACATACTCTTTTGGGAGCACTACAACTGCAATCCCGGCAAAGAAAACTCCCAGCAGGAGCAGGGGGGTGATCTGTTTTGTCAGGAACCAGGTTTCGCCCATCCAGCTTTCAAGTTCTTCTTTTGAGAACCATTTTAAGGATAGGTAAGCTGTAATCCCTATCATGGGAGCCCAGACAAGCAGCTGGGTTGTGTACTTCCAGCCCCAGGAGGACATCAGCTCGGGAGCGATAAGGACTGCAATTAGCAAAACAAAGAGTTCAACGCTGTGTTTATGCTCTTCTTCTCCGAAGGTTTTTATGGACCTGCGTTCGGTTACTTTCCCTTCATACAAAAGGGCCATCACTAAACCAACAAGTACGGAAAGAAGAATTGCTGCAAAGGCACGGGCGGCTCCGAGGTCATATCCCAGGATTTTTGCTGTATAGACAATTGCAAGGATATTGATCGCAGGGGCAGAGAATAAAAATGTGGTTGCAGGACCTATGCCTGCTCCCCGCTTATATATCCCTGCAAAGAGGGGGAGCACTGTACAGCTGCAGACTGCAAGTAGGCAGCCTGAAACCGCAGCTACCGTATATGAAACATATTTTGGGGCGTCCGCTCCGAAGAACTTCAGTACCGATTCCTTGGAAAAGAGGGAGGCAATCGCACCAGCCAGGAAAAAAGCTGGCACAAGGCACATCAGTACATGGAGCGCCAGGTACTCCTGCACTGATTGAAGCCCTACGGATATGAGATAAGTGATATAATCAAGAGTCATTTTTCCACCGGGGGTATTTTTCCAGATATATTCCTGTTATTTCAAATATATTTGAAAGAACCTATATAAAATTTCCTATTTCAAATATATTTGAAATAAGTTTCAGGTCTGTATTCATTCTCCAGTTTTATCTCTTTCCGGAGCTTCAGAGCTGCTGTTCATATCCTGCAGGGGGTTCGCATATGAGTGTTTATTGTCGATAAGAAGAAACCTGGCAGATATGAGATTATATGAGCATTAATTGCACTTGTGGGTGTTTTTGTAATGTTCTACATTCCGCGTTAAAATGCATTACTGTTTATGAATTCCCTTTTTTAAGGGATCTTACTGATCTGAATTCATTCACAGTGGTTTATGCCTGGACTCGCAAAACTATTTATATATTTATGCTCTGCTTTAGGGCTTATAAATTGCCAATTGATTTCGGGCGGAAAAATATAATCTCATACAAAACAGGAAAAGGATCATATAAATCAGGAAAAGGAAGGGGGAAATTAACATGCTTCAGATATTCAAATCAACAGATGCCGGAATGATAAATCTGGATCAAGTTGAAAATGGAGCATGGATTAATCTGGTAAATCCCAGTGAACAGGAAATCTCATATGTTTCGGAAACTCTGAACATTCCTGTTGACCATATTAAAGCTGCCCTTGATGAAGAGGAACGTGCAAGGATTGAAGTTGACGGGGACTGTGCTGTTGTATTGATAGACACTCCTGTGCCGAGTATGAATGTTCAGGAAGGGGGAATCTATTATACCGTCCCTCTTGGAATTATTATCAATGATAAGAATATTGTTACGGTTTCTCTGAGGGAGAATTATATCATAAATGAGTTTATTGAACGGAAAATCAAATCCTTTTACACATTTAAAAAAACACGTTTCTTTTTGCAGATTCTCTATAAAAACTCAAAATTATATCTCCAGTACCTCAGAAATATTGACAAAGCAAGTGGACTTATTGAAAGCAGGCTGCATAAGTCCCTGAGAAACAAAGAGTTAATTCAACTCCTTGAACTGGAAAAAAGTCTTGTATATTTTTCCACATCTTTGAAAAGCAATGAAATGGTCCTTGAAAAAATTCAAAGATCCAATCCTATTAAGATGTATCCGGAAGATGCCGAACTGCTTGACGATGTTATTATCGAAAATAAGCAGGCAATTGAAATGGCAAATATTTATAGCAATATCCTGAGCGGGACAATGGATGCATACGCATCGGTCATCTCCAACAACTTGAATATTGTGATGAAATTCCTTACCTCTGTCACTATCGTCATGTCGATTCCAACGATGGTTGCAAGCTTTTTTGGGATGAACGTTAGTGTCCCATTCCAGGGCAATCCCCATGCTTTTACAATTATTTTTATAATCTCTATGTTTTTCTCGGTGATTCTGGCGATTACAATGATGAGAAAAGAAATGTTCTGAATCCGGAATTGTTTTGAATCCGGAATTGTTTTGAATCCGGACTTTTACGAACTGTTCTATATTCAGAAGTTTTCATTTTTTAATTTCTTCAAAACCTTTTACTTTTTATTTTTCTGCTGCCTTATGTGTCTCTTTTACTACATCTTTCATCATTTCCCCGACAAGCGTTGATTTTTCGCAGTGAGATGCCTCCTTTGGGCTGCAGTTTATGAGGATACCCATTAACCTGTCAGCTGTCCGATAAAACTTCATATCCTCGAGCCTGACCAGAAGTTCGGATAAGCTTTCGCTAAATTTCCTGCATTTTTCGTGGTCACAGATCGCCTGTTCATGCAACCGGCTAACGCATTCTAACTCCTTAATAACCTCATCTGGAAGTTTTTCGGTCATATGAACCTGTCCTGCTCGGTGACCCTTTTTAATGCTTTAATTTTCTTCTAAATGCTACAAGTAAAAATATACCTCTAAATTTGTACAGTCAGCTAAATATCTTTAAATTTGTAATGTCAATTCGCACATATTAAAATGTATAATGTCAACTATTTAATATGTAAATGTGTAATGCCAACTACTTAACTATTTAAAATGTGTAATGCCAACTACTTAACTATTTAAAATGTGTAACGCCAACTACTTAAAATGTATATGCGCATTTGCAGTGTTCCATCATATCCTCTATAAAAACAGCGTAAAAGTTGTCCGGAACTGTAACTTTTTCTCTGTCCCCTATCGCTCTGGCCTCGAGGTCTTCCTGACAGGCATAGACTTTGTATCCCGGCAGTTCCTCTATTCCGGAAAGCAGGTAATAGACTCCATCTCCTGCAAGGTAGAGTCTGGCATTTCCGGAGCGAGCAGCCAGTTTGAGGCATAACTCTGACCTTGGACTGAAAGGGGGCTTTGTCAGCAGGAATATATCATATTCTTCTCGTTTCACATTATTACTCCTGTTTATCCTTACTCAAGAGCTGCGAATTTTTAATAGCTGCCACTTTAAAATACGAGAACACAGTCCGAGCTTTCCATAGCTTCGAGAAAGTCCTCTTCATCGACGAGTTCCACGGTCTCTATCAGGGTTTCCCCAAAAAGGCCTCTCTCAAACAGCGAGGGTTCATGCACAAGTACTCTCAATTCCCCATATGAATAGAGGATATCTGAAAGGTTTGGTACTCCAAGCTTTCTGCTGTCCTGGCCAGCAGCTACAAGATAAACTCCATCTCCGTAAAGGCCAAGGGTCACATGCATCCTGTTAAGGCTTACTGCAGCCGCATTCAATGCTCCGAAGGCTTTTTCACTGCCGTAGGGGGCAGTGTCCAGCAGATAGAATACTGATTTCATAAGAATCCGGACCTCATAAAAACCCTATTCTTCCAGCCTCATCTCGGAAGTGAGATTACTCTATCGCTCTTACTTAGCATTTCTGAAAGTTCATAGAGACTGGTGATCTTTATTCCAGGAAAGTAGTCTTTGCAGTTACTTCCGTTCACAGTTTCCTCTTCTGCTATGTATCCTCTCGCAGCAGCACACCGTGCACAGGCTCTGATTACAGCTCCTTTCTTTGCAAGTCCTGTGAAAAGTTCGCCTGCACTGGTAAAAAAGGACGGTATCTGACCTTTTTTGGGGATATGCACTGCGTCCAGGTACAGGAATATGTTCACCTGATACCTTTCAAGGGCGTTCTCGGCGAGTTTGCAGGCAATCTCAGCGTATTCGGAAATATAAGGGCCGTCAGTGAGTACGATAGTAAGCGTCTTCAAAACTTCCTCCGAATAAATTGTTTTTTAAGTAACAGGCTCAAATATAAGCGGTCAAAATTTGAAGATGTTCCTGATTATTTGCGTACTCCGGTTCTTTAAGAAGTACACACCTGTCCAGAGTGACCTGTCTGGACATAAGCTTGATGGCAAAGCTGTAACAGCCCTGCTCGCTGCACTTACGACAGTTGGTCTGGGGCAGGTATTCGTAGATCTCCATGAGATCAACCCTTACCTTTTCCCTGGGAGCCGGGGCTACACCTTTTGCAATAGCCTCATTGATAATGGTCTTCAGGCTTTCAAGTACTTCTTTTGCTTCATCCTCATTTTTAATCATCCTGATGGAGACTTTTCCACTACCGTAAATAGTTGTGATAATTTCTCCTTTTTGAATTATCAGGCTATCTTTTCTATCCGAATAATTACTTCTGGGAAAGAGGGGCTCAAGGAGTTTCAAGATTCCACCCGGGGGTGGTATCATATTTGCACTCACCCTGAGTCTTGAGGAATCAGCTATGCAGGGCGAAAGCTGTCTGATCTTTGCAATCTCCACTGGCTTTGCCTGAGAAAAGTCTGCAGTTTTCTCTTCATTCTGTCCTGTTTTATTCTTCAGGAATATCTTGCCATATTCACTCAGCTTCACAGTTTCTTCTTCTAAATCAATCAGACCTGCCTGTTGCAAAACCTTGAGATGAAAGTCAAGCGTCTTCTTCCCGATTATCTCCTCTATTTCCCCTGTATTTCTATAGCCATTTGCCAGGAAGTTAATTATCTTCCTTCGGGTACTATTGGCCATAGCAAAGTTTACAAGCTTTGTCTCATTCGGATTTCCTGGCATCTTTTGCACCTAACAAGCTATTGGAACCAGATTCTGCGCCTCCTTATGCTTCAATCAGAAAGCCTTTCCTTCTACCAGGCAACCTCTTTAAGCAACAGATTGCGCACAGGCTCTGGTTATAGTCCCTTTCTTTGCAAGTCCTGTGAAAAGTTCGCCTGCACTGGTAAAAAAGGACGGTATCTGACCTTTTTAGGGAATGGGCACTGCGTTCGGGTACATAATTTATTTACTTGATATAATTTTTTAAGTAACGCTGGTTCAAATATACGCAGTCAGTACCTGCAGATGTTCCTGATTGGTTGAATATCCCGGTTCTTTGAGGGGTGTACACTTATCAAGGGAGGCCTCTCCACTCATTAGTTTTATAGCAAAGGTGTAACAGCTCTGTTCGCTGCACTTTCCGCAGTTTGTCTGGGGTAGGTATTTGTAGATCTCCATGGGTTCGACTCTGACCTTTTCCCTGGGGGCCGGAGCGACACCTTTTGCGATGGCTTCATTGATAGTGCTCTTCAGGTTCTCAAGCGCTTCTCCGGCTTCTCCTTCGTTTTTAATCATAGTCATTGTAACTTTTCCAGTGCCGTAAATAGTTGTAATAATTTCCCCTTTTTGCATTATCAGAGCATTTATTCTGTCTGAATATCTGCCTCTGGGAAAGAGGGGCTCAAGAACTTTCAGGGTTCCACCCAGAGGAGGAGCCATGTTTGCGATCACCCTGAACTTCGAGGAGTCTGCTATGCAGGGTAAAAGCTGCCTTACCTCAGCAATCTCCACTGGCTTTGCCTTGGAGAGGTCTGCATTTTTCTCTTCACCTTTGTCTTCCTTACCTTTCAGGAAATTTCTGCCGTATTCACTTAGCTTCGCAGTCCCTTCTTTTAACTCAATAAGACTTGCCTGTTGTAGAACCTTGAGATGAAAATCGAGCATGGTCTTCCCGATTTCTCCGCCTATTTCCTCTGTACTTCTCTCGCCATTCTCCAGGAAGTTCATTATCTTCCTTCGGGTGGCGTTGGACATAGCGTTATTTACCAGCTTTATTTCATTCGGATTTCCCGGCATCTTTAACACCTACCAGAATTATGAAAATTTAGTCCCACATCTTTTCTCGATGCTCATCGCTTTCAGGCATCATTAATCTCAAAAATAAAGTCCAATTTTTCTAATCAATTATGGAAGCCTCAAATTCTTCTATTAATTATGGAAGCTTCTAATTATTCTATAATTAATTATGGAATTCACTTCTTAAAAACCCGGAAGCCCAATATCAAAAAAGATTGATACGAAATTTAAAAACTGCAAGTTTCCCATTAAGCCGGCGTGTGCTCTCAGGTATGTAATAACAAGGTAAAATTAGAAAGATATGGGTGAAGAGTCACCCACATTTAAATGTTATATGCTGCTTCCCCGTGCTGTGTCCGGTCAAGCCCGATATTTTCCTCACTTTCAGTAACTTTGAGGCCTATTGTCTTGTGGAGCACAAACCCGATAACGAGGGTGCAAACACTTGCGTAGATAAGTGCGATAACAACGCCTTCTACCTGGAGCAGTAGCTGCTCGGAGTTTCCGAGAAGGAGACCTGCAGACCCCACACTTGCAAATACGCCTGTTAGAATCGCACCTGTTATTCCGCCTACCCCGTGAACTCCGAAAGCATCAAGGGAGTCGTCATAACCGAACCTTCCTTTGAGCATTACGGCCTGGTAGCAGACAAAGCTTGTAATTGCGCCCATCGGAATTGCTGCCATAGGGGTAACAAAACCTGCAGCCGGCGTTATTGCAACAAGCCCTGCCAGGATCCCTGTTGCAAACCCGAGGGCAGTAGGGCGCCCTAAATGGATCCATTCCATAGCCATCCAGACAAACCCTGCGGCTGCGGGTGCTATGAGTGTCGTAATGAATGCAAGGGCCGCGATCTCATTTGCAGCAAGGGACGAGCCCGCATTGAACCCGAACCATCCGAACCAGAGAAGCCCGGTTCCCAGGAGAGTAAGGGTAACGTTATGCGGCTTTATCGAATCTATCCCGTACCCTCTCCTCTTGCCAAGGAAGAGCAAAATTGCAAGTGAGGAGATACCTGAGGTTACATGGACTACAGTGCCGCCTGCAAAATCAAGGGCTTCTCCTGTAAGGAACCCACCGCCCCAGACCCAGTGGCAGACCGGTGCATAGACAATAAGCCCCCAGAGTGCAATGAACGCTATGTATGACTTAAACTTAACACGCCCGACAATGGCTCCTGAGATCAGGGCAGGCGTAATTATTGCAAACATTCCCTGAAATGCTACAAATGCATATGTGGGAATTGTGCCCGTTACCGAGTAAGGGTCAATTCCTCGCAGGAATATGTGATCGAGGCCGCCCACAAATCCGTTGCCTTCTCCAAAAGCAAGTGAGTAACCTATTATTACCCATTCGAGAGCCATGACGCCCATTGCAACAAATGAGTGCATCATGCTGCTCAGGACATTCTTACGCTGAACCAGCCCACCGTAAAATAGTGCAAGCCCCGGAAGCATTAATAATACAAGTGCAGATGAAATCAATACCCATACGGTGTCTGCTGCTACAATAGCCATTCTCGTCCACCTCAAATAGCAGAAGTTCCGTTTTCGTTTGTGCGGATCCTTATTACATCCTCAAGCGGGAACACGAATATCTTGCCGCTTCCGATATGCCCGTCATTGCCCTTTGCTCCTTTCTTTATTGCTTCAATCGTTGGATGCAGGAATTCATCGTTTACTGCAATTTCAAGCTTGATTTTCTCAAGAAGGTCTGCTTCAAACTCCATTGCTCTATAGATTTCCAGATGCCCTTTTTGCGCGCCATAACCCGAAACGGAAGATACTGTCAATCTATTGACTTCAACCTTCTGAAGTTCTCGTTTGACCGCATCAAGCCTTTCCGGCCTTATTATTGCAATTACGTACTTCATCAAGACCACCAATAGGTAACCATCATCCGATTTTATGCTATTTAAATATTTCTTAATTGGTTTTAAATATTTGCGTAGTTCAGATTAACTGTCAAAGCATGCGAGATTTCTGGTATCTCAACCTGATACCAGCTTTTACGGGATTGAGCTGCCGCTTTTTTCAGGTTAGGTATCTGGTTCAATCCGGTTATAAAATAAAAGAAATCTAAACTAAAGCTAAAGAAATCTAAACTAAAGCTAAAGAAATCTAAACTAAAGCTAAAGAAATCTAAACTAAAGCTAAAGAAAGCTAAACTAAAGCTAAACTAAAGCTAAATAAATCTAAAAGAAATCTAAAATAAAGCTAAAAGAAATTTAAATAACTTTTAAAAGAGTTAGGTTCGATTCCTGTTCTTTGCCTGTACCGTACCGTTTTCTTATCCGTCCTTTCCACAAGAGAGCTTTTATTCCCTTAAATCAAATTTAGAAGTATGTTCGGAGAAATTGGAAGCATAAGAAACGAGGCAGACGAAACTTCCCTGCAAATTCTCGCCCTTTTCAGGGAAAGTATAAGTGAAATCCGCCTGAATGAGCCTGAATCCGTATCAGCATATTTCAGCCAGGACTATTCACATTATATTGTAGTGCATACTCCTCTGAATATCCGGTTCCCTGATAAAAGGGAAGAGTGGAATTTGCGTTTTTGTAAGGACGTAGGAGTTTCGGTCGTGGAATTGGTCGTAGCCGAAGCAGGCAGCGCTTACGTACGGGGCCTGATGGCAGTTAACGGGTCAAAGGTCTTTACTATCCTTCCTTTTACATCAATAGATGCAGAAAAAGCAAAAAAGGCGAAGTTTCCTGAAGACCGCATGGCCCGCGTGAGGGCACAGGTGCTTCCTGCTGTGCTTTCCGGAATAAAAGGAGAAACTATCCTTGATATCGGAAGCGGTTTTGGAACCCTTACAATGGAGCTTGCAAAAAACAATCCCGACTCACAGGTTTATGGCATTGACCTCCACGATTCCCTAACCGGTCAGGCACAGATGAATGCAGAAGTTCTCGGCATCGAAAATGTTGAGTTCAGAACAGGAAGTGCTTATGCTTTGCCTTTTGAAAGGGACTCTATGGATGCTGCAACCTGCTTTTTCATGCTCCACCACCTTGAAGACATTAAGTTCGCTCTTTTCGAAATTAAGAGAGTGCTGAAAAAAGGTGGGTTATTAACTGCAGTTGAGCCGCTGGCACATCACCACCACCACGGACCTCAACTCTCGGAAGCTGCATGGAAAGAGCTTTTTGAGGATGTGAGTTTTAATGCGGAAACTGAAAATCTGGACGGAGCAGTTGTCCTGAAAGCTGTAAAAAGAGACTAAAATCGGGAAAAATAATGTCAGAAATGGATCGAAAGATTGTCCGGCATATGAATCTGGGCCTCCTATCTTTCAATCCATTTCCATAAGTTTAGTTTTTCCTGCGCTGGAGTATAAACATCATACCAATCACTGCCACCATTGGAAGTGTGACGGTGGGGAATTCTGGAATCTGGTTATAGCTCAGATTATCGAATTTTATCAAATTTATACATGGGCAACCATCTGAAACTCCAATGCTCTGTATGTTTTCAGTCTGACTTTCAATTGTTAATTTATTTGTTGTGAAAATACAGTTCCATTTCGATGTAGACAGTTTTTCTCCATTTACAAGAAATGCATCCATATTACCTACAAGTGCATCCTCAAACTCTATTGAAACCGATTTCACAACAGGTGAGAAATGAATTGTAGTAATATGATAGGTTGGATTCCAGAATCCCAGGTCTGTTCCTATTAGCTTGGTATCAACAATTTTCGCCCCTGACGAAAATGTTACTCCCATATCTGAATAGGCACTTCCTATTTCCTGATTCTCTTGTACACGACCTTCATCAAATGTTATGGTTACTTCTCCGGCACTTGCTGGCGTGACTATTATTGCAATGGCAACACCCAACATTAGAATCAAAGATAATAATTTTGTTCTCATTTTTCCTCTTCCTTTTTTATCTACACCAATCTATAAATACCCAAATCTGTGTATTGATTGTAATACGAATTGAAGCTGTGTTTTATATACTTATGGAAACATTGTTTCTTGAAAAGTTAGGGTTATTTATTCCTGCTTGTTTTCCCGCACCTGATTCACTGTATTTGGCCTGCCAGCCTGTTTTAAGTCGCGTCAAAAGAAAAGAAATTAATAAGAACAGAAAAACATTAAAAAATATGACTTCAGAGATGTTTTCCTAAAGGCCGTAAGGCACATGACCTTTACCCTGTCTTTCTTTTAATCCATCTTTGCAATTTAGTTTTTCCTGCGCTGGAATATAAATAGCATACCAATCACTGCAATCATTGGAATTGCGATAGTGGGGTACTCCGGGATCTGCTGATTACAGGGATTATCAGGTTTTGTATTATTTTCACATGAAGGGTTCTCCGGTACATCAGGGCAATTGTCATCAGGTTTTGTATCATTTTCGCACGACGAATTCTCTGGGATCTCAGGGTAATTGTTATCGGGTTTTGTATTATTTTCGCACGACGAATTCTCCGGAATCTCAGGGATCTCAGGGTAATTGTTATCGGGTTTTGTATTATTTTCGCACGACGAATTCTCCGGGATCTCAGGGTAATTGTTATCGGATTTTGAATCATTCCCGCATGAAGGGTTCTCCGGTACATCAGGGGAAGTGTTATCAGATTTTGCATTATTTCCGAATGAAGGGCTCTCCGGTACATCAGGGCATGTGTCATCAGATTTTGAATCATTTCCGCACAAAGGGTTCTCCGGTACATCAGGGTAATTGTTATTGGGTTTTGAATCATTCCTGTACGAAGAGTTCTCTGATGCTTCCGGGAATTGCTTATAACAAAGATTATCAAACTTTATCTTTTTTGAATATGGTGATTTGCCGGATATGGAAATGCTCTTTATATTAACGTTATTGCTCTCGATTTTTAATGTCTTTTTTGAGTTCCACACACAATTATACTCAGATTTAGAAAGCACTTTCCCATTCACAAGAAGTGCTTCCATATTCCCTGAATATGCATCTTTGAAATCTATTGAAACCGAACTTACAGCTGGTGAGAAATAAATTTGAATTGTACGATTATCAGGGTTCCAGAAACCCATGTCTTTTTTTGAATGCAAAAAACCGATATCAACAAGCTTTACTCCCGGTGAAAATATTATTCCCAGGTTCAAATAATTATTGCCGATTTCCTGCCCAGTACATAAATGGCCCTCATCAAATGTTACGGAGACTTCTCCTGCATTTATTGGCATAATTACTAATGTAATGGTCAGACTCAGAATTAAAAACATATATGAGTAATTTGCTCTCATGTTTTTCCGTCTCTTCTTTATTATTTGAATCAGGCAATAATTATTCAAGCCAGATTATATATTGTGGCCTATAACTGCTGATGAATATTATATATCTATGGAAACATTGTTTCTTGAAAAGTTGGGAAGTAATATTCCTTTTCAAGATCCTTTACAAATTTTTTATCGCTCGTCTCCTGGTATATCAGGTATTACTGAGCAGTGAATTAATTCTGACGTTAAAATCTCATAATAATGTTGGAATATTTTTTATAAAGTCGCTTGCAGAATATCTGGCTTAATTTATGAAGTTATCTGGCTGAACTATTTGATCTGCGAACTTATTGAATACTACTAAGCGGGCAAAACACTCTTATTGCTTATTTATATTTCCTAAATTTTTCAAATAGAAATATTTATATAGTTTTATATCTCCTCCTAAATATTGATTCGGTTATCTATAATTTAATTCTAAATGTGTTAAACTTCAAATGTTCGTATTTTTCAACTTATCGGGGGAAAATAAATTTCACCCATTTGCTGGAAATTTATGGATTGAATAAAATCTTAAAAATATACTCAAGAGGCACATTCCACTTCATACATACTACATTTTTTTGTATATTGTTCTGGCTGGAAAACTCTCTCGAATTTGAAGGAGATTCATATGTACCGTTAATTAGAGACTAAGTATCAGGCTTTGTTTAACTTATGCTATATTTTTGACAAATAATAATTTTTGTAACAGGATGTGATGACAATCCAAAATAAAGACAAGTTATCGGTTATATGTACTCTCTTAACCGCTTTAGTACTTGGAGTGGACAATTCCACAGCACTCCTGAATGAATTGAGGAATAGAAGGTGCACACCACGGGAATAGATACTTTATTTTTCATCAATCAATTCGTTCTCTCATCAATCCTTTTTTGCCTCTACTATGTAACCGGCAAACTGGTCAGCCATAATGGAATCAAGGTGAATTACACACGAAAGATCAATCATTTCGCGTTATTCTTCCTGCCAACTATCCTGGGCCTGGTGTTTGTCTACGATAAGTCACCAGTAACGCGGGCGCTCGGACTGGTCGTTGCCATATGCACAGTATTTATCTTTATTCAGCCGTTACGGGAACGAAGCGGAATTCTCCGGACCATGTTCCTGTCCTTTGACCGGCCCGAGGATCGCCCCCACACCCTGCGCTGGCTGATAACACAATATATCGCGGCTGCCATTGTTATCATTCCCCTGACGATGTATTTCACTTCGGTGAACTTGGAGGCGCTCGTGCTTATTCCGATCCTGATCAACGGGCTGGGAGACGGGCTTGCCGAACCCGTAGGTGTGCGGTTTGGCCGGATAAAATATAATACTCGCGCTCTCTTTTCCGATAAAATGTATCAGCGTTCGATTGAGGGGAGCCTGTGTGTTTTTGTCGCAGGTATCCTGAGTATCGTCGTATTGAGTCACGAGTTCACTCCCTTGCAATTCATCGCTGCACTCGTGACAATTCCACTTGCCACGACACTTGCCGAGGCTTTTTCGCCACATACCTGGGATTCCCCATTTATCTTTGGAGTTGCCGGCGTGTTGCTCATCGGGATCGTGAATCTTTTATAAGAATCTACAGGGGGGAATACCCCCACTGGTGGTTCCAGCTCGCAGGATCAACCGATCCGAACCCCACGCACACCTATGAGGTCGCGGGCATGTATGCAGTGACATTGCAGGTGTCCAATGCCGGCGAGTACACCAGTAAACGGAAGACTGGGTACGTTTTTGTTCTCCCTGCTGCCGAGATCTCCTGAGGTAGAAGCCGTCACGGAAGTGGAAGTGGCAGCACCCGTATTATTTCTGACACTTCTTAAAACGTTGAAGTGAACGGATCTCCGGTGAAAGAAAATGGAACTATGATTCAGTTTGAAGAAGAGACTGAATATGTTGAAAAAGAAACTGAAAATGAAACCGCAAAACCACAGACTACAAATGAAGAAATTAAGAGCAAAATCACCCTTATAATTGAAATGATTTACGGGATAGCTTTTCTGTTAATAGCTTGTCTGCTTATTGTATTTCTGTACAAAAGCAGACGAGATGAACAGGAATAAATAAGGTAACTATTTATGGTGTGATTAGCGGCGTTCCCTCGAGCGCCGCGAAAATCTTTTTTATCGCTGATAACGTTTTTTAATGATGAATCTATATTTTTGGCTTCAGGAAAGTATTTATAAACAATTCCTCAGTAAATTGCAGAGGCAAAAATAAACAACAGGAAGACTCTTTCATGATTCCAAAAGCCTCTTACGATGTCATCGTTGTGGGTGCAGGCCCTGCGGGTTCCACTGCTGCCCTTTATGCCGCAAGGAATGGGGCCTCTGTCCTTCTTCTTGATAAAAAAAGAGAAATTGGAAGCCCTATTCAGTGTGCAGGTTTTCTCCCCGATGCCTCGGAAGTTCAGGCTCTTCTCCCGAATGCCGAGATTCCGGAGACCCTGATAAACTATCCTGAGTCCTGCGTACTCCGGCATATCAAAACCCAGCGCATCATTCCCCCCAACTGCAGCGTTAAAGAATTCGCCGTAAGGGGTGCTGTCCTTGACCGGCGCAGGTATGATCAGTTTCTGGCCGAGCAGGCTGCCACGGCAGGGGCTGAACTGATGGTAAAAACGCGTGTAACAAAAGTGGAGGGCACAACTGTTGATACCTCCGGAATTTTCGGGAAGCATACGATCAAAGCAAAAGCGATTATCGGAGCTGACGGCCCAAATTCCCTGGTCGCAAAATCAAAAGGTCTTTCCTGGAAACCTGATTCAAAAGAGACTTCTGTTGCTATCGAGTACCAGGTCAGAAACGTTGATATTGACCCGGACGCCCTCGAGATGTATTTCGGAAAAGACTACGTTCCCGGCGGTTATGCGTGGATTTTCCCCGAAGGCGAGGGGCGGGCAAATATCGGAATCGGAATCCGAAGCGGGATGGCTGAAAAAGGGGTCTCTGCAAAAGAGTACCTGCACCGTTTCATACAGGACCACCCTCTCGCCGCCCTTAAGCTGAAAAACGCCATCATTATGAATGTTATCGCAGGCATTATTCCCGTAAATGGAGCCCCCGCAAACACTGCAACCGAAGACGCCCTTATCGTGGGGGACGCCGCAGGTCACATCATAGCAACAAACGGAGGTGGAATCCCTCCTGCAATGATCGCCGGAAAAATCGCTGGAGAGACCGCTGCCGAATTTGCAGCCGGAAAGTGCAGGCTTGAAGAATACGACAGGCGCTGGAGAGCTCAGTTCGGATCAGCGCTTGATACTTCGGTACAGGCGAGACAGATCATGGACGGGATAATGAAATCTGATACCCTCATGAACGCGGCTTTCAAGTTTATTTCCCCCGAACAGATGAAAGTCATGCAGTGTGGAAAACTTCCGGGACCTGTAAAACTCGGTCTTCATGCACTGAACCGCGGGAAAAAATAAATGGTGGTTTCAAATTGTGACCCTGGCAGTCAGGCAAAACCTGCCTGTCCGAATACTATTTTTTATCCATTTTTTGGTTTTTAACTTTCTTTCCCCTCAACTTTAGTTTCTTCTTCCTTCTCCTCGTGTGTATCCGTTGAGCCTTCTTTCTCCCCTTCAACCGGACTTTCTGCTATCCTGATCTTCCTTAATTCAGTTTCAGCATCTTCTTTATTGTACCTTGCCTCCGGATAGCCGGGTCTTATTTCAAGCGCTTTGTCAAAAGAGGCAATGGCTTCTTCATACCGTTTCAGGACCACAAATTCAAGCCCCCTGAGGTTCCAGGCTCCTGCAAAATCAGGCTTTAACACCAGAACCTTATCGAAATACTCAATCTTCTTTTCCGGGTCTGTTTCACCCACAGCAAGCCCGTACCATTCTTCTACGTTTTTTCCTTCTATTTTCTTTTTGAACAATTTGTCCAGAAATCCCAATAGCATCACTTCCCATTGAATATACGCGAGGTCGGCAGAAATAGCTGGCGATGATTATTGCTTCCCCTGTTTTTAAAGTGCGGGTCAAAAAACAATTTTCGGTACTATGAGCAGTATTTTTCAGCACCGATGGTATTTCTTTTCCATAGGTTTGGTATCCCTTAGTTGCATACAGGCTCGTCTGTTGTTTTTTTTACGGGGGGTCGGTCAGCTTCAGCTCTGTGAAACGCAGAAGAGAAAACCTGAAGATACCAGAAGAACAAAAGTATAAGGTAAAAATAAAAACAAAAAAGTTTAAAAAGAAAGTTTGCCTGCTTATATTGAAAGCAGGGCACTTTCGTTGTAAAGGCTTTCAAAGTCTGAGCTTATTACAAGTTTAGTAATATTATCCAGTGTAGTTACGTTGTAGGTAACTCCACGTTCGCTCGAGTTTGCCTGGAAAGCTGTGATCTTTTCATTTACTTCAGGCTTCGGGTTAAGGTAGATGGATGTCTGCATGTAACTGCCGTCATCCAGCTTTTTGAGATCTCTGTAGTATTGTTCGGCGGACATATCAATAGAATTATTTGTTCTTTTGGCCACTTCCTGGTAGACGTTTCCTTCCGGATCCGCCTGGCTCAGGAGCTGATCGAATTCAGTAGTGGCTGTTGCATTTCCTTCAAGGACATCGATAACGAGTTCGACATTTTTGTGGGAGCCGAGGACTGCCGGGCTTCCAACGACGTTCCAGATGTCATAGGTTCCGTTTGTCCTGTCCAGGAACTGGTAACCCTTGTAAGGGGATACAAGAGAATCCATAGGTATGATCATCTTCTGTTCAGGGATCTGGTGCAGCTCAAAACCATTTCCGTCGGCATATATAGTGCTGTATCTTTTTGTGACTTCAACGCCGTAGAAGGACGTCATCATTTCCTGGGTACCTAGGGCTGTTTCCAGGGGTGTTCCTGCGGTTTTCTGCATGTCAACATAAAGGGCACTTATAGGACCTTCTGGTGACATTTTCAGCCCGTCGGCAATGGAGTTGAATTGATGATTTACCTGTTTTCCCGGGACCTGGGAAAAGAAAATCAAGGAATCATTCCCAACTTCGGGAGTGGGGACATCATCATTACTATTGTTTGTTGAGCCCTGAATCAATACCACAAAGATTGAGAGAAGCATTGTTGCGGCTAGGAAAATAGCCAGATACTTCTGGTTTTTTGTTGCAGAATCCTTTCGTTTCATGAATGAAACCTCATAACATAAGTAAAATTATTAGGAGTGTAAAAAACACACATAATATCTAAATCTATTGCCATGAAAAAGGTTTCGTATCCGTTTTCTGACAAAAGACCGAATTTGGGATAAATTAGGGATTATAAGTATTAACTTCTCTTAACTACTCTTCTGTTTTTGAAGGCTTCTATCCGATCTTCAGTTCAGTCAAGGGTGAGGATTTTTAGCATATTTGTGCCTCCGGGTTTTCCGGAAGCAGGGCCCTGGGTGAAAACTACGAGATCTCCGCTTTTTGCAAATCCCAGTTCCTTTGCTTTTTTCGTGGTCTCCTTTTCCCAGTTTTCAAAGGTTTCTTTTACGATTACCGGGTAGACTCCATAAGATAGAGCAAGGCAGCTGCAGGCGTTCGGGAAGCGGGTGAATGCCAGGATCCAGGGCTCTGGCTTGAAGCGGGAAAGCCGGCGTGGGGTCGCTCCACTTCGGGTGGGAGTAAGCACAGCGGCTACAGGAAGCTTTTGCAGGGCTTCGTATGCCTGGAGGGCGATTACCTCATCCACTGACATTTCCTGTGCCGTGATCCCCTTGAGCATTGTGTCAATCCCCCATTTCGTCCGGGAACGCCAGTTTTCGGTGGTTTTTGCAATTTTTGCCATCATCTCCACAGTTTCCACAGGATAGTTCCCAACTGCGGTTTCTTCCGAGAGCATAACCGCATCCGTCCCGTCCAGGATGGCATTGGCAACGTCTGTGGCTTCAGCCCGGGTGGGCCTGATGTTGTCGGTCATGGAGGCCAGCATGTGGGTTGCAGTGATTACAGGGATACTCAGGAGCTTTGCACTCCGGATGAGTTCTTTCTGGACTGAGGGGACTTCCTGGATAGGGATCTCGACTCCGAGGTCTCCCCTGGCAACCATCAGGGCGTCGGTTTCCTCCAGAATCTCATCAATATTCTGAACAGCCTGTCTCCGTTCGATTTTAGCGACAATATATACAGGCTTTCCCATGGCTGAAGCAAAATTCCGGACTTTGCGGATATCTTCGGCCGTTTCCACAAAAGAGATGCTGACAGCGTCAACTTCCTCATTCAGGGCAAACTCAAGGATTTTGAAGTCCTTTTCCGTTACCGGGTCCAGGAATATCTTTGCCCCGGGCAGGTTCAGTCCTTTATGGGAATAGAGCTGGCCCCCGACCATAACTTCGCAAAGTACATCCGTTCCCGAGATTTCCAGGCAGCGGAGCTGAATAAACCCGTCGCTCAAGTAGATTAGGCTTCCCGGGGATACGCTTTCCGGGAGCTGTTTGTAGCTGACCGGGATGCGGTCCTCGCTTCCGGAGGCTTCGTCTACAGTAAGGGTTATCCGGTTTCCTTTATGGAGCATAAGCGGCTCTTTTTTGAGCTTGCCTACGCGAATTTTCGGGCCTGGCAGGTCGGCAAGGATGGAAACTGTCCTGTCAAGTTCTTCTGCAACTTTTCGGACCCTCTGGATAACTTTTCCGTGGCTCTCAAAGTCCCCGTGGGAAAAGTTAATCCTTGCCACGTTCATGCCTGCAAGCACCAGTTTCCTGAGGACTTCCTCAGAAGAAGAAGCAGGCCCTATGGTGCAGACGATCTTTGTCTTATGGTCAGGGATTTGCATATTTTCACGGTCGTTGATATTCAATTTGATATTCAATACCGTTTTTGGGATTGTTATTTTTAGCAGTATCAGAACTTACGCTACTTAGTGTGATCTGCTTATTCTTTCCTGTAGATCTTCAGGGCTTCTTCAACGCTTGCTTCTTCTACGGTTATGGCGTAGACAGCATTGCACATGCGTACCGCTTCATCCAGGGATTTTTGGTGGATATTTCTTCCGGTTGCATTCCCCTGGGCTCCGGAGATGTGGATCTGGTCGTGGAGTTTTTTGAGGAAAGCTTCGGCGTCATCACTTGAGCCGCCTGCGCAAACGACTTTGGTGCGTCCGGCTGCTTTTACGGCTTCCTTGAAAATCTCTGCAGATTTTGCCCCTTCCTTTTTCGGGTAATTGACCTTTACAAAGTCAGTCCCTAGGCAGGCTCCGACTCCTGTTGCCCCAGCGATAAGGTGCGGGTCCTTTTCGTCTTTTACGGCAGTTCCGCGGGGGTAGATCCAGAGTACGGACATCATTCCATGCTGATGAGCATCATAAACTACCTGGGCGGCCTGCACAAGCATCTCGGCTTCAAACTCGCTGCCTAGATAGATCGTATACCCAACGCCAAGGATATTGAGTCCGCTGTTTTCCTTAAACTCGGCCACCTGGTCAATGTCATACCAGAGGTTGCTAAAAGGATCAGCCTGGGAAGTTTCCACGAGGTGGGTCTTGGAGTTTACCTTTACAAGATAGGGGATATCCCTGTAGTCCATGCCGTAGCGGGCAATCAGCCCGAGCTGAGTTGCAAAAACCCCTATCTTGCTCTGGGATGCGATCCTGAAAAGGTGTTCCGGGTCAGCATCGTCTTCAGGGACCCCTTCTCCAAAAAAGTCATCATTCAGGTGCTCTACTTTCTGGTCTCCGGCAAAAAGCATGAGCTTGCCGGTGCCTTTGGTAATCTCCATGTAATTTTCCACATATGTGTCACGCATTGTTTTCGGGACATCTAAAGGCACGATTACGTCTTCTTTGTTAATTGAAACCATGTGTATAAACCTCAGTCTGATTGAGTAGCAGTCAATTGGATGATAAGTGGTACTGGATGATTTAGTTAAAAGGTAGGTAGTAATACGAGAAATGATTTATCTAGTTTATTCTTCTCAACTATATTTAATTATTTTCTCAGTTGAACTGCTGGTGCATTGCATCAGGATCCTCCCTGCTCCAAACTTCCTGACGCTTCCTAATCTCTTTCCTATTGTTGTTAAAAAACTATTCGATTAAGAATTATTAAGCGTTTCGGAAATTTAAAACCGGATCAATTACAAGGTTCAAGTAATGAAAAAAAGTAAAGGCATAAAACTTGCATAAAAACTCCCGTGTAATAGAACATTTATGGATATAAAATGAGATCCTGAAAAGGCCATGTGAAAAGTAAATTAAAGCAAAAAAGTATGAGTTTTTACGCCGCTTGCAGGGCTCGAACCTACGACATTCTGGTTAACAGCCAGACACTCTACCAACTGAGTTAAAGCGGCTTTCTGATGGGGAAGCTATTCTATTTGTTTACCCTCAGATCTTCTTATACAAGAAATTCTTCGGATATAAAGTTTATGGGCCTGACCGGATTTGAACCGGTGACCGCTCGGTTATGAGCCGAGCGCTCTAACCTGACTGAGCTACAGGCCCGAATTGTTTCTATGGCGCTTTGGTAGTTGTTAGTAAGGCTTTAATTATAAACTTTCTGCATGTGTTTCTATTTTCTAGAAAAAGCGCTATAGTATATGCAAAAGTTTTACGCCGCTTGCAGGGCTCGAACCTACGACATTCTGGTTAACAGCCAGACACTCTACCAACTGAGTTAAAGCGGCTTCTGGTATCGGGTGTGCTTTTTTGCCCACCTCTCGCGAACATTCCTAAAGCGATGATCTTATTTATATATTTCGCTTGACGCCCTTCTCACAAACTGTAGTAAGGGGTAACCTTGGGGAAATCTGCCGGCAGTAAGTACATTCTATTCGACATAATGTCATTTTACCAATGCCTTTATTTGATTTTCTTTCAATTTACTTTTCATTCATCTACTATATCTATTTGATATCTTTGAATTTAATCTTCATTCACCTGCGATCTATTATTTGATTCCCTTCCAATTCAATGTCTATTCAACTAATGTCTTAATCCGGTCTATATTTTCTTTTTTCTCTAAGTTTCTACTCTCTTTTTATAATATCTCTAAGGATTCCTTTTTCCGCCTATTTTAATGTCAATATTTATTTGCGAGACAAACCTTATATCCTATCATGAATAATATATTTGATTAGCTTTTTACAGCTTTAAGTATCGAAATCGGATGGGCTTTGTTTTAAGCAACGTAAATTCATTTTAGCTTAAAACTCCTTTATTTAAGGACCTGTCCGGGGGATTTCAACCAGTATAAAAGCCGCTTCCGGCTTTATAGTAATGTTAGCATCAGGGGTTTAAGGTCAGTTGCTCTCTGTACTGTTGGGTATCTTTTCAGGCTTTTTCTGATATTAAAGGCACTCTTCGGGTCCTATCGCGCTTCTGGCCTCTTAACCTCACAGGTTAAAAATGGAGAATAAGGGGGCTTATTCACGAAACATCTAAAAATATGTCCAAAATGCAACGCTAAGCTTAAATTGAGTCAAGATGGTGGAATGCAGTACTGTAGCATTTGCAAGTACTGGACAAAAACAGGCACTGCAAGGCTCGACTCAATCATGATATATGACTGAGGAGTCTGCATGGAAAATTTCCGTGTTCCTATGTTTTGCAGTGAATGCAAGGCCCAGCTGAAACGCCAGGTTATAGATTCTAATGTTTTCTACTACTGCAGGAGTTGCGGACGCATGAGTTCTGAGGTCTGTTTCTCCGGGGAAAGTGGCATGACTCATGCTCAGAAACCACTGGCTGCCCAAAGGGTGTCTTCTGTTACAGAGCTGGAGGTCTCTGAAAACGCCCGGAATGCTATGGTAGAGACCTGACCTGAAAAATGTTTTTGGCACGGGAAAGTTAGAATATTCAAATTTAGTTTTTTGAAAATGAGCCTGAAAAGGCTCTCAATTTTTACTTTTTTAATAGCTATAATATTTTTTAGCTCTGGATATATGAAACTCATCATTATTCATTTCCCGGTTTTCTGGCTCTTTTGCTCTATTTCTCAACTGGAATCGCGCTGGATTAAGCAAGCTGGTTTTTGTCGTAAAAACCTGCCGGACTAAACGCGTAAAAAAGTAAATCTCGTCAAGATGATTGATTAATAATCTCTCTGCAAAAAAATGAAGAGAAGTGGAATCTGTAAAAAAGAAACGTTATATTTTGCTGAAAAAACCGTTTACTTTTTCACTGTCCGGCTTTGAGCAATTTGCAAACGTTTTCCACTTCGGTTCGGAACTCATCCTGGGAGATCCCGAAAAGGCCTGTAAGATACATGGCACCTCCGGCACCTGCGCCTTCCTTGATTGTACCTGTCTCGTACCTTTGAAGCCCTTTAAGGGATGATTTCCCAAAGCCAGGGTCAGCAACATAGACTACTGGTACGCCCAGGGCTCTTGTGATCTCGACAAAATGTGCGGATTTATCTTCTACTACATAGCGGGTTGTTGCAATTGAGAGCTTTTCGGTGTTAAAGCCCAGGTGTTTGATAACCGCGTAGACTGCTGCCATCTGAGTTCCGCCGGCAAGGACAACACTGATCTCGGTGCCCTGGAAACCTGCAACAAGGCCCGCAACAGCAGGCATCATGGGGTCTCCCATGCAGGCAACAGCTTTCATAGGGTCATCTTTCAGACAGCCAAATGTCAGGCATGAGGCTTTCATGCCTTCTTCAACAACCCTTTTCTTGAGTTCAAGAGGGTTTTCATCTGCACTGCTGCTGACGTTTCCGTTATACCCGAGCGCTGTTAAAACTCCCATCGCTGTTGTTGTGCCTCCGGGGATGCTTTCCCCGATTATTACGTGGTCTGTCTGGTTTCTGAGCCTCTTGGCAAGGAATTTTGCCCGCTCGTAGATGCCCTGTACATCTCTTACTGCAATCGCCTCCCGGATGTCCTCTCCTGGCTTTGCTTTCAGGTCAATGCACGGGACATCCGGAGTAACTATTAGACCGGAATTAATGAAATGGTAGGGAGCGTCCGTAAGCTTCAGCGCTGAACGGGTCATGATCGCAGGAGTAGGAGTATCATAAGGAGGAGTCATGGGAAGCACCGGTACACTGATAATGTTCCCCGTTTCCATAAGTTCCGCGTCCCCTGCAGGCGTATAATCCGTAAGTTCAGCCGTTTTCCCTGCTGCAGAGAGCTTCGGGATGTGTGCGGTTTTGGTATTGGAAAGTACGCATAAAAACATCGGTTTTTTAGGCTTTTTCGTTACTTCCGGTTCGATCCAGGACATAATATCTCCTCTATGAAATTAACGTAAGTTTCACACAATATTAAGATAAATTGATGTAAATCTCCTCAAAGTCTAGTGAAGAATTCTTCGACTTAGTATTTAATATTTATCGGCACTCAATTATAATTTGATTATACTCAAATTAACTTTACTTTATTTTACTCATATTTCGTGGCCTGTTGCTTCGTCGCTGTGAACTGCGTATTAAAGATCACTTGAGTAAAGGTTTGAGGGCACTTTCAATGTATAAATGTGGTACTGTCTCCGGGTTGTTTAAATGGATGTTATTGCCCTAAAAGGGTGCCTTTCCGGGAAGGGTGGCCATCTTTTTTGAAAAATAGAATTATAATTGTCTGATGGATTTTTTTTCGTTTAATTTCCACTTATTTCTATAAGTCCGGATTCTTTTAAGTAAGCGGTATAAGAAGAAAATGTCCGGAATATGGGGTGCAGCTGCCCCATATTCTTTTCCGGCTGAATTTCTAAGAAAAGGCGTTTACCGGACTCAGTATGTTCTTGCAACGTAAACGCGGGTTTCGGTTTCTTCTCCGCAGGAAGGGCATTTCTCCTTTCCTTTTCCTCTCGGGGTCAGGGGAATTCCCAGGATGCCTGCTCCTATCAGGTCTTCCATTGCAAGTCCGCACTCTCTTTTGCCGCACCAGGGGATTGTTGCAACCCCTTTCTGGATCTTTTCCTTTACTTCCTCAATTTCAGTGCAGTCAAAGATGCGGTTTTCAAGTCCCGTTTTTGCTTTTTCGTAGAGGCTTTCATGGATTGCCTCAAACTTCGAAAGCACTCCGGCTTCAATTTCAGGCAGAGGGATCTGCTCTTTTTCTCCGGTGTCTCTTCTTACCGACACAGCCACATTATTTTCCAGGTCTCGAGGCCCGATTTCAAGCCTTAGGGGCACTCCCTTCATTTCCCACTTGTAGTACTTTGCCCCAGGGCGCAGGTCGCTTGCATCGATTTCAACCCTCATTCCTGCTTTCTTCAGGCGCTCCTGGACATCCTTGCAGGCCGCAAGCACCTCGGCTGCTCCTTTCTTGAAGATGATCGGGATAATGACTGCCTGAACAGGTGCGATTTCGGGAGGCAGGACAAGCCCTTTGTCATCTCCGTGGATGGAGATTGTGGCTGCAATACACCTCTCTGAAATCCCGTAACAGGTCTGGTGAGCATAGCGCTGTTCGCCGTCAGGGGCTTCGTACTTGATATCAAAGGTCTTTGCGAAGTTGTCGCCAAGGTGGTGGGCAGTACCTATCTGAAGAGTCTTTCCATCAGGCATCACGGCATCAATAGCATCGGTGTAGTCGGCGCCCGGGAACTTATCCCAGTCAGGTCTCCTTGAGCGGAGCACAGGAACTCCCAGCCTGCGATATATCTCGGTATAAAGCTCAACTGCTTCTTTTACCTGGGCTTCGGCGTCTTCCCAGGTGGCGTGCACGGTATGGGCTTCTTTAAAAGAAGTAATCTCCCTGAGCCTGATCAGGGGGCGGGTATGCTTTGTCTCGTAGCGGAAAGTATTGACTATCTGATAGAGCTTGAGAGGGAAATCTGCATGAGACCTGATCCAGATTTTGTACATCGGATAGATGGCAGTCTCACTTGTGGGGCGGAGAGCCAGAGGCACGTCAAGAGGATCTTTTCCTCCGTGGGTGACCCAGTATACCTCATCCTCAAAGCCTTTTATGTGCTCGGCTTCTTTCATGAACTCATTTTCGGGGATAAGCAGGGGGAAGAGCGTCTCCTGATGCCCGCTGTTATCCATAATTTCCCTTATGATGTTGTAAGTGTTTCTCCTGATGGCAAAACCGAAGGGGTACCAGACATAAAGCCCCTTTACAGGGTAGCGGACGTCCATTATTTCTGCCATCCACAGGAGATCGTTATACCAATCGCTGAATTCCTCTTTTGGAGGGAGTGCTGCTTCTTTTTCGCTTTCTGCCATACCTTCACCGTATTATCGTGATCTCAGTTAATTTTTATGATAAACCTTATATGAAACGTTTTAGTCCAGATATAACGCGTCATAAAACCTCAGCAGGAAACTCCTGAGTCTTTATTCAGGGTAGTTGACTTGTTACCTTATAATGGGACGTTGTTACGTATTATGAGCTACTGTTGTGTATTATGAAATGTTATTATCTCTAATAATGGAACTTTGGGAAATGTGGCTTCCGGGTGCCGTAAAGGTCTGAATGGTCAGGCACATAGATATTTTTCCGTCCGGTTGCCTATCCGGAAGATTCTGCATATGGCTTTTCTTTATTTTGCACCTTGTGCGGCATCCCTGCTACTTTATCTGGACAGAAAAATGCCTGTATAGCCCTTGACGTGTTTGCCTTTATTGAATTAAAAGTAAATCAATTATGGGGGCTCGACCCCCGGAATCATGTCAGGGCTGTTAAAAAATCGGATAAAAGAATTAATCTCCTCCGAGGGGCTGTACATTGTCCGAAACATCATGTGCAAGTTCGGATTTGTCAACATCGAAAACTATCATGCCGGTGTTTAGCTCCTCAGCCTCTTCCTTTGAGAGTTTGGTAGCAACAGCCTTTTTCGAAATTATTGCGCTGTTTCCGAGCGGGTCTTCAATGATGATTGTGATCGTTCTCTTGCCATCGATTACTTCATTGAGCATGCACAGGAGTTCCTGGCTGCGGGCGAACTTCTCTTCATCTTTATCTTCCTGTACCCATCTGCTCGCAGTCATAAGGACATTCTGAACCCTCTGCAGCACACCTTCGATGTTCGTTATATACGAATCAGACGCCGGGCCGGGTTCGACAGCAATCCCCATTTCCGGAATGCGGATCGTTCCTGAGGTTGAGCGTACGACTCTTGCATTCAGGTCTTCCAGGCTCTCAACTGACAGCTCATAGCGCATGGGCTCTTTACTGGAGAGGATCATGGTATCTGTAAAACGGAAACTGCACTGGCAGTTTGCAGTTATGTACATGATCTCCCCTAAATAGGGAATATTATCTCTCTGCCACTTCATTACAAGGTCTTTCTGACACAGAGGGCAGATGGTCCTTGTCTCAAAGTTTTCATTCTTAAAATAATCCTGATTCAATATTTTCCACCAATAATCTTTGATCTGTCGATTTTAATGCCAGTAGGAGTTACAATCACAGTGTTTCCTTTGACACCTGCAATATCTCCATGGACATCGACAACAACATCTTTCAGCTCTTTTAAAACCCTGTCCCTTAGCAGGTCATCGCCCCTGATGTTTGAGATATCAATCATAAGGATGTTCCCGTTGTAAATCTCCTGCTTGAGTGCGGATATCTGGTTGATGCTTGAAACTTCTGCAATTTTTACGTAAGTCTCTGCAGGCTCGGCCTCAAGGACTTCTTCATATTTGCTGAGGTCAATTTCAGTGTAATCTTCGGCACTGGTTGAACTTTTTACATTGCCGCCAAGGAGTTTGTCTATGAGTTTTGCCATTTATGCACGCCTTTTGTATTTTTTTAAATTTGGATAGTACTGTCCTATATTGGGATCTATATTAATTAATTTTGCTATTATAAAGCCACACTGGTTACCAGCTTCTGTTCAGGAATTTTTCCGTTTGCTACAGGGACATTTTATCTCAAACAGGGTCCCTCTTATGAGCTCCCTCATAACTCAAAATTCCAGAGTTTGTCTCCTACATAGGTTATTGACTTTATGGCTTTTCCTGAATCTGCATCAACCATCTGTTGCCCTTCCATAAGGGCTTTTCCTATGGCAAGAGGTTTTCTGTGTGTCTCTTCAACTATAATTACGAGATCCCCTTCTTTTATTTCAGGGTCAGCTTCCAGGATACCCGGGGCCATAATATCCGCTCCGTTTGAAACGAAACGAATAGCTCCTTTGTCTACAACAACAAGACGTTTCTGCAGCCCCATCTCAAGAGCTCCGCGGACTGTAGGGAAAAGAGTCCCCTCTATTTCAAACAGAAGAGGTCTGCCTTCCACAAGGATAAGGGAATATTCATCCAGAGTAACCTTTTCCAGAGTTTTGTTTTCCAGATCTGCCATCTCTTCACCGAAGGCGGATTCAAGGTCTTTTAACATCTTGTTCTTTGCATTTTTCCTCAGCTGAACTCTTGCCTTTATTTTCAATCAATCACCTGATTTCAAAAGGGTACGGTTATTCATAGGATAGGGTTTTTGAGCTTTTTAAAGCTTCTGTGGGTCCTCAGAGGTTCCTGCTGCAGGATATTTGCTACAGGATGTTTAATTTCCCTTAAAAGTTTTTATCTGATTCTTATGGCTTTTGCCTGGTCTTTACGGTTTTTATTCAAACTTTATGCAAAGCATCATAAGAAGCACCAGAGAGCTTCCGAGAAACACCGTTTCATAGCCTAAAGGATCTATAAATAAACTTCCAAAAACCGGTACCAGCCCGAGGCCTGCATAAATTCCTGTATTAAAGATCCCCATTGCAAATCCACTTGAACTTATCCTGGATACGGCAGTAACAAGCCCTATCACTGCAGCCCCTCCTCCTGCACCAATAAATAAGAATGCCAGCAGAGGTGCTTTTATGGAGAGTAGAACACCTACAGCTGCAAGGACTATTCCTGTCCTGATTATTTTCTTATAATCCGCGCTTGCTCTCCCTGCAGCCAGGGAACTCAACATTGCAGCTATATATGAGGCTGAAATTGCAAGCCCCAGCTCAGGTTTTGTCAGGAAGTCCGCACTGTAGTCCGGATAGTTTGAAGTCAACAGGCCGGTGGCTCCGTATAGGAGGACTGAAATTCCCCATATCTTCCAGAAACCGCTTTCAGAAAACTCTTTCCGGGCTTTTTTCAGGTGCCCGGCAGGTTCGAAGGTCATTAAGGTCTCAGTTTGCTCTCCTGAAGATTCTTTACTGTTTGAGGCGCCGGATTTTTTCTTCTTCCAGCCAGAGCTGCCTGAAGATATCAGTTTCCAGGCTTCCGGAAGAATTGAGGCAAAGGAAAAACCCGCGAGAATGGTAAAGATAATTATTGCAGTTTTGATTCCCATTTCCGCAAGCATTCCTGAGAAAAAAACTCCTGCAGCCAGTCCGGCATTTAACAGAAAATTAAATTCTCCCAGACTTCGCTGGCTGTCTTTCCATTCCGCAAGCATGGAATAAGCCGCAGGAAAAAAAGCCCCGCATCCCATACCTTCTACGAATCTTGAGGTGCCAAGAATCCACAGGTTGTCAGAAAATGAGATAAAAAGACCCGAAATAAAAGTAAGTATGATTCCCAGGCCTGCTACCTTCAGGTTTCCTATCCTGTCTGCAAGGATTCCGAATGGAAGTAGTGTAAGAAAAGCCCCTATAAAATATCCGGAATAAAGCAGGCTTGAGACAGCGGGATTCGCGTTGCCCTCTCCTGCAAGCTCAGGGAGGACAGGAATTGCTGCATTCGAAAGACCCTGGATCGCAAAGACTGAAGAATAGAGTAGGAGTTTTTTAGAATTCATGGTTTTTCGGTTCTGTTTGCAAGTAATTTCCTGCAATCTGACTTTTTGTATATAATTTGCAATCTGACTTTTTGTATATAATTTGCAATCTGATTTTTTGTATATAACTTGCAATCTGATTTTCTGCAAGCTTCAGATATATCTGTTTTCTCCGGGATCTATTTCTTTCGGTTTCTTATCCAGAATATTTTTTCCTTTTTGTGAATACCATACTATCTTTCAGTCATTTAATTGAAGGGCTATTCTACAGAGCCGGCTATTCAGTCTTTTAAGAGCAGAACTCCGGCCAGGATACCGCCATTTGCGACAAATATTTTTTCAAAGCTCAGAATCCCTGTAAGGGCTCCTGCGGCTATAGGGAGCAGGGAAAGACCTACATATATGGTTGTGTTAAAAAGCCCCATTGCAAGACCTCTATCTGCATTCATTCTTGCAACAGAGAGGGCAAAACCTACCATTGCAATTCCTGACCCTCCTCCGAGGCTTGAGAAACCGAGAAAGGGGTATTTGATGGCAGAAAGGGCGCCAAAGGCAGAAAAAGATACTCCTATCCAGATAATTGCCTTTTCTTTGACATTAAAATGCCCAACAAGAAGAGAAGTGATCATGGCGCAGACATAGAGGCTTGCAATAGCGCTTCCAAGCTGGGCTTTTGTCAGGACTCCAAAACTGTAATCAGGGTAGTAGGCTATAAGAACTCCTATTGCTCCGTTGAGCAAAAAAGAACTCAGCCATATCCCTGAATTGTGGCGGTTAAGAAGCCCTGCAACTTCGCCGAAAGAATGTTTGAAATGGTCTTTGAGAGAACCCGTCCCTGGCAGTAAATCTGATCTTCCTCCCGTCCCTTTCAGGTTAATGAGCTCTCTGTGCCTGGGAAGAAGAGGGATAACCGAAAGTAAAGCCATAAAAGTGAATATAAGGATGGCACCTTTAAGGTAGATATCTGCCAGCAGTCCTGAGAATAAAGCTCCCGAAGCCAGCCCTGCATTGAATAGAAAGGTGAATTCTCCCATGCACCGTCCTGGATCTTTACACTTTGAAAGTGTAGAAAAGGCTGCAGGAAAAAAAGCTCCGCAGGCAGAGCCTTCCATAAACCTGGAAATCAGAAGGACCCACAGGTTTTCGGAGAAAAGGATAATTAGCCCTGAGATGGTTGTAAGGATAATGCCAAGTCCTATTAACCTGAAGTTTTCGAATCTGTCAGCCAGAATCCCAAAGGGAAGCATTGTTGCAAGGGCTCCCAGAAAGTACCCTGAAAAGAGCAGGCTTGATGCAAATTCTCCATACGTACTGTGATAACGGGCTGCAAGTTCTGGGAGGATGGGGATTACAGCATTGGAAAGCCCCATAATTGCAAAAACTGCAATATAAATCAAACGCCTCTCAGGGTTCATGGAATTTAAAACTCGCAATCTCGTATAAGTTTTTTATCGTGACTACTATCCTGAAACCTGTTATTCCTTTTTCAATATTTACGGGTTCTTCTCTTAAACATCTGTTAAATATATGTTGTAAATAGAAAATTCCATCTAATGTTCTTATATGGTCTCCTATAACTATTCAGCCTGTAAAAACAAGTCTATTGATCTCGATTTTGGTGAAAATGGGCTGTATGATTACTAACCGGGGAGAAATGAATAAAACACAATCAATTGTCAACAATTAAATAAAATAAATTCACCTAAATTGGCCCCTTAAATTTTTTTAACAATGGCTATTGATGTTGTTTTTCATGGGCCTCATAGTACCGATATTTTCTCTATTATATTTAACTAGAAAGAAATGCATAGCTATTTATATAATTACTTTGAATAGGGGTTATGTGAGTAATGTGAGCGGGAAACTTTTTTCACATACCATACCCCCCACTCCCCATATGACCCCCCACTCCCCAACCCGCTCACACTACTTCTAACTTATTTCTAATTATGCAGCTCTTTTTTCTGTTTCTTTCCAGACTCAGTTACTTTTCTGCTGCTTTTGCGGATCTTTTAGGCAGGTCTAATTTCCTTCTTTTATCTTTTCTATTATTTCGCGGTGATTTGTTTTCGTGCTGTCTGCTGAAATATCAAATGTGTAATTACAGGGCACTTTGGCATTTTTATTTGGCACTTTCACCTGCGAATCTCACCTTCATAACTTATTTTATTTCTAAACGTTTATTAATTCCTTAACTCTTTTCATATTTTAATTTTAATCATATTTTTATTCATTATATAATGAGATTACTTATTATATTACCTATTATATTATCTTTTCTATTTTTCTGGTTATGTTTGAGTATTTTTTAAATCGTATCCTTCTCTATAATGACTATTTATCCCATAATGGACAACTTTAATCTCTTCTTATATTGGAAGAAATTTAGTTTACAAATGTAAAATTCTCTGAAAAATTTCTATTCATCTATAAAAGCACGAGTATGCCATTCTATAATACAGACGATTTTTGCAGGACAACTGATTGAAAAATATAATTTGATTCATGGGGGGTACTTAAAAAAATGAGTATGTTTTTAAGGGGAAATGGCCTGAAAAAGCGGATCATCCGGTAAAATAAAAAACCAGGATAAAAATGAAATGTGAAATTGGGGAAATGGATTCCCGGATTAAGGGATTCCAGATCCTTCTCTTCCCTTAGAAGAGGCCGCTGTGTATTATAAGGGATGAGAAGAGAATTGCCACCATATTCACAACTTTGATCAGGGCATTAAGGGCAGGCCCGGCAGTGTCTTTGAAAGGGTCACCTACGGTATCCCCGACTACTGCAGCTTTATGAGCTTCTGAGCCCCTTCCTCCGTGATTTCCATCTTCAATCAGTTTTTTTGCGTTGTCCCAGGCTCCTCCTCCATTATCCATCAGGAGGGCGAGCATAAACCCGACTATAATAAGCCCTATGAGAAGCCCTGCAAGTGCTTTCGGGCCAAGGATGAACCCCACAAGCAGAGGCACAATTACGGCAAGGAAACCGGGCATTGCCATCTCATGGATAGCTGCTTTTGTTACTATGTCAACACAGCGTCCGTATTCTGGCTTAGCTGTCCCTTCCATAATTCCAGGGATCTCCCTAAACTGCCTGCGGACCTCATTTACAACCTCAAAAGCAGCTTTTCCCACCGCGCTCATCGTAACTGCACTGAATATGAACGGCAGCAGTGCTCCGAGAAGAAGTCCTGCAAGCACCACAGGGTCGTCGAGGTTCAGGGACTGTCCATTAAGGTTTACCTTGTTGCGGTAGTCTGCAAAAAGAGCAAGTGCACCCAGAGCTGCAGAGCTTATTGCATATCCTTTGGTAACCGCTTTTGTGGTGTTTCCCACGGCATCAAGGGCATCCGTGACTTTTCTGACCTTGGCTGGAAGGTTTGCCATCTGGGCAATTCCACCGGCGTTATCCGTAATAGGGCCATAAGAGTCCAGAGCAACTATCATGCCTGTGGTTGAGAGCATTGCAACGGCAGCGATGGCAATTCCGTAGAGCCCTATCCCCGCGTCTGCTGCTCCTCCCACGATAAAGTACGAAGTAAGTATACCTATCACAATTATTACAGTAGGCACGAGCGTGCTTTCGAAGCCTATTGATAACCCTGAAATAATATTGGTTGCAGCCCCTGTTTCTGACGCAGCTGCGATTGTTTTTACTGGTCTGTAGCTTGTGGAAGTGTAGTATTCAGTAATTATCACCATAAGCACCGTGATAACGATGCCTACGATAGTGGCATAGAAAAATCTGATGTCACCCATAAGGGAGTTGGTTACGAAATAGAAAGCAACCAGACTGATAATTGCAGAGCCGCCTACGCCCTTGTAGAGAGCCTGCATGATCTTCCCTTCTTTTCCTATCTTCACAAAGAAGACAGATATGATGGATGCAAAGATTGCGACAGAACCCAGTATCAGCGGGTAGAGTATGGCGTTTTCGTAAGTGCCGATAACAAGGGAACCGAGCAGCATGGCAGCCAGAGAAGTAACCACATACGTCTCAAAGAGGTCTGCCCCCATCCCTGCGCAGTCGCCTACATTGTCACCCACATTGTCGGCAATAACTCCTGCATTCCTGGGATCGTCTTCCGGGATCCCGGCTTCGATCTTACCTACGAGGTCTGCCCCTACATCTGCAGCTTTTGTAAAGATTCCTCCGCCAACCCTGGCAAAAAGGCTGATAAGGCTGGCTCCGAAACCAAATCCGACAACTAAGTCAACGTTCCCATAGAGGATGTAAAAGCCACTTGTCCCGAGCAGTGCAAGTCCTACAACTGCAAGTCCTGTTACGGCCCCCCCGCGGAATGCAACTGACATGGCTTTCTCAATTCCGTTTGATGCGGCATGAGCAGTCCTGACGTTTGCCCTGACTGAGACGCTCATTCCTATATAACCGGCAGCAGCCGAACTTATGGCACCTGCCAGGAATCCTATAGCTATTTTCAGTCCATCATCCAGCAAAAAAAGAATCAGGAACGCTAGAATGATCGAAACTACTGCAATCGTTTTGTACTGGCGATTTAGATAAGCCATAGCTCCTTCCTGAATTGCACCGGCTATTTCCTGCATTTTCTCATTGCCGGTGTCTTCTTTCAGGACGCTTTTTGCGAAAAAAGCAGCGAAGACCAGACTTATAACGCCTGCTAAAGGAGCAATAAATATTAAACCTTCCATAAATTTCCTATCCTTTGGTTTTGATACCCGTTCACATTATCATTTTTTTATAATTCCTTTCAGAGTTCCTATCCTTTAGCTCCAATTTCTTTCTCATTATCTCCAACATGTATTTATTTTTATTTTATAACGATTTTTACATATCAATCTAGTATTAATTCTAAAATATTATTTTGAATTGGTAAAGCCTCATCTTCGACGACAGCGTAAATAGTTATTTTTTATATAAACGTTTGCGCTCCTTTGTCTCATCAAAGGTCCCTCAACTCCTTAAAATACTACCAATTTTCCCATAATTGATGATTTAATAAAATTCAAATCTGCAGGATCAGAGGGAGATATACAGGAGGTTAAAAGAGGGTTTGATAAGGGTTTACTGGATACAATCTCCGGAGAGACCAGTGATTTTATCCTGCGTCTTTTTCAATAAATTTTTTTCGACAGTCTCATTTCCGGCTATAATTATGTAAAGAAACAGTGGATAAGACTGGGAATGCGAACGAAGAGATCATCTTTTTCTTTTACTCATCTAATTTGGATATATATTTATTCTACTAACAAGGTAACAAGTTTCCGTATTCGTCTGGCGAGGGAGAACCCCGGGTTTTTGCCCTGAGATAAATGGGTCGGACCCAGATATGAGCAGGGACCTTTTGACCGTTTAACTCCCAGAGGTCTCCTGTATCAGTAAGAGTTGTTTAACCAGGATGAATCGCCTGAATAATTGGATTGTTTAACCAGCAAAAGTCGTCTAAATCACAGGAGTTGTCTAAAAACACAAACCGATAACAAAAAAGAAGGAAAAGTCTAATCTATAAGACAGGCGGAATATTACTGTCGAGTAGATTTATATAAAATTGTAACAACGTGTCAATTCGCAATGAAATATTTTTGTTGTGCGTGGGCTGGATTCTCAGTTTCTCCATAGTTTCAATGGAAAATCCAGTATCAATTTATATACAAAGACCCATCTATTATCACAAAAATACTTCTGAGGATATCTTTATTGAAATGTTCAGGATGTGTTTTCTGGTAGGATGGTTGAAATTATGGATATGTTAATCTACCTTGCACCAATATGTGCTCTTATTGGTCTGATTTTTGCAGGTATCTCCTACAAAAACGTCCAAAACGAAGGCGAAGGTAATGATCTTATTAAGAAAATTACTGCGTTAATTCACGATGGAGCCATGGTCTATCTTAACAGGCAATATCGTGCAATCGCTGTTTTTGTCGTTTTCCTTGCAATTGTAATTGCATTAATTCTGCCTAACGGAGTTCTCACTGCAGCATGTTTTGTTTTTGGTGCAGTGCTTTCCGCAACAGCTGGATATGCAGGGATGCTTACGGCTACTATTGCGAATGGGCGAACCACAAATGCGGCCACAAGGGGTATTGGTCCTGCTTTCAAGGTTTCATTTGCATCCGGTGCCGTTATGGGAATGAGTGTTGTAGGGCTTGGTCTTTTTGGGCTGTCTGTTTCATTTATAATTCTTTCAAGTGCCTTAGATCTGGGTCTGCTCACCACCGTGAACATTGTTGCGGGCTTTTCACTCGGAGCTTCTTCTATCGCTCTCTTTGCTCGCGTAGGCGGCGGGATATTTACCAAAGCTGCTGATGTCGGTGCAGACCTTGTAGGCAAGGTCGAAGCCGGGATCCCGGAAGATGACCCGAGAAACCCTGCTGTAATTGCTGACAATGTCGGAGATAATGTCGGAGACATTGCCGGAATGGGGGCTGACCTCTATGAATCATATGTAGGCTCAATCCTTGCAACGATGCTTCTTGCAGCATCAACAGCAGCAACTACTTTCCCTGGCATCCCAATTCAGAACGTTGTTCTGGTTCCGCTGGTTATTTCAGCTGTTGGAATTCTTGCATCTATTATCGGTACTTTTTTTGTCCGTACAAACAAGACCGAGTCTTCAGCAATCCACATGGCATTTAATATGGGGCTGATTGCTGCAATTGTTCTTACTGTCATTGCTTCATACTTCGTTACAGGCCAGCTTCTCGGGGAGTACGGGCTGAACGTATTCTTTGCAACCGTTGCAGGGCTTGTTGCAGGTTTCCTCATCGGGCAGATTACGGAGTACTACACCTCGTATGATAAAAAGCCGACTCTCAGGGTTGCAAATTCCTGTCAGACAGGCTCAGCTACAAACATCATCACAGGTTTTTCAAAAGGGATGGAATCAACTATCTGGCCTGTTATTATCATCAGTGCTGCAATCTATATTTCGTTCCAGCTCGCCGGCCTCTATGGCATAGCTATTGCAGCTGTCGGAATGCTTGCAACGCTCGGGATCTCTCTCTCAGTCGATGCATACGGCCCCGTAGCTGATAACGCAGGAGGCATTGCAGAAATGTCTCACCAGAAGAATGAGGTGCGCCAGATTACCGATACGCTTGATGCGGTAGGAAATACTACGGCAGCTATGGGTAAGGGTTTCGCAATCGGTTCCGCAGCTCTTACTGCACTTGCACTCTTTGCTTCATATGGTATTGCAGTGGGTCTCGATGCTATCGATGTTATGAATCCGAACGTATTCATCGGGCTTACTATAGGTGCAATGCTTCCTTTCCTCTTCTCATCAATGACCATTCTGGCTGTCGGAAATGCGGCAGGTGAAGTGGTGGTTGAAGTGAGGAGACAGTTTAAAGAGATTAAAGGTTTGATGGAAGGCAAAGCTGATCCGGATTACAGCAAATGTATTGCAATCTCAACACACTCTGCTCTTAAAGAGATGGTTGCACCCGGAGTCCTTGCCGTTGTTGCACCCCTTTTGGTCGGACTTGTGCTTGGTCCCGGGGCTCTTGGCGGACTCCTTGCAGGTTCCGTGGTTTCAGGTTTCATGCTTGCAATCACAATGTCTAATGCAGGAGGTTCGTGGGACAATGCAAAGAAATACATTGAACTCGGAAACTTCGGCGGAAAAGGTTCTGATGCCCACAAAGCAGGTGTAACCGGCGATACCGTAGGTGATCCTTTCAAGGATACAGCAGGTCCTGCAATCAACATCCTCATTAAGCTCATGAGCATTGTGGCTGTTGTGTTTGCACCCTTGTTTATGTGATTTCCTAACTTTTTCCCTTCTTTTTTCTTTTTAGCCTTGTTTCCTCTGTTCTTTTTAGCCTTGTTTCTTCTGTTCGTCTTTTCCAGTGGTTTCTTTTGCTTAAATCTGTGATAGGTTGTCTATTTCCTGTGTTTCGTATTGCCCTTTTTTGAGTATCAGAAGAATATACCCTTTCTTCCAGTTCATCGATTCCAAATTATGGAACTAAACTTTAAATTTAAATCAAGGATGAATTAGCGTACATTCAATTCACTCTTTAGCTAATCTCAAACGAGTATATAAACCACTGAAACCACTGAAAACACGGAATAAAGGGAGTGCTGAGGCACAGTTGTAAGTCCCCTTCCTCGGGGGCATCAGCCCGATCGGTGGGGGTAGTTCACTTTATGTTTGGAATGAAATAAAAAAGACCTTATGTAAAGGAAGAAGAAAATCTGTCTTTTGAAGCCCGGTTCTTTGTCGGTAAGGAGAGTTTAGTTAACTCCCCTTACTTGAAGCAGCTGGAATTCTATTTCATCAGGAACTGTAGCAAGGAACACAAAGGTGTTGTAACCCAGTTTCTGTATTTCTTTGATTGCATGTGCCTGGGTCTCATTCAGGTCTCTTGAGTCGCTTACGATACAGAATGACTTCCTGTTTCCCGTGTTCACAAGGAAGTTAAAGGTCTTCCCATGGGTGTTGAGGAAGGCAACCAGGTTCTTAAGCTCATCCCAGGTATTGCACATATGGATGTTCCTTGATCCCATATTTTCCACATACCAGTCCCGGCTCACATAAGAGTAAGAGGCATACTGTTCATTCAATTCCTCATAGGATTTGATGATTTTATTGAGGTCTTTTCTCAGGTTTACCCATTTCCAGTTCTGTGTTGTGAAATAGCGGGCTGCCACTATCTCAAAGATTAATTGCTTATCTTCATTTTCGAGTTTCATTTTCTCACATCGCTATTTTGTCTGCCTTCCAGTGTGCTCAGAATACATCATCCTGGGCATAACTCCGGTTAAAACGCAGGGCAAGTTCGGCTTTTTCCAGTTCTCTTCCAAGGTATGCAGCATGGTCCAGGCGCGAAACCAGCTCAAGTTCGAGCAGCGTGTCCATAACTTCCCTGGCACTCTCTCCTGCAACTGCGGCTTTCTCGTGTTCAGCTACAATCAATCCGCCGTTTCCGCTTATTCTATCCGGCACAATCCGGACTCGAATGGGACCTGCAGGGTCTACACGCCAGTTCTTCGAAGCTCTGGCCATGATTACTTTTTCAGGGAGGGGGTTTTCAGGGCGCCTTCTTTTTTCCTTTATGCAGAGAAGATCAATTCCAAGGTCCTTTGGAGAACTTTCCCTTATCCTGCAAAGCTGCATCATCTCAGAGGCTTTTTTCAGCTCTCTTATGGAACCCCGGGCTTTGTCGCTGTATTCTGGGGTAAAAAGGATGCTTGCTCCTGCTTCTGCCCCTATTCCGCAGAGTGTGGCATTTACCCCTATGGTGTCCACATCCATGAGTTCCGTTACATTTCCAGCTCCGAAGAATAACGGAACCTCAGGATACCTCCTGTGAAACTCATGGTAGCGTACAATAGATTCTGTTATATTGTGACCTATAGGGTCAAGGACAGGGTCAGCTATGATCTTTTCAATCCCAAGCCTGCGGGCAGCTTCGATATTTCTTACCAGGCTTTCCAGACTGTTTCCTTCATCGGGAATTACAACTGCTGCAACGCCTGCTCCTGCAACTACCGGACCTGCAGTTTCCATGTTCGTGCCATTAAGGCTCAGAACAAGGTCTGCTCCTGCTGCTATTCCTTCTTTTATCAGCTCAGGGTCAAGCGTATCGATACTTATCGGGACGCATGTGAGGGTTTTCGCAAGGGATACTGTTCTCCTAACCTGTTCCGGAAGGGTGTTAAGTGTAGCTCCTATGTCGATAATATCTGCTCCACGGGCGATAAAAGCTTCGATTCTTATCTCCAGGTTCGCAGGGTCCATTTCCGCTGCTCCGACAATCTCCCCCATGACCTTCATGCGGGAATCCCCTCCCAGCTTTACCCCTCTTAGGGTAAGGGGGGGGTGGGCTTCCTCTTCGGCTTTCCTGATAAGCTCAAGAGCCATCTCCTTTCGCACATCTGCGAGAAGTTCACAGGCCGGAACTTTTTCGGAAAACTCAACTTCTTCTGCAAAATGGAGCACGAAACTGAGGTCATAGGCGTGTTTTGGGCCCAGCCGGATTCTGCAGCCCAGTTCTTCCGAAGCCTTTGAAAAGTCCCCCGCTACAAGCCCGGGAAGCAGAATAAGGTCATAACTGTTTGAAATTCCTGCTTCTAAAAAGGCATTCATGAGTTTTTTAGGGGTTATAAATGCGGCAATGTCGATATCTGCTACAAGGACGTCTGCTTTTTCTCCAGCTGCTTTCCTCACAGTATTTTCCGCAAGCCGCCCTGTTGCAATCAAAATTTCCATATTTTTTAAATAGAATCGCTAATAAAAAAGAGTATCTGTTCGATAACCACTTCAAAAAATGAGTATCCGGTCAGGAAAAACCCGAGCTACCTGCCTTGAGGAAGCTTCCTTCCATAAATCTCTGATTGCTCTCCGGAAAAATCCGGAGAATAACCTGAGGGGAGCCCGGAAACCTGCGGGTCCGGGCTTTTGCCTGAACCTGTTTTAATTTATGAAATCAATAATCGATTCGTCGAGCTTTTTTCTGAGATGTCCTGTAGTTTCTCCTCTTCTGCCAGTGGACATTCTTCCGAATCTCTGTTCCTGGATAGACTCAGCCTCGGTTCTGGACTCCAGGATTCCAGCTCCCGCCTGAGGGCCCAGGATCTGGGCAGATTGGACGCCTGTCATGATTGCCATTACCCGGACCTTGCCTTCATAATCGTCCCTGATCCTTGCTCCCCATATTACATTGGCACTTGGGGAAAGTTCGTAGGTAAGCATAGAGGCAATTTCCTCGGCTTCCTTCAGACTCAGGTCAGGCCCGCCTGTTACATGTACGAGACTTCCGGTTGCACCCTTGTAATCAACATCAAGCAGGGGGTGGTTTAAGGCAGTCCTTACGACTTCCGTGCTCTTGTCCTGGCTCTTGGATTCTCCAACAAGCATTACGGCAACTCCGCCGCAGCTCATAATGGTCCTGATGTCGGCGTAGTCAAGGTTGATCAGGGAGGGTACTGTAATGGTTTCAGTTATTCCTTTCACGGTTTCGGCAATTAACTGGTCCATTACTGAGAAAGCCTGGTCAATCGGAAGGTTAGGTACGTAGTTAAGCAGTCTGTTGTTATCCAGGACAATTACTGTGTCTGCTGCTCTGCGCAGGTCTTCAAGTCCTTCTTCTGCTTTGAATACGCGGGCTCTTTCTACCCTGAAGGGGCTTGAAACCATCCCTACGACGATTGCTCCCTGTTCTTTTGCAACCTCTGCAACTACGGGTGCAACTCCTGTTCCCGTGCCTCCTCCAAGGCCTGCTGTAATGAATACAAGGTCGACATTCTTTAAAACTTCTTCAAGGGTGCCTCTCGCAAGTTCTGCGGCTTTCTTTCCGGTTTCAGGATAGCCGCCTGCTCCCAAGCCTCTTGTGAGGGTTTTTCCTACAAGGATCTTCTTGTCAGCCCTTATATTGTCAAGGTGCTGCTTATCTGTATTGATACATACTGTTTCTGCACCTTCGATCCCTATGTTGTAGAGCCGGTTTACGGTATTGTTTCCTGCACCACCGCATCCTACAATCATAATTCTCGGCTGCCCGAATTCTTCGAAGTCTTCATCGGAGGAGGAAGTTTTTCGGAATTCCTTCTCTTTTTCGCTGAATTTCATTGCTTCCTGTACTATAGATTGCAATTTATCCCCTCGGCTGGATTTCGTTTATAATAGTAGCTTTATTTTTTTCTTTGACTCCCCACCCTCTATATCGGGGGGCAAATTTTTGGTTATATTCAGTTTGAATTGGGGATAACCTGTAAAAACCTTCTAAAAGATTTTCATCCGTTATCTTTAATAAGTTGGTGCTCTACTAAACTTAAACATTTCGGACATATTTAAACAGTGTTCTTAAATTGTATATGAAGTTTAAATATGCCACCCATCAATTTCATATATTTTACTTTTTTCTGCCTTTACTCCCGAATTCTCAGGGCGAAGATGCAAAAAACTTGCATAATGTTTATATACAGTAACCTAAAACTTTCTCGAAAGTCCCGTTTGTCAGGAAAGCTATCCCGATCTCGCATGTCAGGGCAATTTTTATTTCCTTTCTTACCTGTTATTTTGCTGCCCTGATCTCCTTTAATTATTGTAAATGTAGCCTATGTGCTACGTTTTCTTTGAGACTTCCAAACTGGGATACTTTCAATTTAATGAAAGTGTTTATATTATTACTTTTAAGTAGAATTCTCATCTTAAAAACTTTTTCGGTATCTTTCGAAGATTTTAAGGCTCTTGCTTATTTTTTCCAGTGGTAAGGAATAACTACACATAAGTGTTTACATAAATTTAAGTTAAATCTCCTGATTTTCTGATTATCCCCTGAGATTATTTGCTCCAAAACCACTTAATTATTTTATTCAGTTTGCACCTTCTGAATAATCTGTTTCCTTTTATACAGGGAATTATAAGGAGATTTAAAACTTTTTCAAAATCGTATTATAAAAGCTTCTTACCACTTTAACTCCATTACCACTTTAACTATATCTTTATTATTTGTCTATTCTTCAGGGAATGCCGGGAAAGCTTTAAGACTGCAAAACCATTTTTACTTTAAGTACCTTACCTTAACTCCTTACCAAACTGCACTCAGGAAGATTCATAAATTATTCATTAACTTTATCAAATCTTCCAAAATAGTTCCCATTTCTAATATTTTCCATTTATTTCGGTTCAGGAGCCAGAAACGTGTTAAAAGCATTAATTTTTGATATGGATGGTGTTCTCGTAGACTCCATGCCTTTCCATGCAGCAGCCTGGAAAAAAGCTTTTCTTGATATGGGTATGGAAATCCGGGACGAGGATATCTATGCAATCGAGGGTTCAAACCCCAGGAACGGCCTCCCCCTACTTATCAGAAAAGCCAGAAAAGAGCCTGAAGCTTTTGATTTTGAAACGATCACCGCAATTTACAGGCAGGAGTTCAAACGAATTTTCGAACTGAAGGCTTTCGATGGGATGAAAGAATGTCTCGAAATGCTTAAGGTACATTTCCTGCTCTCGGTAGTCTCAGGCTCGGACCGCCTTATAGTTAACGGAATCCTTGACCAGCTCTTTCCCGGAATATTTGATGCCGTGGTCACTGGAGATGACGTGCTTAATTCCAAGCCCCATCCGGACCCTTTCCTGAAGGCAGTTGAGCTTCTTAAGGTCGGGAAAAATGAATGTGTCGTGATAGAGAACGCTGTTCTGGGCGTGGAAGCCGCAAAAAAGGCTGATATTTACTGTATCGGAGTCCCCACATATGTAGAGCCTTCAGAGCTTGATAGGGCAGATCTGGTGGTAGGTGACCACAAAATGCTAATGGAACATCTTCTTAGCCTTGAGCCTCTTCTCAGTCCTGAATTTGCTCCAGGGCACGGGGAATAAAAAAGTTTCGTAAAGTCTTATCTAACTATTAATTTTTGTCGACTATATTTCTACTATTCTTTTTAATAACATTTTTTAAAAAAAGTATTGTGGCCCCCTGGGGGTCACAGTAGCCTTACGGTTTCGAGGTTTGTGAGAGCACGTGTCTCGATCTTAAGTTTCTTGTAAATGGAGCTTGCCAGATCCACGCAGGCTTTTTCGTCTCCGTGTTCTGTGAACACTCTTTCCGGACGGGGCTGCATTCTCTTAACATAATCCATAAGCTGCCTTCTGTCCGAGTGGCCTGAGAAGCCATCTACTACCTGTACATCCATGTTCATTTTCAGGATTTCGTTGCTTCCGTTCTTTCCTGTCATGGGGATTTCCTTCCATCCCTTCTGGATCCTGCGCCCTACAGTTCCGTCAGCCTGGTAACCTACAAACACAAGAGTGTTGCGTGGGTCATCGGCAAAGGCCCTGAAATAGTCCATAACAGGTCCTCCGTTCATCATGCCCGAGGTTGAAATAACTACACAGGGGTGAGGGTTCTGAATTATCTTCTGGCGTGCCTCATGGGAGTCAACCGGTTTGAAGCATTCGGATAGGAAGGGGTTCTGGCCTTTCTGGAAGATCAGTTTCCTCAGGTCGTTGTTAAGGTATTCAGGATGAGTCGCATGGATTGCAGTAGCTTCCCAGATCATTCCGTCAAGGTAGACCGGGACTTCAGGGATAATCCCTTTCCTTATGGACTCTTCGAGCACGATCATAACTTCCTGGCTTCTGCCCACTGCAAAAGCAGGGATAAGTGCAATTCCTCCGCGCTCAACTGTATTCTTAACAACCATCTGCAGGTGCTTTTCAGCGTCCTTAAGTGCAGGCTGGAATGCGTTAGAATTCCCATAAGTAGCTTCGCTGATGACTGTTTCTACTCTGGGGAACTTGTTGACAGCAGGATCAAAAAGCCTGGTTTTCTCATATTTGTAGTCTCCCGTAAAGACTACATTATGGAGCCCATCTCCTATATGGAAGTGGGAAATTGCCGAACCCAGGATATGACCTGCATTGTGGAAAGTCAGTTTAATGTCAGGGGCGATGTCTGTTACTTCCTCATAGTCCAGAGGTATGGTGTGTTTGAGGGTCTTTGTTATCATCCCTGATTCATAGGGGCTCTTCTTCCCTTCTTTAGCCGCCACGTCGATGTAGTCGAGCTGGAGCAGCACCATAAGGTCTCTTGTGGGAGGCGTACAGTAGACAGGCCCTTCGTACCCATATTTGAAAAGCAGGGGAACAAGTCCCTGATGGTCAAGGTGTGCATGGGTAACTATTACAGCATCTATATAGCTTAATGGAAAAACTTCAGGAACGTAGAGGAAAGGTGTCATGTTTTCGTCAGAACCTACATTGACTCCGCAGTCAATCAGGATTCTGGACTCTGGAGTAGAAAGCAAAAAACAGCTTCGACCTACTTCTTTACATCCCCCGAGGGCTGTAACCCTTACCCACTGGTCTTTTGAGGTACACTCCCTGTGAATTTTCCTCCCCACGGTTTTCAGGATTTCTTTTCTTTCTTTGAGGTTGTTCCTCATGAACTCCCTGATGTTTTTCACTGTACGGGACTTAATAGGAGGAGTCCGGACAACTTTGGGAATCCAGCCGATCTGCTTTGTAATCTCTCTCAGGGTTGCGCCATGCTTTCCTATTACAAGCCCAGGCTTTTCGGCTTCGATGATCACTTCTCCGGAATCGGGGTCAAAATAGTAGCTCGAGATTACGGATTCTTTTGGAACAACTTCTTCAATTATAGAAATAGAGTCTTCAGGAGTTGCAAGCACCCTGGGGTCAGGACGCATGGCAATCCGTGTCCTGAGTTCTTTTGCCAGGTTGCGGATAATATTCCCGTCGTCTGCGAATTTACGGGGCTCTTCAGTGTACAGGACAAGCTGAGGACCTTCGAATTCGACGTCGGTAATTGTAACTCCTGCGGGTAGATTTTTCTCAATTTTATTTTTGAGGTCTAATAGCACGTCTTCAATAGGCATTAAGAATCTTCCTTTTCGTCAAAAAATCAAAAAGTATCTGGATGTTAAAAAAATAATATTTGAAAAAGGTGTTAGTTTATATATTAAAATAAAAAAACCAACAGTTAAATTATTTAATTTAATGAAGCCCTTCTGGATTTTACTTCTTCAGGATCCAGCCTTTTGAATGCCTCCTTTGTAATTACGACTACATCGATATTTTCTCCGGAAGCTGAGTCTCTTTTCGTTGCATTGTGAATTGCCCTTATCGCAAGATCAAGACCTTCTTTTACAGTCATATTTTCCCTGTACTGGTCTTCCAGTATTCCGTAAGCCATGGGAGAACCTGAACCTGTTGCCGAGATCCTTGTCTCTTCAATACTCCCTCCCATTGGATCCAGTGAGTAGATTCCAGGTCCGTTTTTGTCAACCCCTCCGATAAGGAGCTGGACCATCATGGGGTAGTAGCGGTTAGCATTCAAGAAGTTCGACATCAAAGTGGTAATTCCTTTGATTGTCATGGATTCGTTCCTGCGCATTTTGTAGAGCTGTGACTCTACACTTACCAATCGCACAAGCTGCTGAGCGTCCCCTACCGAACCGGCAGTGGTCATTCCCACCAGGTCATCGATCTGGTAGACTTTCTTTGCAGTTTTGCTTGCGATGAAATGCCCCATTGTGGCTCGCTGTTCACTTGCGAGCACAATTCCGTCAGTACAAACTACTCCTACGGTAGTTGTGCCTTTTAGATATTTGTCATTATCCATAAACATACCCTCATAATAAGTTAAAAATGAGAAATGTCGCTAAAAAAAAATGTTTTAGTTGAGGTGAGCATTTTTAGCTTAAATCGCAGGATTTAGCAATCCATTATCTCATTATTAATATCGCTATATATAAGTCTTCCCCCTTTTTTCTAAATGCGTTCGCATTTAAAACCGGAGAATTATTTGATAAAATAATTTTTCTGTTTTTCTATACAGGATGTCCGAATTATTCTCTATTCGGAAAATTCAGAAAATTCGGAATTTAGCGGGAAAGTCCCTCAACTTCTTCAGCGAGGTTCTTTACCCTCTGAACCACATGTTCAGATATATCCTTTTTACGCATGAACTCCATTCTTTCGTTTATCGTTATTCTCTTCGTTCCTTTTACAAGGTTGTCGGCATGTGCAACGATTTTTTCCTCCATACTCCGGGGAAAATAATCCTCTTCAGGAAGTCCAAACTCCTTTGCTTCTTCTTTTGAAACGCCGGCTCCTATATGCCGTTTTATTATTTCGGCAACTTCAGTTTCGACTCCTTTGTTTTTAGCCAGCTTGAATCCTTCAACTGCATGAGCAATTCCATGAGTCCGGCATCTTCCAAAGTCGTGCAAAAGAGCCCCTACTTCTACAAGCTCCGGATTTACGTTATTTCCGGCTGCTTTTGCCTTTTCTGCGATCTCGACTGCCAGTGAAGCAACCTCCTTGCAGTGTTCGATTACATTAGGGGCGCAGCCTGATTCTTCAAGCAGCCTTATTGCCTGGGTCCGGGTAGTCAAGACCGATCCCTTATATACTACTCAAGGCATCCACACGCTTTTTCAGGACTCCCACAAAAAGGGAGTTGTCGTAATAGGCCAGGTCTTCCCCGCACATGGGACAGAGAAATTCTGTTTCAGTTGCCTCGTCAAAAAGAAGGCGAACACAGCCCTGCGGGCACGTATAGAAAACATTGTTTTCTTCAAATTCCAGGCGAGTCTTCAGGTTCCTTAGCAGTTTTTTCTTTTCCCTCATAAGCTGGTGCTCTATGCCGGAAAAGTCCAGGTGCCAGAGATATGTCAACCATCCGCTGTTTGAATCCCTCTCTCTTACAACGATTGCAAATTTATTCTCATAAAGTATGAAGAGAGTTCTTCTCACAGTATTCAGCAGAACTCCGGTCTTTGCCGCAATTTCTTCATCCGTTATCTCACCTTCGGGCATCTCTCCTATCATTTTAAGCCCTTCTTCCCCTACAAGGCTCATGAGATATCCTCTAATTACCTTGTCATTTAAATCGACCAAAGTGTTCACCTCTCAAATCCCTAATATGAATTGGACATACCAGTATTAAAGTTTACATCATGCTTTTTCTCAAAGAGATCTCTCATATCTGGAAAAAGCTGCACTTTCACAACTGAACCTCATGCTTTTCCGGCAGAGTTCAGGGGCTTCCTTTCTTCTTTCGTTCGATTTACAATAAAAGTCTTTATCTTCTCTGCCCCTCTTTCAAGAGATCGGATTGCTTCGTCTCTTGTTGAGGCGCATGCAAACAGGGAGGTAAGGGGCCAGTCAGGCTCAGTAACAGTTCCCATGGAAGGAATATCAGCACTTTTTTCCATGAGAATGAAGTCCATGAGTTTTCTGTCTATAAAAAGTTCTCGATCCGAGTAAAGAACCCCTCTTGCAGCAAAATGTTTTGCTTCCGGCTTTTCCGGAAGTTCTCCTCTGAAGCAGCCAATATGGGCTTCAAAAAGGTTCATTCCCGTCGCCATCTCTATGGTGTCCAGGCTGCCCTGGAACCTTGGATTTACTTCTAGAACTACAGGCCCCTTTTCCGTAACCAGGAAATCTACGCCATTTGAGCCCAGAAGCCCGAGTTCAAGCACCAGTTCTTCAGCAAGGGTTTCCATCTCCTCTGCGTGCGCTGTCCTGAAAGGAGTTATGTTTCCGCAGTAGGCAAACGGTAGCTTCGAGAGCCAGGGCATCCCTATCAATTGTTCATTCACAGCAACTGACAGAGCTTGATTGTTTGTGGAAAGCAAAGAAACGCTTGAAGGAATTCCTTCCAGAAACTCCTGGATTACAACCTCCTTTTCTGCAAACTCTGGGTCCAGCCTGGATAATTCTTCTAAAGCTGACAGCAGTTCCTGCCGGTTCCTTGCAACCCTGTTAAAGATTCCCCCTCCTCCTGAGGCAGGTTTGAGAATAACAGGGTATTCGATAGAATCCAGCTCCTCCGGAGAATAACAGTGAGGGTGTGGCATCCCAAGGGCTTCAAGCTTTTTTGCAAGGTGCAGTTTGTTTGAAGCTTCCTTAGCTGCGTCGGGACAGCTGGCAAGTACCGGGCAGGGGAAACTGCCTGGGTCCAGCATCTCCATTCCCGAGCCGGGTACGATGGCGTCAAAGTCAAGCCCGAAGGCGTTCATTTGAGCTATTACCCAGCCAGGATCAAGCTGATGGAGTTCGCTTGAAGTCCTGCATTCAAGGAGGGCTGATGCATATGCACATTTCTGAAGGTCAAGGTCACGAAAAACATCTATAGAGCAGATAGTGTAACCTGCCCTGCTTGCGGAGCAGACAATGTTTCGTGTATCAAACCCAATTGCAAGGATATTCTGCATGTTTCCTCGTTTTTCCGGATCTCTCATTTTTCCTGTGGAATATCGGAATGTGAAAGCGCAAAGATTCCATATTCTGTTTTCAGAACAGGGATTTCGCTTCCTGCTTCTGCACTAAAGAACATTGGTTTTTTTATTGCAACAGTTTCATAGGTCACAGGGTCAAGCACAAGAATTGCATTTTCTTCGATTGAAACCAGAACTGTAAAAACTGCATCCCCAAGATTTGCAACTTTTTCTGCGCCTTTGAGCTCTTCAGGAGTCGAAATAAACCTGGTGCCATCTTCAAGGCTTATCCCGTTGACCTTTTTTCCTGAGCTTCTTATCTGGATAATCCTTCCCCTGAACTTTATCACGTCCCCTGGCCTGAACTCCGGAAGGCGCATGGCGAAAGTAATCCTGTAGAGGTTTTTCCCGTCTTTCATCCCAACAAGGGTAGGGGACTCGGAAAAACTGCCTCCGAGTTCGTTAACGATCAGCCGGCATACCTGCCTGCTGGCGTTCATGGAGCCCATGTAGAGATCGATTCCCTCCTTCAGTTCAAGGGCTTCGCTTATAAAGGCAAGGCGGTCGCCTTTCTTCCTCATGCTTTCCATGGCTTCCCTGGCAATGGCAGAGCAGCGCCTCCTTTCCTCTTCAGTAGGGAATCTGCCTGCTGCCCTTATCTGGATGATTGCTTCAAAGTATCCTCCGGACTCACGGCTGCACATATCGCAGGCTGTCCGCTGAATCCTTACTTCTGTCTCAGCTTCGGCATGGATTGGCTCTTCTTCCACGATTGCATCTATTTCGGCTCTCACCATGTATATATAAGGTGTAATTTCTTTTGGTTCCAGGCAGAGTTCCACATCTCCGGCTTCATTGTGGATAAAAAGGACATTTTCTACGGCTTTCAGCACCACTTCTTCTATATTGCCGATATTTTCCCAGCGGCTCCTGTGAAAGTACGCTCCGCAGCTGGAACAGATCCTTACGTGGAGTACAAGGGGCAGCTCAATTGGTTTGAAGGTCTCAAAGAAACAGTCCCTGCAAACGGAATCAAAAAGTTTATCGCATTCTTTGCCGCATTTCGGGCATGTGATGGAATTCATAAAACCTCAGCAGGAAACCCCTGAGTCTTTAGCTCAGGGGAGGAATACGTCAACTTCCACGTCCTGCTCTATTGAATTAGTTTTTTATTAATGTAATGAGGGCGAATAAATCACCCTTCACCCACCTAAGTAGGGTAATGCGTATCCGAATTGTGGACTTCAACCTAGTGAAGTTGGAGTGTAACCGCGTAGCTGGAACAAGTCAATTACGGAATCCGTCTTCCTCTCGATCTGATATGGAAAGGTTTCACGATGCAAGTACGTCCCTACCTCTCAGGACTATTTAACCGGGCATCCTTAGAGCCTGAAACTGAGGCGGCATTTCAGGGTAACTATTTCTTTCCTATAGTTTACCGATTTTCCGAAGCTCCTAATCGGTGATCTGGTCAACCAGGGCTTGTCAGACAAGTCCGAGTTTTTAGCTCAGGGGTGGTTGACCTATAATCCTTGCTGATGGTCTTCCTGGAATAGTAGGTCTCGGAGTGTTCAGAAAGTAAAGTCTCTATAGTAATACTGAACAGTTCACCTGTTAAGCACTCTCATGTTATTTAAGAATAGCTGGATTTGCTGTTCTTCCTGTTTGTTCATGCTCCCGGGTGTCTGACTGAAATGTCATTCCACCAGGCCAGTAAACTGCTGCATCTAATTTCTAAACAAATGTTCAAAAATATATAGTTCGGAAACATATTTAATAGGCTTTTTCCTTATATAATCATTTGTATAATTCTACATGGTGTAGATAATTTCTAGCAGTTAAGTATTTGGGCAGGATATGTATCCGGGCAGAATATGCAGATTTTCATGGATTTTTGAAATTATTTCTTTCTATCTCACATATTGAATATTATAACACCAGATACGATAAACCCCATAGCAATTACTTTCTTACTGTCTATTTTTTCACAGAGCACCAATTTAGAAAGAATGAGTACCAGGACAAATTTTAAGGAGGTAGCTGTGTAAAATAACTTTAACGGGATTTCCTTAAGCGCGTACACTGTAAAAATAGTTACTATCACATACAAAATATATGCAGTAAATGTGCAGGGGTTCACATACGCGGCAGTAAATTTTTTTTCAGAGGACTGGTTTGCCCCTATTTTCAAAAGTGTCTGACTGACTCCTGTAAATGCGATTACTAATAACAAATAAAATGTAGAAGAAGTAATCATGTTTCTTCTCCCAAACTGCGGGATAGTATTAAAATTCCAAAGGATATGACGAGTAACCCTAAAACGTTATACCTGGTGATCTGTTCATGGAATAGAATTGCAGAACAAAATAATATCACAAAATTAACCAGGCTTATAAATGGATAAGCATATGAAAGTGGATAGTGTATCAGTGCTTGCTGCCAGACAATCGCCTGCAGTACAAGAAATACCAGGGAGAGCAAATAATAAATATTTGTGACTGTAATAAAAGGTGAAGCCTCTTTTATTGTCATCGCAGCGTATTTTCCGCAAATTCCACTGCCTGCCTGTAAAAGTATGGAAAAAATTATCAGGCTAAAATAAAAGATCTGCTTTGTTTTAGATTCAATTTTATTCAAAGCACCCCTCGCAGGATTTTACTTCATTTTTCTTTGACTGCCTGTTTAAACTCCACCATAAACGGAAGATTTGAGACCCCATGTCTATAACATCTCTTTTAAGATTTACCGTCGTTGTGCCTCCATGCCTCCAGACTACCGGGAATTCTTTAACTTTAAATCCCCGAGACTGTGCAAGAACCATAAGTTCAGTATCCCAGAACCAGTGTTCATCCTGCACTTGATCAATTAGTTTAAACAACGGGTCTTTTTTAAAAGCCTTAAATCCACATTGATGGTCATATAACTTTGAGTGTAAAAAAGTGTGCACCAGAAAATTAAACCCTCTACTGGCTATGCCTCTTTTTAAGGGCCTTTTTACGTTGCTCTGAGGCATCATTCTGGAGCCTGTTGCAAAGTCATATCCTTCTACTGAGATTGATTCTATTAGTTCCTTCAGATGGCTCATATCAGTTGCAAGATCCACGTCAATATAACAAAGAACATCTCCAGATGCAAACTTAAAAGCCCTATTCAATGCTCTGCCACGCCCCTGGCGCGAATCCGAGTGAAGATGACTCACGTAGTTATGCTCCGTAGCAAGTTTACCAGCTACTCTATCTGTCCCGTCGCTGCTTCCATCTTCTGCTATAATAATCTCAAAAGAAGATGTGATTTCCTTAAGAGTTTCTGCAGTTTGGTTTACTGTTTTTTCTATTCTTGCTACTTCGTTATAAGCCGGTAATATCAACGAAACCTGTGTAATGTTAACACCCGAATAATGCTTGAATACTGGTTATTATCTATATAGTACCTCTATAGGCTAACATTTTTAAAATTTCCACTATCAAAGATCGTTTCATTCTATTTAAATTAATTTGCTACCCTCTCTTGTTTATGTGTTTTTATGCGTTGAATTCTCAATAATTGTATCTATTTTATAATTTAATTTTCTAATATTTGTTTATAGTTATCCTAACAAATTCTGAGAAATCCTAACAAAATTCAAAAAATAGTCAATGAAATTCAAAATATATAGGGAGTTTTAGTCATAACTCTTATCTTCCGCAGATGTCCTCAAAAATAGCATTTTTCTTTCTATCATTTTTGGAGAATCCTTCCAAATCTGCAATTATTATTTTAACTGAGTCTTCGAGAAATGGAAATGAATCTGTGAATGGAGGCACAAGGTCGAAAATTGTGGGAAATTTCAAAACACATGTTTGAATAACCGGGCAGTTTTCAGACAAAAAGATTGCAGCAAAAATTGTGGGAATTGAATCGGCATCTGCGGAAAGTGGGCCAACATTTATAACAAAGGGGAAAAGTACGAACTCGCCATTGTATAAGTATAATATACAAAAAAATTTGCCTGCAGCCTTTCATTATGATGCATCGTATTTTTTAAAAAAGAAGAAAGTTCCGTGTCAGAGAGACACGGATCTGTAAAGTTTTCAATTTACATTCGGACTTATTGTTTTGGGGGCCAGTTTTTCTCTATCCAGCCGGGGATACGGCCGGAGTCCATTGGACCAACCTTAACATTTGCACCGAGTGTATCTTCGAGGTCACCCTGCAGACGAGCTGAGAGACCTGGAATGATAAGGGTGTTGTGGTTTGTGTCCGTCTTGAGGTCGAATCCTGCCTTTTCGAATGCGTCCTTTACCTTTGCGGAAGTCAGCTGACCACCGGCAACTGCAGCTTCCACCCCAATCCCATCGGTGTCAACTGCAAGCAGCCAGCACACGATTCCATTTGCTGAGATATCGCTTTCCACCGTGTAGTATGTAAGGGCGAAGTTTGTGGTGAAGAACACCGGAGAGTCTTTGTCCGGGGCTCCAACCTTATACATACCTCCGTCCACGGAGACCGGAGTCCTTGGGTCGGTGTAGATGGTTTCGGCCAGGTGCACTTCAGGCAGTGTGGAATAAGGCTCCATGCTGTGGAGGATCATTATGTCTCCGTACCTGATCGTGAATACTGAAGCCATAACGGTTTCCCAGTAGGAGGCACTTACAGGGTCTGCAATTCCTGCCATCCAGGCTGTGAGGGGGAGAGCCATGATCGGATATGCGATCTCGGTGTCGCCCATAATACCCGCTCTCCTGATTTTCAGGAAGTTGGTGAAGGTGTCCTTCAGGCCTTTGCCGCTTGGGTAGGTTCCCGGATCAAGCACAATGTCCTTGATACCTGCTTCTGCGAAAGTCTTTGCAAGGCTCTTGAGGGCGTCAAGGTCATTAAATGCCGAAACAACAACAGGGACCTTGTACTCAAGGGCGAGTTCTCCTACTTCTTTCCAGTTGTCCTTGTTTGCAGCGTAGAGCAGCGGGTTCTTGTCCTTTGCAACCTCAAGTCCTGCCTTCAGGACTGCGGGGTTAAAGGAACAGAAGATCATAGGCAGGCCTATTTCTGCTACCTTCTTGACAGCAGCAGCGAACTTTGCCGGGTCGTTGGAAGCGGCTTTTATTGCCACACCATCGAGAAGCAGGTTGCGACCTACATAGAACTTCTTGAAGTCTGCGATCTTATTTACCCTCTCAATAAGGGCAGCTTCTTCCATGTTGTCTGAAACATCGAAGAACATCTTTGTCTTATTGAAGAATGTGAGCTTGTGGCGGTACAGGACATCGTCTCCCCCGATGTTTGCTGCCTTTTCGCCTACTCCTATGGTAACCTGGCGGATCTCGGGGGCAAGGAGCCTGTCGAGTTCTGCCAGCTTCTTTGCGTACTTCTTTTCCTTAATTAGCGGGGGACAGTTTTCAGTCTTTCCGGACCTGTCGATCAGCTTGGAAGCAAATGCCATACATGTAGGCTCACCACATTCTCCACAGTTTGTCTGGGGTAGGTACTTGTAGGCTTCTAATGGGCTGTTTATTTTCATTTTTTACACCTCCGCTCCGATCCAGTTGGCAATGTCCACAGGCTCTGCCTCAATTGAGCCAAAGAGTGTCTGGGTTATCTGCTTCAGAACAGCTACCGAGGTTGGGTGCATCATCATGAATAGGTCGTTTCCTGCAAGTGCAAGGGACAGCCCTGTGACGATTTCCCATATAGGTCCTCTGTACTCTCTTGGGCCCCAGTCAGAATCCTGTCCCAATGGAGAGCTAACCATCCAGGACTCACGGGCACCCCATGCGTTGGTGGTACCTGAGGACATCGGGAAGGTCAGTTCGTCATCACCCATAAGGGCTGCAAGTCTGATACGCTCCATGTTGGTGTAAGCATAGTCGAGACCATACCCCAGGGCTGCAGTGGTTGGGTCCATTATGATCCTGTCTCTGGGCACATTGCACTGCTTCATGAGTTTCCTGTTCAGTTCCTTCTGGGCATTCATGTCCAGCTGGGTCCAGGAAAGCACATCGTGGTCGTACTTTAATGCGGCCTCTGCAATTGCTGCATAGTCAAGGTTCAGGCTGGCAGATGCAAGTAGACAGCGTTCGCCTTCTGCAACTTCTGCTGCTTTTGCCAGGACTTCGGGGTCTTTCTGTGGGTTCCCTGATCCACCAATGGCTATTGGCACATCAACGGCCTGCAGTACTTCTTCAACGGTCTTGGCTGCATCCTTGGGGGAAGTGTCCTTAATGAGCGGGTCGGTTGAAATCAGGTGGATGGTGATCATGTCGGCGTTGAACTTTTCAACGTTCTTCTTTGCCCATTCTCCAGGGCTGTCCATGACCTCATCGTAGTTCTCCTTGACAGCTTTTGCAAGCCCTATTCTCATGTCGAACACGTCAATTGTGACCTGGTTCCTGTTCGGCATTGGAGCGTCAAAGAAGAACGGAAGAGCTTTTTCGCCACCCAGCATTACCTGCTTTCCACGGCTTCCGCCGTCTGCAGAGGTGTTGCCTATGGGTACTTCCTGAATCTGAGTTGTCCATTCTGCGATATTAGCAACATCAAACTTTGCAGAGATGATATCCTTGAGTTTCGGGGCTGCCAGAGCAGGGGAAACTGCGGGAGCTGCTGCCTGTGCACCAAAGCCTACTGGATATCCAAACATACCGGCTATTCTTGCGAAGTGCTGGGCAAGTACTGCACTCTCCTGCCCGAGAGCTGCTGCAAGCATCGGGTCAAAGCCGCCTCCGAGTCCACCGAGATCAATCTCAATGTCCCCTTCGATAGTCACACCTTCGAGGGCTTCTACATCCATTCCCGCGAACATGTTTGTTATATCTGATAACTTCATTTTCTTTGCCATGTAAACCTCACCGTTTCCGTAATTTTTCCGTTTTTGTGAGTGACTTTATAATAAAGAATATAATACAGAACGTGTTTCCAGATGTTTTTCCCTTTTATAGGAACAGGGACCGGGGCAGGAACGAATCCTGCTCCGTTATTCTGATTATTTCAAATGCCGTTTCAAGCTCTTAAACCTGACATGGGCTCCTGTTCTCTTTTTCCGGTATGGTTTTCTGCATAATCCACAGGTTCAAAAGGAAGCTGGGGTCAGAACCCCAGTCTTTGTACTATATTTTCGACTTCTACTGCAGCAACCGAATCATCCGGGATTTCAAAGAGAGGTATACCTTTTATGTCCATTTCCTCTATTTTCGGGTCGAGGGGTATCACACCTATCAGGTTCAGTTTCAGGTCCCCTGCCAGTTTCACGAGCTCTTCGCGGTTTGCATCTGTAACTTTGTTTGCAATAACGTGAATTTTGCCAACATTTGAATCCAGTTCACTCACAAGTTCACGAATTCTTTCTGCAGTCCTGAATCCTCTGCGTGATGCGTCGGTTACAACAATCAGATCATCAATGTCCCGGATAATCTTCCTGCTGAAATGCTCAAGCCCGGCTTCCGCATCAATGACAACTACATCATAATTCACGATCAGTTTGTCCATGATGCCCCGGAGGAGGTTGTTTACATAGCAGTAGCAGCCTGAACCTTCGGGCCTGCCCATTACCAGCAGGTCGTATCCCGGCATTTCTTCAATGATCTCATATACTTTACTTTTGAGTACCGATTCCTTGTTCATATCGGGGTTATCAGGCCTCGGTTTTGTGATTTCAGCCTGCAGGAACTCCTTTGCATCCCCGATTGTTTTTACGTTTTCACAGCCAAGGGTCTCAGGCAGGTTAGTATCTGCGTCTGCATCAACTGCCAGTGTAAACTTCCCGTTTTTGGAAAGGTAACGGATCAGAAGAGCCGCTACCGCTGTTTTACCAGTTCCGCCTTTTCCCGTTATTGCAATTACTTTAGTCACAGCATACCCCTTTTGGATTGTTTTTCTGTTTTAGGCAATAGCCTGTCGTCACTCAGTTATTTCTTTTCCTTCTTCTCGCTGATGATCATCCTGTCAATGGTGATCTTTGCGTTCTTGAAGGTCAGCTTTATTCCGCTGCCTGAACCGCCGGACATCATTGGCATTGCAGGCATCTGGAAGCCGGCTGCAGGCATCATCATTGGAGCGGCTGCAACTGC
>NZ_JJOY01000021.1 GCF_000979455.1 Methanosarcina sp. 2.H.T.1A.6
CAGGACAAGTACATTAATTCAACAGAGCAGGACGGGGAAGTTTACGCATTCCTCCCCTGAGCTAAAGACTCAGGGGTTTCATGCTGAGGGTTTATGAAATTGATCTATTTCCAGTGCGTTATACAAATGCATTATACAAATGCATTATACAAATGCGTTATAGATCCTCATTATTCGTGAAGAGGCTCTCAAACGAGCCTCTCAACCTATTCTTCTTCTAAAGTCTCACCTTGCTTTCCCTCTTTCACGTTCGATAATCCTCTGTATTAGGGGAGGTGGTTGCAGGTGAAGCGAACAGAGGTTCACCCTCTTTTTATTAAATGCTTGAAAACCTGCACTGAGTTCAAAAAAATTCTTTTACGGGTTAGGGCAGATCTTTTCAAAGACGTTTTTCTTCTGGAAAGCTTCGCAGTAGTTCCCATAAGCAGTAAAACTGCGCCTGTATATACTGCAGCAATTCCTCCGTTAACAAGGAAATTGAAGTCTTTGAGTACAAAAGTAACCCCTACTATAATAACAAACAAAAACGCCATGTATGATACAAAGCTGATTCCTATTGCAAGCCTCCAGTTTTTCACATCAAAAAAGCCAGGGACCCTTGAAAGATTATTATTCAGGGTATCGTTTTTAGAGTAAGTTGAATGGCTGAGGATGCGTGCGACCCGGTCTCCGGTTTCGGGATGTGTATCAAACATAGATATGAAAATAGATAGGTATCCTCTCACCTGCTGTGTGTGGGTGCTGAACAGGTGAAAATGCCCCGGATTAATCCTGCTGGATACTGGCTGAAGGGGGATATAGTTTTCAAGAAACTCGAGGGTTTTTGCCAGGACCTGGGGGTTTCCTGTAAGTTTGACTGCTGCTTCATCGGCTTCAAATTCTCTTTTCACCGGGTTTCTAAGGTGTATGAGCAGTGCCGCAGGCGGTACGGCAACAGAAGTTGCCATATATCTGAAAAATCTGGGTGCAGGGTCTTCTGGCTGTCCGAAACCTGAGAGCATGGAGCACCACATCGCAAAATTCGGAAAAGACATTATTGTGCCTGCGAGAAATGCTGTAAACGTATTCTTGCCCACGTCCCTATTTTTTACGTGTCCGATCTCATGCGCCATTAAGGCTTCAAGTTCCAGCTCCCCAAACATCTCAAGCATGGACGTTGAAATATTAATCGAGGATTTGCCTGCGTGCCCTACGGTAAACATTGAAGGGATTCCGGACTCAAAGAGGTATATCTCGGGGGGTTGAACTCCTGCCCTGGTAGAAAGATCCTCAAGGATTGAGTACAGCAGGGGTTTCTCGCTCCTCTGGACCTTCTGTGCTCCGTACCATTTGAGAATCCATTTGCTGCTTGAAAAATATATATAAGCATACAGGAGAAAACCTAAAATTGCAATTATTGCAACAAACAAAATAACTTCTATTGTAAGCTTGCCTGATAAAACTGAAGAAAAATCAAAAAATTCAGGCATTTCAAATCCAGCCATTTACATGTCCCCCAGGTTTTTTTGTTTTATTACTGTTGATAGTATTCCTACCACAAAAGTATTGGTATGAGAATAATGACTATAAATCCTGTGGTATCTGTTTAATTAAAAATATATTCATAGGCAGTACGTCTCAAAAAAGTAAAATAGTGAAAAGGCATTATCCAGCTTTCTGTATAAATACTCATACATTTTTGTTTTTGACGATTATTATTTAATAATACCATATAAAAGTACGGACTTAAAGTAAATGCATCGTATTCTTACCCATTAATCCTAAAGTCCCTGAAAAGGTGTTATCAATATAAGGAAAATATTATATCTCTTGTCGAATTACTTCCTAGTGGAATGCCACACTTAAAAAAATGTGTTTTTGTAGATGATCTGCTTGCAGTTACTCTTCTTTCATGCCTGGGGGCTGTCTTTGTACTTGTTCCTCCCTTCAATGAAACTTTTCTCAGGATTCCTATAGCTCTATCGCTCTTTTTTTTCGTTCCTGGCTATGCTTTTATATCTGCACTTTTCCCCGGAAATAAAGAGATCAGCGGAATAGAACGTTTCACCTTAAGTGTTGGCTTCAGTCTTATACTCACAGTTTTTGACGGCTTTTTAATAAGCCTGCTTCCCTGGGGTTATCGCCCGGCCCCGATAGTTGTATCCATTCTTGGGATCACGACTTTCTTCAGCATTCTTGCAATTTTTACAAGAAAATTACGGGACGAGAGCGAGCAGTTTTCCTTTTCTCTTAAAGAATTCATAAGGTCAATTCAGTCGGATGAGCTTGATGAAACTCCTGATGAATCTGAAGAAATCTCTGCTGCGACTGAAAACAGGCGGTTTCACAGGTCAAGGAGCAAAGTTAAAGCAAAGGGTTTAAAGTACCAGCCCGGCACAGAAACTAAAACCGAAGCCAGAAAAAAGCCTTTGCCTCCGGAAATTGAAAAAGCTCTCGTAATTGCCCTTATAGGTTCAATAATTATCTCAAGTGCAATGCTTGCATACGCCAAGATGACCCGGGAAAAGGAGACTTTTACAATGCTGTATCTCCTGGGTCCCGATGGAAAAGCCGAAGGCTATCCGAATGAGAGCCTGATCAACGTCCCGATCACGGTCACAGTCGGAATTGAAAACCATGAGCTTCAAAGTGTAAACTATATCCTCCAGATGAAAATCGATGGAGAGGTTATCGAAGAACTGAATGTTCCTATAAAAGATGAGGAAAGCTGGCAGAAGAATCTGACATACACCCGCCATAAATTGAAAAGCGGCAGGTCTAAACTTGAATTTGCACTTTATAAAAATGAAGTAAATTATTTCTCTTACAGGTCTGTCCATCTCTACATAGAAAATAATAACACGTTCTCCCACCTGAACGACGAGAAGTACACTGATGCTTCTGCGCTTCCGAAGATTAAAAACGGAGAGATGGAATTCTCAACAGGCTGGAACTTTACTTCAAACACTGAAAATATAAAAGGCTCATATATAAATGGTTCCGGGGTGGATTCTTCTTCTGCTTACAGGATAGGAAATTCCTATGAAGGAAATACGTCCGACTTTTCAGTAGAATTCGGAGAGATTTATCAAAATATAGAATGCAAAGAAGACACTATGGCTGTACTCTCAGCATATGTAAACGACAGTTTCAATTCAAACTCTCAGGGAGCAGATGCCCAGCTAAAATATGTAACCTTTAACGGAGAAACGATCTGGTCAGATGGAATCAGTGAAGATGAAGGGTGGCAGCACCTTGAAGTCCCCATAGCTCTGCAGGCAGGCAAGAATAACCTCACACTTGGTTTGAATCAGTTGCCGGGGGAAATCGTGCCGGTTGAAGTTTTGTGGGATAGTATTTCACTGAAGCCTCTTGCAGACCTGTCTTCATATGTTTCGGAATCCAATACTGTCGAAACAGTGCCCCCAACCTCAAGTGTGCTGGAACTCCCTGCGTACACAGACAACAAAACCTTTACCGTTTCCTGGAATGGAACGGATGAGGGTTCGGGAATTGCTTACTACTCCATAGATTCCAGCACAGACGGAGTTAACTGGGAAACCTGGATCCCAAAGACTACGGATAACTCTTCCACCTTTACCGGAGAGCATAACCAGACTTACTATTTCCGTTCAAAAGCTGTTGATAATGCAGGCAACGAAGAACCTGAACATCCGGTCCCGGATACCCAGACTGAAATATATACCGGCGTTCCTAAGGTCACACTGGATATATCTCCCAACCCCTGCAAAACTGCTACAACATTTACTGTAACATATCCCGTAACTCTCCAGTCAGTGGTATGTCTGGTTACCCGGGACGGTTTTGAGACTGAATCCAATGAATTGACGTCCTCGGACGGGATTAACTGGATAGGCAATTACATTGTAAGGAACGGGGACCACTTCTATGTGGAAGCTGTCTGTACGGATATCTTTGGAAATACAGTGTCTACTTTCGATGAGATTCTGGTTGATAGCTCAATTCCGGACTTTGAAATCGAGATAAAACCGAAAATTATCGATACTGGAGATCTGGAAATAAAAGTCACACCCTCAACCACGTTAAAATCGAAGCCTTCAGTATCAGTCTCAGCCAATGAGAAAGTCAGTGTCACCTACCTGTCATATTCAGATGGTGCCTACTTCTATGAAGCGAGAATAAAATCGGAAATAAACGAAGGAGATCACAAAGTCTCAGTAACGGGCTATGACCTGGAATCTGAAAAAGTAGAAGGCAACACCACATTTGTAGTTGACCATTCCGGTTGAGCTGGACAATTACCGGTCCGGCCAACTGGAACTATTCTGAGATAGGAATAGAACATAGAAATAGAACAGCGAAATAGAACAGCGAAATAGAACAGCGAAATAGAACAGCGAAATAGAACAGCGAAATAGAACAGCGGAATTTATTACATAAGGAAATTTTCGATGAATTTTTAATTTAAAATCTTTTTGAACTACTTTTACCTTTTATTTTCCCACCTGATATTTATTCTGTGAACTTTTTAAGTATTGAAATTTATAATATTAGTTTTTAAAAATATCCGGCTAAACTCAATTATTATTTCATTATAGGTATCCCCTCACTTTTAAAATATTAATCTGACATTTATTTCAACTTTGACAAATTTAAAGAGACTAAAGTGATACTAAATACATACGTTTTTGACAAAAAGTGAATGATTCAAGTTCCTAATAAAGTGAAGAATTGAAAAAAACTCCAGAATTGAGAAGCCAGTATATAAATAGTATATAAGCATTTTTTTGTAAATGGTACAGGTCTGACCTGTGGCATTCAAAATTCGCCATATGTTTTTATATATAATTGTTTATATTTATTAATCGAGCATCGTGGTCTTATTTTATATATTTAGTCTGCGCATCCTTATATATTTCAGGTCAATATAATAGTTGACAGTATAAAATGATTAATTTAAAAATTAGCTGGGACCTATTACTGGTTCGTATTCTTTTTCGGATTACCCCTTGCCCCTCTATGTTTGCCCCCCGTGCTCGCCCATGTAAGGGCAATCCAGAGTACATAATGTAAGGAATGAGAAATTGAACACGACCGTCTTAGTGTTATGAGATAAATAGTAACTTTTTATGGAGTCTCAGGATTAAGCATTTTATATGTCCAGTTAAAACAACTTTCCGAAAAATAGTGGAGTAGATAAATCTGGAAAGTAGGGGTAGATTATGAAAAAAATGTTATTGCTATTAGTGAGTGGTTTATTGATAGTTTGTATGGCAGGATCGGCGGTGGCAGGTTCTATTACAGTAGTTAATCCCTTGGATTTAACTATAAGTCCTGGAAGCACTTCTTTTATACATTCTGATTTAACTGTAACCGCAACAAATGATGCCGATTACACATTAGAACTGAAAACAACTGATGGACTTGTAGCATATATAGGAGATGAAGATTCAGATCTTAAAGTGGGTGATGCTACTAATAATCTGGCAACTTCTACGTCAATGCTAAGTACAACATTTCATTCAGCATCAAACGCTCAAACTCATTCAGGAAAAGTGTATGTCAAACTGGCTAACCCGGATGACGAGACTTTTAAGGGCGGAGAAGTACATATAACAGTTTACAGAGGAACAGATAAAGTTGAGACATCGATAGAAGTATCTTCAGCATCTATTGGTGTAAACGTTCCAGAATTTCCCACCGTCGCCCTCCCTATAGCAGCTGTAATTGGACTCGTTTTCATATTTGGACGTAAGAAAGAAGGGCTTTGATTTATCAATCCCCTTTTTTATAAATTTTTTCATTCCTGCGAACTTTATAAGTATTGAAATCTATAAACTCAGTTTTTAATAAACATCTGATCAAACTGAGTTATAATTTTATTTTATATATTCACTAGCTTTTGAAATATTACCAGGCTATTTATTTTTAGCCCCAATAAATGTGGGAAAATTACAGTAATACTGGAAATCCACTTTTCGGAATAAAATGAATACTTCCAGTTATGAAAACGTGGGAAATTAGCGAAAAAATCCCGAATTGAAGGGTTCGTATATAAATCGTGTAACTGTTGTTTTGTAAAAGGTTTAAGCCTGAAGCTTTCAGACTCTCGTAATCTGTGTGTAATATATATTTCATATTTATAGATATATTTTAGATAAATATGAATAAATCTTGTTTTATATATTAATCTTGAACATCCTTATATATTTCGTGATCGATATATAGGGTGACATTATAAAATGCTTAATTTCAAAACTGGCTGTTAATCCATTAGCTGGTTGGTATATTTCCCTGAATATTCCCCGTTCCCCCCAATCTACGTCCCTGAGTCCCTGTGTACGATAAACCCGGATGTATACAACATGGGAAATAAGACATAAAATGTGAGATTCGACTATTCCGGGAAAATATTAACTTTTTTAATGGATTCCCCAAGATTAAACATTTATAATAAGTCTAAAAATCACTTTCCGAAAAATAGTGGTGTAAAAAATCTGGAAAGTAGGGGTAGATTATGAAGAAAATATTGTTATTAATAGTGAGCGGTTTATTGATCGCTTGTATGGCCGGATCGGCAATGGCAAATCCGGCTGGAATGGAAGTTAGGTTAAACGGAAATTTAATAGGGCCTGGTACTTCGATAACTGTAACACCAGGAAATGAGTACACTTTAGATGTAAAAACGTTCTTGATAGATTACGGATTTACATCTAACCAGGACATGCCAAGACAAATTACAGTCAGTTCAACTAGTTTTGGTTCTGGCACGGTTGAAGCAAAACTACTGGCTCCAAGCGGAAGTTGGACAGCTTATGGTACAAGTGTTACTGATACCTACACAGCAAAATACCCAACAGGTGACTATACCTATCAAGTTAAGTTCATAGCAAATTCAAAAGGCCATATTGATATAAGGGATGCAGGTTCAAACGATAATTCTGCTACTTATACGATCGACGTGGCTCAAGAAGGATACGGCTTAAATATACCAGAATTCCCAACCGTTGCTCTCCCTATAGCAGCCATACTGGGACTAGTTTTCATATTCGGACGTAAGAAAGAAGAGCTGTGATTTCCTCCCAACCCTTCTTTTCTTTAACCTTTTTTAATTTTTTTACATGTTAAATGAATTTTTTGTCTTTTTTGAAAAACCTGCAAGTTTCCCCAGAACTCTCTCACTTCTTGATGATCAATATTCAGAAACTACGTTTCCTAACGTTATTTACTCATCTAATATCTAGCTATGTACAATCGTATGTTACGATTAAATAGTGGGTTGGAGTAAAATTCTGGAAATATATTGATATGGTGGCATAATATTGTTACTTAAGATATGCGCTTGAGTAATAATATTCCCCTGCGAATTTAATTCCATATTTGGGAATAAAATACGTAGTTACTGCCTGTCAAAAAAAATATTATTGAAACTGGAAGCTAAACAAGTGGGTGATATTTAATGGAGTACGTAAGAAAAACCTGTCCGATTTGTGGGAGTAAGTTTGTAGTCCTGAAAAAGGTCGAAGAAAAGGCAATCTACTGTACGCTTGAGTGCCTTGCAGCATCTCAGGGGAAAATGAAAAGGGAGAGAGTTTCCCCTTTAATAACTGTATAAGATTATATTGTTTCATGGCAAACAGTAGAATTTATTTCCATTTATCTTTTTTAAATTTTTAATTAACATACTCTTTTTTTATTAATAAAGTTTTCTCTTTGAAGTTCTATAGATTCGGTTCTTGAATAAAGTTCAGTGTGTGTCAGGACAGCCACTTCCCAATAATTTTCAAAAAAGATAATCATTTTAGTTACAAAGTGATTTATACTATTAGTGTGTAAATTTTTTTACTTAGTTGTTGTTTAGTTTAAGGGGATAAATAATATGGTAAGTGTCGGTCAGGAACTATTGAACGTTCCCTTTGGGGACATGATTCGAGAAATGGCCCTTGCGATTGCAGAGGGGCAGATCGCTCTGGACATGAATTCTGTGCAGGTTGCCCAGACTCTTGCAGCAACCCAGCTTGATGCAGGAAGCGTTGTAATGTATATTGAAGAGACCACGGATGCTGACGGCAATGTGACTGCAAGCAATGTGGTTACTAATGACAAGCCCATGTCTCTTCTGACCTACGGGCTTGAACCTCGTTTCTACGAATTTACGGAATCGATTATCGAAGTGAAGATGACAATCACCATGATGAGGGAATCTTCAACAGAACTCACTTACGGCAGAGAATTCAAGTTAAACAACCAGTCAAAAGTCACCGGCAGCATGGAGTCCGGAGGGCTTGCAAAAATCCTCTTTGGAAAGAGCAAGGGGAGCTTTGAAAATACAACATCGGTTGCCTATACCTCCACGTTTAACGCAAAATATAGCTCAAGATTTTCCTTTAAGGAAGAAGGCACAAGCCTGCTCAGGACAACCCTCAGGCCTGTCCCTGCTCCGGAGAAGATGATTCCAAAGGTGACAGTCAAAGCTGCGGCACCAGCCAGCCCTAACTGAAGCCTTCAATAAAAGATTTTTTACTACAGGAAGGTTCTCTTAAAATTACGGGGGACCTGACTGTAGTCACGGCAGGTATGGCTTTAAAATACCCTTTTTGCAGGCTGGCTGTATTGCCGTGTTTTTCTATACCCTTTCCGGGATTTATTTCAAGGAGTTATTTCAAGGACTTATTTCAAGGACTTATTTCAAGGACTTATTTCAAGGAGTTATTATTGTGGTTAATAACGGGGAAGAAATCGGAGAAGTGCTTATTACCCCTCTTTCCAGGCTTCTGGGAGAAATCGGGCGTTCCGTTGCTGAGACTCAGCGGACTCTTGACCTGAATTCCATAAAGACCCAGATAAAGATTGATGAAGAAAAAGCCCTCAGCGAGTATGACATTCAGGCTGCATGGTATCATATCCCTGAGGTCGACCTTGAGCTCAAGATGTCGCTTACTGTGAAACTTGAAGAGGAACGGGACTCTAAAAACCGGGTCAGGGGCTACAGGCCTGTCCTCAACGCCTCTCCCCTTAATGCCTCGTACAACTCACTTTACAGTTACGACGTGCAGGGCTCAAGCTGCATCAAAGCAAAAATAGTGTCCATTCCTGCATATTCAAAGTTAAGGGAGGAATAATGCCCTTTTCAGGAAATGATCTTTCAGGAGGAAGGGAATGAAGAATATAAGCGAACTCAGGAGCAGCCTGGACGTCTTCAGGAAAGCAGGAAAAATAGATGCGGGCAGTTATTCCAGCATAATAACTAAACTGAAGGAGACGGAAACAGAATTTGAATCACTTCAAAAGGAAGCCCTTGTCTATAAAGAAAATTCAGACAGGCTGCTCAGGGAAAAACTCGTCCTTGACCAGGAAAAAAACAGCCTTGCAGCGCAGGTGAAAAAGCTCTCAAATGAGAAAGCAGAGCTTGAGTCCCGGATTTCCATTTTGCAGAAAAGCAGGCCTGTACTCTCTTCTTCAAATCTTGTTAGCTCTTTTGCATCCTCACTTGCAGAAATGGACAAAGGACTTAAGAAAGTTCAGTCCGGTCCAAAGTACCTTGTCAGCAATATGAATGTGACCTTAAAAACCAATATCGCTCTCGAAGGGGCAGAACTGAGGTTCCAGATGCCAAAAGCCGATGACATCATCAGCCCCGAAAACCTCAGCACAATAGAATTCTCCCTAAAGGCGGTTCCCGAAAAGCCGGGTATTGACTCTTATAAGGAGGTCCCGGAACTTGTGGGGCTCTCAAAAGAAGAAGCCGAAAGCAAACTGTTTGAATCAGGCTTTAAGGCAGGAGACGTCCTTGAAAAAGAAAGCAGCAGACCTCAGGGTACGGTCATAGCCCAGCTCCCCTCGGCAGGCTCCCTTGCAGAACCGGGGGCAACTGTAGACCTTACAGTTTCCAGGATTTATTCTGTAAAAGTCCCGGAACTTGTGGGGCTCGGGCTTGAAACCGCAAAAGCCCTTATTGAAAAATCGCGGCTCCGGCTTGAAGGGGTTAAAGAAAAGCCTTCGGACAAAAACCAGGGCAAAGTCCTTGCCCAGAGCCTCAATCCGGGTTCTGAAGTCGAAGTTAACTCTGCAATTGTCCTGACGATTTCTACTAAGATCTTCAAAGTCCCAGGCCTGCTCGGGCTTGAGCTTGAGAGTGCAAAACAGGTCATCGAAAAGTCCGGGCTCCAGTTGGGCAGGGTAAAGGAGCGGTTCTCAGACGGGAAACCAGGAGTTGTACTTACTCAGAGCCCAAACCCCGGGCTTGAAATAGAAGCAAACTCAAAAGTTGACCTTGTCGTTTCAGCAGGAGAAAAGGAAGTAGTGCTTGAAAAACCCTTGAGGACTTTCCCCGAAACTGTTGTAAAAGAAACAGTAAATAAAGCTCCGTTTGAAACTCCCTCAAAACTGCAATCCGAAACCACATACAAAGTATCCGGTACAACTTCTGCCAGTGCACCTGCCGAAGCTCAGGTAAAAATCTCTGCAGAAGCTCAGGTACAATCCCAGACAGAATCCTCAGTTAAATCTCCATCCCAGGTTGAAAATTCAGTAAAGCCTCTGAATGAGGAAGCTATTTTCAGGGGAACCACTTCAGGAGAAATCACTCTAAAACCTCCTGTCCCTCTGAAAAAAGAAACTGTAGAACCTCCGAAACCAGAACCTAAATTAGTTCCTGGCGTTATCGGGATGTCTCTTGAAAAGGCGGTCTCTGTACTCAGGGCTCAGATGATAAATGTTGGAAATATTTCGGAAGCCATTTCGAGAGCTGCTGCCGGCACAGTTATACGTCAGAATCCGGGTGCAGGTTCTACGGTTAACCCATCGGTCCCGATGAATCTTGTAGTCTCAAAACAGGCGCCTGGAACTCAAATGCACAGGAGCATTCTCTAAAGGCTCAAACTTTGATCGGCAGGTTTATCGATGCCAATTGAACCACATCTTATAAAGGTTGCAGAAAATGCTACTGCCTTTCAGGTTCAGGGAATTCTTAAAGTGGTTCTGGGAACCGGAGGGCGAATTGAAATGGTAACAGGAAAAACAATTATAGCCAGCCTTGACAGCAACTATGCCGAATTAGTAAAGAAAACACCGGGCGTGGCGCTGGCGGGTGGGATCAGCTTCAGGGGTCGGAAGATTCCTAAAATCATAAAAAAGGTTTCAGACGAAAAACAGGCAGAATCCTGAGATTTTTTCAGGCTATATAGCGCGATCTGGAATTCATGACCAGGAATTTTCAAGATGTAACCGGATCTTCAAATTTGTCCTGGATTTTCAAAATGTTTCTACCTCCTTAAAGCTCTTCCCGAAAACCTGTAAACAGGACATGTTGTTGAATAGAGGTAGTTTCCCCGAGTGTGTTGCCACCAATGTATTATATAGGAGATATAGAATCTGCCCAATCTCAAAAAGGTGAACCATGGAAAACAAGGACAGACTGTAATTTTGTAGCTTAGTCCTCTTGAGCGAGTGAAGCTCACTGCTAAAACCCATAGATTAGCCCTCTTGAGCGCAGCGAAAAGGGCAGCGTACTGTAGCACTTGCAGTGCAACTCCCAGAAAATCTCCGATTTCCTGAGATCCCGATGCGAAACTCGGGCAAGGCGCAATTCGAGAAGGAAAACTCGGGATACAATCTTTGACAGGCCTAAACATTAGAAATTATTATATTTTTTCTCCCCTGTCATTGATTCTTCTTTTTTATAATTCCTCGTCCCCTGCAAAGGCTTTATATATGAGATGTGCTATTTAAAGGCAAAGTACATCAGAGATGTGAGGTTTCAGGCATTATGGTGCTTGGAACTGTTTAATCAGATCAATGTGATGCTTTATGCTAACTCCCGGAAATCTCCGGAAGTAAGGGCCTTCTACCGTTTTTACGGTTGAATTTCCTGCATAAAATATAAACCAGTGAGAAAAGTCGGATCAACATTAGTGTCAAAGGGCCAATGCTTTGAAACGCCCGCTTTTGGCGTCGCGAAGACGTCTAAAATCGCACGGAACTGTTCAGGTTTTCGATGAGTCGCGGTTGCAGTTGCTGAATACTGAAGTTTCAAATCAGGTTACTGAGTAAATCAGATTACTGAGTTACAGATCAGGTTACTGAATACTGAAGTTTCAAAATCAGATTGCTATATGTTTCAAATCAGGGCCGAGTGCCTGGATTTGGGTCTGCCAGGATCGTAAGGTCGGTTCTTAAATCAGATATTTCCTGCTGAGGCAGGAACAAAAGGGAACCGAATATCTGCAGATGCCTGAAGGAATGTAGGGTACCAGGAGCACAGAGCTCCGGTCTGCTCGAGGCTTTCCGCCGGCAGGTCTGAACGACATCCCTCCCCCACCTGGTAGCGTTCGGGGAATCCAGTGCACTTCTCTTTTGTCACTTGTGTTGTTTCGACCGGAGGGGCTGGTATTTCAATTGAAGTTTACGGAGTAGAAATATGGCAAGCATACACCGACCAAAACGAGGTTCCCTTGCATTCAGTCCGCGCAAGAGGGCTAAGAGCCACATTCCAAGGTTCAGAGCCTGGCCGGAAGCCACGGGCGAACCAAAGCTGCAGAGTTTTGCAGGTTATAAGGTGGGTATGACCCACGTGATCATGGTTGATGATATAAAGAACAGCCTTACCCAGGGTATGGAAATCTCCGTACCGGTGACTGTACTCGAAACTCCTGCAATCAGGGTCGCAGCTATCCGGGCTTACACAGAAGACAGCACCGGGGAAAAGGCAATTGCCGAAGTATGGGCAACAGACCTTGATCCAGAACTCAAACGCAGAATCCCCATTCCGGCAGCAGAGAACCAGGCTGAAGCCCTTGAGACTATCGGGAAACTGATCGAAGAAGGCAGAGTAAGCGACATCAAATCAGTCACCTACACCCTTCCAAAGAGCCTTACCGGTGTCCCCAAAAAGGTTCCTGACATCATGGAAACCGGGATCAATGCAAGAGACCTCAACACCAAATTCGAATACGCAAAGTCAATCCTCGGTACCCTTGTAAGCTTTACCGACGTTTTCAAGAACGGAACACTTGTTGACACCGCAGCAATTACCATAGGTAAAGGTACTCAGGGCCCTGTAAAGCGCTGGGGCATTCAGCTGCAGAAGGGAAAGCACTCCCGTCAGGGAAGCCTCAGGCAGGTCGGTACCCTTGGTCCCTTCCACCCGGCTCGCGTTTCCTGGAGAGTTCCCCAGATGGGTCAGACTGGATACCACCAGAGGACTGAGTTTAACAAGCGCATCCTCAAGATCGGAGCCGACGGAACAGAAGTCACTCCTGAAGGCGGGTTCATTAACTATGGCCTTATCCGCGGAGACTATGTGCTGATTAAAGGCAGTGTTCCAGGACCTTCCAAGAGGCTTATAAGGCTCAGAGACCCGATCAGGGCAAAGAAAGCCGACCTTGGCGAACCCAACATCCTGTACATAAGCAGGGAATCCAAGCAGGGGTAATCTAAGATGGCTACAGCAAAAACCATAGACCTTACAGGAAAGGTAATCGGGGAAATCGAACTTCCATCAGTGTTTGATGCAGACTACCGCCCTGACCTGATTAAAAAGGCAGTACTCGCAGCACAGGCAAACAGGCTTCAGCCCTATGGTCCCCGCCTCTACGCAGGCATGGAGACATCTGCAAGAGGCTGGGGCTCCGGAAGGGGTGTATCCCAGATTCCCAGGCTCGTAAACAGCAGCAGGGCTGCAAGAGTCCCGCACGCAAAGGGCGGAAGAAGAGCTCACCCACCAAAACCGGAAACTGACAGGAGCGAGAAGGTTAACACAAAAGAGCGCCGCTATGCAATCCGCTCTGCAATCGCAGCAACCATTGATCCTACCCTTGTAAGCCTGAGGGGTCACATCTTTGAAGCTGAACTCCCGATTGTTGCGGAAAATGCTCTTGAAAACCTCGAAAGGACAAAGCAGGTAATAGAATTCCTTGAAGCTGCTGGTCTGTATGAGGATGTCCTCAGGGCAAAATACGGAAGGCATATCAGAGCCGGCCGTGGAAAACTCAGAGGCAGGAAATACAAGCATAAAAAGAGCGTCCTGATTGTCGCAGGAGAAAACTCTCCTATCCAGAAAGCTGCAAGAAACCTTTCCGGAGTAGACGTCGTAACGGTAGACTCACTGAATACTGAAGTACTCGCACCGGGTACACACGCAGGTCGCCTTACTGTCTGGACAGAATCTGCAATTGGAAAACTGGAGGGCGCATTCCAATGAGTTCCATCAATTATCCTTTTGTTACTGAAAAAGCGATGATGCTGCTTGATGAAAACAAGCTTCAGTTTATCGTTGATACCAGATCAAACAAAAAGCAGATCGTGGAAGATGTTGAGAAGCTGTACGGATTCAAAGTAAAATCCGTGCGGACCATGACCACAATGAAGGGTACAAAGAAAGCCATCCTTGCATTTGAAGAGCCTGAATCGGCACATGAGATTGCAACCCGGATAGGACTTATGTGAGGTGTGATCCATGGGTAAAAGAATCATATCACAGAATAGGGGTAGAGGTACTCCGACCTACAGAGCTCCTTCTCACAAGTATAAGGCAGACCTGAGGCACCCGCGTGTGGATGAAAACACCTCCATTATGGGAGAAATCATAAACATCGAGCACGACCCTGCCCGTTCAGCCCCTATTGCAAAAGTTGCCTTTGAAAACGGAGAGGAACTTTTCCTTCTTGCTTCCGAAGGCATTGCAGTAGGGAACATCATCGAGTGCGGAGACGATGCCGAGGTTAAGCCAGGGAACATTGTACCTATCGGAAATGTGCCTGAAGGTTTCTTCATCTGCAACATCGAATCAAAGCCAAACGACGGCGGCAAATTTGTCCGTTCCTCCGGAGTATATGCAACCGTTGTGACTCACGAACCAACCAGGACTGCGGTGGCTATGCCCTCCGGTAACATAAAGTGGCTTAACCCCAAATGCAGGGCAGTAGTCGGAATTGTTGCCGGCGGTGGCAGAGTGGACAGGCCCTGGCTCAAAGCCGGGAAAAAGTACCACAAGATGAAAACCAGGGCTGCAAAGTACCCAAGGGTTTCAGGTGTTGCTATGAACCCACGTGACCACCCGTTCGGTGGAGGTGCCTGGAAGCACCCTGGAAAGCCCACAACTGTTAGCAGAAACGCCCCACCAGGAAGAAAGGTAGGACTGATTGCAGCAAGAAGGACCGGAATGAAGCGCTGATGAGGGGTATTCGTTATGGTAAAAAAATCATCATCAAGGTTACCGAAGAGAAAGGGTGAATTCACCTATCGCGGGAAAACCGTCTCAGAACTTCAGGAACTGAGTCTTGAAGAGTTTGCAGAACTTCTGCCTTCCAGAGAACGCAGGAGCATCAAACGCGGGTTCACAGACGGGCAGAAAAAAGTCCTGCACGATTTCAAGGAAGGAAAGAACGTCAGAACCCATCACAGGGACATGATCATCCTTCCAGAAATGATTGGAACAGCTATCGAAATCCACAACGGGAAACAGTTTGTAGGTGTGGAACTTCAGCCTGAAATGATCGGGCACCGCTTCGGAGAATTCGCACCCACAAGACCAAAAGTTAACCACGGCAGTGCCGGTGTGGGAGCAACCCGTTCAAGCAAGTTCGTACCGCTGAAATGAGGTGAAGGGAATGGCAAGAATAAACTATTCAATCAATGGAGACCCTGAAACTACCTCTAAATCAATGGGTTCTGAACTTCATATTTCCCCGAAGAAGTCCCGTGAGGTTTGTAGCAAGATTAAGGGCATGAAAGCCGCTGAAGCAAGGAAGTTCCTTGAGGACGTAATTGCCCTGAAGCAAGCAGTACCCTTCAAGAGACACTCCGAAGGGGCCGGCCACAGGAAAGGTCCCATGGCTGGAGGGAGATACCCTATCAGCGCTTCAAAAGAGATCTTAAAGGTTCTCAAAAATGCGGAGAGCAACGCCGAGTACAAGGGCCTTGAACCTGCAAACATGTACATCGTCCATGCTGCTATTCAGCGCGGAAGAGTAATTCATGGGTTCATGCCGAGGGCAAGAGGAAGAGCAACGCCCAAAGACACGGAAACTGTAAACATCGAGATGATCCTCTCCGAGGTGCGCTAAATGGCAATAGAGAGAAAGTTCGTAAATGACGGGTATGTTAAAGCCTCCATGGACGAGTATTTTGCAGAACAGCTGAACAGGGCTGGATACGGCGGCATGGAGCTAAACAGGACCCCCATGGGCACCCAGATTGTTATTTACTCCGAAAAGCCGGGAATGGTAATCGGGAAAGCCGGGAAGGTCATCAGAAAACTTACCCGTGACGTTGCAACCAAATACAACCTCGAAAACCCGCAGATTGACGCTCAGGAAGTCAAGAGACCTGAACTTAATGCCCAGATGATGGCATCCAGGCTTGCATCTTCCATTGAGAGAGGCTGGTACTTCAGGAAAGCTGGACACAACACCCTCAGAGCAGTCATGAGCGCAGGTGCCCTTGGCTGTGAAGTCGTAATCTCCGGAAAGCTTACCGGAGCAAGGTCAAGAGTCGAGAAATTCGTTAACGGGCACGTAAAGCATTCCGGACACCCTGTACAAGAGGTAGTAGACGAAGGGTTTGCAGTAGCAGTTAAAAAGCTCGGAACCCTTGGCTGCAAAGTCAGGATCATTCAACCTGACATTGTCCTGCCTGACTCCTTCAGGGTTAGGGAAGCAAGCGAGATAATCGCCGAGCCCTCCGCTGAAAAGCCTGTAGAGAAACCGGTTGAGAAACCCGCTGAAGCCCCTAAAAAGGAAAGTGCGGCAAAACCTAAAGCTCCTGCAGCAGCACCCGAGAAAGCAATAGAGGTAGTCGAAGTCGCAGAACCTGAAGAAGCTGAGGAAGAAACCCAGCCTGAGGTCTCCGAAGACTTTGAAGAAGCTGAACTTATCTATGTTGAAGGCTCAGAAGAAGTCCGAAGACAGGTCAATGGGGTCTGGCAGCACAAGCATGAAAGCTATGACTACTGGCATCCCATGGCAAGGGTCCACAAGGAGGCTAAGGAATAATGGCAATCCTCAGGACCAACGAAATCCGGACCATGACAATAGAAGAACGGGCTGACGAACTCGAAACCCTGAGCAACGAACTGATCCGGGAAAGAGCTCTTACCTCTGCGGGCGGGGCTCCTGACAATCCGGGAAGAATCGGAGAGATCAGGAGAACGATTGCCCGTATAAAGACAATTCAGCACGAGCTAAATGATATCTAAAGTGGAAATCCTGCCTTCGACCCTTATCTATCACGAATTGATAGGGCTCGATATTAAGGTGATTTACTCCACTAATCCATCATTGACAGGAATCCGGGGCAGAGTCATCAACGAGACAAAAAACATGCTTGTTGTAGAAAACTCTCAGTCCCGGGAACTGAAGATTCCCAAGGCGGATTCGGAATTTATCTTCCGGATCCCTGCCGAGCTCTCAGAAAAAGGCCGCAGATCCGATACATTCGTAAAAATTCAGGGAAACCTGCTGCTCTCACAGCCCGAAAATCGGATCAAGAACATCAAAAAGTTACGTAAATGGGGCTAAACTCATGGCAAGAGACATTGGATTGAATATACCGGCGCCATCAGAAGAATGTGATGACTTATACTGTCCCTTCCACGGAACACTTCCTGTAAGAGGTCAGATCCTTGTGGGTACCGTGGTCAGCAGCAAGATGGACAATACGGTAGTCATTGAAAGGCAATACATGAAAATGGTGCCGAAATACCAGAGATACGAGAAGAGACGCTCGAAGGTTCACGCACACAACCCGCCTTGCATTTCCGCAAAAGTTGGCGATATCGTCACGATCGCAGAATGCAGGCGTATCAGCAAGACCAAGTCCTATGTGGTAGTCAAAGCAGAGGTGCCTAAATGAAAGGCATACGCTCAAGCATCCCAAGGGCTCTGAACGCAGGCGCCAAGATTCCGTGTGTGGACAACACCGGAGCCAAGGTCGTTGAGATTATCTCTGTCAAGAAGTACAGAGGAGTCAAAAACAGAATGCCCTGCGCAGGAATTGGAGACATGTGCGTCGTCTCTGTAAAGAAAGGCACACCCGAGATGAGGAAACAGGTTCTCCTCGCAGTGGTGGTTCGCCAGAAGCAGGAATTCCGCCGTCCTGACGGGCTACATGTGTCCTTTGAGGACAACGCCATGGTAATCACGGACGAAGACGGAATTCCCAAAGGCACAGACATAAAAGGTCCAGTGGCAAGGGAAGTAGCTGAGAGGTTCCCCAAGATCGGAACTACAGCATCCATTATTGTCTGAGGTGATTGCAATGGTATCCAAACAGCCAAGAAAACAGAGAAAGGCAAGATACACCGCACCTCTCCATATAAGGCAGAAATACATGGGTGCAAGACTCAGTGAGGAACTTACCAAACAGTACGGCACAAGAAGTGCTGCAGTCATCACTGGTGACACAGTAAAGGTCATGCGCGGAGACTTCAAGGGCACTGAAGGAAAAGTCCAGTCCGTATCCCTTATGGACGGCACAATCACAGTGGACGGAGTTATTTCCACAAAAGTGGACGGTACCGAAGTTCCAAGGCCCGTAAATCCCTCAAACGTCATGATCACAAAACTGGAAATGAAGGACGGGCGCAGAGCGTCAAGCATTAAGAAGTGAGGCAGGTGATTTTGTGACACACCAGAAAAGATTATCAGTTCCAAAGAGCTGGAAGGTCGGGAAGAAAGGCAATAAGTGGATCTCCACTACCCGCCCAGGGCCTCACAGCCAGGCACGCAGTCTTCCGCTCGGGATCATCATCCGTGACATCCTCAAACTTGTTGACAACAGCAGAGAAGGTAAAAGGGTTCTCTCCGAAGGAAAAGTCCTTGTAGATGGAATTCCCCGGAAAGACCTCAGGTTCCCGGTAGGTCTCTTTGATGTAATTACACTCCCTCTCGTAAATGAAGCATACAGGATGCTCCAGGATGAAAAGGGACGTCTGACCCTCCACAAGCTCAACGAAACTAATGTAAACAAGCTTTGCAGGATCAACAACAAGGCAACCGTCAAGGGAGGAAAAGTCCAGCTTAACCTCAATGACGGAACCAACATCATTGGCTCCAATGAATACGGGACAAAGGACTCCCTGATTCTTTCCATTCCTGACAAACAGGTAGTAAAACACCTGAAATTTGAGGTAGGAAACCTTGCAATGGTTGTAGGTGGCCAGCACTCAGGAGAAACCGGAAAGATTATGGAGATCCGGGAAGTTAAGAGTTCCAGGCACAACACAGTAATGATTTCCGGAGAAACCGATTTTGAAACAATCGAAGACTACGTAATCGTTATTGGCAAGGACAAACCTGAAATCAGGCTTGGCGGTGAGCTGAGTGAGTAATCCTATGCGCACACCGGTTGTCGAAAAGGTAATTGTCCACATGGGTGTTGGAGAAAGTGGCCAGCACCTGGTAAATGCCGAAGAAATCCTCCGGACCATCACAGGGCAGGGAGTCATAAGGTGCTTTGCCAAAAGGACTCTTCCTGCTTTCGCAATCAAAAAAGGCGAACCCATCGGCTGCAAGGTAACCCTTAGGGGCCAGACAGCCCAGAAGTTCCTTGAGACCTCTCTCGGAATCATCGAGAAGACCCTGAGCAGGTCCCAGTTTGATTCCCTCGGAAACGTCTCTTTCGGAATTGAAGAACATACTGACTTTCCGGGTATGAGATACGACCCTAACATAGGGGTTTTCGGAATGGATGTAACTGTTGTACTCAAGCGCCCGGGAGAAAGGATCTGCAAGAGGAGAATTGCACTCCGGAAGATCCCGACTGGCCACAGGGTCACGGTGGACGATGCGATCACCTTCCTTAACGAAAGTTATGGCGTGGAGGTCATGTAAATGACAGATACAATAAACAAGTCCGGAAGAGGAGTAAACGAATGCAAACGGTGTGGAAGAAAACAGGGGCTCGTCCGCAAATACGACATTTACCTCTGCAGGCACTGTTTCAGAGAGATTGCCCACGAGATGGGCTTTGAGAAGTATTCGTAAGGTGATTTAAATGGTATTACTTGATCCTCTTGCAAACGCCCTTTCCACCATCAAGAATGCAGAAGTCATTGGGAAGAGCTCCTGTATTATCAGGCCTGCTTCAAAAAATATTGGTAACGTCCTGAAGGTTATGCAGGATCTCGGCTACATTGGAGATTTCGAGTTTATCGACGATGGAAAAGCCGGAATCTATAGCGTTGCCCTTGTGGGAAGAATCAACAAGTGCGGTGCAATAAAGCCGCGTTACTCCGTCGGGACTGCCAGCTTTGAACGCTGGGAAAAGCAGTTCCTTCCAGCAAAGAACTTTGGTGCCCTTATAGTAACCACTTCAAGCGGGGTTATGTCTCAGTATGAGGCCCGTGATAAGAAGATCGGTGGGCAGCTTCTTGCTTATGTGTACTGAGGAGGGAACAGGAAATGGTTAAGGAAATTGCAAGAAAAATAGAGATTCCTGAAGGAGTTTCCGTCTCTCTCTCTCGGGATGTCTTCACTGCCAGGGGTCCGAAGGGAACTGTCGAAAGAAAGTTCTGGTACCCCGGAATCAGGATAGAAGTCAGGGAAGAAGAAGTACTGGTGGATGCAGAATCCTCCAGGAAAGAGCAGAAAGCCATGGTAGGTACTTTTACCTCTCACATCAAAAACCTGATCACAGGCGTGAATGAAGGCTTTGAGTGTAAGATGACCATTGTGTACGCTCACTTCCCGATGCAGGTAAAAGTTGAAGGTAAAACCTTCGTAATCGGGAACTTCCTTGGAGAAAAGAAACCAAGAGTTGCTAAGATACTTGGCGAGACAAAGGTTAAGGTAAGCGGGAGCGAGGTCATAGTTACCGGAATCAACAAGGAAGATGTCGGGCAGACTGCCGCAAACATAGAACAGAAAACCAAGATTAAGAGATTCGATCCAAGGATCTTCCAGGATGGAATCTACATAGTGCAGAAGCCCTGAGGTGGTTATGATGGCAGAAGAATTCAATGAAGTTGAAAGTACTTCAGTTTCCGCCCTTGATATGGATCCTGAATCCAAACGCTTATTCAATGTGAGAAAGGTTCAGAAGGGGAAGAAGCCCCAGTTCAAGAGAACCTGCAGCCACAAGTTCAAAAGGCTTGACAGCAACTGGAGGCGTCCGAGAGGTTTACAGGGCAAACAGCGCAGAAAGTATGTCTCAAAAGGTGCTCATGCCCAGGTAGGATACGGAAGCCCTGCTGCAGTCAAAGGTCTGCACCCCTCGGGTTATTCTGATGTTCTTATTTCCAGCATTGCGGAGCTTGAGCTTGTTGATCCGTCTTTCGAGGCTATCAGGATAGCAAGGACAATAGGCGCACAAAAGAAAGCCATTATTCTCGCAAAAGCTGAAGAATTGGGGATTAAAGTACTGAACCCTGGAAGGAGTGAATAAAATGTCAGACCTGTTCAACCAGAGGAAGCTGGCTTCCAAAGTTCTTGAATGCGGGCTTGACAGGGTATGGCTTAACCCCGAAGCATCCGAAGAAATCGCCTCCGCAATCACAAGAGAAGATATCCGCGGACTCATTGAGAAAGGCACCATTAAGGCAAAGCCTGTAAAAGGAGTCAGCAGAGGCAGAGCCAGAGCTCGTGATGTCAAACGTAAGTATGGGCACTGCAAGGGACATGGGTCCAGAAAGGGTAAGAAAGGAGCCCGTACCCCAAGTAAAGAGCTGTGGATAAAAAAGATCCGGGCTCTTAGAAACAGACTCAAGGAGCTGCGTACAGACGGAGCACTTGATAAGTCAGTGTATTGTAGACTCTACAGAAAGGCAAAAGGCGGAGAATACAGAAGCGTTTCCCACCTTAACTCCCACCTTGAGTCCGAAAAACTATTAAAGAAAGAATAATCAGGAGGAGCTGAAGATGGCAACAGGACCAAGATATAAGGTTCCTTTTAGAAGAAGAAGAGAAGGACGCACCAACTACCACCTCCGCCTTAAATTATTAATCTCAAAGCAGGACCGTGTGGTTGTAAGAAAGAGTGCAAGAAACGTTCAGATCCAGTTAATAGCTCCAACTCTCGAAGGGGACATAACTTATTCCTCAGCCGTTTCGAGTGAACTTGCAAAGTACGGTTACACAGGAGCTACCGGAAACACAACGGCTGCATACCTTACAGGGCTCTTATTTGGGCTGAAGAGTTTGCAGAAGGGCTATGAAAGTGGAATTCTGGACATAGGACTCCAGGCTTCCTCTGCAGGTTCCAGAGTCTATGCCGCCCTCAAAGGGATGGTAGACGCTGGTTTCGAAATCCCCTGCAGCCCGGAAGTGTTCCCATCGGACGAGAGGATCCGCGGAGAGCACATAGCCGAATACAGAGAAGAGAGCTCAGACCTGCCAGAGCAGTTTGAAGCAACCAAAGAGAAAATCTTTGCTGAGTTTAGTTAAGGTGATTAAATGGCATTCGATCAAGAATGGGTTCCGAAAACCAGGCTTGGAAAATTAGTCGTTGAAGGACAGGTTGCTTCCATGGACGAGGCGATCAAGTCAGGCCTGCCTATCAGGGAACCCCAGATAATTGATATGCTGCTTCCTGACCTGGAAGACGAGGTGCTCGACATCAACATGGTCCAGAGGATGACTGACTCCGGACGCCGTGTAAAGTTCAGAGCAACCGTAATCGTAGGAAACAGAAACGGCTATGTAGGGCTTGGACAGGCAAAGGACGTGCAGGTCGGACCTGCAATCCGCAAGGCAATCGACGCTGCAAAGCTTAACATTACCTATATCCGCAGAGGCTGCGGTTCCTGGGAATGTGCCTGTGGGCTGCCGCACACCGTACCTTACGAGGTTACAGGGAAGGCAGGCAGTGTAAGTGTGACCCTCATCCCCGCTCCAAGAGGACTCGGGATTGCCGCAGGAAACACTGCAACCAAAGTGCTCGAGAAAGCCGGTATTAAAGACGTATGGACCAAGACCTTCGGAACTACCAGGACAACCCTCAACTTCGCAAAGGCTACCTACGATGCCCTCAACAAGGTCAACATTGTAAGGCTGCCTGTGTACTACGGTAAGGAGGAAGTCTGAGATGTATGCAGTTGTGAGAATGAGAGGTCCGGTCAACGTACGCTATACCATTGAGGATACCATGAAGATGCTCCGCCTGCACAAAATTAACCACTGTGTGTTTGTGCCGGAAAATCCTCATTACAATGGTATGGTCCAGAAAGTGAAGGACTACGTTGCATACGGAAAGATTGATGCAAAAATCCTTGCAGAAGTCCTTGAAAACCGCGGAAGGCTTGAAGGCGACACCCGCCTCACAGAAGAATACATCCGTGAAAACACGGAGTATGATTCCATACTGGCCTTTGCAGAAGCCGTTGTCGAGGGGAAAGCCTTCCTTAAGGATGTCCCAAAACTGAAGCCTGTTTTCAGGCTTCACCCGGCCAGAAAAGGGCATGCAGGGATTAAGAGGACGGTACAGCAGGGTGGCGTACTCGGAAACCACGATGAAAATATCAACGTGCTTCTGCACAAGATGAGATAAGGTGGTTTAAATGGATACTAAGAAGTTCAGAGGGTCCAGGACCTGCGGAGGCGGGACCCATAAAAACAGGCGTGGAGCCGGAAACCGCGGAGGCCGTGGGAAAGCCGGTGGCTGTAAACACCACTTCGTAAGAGCTATGATGCGTGGGTACAGCTACGGTAAGCATGGTTTCAAGCGCCCTGATGGAATATCAAAGGACGTTTCCATAGTAAATGTTGGAGAGCTCGACGAACTTGCCCCCTATCTTGTTGAAGAAGGGCTTGCGGAAGTTAAGGACGGCGCATACCACATTAACCTTGAAAATCTCGGAATCGAGAAGGTACTTGGAAGCGGACGTGTCATGAAGAACCTTGTGGTCACTTCAGAGGAATTTTCAGCCTCTGCCCGCGAAAAAATAGAAAACGCTGGTGGAAGTTGCATCGATGCCGAATAAGTAGTGTCATCCCGACCCTACTTATTTCATTCTTTTAGTAACTTTTTATATTAGATGTGCTATATACCTTTTATCTTACGGTAAAACATAATCTAATATTTATTATAGTCTAAATAAATGTATATTTTGAATGGTGTAATCGATGACTCTCAGGGATACATTAGAACCGTTTTTTAACAAGTTACCCGCAGTAGCAAGTCCGGAAAAACACGTCCACTTTAAGGATAAACTCTGGTGGACTCTGGGAGTTCTGGTGCTGTACTTTGCTCTTGCAAATGTGCCGCTCTTCGGAATGTCTCAGGATTCTGTTGACCTTTTTGAATCTTACCGTGCATTCTTTGCCGGGGCTTCTGGATCTTTAGTCCTTCTCGGTATCGGGCCAATTGTCACGGCTTCTATTATTCTGCAGCTTCTTGTTGGGGCAGACATTATAAAAATGGATCTTTCTAACCCCAAAGATCAGGCATTCTTTCAGGGAGCCCAGAAGTTCCTTGTCTTTGTCATGATCCTTCTGGAAGCTCTACCGCAGCTTCTTGGCGGATACATCCAGCCGGATCCGGGGCTTGCTTCGACTCTTGGTGTAGGCCTGGGAGTGATCACTTTACTGCTCCTTGTCCAGATCTTTATCGGAGGCATGCTGATCCTCTTCATGGATGAAGTGATTTCCAAGTGGGGCATCGGGTCAGGAGTTGGGCTTTTCATCGTTGCAGGGATTTCCCAGCAGATCGTTACAGGTATCTTTAACTGGCAACTTGAGGAAGGGCTTCCTGTCGGACTCATTCCCAAATGGATCTACATCGCCCAGAACACCGGAGCAGACTATCTCTTCTCCGGTGAAGGTCTGATGTTCCTGCTTGTCAGAGGAGGAATCCTCGCTCTCGTGAGCACGGTTCTCATCTTCCTGCTTGTTGTATATGTAGAGAGTACGAGAATTGAGATCCCTCTCGCCCACAGTGCGGTTAGAGGGGCAAGGGGACGCTTCCCTGTTAAGCTTATATACGCATCAGTCCTGCCCATGATCCTTGTCAGGGCTCTTCAGGCTAACGTTCAGATGGTCGGGATTATCCTTTCCGGCAGAGGGATTACCTTCCTCGGAGAATTCAGCGGCTCAAAACCACTGAATGGGATCATGTATTACCTGGCTCCCATACACAGCCCATATGACTGGATACCGTCCCTTGTGCAGCAATCCTTTGCAACCTATGGAGTAGCTGCTCCGGCTACCTGGCAGATCGCTCTTCACGTCCTCATGGATGCCATAATGTTGATCGGAGGCGGGATTATATTTGCCCTCTTCTGGATAGAAACCACAGGCATGGGTGCAAAACCCACAGCCCAGAAGATATTCAATTCCGGAATGCAGATCCCTGGTTTCAGGCGGAACATCGGCAGTATTGAAAAGGTTATGCAGCGCTACATTCCAAAGGTTACCGTGATAGGAGGAGCTTTCATTGGGGGTCTCACCCTGGTTGCAAGCCTACTTGGTACTCTAGGAAGTGCCGGAGGTACCGGACTGCTGCTTACAGTAAGCATTGTGTACCGTCTGTACGAGGATATCGCTTCCGAGCAGATGATGGAGATGCACCCGATGATCCGTTCCTTCTTCGGGGAGCAGTAAGGGCTGATAAACCTCTAACTGCAGAGATAACTGAAAAAGATAGGTCAGAAAGGAAAACAATCAAATAAAAGGACACAAAAAGGGGATCTTCGAATGAACATAATACTCTTCGGCCCCCCGGGTGCCGGCAAAGGTACCCAGGCCAAAAAACTGGTTGATTTCTATGGAATTCCGCAGATTTCCACAGGGGATATACTGCGGGCAAATGTTAGAGAAGGAACGGAACTGGGACTTGCAGCCAAGGCATATATGGACAAGGGAGAACTTGTCCCTGATCAGGTGCTTATTGGAATAATTAAAAACCGCCTGACAGAGGCAGACTGCAAAAAAGGTTTCATTCTTGACGGATACCCGAGGACTGTCCCCCAGGCTGATGCCCTGGAAGCAATCCTTGATGAAATTGACAAGCCCATCGATGTCGTCCTCAACCTTGAGGTACCTGACGAAGTGCTTGTAGGAAGAATAAGCGGGCGTTTGATGTGCAAATGTGGAGCAAGCTACCATGTAGTCTCTAACCCGCCAAAGAAAGACAACATATGTGACAGCTGCGGCGCCGAGGTATTCCAGCGCGTCGATGATACTGCAGAAGCCGTCCAGAACCGTCTGGATGTCTACAAAAAGCAGACCCAGCCGCTCATCAACTACTATAAAGAAAAAGTGATCCTTGTCACCCTTAACGGTACAAAGGATATAAACGTGGTCTTTGAGGATATTAAGGCAATTCTTGCAAAGTTTGCCTGAACTCCTCCTTTCTTTTTCATTTGTTTTTACTTTTTTATTATTTTTTATTTTCCGGTGTTCTTAAATTTTCTTAATATTTTGAGTTCTTTTAATCCTCGAATTATCTCTCCTGATGGTTTCTTACGCGACAGAGTGATTAAATTTTAAATATTATGCGACTGCTTATCTCAGTAGGAAGCTTTGCTGGAGAATCTGAATTAACATGACTGAAAACTCTATAGACGAACTAATAAAGTGGGTTATCAGCGTTGACCGCCGCCTGATACTTATGGAGTCCATGAAAAAGCACACCGCAGTAAGGGCTTCGGATATCGCCCATGAAGCAAGCAGGTCTACACAAAATATCAGTCGCGCTTTAAAAGAACTTGAGGAAAGGGATTTAATCGAGTGCCTGACTCCTGAGAAAACGACCTGGAAAAAATACATGCTTACGGATAAAGGAAAAAAGATTCTGGAAAAGCTGGAGGGAAAATACCTTTAATATTGGTCAGATACTTTCTATCTGAATCACTTCTTTTTCGTCCTCCGGGATAACTCCGGATAGTACAATTTTTACCTTTGACAGTATTTTTCCTTCAGCCCTCTTCTCTGAGTCTTAGATAACCTTCCACAAGGTCAATATTGGCCCTGACAACCGATCTTTTGAACTCAGTCAAGTCTTTTGTGATAGCCTCAAGAGCATCAGCACAGTCCTGGCTGGTGACCACGATCCCATCGGGCACCATCCTGTCTGAGGAAATTTCTACTCCACGAACAATGGATTTGTGGAGGATAAGCGTATCTTTTCCAATATTGCAGTCAAACACCACTGCCCCGAACCCTATGAAGCAACGTTCTCCAATCAGGCAAGGACCGTGTACAATGCAGCCGTGGGCAAGGGAAGTATTTTTGCCGATCAGCACTTCGGAATGTGAGAGGGAATGGACCACGACATTGTCCTGTACATTGCAGCCGCTGTGAACGATTATGGATGATCCGGGCTCGTCTGCCCTGAGGACTGCATTGGGCCCGACGAATACATCATCTGCAATACTTACGTTTCCGATTATTACTGCAGTTTCGGATATCCATGCCTTTTTGCTGACTTTTGGGTGCTGTTTATGGGGGTTTGGTAGATGCATTTTTTACCTCTTTTATGTGGGGATACGCACGGAATCCCGTTTGGAATTTTTATCCCGAATAAGGCTCTCTGTTTTCAGGCTTCAAAGCTTTTTTATGACAAATTATGATAAGTTATTTAAAACTATGCTTTGATTCAACAACCCCTGAAAATATAATCCAATATTTTTTTCCAGGAAATAGCTCATGGAAAGCGTAGTTCTTCTGGCGAGAAATGTGAGAAAAAAGGAAAGTTAACGTGTCCCGAGAAGTTCAAAACAAAATAACAGCTAACTGTATTTAAGGATTAAGACCTCTCAGAACAGGGTTTTAAGGAAGACAATAGGTGTCTCAAAACATCAACCACATAACAATGGACGACAAATGTAAAAAATGGAATAAATAGAATATTACGGTTCAGTAAACATAATTGAGGCAATAGAAGGGAGAAAATAGAAGGGAGAAAATAGAAGGGAGGCTCAGTAAACATCCTCAGGCTCAAAGACCTTTTCTCCTACAACCTCTCCTTCGAGATTTCGATAGAAACATGACCTGTACCCCATGTGACAGGCTCCTCCGATCTGTTCAACAAAGAGGAGAATGGAATCCATGTCACAATCGATCCGAATCTCCTTCACTTTTTGCAAATTTCCCGAAGTTTCCCCTTTTTTCCAGAGCTGCTTCCGGCTACGGCTCCAGAAATGGGCGATTCCTGTATCTACAGTCTTTTCAAGGGCTTCCCGGTTCATATAGGCGCACATCAGAACCTCCCTGCTAATCTGGTCCTGAACTACGGCAAGGATCAGGCCATTTTCATATTTCAGGGTATCAAAGTCAATCATGGAGGATAGATTGCCAAACTAGTATAAAAAGGGAGGTTTAATAAAATAGTTCCTGTTTAAAAAAAGAACCTCTGAAAAACCAAATTTGAAGAGGATACAAAAGTTCTGCTCTCACGAAGTTCTGTTCTTACGGTTTGATCCCAAGTACATCTTCCACGTATGCCCTTAAAATCTCTGCAACGCTCCAGGCCTGCGCAATGCAGCCCCCGGGAGAGTAAGGGTAGTTACCATCAAATACCTCGGAAATAGTGCCTACACCTGCCGTTTCAAGATGCATATCAAAACCTTTGAGGAGGGAACGCATAGTTTCAAGGCTCTCTTTTGAGTAGTTGTGTACTTTCCTGTAGGCTTTGACATAGGACCCAAGAAGCCAGGGCCAGACGGTTCCGTTGTGGTAGGCCAGATCCCTGATTTGAGGACCTCCCTGATAGCGTCCTCTATAAGAAGGATTATCCTTTGAAAGTGTCCTGAGCCCGAAAGGCGTGAGCAGATCCTTTTCCACCCTGTCCACAATAGCCTTTTCTTTCTCAGAAGAAAGCATTGTGTAAGGGAGCGCTACTGCAAAAATCTGGTTAGGGCGGATCGATGGATCTTTAATCTGATTTCCCGCCTCATCCTCAGACACGACATCATAGAGGCAGTTAGTCTCCGGATTCCAGAAAACTTCTTCAAAGTTAGATGCTACCCCGGCTGCAAGAGTTTCATATGAAGAAGTTTCTTTGCCAAGGAGACCTCCGAGTCTGGAAGCAGTTTTCAGAGCATTATACCAGAGGGCATTGATCTCACAGGCTTTACCTGCCCTTGGGGTCACTGGATTATCCCCTATTTTAGCATCCATCCAGGTCAGTTGAGGGCCCTGCCGAATAAGATAATCAGAGTCCATACCGATTCCAAAGTCTGTACCCTTACGGTAATTATCAATGATACTTTCTACAGTATCCCAAACATCAGAGAGAAACAGTAAATCTTTTGTGTATGCGAAATATCGGCCAAGGGTATGAATAAACCAGAGAGAAGCATCCACTGTATTATAGACTGGCTCTCCTCCGAGAGCAGGGAAAGTATTAGGGACCAATCCCCTCCGGCAGTGCTTTGCAAAGTTTTTGAGAGTGGACCGAGCTTCATCGAATCGATGGGGAACTAAAAGAAGACCCGGCAGAGAAATCATGGTGTCCCGCCCCCAGTCAGCAAACCAGTGATATCCAGCAATTACCGACTTCTTGCCTGTAGAGGGATTCTTCACAATAAAAGAGTCAGTTGCCCTGAGAAGCTTAAGGGCGAAAGGTTCGGTAAGCCTGGAATTAAAAGCAAAAAGATTCTGCCGATAAACCTCCCTTGTATAGAGTTCCTCAACTTGCTCAAGAGTAAGGGAAGAAATATCTTCGGTTGAAGCAACAATAAAAAACCGGGAAGTTCCCAGTTTGAGTTTGCTTTCGAAATAACCTGGGTTAAAGTTGTCTTCCTGGAAGGCAAGTCCGCGATCCTTTTCAGTATCATACTCAAAATTGTAGTACCACATCGGATTACTATGGTACTGGAGATTGGACAAAAGCGAGAAAGAAAAACCATTAGAACTTTCCAGTTTTAATCTTGTAGACTCGGCTTCCTGATAAAAGGAAAGGTTTCCGGAGCGAGTAGTGGAATGGAAATCTCTTGAGTTTACCATAGGGAAAATTCTTAGCAAAGCTCCCTCTTTTCTGGATCTGACATCATAAACAATACAGGTCGTATTATTATTATGAACCATGAAGACCTTTTTCTTCACGGTAAAAACATCGGGCTGGTAAACCCAGAGGGGAAAGGGGGCAAGAATGAATTTGGAAAGGTAATTAAAACCCGTAGGAGAAACAGTGCCCGGATATTTATGGGTTGCAAGTCGATAGACTTCTTCATTGATAGAAATTTCCTCATCAAGAGAAGAAAGTAACAAAATCCTTCCTGGAGAATTCTCCGGAGCTGCTACAAGTAGTCCGTGATAAGTCCTTGTATCTGCTCCAATGACTGTTGATGAAGCATATCCTCCAAGCCCGTTCCCTATAATCCATTCTTTTTTTATACCTTCTTCATAAGTAGAAAATGAATCTGCTCCAAGCCTGATCCCACTCATACATACATGATTAGGATTTGATTTATTATATAGTTGTATGTTTGGAAGGAGGGGGTTTAAACATAGAAAGAAGTATACAGTATAATAAGTTTTAAGATAATTATATTTCAATTGTAAACATAAACTATTTTAGTTGTACAGGACATAAGAAAGTGAGAATTATGAATCAAGACCTTTTAGAAATCCTTGTTGATATCTTCAAATCATCCGGATACAATGTAATAATATCCAGTCAGTCTGATATCCGTGTAGAGAAAAATGGGCATCAAGCTTATGTCATGTGCGCCCTGAAGCCAGACTACGAGGAGATAAAATATTTTTCCGAAAAGATAGAAGCTTGTACCGGAATATATGTGATGACCCAGAAAATGTCGGGAAAATTGAATGAATATGCAGCTGAACTCGGAATATACATATGGGACAGAGACGAACTGGCTCTCCAGATCGGAAGGGCGGTTCTGGCAAATATGGAAAGAAAATCGAGTGCTTATCAGACGGAATCTGAAATACCTTTAAAGGAATCTCAGAACCAGGTAGAAGCTATCCCTGAACTCACCAGAGAAAACTGGGGAGAGGAAGACTTCAGACAGGAGTTTTACTCCGATGGGAGACTTGTACCACTTCAAGACATGTCAAGAGAAACAGAAAAAATCTCTTTTGAACCCAGAACCCTTCCAAAACCAGTTGAGGAGAGAAAACCTTTAGAGAGACTGGAAAATAGCGAGGTTTCCAGAATTGAGCCGTATGATATGCTGAACATACAATCTGTAGAACCCAGGATATCTAAAGATCAGGCAATTATCATTGCAAAACCCTATATCAGCAGCCCTAAAGACGCGATTTTGAAATTCGTACCTTTCTGGAAGTATTCCTACAGTGTTGAGGCAGAAAAACGGTTCAGATCAAAAGTGATGAGCATTACAGGAGAAGGGGATGGCTATCTTAATGCTCTGAACAAGTCAAAAGAAAATATTGATATAGAAGGTCTTGGGAATCCGACCAGGATTCCGGCAGTGCAGTATGAAGTAAAGCGGCCTAATGTAGATAAAAAACAGGCAGAGAAAGTCCTTCTTGATTTGATAATACAGGAAAATACACGTGAGATGCGCTTTAACAATCTGGAAGGGCAGGCAATTATATATGAACAGAAGAGCATCAGCCCAAAAGCCGATGAAATAGAACTTGACATGGATCTGGTATATATTCCTGTGTGGGAAGTGAAGGGTAAACGGAATTCTCTTGAGATCAATGCTTATAATGCCAGCGTGCTTGAAGAACCTATAGATGAAGATGCCGAATTCCTTTAAGAGAGACCTGGAAAAAAAATGGAAGAAAAAGTATTGGAAGAAAAATATATAAGACATGAAATATAAGTAGGTCTTGGGAGAAAAACGGATTTCCAGGAGAAGGAATCTGCCCTTCGAAGACTTATTTGAGAAAAATTTTTCAGATAAAAGAGATGCCATCTCGCATAAGCGTTATATGTATTAGATGCAAGATTATATAACGCTGATGAGTTATCTATAAGCTGTAACGGATGACATTTTATAGAAAATAAAGGTCTTCAGTATTTTAAAATTATCGAAAATAAAAAGAGGTATATATAAATGATTGAAGTAACAGAAAAAGCTGCTGCAGAACTGAAAACACTGCTGGAACAGGAAGGAAAATCTGACCTTGCACTCCGGGTCTTTGTTGCTGGAGTAGCCTGCAGTGGAGTCCAGTACGGTCTTGCCCTTGATGATGAAGTGAAGGAAGACGATGTGACAATGGAAAGCAACGGAATTAAGCTGGTAATGGCAAAAGACATCGAGAGCAGCTTCACTGAAGGCAGCATTGATTACGTTGAAGATGAAAACGGAAAAGGCTTCCTTATCCGCAACCTCGGTGCCGGTGGCGGATGCGGTACCTGTGGTGGATGCCATTAAATAAAAGCAAAAACCTCACAGGGGCATGAAAAAATACCCGAACCTGAAGAAGCAAATAAAAAATGAAAACAAAGGAGAAGGGAATTTATGTTTCCAGGAATGGGAGGTCGGGGGACGAACCCGGCTAAAATGAAACAGATGATGAAGCAGATGGGGATTGATGTTAAGGAGCTTAAGGACATTGAAGAGGTTATTATAAAGACTGCGAACTCTAATATAATTATTGAGAACGCAAATGTCACTATAATGACAGTCCAGGGTTCGGAAACATATCAGATTGTAGGTGATGCAAAGGAAGTCCCAAAATCTCTGGAAATCCCTGCCGAAGACATCAAACTCGTAATGGAGCAGACAGGCGTCTCCGAAGAAGATGCCAGGAAAGCCCTGAAGAACTCAAACGGAGATCTGGCAGAAGCCATTGTGGCACTTTCTGCCTGATCCCTTTTCTTCATTTTACTACCCTGTTATCTTTTTAAAAATTCAAATATGGATCGTTCTGCCTGAACATTTTATATCAGGTGTTCTCCTGAGCATTAATCTCAAGATTTTTCCGAGTATTTTTCTGGACGCCTTATCCAGTTCACTCTATATATCTTAATCTACGCTGAACACTTCAGTCTATTTTTAGGTCATAATAATCCTTCCTACGATAAGCCCTGGATTTAATGTTGAAGTATCACACTCCCTTCGGGACTTAGATAGGGGGCCGGAATAGAAAACAAGTACTTCAAATGATTCGATTCGAACCCGCTTTTAGAGAAGCATAGCTAAAAGAGAGTCAGACCATAAAAATCAAGTAAAAAAATAACGGATGAAAATAACGGGATGAAAAAGGTAAGAAATAAAACTTAGAAAACGGTTTCAAAAGAGAAAACATATCAAAAAAATATCAGAAAAACGTATAAAAAAATAAAGGCAGACAAAATAGTCCAGAAGAGAGACAAAGTAACAAGATCAAGAAGAATAGCAGCTTCAAAGAAGTAAAACAACAGTAATATAAAAAAATCAGTATCGAAAAACAATTCAGAAAACCATTTCAGAAAAACAATTTTAGAGAAAACGATATTCAGAGTAGATTTAAAGTAGTATAGGGTGAGTTTGGCAGCGATCCAGAGTTCCCGAAGGCTCGCACACTTCAGTACAGTAA
>NZ_JJOY01000022.1 GCF_000979455.1 Methanosarcina sp. 2.H.T.1A.6
TGTGTCGTTAAGGAGAGCTTCGACTGTTCCGTTTGGAAGCGCGTTAAAAGCCTCATCATTCGGAGCAAAGACGGTGTATGGTCCTTCTCCTTTCAGAGTTTCAGTCAGGTTTGCAGCCCCAATTGCTGCAAGAAGAGTCGTGAAGTTTCCAGCCTGAGTTGCGGTTTCAATTATGTCAGGAATCTGGGCTTCTGTTGAAATTCCAATCTTTACCAGATATTTTGCTTCTCCAAGGACCGGTTCTCCTCCTTCTTCAAGGGCGTACAGGAAGCTGACAGTGTCGCCTGCACTCACCGGGTTCATGCTTATGTCCGCAGTAGCCTGGACGCCATTTATTAAGATGAACCATTTCTCCCGGGTTTCATTGTTGTTCTGGTATCCTTCTATGCTTTCAAGTACGAAGGTCTTCTCGGGCATGTTTCCGTTCATTTCTCCGGCCATTTTCCCAAGGTCCGTTACCTTAAAATCAAGCCCCGTTGCGTAGAGTGCTCCCAGGTCTGTGAAGTTGGAGATCTCATAGCTTGCAGAGGCGTTATTGCTCGGCACAAAGGTAAAGTTGCCTTCTTTGAGGACAACCGTGTCGTTATAGAGTTCCATAGCTGGATTTTCTTCATCCTGTGCCGACCCGGTACAGGTAGCTGCACTTAAAAAAAACAAAATAATTAAAGCATAAGCTAAACTGGTTAATTCCGATCTAATCCGAATTCCCCCCTATTTTTCCCTTCAGCAGACCCTACTTCTATTATACTCTAGTCTATTAGATCTGAACCCCGTTTTTGTCTGGCTGAAGTTTTATTTCGTGTGAATAGGTATAACTTCCAATCTTATATATCATACAAAGAGTATTTGTATTTTCTTATTAATATTATATTGTAATGAATAACGGCATTTTTATAAAAATTATTTTAAATCTTATAATAATAAGAGTCCTTTAATCCATCATCTGAGTATTCAGTTTTTTACCTGATTTTTCCTGGGGGAAAACCTCTTTCTCATCCACATTGAGGTTTAAAACTCCTATGTCTCCTTATTTGTCCTTTTTGGAAACAAGATACAACCCATATCTCAATAACAAATCTCAGTTTAAGGAAAAATCGAAAAATGGATCTAATAATTATTATTTTTGATTTGTCTCTAAAAAATAGCCTTCTAAAGTTGAAGAAAAGCCTGTAGAATATAAATTCAACACATGTTTTATATATAAATACATGAACCAAAGGGCATTTTTAATTATAGTCCTCACAGTAAAAATTAACAGTTTACAAACTGATGAGAATGTAATATATTGGTTTTTACTGTGGGACTGTAAAATTATAATTGCAGATTTTGGAGTAATAAAAGCTGTCAGATACCCCTTTTGCTCTGAATTTCTCTCAACCTTTTTTTCCCAAGCTCAACAATTTTCATCAATTCTTGATAATCACTTTCTGAAATCATACTTCCGGAAGATAGGATTTTTATAAAACTCCCATCCGAATACAGTAAGACTCCGTCCCAGGAAGTGAAATGCAGGCCTGAGAGGTACTCACATGGAAGCTCCCATTTAGGGGTTACATTTTCAAAACCTTGAAAATAGTATGAAATAATTCCGTTTTTTAAATGAGGGGTAAATTTCAGGATCACAGTAGCCGTGTTTTCACCTCATAAAACCTCAGCAGGAAACCCGTTAAATCTTTAGATTTAGCGGGTAGTTGACATGGTGATCATAGAAAGCACTAAAAGGGCAGGGTAAAAAGAAAATTTCCGTTTTTAAGGTCCCTGGGGAACCTTATAAAAAAGGAATTTTAAAAACCTATTTCGGTTACTTTTTCTCCTTTTGCACTGGTAACGGTTGCAGAAATGTCTTTAAATTTTGGGATCCCTGTACCGCCTGTTTCATCCGAGACCAGCATATTGGACCAGGGGCTGTTGGGCATATACGCAATGCCCCTGTGAGAGGGCTCGTATCCGGATTCTTCAGCTCTTACCACAATCGTTCCGAAAGAGTTTTTCAGGACTACAGTGTCGCCTTTTTTCACGCTCAACTGCTTGAGGTCGGCAGGGTCCAGTTTTATGACGGCAGAGCGGTCTCTGTAATCGTCTCCAAAACGGTTTTCGATCATCGCCTTGTCCTGGAAGATGTCCCTGTACGTTATAACCTTGACCTTTATTTCAGGGGCTTTAAGAAAAGATCCGAAATCCATCAGAGGGCCTCCATTATCTTCTTGAGAACTGCTTCATCCGAAAGACGGGTTGTCTCCACAACAGGTTTGAAGTTTACTTTAACCCCGTCCATACGCGTGGCACTACCTCCTGACTCCACCCCGCTGATTGCAGTATTGATATAGACCTTTGCCCTTCTGGAAGTAAGGGTTTCGCAGGGGTCCAGTGATATTACAGGAATCTCAAGCAGGTTCTTTGCAACAGACCTGGGAAGGCTTGAAAGCGGATCCGAACCGATGATAAGGGCTGCATCCACAGTTTTTGCTTTAAGGGATTCAACGATTGAATATTCGGGCCCGTGCTTCACAGTACCGTCTTCAAACTTTACACTGTTCACATGCCCTGTTTCCTCAAAGAGGTTTTCATTAAAGCCCCGCATGTTGTAGTGCCCTACCATAGGTATCAGGTGGAAATTTGCTTTTTCGTTCAGGGCATCCATGAGCCGGATAAGGGGTTCAAGGTTTTCCAGGGAGTAGACCAGGCCAAGCCCTACAAAGACCACGCCGAATTTTGCCCCTTTAAGGATATTCGCCAGTTCAAGAATTCTTTTAGGGGGGAAGTTGTAGGATGTTTTCGGAAGCTTTCCGGAAAGCCCTGCAATCAGAGCGTCGATGAACTCGGCATCTCCTCCCGGAGGGATCTGGAAGAAATAGTTCCCGCAGATCTTTGCGGTATGGGATTTCCGGACATCTATTGCAATTGCTGTCCTTTCCTCTTCCCAGCCCCGCTGCTTTTCAGTTCCCCTCGGGAAATAGGAATGTTTCGAAAGGTGACGGGGGTGAGAGTCCGACGGGTCTGCCCCCCAGAAAATAGTAACATCGGCTTTATTTCTTACATCATCAAGAGTACATACCTTGAACTTGTTTTGAAGGAGAGCTTCAACCACCCGTCCCAGGCAAAATGAGGAAGTATCGTCAAGGGTTGCACTGGTTTTTCTTGCAAGCTCGATTGCAAGTTTCTGAGTCTCATTGGTAGAAGTCCCAAGCCCGAAAATCAGGGGATTTTTTGCATTCTTCAGGATAGCTGCAGCCTCACTGATTGCAGTTGCTTCATCTACAGGCTTATCGTCGACCCGAAAAACTGCACTTTCCCGGCCTTCTTTCATGTGGGCTACGCCTACCCTGCAGGCGGTATGGACCTTGTTTACTATGTTCTTTTCAGACTCGACCTCGATATCGTCGCAGAGCATTCCACAGCCTGTGCATACGTAATAATTTTTCTCCATCCTCTCACCTCACACAAACTCGATTGCCTCTACAGGGCAGGTTACTATACAGCCGTTACAGAGGATCTTGTTCTTTCCGAATCTGCGGCATTCTCCCACGTTCTGGGCTTTGACAATTCCGTCTTCGATGGTCAGGATCAGTTTACCGGCGTTCTTTGGAGCATTGCCCGAACCGACGCCGTAAGGGTCATTTGCAACATTGACAGGGCAGGCAACCACACAGTTTCCGCAACCAAAACAGAGGTCTTCATGCACTATAAGTCCGGTTTCGGTTGCTCCTTCCGACGGCTTGAAGAGGCCGCTGATCTTTTCGTAGCTTTCTTTGTATTTAGGTTCCTCTTTCAGGGGCGGGCAGTCCTCAGGTGTCAGCTCGCGGGCCATAAGGGCAACTGCAAACGCCATACAGGAGGTTTTTCCACATTTTTTGCAGTTAGTCTTTGGAAGCATCTGATAGAGTTCCATTGCATTTGTCATTCCAGGTCACCCTTGAGTCAAATTTATCCTATTGTTAATTTATTAAAGAGATAGCAGGTCAATACCACACCAGGTCAATAGTGTTATGTACAGACCAATAGTGTGAACCGGAAATTTCTTATTGAAGAATATCCGGTTTGAAAGAAACGCTGTCCAAGAATCTTGAGTGTCTAAGAGCATTGAAGTACAATGTCAATAGATTCAGTTAAAGAGATGAATGTAATCAACTTTAAACTATTGCTTTTTAATTCTCAATGTTAATTTTAATTTGCAGTGTTAACAGCTTTCAGAGACTCCAGGCTCTCAAATAAGGTTCTTGCCTTCTGCAGGCTGAAAGACAGGCATTTCAACTTAAGTGAAAAGATTAGAGTGGGGCTGGAAGAGGACAAAAAGTATTTATATAAATTGTCCCCTCCCGCCTTCGCTAATAGTATTTAAAGCTCGTTTTAGGAGCAGGTCTGGCAGAACAAAGTCAGATCAGGAAGGCTTAAAGAAAAGTTCACAGTGGCAATTCCCGTCTCTTTCAATTTCATCTTTATGATAGATACAGGGACAAACTATCTTTTTATCCTCGTTCTCGTCCCCGGTTACTATCCTGCAAGGACAATAGCGCCTCCCGAACTTTTCAACCCTTGAAGCAAGCCCGTCAAGAACGTAATCAAGAGCTTCTTTATCCGGGTTAAGCCTGTAGCCTGCTTTGCTTGCGTATTTTTCTGTCCATTCATACATCTTATCTTTTACTTCATCATGTTCACTCATGTAGAGTTCCCTCCTGTTTTTGTAAGAGTGATACTGGTTATTTGTGAGAAGGTCATACACGGAAATATTCTTAGAGAGTCAGGTGCATTCCTGTTCTTGCACAATTACCGTAGATATTTCTCACATCCAGGTTTCTTAAGAATTATTTTAAACACCTGCTCACAGGAAATTCCCGCATACATAATAAATTATTAAGTAACAATTCGGCACTGACTGATAGATTACGAATTAAGTTCTCAAACTATAAAATCAATTGGTGAGCATCATAATCTTCGATAAGCCAGTCTGAGGTTACCCGATTAAATTAACCGGATTCTTTCTCGGGAACTTAAACACGGGCTTTAACAGGAATCCGAAAGTTAATATATATACACTTATTATATCCGAATATAAATATAATATTCAGTATATTAATAGCGTGGTAAATATGCCTTCAAAATAACGGATTAAACAGATTGTACTCAGGTTAAATAGCTCATCATACAGTATTAAAATGATGTAGTGTAAAAAATGATGTAGTGTAAAAAATGATGTAGTGTAAAACTATTCTGCTTATCCGGGCGCAGGACTGGGGTTACCATATAATGAGATTACAGTTGCCTTGAAATATTTCTGCTCTTGCCTGCAATGAGGCTGAAGGAAGGCAAACCCGGAAAGCAAATGGAATAATTACACTAAAGGCTACTGAGTCTGAATTCTCTCTAATAGGGCTGCCGGTCAGAGGCTCAGAAAACTTTTACAAAATAAAGGTTTTGATTTTATACAAAACGACTACATTTTTATCCTGTTTGAGGGAAAATTTATATTGAGATTTATAAAACACAAAGTCCACAAATGCCCGGAGAGTTTAAAAAAGCCTTTACAGGTTCGTGCAAAAAATTCGCTGAACCAGGGCTACACAGGATCTTACTTATTCTGCACTGGCGGAAATCATGTGCAGGAAAGCTTTCCGGAATTATAATTCTTAAATTTTAACTTATAACTTATATACTAATACACATCAAAAAATATATCAGAACTCGATCTCTAAGAATATTCATAGATATAAGGAGTTAACAAGCATGCGAATCGGAGTCTACATTTGCCATTGCGGACTGAATATTGCGGGAGTAATTGATGTTTCAGCCCTTGAGGAAATGGCAAATAAACTGGAAGATGTGGTGCTTGCCCGGGAAGTACAGTTTCTATGTTCCGATTCCGGACAGGAAGGCATCATCAAGGACATAAAAGATAACAAAATCGACAGGGTTGTGGTAGCTGCCTGTTCCCCCAGGCTGCACGAAAAGACCTTCAGGCATGTCATGGAAAAAGCCGACCTCAACCCTTACCTTATGGAAATGGTAAACATAAGGGAGCAGTGCTCCTGGGTGCATGCGGATGACCCGCAGATGGCAACCCAGAAAGCTTTTGACCTGATAAGGATGGGGGTTGCAAAAGCCCGGTTCCTCAGGGAACTGAGTGCAACAAGCTCAAAAGCCAGCAGAAATGTCCTTGTCATAGGGGGAGGGGTTGCAGGAATCGAAGCAGCCTTAAACCTTGCAGAAGCCGGTTTTCCCGTAACCATGGTGGAGAGGGAGTCTACAATCGGAGGCAAAATGGCCCTGATGAATGAAGTCTTCCCGACAAACGACTGCTCAATCTGCGTGCTTGCCCCCAAAATGACGGAAGTCCAGAACCACCCGAATATTACTCTTTACACATATTCCGAGGTAACCGATATTTCAGGTTCGGTCGGAAAATTCCACGTTAAAGTCAAACGCAAACCAAGGTTCGTGCTTGAAGACAAATGCAAGGGCTGCGTTGACCTCTGTGCCGGGGTCTGTCCCGTAGAAATCGAAAACCCCATGAATTACGGGATTGGAAAGACCCGGGCTATCTATATGCCAATCCCCCAGTCCGTCCCTCAGGTGGTACTCATTGACCCTGACCACTGTGTGGGCTGCGGGCTTTGCCAGCAGGCATGTCCTGCAGAAGCTGTGGACTATGAACAGAAGCCCGAGGAAATTGAATTCGAAGCAGGAGCCGTAATCGTTTCTACAGGCTACCAGCTCTTTGACGCCTCCAGGAAAAAGGAGTACGGGTTTGGGAAATACCCTGACGTCATAACGAATATGCAGCTTGAAAGGATGCTGAACTCAGCAGGGCCCACAGGCGGCAGAGTCCCTGTACCTTCTACCGGCAAGCCCCCAAAGAGTGTTGCATTTATCCAGTGTGTGGGGTCAAGGGACAAAACCATAGGCAACGAACACTGTTCAAGGGTCTGCTGCATGGCAGCTCTCAAGAATTCCCAGATGATCAAGGAACGCTACCCTGACACCGATATTACGATCCACTACATAGATATCCGGGCTGCAGGAGAGATGTACGAGGAATACTACAACAGGACCCAGGGAATGGGCGTTGACTTCATCCGCGGCAAGGTTGCCGAGGTCTATGCCGGCGAAGACGGAAGGCCGGTTGTACGTTACGAAAATACTCTGGAATCCAGCGTTGAAGAAGAAGCCCATGACCTTGTTGTGCTTTCCACGGGCTACGAGCCCAGCAAGGCTGCAGAGGGAATAGGCAGGATGCTTAACCTTGCCCGGCGGCCTGACCGCTTCTTTGCAAGCGCCCACCCGAAAATGCGCCCTGTGGATGCACCGGTAAGCGGGGTTTTCCTTGCAGGCTGCGCCTCGGGTCCCAAAGAAATCCAGGTCTCCATAGCCCAGGGCAGTGCCTGTGCCTCCAAAGTTATGCAGCTCCTTGGCACGGGAGAACTTGAAGCCGATCCCATGGGCGCTCATGTTGACACGGAAAAGTGCATAGGTTGCAAGACCTGTGTGGAAGTCTGCAAGTTCGGAAAGATCAGCATTGTCGACAAAAAAGCTGTTGTGGACGAGGTCTCATGTTACGGTTGCGGGGACTGCAGTGCAGCATGCCCGGTTGGTGCAATTCAGATGAGGAACTTTGAAAACGAGCAGATCCTTGCGCAGGTCCGGGCTGCAACCGCCAATAAGTCCCAGAGCCCCTTTGTTGTTGCTTTCCTCTGCAACTGGTGCAGTTATGCCTGTGCAGACCTGACAGGGATGTCGAGGATCCATTACCCGACAAACATCAGGGTCATCCGTACCATGTGTTCTGCAAGGGTAAACCCTGAATTCGTGCTTGAAGCCTTGAAAGGCGGAGCTGACGGTGTGCTTGTTGCGGGATGCAGGATGGACGAATGCCACTATATCCACGGAAACTTCGATGCGAAAAAACGCATGGATGTCTTAAAGGAAATCATAAAGGAAATCGGGCTTGACCCGAAAAGGCTCAGGACCCTCTGGATCTCGGCTGCCGAAGGGGAACGTTTCTCGAACACAATCACCGAGTTTGTAAAGGAACTCGAAGAAATAGGGCCCATAGGGACCGAACTCAAGCGGGAATGTGCGGGAACCGGACAGGAGGAGGTGGCACAATGAGCGAGAAACATCCCGAAGAGTGCCCCGAAGAGTGCCAAGAACAGGAAACTCACGTATGCGGGGGGTGCTGCTGCGGAGCCGGAGGAAAAGAAGAGCCCGAGACCAGAGAAAAAGAATCAGGGAAATTCGAGTCTGAAGAATCCGGATCAGAGGAATTCGAATTAGAGGAACCGGAAGTAGCAGTGCCTGGAGAAGGTGAAGGTGAAAACCAGGAAAAGATCACGGTTACAACCAGCATGGACCTGCAGGGGACCCATTTCCTCTATACGCAGGCGACTGAGAAGTCCCTCAAGACCCTTGATTATGACTATAAGCGCTGCAACGGATGCGGGATCTGTGTGGAGATCTGCCCCACAAAAGCCCTTGAACTGGGCCCCATGCATGAGATTGCAACCGGGCTTGATGCCCCTCCTGTGATGATGGACCTTGATAAATGCACCTTCTGCAGGATGTGCGCAAACCTCTGCCCTGTGCATGCCATTTCCTTCGAAGCCGTGGGTGAGGTCCCTGATGCAAAACAGTATCCAAAATATGATACGTATGTAAATATCAACGAGAAATGTCTCCCCTGCCTCCTCTGTGAGGGAGCCTGCCCGCAGGATGCAATAGATGTTGAGTTCACTTTCCCGAAAAAAGAAGAGATCGCTCCCTTTAAGGAAGGGGTAGAGGGTGAAATCGAAATCGATACTGAAAAATGCAACTTCTGCGGGATCTGTGCCCGGTTCTGTGAAGCCTTTCTCCTGCTTGAGCGCGAACCTACTCCTGAGAACCCCGTACCTTTTGAGCAGATCCTTGTTGATACGGACAAATGTGACTACTGTGTGCTCTGCCAGGACATCTGCCCGGAAGAGGCAATAAAGGTTAAAGGGGAACGCCCCTGCGAAGCCCCGAAAGTGGAAGGCAAAGTTAAGGTTGACGAGCTGAAATGCACGCAGTGTGCCCGCTGCCAGGCTGTCTGCCCCTACGAAGCTGTGGACCTGCAAAAGCCCATGGAAGGGAAACTGAGCCTTATTGAGCTTAATCTGAAAGAGTGCGACCCCCAGGGCTGCCGCGGCTGCTTTAACGTCTGCCCCTCGGAACTCTGGTACGTGCCAACAGACCCTGAAGACCCGCGAAAGATTGCTTTTGCCGAAGATTTCTGCATGTACTGCGGGGCCTGCGTGAAAGCCTGCCACCTTGCAGCCATAAAAGTAGAAAGATCTGATGTCCACCACACAGAGATCCCGGATACACCCTGGGCTACCCAGTGGAGGGACGCAATCGATTCCCTGAAGACCGGAGTCCGAAAAGGAGTTGACCGTGCCGTCTTCAGAGAGACTGAAACCCTCAAAGCCCAGAAGTTTATGGGCATAGAGTTCCCATGCACCGATGAGGAAACGCTTGCAGCCGTGCAGGCAAAAATTGATTCTCTCATGCCTGTCCTTAAGAGTGCAAAGGTCAGGAAACTCTGGGAAACCGACTCTCCGGAAAACGCCTCTGCAGCCGTGAAAAAGAAAATGGAAAGCTGAATTGAAAGCTGAATTGAAAGCAGAAGGGAAGGCCGAATTGAAAGCTGAATGAAGTTAAAAGGCAATCGCCTGCCAGGCTAACAGAAGGAATACAAAAGAAGGGCGGCTGAAGAAAAACCGATTGATGCAGATGCAGAAGACAAAAACCTGAGGCTGAATGGTATTTTTCGGGATCTCAGCCTCAGGCCCTGCACTTTTCACTTATAATCATTACCGGTACCTTGCAGTGCCTGACAACATTTTCTGCCACACTGCCGAGCAGCAGCCTGTCCAGCCCTGTCTTGCCGAGAGTTCCCATAACAACAATATCCATCTCATTCTCTTCGGCATAACGGATCAGTTCGTCTGCCGGATGCCCTTCAAGCAGGATGGGCTTCACATCGACCCCTTCCATCTCTCCTGCTCTTTTCACATAATTAACAGCCGCATGTCCTTCTTTTTTCAGGGCTTCATTCATCCTTTCCCAGTCAAAATCCACAGCCATCGACGAGAAATAATCCGTGGACACCACATATACAGCATAAACAGTCCCCCTGTTCAAACGGGCAAGCTCTATCGCATTGTTAGCAGCCATCCTGGAACAGACCGAACCGTCGGTTGCAATCATTATTTTCTTGAAACTGGCGACTCCCATCAAACAACACCCAGTTACACTATGTGCCTGTAAGAAATATAATTGCATCGGGGTTTAGAGGATGAAAGGGATTCAACAATTTGGTTTTTTCTGTTTTCTAGAGATAATACTCAATACTTTCCACAGCTGGCCTTATGGGGCTTGGAGTGAGGATGTACAAGACGCTTGAAAAACTGGGAACATCTCTTCATAAGTTTCCTATGAATGATCCAAGCCCGGCGCCGTATACGCTGGTTTTGCTGGACTTAAAGGGAAAATCCCGAATCCGGAGTTTCCATTTTTGCTTCGGTAGATAAGGGGTGCCGGGGTTTCTATTGGCTCTCAGGCACCAGGGTTCTTACGGGTGGTGTCAGCCGAGTTGCGGCTCAGCGGGGCTTTTAAGTGGGAGGTTGAAACCGAATACACTGTATTTTCCGTATTCACTTTTGACCCAAATATCTCCTCCATGGAGTTCAACCAGTTTCTTTACAAGGGATAGACCCAGTCCTGTGCCTTCAGGCTTTTTTTCAGTGTACCTTTCAGTGGGCCCCTCAACCTGGGAAAAAGGTTTGAAAAGTTTTGGCAGGTCTTCTTCCTTTATTCCTATGCCCTCATCTTCAACCTCGAATTGCATAAACTCTTCAACTACTCTGACTCTTACGGTAATATTTCCCCCCTCAATGGAGAATTTGTTTGCATTCCCTATGAGGTTGTACAGTATCTGCTTTAACCTACCACTGTCCGCTTCCACAATACCAACATCAGGTTCTATGTCGGTGTTGATAGTTATTCCCCTGCCGCTTGCGGAAGGCTTCATAACTTCTGCAATCTCCCTGACTATCAGGGGGACCGAGACCTCATCATACTGTAGTTCCATCTTTCCGGCTTCTGCTTTTGATAAGTCAAGTATGTCATTGATGAGGCCGAGCAGATGCTTGCCGCTTATGGATATGTTTTTTGCATACTTCATCTGTTTTTCATTTAAGGGTCCTGCGTAGTTTTCAATAAGCAGATCGGAAAATCCAATGATCGCATTAAGAGGCGTTCGAATTTCATGGCTCATACCTGCCAGGAATTTGCTTTTAGCAGTATTTGAAGCCTCAGCAAGTTCCTTTGCTTCCAGAAGAGTATGCTCCATTCTTTTCCTCTCGGTAAGGTCTATTTCCATGGAGAAGATCTCAAACTGGTCTTCAGGTACCTGGACAGCCGAATAGCTGGAAAATACAGGGATTTTTTCCTCCTTCTTCGTTAAAAAAGTACTTTCCGATGCACTGACATAAGTCCTATCTTTTTGCATGGAACCGATGATCTTTAAAAAATCATTTTTATTTTCATAGGGGACTATAAGCTCAGTCAGTTTCTTCCCCATGGCTTCATTTTTGGGATACCCATACATTTTTTCGCTTGCAATGTTCCAGTAAATTACAGTACAATCCGGATCAAAGCCCTGGACAGCAACCTCCGGTACATTGTCAATAAAATTCTGAAATTTTAGTTCACATAGGTAAAGTTTTTTCTCCTGAACTTTAACAGTTCTCAAAAGACCTACCTGCCTGTTGAGAACCATATATACGATATTGGCAATCAGAAGAACCAGAATAAATGTAAGTGCCTTAATAAAAGTTACATCACCGGGAGTGAGTCCATTTACAAGGACACTTTCAAGCCAATTTGCAATATATAACCAGGCACGATAAAGGACTAGAAAAAAAAGCAAAATTGTTGTCACAGCTACAGAATATGGTTTTGCGAACCATTCCTTTAGCCGGAGTGGGTCCATGTCCTCTTGATCGCTTTTCATTGCCATAACTCCCGGTAATGCAATTTACGAAAAATAATGAATCTCCGCTGTGCTGATAAAAATTTGTTCTATTTTGCTGCAGTTATGTTATATACTAAAAATGTTATATATGTTTATGCCATTTTTATATATGTTTATGCCATTATCGGCACCCCTTTCAGAGGACTAGCCACATATCAATTATGTCATAAAATTAAAGGAGAGTCTATAATTCCCGATATAGAGTCAGTATCAACTCATCTGAATATTTTTCTTTTCCTGATACTGGTAAATTCACTTTTGTCAAGATTTGCAGTGGTAACTTCTCCGATTTCACCTGCACCCGGCGTATCCAGTATGTATTTTGCAGTCGCTTTTATGATCGTTTTTGCTCTCTGGTATGGAATATGGGGAGGGATTTCTGCCTATCTTGGCTGTATGATAGGAGCAGGGATCCTTGCGGATATGCCCCTTTCATTAAATGTTGTATGGTCATTTGCCGATCTCTGGCAGGTCCTTATACCCCTGATGGCTTTTGCGTACTTCAGGGTTAACATAAGGCTAAGAACAAAACGGGACATGGGGATTTTCCTTTTGTTCGGGTGTCTGCTTAACAACTTTATCGGTGCGATGTGGGGTGCCTTAATGATCGTCAGGGAAGGTATGGTCCCATGGACGGAATTTTTTGTGACATTTGAAGGATGGTTCGTTGGCAATGTTGTTACTACATTGGTAATTGTACCATTTTGCCTCAAGTACATCACTCCATATATCCAGCAGACAAAATCTTACGTCCATAATTACTGGATCTGATTATTAGAGTAAGTGTCAACTACCCGCTAAATCCAAAGATTTAACGGGTTTTCTGCTGAGGGTTTATGAAAAGAAATACATTGAGAGCTTGATAAATTGAGAGCTTGAGAATGTGATCCGAATAGGTAAAAAATAAACTGCTCACAATGCTTGCAAAATAAACTGCTCACAGAATCTGCACTCTGATTTTACATATTACTCTCAACATCCTACTTTCTACATACTGCCTCAATGAAAATTAAGAAATGTCATCCAGATGTATTTTTTTTCAGTTTTCATAGTGACCTTTTTAGTCATCATGCTGTATTTGCTCAGTCACCAGAATGGACTTTTTAGTTATTCTACTATATTTTTCTCGTTTACTCTAATACTACTTTCAGTCTTTAAATTTATTTTATGGAAAAGCCGGTCGTCGAAGACGACCGGTGAGAGTATCGGTACCTGAAAAGCAAATTGAAAAAAGGTCTTCGGGAATAGTTGAACAGGGGAATTACAGCTGCCCTGCTCGGGTTAACCCTTTTCAGTGAATTGAAATTTTTATTGAAGTCAGCTCTGTAGAAATCTCTGACATTAATTTAGATAGGTTTTCTACAAAGCCTGAAAATCAGCCGTTTTAAATTCAGAAACTCTGATTTCGGAAACCAAAAATTCAGAATCCGGAAAATCCATGAAAAATTCGAATTAAAGAAGAAACGCCTGAGGCGCTTCTCCTGCATCGAACCTGCTGATGTTGCAGGTGTAGGAAGCATATTTTTGTTGGAAGCGTTGGTTTTTCGGAAGCTGAAAGGATTCGGGCCTCAATTCTTTTTTCTCATACAGCTTGTACTTAATAGCTGTCCCGCCTGCTGCATGAAGACGGAAATGGGTTCGGTAGGGTCGAACACGTATTCGTAACCCAGAGCTTCAACTAACAGGTCCGTGATGTCCTTCTGCCGGATCGGGGTCTGTGCCAGGTTTGAGGCGAAGTTCAGCTGGGACGCGCAGCCTGCGCAGTTAGTGACCACACAGTCGGCGCCTGTGGCAAGAGCCTCTTTCAGGCGGGTTTCAGCGCAATGGGCTACAGTCCCCATGTCGGAAAAGGCAGCGACAAGGCCGCAGCAGAGGCTGTTTTCCCTTGAGTGCTCCATCTCTTCCAGCTCCAGACCGGGGATGGCTTTAAGCACGTTTCTGGGCTGGTCGTAGGTATCGAACCACCTCCCTACATGGCAGGAATCGTGGTACGTGACTTTCCTGTCCAGGGGCTTTTCAAACTTCAGTTTCCCTTCACGGACAAGCTCGTCCAGGAGAACTGTTATGTGTTTTGTCTCTATGTCCCAGTCCAGGCCAAGCATCTCTGCCACATGGGGGTAGTGTTCCGTGAAGGTGGCATAGCAGCCAGGGCACGAAATGACAAGGGTCTTAACCCCGCGGTTTTTCATGTTCTCGATGTTCTTTGCCGCGGTTTTTGCAAAGTCCTCCGTGTAGCCCCCAAGTGCCAGGTAGAGCCCGCAGCATGCTTCCTTTTCCTCGCCGAGGTTCACGAACTCCAGGTCGGCTGCCGTCATAATCCTTGCAATATTCTGGGGCATGTTCTTTGAAACGATGGACGCCCAGCAACCCGGCCAGTAACCGATTGGGCCTTTGGGCAGGGTCTTGATATCAGATTTGACCTCATCGGTGATCCACTCCCTTGCCTCGTCTGGGAGGCCCCAGAAGTTTCCGCTTTTAAGCACGTTTTCCCTGACTGCTGCAAGGCCAGTGTTTTCGAATTTCTTTCCAAGCACGCCCCTGATGTTGATCCAGTGGTGGGCGATTGGGATGTCAGTCTGGCATTTTGCGTCGCACTTCTTGCAGGTCGTGCAGTAGAAAAGGGAGTCTGCGGCCTTTTCGTCCAGCTCGATGTTGCCTTTCAGGTACTCGGCAAGGAGGTACCACTTTCCCCTTGGGGAGTTGCTCTCCCACGGCCTTGCATCAAAGACCGTACAGCTGCCCCGACAGGACCCGCACTGGGCACAGACAAAGGCGTCCTTTCCGATCTCGGAAGGCATCCGATCCCCAAAATCAAATGGCAATGGCTCGTTTCCGAGCAGGCTGCCCATGCTGCAGACTGCGGATTTGCTCAGGCCCGCCATTTTCATTGCCGCGTTCAGGAGTTTGATCGGGGAATTCTTTTCAACCGAGGGGGGCAGGACCTTTCCAGGGTTCATGATGTTAAGAGGGTCTGCCTCTTTCTTATAAGCCACAATTCTCTCAAAGAGCTGTTTTCCCAGGTGCTCCTTTGCATTTTCCGTAAAATACATCCCAAGAGCCGTGAGTTCCCCTCCGTGCTTTTTTGCCAGGTCTGTTGCGACCAGGGATGAGGAGTATTTGAGCGGGAAGGTAAGCTTGCGCTCATCCGCCAGCATGAAGCCCATCATGGTCAGCTTTTCCGGCGTTACCATGATCCCTTCGAAGACAAAGCCTCCCTTAAACTTTCCTTCTACAGCTTTGAGGTAGGCGGCAAGTGAACCAAGAGGGATGACCATCTCATTGGCCACGACAGAAGGCCCAAGGCGCTTGAGGCGCATGGAGTAGAAGCGGTTTTTCCACTCATGGAGGGCGAGTTCCGTGGAGAGGATTTTACCTGCGTGTCGCTGTATGGTCTTTTCAAGGGGCTGCCCGACTTCCGGGGCCCGGGATTCGGGGTAGACAAAAAGGGCGAGGTACCTTCCTTCAGGCAGCAGCTTTTCTCCGTGGGCCTCCTGGCTCAACTTTGCAAAGCCTGGGGTCTGGATATGCACGGACCAGAGCCTGAGCCCGGAATCTCTTATTTCTTTGAGGGCAGATTCCAGTTTCCCGGCATCAGGGAATGTGGCGAGCAGGGGAATATCAGTATCGGCTTTCCGGACCCTGAGCTTTACTTTTGTGATAAGGCCTGTGATCCCTTCAAGCCCGTAGGCCAGGTCCAGGTCGGAGTTTTTCAGCACCTTAAACTTGCCGTCAGGACTGGCAATTTCTGCGGAAACGATGTTTTCCCTGAAACTTCCGTATTCGAAACTTCCTATCCCGCTCCCGCCCTGGGCTACCCAGCCACCTACAGTGGAACCCGGGGCGCTGCTTGGATAGAGGCGCAGTACAAGCCCTTTTTTCTTCAGGTCCTCTTCAAGCTGCTCCCAGGTAATTCCTGGCTCGACTTCCACAGTTTCGGTTTTCAGGTCTGTTCCAAGCACCTTTTTCATCCGGACAAAATCGACAACAATTCCACCGGCTGCAGGTACGGCTCCTCCAAAGCCGCTGGTCGCTCCACCTCTCGGGACCAGGGGAATTTTGTGTTCTGAAGCCAGCTTGATGAGTCCGGCTACTTCAGAGGAATCCACAGGCTGCACCACGGCATCGGGCAGGGTTGAAATGGTCTTCAGTACCATTCCAGGAAGGGCTGCAATGTCATGGGAATAGAGTAACCTTTCCAGCTTCTCAAAAGAAACCCGGTCTTTGAAAAGGGATTTGAGGCTGCCCTGCAAATCGGTATGTTTTCCGTTTTGTGTCAAGAGAAATCCTCTCAATATCCTTTTTTAGAATAAGCTCCACATTTTTTCATATGTTTACTGTGTTAATTATGTATGTCAAAAGGGTTATTTAACGGTTGTGTGTAGTATGTACAAAATCAAACATTTCCATATGTCCAACCTTTTTTCTCTTTCCGGGTCAGGAGTTTGAAGGTCAAAAATCCTGACAAAAAGATCGAGTTTCGTATTTCTGCGTGCCAGAAGTTGCCAGGGTAGACAGTGTAAAGATGACGAGGATATCGAGCAGGACAGGCTTTTCCACAGGCTCAAACCCGGAAATATTCAAAATGACGTTGAGTAAGATTATCACCCCCATCAAAATTTGAATCCAAACAATCTCTTCGGATATTTTGGGCAAGTGCCCGCTACAAGCAAAAAATAAAAAAGGAGAGTTAAATATCGTTTTTAATCCCTGAAAGGATCATTTAAATCAAAAAATTGACTTTGATCAGGGAAAGAAAAATGCCCCTGCACAATGAGCCATCTGTCCCCGCGTTTCTCAAGTACCTCTGTGACCCGGGACGAAAATCTAAGTTTTTGCCCATCTACTTTTGCCTTTAAAACAGCATCAATAGCCACCCAGGCTACGTTGCCGGATGCTGAAATTGAAGTCCAGTTGTATTCGAGAGCCGGGTCCTCGATTTGAGACCAATCGCGCTCAAACTGAGCTCTTATTTCCGCAAACCCAACACGTTTCTCGTCTGCCCCGGTACCGTAAATAACGACATCTGCGTCCGGTGCAATAAGGGACATTGCGCTTTTCAGGTCGCGTCTGGCGTAACTCTCTGCAAATTTATCCAGAACATCCTTAACTGCTTTTTCGGTCACATTATCTGCTTTCATTGTATTTTCCTCTGAATGATTAGCTAAGGCAGAATTACAGTATAATAATTTAAAGATTGTCCTTCGGCGATTTATAGGATTGTTTTATGAGCGGGTTTTTAAGAGCCGGATCTTTTTCGTATGCAAAAGCAGGAATAGAGATGGCTGTGTTTTACGATTCTCTCTACTAAGAGCAATCAAGCTCTACTAACTCATTTTATGATGAAAAAGAGTCCGTAATTACTTCAATCTTATATACAGAGATACCTTTATACATTCTACCACACCTTTTACATTAAGTTTCTTACTGACAATAGCCGATAACTATCAGCGCAGCACCTAAAAGAGCTAAGAGAGGAAACAAGCGCAGAAAGAGGGTTTAAATATAAGAGGAAAAAATAGCGAGCCGATGGGCTTAAAAGTGAAGGAAGAGCAAAAAGAGTTAGATTTGAAGGAATAATTAAAGGACAGCTAAAGGAAAACTGAAGGAAAATTTACAGTGAATTTACAGTGAATTTAAAAGAATTAAGGCGCTTCCTGCTTAGATTCGGGTGAAAATATGGAAAAATACGATTACAGTGAACTTGGGCTGAAAGCCGGGCTTGAAATTCACCAGCAGCTGGATTCGAAGGAGAAGCTTTTCTGCAGGTGCCCTACCCTGATCAGGGACATCGGGGATTCGGACTTCGAATTTTTCAGGTATCTGAGGGCTACGGAAAGTGAAATGGGAGAAAAGGACAGGGCTGCGGTGGAGCAGACAAAGATCAGGAGAAAGTATATCTATAAGGCATATGACACGACCTGCCTTATCGAAAATGATGAAGAGCCACCAAGGGAACTCAATAAGGAAGCCCTGAACATTTCCCTCGGGGTTGCAAAGCTCTTCAACATGAAACCTGTCGACCAGATGCATGTAATGAGAAAGATCGTCGTGGACGGGTCAAATACCAGCGGTTTTCAAAGGACTGCATTTCTTGCAAGCGACGGATACATTGAAACTTCGGAAGGATACTGTGGGATTGACAGCCTCTGTGTGGAAGAGGAAGCTGCCCAGAAAATAGAGGAAATAGGAGACTCAGTAGTCTATTCCCTGGACAGGCTCGGGATTCCACTTGTCGAAATTGCAACTGCGCCTGATATCAAATCCCCGAGGCAAGCCCGTGAGGTTGCAGAGTATATAGGGATGGTTCTCAGGTCTACAGGGAAGGTGAAGAGAGGGCTTGGCACGATCAGGCAGGACGTTAATATCTCAATTGCCAGAGGCGCAAGAGTCGAAATCAAAGGAGTACAGGCCCTTGACCTCATAGAAGACATCGTCCGCAGGGAAGTCGAAAGGCAATTGAACCTGCTTTTTATCAGGCAAGAACTCCTTGAAAGAAAAGCCTTTGTTTGCGAGGAGATCTATGATATAACAGGGCTTTTCATGGACACGAAGTCCAAGGTCCTGCAAAAAGGCGTAAAGAAAGGCGCAATCCTTGCCGCCCTCCTCAGGAAATTCAACGGGCTTGTAGGCAGGGAAGTCCAGCCAGGGAGAAGGCTCGGGACTGAGTTTTCTGACAGGGCAAAGACGGCAGGTGTGGGAGGAATTTTCCATACGGACGAACTTCCTAACTACGGGATAACTGAAAAGGAAGTCCAGGCTGTCAGGGACGCTATCGGCGCAAACCCTGAAGATGCTGTCATCATGGTTGCAGACGAACCTGAAAAATCCAGGCTTGCAATTGAGGCAGTAATTAAAAGGGCAAAAGAAGCCTTTGAGGGAATCCCTGAAGAGACCCGAAAAGCCCTTCCGGAAGGAAATTCTGCTTATATGCGCCCTCTCCCCGGCGCGGCAAGGATGTACCCCGAAACCGATGTTCCCCAGATCGAAATCTCACAGGAATATTTTGATTCCATAGAGCCTCCGGAACTCCTGACAGAAAGGGCAAAACGTTTTGTCTCCGAAAGTGGCCTGAATAAAGAGCTTGCCGAAAAAATGGCTTACTCAAAGCATCTGCCTCTCTTTGAAACCCTCCTGAAAACCTACAGGAAGGACGCAAATGTTAACTCAACCCTGATTGCCAGAACCATTTTAGGAATCGTCCCTGAGATCAGGAGAAATGGTGTTGAGACGGACAACCTCACAGATGAACATTTCATTGAGCTTTTTGCAGCCATTTCTAACCAGGAAATTGCAAAAGAAGCCATTCAGGACCTTCTTGCCGCCCTTGCAAAAGAGCCTGAACTGACAGCTCAGCAAGCAATTTCAAAGCTCGGCCTGAGCGCCTTTGATCCCGAGGAAATCGAAAACTTCATTAAAAAGATGGTCCGGGAAAGAGGAGATTTCATCAAAGACAAAGGCCCTGCTGCCCTCGGCCCTCTCATGGGTATTGTCATGAAGGAGTACAGAGGCACGGTTGACGGAAAAGTCCTGAGCCATATGCTGAAAAAAGAGATCGATAACTTTATCAATCAGGGATAAAATCCCTGGCTTTTTTTCTGCATCTGCTTTTCCTTTTATTTCTTCTCCTTTTATTTCTTTTCCAGTTATTCTTTTATCTCTACTTTTTCGCTTTTATTATTTCCATTTACCCTTATCTTCTGGTTCTACTTTCTCCACTACTTTTTCCTTATATCTTTTGTCTCTGTTTTTTCAGTTGTTTTTTTCTTGCCATTTTGTTCCTACTTTATCTACCTTATTTGTTTCGCAACTCTCTGGATTAGTTTCAAAAGAAATAAATATTCTTTGTAGAAAACAAATAAAATAGTCATAAAATCCTGGCAGCTTATAGAAGAGGCTATTTACGTAAGTTAACTTTTTATATTAACTAAAAGATCTTCTTACTTATAGCATAAAAATTTAGTTGATAAGTATGCTCTAATGGTATTTCAAAACCATACGATATCATAAGACTTAATTCCTGTCTGTCGGGGTTGAGCTTGCAAAAGGGGGATAGAAGTATGAAATTATACCTTAGCTCAGCATATCTCAGCTTCATATAAAAACCACCAAAAATGCCACCTAACTATAAAATCTCTTACCCGTAAATAAGGAACACGAAAGTTCCTTATTTAACACTGCAAAATCATTACGCTAAGGAGAAAACCCCATGAAAGTACTGCTTGTAGACGACGACCCAGTATTCCTGGAGCTATCAAAAACGTTCTTAGAAGTGTTCCACGACATAAACTCCGATACAGTGGAATCTGCAGGACAGGCTCTCGAGAAGTTAGATGAACTCTCGTATGATGTAGTAGTTTCGGATTATGATATGCCTTATATGGATGGCATTTCATTTCTGAAAACTATCCGTGATAAGAGAATTAATATACCTTTCATCCTTTTTACAGGAGTGGGCAAAGAAGAAGTTATGAACCGAGCTATCGAAAACGGCGCAGATTCCTTTATTCAGAAAAGAGGAGATCCTAAAGCTCAGTACTCCGAACTTTCAAAGCGGATCTGGCAGATTGTTAGCAGTAAGTCAGGTTACTGATTATTGTAAAGAAATAATTTGAATCTCTGAAAGAAGCATCTTTAGTTTCTGTCAGGTATAGGGATAGTAATCACATTTAATCAACCATTTTTTTAGTTAACCATTTTTTTTTAGTTAACTATTTTTAAATAGTATTCATGTAACGCTTTCCTCTCTTTTCTATGTTTATCTGAATCACTTTTTTTATCTATCCACTGAGTTTTCTGGCGATGCTCGAAAAAACAACCATGTAAAGGTAAGACTGTCAGGCTTTCTTTTTATTCATCTCTGCTATTACTGCGAAAAGGTTTCAATAAATTACAGTAGAATACTCTGAAATTATTTCGGTTCAGCCGAATCCTTTTTCTGGATATATTTATGTGGTATTATATTCATTGCTTTTAGAGGGATTTTGTGGTTCTGGAGTACAAATTGCTTATAGGTGGAGAGTCGAGAGACTCGTCAACAGGAGAAACTTTTGATGATATCAATCCGGCTACTCTTGAAAACCTTGCTACGATACAGGTAGCCGGGAACGAGGATGTGGACAGGGCAGTTGAGGTTGCCGAGGAGGGATTCAGAGTATGGAGCGAAGTTCCGGCTCCCAGAAGGGCTGAAGTGCTCTTCAGGGCTGCTCGTATCTTGCAGGAGAGAAAGGAAGATCTTGCCATACTCATGACAGAAGAGATGGGGAAGGTGCTGCCCGAAACAAGGGGCGATGTACAGGAAGCAATAGACATTACCAATTATGCCGCAGGGGAAGGCAGGCGGATGTTGGGGGAGACAACGACTTCCGAACTCAAGGACAAGTTCTGCATGACCTTGCTCAGGCCGATAGGAGTTGTGGGCATGATTACACCCTGGAACTTTCCTATTGCAATTCCCAGCTGGAAGATCATGCCAGCCCTTATTGCAGGAAATGCAATCGTGTTCAAGCCTTCAAGCGACACGCCCCTGCTTGCAATTAAACTCTTTGAAATCCTGATGGAAGCAGGCCTGCCTCCCGGAGTGGTAAACATTGTGCCCGGACCCGGAGGAAGCGTTGGAAAAGCCATAGTCCAGCATCCCCGAATAAAAGCAATTTCATTTACAGGAAGCCTTGAAACCGGGAAATGGATCATGGGAGAATGTGCAAAAACGATAAAGCGGGTCTCTCTGGAACTGGGAGGCAAAAACCCGGTAATTGTCATGGATGATGCCGACCTTGAACTTGCTCTTGAAGGCGTGCTCTGGGGGGCTTTCGGGACAACAGGCCAGCGCTGCACGGCTACGAGCAGGCTGATCCTGCACGAAAAAATAAAGGACGAGTTTATAACAAGGCTGCTTGCAAAAACAAAATCTCTCAGGGTAGGAAACGGGATTCTGCCTGAAACGGACATCGGGCCTGTAATCAATAAAGCCCAGCTTGAGAAAATAGAGAGGTACGTCAGGATAGGAAAAGAAGAAGGTGCAACTCTCCTGCTCGGGGGAAATACCATAGATCCCGGGCTTCCTGGCTATTTTTTTGAACCGACTATCTTTACGGATGTCAGGCCGGATATGAGGATTGCACAGGAAGAGATTTTCGGGCCTGTGCTCAGCATCATTACGGTTTCAGGGCTTGATGAAGCAATTGAAGTTGCCAATAACACCAGATACGGGCTTTCCTCGGCAATTTACACTGAAAATGTTGGAAACGCCTTCAGGGCGATTAAAAAGATAGAAGCCGGGATCACATATGTTAATGCCCCTACAATAGGTGCCGAAGTCCATCTTCCCTTCGGGGGCGTAAAAGGAACCGGAAACGGGTTCAGGGAAGCCGGGACAGAAGCAATCAAAGAATTCACAGAGGTAAAAGCCGTGTACATAGACTACAGCGGCAGGCTGCAGAAAGCCCAGATAGATACGGAATGAAATATGGGAAGAGGGTGAATCATTCTGGATTACACGAAGCCGGAAAGGCTTGAAAAATGGAAAAACTTTGAAAAAACAGAACAATCAGAGGACGCAATGAGGACGCTGGAAACCGATCATGGTTTTTTCGAACAGGACACAGGGTTGCTTGATATGGTTGGCCCAAAAGCCAGGGAGATCATAGGGCAGGACTGCAATGTAATATCTGCATGTGTAGCCCGTCCCTATCCTCTGGTTGTTGACAGGGCAAATGGTTCCATAGTCAAAGACATAGACGGAAAAGAGTACATCGATTTCGTTGCAGGGATTGCTGTTATGAATGCAGGCTACTCAAACCCCGAGGTTAAAGCCGCCATCTCAGCCCAGCTGGATAAAATGGTTCACTGCGGATACGGGGACTTTTTTGCCGAGCCTCCATTAAAACTTGCAAAAAAACTAAGAGAGCTTGCAGGCTACTCAAAGGTCTTTTACTGCAACAGCGGGACCGAAGCTGTAGAAGCTGCAATGAAACTTGCTCTATGGAAGACAAAGCGCCAGAACTTTATCTCTTTTTATAATGCTTTCCACGGCCGAACCCTGGGCGCTCTTTCCCTGACCTGCTCTAAAGTCCGGCAAAAGGAGTATTTCCCTACCCTCCGGACAGTGCACACCCACTATGCCTACTGTTACCGCTGCCCCATGAAACTCGAATATCCCTCCTGCGGAATCGAATGCGCAAAGCAGATTGAAAACCTGATTTTCCGAAAAGAGCTGAGCCCTGAAGACACTGCTGCCGTTTTCACTGAGCCCATCCAGGGAGAGGGAGGCTATATAGTCCCGCCTCCGGAGTTCCACAAGGAAGTAAGAAAAATCTGTACGGATAATGACGTTCTCCTTGTAGCTGATGAAGTCCAGACAGGCTGTTTCAGGACAGGCCCCTTCCTTGCCATGGAAAACTTTGAGGTAAGGGCTGATATTACCTGCCTTGCAAAAGCCCTTGGCGGAGGCCTCCCTATGGGCGCAATGCTTGCAGACAGAGACCTTATGGACTGGCCTCCTGGCGTCCACTCTAACACCTTCGGCGGAAATCTCCTTTCCTCAGCTGCATCTCTCGCTTCCCTTGAATTTCTGGAAAAGGAAAATATAGAAAACCATGTCAGAGAAATGGGAGCGCATATCCGGCAGCGCCTCAGGGAGTTTCAGGAGAATTTCCCCTGCATAGGAGATGTTCGCGGCCTTGGCCTCATGACAGGTGCAGAAATCGTAAAATCCGACAAATCCATAGACCCTATCAGAAGGGACAGGATTATCAGAGAAGCGTTTAAAGAAGGAGTTATTCTCCTCCCCTGCGGAGACTCTGTAATCCGCTTCTCTCCACCCCTCGTCATGACCGACGAAGAAGCCGACCTCGGGCTCGACAAATTTGAAAAATCTCTGAGAAGAGCGGCGAGGTAAAGGCAGAATAAAAGTGCAACATATGACTTTCATTTAATCCGCATCGTTGGAAGAAGTTCTGATAAGAATAGGCCGGAGCAAACTTAATAGCTGTCTTCGGTCTTTCTGTCACCGTGCATAGCACGGGCTTTTCCGAAAAGAAGTAGTAAAAGATGAGAATAAAATGCCTGAGTTCAGCAGGAAACACGTCTGTTTTTCTCACAAATCCAACCTGCTCAATGTAGTAATCATGAAAAAATATCAAAGTCCGACGATTGTATTCGTCATAAGACAGCCGAAAACATCCTTTTTAAGTTTTCAGATATCTTTTTAATCCTCGAATTTCTGTTTTTTTATTTCAGTGTGTGGCACGGGCTCCGCTGAAAAAAAGAGAAGTTAAAAAAGGCCGCGACTAATTTAAAAAAAAATAAATGTATAAATGACTTTTATGGTATATTCGGATAAAATAACGGCTTATGAAGGCTATTTTCAAATAATCATCTCTCTAAAACTGGCAAAAGTTTTTTAATTAATAACTGCATATTTAGTATTATGGATTATGAGAGCAATGAACGGGTTGAGAACGATAGTTCAGCTTTGATTGTTTTTGTAACTATAATTGCAATTGCAGTCAGCCTTCTAGGAATAATGGTGTCTATAAGGTGAACTACTCCTGACTAAAGCATCGGAGCTTTCTCCCTTATGACCCGTAACTGAAGTAACCCATTTTCCGCATTTATATCTAAAAAACGGCTATTTTTTTCATTACGTCAGTAAATTAGAAATCCGTAAGAAAATCTCTTAGTCAGTCTCATAAGAAGAGATGAACTACGGGATACACGGAAAACTATCTCAGGTCTTCTATTTCCGTGTTTTTTCCGCAGTTACATAACTTTTTAAAAGAAAAGAGCAGTTTAACTGCCCCATATCAAAAAGTAGTATAAAAAAGTAGTAAATTTTTTTACAGACCTTTTTTTACTTCCTGTCTTTTTCAGCATTCTTCAGCTTCTCTTCGGTGCTGCTGAGAGTAATCAATTTGCTTTCAACAAGCCCAATCGGAAGGTCTGCGCCAAGGGTGAGCGAGCCGACTTTATTTCCTGCAAGAGTCCTCCCGGGCAGGTCAGGCATGACCTCAAGCTCTTTTCCGACAGGCGTTTCAGGGTATTCGGTTTTGAGCCCGGAAAGAGGGCTGGAAATAGCACCGGATACAAGTCCAAGGTCAGAGTCAGAAACCAGCCTCGGATGGGCTTCGGAACTCAGGCGAGGCTGCCCGAGGGGAGAAAGCCCGAGATCTCGCGTCGGAGAGAGCCGGTTGTTAAAGTCAGGTAAAAGGCCACTGAGCTGGTCAAGGGCAGGGCTTGAAAAAGTAGAAGATTCATAAGTCAAAGTGGAATGCACGGCAGGCGACCTTTCCTGGTTTTCACTAACTGCACGGTCAGAAAGGTGTGAAGGTAAAACGGAATCTTCGGATTTGCTGCTATTCATAGCTGTAAGGATTGTCACGATGGTATATCAATTATACGAGGGCTTTTCCTTCCTTGTTCAGCCATATTTTTTCAGTTCTCTTTTTTGTTGTCCATCTTTATAGGTAGAAGCGTAAAATCCCCGGATCTTTAACCCAGGGATTATAAGCGTCAACTTCTCCCACTTTCGTTTTTCTATTCGCTGCATTAATATAATTTCCAACCAATTGTATATTGCTTTCCTACTGTGATAACCAGGCCAACGGAAAGCAACCAGTTAAACCGGTACCCGAAGGGTTAGGGGTTGCACTGGTAAACCGGATGCCGAAAGGCAGCTCTAAATCAATACATACGGGATGCGGGGACGAGCTTGGGGACTTACTGGTAATTGGTTGGGGGAATGAACCAGGGACATGAACCCGGACGCTCGTTAAATCTTTAGATTTAATGGGTAGTTAACAAGATAATTTACGAGAACAAATCCAGTAAAGGTTCAGAAGGTGTTCGAAGGCATTAATGCGTTCGATAAAAAATAAACTATATGGGGGAATTTTATGCAAACAAGTCCTATAGAAGTCCAAAAAGCTTTAAAAGAGATGGGTTATCCTGCAGAGAAGAAGAAACTTATTGAACACGCTAAAAAGCACAAAGCCAGCAGTAAGGTAATGGAGGTCCTCGAAGAACTTCCAGAGAAGGAATATACCAACGCTGCCGACGTCAGCAAGGCGTTTTCAGGAAAGTAACTTTGCTCAGAGTGAACCCGCACTCAAGTGGGAGGCAACTTATATTCAACTCAACAATTAACTGCACTTTCTAATATATTACTTACGGTTTGGGTTCTTGTTTATATGTATTAATATTTTCTGGGCTGACTATAAAACATGAATTCGGTTGAGATTCAGGAAGCTATGAATCAGGTGTTATATCTACGGTTTCCTCTTCTCACTACCTTTTAACGCTGGCCCCCGGATTCAGGATAAAGCAGGGATAAAACGGTTAGTCTTCTGCCAGCGATTCTTCTGTGAAGCCTAATGGGTCTGGAACACGACAGGAACTACTTTTCCGGAAAGTTAGATTCAGTCGAAATGGGGCCATTAACTGACAGGGAAGGTTGTAAAAACATCTGGTTTAATAACTTAAAATACACTTCTAGAGACTTAAAACAGCTCAAACCTGATGCAACAACAATAAATATCACCGTGCAAGATATTAATCATTCAATTAGTTCATTGAGACACACCAAAGAATGGCACATTCATAAGTGCGGCTCTTTTGAATTATTTGATCTAAAGCCATAATATGACGTATAAGGGGGAAATATATGGAGCGAAAAGATTACCAGAGCAGGGGTCGGGATTCCGGTAGAGGGCCGCAGAAGATGTACAAAGCAAAATGTTCTGATTGTGATCAAGAAACAGAGGTGCCCTTTGAACCAGACCCTGACAGACCAGTCTACTGCAGGGAGTGCTATGCAAAAAGAAAGAGCAGATAATTCTAAACATGGGTTATCTGATAGTATACTTTTAACAGATACGCTTCTTACAGATGACTTCTAACTTACTTCTGAGATCTTCATCTGTATTTTTAATTTTTACCATCTTTTCCTTCTCTACGGTACTCCTCAACCATGTTCCTTATCATTCTTAGACTCTATTCTATCATTTTTTGACCCTACTTCCGGTCCTCCTTGATTCTAACTCAAATATTTTTCTCAAGTTATTTACTCAAGTTATTTACTCAAGTTATTTACTCAAGTTATTTACTCAAGTTCTCTTTCTAACTTTGTTATATCGAACCATACTCTGAAAAGTTCGTCTTTTCCTGTATCCTTGATGTCAATTTCTACGGATTGAGTCAGTGTAGCTTTAATTGTTTCCCATTCTTCCCTGCGGATATCAACAATTTCCCAGGGGCCAGCAGAACTGTCTTTTACTCTGTCCCGGGAAAGCTGTAACAGCAGGTGTTTCTTTTCTGCAGGAGTAAGATCTTCAATACCCCTTATTTCAGACTCTTTCACTGTAGCCTTCCCTATTTTGGATTGAACTGCCATGTTTTCTCCAGATTCGTCTTTGATTCTTTTTTCCATGAATTCACCTCCCTGCCTGGGTTAGAATGCTCAGGGCGTGGGCCTGAAGGTCCTTGGGTCAAGGTAAATATTTCTCTGGCAGTAGCTGCAGATAGTCTCAAGGTGTTTTCCTGCAAGAAGAGCTCTCTCCACCTCTTCTTCCGGGGTGATATACTGGGTCATTTCCTCTCCGCAGTAAGGGCATTTTATCTTCAGCCAGTCCAGTTTCGTAAGCTGCCTTATATTCTGTATGAGCTTTCCCAGAGCATCCTCATAGTTTTCAGGGTAAAAATTAATCGGCTGGAGATGGTGTATAAGGATAGGCAGTTCAACTCCTGCCTCTGCCAGCGGAATTATTAACTGGTCGGCTCCTACAGCCAGCCCGATCTCCTGATTCACCTCCGGGGATAACATTCCTTCCTGTGTGATGATCGGGATAATGCAGTCTGACTGGCGGATGCCAAAACGTATTCTTTCAGCCAGGGAAAGAATTCGAGCTTTCCTGTACATGGACGAGAAGCTCTCCAGTTCCACTGTCCAGAGAGTCCGTGCCAGTTCCTGGGCAAGCGGTTCGTCCTGTTCGCAATGAGAAATGTAAATCTTTGTGATCATGCTTGCTGTACTTTATCTGTTATTATCTTGTTTTTCCGGGCTTATGTTCGGTCTCCGGTTCAGGTTCAGGTATCGGTTCGGGTGAAGGAACCGGCTGCGGCTCCGGATAAGGTATCGGCTCCGGCTGTAAAGATGGTTTTTTATCTTCTTTTCCCAAAAATAACTCCCCCTCTATCAATAACACTACTTTCTGAACAATTTATTTTCCTGGTGGTTTGCTTTGTTATGCTTGTGTCGTTATATTTGCGTCGTTATGAATTCACATTGCTTAATTTTTCTTTTTAAGAATAAGCTCTTAAGAACCTATTTTAAATTGGTAATAACTGTTTTGCTAAGTTCTTTCTATTAATGAAGTAAGAACCATGCAACACCAGAACCATGGAGTGCCAGAACCCTGCCGGTCAGTCAGAGGCTAACATTACGCTTGTGGCTTTAATTACTGCGTAGACCTCATGCCCTTCTTTCAAACCCAGCTTTTCAGCGGAACTTTTTGTGATAATGGAAGTGATCTCGGTGCCACCCGGAAGTTCGACTACGATTTCCGAGTTAACTGATCCGTGTGTTATGCTTTTGACTTTACATTTAAGGACATTGCGTGCGCTTATTTTCACTTCTATCCTCCGATTCAGGTTTTTATTTATTAATCAATATGGTTAGTCTTGTGAATTAAAGAAGCATAGGAATCTGGTTTCCTGAACTTAGTTACTGAATCTTAAGACTTCATTTCTATAGTTACGGATTTGGTCTTTTCACCCGTGCAAAGAATGCATATCCCCGAAAAATCCCCTTCTGCTGAAAAATGGAAATATACAAAATAGAACATATAGGCATATCATATTCTGCAAAACTATTAAAAAAATATTCAGATGACTGCGAATCAAACTGCAGCTTAAACAAAAGATATATTTAAATGACGCATCTTCCCATGTAATCAGTTTACGAGGCATATAATGAAAATGAAAATTGCATCTATAGGCATGGTTTTACTCCTTACCATAGGGGTTATAACCGTGGTCTCCTTCTCGCTTGGCTGTACTGAGCAGGAAGAAACTCCTGCTAAACCTGCAGATAACACTTCTGTTGAACCTGCAGATAACACTTCTACCGAATCCGCAGAAAGCACACCTGCTGAACCTGCAGAAAGCACACCTACCGAACCTGCAGAAACCCCTATCCCGGAACTCGAACCAATTTCTGCCGATGCTATTACCGGTATCAAATGGCAGTGGGCCAGTTTCCAGGACTCTGATAGCCCTGAAAACCAGATAATGGTTCCTGACCCTGAGAGCTATACGCTTGCCTTCTCCCCTGACGGCACATATCATATCAAAGCCGACTGCAACAGCGGCAGTGGAACCTACACCCTGGAAGGAAACGACTTAACTCTTGGTCCGGCTGCCATTACGCTTATGGCATGCGGGCCTGAGTCTATGGATGGGGAATATCTGTCGCTTTTACCCAGTGTGGGGTCAGTAGCTCTGGAGAATGGACAGCTTGTCCTGTATCCTGGAAACGAAGGGGACAAAATGTTCTTTACAAATGGAGGACAGGCTGAGCAGTAAAGTTTAATTTAAAAGGGAATTCAGTAGATAGAGGCTCGATGATTTATAGAGCCTTTTTTCTATTTTTTATGAGATGTTGAGGTATTCAATTCATAAACCCTCAGCAGGAAACCCCTGAGTCTTTAGCTCAGGGGAGGAATGCGTAAACTTCCCCGTCCTGCTCTGTTGAATTAATGTACTTGTCCTGG
>NZ_JJOY01000020.1 GCF_000979455.1 Methanosarcina sp. 2.H.T.1A.6
CTTTAGCTGTACTTTTAGTGGGGATAACTGTAAATTACGGCATTAAAGAAAGGAAGGAATTACAAGCTTTCTCTGAGTAACGAAGTGAAGAGGGGGCTATTCTAATAATAAGCAGACCAGAGAAAGAGAAATAATAATCCTAAAAAAATAATATATTGTGCCGAACTCAGAAAAAATAACCGCCCTGAAGTTCAGGTTACGGTAAAATTTGGAAAGATCGTTTTTAAGATAATAATGAACCCGAAAACCATCATTAGAAGGGAGATCAGCCAGGCTGCCTGCAGCAGACGAGCCTGGTTTTCGGGTTCACCCAGTTTAAGTACCGCTCTTTCAATCATATTTGATTGATCGTCGCATCCTGCCATTTCAAATCAAGCTTGATTTTTCATTCTCTCCTTGACTCTCTTCAGCCGGGAAGTACCCTCCCTTTCCATCTCCTCAAGGGTAAAACGAATGTACTTCATGGTTGCAATGAGATCGGGAATAACTTTGAATTCGAGAGCGTTTACACGCCTCTTGGTCTTCTCAATTTCATTAAGAAGCCTTTTCATTGTTGTTTCCAGTTCTGCAGCGGTAATAATCTTCTCTACCAGATCCTCATAGGCTTCTGCAGTCTCATCGATATACGAGTTTGTACCGATGATACCGTAACCCCTCTCATAGAGGGATTTGCGAACTCCAGTAGAGCTGATCTTTGGCACCACAACACCCATGATGTTATGCCCTGAAAGCTGGATTTCGGGGGATTGTTTTGCTGTAAAAGCAGTTGACCTAACAGCAACCATTCCGTTAACAGCACAGGCGAGATTTATTTTTCCCACGCCGTTTTCATAAGCGGCATCCAGCTCTGTCCTGACGTTCCTTGCCTCGTTAAGAATCTTAAAGAACTCAAGAATAAGACCATCTCTCTTCATCTTAAGGAGCTTGTGCCCACTTTCAGAGAGCTTGATTTTCTTCTTGAGCTCAATTAGCTCCGACCGAGTTGGTTTTACGTCTTGAGCCATGACAATCACTGACCCTTTTTGTGTGCAGGATGGTATTTCTGGATGTACTTGTTGTCAATCCTACCCAGCTGGTTTTCAGGTAGGTGCGCAAGAATATTCCATCCGACGTCCAGGGTATCTGCAATTGTCCTATTTTCGTTTCTGCCCTGTGTAACGAAATTCTGTTCGAAGAGATCGGCAAACTCAAGGAACTTAACATCTCTATCAGACAGAGCTTCTTTACCGACGATAGCCACGAGACCTCTCAGGTCACGCCCTTCTGCATAACCTGCATACATCTGGTCAGAAACGGCCTTGTGGTCTTCCCTTGTCTTGCCTGCTCCGATACCGGAGTTCATCAGCCTTGACAGGGACGGCAGCACATTGATTGGCGGGTAGATACCTTTCCTGTGCAGTTCTCTTGAAACCACAATCTGGCCTTCAGTAATATATCCGGACAGGTCAGGAATCGGGTGGGTAATATCGTCACCAGGCATAGAAAGAATCGGAATCTGAGTAACTGATCCCTTTGCGCCTTTGACAATACCTGCACGCTCGTAAAGAGTTGCAAGGTCAGTGTACATGTAACCCGGATACCCACGGCGGCCAGGGATTTCGTTACGGGCAGCGCCCATCTGACGGAGAGCTTCTGCATAGTTGGTAATATCAGTCAGAATGACAAGAACGTGCATGCCGTGTTCATATGCTAGATATTCAGCTGCAGTCAGAGCCATACGCGGAGTGACGATACGTTCGACAGCAGGGTCATCTGCCAGGTTCAGGAACACCACAGCCCTTTCAAGAGCCCCGGTCTTTTCGAAGTCGCTCATGAAGTACTGGGCTTCTTCATTGGTAATACCCATTGCTGCGAAAACTACTGCGAAAGCCGCTTCTGATCCGGGCACAGCCGCCTGCCTTGCGATCTGCAGGGCAATTTCGTTGTGTGGGAGACCTGAGGCGGAGAAAATAGGCAGCTTCTGTCCACGAACCAGGGTGTTTGTTCCGTCGATTGTGGAGATACCAGTCTGGATGAAATCCTTTGGAGGCAACCTGGCATATGGGTTCATTGCAGCTCCGTTGATGTCCAGAAGCTGGTCAGGCACAATCCTGGGCCCGCCGTCAAGAGGTTCTCCTGAACCTGAAAGGATCCTACCGAGAAGGTCGATGGATGCAGGGAGCTTCAGGGTTTCCCCTGTGAAGACTACACCGCAATTCTTGTCCAGACCAGTAGTACCTTCAAAAATCTGGATAACCACTATGTCCGCTGAAGAGTCCAGCACTTCGCCTCTGCGGGTGGTTCCGTCAGGCAGGTTGACAGTAACGATTTCTTTATAGCCTACAGGCTCTGTTTTTTCAACAAAGACTAGAGGTCCTGCAATCTGAGTTATTGTCTTATATTCTTTTACCATGTTTACCTACCTCTCAGGGATGCAAACTCTTTATCCATCTTTGCCAGGACAGCATTCATAGAAGCATCGAAGTTCTCCTCAAACTTGACCTTGGGAAGCTCATTTTTAGAGTCCATCTTGATAATTTCCGAGACGGGAACACCTGATTTCAAAGCTTCCTGTGCAGCATCACCGAACTTCATGATTGCCTGCATGATCCTGTACTGCTCAGAGAATGGACTGTAGGTATCTATTGGGTGGAATGCGTTCTGCTGCAAGAAGATTTCCCTGATCATACGGGTAATTTCAAGCAGAAGCTGCTGATCATCTGGAAGAGCGTCGGAACCTACGAGCTGCACGATTTCCTGCAGTTCGGATTCTGTCTGAAGCATCCCCATTGCTCTTTCCCTCATAGTCACATAATCAGGAGCCACGTTATCTATAAACCAGTCGTTAAGGCTTTCCTTGTACAGACTGTAACTGTTCAGCCAGTTGATAGCCGGGAAGTGACGTCTCTGAGACAGCTTGGCATCGAGAGCCCAGAACACTTTCACGATACGCAGAGTGTTCTGCGTAACAGGCTCTGAGAAGTCACCGCCAGGTGGAGATACTGCTCCAATGACAGTAATAGAACCTTTAGCACCATTGAGAGATTCAGCAACACCTGAACGCTCGTAGAACTCAGCCAGCCTTGCAGACAGGTATGCTGGGTAACCTTCTTCACCAGGCATTTCTTCTAGACGGGAGGAAATTTCTCTCATAGCTTCTGCCCACCTGGAGGTGGAGTCTGCCATAAGGGAGACGTCTAATCCCATGTCACGGAAGTATTCTGCAATGGTAATTCCGGTGTACACAGATGCTTCTCTTGCAGCCACAGGCATGTTTGAAGTGTTAGCGATAAGAACAGTACGCTCCATCAGTGGGCGGCCTGTCTGAGGGTCTTCGAGTTCAGGGAATTCGCTCAGAACGTCTGCCATCTCATTTCCGCGCTCACCACAACCGATGTAGACCACAATTTCAGTGTCACTCCACTTTGCAAGCTGCTGCTGAGTAACGGTCTTTCCCGATCCGAAAGGTCCGGGGATTGCAGCAGTTCCACCTTTTGCCACAGGGAAAAGCCCGTCAAGGATTCTCTGTCCTGTAACCAGAGGTTTATCTGGAGTCAGTTTTTCCCTCACAGGTCTGGGTCTCCTGACAGGCCACCTTTGCATCAGCTGCAATTCGGTACCATCAGTGAGGGTACAGACTGTGTCTACTACCGTAAAGTTCCCGCTCTTGATGTCGGCAACTGTACCGGAGATGTCGGGAGGCACCATGATCTTATGTTCAATATTCACGGTTTCCTGTACAACACCGATTACTTCTCCGCCTTTTACGGAATCGCCCTTTTTGACAATGGGTTTGAATTCCCAGAGTTTCTTGTGGTCAAGACCATCTGCAGTAACACCTCTGCCAATGAAACCGCCCGTACTTGCAAGCAGGACGTGCAGAGGCCTCTGGACCCCATCATAAATACTGGAAAGAAGGCCCGGACCAAGTTCCACGGATAGAGACGAACCTGTAGAATAACAGGGCTCTCCGGGCTTGATGCCTGCGGTCTCTTCGTATACCTGGATGATGGTCTTGGGCCCCAATATCTGGATGACTTCACCCATTAAACCTTCATTACCGACTTTGACCAGGTCATACATTTTTGCCTGCAAGCCGATGGCGGTGACGACAGGCCCAGACACACGATAAATTTCACCTTTTACTTCCACAGATCAACACCTACCGCTTGTTTTATCTTATCTCTTAAACTCGAGCCTGCTCCGCTGCCTCCAAGAGCTACTACTGTGGGCTGGACAGACTCATTTAAATTTTTCCTTAAAAGTTCCGGCAGATTACCAATGTCATCATTATGCATTACAAGAATCCCGATACTCTTATCATCAAGCACTGATTTTACCGCGGACTCGGTGGTTGGGATATCAACGGTTTCATAAACCTTTCTGATACCAGCCAGCCTGAAACCCGTGACAAACTCGCTCTTTCCGATCACTGCCAATTCCATTAGATAACCACCAACTGGTCTTTAATTAGTGTATCATCGAGGCCAGCCTCTTTGCCTCTGAAAATAATCCGGAGGTTGGTGACCTCATTATTTTTATGGATAATATAGTCCATAATAGGTACAATTGAGATCGGAGATACATGCGAATAAGTGGTTGCAGATTCAAGATAGTACCTTATGAGCCTGCTTTCAACAATAGTCAGAGAAGCCGTCTCCAGACCCGCGACACTTGAAATTGCATCCCAGTAATGAGTTTGTCGAAGTTCATCGATAAACTGTTCATAAGGAAGCGATGCCAGTTTCTCGGGATTAAGCTCCAGGCCACCTTCGATCATGAGAGGCATGATCTCCTCAGACTTCTCAACTCCTGCTTTTTTCAGCCTGAAGAGGTTACTCAGGTTCTTGACATCGACTTCTAGTTTGATGAATCTTGCAAAGAGCTTACGGTCCTTAGACCTTGGCCTTCCGATTACGGCAAACAGGCTTGAGTAATAAGCCTTGTCAAGCTCGTTTTCTATGTATGCCAGGTTGGTTCCGTCAAACTCCTGCAGCAGAGGGTAGTAGTCGGTCTCTTTCAGAGCATCAATGACTTCTTGATATGTGGCCTTGGCTGCAAGTTCTGACAGGAAGGTATAGGTAAACTCACCGGCAGAAATCAGAGACTCGAGGATATCCTCAACGGATGCATTGTAAATTTTGCCGCGGAGAAGCGTTTTTACATTCCAGATGTCATATCTTTTAAGATATGCAGTGATCAGGTAGTTCAATTCTCCTGAGGTGATCCTGAGCAACTTATCATAGGTGAGCGCAAGATTCCTGTTTAATGCATGTTCTGCCAGATCGCCACCGCTGTATTTCATTGCCAGTTCGTCAACATCGTTTTTGTATTCAGATTCCTGGATAAAACGGGTGATTTCATCAATCCCCATATTGAGAAGCCGTGGATACGTTTCTTTAGGAAGCAGCTTACTCTTCATCGCACGGACACGGGTTACGGCATAAGCATAGTTAGAAGTGCCTTTTTTCTTCTTATCGGATTTTCGGGAGGGTGTTTTCCCCCAGAGTCTCTCCAAAAGCCGCATCGAACATCACCCGTATAGATTATCAGATATCTGCTTCAATGAACGCTCATACACATTTTTCAGGATTGAATCATATGTGAAATCTAACCTGATTGTCCTGTCTTCGTTTTCAATAACAACGCCGCCGATACAGTCTATATTACCAGCATAAGTTAATGAAGATAATTTCCTGGCAGCCTCTTCAGAAGCCTTAGAAGAATAAATTCTAGCACCGCTAGCTTCATACTTGTTGATGATATGCTTCAATAGCTCTTCTTTTTTGGACGCCGGCATTGACTTGATGCTTTCAACGGTCTGGCTATAAACTTTATCGAGAAGTTCCTTGCGCTTGTTAAGCGTAATTCTTTTTACTTCCAGGTTTGCACTTGAGATAACCTGCTGGTGCAGCTTTTGGAGGTCCTCTTCCACCTTGGCAAGGCTGTCCCCGAGCATCTTCTTCTGTACTTCTTTAGCCTCATTAGTGATTTCGGATGCCTTTGCATCGGCTTCGGTTTTTATACGGGAAACCTCGGCTCTTGCACCCTCCTGGATGTCTTTTATAACGATCTCTAGTCCCATGCTTACACCTCCAAATAAATATAGAGCAAAAAAGTGCTCTAAAGCTTAGAGCAGAAACTCTAAGCTTCTTAGAGTGCAACGATACCTAAGGGGAAACTTAGAGCACATAATCACTCCAGCTCTGCCTGGTAAGGAAAAAACACCCAGAGAAGCTCAGAGTGATGCTCTAAGAAATTTAAGAGCGGAATTCGCTCTTAAATTAAGCAGAATTGATAAGCAATGCAACGACAAGACCGAAGATAACGATGGTTTCAGGAATGACAGTAAGGATAAGCCCCTTACCGAATAACCCTTCGTTTTCTGCCATAGCGCCGATTGCTGCGGTGCCGATTTCCTTTTCAGCCCATGCAGATGCGAGCCCAGTTACTGTGATTGCGAGTGCTGCACCGAGTGCTTTCATTCCGTCTGCGTCCAGGAAAGGTCCACCAATTGCTAATTCTTCTCCTACCATGTTTTTATTCCTCCGTATATTTTCTAATGTATCCGAATGGGTTGTATTTTCTGCCCCCGCCTTCGTAGAATTTTCCGAAGAACTCTACGTACTGCAACCTGAGTGCATGCAGTCCGGGAGCAATGATACTCAAGACAGAGTTAAGGCCATGTCCGAGTATAAACACGAGTATTGCAGCTACTGCTAAGAAACTGATCTTGGAGTGATCCACCCAGATCATTTTAAAAGCAATATCATTGACCGTTGAAGCGATGTAAATCGAAGACAGACCAACTGCGATAATACGGGCATAAGACAATGCATTACCCATAAGAGATGGCAACTCAATCGGGCCTTTGATACCTTCACCCATGGTGAGCATCACAATTCCGAGAACCAGAATACCAGCACCGACGTAAGTCAGTCCTGAATTGCCGCCAAGGTAGCCGATTGCTGCAACGAGTACACCGAGCTGAATAACAAGCCAACTGCCTTTTTCAAGAACTGCATGCTTCATTCCGTGGTGCTTGGAGATGTTTGCAAATCCGAGCAGGAACCCGAGATTCAGTTGAAGCAGTCCTATTATGACAGTTGTTGCGATCATAGTCATTACCATGTGAGTTCTGTGAACAGGGAACGTAAATTCCTCGCCACCGAGCCCTTCAAACAGAACAATAGTTTCCCAACCCGGAATCAGGCCTGGAACTACACCATGTGCTGTATGAAGACTTGCTAACGAGAATCCTAAGAACTCGCCATAAATAATTCCGAATATAAATGTTGATACCTGACAATAGATAAGAATATCCATGAGAGGCTTCACTGCGTCTGACTTTACTGCTTTTTTGATAGCCAGTGCAATTGCTCCCAGTATCATTGCATATCCGATGTCTCCGAGAATCAGCCCATACATCAGTGGGAAAGTGATTAAGATCACTGAGGATGGATCGAGTTCAGTATACTTGGGCCTGGAGTACAGGTCCATGATCTGCTGCATCGGCGCTGCGATTTTTGAGTTGTTGTACTCAACAGGGACATGCTCCTCTTCCTCTTCATCAATTTCGAGGCTTGTGACGTATGCCTTGCCATTAGTGGCACTGTTGACTGCACTGACAACTTTGTCATAATTTTCGGTTGGAGTCCAGCCTTCGATTATGAATGTGTTTGCAGATGTAGCTATCCTTAGAGGCAATTCTGCCTTCTGACTCTCGATGCTCAAGACCTCATCACTTGCAAGGATGAAATCGGTATACTTGACTTTCAAGGATTCGATATCAGCCCTTAAGGACTCGGTCTTTCTGGTGACTTCGGCTTCTTTCTGTTCGATAAATCTTAACAGCTCGCTTGGGACACCACCTCTTTCCGGAACTCTGAGATCTCTGAATCCAAGACTCTGAAGTAATTCGTAGACTCTGTCGGCATCGTTTTTGGCTACAAACAGTACAACCACTTTTGATTGAGGGTCAGAGTACAGCTCGTAAGCTTTGGTGATGCTCGAAATCTGACTTCCATCCAGGCTTCCTTTTATAGTACCCGCGAAAACCTTAAGGCTCTCGTAGCCACGGTAATCATCAAAGTCGAGATTGATGGACAGATAAGGCAAGAGCTCCCTCTTCTGGGAATCCAGGTCTTTCAACTCATTTTCAAGCTGGGCAATTGATTCTGTTTTAGTTGCAATTGCCCTGTCCAGCTCATCCAGCTTTGAATCAAGGTCGCGCAGAACAGAGTCAGTTTTCTGAACTACCGGTTCTTTTTTTACAATCCCCAAATAATTGGAGATGGAACGGATCTTCACAAGCTTTTTTGAGACTTCTTCTGCGTTTTTAAATGGCTTGCTGATCTTAAAACCAGACTCGTCCTCGACAAAATCTTCAATATGAAAGAGATGCGTATCATGCAATGAATCGATGGTGTCTTTTAGAATGCTTTTATGCCCGACAATAACGGCCCTTGTCATCTCTTTAGGTCTACTCATTAAGGACCGCCCTCTCAAACTCCTGTACAAGGTAATTGACGGATTTGTCGATATTAGCTTGAGCTTTTTGGGACATGGCTAATGCGTTTTTTTCACCATCGTTGACGATCTTATCTCTTTCCTCCAGGATCTTTTCTTCACCTACTTTAAAAGAGTCTTGTGCAGCTTTATGTGCATCGATTTCGGCCTGCCTCAGGATTTCCCTGGCTTCGGCCCGAGCATCGGAGATGCGCTTGTTTTTGGAATCAATGGCATCGTCAACCATTGATTTAGCGCTCTCTTCCGCTTTTTTTATTTCGGATAAGATTTCATTTTTAGCCATGTGAATCTCCGTCTCTCAAAATTTAATATATAAATTAATAATTAAAAATCCCTACTCCAATGGAGGTAGTTAACAAATCCTTCGCGAAAGAACTATATAACAGCTTCGGTTTTATCGAAAAGGATGAGAGTAAATGTAATGATTATTAATTATATATAGAATTAACAGGAAATTTTTAAGAAATTTAAAAATATAAATAATAAAATATATGGTTTAAATCCAAAAGATTAAATAGAACTGTAAAAAATAATTAAATAGAAACAGTAGAATATAATTGATTAGAAAAAATGCTAAACCCTGCCTGTAAAAAAGAAGAGCAAAGCCATGAAAATAATATTCGAATTAATGTTTTAATAGATGATTTCAAGGTCATTTTAAAATAAATGTGAATTTTCAGCTTTGACTTAAGACTTTGTAAAATAAATGACACATAAGAATTCAACCTTAAAACCCATACAGCATTGTCTTTTAGAGATAAGAAATTTAAAGTGATATTAAAAAAGAAAAAAATGAATTTATTGAGAGTGAGAGATAGGACAATTATATAAAAACGATACTGTATATTCACGTTATAGGAACCTTTTTCTCATAAAAATGCAGAAATTATTTTGAAGAGATTGACCTCCTGTTTAAATAGATATTTTAAATTAGAATATGCGAACAAAACTCCAGGAATGAGAATTACTGTTTTGGATCCGATGATAAAAGAGAGTGATTTCAGAAGAAGAGTAGAAATAAAGCTTTTGCTCCCCCCTAAAAATTTAGAATGAAAATGAAAAAATAATAATTAAAAAATTCCCATCAAGCCCTAAAAATGCAGAAAAAGATTACAGGAAGATATGACGGGAGAAAGAGACAAAAGAAGAAGTAAGGTCAAAAAATCCATGAAAAGAAGAAAACCCAAAGGGAGCTAAAAAGCCAGAAATAAATATATGCCCCTTTAAAAGGGCATTAAAAAGGAATTACTTAAGCTTATAAGGAATTTTGGCCCCTTTCGGAATGGTATGTATATACTCCTTCCGGAAGTCAGGGTTTCGCATCATGCAATAGGCTGCGTCATCCTTCTTGTAGGCATTGTGCTTCCCCATGCGTTTCCAGATAGTTTCCAGAGGTTCTTCGCAGATATTGCCAAAAGATAGGGGAGTATATGCACAGGGCATGACCTCTCCGTCCGAAGCGACATGCATCCAGCGCCTGCCGGCAAAGCATCCGAAAAGTTCAGGACCCATAAAATAAGGAAAAGCTGTGACTCTCGGCCCTTCAGGTTTGCTGTTCATGGCTTTCTGGAACGTCTTAAGCCTTGATACGTCCTTTTCGCTTATTACCTCATCCTCATGTTCCATCCAGCGCCCCACTGCAATGATCTCATAGATCGACATCTCTTTCATTTCCAGATCGGCTGCAAGGGAATAGAACTCCTCAAGATCATCTATATTATGAGGAGAAACCACCACGAACATGTCAGTAAGGATTCCGGCTGCACCTGCATTTTTGATTCCCTCTATTGCATCCCGGTATGCTCCGGCCCTGCCCCTTACACGGTCGTGCTCAGCTTCGAAAGGACTATCAATGCTGATCCTGGCAGCGTACAGTCCCGCAGCCTTAAGTGCCTTTGCTCTTTCCTCAGAGAGCTTGAAGCCTGACGTAAAACATGTGGCAATTGCCTTTGTCTTGTCTACCCGGGCCACCATCTCAACAAGGTCGTTTCTGAGCATCGTCTCTCCGCCATCAAAGGAAACCATATAGGTCCCTAGGTCCAGACTCTGATCCACGACATTGCAGATCTCGTCCAGGGTCAGTTCCCTTTCCGGCTGTATATCAGCTGCCCCGCAGTGAATACAGCGGTTTGGACATCGGGCGGTAATCCCTATTGAAAACTGATCAGGAACACGCTTTTTTCTTATTGCTGCGATTTCAGCACTTATGACCCGGCTGAAAATAGGACCCGGGATAGGAGGAATCCATGTAGAGAAAATAATCTCGTCTTCACTCACGGAAATGGGTTTTTCTTCAGCAAAAATGTTGTTTATACGTTTCAGAAAAGGTTTTGCAAGCTGGGAAAGAGGGCCCTCTGCCTCGAGCACCATCTTTTCGTTATCTGTACTGGCATTTACCTTAATCACCGGACTATCGTATACTCGCATGGATACACCTGATAAAGTTAGTGTCAAAAGATGAAAACTTTTAGGGTCTAAGTAGGAAACTAGATGGTAGTATTTTTGGCATTATAGATACAGAAATTTGACAGAGTCAATTCATTTTTCAGAATGAGTAGAACTAAATCAGATATTCTGAATCATGTCTATAGTTATATAATCAGTAATCTGGAAAAGCTTATCCCTTGCAGGACATTCCCGGAATGTTATAAGAGTTTCTTTTGCGGCACTAACATGCCGCCTTACAGAATCTATAGACTTCTCTAAGGCTTCTTCCTTTGACATGTCCCTCATGTAAATGTGCGGCAGGGTTTCAGACGTAAATTTAGATTCCTTGCCCTCGACCACTTCCAGAAATTCAAGGATGTCATCAACAATCTGGTATGCAGTTCCCAGGGAATTCCCAAAGAAGCTAAAACGCTCCGCAAGAGCCTCATCAGCTCCTCCAGTATAAGCCCCAATGGATGCACTGATTGCGAATAGAGAAGCTGTCTTTTTATAGATGCATTTTAAATAATCACTTTCTCCGAAGTTATCGTCATCAAGCTTCAGGTCGAGCACTTCTCCTTCCGCCATATCCATTCCCGCCGTTCCAAAATCTCGAATTACCTTTTCCCCATAAGGGGAAATGAATGCAATTGATTTTGCAATAAGATAATCTCCACAGAGCAGTGCTCTGGAAGGCCCGAATTTTTCAGGTGCAGAAGGCAGGTTCCTCCGGATAAGCCCCTGATCCAGCAGGTCATCATGAATTAAGGAAGCCGAGTGCATCATTTCAACGGCAAGGGCTGCATTAAGGCTCCGGGAATATGAGCCCGAACAGATCTCACTGACCAGAAGCAGGATAATTGGTCGAATTCGTTTTCCTCCGGAATGACAGACATGCCCAACCATTTTTTTTAAGCCGGAGTCCTCTATTCGGGCAATTGAGTCCTCGATCCCGGCTTCTACATATCTGTATTCTTCCCATTCTTCAATATTCATCAATATTACTCCGTATACTTTGACGGGCATCCGGTAACTATTTTATTTGCCTCAAACGTAGATTCGGAAACCATTGTTCCGCTGATGGTCACCTGTTTTCCTTCGGCAATATTGGAAGGAAGGTTTCCTACATAATTCACATGTATCTTAAGGTTTTCATCATTTTCGTCTTTCAGTTCAAATGATGTCATACCAGGAGACGTTTCAAGGCTCCCATCCTCTACAATTCCCATGGCATTTATATTCTGCCCGACATAGCTCTGAGGATCAGATAGAAGCTCAGATACCGCAAGGTATCCGTCTGAAGAGTCAACTCCATATAACCCTATAAGAAATATACCAGCAATAAACGCAACGGCAAGCAATGATTTCTTTCTTTTATTCATTTTAAAACCCCGTATAACTCGATCATTACATTAACCTTTTGTTGAACTCTGCATACGTCTTAAGTAATGAAAGGAAGTAGACAAATATGAGGATCCAGCTGATTGCAAATGCCAGAATAAAGGGTTCCATTTGTATCACATCTTTGAGCTATCAGCTTCTTCAGCCCGGTTTTGAAGCCAGGGCAGTGTAAGGGAAGAAAGCTGGTTTTGAGAACTTATGTCTAGCTCTATATAAGAGTATATATTCCTTATCAGAGAAATAAGATTCCCGGGAGAAAAAGAGGAAAAATTAGAGTTTAACCCCCACAGTAAAAATAATAATAGTGATTTTAATCAAAAGAACATAATATTATTTTCACAGTATTATATTATGACACACATAAATATAAATTAGAATTTTTGCAAAGCTGACACATAGAAATGAAGTGATTTGATTTCAAAAAGTAGCAAAAAGAGATGAATTTAGCCAGATAGCCCGGAATTTACAATGACAATAATATTATATGGTAAAATACATATTTGGAGGGATTTACTCTAAAATATTCATGTTAAAAACCTATCTGGCAGGCAAGCAGGGTTGACAATAAAATTAAACTCTGCTTATAAATTTAAAATATACAATGATCAGGAAGACTCGACTGGCACTTTCACACGATTTAATGTTAGTAATCTGAATTTGCAGACTCGAAGTTCTAAACGAATCAATTTAGTAAAACCTTATTTTGTTATTTGCTTTTTTTCCGAAGATACTTGACTGCTATTCTTAATGGCACATTTTCAGCCCTTATCTGGATGCCTTTTATCGGGATGTCTTTTTATTACTATGCCATTCCAAACAATTATACAATCTCGTTTACCCACCGAATAATTAGGTATTCCACCTTTACAGGCCTATTTTATCTCGTGCGGGGGGAAGTCGCCAGACGGGTGGTGGAGGCACATTATAAAGTATGGATAGAAAGGTGGTTTCAAGGATCAAGCATAGTAAGGAGTCTTTTCTTATGGGGGACAGGTCAGTCACGGCACTGCCCATTACAGAGGAGAAATCCAGAAAGCAATTTTCGGATATTCGGAATAATATAGAACCACATCAACCGAGTAATCAGGACCACCCGATAATTAAGGAAGAAAATAGAAAGAGCTAATCCTTAACCCGGATTCGGCAGGTCTACATTAAAAGGTGAGAGTTTACAATGATAACGTTTTTGGGAAAAATATATTTCACAATTTCACTTATTAAGAGGGTTTACAATAGCAGAACAATATTCACCCATAATTTCATAAAAATAGGAGAAATTAGGGGAAGGGAAAAGGGAGATAGGCCACAATAACGCAGAAGTGTATTAAAAAAGTTACGGTGTCAAGCGAAAACATTATATTTAACAAATACCTCTAGAGGTGTTGCAGTTTGCGTTGATGGTCTAGTGGCTATGACTTGGGCCTTCCAAGCCCAAAACCCGGGTTCGAATCCCGGTCGGCGCATTTAACCCTTTTCAAATAGTTTTAAATTATCTCTTCTCTTATTTTGTCTCTAAACAAAGACAACATCAGTGCGAGGGTTGCCCAGCCAGGTCAAAGGCGATGGGCTTAGGACCCATTTTCGTAGGAATTCGTGCGTTCGAATCGCACCCCTCGCATTTCTTTTAACAGGATTCTTTTCAATTATAAAGAACCTCCGGAAAGTCCATACTTTTTCAGGATCTTTTCTACATAAAGCCAGAAAAATCCAACCAGGCAGCCGATAAACGCCCCTACGATCACATCCGAAGGGTAATGGACTCCTATAAATATCCGGCTCAAACTTACGGCAATGGCAAAAGCCCAGACTAAAAATTTAAACTTTCCGGCTCTTGGATGCAAAAAGGTAGCCGAAGCAAAGGACATGAGAGAATGCCCGCTCGGCATCGAGTATCCTGTGGTGCAGGTCACAAAACGGATGGTTTCAGGTCTTGGAACTTCAAAAACAGGCTTTAAAGCCAGTGCTAAAGCCCAGGAGGATACAAGCAAAGCAAGGAAAAGTATCGTTTCCTGCCTGCCCCTGAAATAAAAGAGAGCCGCAAGAATCAGAAAAAGAAAATAATCGAATTTAAGGCTTATAAATAGCATAACGGGGTCCAGAAAGGAAAAGGAGTTCAGGAACATCAGAACATAATAATCAAACTGAGAAAACATTGACAAACAGGACCCCTCTTAACTTTGCCGAATACCCGGACTAAAACCGATTATCTTTAATCAAGTAGATTATTTTCGGCTTTCAAACTATTTATTATTTTTATAGCGATCACATTTTGCATATCCGGATTTTCCCTTACAGAGATTTTCTTACTAGATATCTCTCTGAACTGGAATGCGCGACAAGCTTTCCGCCTTCGAGTATGGATACTGAACCATGTCCGCAGCAGACAAGGCATTTCTTTCCCTTTTTTAAGAGTTTGTTATCAAGTTCCAATATAAGGGAAATGAGAGCGTTTCGTTCTTCTCTTGCAAGGTTGCTGTCTACATTTACCGATGTCATGAGATAATCAGCCAGGAAATTGTATTCAGCCCTCTCCGGGCTCAGGCTCCTGAAGTTGATCACGGCATCCTGAGGGAAGACAAGCCCTTCCTCAGGGCACAGGTAGAAGATTTCCCCATGCATGTGCCCTCCCAGCCCCTGAAGGGCTTCAAACTCAAGGTCCCCTATCCTGAAGCGAGAAATAACCGGAAAAGCGCCCCTTTTCTCAAGTTTTTCATCCGGAGCTGAGATTTCAGGAAAAAGGATTACATTTGAGGGAGGGGTGAACCTTGAAAAGAGGTTAATCATTTTGGTATAAACCTCTTCCAGGATACAGCCCTGATTGCTGGACCCATAAGCTCTGCTGGTTTCCCGCGTAATTTTCAGGGTTTCGGGGTTGAGGTAAGAGGGAGCGGAAAAATAGCCTGCCGCCCCACAGTGGTCAGCATCTGCATGAGTAATGTAGATTCTTTTAAGCAGGCTCAGGTCCCCAAGCCCGTAGTGCTGAAGCATATTCACGACATCAGGCTGGTATATCCCGTAGCCCGTATCAATCATGACCCTTTCGTCAGGCGTATCGAAAAGATAAATATTTCCTCCGCAGGGAAGCTGGAAGCAGAAAAGTTCAATGCCGTCCTTTACCCTGACCCGCTGCACATCGGCATAAAAGCCATCTCCTGAAGTCCGGCTAAGGGTTTCCCCGACTTTCAGGATGTTCTCAAAGACCTCAACAGGATCTTTCCGCAGGTTTGAGAGCTCCTGAGCAATATGATTGATGTCGTGCAGAAATTTCATTAAAAAGGCGTCTTCTGCGTTTCCGAGATAGTACCTCAGTTTCTGGGCAAGACGCAGGTAAAAAACCGTATCATCGAGCTTTTCTCCTGTTATGTCATACTCAACAATCTCAAGCCTGTACTTTGATTTGAGCTGGTTCAGGAGAGCATCTATAAGGCCAGCATTTTCAATGTTCAGGCTCACGACAAGCCTTTCAGGATGCTGCCCCCTATCATCAAAATCAAGGGAAGTGATATTTGCCCCTGAAGAAGTGGTGTGATCCAGGAAATCGAATAAAGCTCCAGGGCAGTTAGGGAGATAGACATTGAATTTAAGATAAGTTACAGGCTGCAGGGAGGTCTGAAGGTAACCTATTCTTTCCAGCTCCCCAAGGATTTTTTGATAAGCCTGTGAAGCAGCCGTTACCTCGAAAAAGACGGTGTTCCTGTCGATCCTCCGGTCATACTGGATTCGGTTGATGTTTCCTTCATACCGCGTGATAATCTCGGCTGCCCTGTGCAGTGCTCCGGGCTTATCAGGCATGCAGGCGATAAAAGAGAACTGTTCCATGAAACATCCCCTGAGCAGATAAAAACCGTTTTTCTGGTAACTTAGATAAAATCCTGCCTTACTTTAAGCTTTCCTGTTAATGTGAAAGAGGAGGATAAATGAAGAGAAGGATAAAAATGAAGAGGAAGACAAATGAAGAGGAAAACAAATGAAAATAAATAATTCAGCGCTCAAGCACAACAGCCCGGAGCCCAAGAGCTCCAAAAACATCCTTTATCTCCGAAAGAGGATTCTTTTTCCTGTAAAAGAGATGAGAACTGCAGGCACAGTCCGTGCATCCAAAGCCCGGGGCTGAATCTCCTCCAAGCCTTCGGGCAAGCTCGCACTCAAGCCGGTCAGGAGTGCTGGCACAAACTGCCCAGGATAATTTGAACGAAGGATTCAGATGTAGATAATCTACGTGCCATCTGGGATTCCTGTCCTTCCTTAAAGAAAAGTCTATATGCCTTTTGACCCGCTTCATGCCCCCGGAACCGAGAGCTGAACCTGTATAAATATGAAAGCCTTCGGGAAAAGAAAACGTGCCCTTTTTCCCCACCTCTATTACGCAGTCCCGGTTTTCAAACACCAGACAGTAAACGCCTTTTTCGGAAAAATCCATTTTCAAAGACCTCTGTTTCTTAAGACCCCTGTTTGTTTTCAGAAACCTGAAGTTTGTTTTCGGAAACCTTAAATTTGTTTTTGGAAACCTGAAAAGACTTCTCAAGCAGAGGAGTAATCATTTCTTCCAGTTTCTCGTTTTCCTTCAGGGCTTCAACCCAGGAAGCAGGCACTGCTTCAATCCCAAGCCTTGCGCCGAGAATCCCTCCTACAACACTGCCCACCGAATCCGAGTCTCCGGTTATGTTCACTGCAGTTTGAACGGCTTTTTTGTAATCATCAGGATATCGCAGGATGCAGAAATAAGCAAGGGCAAAAGTCTCATCTGCATACCAGCCCTGCCCGATTTTCTGGAGAGCCCCTCCATCAGTCAAATTACTATGAGCCAGTTCATAAGAGCCTTTGAGGGCTTCCGTAAACTCATCAGAAATTCCTTCCGTTGCCCTCAGAAGGAGCAGAAACATTTCTTCGGGGGCTACTCCGTCAAGAGCCATTTTAACAGCATATGCTCCTGCAACGGATGCAGCATCTGCAGCCGGGTGAATATGAGTAATTCTGCCGGAAAGTGAAGCTGCTTTAACCAGCTTTTCAGGATCGTTCCGGAAGATGAAGCCAAGGATTCCAACCCGCATGAGGCTTCCGCAAGTTTTTGAGTTTAGTCCGGACTCGCCCCAGTGAATCCCGTCCCTGAGGTTCAGGGCTGCACCCCTGGTGGTCGCTCCTGCCCCAAGGTCAGGCTCATCCAGCCACAGGATAAGTTCCTCTGCAATCTTATCCATAAGCCCTGGAAGTTCAAGTTCTGCCCCATGCAGGAGCCCTCTGGCAAGCACAAGCATCAACTGGGTATCATCGGTCCAGAAAGCATCAGGAGTCAACTCAAGAATTCCCTGTTCTCCATATATCTCTTTTATCTGCTCAAGGGTCAGGTGTTCTACAGGGCGGCCAAGAGCGTCCGCACATGCAGTGCCGAACAGGTAGCCGCGGAGTTTGCTTTCGACATTGATAGTTCTTGAGTCCATATTTACCAATTATTTTGTTTTTCTGCAATTAATCGCTTTTAGATTAATACTTTCACCCCGAAAACATAAACAGGATATACATTGAAATGAAAATACAGAACTGGGGTACATCGATAAAAGAACAAAAGATGTAAAAGGGGGAAGATTTCATTGGCAGACGGTGGTTTAATAAGTGAACAGGAAACTCACAAAAACCAAGAGGCAGCAACCACAATAAAGGAAACGGTGAAAGAAGATTATAAATGGATTGCTAAAGGGGACACATATCCTGTAAAAGAGCTGCTTAAAAAAGCCGGGATGCTCTGGGACAGGCAGCATAGAGAGTGGTACAGTAATAAAAAGCCTGATGTCAGGATAGAAGGCATTTATATCATGAAAAAAAAGGCATAAGGTGTTTTTAAAGGGTGAATATCAGAATAAATTAGTGCAAAAAATTGATGTGAAAAATTAGTGTGAAAAAGAATTGGTGTAAAAAGGAAAAGTGCTCCGATGGGGATTTGAACCCCAGTCGCAGGAGTGAGAGTCCTGAATGATTGGCCGAGCTACACTATCGGAGCACGCTGTCACTTATGTTTTGCTGTAAGGCAGCATATCATCAAGTAATTTATAAAATATAAACCTTTCGTCTGATTCTTGAAAAAAGATAAGAATTACCGGCAAGGAATAGACCCCTGCTCGGCACAAAAAAGGAAAGCCGTTCCCAGAAGGGTTAATAATCAGGTTCAGGCTTTCTAATCCGGTTTTCTACAGGCAGATGCTTTCTAAATAAGTTATTCCAACAGGTTACACGAACATGGCCTGAGGAATTGTGGGCGCCTGCACGTTTACAACCTTGTCATAAGCTTTAAGGAAATCTGCCATGGTGATCTGCTGACCACGTCTGCGCAATACAAATATTCCGGCTTCTTTGACAATTACACTTATCTCTGCCCCGCTCCTTCCTGACATCGTCTTTGCAAGCTTCTCAAAGTCCACATCATCGGCAAGCTTCATCTTACGGGTGTGGATCTTCAGGATCTCAATCCTGCCTCTTTCATCAGGGAGTGGAATTTCAATTGATCTGTCAAACCTGCCAGGTCTGAGGAGAGCAGGGTCAAGCAGGTCAATCCGGTTGGTTGCCGCAACCACCTTTACGTTGCCTTTCGGATCAAAACCATCCATTTCGGCAAGGAGCTGAAGCATTGTTCTGTTTACTTCTGCCGAGCCGCTGGTCCCATCATATGTTCTCATGCTGCCCACGGCATCGATTTCATCTATGAAGAGGATGCTTGGGGACTTGTCCCTTGCAAGCTGGAAGATATCCTTGACGAGCCTTGAGCCTTCCCCTACGAACTTCTGGACGAGGTCGGAACCTGACATTCGGATGAAGGTGGCTTTTGCCTGAGAGGCTATGGCTTTTGCAATCAGGGTCTTCCCCGTACCCGGGGCACCGTGGAGCAGAACACCGGAAGGAGGTTCGATTCCCAGATCCTCAAAAAGCTCGGGTTCGGTAAGCGGAAGTTCCACACTTTCACGGACTTCCTGAAGTACATCCTCCAGCCCGCCAATCATGCTGTAGTCCACACCGGGAGAATTGATAAGCTCCATAACCTGAGCTCTCACGTCGGCAGCCCTGCTCACTATGGAAAATAATTGAGTAAGCTCCGTTTACAGCAACCCTCATTCCGGGCTCTATTTTTCCGAGACATTCTTCAGGGATCTGCGTAAGGACTTCCTGATTGTTTCCATGCTGCCTGATAAGGGCAATTTCCCCAGTTACCTCAAGAATGGTTGCAATGAAAAGTGGAGGTTCAGTAAGCTGTTCCAGATGAGCTTTTAATTTATTGATTTCCTGAAGGTGCCTGCCTGTGGCTACACTGGCTTCAAGGAGCCGGGCCTTCATATTTTCGTTCTGGACCTTAAGTATCTCTATTTCGGTTAACAGAGATTTCACATCCTCAGGAATGATCTCCCCGCACTCAAGCTGAAACTCTACCCTGGACTTAATATCTTCCAGGGAAGATCTTATGGCACTGTCTTCTGACATTTGAAAACACCTGTTTTGTGGTATAAAATTGATTTGAATATTCTGGTTTCAGGTTAATTGAGTTCTAAACGTGTGTGATATGGTTGATTTAGTTGATTTAGTTGATTTGAAGGCAAAAGGTTTACGGATAACCCGGCTTGCAGGTAATGGTCTACGGCTAACAGGGTTTTAGTAATTACCCTGCGGACTTCTGTATGCAATTCTTCCGGGATCTGCCTCCACCCTTCAGGGCTTTTACAATAAAGCAAAAGCCTGAAAACGGGCTCCAGGAACAGAACAATACTTTTCATGACTATTGCCCTTCGGAGGGCAATTGCATGTTACCCGGTACAGGACAATTTATACATATGCCTTTTACAGGATAACGTACACGTATCAAAGGTTAAAATGCAATTGAAGAGGTTCTTATCGTGTTCACAGTATATATAAGATGCCGGGAATAATTATATACATATAAATATAAAAATGGTATATATAAGTTCCCGTAATACCTGCAGCCCATCGCCAACCCCTATAAAATTACTTTAGAATGCTCACTTAATATACATCAGCTTTATTGTTTATTTCAGACTCTCTATTTATCCTTTCAATTAATTATACATAATTGTCACTTTTCAATGTCACCGCAATTCTCCCTGAAGGGCCAGAATTTGGGAAGTAAAAGCAAAAATTATGGGTTTTTTAGATAGGTCTGCCCTGGAGAAAGAGTTATATAAAAACCTATCGTCAGAAATATGCAGAATTTTGGGTAAAAAGAAACGAACTAGAATAAATAAGTAACAACAATTGAGAACTTTCCCATATTTAAGATAATGTAGCCATGATTCAGACAAAATTCCCCCATCTAGACAATAAAAAATATAAAGTCGTCTACATAAATAGAAAATTTAAAGGATAGATTTAATAATAAAAGCATAATATCATTCCACATGCGTACATCAGAAGATTTTCTAAGAGTAGGCGCAACAGTCACATTTGTTGGCTTTATTATAGTATTATTAGGCATTGTTCTTACAACATTACAGCATCCCACAAAAACGCAAATGGGCGGACTTATCATGCTAGGACCCATCCCGATAGTATTCGGCTCTGCTCCTGAAATTACAACAAATATGCTTGGACTTGGGTTATTAATAACGATTCTTTATCTATTCCTGTGGAAGACGAAACGTTGATTGGAAACTTACTTGTTTTGACTGGGATTTTCATTATACTCTTCGGGTTTTTAATGCTTATAATCGGAACAGCCATAGGCATGCGCGAGAATTTCGAACCTGGAAAAGGATATTCAAAAAGAAGAGACCGATTCGGAAAAGAAGCTGATTCTGGAAATTCGTTCGGTTTTGAGGGACTCAATAAGAAAGAGCCTCATGCAGGAAAAGCCGAGTCAAGGATAAGAGGCGGAGGAGTAATTATGCTCGGCCCGATCCCGATTATCTTCGGAAGCGATGGAGAAAGTGCAAAGACAGCAGCAATCCTTGCGATAATCCTGATGGTTCTCAGCCTGCTTATTTTCAGAGGCATAATATTCTAAATTTGCCTGCATTTGCATTCAAACATTTATCTACCCTGTTTTCAAAGCCACCCTGTTTTCAAAGGCACAGAATTTAAAACTGCTTGCCCCTTAATCTCGTTGTTTCATGACATGCCATTGCCCCATGACATGCTATTGCTTCGATGTACTCCCGCTTCATTATATACATAATAATCTGGGCTGGTAATATAACGGGACTTGGACAAAGGGGTGTAATTATTATGCTGCTTATTATGCTGCCCTGCTGCAGGGATAGTATCAGGACTGAGGGAAAGTTTTCCGCCATTCAGTTTATGGAAATGGGGGTCAGGGCGCTTAAACTGCGTACGGACTTAAGGAACACATTGGAGAATATTAATAAAATTGTGCCCCGGGACGGGGGCAAATAAACCGGACAAAACCTTATTAAGGTTAAGCCCGATTCATGGCTTATGTTTACGATAATCACAGGCGCGCAGTTCGGTGACGAGGGAAAAGGCAAGATTGTCGACCTTCTTGCAAAAGACTATGATATTGTTGCCCGTTTCCAGGGCGGGAACAACGCAGGCCATACAGTAAAGGTAGGAGATGAGGTCTACAAACTGCACCTGATCCCCTCAGGCATTCTGCTTGATGCCAGGGTACTGATCGGGCCTGGGGTTGTCCTGGACCCGGAGGTTTTAGCCGAAGAAACCGCAATGTTTGAGAAGCACGGGATAAAGGTAGATGCAGGGAAACTCGGAATTGATGCAAAAACAAGTATCATTATGCCTTACCACATAGAAATGGATGGGCTTAGAGAAGCTGCAAGGGAAACGAAAATCGGAACCACCAAGCGTGGAATCGGCTATGCTTATATTGATAAGGTAGCCAGAGACGAGATCCGCATGGCTGAACTTGTGGACAGGGAGCGCTTCCTAGCAAGGCTTGAAGAACTTGCCCCTCAGAAAGAAAAGGAAATCGAGGCAATGGGAGGAGACCCGAAGGTCGTCAGAGATCCGGCCCACATAAAAAGATACCTGGAACTGGGAAAACAGTTTGCTGCCTATATTACTGATGTTTCCAGGGAAATCAATCAGGCTCTTGATGAAGGAAAGAATGTCATGGCTGAAGCCGCTCAGGGCACCCACCTTGACGTTATACACGGGACCCAGAAATTCGTAACCTCTTCTTCCACAATTTCAGGCTCTGCATGTGCCAACCTTGGAGTGGGACCTACGAGGGTGAACAGTGTTATTGCCATAGTAAAAGCCTATATAACAAGAGTTGGGGAAGGACCGCTACCAACAGAGCTTGCCGGGGAACTGGGAGAAAGGATGCAGAAAGCCGGAGGAGAGTTCGGGACAACTACAGGCAGAGGCAGAAGATGCGGCTGGTTTGATCTTCCACTCCTTAAAAAGGCTATTGCCCTTAACGGATATACGGAAATTTCCCTTACCAAACTGGACGTACTGACAGGCTTTGACCCACTCAGGATCTGTACAGGATACAAATATAAAGGAGAAAGCCTGGATTATCCCCCGGAACTTACCGAAGACCTCAAGGAATGCAGTCCTGTGTATGAAGACCTCCCTGGATGGAAAAACGACCTGACAGAAGTGAAAGCCTACGACGAGCTCCCTGAAAATGCCAGAAACTATATCATAAGGCTTGAAGAGCTTATGAAAGTCCCTGTCAAATATATATCGGTAGGTCCGGGAAGAGCACAAACCTTTAAAAAAGAATAATGCCATTTAGTAAACCTGTTCGGGATCTTACCGAAAAATGTATATATTAACCAATAAATTTATCAACCCCATTTTCCAGTTTAGACTAAAATCATATTAACCGGCATTATCGGGTCTTCTGACCCAAATTTTAAAGAGTCCGTAGCCAGCTTATAAACCAGCAATGGATTTCTCGGAAGAGCATAAGAGTTACCTCTTTTCGAGAACAAGAGTTACATTCCTGACAGATTCGGGGGGGAAGAATCGGCACTATCGCCCGAACCTGCAAAATTAACTTAATTCGCATAAGGAGGAGAGCATGACAACAGTATTTGATGTTCCTGCAATGGAAATGATCGACAAGCTTGCAGGTATTCTGAAGGAAAATGAAAAGGTAGTTCCCCCCGAATGGGCAGGGAACGTGAAAACCGGGGTTCACAAAGAACTCCCCCCGACCAATGAAGACTGGTGGTACGTCAGGTGCGCAGCAGTCCTCAGAAAGATCTATACCGACGGACCAATCGGAATCGAGAGACTCCGCTCAGTATATGGGGGAAAGAAGGACAAGGGTGTCCAGCCCTCCCGCAAAGCAAAGGGCAGTGGTTCTGTTGCCAGAAAGGCAGTACAGCAGCTTGAAACTGCAGGCTTCCTGCAGAAGGTAAAGGACGGAAGAACAGTATCTGCAAAAGGGCGTTCCATGATGGATAACGCAGCACACGAACTTAAGCAGGAACTGCTCGAAAAGATTCCGGAACTTGCAAAATACTAAAAGAGAAGCTACTTCAGAAAGGGACCTGAGAAATTCGGACTCCCTTTCATATATATTATAAACCATATTCCGGAAAACCGGTTTTTTCGGTGATTGCCTTGTCTAATATGGATGATGAACTCGAAGAAATCCGAAAGAGACGGCTTGCAGAAATTCAGAAACAGCAGGCACCACATCAGCCACCTGATATGCAGGCAGCTTACCAGCAGGAGCAGGCAAGAGCTGAAATGGAAGCTCAGAAGCAGGCTATACTGAGGCAGATCCTGACTCCCGAAGCAAGGGAACGCCTGACAACTCTGAAGATGTCAAGGCCAGCCCTTGGGGAACAGCTTGAGATGCAGCTGATATCGCTTGCCCAGAGTGGAAGGCTCCAGTCTCAAATCGATGACGAACAGCTGAAATCACTCTTGATGCGGATGCAGCCAGCGAAACGCAAGACGTCCATAACCCGGATTTAAGCACAATGAAAGTCTCGGTCCTCTTTAGTGGAGGTAAGGACAGTTCACTCTCTGCCCTTTTGTTGGAGCCGTTTTTTGAGGTAGAACTCGTAACCTGTAACTTCGGATTGCTCCCTACAGGAGAAATCGCAGCAAAAACTGCTGAGGAGTTACATTTTCCACACAGGGTCCTTTCTCTTGAGAGAGAAATCCTGGAAAAGGCATACGAGATGGTACTGAAAGAAGGGTTTCCGAAAAGTGCTATCAATTATATCCACGAAAGAGCTGTCGAAACTCTTGCTATGGATCCGGCAGTTAAAATGATTGCCGACGGAACCAGGCGAGATGACAGGGTCCCAGTGCTTTCGATCTCACAGGTGAGAAGCATTGAAGACCGGCTGGGAGTACAGTATTCCTGCCCCCTTAAAGGATACGGCAAAAAAGTTGTGGATTCTCTTGTCGGATGTTACCTGAATGTTGAACAGGGTCCGAGTGAGAGTACTCAGAAAGCAGATTATGAAACAGAACTCAGAGAGTTAATCCGGCAGAGACAGGGAGAGGAGAGAATAAGGGAACTATTCCCGGTTCATTTCCAGTCCCATGTACTTTCAAGGAAGAGATTTCCCTGAAAAAAGAAGCAAATGAGTTTGAAAACTGGAAGCTTCCCTGAATGGGAAAATTCTGGAATAAAGATTTATACAATAATCGAGTTATATTCAACCCCTATACTACTGCTGCAGATTAACCCATAATAGATAGGATTTACAGGACATGGTTAACAGACCTGCCGATTCATTCCGGTATGGTAGAGCCGCAATTACGTAAGGGTTGAAATCACAATCAGCTAATTACCGGATATAACTGTAAATTAACAGAATTATTAGATTAGAATACTTACAGTCAACAGGTGTGGTCCACTTGAGTCATAACATGAAAGGACAGAAGAAGCGTCTTGCAAAGGCGCACAAACAGAATACGCGAGTCCCGGTATGGGTTATTGTAAAAACTAACCGGAAGGTAGTAAGTCATCCCAGGCGCAGACACTGGAGAAGAAGAAGCCTGGATGTGAAATAAGCGAGGATGGTGGGAAAAAATGGCAGACGACATGGTTAAAGAACAGATATATACGATTCCCCTCAGAGAGGCAAGGAAAGTCCCTATATGGAAAAGAGCCAACAGGGCAGTTATTGAAGTAAGGGATTATCTCGTAAGGCACATGAAAACCGAATCGACGCAGGTTAAGCTGGACAAATCCATCAATGAACGTCTCTGGGAAAAAGGCTGTGAAAAGCCACCTCTCTCAATCCGGGTACGGGCTGTGAAGTTCGCAGATGGTGAAGTACAGGCAGAGCTTGCCCAGTAAATATATACCAGGAAAGCGAAAAGTCAAAGAATATGATCAGAACAGTGGATATCTACGATACCCCGGTCATCGGGGTCTTTTCAACCTGTACCGAAGATATTGCCCTCGTTCCCCCTATGGCAAACCCAGAGGTCTGCACTATACTCGAAGAGGTGCTGGATGTAAGGGTCATCGAGACTCTTATAAATGGAAGCATTGTAGTGGGAGCCCTTTCAAGAGGCAACTCAAATGGTATTCTGCTTCCATATGGATCCAATGTTGAAGAGATGCAGAGACTCACAGGAGTCCCTGCGGGCACCCTTCCGGACAAGCTGAATGCGGTAGGAAACATCGTGCTGGCAAACGATTCCGCAGCCCTTGTACATCCCGAGCTGTCAGATATGGCTCTGGAAGCCATTGCCAGGACCCTTAAGGTGGACGTTTACAGGGGAACAATTGCCGGGATTAAAAATGTAGGGATGGCAGGAGCCGTTACAAATAAAGGGCTTCTGGTACACCCTAAAGTGACAGCTTCAGAAAGAGAAGCTCTGGAAAAGATCTTCGGACTTCCGGTAAACATAGGGACTACTAACTTCGGGACCCAGATGCTTGGCTCAGGCCTGCTTGCGAACTCAAAGAACTTTGTAGCAGGCTCCGAAACAACAGGACCGGAACTCGGGAGAATTGAAGAAGCCCTTGGGTTCCTGGAATGAGCATCATATCATCCATCTGTTCCAGAACAAAGTTACAGCAAGAGAGTGGTAATGATGAAGAGTTTTATTGTCAAAGGCAAATTTAAAGCAGGAAACAGCTGGGAAGACTTCACAAAGAAGATCGAAAGCCAGAATGAAAAGAATGCAACCGATAAGACATATTCGATCTTCGGAAGCAAACACAGAGTTAAAAGAAACCAGATCCAGATCGAAAGCATAGCTGAGGAGTGAAGGATATGGCAGAAGTCAGTGAAGAGATCAGGAATCTGGCAGCCAGGCATCAGGATTTCCAGAGGCAGGCTGAAGCGCTCAGGCAGGAGATGAGCATGGTACAGGCTTCCATTTCCAGCTGCGATCAGACCATTGTGACAATAAATGAGCTGAAAGCAGCTTCAGAAGCAGGCAAGGCTGCGGAAACAATGGTTCCGGTAGGTTTTGGTTCCTATGTTTATGCTGAAGTCAAAAACGCAGATCGAGTCGTTGTTAATCTCGGAGCAGGCTTCAGTGCAGAGGAAACTGCAGAGGGAGCTATCGAAACTCTGAACCGTCGCAAAGAGCAGCTTACGAAAATATTTGAACAGATGAATGCTTCACTGACTAAATTCGCACAGGGGATGCAGGCCCTTGAAGCAGAAGCTGCAAAACTTCAACCTGGCCAGGCCTGAAAAATGCCCTGGCTCAGGCACAGATACCGTATTAGTGAAACTTATAAACCTTATTTAAGAATCGAATAATATCATTAACTTTAATAATTCCATCAACTCTAATACTATTCCATCAACTCTGATTATCTCATTAATTTCAATTACTTCATTAAACTTTAATTACCTATTTTTTACTGAATCTTTTCGGGATGGATCCTGTGTTCAACAAATTTAAAGAGAAACTTGGGAGTTTTAAGAAGGCGCTCAGCAAAACGATTGATGAAAAGGCAGTAGAAGTCGAACCAGTAGTCGTTGAGCAGGCGCCTGTAAGCGAAGAAAGCCTCGAAGAGGAAATTGAGCCGATAATTGAGGAAAAAACCATCGAGGCTGCCCTGAAAGAAGAAAATCCCGAAGCCGAAACGGTTACTGCTTCTCCGGGAATCACCCATATTCCGATGGAAGATCTGAAGAAGGCGGAATACAGGAAAAAGCTTGAAGACAGAACGAGGGTTGAAGGGAAAAAAGTAGAGGAAGAAAAGCCCCCTGAAGAGAAAAAGTCTTTTTTCAAAAAGGTCGTCCCGAAAGTTGGGTTTGCTCAGAAAGCTAAAGCCCTTGTTTTTAACAGAGAAGTCTACCTGGATAGCAAGGATCTTGAAGAGCCGATGTGGGAGCTTGAAATGGGCCTCCTGGAAAGTGACCTTGCCCTCTCGGTTTCCGAGGCTATTGTTGAGTCTGTGAAAACCCAGCTTACAGGCACTACAAAACGGATTGGAAGCAATACAGGAGAAATAGTTGAAGCAGCCCTGAAGAAAGCAATCCTTGATGTTGTATCTGCTAATACCTTTGATTTTGATGATTATGTAAAAAACAGGCAAAAGCCCGTTCATATTGTCTTTGTGGGGATTAACGGAACCGGAAAAACAACATCCATTTCAAAGATGACACACAGACTGCTTAAATCGGATTATTCGGTAGTTCTTGCCGCAGGAGACACATTCAGGGCAGGCGCTATTGACCAGCTGGGAATTCATGCAAGCAGGCTTGGGGTAAAGATGATTAAGCATCAGGCCGGAGCCGACCCGGCAGCTGTTATTTATGATGCTGTCCAGTATGCAAAAGCGCATAAAATCGATTTTGTGCTCTCTGACACGGCAGGCCGCATGCACACAAACATGAACCTTATGGCACAGATGGAGAAGATCTGCAGGGTAAGCTCTCCGGACCTTATAATCTTCGTGGACGAAGCCGTAGCTGGAAACGATGCGGTAGAAAGAGCTGCCCAGTTTAATGAGGCTGTCCCGATTGACGGGTCCATCCTGACAAAAATCGATGCTGATTCCAAAGGAGGAGCTGCCATATCCATTGCATACATTACAGGCAAACCGATTCTCTTTTTTGGAATGGGACAGGGATACGAAGACCTGAAAAAATTCGATCCCGAATGGTTTGTGGACCAGCTATTCAACCAGTAAAAGTCACTCAAGCAGCAAGTTACCAGTAAACTGAAGAGTTCCCGGAAAAGAGAGAGCGTATTTATTTCTCCAGCCCAGCCTGTTTTCCGGGAATTTAACTGCAAAAATACAGTATCGCAGTAAACAATAATAGAAGAGTAACAACAATAATAATAA
>NZ_JJOY01000011.1 GCF_000979455.1 Methanosarcina sp. 2.H.T.1A.6
AAAAATAAGCGTTTTAGTAGATTTAGAGGGGCTACCCCTCTCTATTATTGTTGTTCCTGCAAATGAGAATGACTCCACGCTTTATGTACCTACACTTAAGAATTTCAAGATACAGAGACCTATAGGAAGGCCTGTAAACAGGCCTTCCAAAGTGACAGCTGATGCAATATATGATACAGATGAAATTCGAAAATATAACAGAAGAAGAGGAATAAAGTCCAATATACCAGTAAACATAAGAAATCGAAAGAAAAAGAAAAAAGGAAGACCAATAAAGGTAGATTGGGATGAATTCAAAAAGAAAAGTGCAGTAGAAAGGTTCTTTAGCTGGATAGAGTCATGCAAGAAAGTATTTCCAAGATATGAAATCAAAGAAATATCATACTTGGGAGTTGTAATGTTTGCAGCAATAATGAGGTTAAATCAAGTTTTGGGATGAGCTCAATCAGTATCCATGTGCGTAAATTACTCCAAGCTCTTTTAATCTCGCTTCAGCCATTGTTAAGAAAAGCCTGGCTCCTGAAGGTCATAAGGCTAAGCTGTTATATTATATCGTGACCGTTCAAAAGAGGAAGCTTCATTAGAAATTAACCTCCTTCTTTTCTTAAGGATTTTTATGCAATAATCAATGGCGATATACATGAACTACAGCAAAATGACAAAGGACGATTTTGACAGAATTCTTTTCATACGTCTTAATGAGGAAACTCTTCAATCAATAGTTAATATTCCGGGTGTTTCTGAAATAGTATCCAAACATTTCAATAATGATACACTTCTTAACGAGGAAACTCCTCAATCAATAGTTAATATTCAAGGCATTTATGAAATAGTATCCAGGTATTTCAATAATGATATACTTGAATTGTGGGAGTATGAGCAGTATATCACGGTTAAAGAGATTGTAGAAAGAATCGGGTTGTGGAATCCGGAATTCCAGCGAACCATGGTACTATTAAATTTACTGAACGAATTAACTGAAATTCTTTACGATACCCTGGATCTAAAACTGGACAAATATGTTAACCTTCGATCCCTTCCGGTTAGGGAGTTCCACAAAGAATCTGTGGAGAAATATTCAGCATATCCTATCTGGACATGTGATTTTGAAGGGTCCTGTCTTGTTGGTGCGGAGAAGTTTGAAATCGAGCCTATTGATTCAATTCTCCACCGCTTTGGTGATGAGTAAATGCTTCTCGTTGGTTATTCACGTGACTGAACAAAAAAGTTTATAATTGCCCGCCGGAATTTACTTTGAATGTTAATTTGATTTAATATGGTAAACAATATAAATTAATCAATTTCAAATATCTTAATGATGCTGAAAAGAATACTAGTGTCTAGGAAATTTAGTTATGAGTCATCAAAATAAGGACAAAGGACTACTGATGATGAATTATATATATTAAAGCCCCATAATTAATTTGCCACGACACTAGCGTGATTTGAAAAGGGGGATCCTATGAAACACTTCATTACAAAAGACACGCCTGTTACGGAAGAGGTGCTTAATGTCATCGCTCATTTGCCCACGAAAAGTCTTCCTGCGATAGTTGAAGATGAATTCTTCTTTAAACTGAGCGACCACAATATTATGCGTATAGCAGTTTTACTTGCTCAAAAAAGCTATGATGAAGGCGGCTGTCCTATCGGCGGCGTCATCATCGATAACAATACGCGCCGGATTGTCGGCAAAGGGCATAATACGCTTGTGCAGGACAACGACCCTTATAACCACGGTGAAACTTCTGCCATACGCGATACGGGACGGAAGGACTTCAGCAATACCACAATTTTCACAACGCTCAGCCCCTGCGATGTTTGCGCCACATTGATATACATGCGCCAGTTCGACCGCGTGGTCGTCGGCGATGTTACGAACGCCTCGGGCAATGAACAGATGCTGTGCGAGAAGGGCGTCAAAGTCGATATCCTTGAAGACCCTGTGGGAATAACATTGTATGCGAAATATCGGAGCGAAAAGCCGGAGCTTGACATGGAAGATTGGAAAGGCCTTGCTGCCGTTCGCAGGGCCCGAAAGGACCAGGCTTAATAAAGAAGCTTATCTCAAAAACTAATCAAACCCTCTCAATTATTTACCCTTTCCAGAACATGAGCGTTAAGAGTAAACAGTTTCTCCGACCTGGCATTCTGCTTCATACAACCCTATTATTCATTTACTTTATTGCACGAAGCAAAAAACTTAATCCCATAACCGGCATCACAACCAGCCAGTAAAGGAAATAAATTGCTATGAGACCGTCACTAAAAGACGCTTCTTGTGGGTGTCTTGATGAAATTTCCCAGACTGCAAAGAAAAGGGAAAATATAGAAATAATACTCGCTATAGATGAAACTGCAAGATATGCTTTCATCGAGTATGGATGCCCATGCAAAGATAAAAAGACCAGTAGCGAGAATGGGGACAATAACGCCAGAAGTGTTATCACGAGGGGTGTTACGAGGTACCTGTAGTCACTAAGAAGTTCTCCACCACTAACTTCCCAAAAACTTACAATAACCAGTAAAAATAGCGAAATACAAAACGGGACTGCCAGATACCATCCGGGTAGTTCTTTTCTTGCTTCTAATAAGAAAAGCACAGAACCGAAAAGAGAGATAGTGCTCATAAATTCTACAATGACAGATTCATTACTATCAGGCAGCAAATGGAATCCATTGGATATAATTGCGATCACAACCATAAAGATAACAGACATCAATGCCATCGCAATTTTGATCCTCATTAAATCGCCCCTATGAAATATAGATTGACGTAAAAATCCATTTTATTCTTTCTGGATAGCGGTTTTGTCAAAAAATTTAAAATTAAACTGATACTAATAACTTCTGAATATTAACACAATCTCCGCAAATTTATATGTATTGTAGACTGTATGCCTGAAGTTCTGTAAATCAGGAATTCCGGTTTTCCGGATCAAGTCGCTATTTTGTGTAAAGCTTTCAGGGCTGAGTACCTTTTATTCTCCAGAGTTACGCTGTAGTAAGGCACAAGTTTCGGAGAAAAGCCCATGATATAATCCGCAAATCTGGGAACGTTTCCTGCCATAACGTTCATGTATTCGAAATTTCTGGCTTTCAGGTCAAGAAACTCCTTATAATAAAGCAGAGCATTGGACCCCCTCAGGCTAAAAGCCGGGTCCCGGGCAGAAGACCAGGCAATAGTGCCTTTTTTCCCGTAAAGGGTCAGATGTGCTGCAACCGCTTCTCCTTCGGGAGTTTCGGAAACAAGCATGTAACCAATATTTTTTTCCCGAATCAGATTGAATACTTTTTCGAAAAACTTCATGGGAAGCGGAGGTTTCAGGTGCTGTCTCTCATATACTTTGGAAAACAGCTCATAATAAGTTTCAAGATCATTCCATATCCTTGTCCTGAGTCCGGCCTCAGATGCGGATTTAAGGTCCTTCCGGATCGTCCTTGAAATGTTATTCTCTACATCTTCGTTCAGGTCCAGGTGATGGGTATAGTGGACCTTTGAGTCCCATCCGTTCCAGGTGAATGGTCTTATATCCTCAATCCCGGGAGAGAATTTCAGGTTAATACTATCAAAACCCTGCCTGCAAAGGAATTCCCGGAGGGCGTTAAAGATCTCGTGGGTCTCCTGTACTCTTTTGCTTGTTTTGGGGCTGGAACTCTCCTTTAGAAGAGGTCCGCAATAGTCAGTCATATTGCTTATCGAAGATGCCACCTTCAGGACCCCTTTGAGGTTCTTAACAAAAATGGGGCAGCCTCCCACAAGCTCATCGTTTTTGAAACAACCATAAATCCTGAGATCTCTTGAAAGGACATCCCTGTAAATCTCTACCCAGTCACTGGTATGAAAGGGGGTGCCGGGCCGGACCTCTTCCACAAGCAAATCCCATTCTCTGTATTCGGATGGCACCAATTCTCTAACTTCAATTTCGTTCATGTTAAGCCCCGTGCAAATAGTTGTTAGTTCGGTTCAATAGTTTTCTCGTGAGCAGCCACCACATCCCCGAGTTTCATAGTAATCTTGCCATCTGAAATCGTGTAAGGGATGCTTTCCTTCGGATATGCCACACAGCCTCCTTCAATGCCGTTTCCTGTTGCTGCATCAAAGACCGTGCCGCAGGAATCGCAAACAAGGGTGCCCTGATCAAGGGTAAATCCTATTGAATTGCAAGGAGGGCATACATTGGACCTGACAAAGACCTCACCATTAAATTTGTATGCCATGACTGCAATTTCCCCGCTGTCGGTTTTTACCTTAAAGTGGACGTTTGTATCCTCTTCCACAGAACTGGCAGGAATGGATATCTGGTTTCCACTGGCCTGAGTGGTAATCCAGGTCGCCTTTACCGGGCTTGCATCAGCTGTACCTTTTGACCCTATTTCCGTGCATCCGGCTGCCACCAGAGACACCACTACTGCTAACAAAACCGTAAGTATTAATTTTCCATTCATGTTTTTTACTCCGATATAGTTTTTTTACACCGCAACATTTCCGTCTTTTAAGTATACTATGCGATCAGAATACGCTGCAAGCTCTTTGTTATGAGTGACCATTATGACAGTCACCTCTCCTGCCAGCGATTTTAGTAGAGAGATTATCATGGAACCGGTGTTTGCATCAAGAGCTCCTGTGGGCTCGTCTGCAAGCAGGATTTTCGGTTTCATAACAACAGCCCTGGCAATTGCAACCCTCTGCTGTTCTCCTCCGCTCAGTTCTACCGGCTTGTGGTGCATCCTGTGAGCCAGCCCGACTCTCTCAAGAGCGCTGGCAACTGCGCCGTCATCTTTGTCACCCGCAAACACCAGCGGCAGGGCAACATTTTCATAGGCTGTGAGGGAGGGAATAAGGTGGAACTGCTGGAACACAAACCCAACAGTCCTGCGCCTGAACTCGACAAGTTCTTTCTGGGATTTTTTTGTGATATCGATATCTTTGATGAGGATGCTTCCACCAGTTGGTCTGTCCAGCATCCCGATAATGTTCATTAAAGTGGTTTTTCCGGAACCCGACTGGCCCATAATGGACACGAATTCCCCGTCTTTGATTTCCAGATTAATCCCGTGCAGGACTTCTACCTCGTTGTGGCCAAGCCTGTATTTTTTTGTCACATCTTTGACCTGAATCAGGTTTGTACTCAGGTCCTCAGGATTAGCCGGCATTTCCGGATTAACGGAAAATTCAGGCTTTTCAGACACAGGGTTCTCAAGCACAGGGTTCTCAAGCACAGGACTGTTAGATACGGGATTATCAGACACTTCTCAACACCTCCGCAGGGTCAATTCCAAGCGCTCTTTTTGCAGGGATAACCGAAGCCACCATTCCGGTAAGTATACAGATTCCGGCAACCAGCGGCAGGATTTCCCACATTGGCGAAGGCGACACCGAGACCAGCATAGGAGCGGCAATGGACGAGGCTGCCGTACCTATGGCAAATCCAATACCGCCACCGATTATTCCGATAATTGCTCCTTCAAAGAAAAGCATGGACACCACCTGAGCATTACTTGCACCGACCGCTCGCATAATACCGATCTCCTTCAGCTTTTCATTCACAGATGCAAGCATGGTGGAAGCAACTGTTAATGTGCTCACCAGCAGGGTAATTATTGAGACCGCCATTGCGGAAGACTGAGTATGCTCGACAACTGCCATTTCGGTATCTACAATCTGGCTCATTGACCGCGCTTCCAGTCCGGGGAACACTCCTTCTATCTGCCTGCTCATTTCTTCAACAGGACAGTCGTTACAGAGTGCTCTTACCTCTAAACTGCTGACCTTCCCTTCTTTAGAAAGCAGGTACTGGGATGCTGCAAGCGGAAGAATCACATATCCATCTTCATTGCCTCCCGTGCTTTCTATTACCCCGGCAACAACGGCATCAATTGAAAGATTACCCTGGCTAAGGGTTATCGGGGACCCTTCTTTCAGCCCCAGGGGGCCGGCTATATCCGAACCTACCATTACTTCGGTTTTCTCAGGGGTTTCTGCAGTTATCCAGTGCCCCTGGACTTCCCACCAGGACTTGAGGTTTTTCTCCTTCTCGGGGTCTACCCCCATTATAACGACAGAAGAATTGCCAAGTTCTGCGACCCCATACAATCTTGGAGCTACAACTGCCAGGTTGGAGTTATTTTTAATAGTATAAATTTTGGGAATTTCCGATTCTTCAATATAGTTCTCTCCCATAGACAGAGAACCAATAGACGTTGAACCCGCAACAAGAGGTATGGTTGTTACCTCAGGTCTGACAATGATGTTTGCACCGAACTTATTCGATTCTTCATAAAGACCCTCGGTTGCTGCGGAAAATGTGGTGACTACAGCTACTATTGCTGCAGCAGCTATTACCACACTCAGCACTGCAAATCCGAGTTTTGTCTTCCTGCGGGATATGTCTTTTAAGACTAACATATGTAAACGCATTTGTAATCCTCAATACCTGTTGCCGATTTACTTTTCAGCGGTTTACTTTTCAACAGTTTACCTTCAATTCTCACGTTGGATAATTACGTTGAATAATTACGTTGAATCAAATTTACTATACACTTGATGTAAAGGTGTGACTTTACGTTGAGTGTAAACCTACTTTAACTTTACGCTGGATGTAAACTACCTGTGCAAAAAAAGCCCTGGATAAAAACCAGTTATCCTAAAGCTCATCACAAAGCTTATATTTGTTTACAGCAGTCGTAAAGCCATGGTTAAATTAGACCGAATAAATCTTTCCAATGAGGGTTTGACCAAATTTTTCAGTCCCATTGAAGCCCAGATCATGGAGGTTTTGTGGACAAATCAGGAGTCAACAACGCCGGATATTACCGAAAAAACAGGTATTCCTTTATCCAGCGTGGCAGGGACCCTGGACAGGCTTGTAAAAGCCGGTTATGCAAAAAGAGCGGTGGATAAAAGCGGGAACAGGGTAAGGTATCTGTATTCTGCAACAGAGTCTATGGACAATACCGCAAATACCATCACAAAAAAAGTGCTGGACAGCCTTGTAGATACCTTCGGCAAGGTGGCTATTGAAAATTTCCATACTTATCACGGTAAAAAGTGAATTCAGAAGTGGATTAAAAAATGAGTTGAGAAGTGAATTCAGAAGTGAATTCAGAAGTGAATTCAGAAGTGAGAGTCCTTGAGAAGCAGGTTCTAAGAATACAAGTTTTTGGGCGGAGGATATGTTCTCCATAACGCAAGAAATTGACTGTTATATAACGTGCATCACCGGTTCTGACCTTTTGCCATTAATAGGAATACAGGCATTTCTGGCTTTACTGCTTTTCACGTTTTATCTTAAAGCCAGAAAACCGGTTCTCAGGATTTCTTCGTTCATTGCTGCACAGTTATTCATGATCTCGGTTATAGGCACAATTGTTTCCGCTATGCAGTGCAGTCAAATGCTGACAATCGAAATCTATACCGCCTATGTCATTCTTTCAACTGTAATTATTATGCTCCTGCCAAGAGTGTATTATAAAATCCTGATCAGAAGACACGGCGCCCAGCCGATTACAGACATCATGGACTGGCCCCAGGCATTTGTGAATAATTTAACCGAAGGAGCAAAGGTGTATTATTACGATTCAGCAGTACCGGGGGCTTTTGCCTCTGGAAAAAGCATTTTTTTATCATTGGGGATGCTTGAACTGATGGACGATTCGGAATTAAAAGCCGTACTTGCCCATGAAGTATGGCACATTCGGCATAATAACAAAACTCCTGTATTGAGGCAGCTATCACTTATGACTTTCACAAAAAACCATTCAGAGGATGAACTTGAAGTTCTTGCTGACGTTTTTGCCGGTAAAATTGTTAGCGAAACTGCAGTAGAATCCGCAAGGGCAAAACTGGAGTAAAGCCCGAGTTGCGATTCGGGATCGCAGGAAATCGGAGATTTCCTGGGAGTTGCGATGTAATCGCAACAGTACGCGGTCCGTTTCAGCAGAGTTGCGGCTCTGCAGTACGCTGCCCTTTTCGCTTTGCTCAAGAGGGCTAATTTATGGATTGTAGCAGTTAACTTCGCTCGCTCAAGCGGACTAACTTATGGGTTTTAGCATTGATCTTCACTCAAGAGGGCTAAATTACGATTTCTCGGACCCATACAACCTTATTCACTGTACCGTGTCGTTTTTGTCACGCTCGACGCAGGAGAGCGGCCTTTCCCAAAATCGTAAAAAAAAGAGAAAAACCAGCAAGTAAAAACGACTGGGAAAGCCTGTAAGAAACTAACAGGTAGAAATGGCCGGTAAACCGATAAGATAGCAACTAAAACCAGCAAGTAAAATTCTACCTGAAAAATACTTTTTTTCAGTCTTTTTTATCTCTTTTTCTTCTTTTTCAACCGACCGCCAGACAAGCTGGCGGGAGCGTCCTATATTTACCTGTGGGTTTCAAAATGGTCTTGGGATTTAGGAAAGTATCTCTCGGACCCTGTGGAGGACTTTTTTCATAGTATTCAGATTTTCTGGACGTGTCCGGCTGCATGGATAATAATTTTGGATCGGAATTCCAGGCACATCTGATGTTTTCATTTTTATCTATTAATGCGCGATGGGTGAAGGGCGTGCGGCGCTGCAAAGAATAAACGGAAAACCCATTCGTTTTGCTTCGCCCGGCATAGTATCAACCGATTTTCCCTGAACCGGCTTGTAGTTCAAGAATTTCGAATCTGATTACTTTTTCCTGTCAGATGGGATGTATCGCAACCTATATATGTTCACAATTGTTACTATATCAGTGTTCACAATTGTTAACCTACCCGGGTTAATAAACTTGAAGTTTCAGCCCTCTTTTTATCCGTACTCATGTAATGACAGCTCATCAACCAGCTCTTCAGGCAATTCTTGAGGAGATGCACAGGTTCGAATTAGTTGATTCATAGTTTCTAATTATTATATTCTTTCCACTTTATTCCATTTATTATCCCAATATGGGTATATTTTTTTATGATTTGGGCATAATAGGATAAAATTTCATAATTTACGGAAAGGTTTATAAAATTAAGATAGGAATGGTTGAGTACATGACACAGCAATTTACTCTTACCATAGAATCCGGACGGAACAGACTTGGAGAACAGGAAGGGTTTGACAGGATAGAAATCAGACCCGGGGACACCCTGTCAATAGTGGGTCCGACAGGTTCGGGAAAATCGGCTTTAATCAATGATATTGAAAATCTTGCACAGGGGGATACCATAACAGGTCGAAGGATTCTCATCAATGGGGAAGAACCTCCCGAGGCCTTCGTACGGGAGCCAGCCTTCAAACCTATTTCCCTGATTACCCAGAATACACGCTGTCTTGCGGACCTTTCAGTCGAAGAATTCCTGCTTATGCATATAAGAGCACGGAGACCCGGCAGGGACGATTTACTCGATGAGACAATAAATCTTGCAAATACATTTACCGGAGAAGAGATCAGCCTTAAAAGCCGGATGAGCGGTTTATCCGGGGGCCAGACCCGGTCTCTTATGATTGCAGATGCCCTTGTAATCGGTGACACTCCGATACTTCTTCTTGATGAGATTGAGAATGCAGGGATCTTCAAAGACCGTGTTATCCAGTCTCTCCAGAGAGGAAACAAGGCTGTTATCCTTGTAACACACGACCCTTACCTGGCTCTTACAGCAGGCAGGCGTATCGTAATGAGGTATGGAGGAGTTTCCTCTGTGATCGAACCGACAGGACAGGAGCAGGACCTTATTGAAGACCTTGCCGTAGTTGAAGACAGACTCCACCTGATCAGAGAACAACTCAGGTTGGGAGCTTCCTTTTCCTCAGATTCTTCTTCCGGTTCTTCATCCGGTTCTTCAGAAGTTTTAATAGCTGCGGTTGAACAGGGATTTCAGTTGAACAGGGTGTGATCTACAGATGAAACTCCTCATAATCGCAGGCCCTCCCAGCGGAGGAAAAACTGTTGTAATTCGCCAGATTATAAAGAACCTGCCTGAAGGCTCACTTCCTGCCTTTCTCAAAATTGACGTTGTGCATGCAACAGAAGATGAGGAACTTGCAGAAGAGTTTGGCATTCCTGTCAAAAAGGTATATTCCGGAGATGTATGTCCTGACCATATGGGAATTCTCGTCCTTGATGACGCATTGCACTGGGCGGAGAGCCTTTCAAGAAATATTCTGATAATTGAAAGTGCAGGTCTCTGTCTAAGGTGTACTCCTTACACAACACATTCTCTCGGGATTGCAGTTGTCAGCTCGATCTCAGGCACAAACTCACCCTTTAAAATGGCACCTCTGCTCGCTCTTGCAGATGTGGCAGTTGTTACGAAAACCGACCTTGTCTCACAGGCAGAAAAAGAGGTCTTCAGAGAAAGCATCAGAAAAGTTGTCCCGGATATTGACATTGTAGAGACAAATGCAATTCAGGGAACCGGGCTCAGATACCTGATGCGAAGAATTGTCAATCAACCGGAAATAGGGCAAGATCCTATCATGCTCAGAGGCTCCCCTCCTCTTGGCGTATGTACGATTTGTATCGGTAAAAAAGAGATTGGGTGGAAAAACCACTTTGGAGTCATCCGGCCACTGGATATGCCAGAGCCCCTGTACAGAGGTGACTGAGGGTGATTGAATGGAATCCCCCGGGTAAAAACTGTGGGGCCTGCGGTTCCCAGACCTGTTCTGACTTTGTTGGCCGGCTTGAAGCCGGATTAGCAGAGCTGGAACTGTGTCCTTTCTACAGTAAAAACAATATCTTGAGCCCGGATAACATTTTGAGCCCAGGGAACATTTTGAGCCGGGAAAATCTTGCGATCCAGGCCAGAAATATCACTTACTCAGGTGTAGACGTTGTCGGGAGAGAATATGACTTCGTACTCTTTCCGTTTCCGGGTGAGCCGTCAGCCCGCAAATTTATAGTGCCTTTCAGGGCAGACCTTGTGGAAAAATGGGATGTCAAAAAAGGAGACCTCGTAACCGGCCGTCCGGCAGGTCCGGGATGTCCTGTCTATCATGCTTTGAGAGTCCTGAGTGCAAACCCGGTCACAGGTGTAATTGAGTGCCATACTGTGGGTCCCATGGCCGCAAGAAAAGAAGACGTCCACGACGTCCAGGCGTATCATGTCCACGCTTTCGAAGGAATTGCAAGTACTATAAGAAAACCCCCTGTCTTCGGGACCCGCCAGTATTTCCTGCCTGGCAACTGCATGATCGGGATTGCACATACTGCCCTTGTGAACATGAGTTTTCAAAAACCTTCAGGACTCCACGTCCGGCTTGAGGATATAAGGATATTATGAAGACTATCGAGGAAATTAATAGGAAAATCGCCAGGGATGAAGCGATAATTCTAACTGCTGCCGAACTCAAGTCCATGGTACGTGCCGGGAAAAATGTAACTCTCGATGATGTGGATGTGGTCACGACCGGAACATTTGGCGTGATGTCCGGCACAATGGCAGTTATGATGGTGCCGGTAGCCGGAAAGTGCAATTTTGAGAGGGCAGACTCCATCTGGCTAAATGGTGTGCCTGCTCAGCCCGGCCCCTGCCCGAACGAACGGCTTGGGGTTGTGGACCTTGTGATAAACGGGACAGCGCATGCAGATGACCGGTATGGCGGAGGACACCTTTTCCGGGACCTTGTAAAAGGAAAAGAGATTGACGTCCTCGTGGAAGCACACGGCAGGATATATGAAAATCAGGTTACGCTTGATGATATCGACTATGCCAGGATCATTACCACACGGCTCGCGTTTAAAAATTACCATGCCCTGATAAACCCCACTTCGGCCACAATCAACACTATTTTTTCTGTGACAGGGCTGACAGGACCTTTTACGGAAGCAACGGTCTCAGGATGCGGGGAAATAAACCCTCTCCAGAACGACCCCTCCCGCAGGATAATAGGCGTGGGTACAAGGGTTCTTTTGAATGGTGCACTCGGTTATATTATGGGGAGAGGGACCAGGTCCAGCCCCGATAAACCGAATGTCTCTGCCTTTGCAGATATGAAGGGAATGGACCCGGCGATGATGGGCGGGATGAAAACCTCACACGGGCCTGAGTGCCTTACCTCCCTTGCAGTCCCTATACCTGTCCTTGATGAAGAGACCCTCTCAGGATTAAAAATCCTGGACCACAATGTCCCGTTGCCTGTCTCGGATGTAAACGGGCGCACTGCACATACAAAAGTAAACTACGGGCATATCTGGGAAGGCACTGACAGGGTCATCCGGGTCGAAAAAGAACGGTGCCTGCACCATCCGGATTGTGCCGCAATGCGCACCTGTCCTAAGGATGCAATTTCAAATAATTTCGTTATCAATAGAGACCTTTGTATCAATTGCGGCACCTGTACACTCCAGTGTTCTGAAGGAGTATTCCGTGCAAGACTGGGCTCTATAGAACTGGCAGAAGGAACTGTCCCGATCTCACTGAGGCAGTCAGACAGGGCGCGGGCAGAAAGACTCTGTACGATGCTTAAGAACCGTATCCTGAAGCACGAGTTTACGCCAACACAGATGCTGGAACCTCTCTAACATGGAGGGTTAATCAGCCTTTTTTTGAAGCTATTAGATATAAGGACATTATTTTTCAATTTTCAATTTTTTATCATCTCACTTACGTATTTAATGTTTATCATTAACGAAAAATACTCGGAACAGTGGTATTTCTCCTGAATTTATCTCTAGCCAGATAGGTCTCAAATCAAACAGGCTTAAAACCCGGTTAATCAATAAACTTATTGTAAAAATTAAACGCCTGCCCGAGAGGTCAATTTGCATAAATCGAACTCATCTGCCTACATTGGAAATAAAATTACCTAATGTCAGACCCCCTTATAGAAGGATCTCTGCACTCGAAAAGAGACATTAAGATATATTAATAATAGACATATATAGATCTATAGATTATATAGAGCGGCCTAAAATATATGGAAAACATAAAATATAATGAAATGGTCTGGAATACCATAAGAGACATGGATTTAAGGAGAACAGGTGTAGACTCCATAAATCAAGCATAAAGTGGAAGAAATCTGAGGCATCATGGCAATCATGCATTTAGTAATTATGCATCTAGCAATTATGCATCATAGCAATTATGCATCATAGTAATTATAGTAGTTTTGGAGTTTAAAATCTCTGGAGTAAGGAAAAAAATGGATTTACTTGTCATAGCTATTATCCTTGCAGGCTTATACATGGCCTGGAACATAGGGGCAAACGACCTCGCAAATGCTATGGGGACTTCAGTAGGAACGGGTGCCCTAACAATCAAGCAGGTCATTGTCATTGCCGCTGTGTTTGAATTCCTGGGTGCCGTGTTCTTCGGAAAACGGGTTACCTCGACAATTGCAAAAGGGATCGTTCCCATTGATATGATCAGCAGCATTCACCCGGATATTGTGGTGCTGGGGATGCTGGCTGCAATTCTTGCCGCAAGTTTCTGGATAACGCTCGCAACTTTTTACAACCTTCCCGTTTCAACCAGCCATTCAATTGTTGGTTCCGTGCTCGGCTTCGGGTTGATTGCAGCTTATAACGGAACTATCTCTTTTTCTGACATTCACTGGGCTGTTCTTCTGAAAATTGTTGCTAGCTGGTTTATATCTCCGGCTCTTGGAGCTATTCTTGCGTTTCTGATCTTTTCTCTAATAAGGAGTCTTTACCTTCACAAGGCTTCAGATATGCCTGCCGTTGAGAAAAAATTCATATTCTTACAGCTCCTAACTGCCTGTTATATCGCATTTGCGCACGGGTCAAACGATGTCGCAAACGCCGTAGGTCCTCTCTCTGCCGCGCTTAACGTGATGGGGGTAACAGGAAGCGAAATCCCCATCGGTGTACTTATAATGGGTGGCTTCGGCATGGTAATAGGCATGGCAACCTGGGGATATAAGGTGGTCGAAACCATAGGGTCGAAAATCACGGAACTCACCCCAACTCGAGGTTTTTCCGCACAGTTTGCAACTGCCTCGGTGGTTCTGCTACACAGTTACAGCTCCCTCCCGATTTCGACTACTCATACCCTTGTAGGTTCGGTTATTGGCGTAGGGCTTGCAGGTGGACTTGCAGCCGTTGACCTGGGCGTAATCTGGAGGATTATTTCTTCCTGGATAGCAACAGTCCCCATAGCTGCCCTTACATCGGCAATAATCTTTGTGGGGCTCGAGGTGATATTTTTATGAAAGACTACATCCGTTCCGTACTCGACGTGGTCGCAGACTCTCCCTTCGTCCCTCTTGAAATGCACGCTAAAAAAGGGGTTCTTGCAGTTGAGAAGCTCTCTGAAGCAATGGAAGCTTATTGTAAAGGAGATCAGGTACTTCTTAATGAGCGGACTGAAGAAATCGACATATTGGAACATGATGCCGACAAAATCAAACAGAAAATCAGGGCAAGCATACCCTCCTCCATCAGGCTGCCGGTTAATAAAAAGGACCTCCTTTCTTTCCTCAAGCAGCAGGACTCTATCGCTGATTTTGCCCAGGCTTCAGCCTACTGGATGACTCTGCGCCCCTGTAAAAACCTCCCGGATGAAATCAAGGAAGGCTTTCTGGAACTCATGGCAGCCTCCCTGAAAACCGCCAGGCTGTACGAGGGGCTTGTGGGTGAACTTTACAAACTACTTGCAACATCTTTCAGCAAGGAAGAAATCAAAGAAACAATGCAGATCGTCCCTCAGGTCGAAAGGCTGGAACATGATGTAGATGTGCTTGAGACAGCTCTCCTAAAAAAGATCTTCGAACATGAAGATGCTCTCGGAGGGGCAGGGGTCTGCCACCTTATGGGGCTTGTTGAAAAGGTAGGAGGCATTGCTGATAAGTCCGCAAGTGCAGCTGACCGCCTGAGGTCTATGATCCTCAGAAGGTAAGTTTCCTTTTACTTCACTTCCTTTTTTATATTGATATTTTTTCCGAACTCTGCAGGTCTATTTTGATTAATTTTTGGATCTATTCCGGTGCCCGGAGCTGGAAGCTTTCAGTTTTCTCCCCCTGCGCCATGCGGGTCTAGGGCCGGCCTGTCAACCAGATAAAAAGTGCCTGACAAGACGACACCCCGATTAAGAGAAAAAGTGCTGAATAAATGCCCCTGGGTTGAGAGAATACTTTCCTTTACCCCGGAAACCGTTTCCAATTCACAGGTTAATATAAAGCGTCTCCGCCAGCTTGCCTGGCGACCCTGCAAAAAAAGCAGAAAAAGCAAAAGAAACAGGAGTTCTCTGTTCCCCTGGTTACTTTACGTTTTGGTTTCTTACGGGTGCCATCAGTCGTTTTTGTTTTCGGGCTTTTTTCTCTTCTTTCTTATTCTTTTCTTACTTTGTCTGAAAGGCCGCTCTCCTGCGTCGAGCGTGACAAAAACGACACTGGATAGCGAATAAGGTGGTAAAGGTCAAGGATCTGTAATTTAGACCTCTCGAGTGCAGCTTCCCGAAAATCCTTGATTTCCTGTGATCCCTATGATCAATTCGGGGAGTTCAGCCTTTTAACTTTCTCACGTGCACTTTCCGCTTTTGTTTTGAGCCCTTTACTATCCCAGAGGTCGGCTGCTATCTTAAAAGCATTTTCTGCCCCTCTCGGATTTCCAAGTTTCAGGAAAACCATTCCCTTTTCATACCAGGCTTCTGGATGATCGGGCTTCAGACGGGTTGCCTTCTCAAAAGCGTGCAGTGCCTCCTTTTCCGAACCGGCTTTAAAGAGAATTTTTCCCCGGAGCTGCCAGGCTTCGGCGTTTTCAGGTTTTATCTCAAGGGCTTTTTTAAAAGACTGCACAGCTTTTTCCTGTTCTCCAAGCCTGAGATGGAGTTTCCCTTTTTCAAACAGGGTATCCGGGTCATCAGGATTTCTTTCCAGGGCTTTTTCAGATTCGCTGAGTTTCTCTTCACAAAAGCGTATCCGGGCGAGCACTGCATCCTTGCCTTCCCAGGCGTGTTTCTGCACAGGGTTCAGGAGAATCGATTTTTCAAACGCATCAAGAGCTTCCCGGAAGCGCTCAAGCTTTGTTAGAGCAAACCCCAGGTTAGTCCAGAGCCCTGCATTATCAGGGCTAATTTCCAAGGCTCTTTTGAAGATCTCGAGAGCTTCTTCATAGCGTTTGAGTTTCAGCAGGGAATTTCCTTTATGGAACATGGCTGCAAAATCCAGAGGTTTTCCTTCAAGCACGCGGTCAAAGGCTTGAATCGCGAGTCTTAGCCTTCCCTGTCTGTAAAGAGCCACTCCTTTTTCGTAGAGGTCTCCTGCCTCTGTGCTTTCCGGACTTCCGTCTTCCCCCTCACCTTCGGGACTGTCCTTTTCAAGCCCGGTTTCAGAGAGGTATCTGAACCCTGCCGAATCCTCCCGGTCAGGTCTGGAATCAAGATATATAAACTCCTCTTTCGGCACGAAGGACTTGCAGATCCATCCGGACTCAGCCCTTCGGTTAGTGATAATACAGTACCCGTTTATGTATTTTGAACAGACCCCGCAGCAGTAGATGTGCCTCTCCAGACGGTACCGTATCTGGTCAAGCTCGGTAGTAACCAGTCCCTGGTTCAGCCGCGTTTTGAAGGTTTCATACGGAAGATTTTTGATTTTAATATAGACTGTTGAAGGAGCAGGAGGGTCCCATTCAAAGGATTTTTCGGTTTTCTTTTTGTGGATCATAATTTTCATTGAGAGTTTCGGTTTGGTCTTACCGTTGTTTTCGAGTTATGAGGATATAAGCCTTTTTCAAGCCTTTTTCGAAGCTTGCAATTACTCTTTTCACAGCTACAGCTTTCTTTTCAAAGACCGGAGTATGTACAGCAAGACAGCCTATTCAGAGACTGACATGTAAATATACATGACCTCCATTCTAAATTTCTGGACTGTTACTTTTCAAAGAGTTCATGCTTTCAATAAAGAGTTCTATTGCCCGAAATATTAATAATCAACTAAATTTATTAAAGTAGTGAACATTCCTAATAATATCATTTAGGGAACATATTTACTAAAAATAAGGGAGGGTAAATTTATGAGTCACAAACAAACGCACGGCGTCCCAGCACTATTCTCTTTTTTCATCCCCGGTCTGGGCCAGCTTGTAAAGGGGCACGTGTTCAAGGCACTTGGCGTCTGGGCAGCCCTGATAATCAGTGCATTCATGAGCATTATCGGAATCGGGATTTTAATGGGAATGGTTGTCTGAGTTGCACAGATATATGATGCCTATAATGCATGAATGAAGAAACAGGTTGTTCACCGTTACATAGTCGCGTCTCCCGAATTGGGCCTCGGGATCTCAGGAACTCGGAGATTTTCCGGGAGTTGCACTACAAGTGCAACAGTCCGCAGTCCGTTTCACTCGCTTCGCTCGCTCAAGCGGACTAATTTATAGATATTTCTCAATCCATACAACGTCATTCACCTTATCATGTCGTTTTTGTCACGCTCGACGCAGGAGAACGGTCTTTCCCAAAAAGAAAGAAAAGGAAGAGACAAAGGAAAATTAAAAGTTGGTAAGGATGATTGTGAGTGGAAAAGAGAACCAAACAGGTCAAATCGGCAGAAATTTCAGTCTAATTTCTCTTTCAAATCTGTTTTTCTTTCATTTTGGGAAGAGCCGCCAGACAAGCTGGCGGAGGCGCTTATATTTATCTGTGAATTAAAATGAGGCTCCCGAGATCAAGGAAAGTATTCTTCGGACAGGAAAGAAAGTTCTGAATTCAGTATCTCCTGGTGAACCACCAAAAAATAAGTAAAGGGAAAAAAGGTTTAAGAGAAATTCAGGTTCATCAGCCATTTTCCAGTTTATTCAGTTCCTGAATTCTCAGCTCCACGACATCCATGGCATCTTCAAAGAGCTGCCTGTTGATTTCTATCCCGAAATATTTCTTGAGTTTTTCTTCAGGAATCAGCGTCGAACCTGCAGAAAGGTAGGCAATGTAGTTTTTGTTGAAGGTTTCCGTGGCTTCCCTGTACTGCTTGAAGAGGGCGAGAGTTACTGCTTTTGAAATTGCATAGTTGAAAGTATAGTAGTTATTTGTCAGGTAAATGTGGTTAATGTAGGTCCATTCCGCAGAATCTTCAGCGTAATATTCTACTGAGTCGCTTCCATATTCTTTAGACAGGGCGGTCCAGAGGGCATTAAGTTCTGCTCCGCTGACAGCTCCGTCTGCATTGCTTTTTTCAGCACATAATCGGTGGGCCTTATATTCGAATTCCGTGATCATCGGCTGGCGGGTAAAGTAGTTCTGGTATTCCCCTATATGCTGGGCAAGCACGGCAACTGCGGTTTCCTTATCAGAGTTTTCGACCACATAATCAACAAAGAGTTCTTCGTTGAACGTGGACGGGACCTCCATTTCATAGATCTGGCCCGTGCAGTAGAGATAATCCACGGAATTGCCCATCAGATAAAAATTAATTCCGTGCCCGAGCTCATGAGTAAGAGTCTTCTGGTCACTGATAATGCCGTTGTAGTTCATAAAAATCAGGGCCGGAGCCTTCAGAGCAAAGAGGCCGTAACAGTAACCTCCGGGCTGTTTTCCATTTTCGGGGGCAGGATATACGTCTATGAAATTTTCGGTTACTGTTTTTAAGAAAATTTCGTTGAAACGGGAATCCATCCCGGAATAGGATTTCTGGATCTCCTGCAAAGCATCTGTATAGGCATAATTTTTACCAGATTGACCCGTCAACTGCAAAATTAGGTCATACGGCCTGAGCGTTTCAAGCCCGAGCTTTTTCCTCCGAAACTCATTATAAGCTTCAAATACGGGTTTTCTCTCCTTAAAAACCGTATTCATATCATCAACCTGATTTTTTGTGAGATAAAGGCCGTACAGGCTGGCTTCGTAAGAGTCCGGGTAGTTTAGCTGTCCTGCAGCAAGGTCATCAAGGCGGGCTTTTTCCGCATAGAGAGAAGCCATTGAATCGGATTCGATTATAAGGTGATAAAACCTCTTATCATAACATCTCATCCTGTTTTCCCGGCTCTGGTCTGTTGAAAGCAGAGTATTATAAGACTGGGAATTTACTGAGAACTCTTCCCCGTTCTCAAGAGTTATGCTTCCTGCCATGGTGACTGTATTGGTGATTTTAGAAAGGGCCTCAGTCTCCAGTTTCATGCGCTGATTTTCAATCTCTGCCAGATATACGGCCTGAGCTTCATCCACCGGCCTGTGCTCTGCAAACCTTATATAGGTCGCTTCAAGATAAGCCCTGTATGGCTCAAGTTTGGGTTCTTCGGAAAAGAGCCTGACCCATTCCTTCTTACTGAGCGAGGTCAGTTTCACGGTTGCAAAGGCATTAACCTTTTTATATTCTGTAAGCAGGTCCTGGGTATCCGCAAGAAGAGACATGAAGAACTGCTCATTCACGTTTTTGCTGAGCTGAGTGTATGCATAAGTGTAGAGAATATCAATGGATCTTGAAAACTCTTTTTCGGCTTCCAGATACCTGAGTAAAGCAGTCCCGGATAGCTTCTCAAATTCCGGACGATAAGTTTCGTTTATTTCTTCCGAGCTATTTTTTAATGCCCCAAGCTTTTCTAAGGCATCTCCCCTGCTACTGAAAAGATAGGAATTGTTCCATTCCGTGGTAACTTCATCAGGATTAAGCTCTTTATTTCTGTCCATAAATTCTACCCCTAATAACTATCAATCTATATATCAATCTATAACTGTGAACGTAATACGTAGGAATGAGAATATATAAGGACTGATTCATATTAACCTGATGTCCAGAAAGTATTCAAAGAAAGTGTTCAAAAATGCAATCAAAAACCTCAAATTCATAATCCAGCCAGGCTGAGTGCAGGTTAATAAATCAACATAAAGCAGAAAGACCCAGCCAGGTCAAATTATTTATATCCGCCTTCCCATTAGTGTTTTAAAAAAATTAGTTCTTAAAAAAGGTAAGTTCTTAAAAAAGGTAAGTTCTTAAAAAAGGTAAGTTCTTAAAAAAGGTAAGTTCTATGAACTGTTGCAAAAGAACACACGGAATTCCCGCCCTATTTTCTTTTTTCGTACCCGGTCTGGGCCAGCTTGTAAAGGGACATCTTTTCAAGGCACTTGGCATCTGGATAGCCTTCATGGTTACCGGACCAGCACATTTCATAGGATTTGGAATTTCATTATGGCTGATTATATGGGTCTGGCAGATTTATGATGCTTACAATGCCTGAAAAATAAGTAGTGGAAATATGGAAATGGCAAGATAAGTGTATACTAAAGTAACTTACTTAGCTATACACTAGATTCTTTTTGAAATTCGAAAATCCGATATATTTTTTGATTATTTTCTCTGAATCACTCTTACCGGTTGGTGCCGAGCCGTCAGTTCTCAATTTTACTATCAATATCTATCACAATCTATCAAATTGATTAAAGGAAAAATTAAACTTTCCATGACCACAAGATATTTAATTAGGGGAAACCTAACTAACTGCACTGATCGAGATATGAATGAGAAAAAAGAGCATTTGTTCATAGTCTTTGAAAACCTGGTCAAAATCAAAAGCGAGTGCTCTTGTGAGATCTTCTCTGAATGCGGGTTATCGGATATCACTGTAAAACAGATCGGATATCTGAGGGTCATAGATGAACATGGGGAAGTGACATTTAGCAGGCTTGCTAAGATTACCAGAAACTCAAAGCCAACCATCACAGAGATGGTCAACAAATTCTTAAAAATGGAGTGCGTGTACAAAGAAAAGTCCTCGGATGACGGGAGAATCTTTTACATTCGCCTGACTGAGAAGGGGCGGAGAATAGCTCGTGCCGAAGAAAACGCTTTGTTGAAGGTTATTGAAAAAATGGCAGATTCTCTGGACGAGAAAGAGATCGACACGCTTATCAACATCCTGGAAAAGGTATGGTAATTTTTTTGTAGAGTATATAGTTAGGTTAATCCAAACTAAATAATTTGAATTACAGAGACGACTGAGATAACAACTTCATAATAATTGAGACGATTGTGATAACAACTTCATAATTCTTGAGACGACTGAAAATAACTGAGACGATTGTGATAACAACTTCATAATTCTTGAGACGACTGAAAATAACTGAGACGACTGAGATAACAACTTCATAATAATTGAGACGATTGACAATGAATTCAGAAAAAACCGATGATAACAGAGAGAGCATCGTAATGCCGCTCTTTGAAGTAGTTGTTTACCCGAAAAGCCGGGCAAAATTCCTGGCTGATAAAGTCACCGGGGAAATACTATCAACTGATATAAAAAATGCCGAGCCTGTGTATGCTGTCGGGTTGACAGTAAAGAGCGGCACAAAACCTTCAGACCTGTCAGAAGACGATCTGTATAAAACAGGAAATCTGCTTAAGATTGTATTTGTGCAGCCTGCTGATGAAGGATATCTTGTTGTTGCGAAGGCTGTCAAGAGGGTAGAGGCCGTCTCTCTCTGCCGGAAGGACGGACTGTTCTATGCAACATATGAGCCTATTTCTGATCTTCCGGATCTTGATGAAGATATTCATGCGGAAATGATAGAGAATGTAAAAACGATGATTAATGAGATAAGCAGTCGTTTTCAGGGTTCTGAGAAATTTACCAAGCCAATCGAGAAGATGGGTTCCATTGACCAGATAATGGGACATGTCATGCCATTCATACCGATAAAACTTGAAGAAAAGCAGGCCCTTCTGGAGATTGTTTCTGTCAGGGAACGATATCTTACGTTTTTTAATATTCTGATGAAGCACAAAGAGAATATCAATTTCCAGATTGAAATTGCAAAAAAAGTTACCGATAATATAAACAAGTCGCATAGAGAGGCGATGCTTAGAGAGCAGCTGAAGGTAATCCAGGAAGAACTCAATGAAGGCGCAGATTCCACATCAGGTGAAGGAGGATACCGGGAAAGAATTGAGAATTCCAGGATGCCTGATGAGGTAAGAAAGAAAGCACTCTCAGAGCTAAAGAAACTCGAAACCGGAGGCATCCACAATCCTGAAAGCCCTGTTCTCCGAAACTATCTTGACCTCATGCTCGACCTTCCCTGGGTAACGGAAGAGAAAAAGAGCATCGATATTGCCGAAGCCCGCCGTGTGCTTGAGAGCAACCATAACGGGCTTGAAAAAGTCAAGGAAAGAATAATCCAGCACCTGGCGGTAATGAAATTAAAAAAGGAAAAACAGGGTTCGATTCTGGTCTTTACGGGACCTCCGGGCACTGGCAAAACAAGTCTGGGTAAAAGTATTGCAGATGCCCTTGACAGGAAATATGTCAGGATCAGCCTTGGAGGCGTCAAAGATGAAGCCGAGATCAGGGGACACCGCCGGACATACGTTGGGGCTCTGCCCGGAAGAATTATTCAGGGCATGAAAAAAGCAGGCACGAAAAATCCTGTATTCGTTCTCGATGAAATCGATAAGCTTTCATCTTCCTACTCAGGAGATCCGGCAAGTGCCCTTCTGGAAGTCCTTGACCCCGAACAGAACAGCACCTTCTCAGACCACTACCTGGAAGTCCCCTATGACCTATCCGAGGTATTGTTCATTGCCACTGCCAACTCCCTGACAAATATCCCGGCTCCGCTTCTTGACAGGATGGAGCTGATCGAGATCTCGGGCTACACGAAGAACGAGAAGTTTGCAATTGCAAGAGACTACCTGCTCCCCAGTACCCTGGAAGAACACGGTCTTGATGCGGATAAACTCAAAATTGAAGATGAGGCCTTAAAGGTAATCATCGAAAAATACACCCGTGAAGCAGGAGTCAGGCAGCTTCAAAAACAGCTTGCAAAGGCTTCGAGATTTGTTTCCGAAAAGATCGTTTCAGGCAAGGCTGACCTGCCTTATGTGATAAAGGTGGATATGCTCAAAGAGACCCTCGGAAAAGAGATGATCCGGCAGGAAGAAGCCCGAAAAGAGAATGTTCCCGGCGTGGTCACCGGACTTGCCTGGACCCCTGTCGGAGGAGAAATTCTCTTCATAGAAGGCACATTCATGCCCGGAAAAGGAAAGCTTACGCTTACCGGCCAACTCGGGGATGTGATGAAAGAGTCTGCGCAGATATCTATGAGCCTTGTCAGGTCCAGGCTTGCAAGCACTGCAAACAGCTTTAACTTTACTGCAAGCGACGTTCACATCCACGTGCCCTCGGGTGCAACCCCAAAGGACGGCCCGTCAGCAGGTGTGACTCTATTTACTGCCCTCACATCCCTGATTACCGGCAAAGCAGTTGACCCAAAAATTGCCATGACAGGGGAAATCACGTTGAGCGGGGCAGTAATGCCTGTGGGCGGCATAAAAGAGAAAATCCTGGCAGCTCACAGGGCAGGCATAAAGAAGGTAATCCTGCCAAAAGAGAATGAAAGGGATCTTGAAGATGTGCCCGAAGATGTCAGAAACGAACTTAAATTCGTACCGGTGGAGACCATTGAAGAGGTCTTGAAAGAGGCACTTGATATGGATCTTCCCGGACAGATGCTGTCGTCGTCGTTTGCAGGAAACAGCTTCGCAACTACCCAGAACGTTTGAATTTGAAGTGCAGGATGGGGTTACGGTTTGTCGGAACCGTGATACACCCTTCCTGAGAATTTTTCTTAAATATTTTTGAAATCTGGGTCTAAGTTTAGTTCAGTTTTTCAGCACTTTTCTTTTATGATCCTTTTTTTCCGATGTCATAAATCATTATTCAAATCCTCATTCGGTTTTTACAGGATACGTACTTTAAAAAACTGTCATTATTGATCAGTCGGTACAAATTGATCGGCTAATCAAGTTTAAACATTCCTGCAAATAATATAATGGAGAAAATTGTAATATTACGTTATTTGAAGGTCCTGAGAATCCGAAAGTCCTGAGAAATCGAAACTAAGAGGCAAGATCATGAAAGTAATAGCCATAAACGGAAGCCCCAGAAAGAAATGGAATACAGCAACCCTGCTTGAAAAAGCTCTTGAAGGAGCAGCTTCAGAGGGTGTGGAAACAGAAATAGTCCATCTCTATGACCTCAACTTTAAAGGCTGCACAAGTTGTTTTGCCTGCAAATTGAAGGATGGAAAAAGCTATGGAAAATGTGCAATGCAGGACGAGCTGACCCCTGTGTTGGAGAGACTGAAAGAGGCGGATGCTGTGATCCTGGGATCACCCATTTACCTTGGGAACTCTACAGGCGAGATGAGATCGTTCATGGAACGTTATGTATTTCCATACCTCACGTATTCCAATAGCGTGCCTTCGCTCTATCCGAAAAATATCCCTGTTGGTTTCATCTACACTATGGGGGTAAAGGAAGAATACATGGATATGTTTGGGCTCAGGAAAACTATTGAATTGAATGAATATATTGCTAAGAGAATCTTCGGAGATTCCGAATCACTGTATAGCACCGATACCTACCAGTTCGAGGATCATTCAAAGTATGTGGCAGACAGTTTTGATCCCGAGGAAAAGGCAAAAAGGCGAAGAGAAGTGTTCCCGAAAGACTGTGAGAAAGCCTTTGAGATGGGGGCAGGGTTCGTAAAGCGGCAAAAAGCTATGGAAGTAAAGAAGTAAAAGCAATAAAAATTGAGTCACTTTACTCCCTGAAACCGATTTATAACTCCTATAATATCGAAAACCTCCGCCAGCTTGTCTGGCGGCCCTTCACAAAAAAAAGAAGTAGAGAAAAAAGAGAATTAAAAGAGAAAAAGCTCGAAAAAGTAGTAAAAACAAAATAGATGGGAAAAAACATTTTTCAGGCCAGAACTCATTCTATTTTTATTGCGTGCCCACCGACTTATCAAATCTCTTTTACTTGTCAGCTTTTATTTACTGGTTTTTTGCTTATTTTTTGTCTTTTTTGAGAAGGCTGCTCTCCTTCGTCGAGCGTGACAAGAAAGGTTCGGTATAGTGAATACGGTTGTACGGGTCAGAAATATTTTTAGTAGATTTTTTGAGCTTTCCGGTCGAAGTCCAGTTCCTCAGTTTAGGAGAAGAACCTTCTGAATAACTATTCTTCTTTCAGGGCTTTTCACCACACTCGTGAAGAGCTGTGGAAAAATTCAAAGCTGCCCACCGCTGCAGGAGAAAGCCCCATTTCTTCAAACATTCCCCTGAAAACCACCCGGTATTCCTCTTCAGGTATCGTTTCCCCACTGCTTCCAGGAGGCATTATGATTTCGAGCCTTACCTTTCCGGAGGCATCGAGTTCAACCATGTACCTGTTCTCATTATCATAAGTCACTACCTTTGCCTCCGGGACAAAATAACTTACTGAACCCAGCCGCCTGCCGTCCTTTAAAAAGACTTCATCCGGACCCAGGCCTGCCATGGGATACGTATAAACACTCACAGTGGACCCGTAAGTGGAATCATCACTGTTTTCCTTGAGATAGGCATATACAGCCGGGAAATCCGGAGATTCGTTCACCGATATTTCAGCGTCCCAGGTCTGGTTTTGTGCGGCTTTTTTCAGGGCTTCAAGATACTTTTCCGAGGCTTTTTCATCTATTCCGAAGAGGAGCCTTATTTTTTCAAGCATCCAGAAGTCATCCGGAAATTCCGATAACTGTAAGGGGGATTCGGGGTCGGAGTGGCTGAAGTTCGAGAGGGCTACACAGGTTCCGGTCCTGGCTTCAGTTTCGGATTTTTGTCCTTTTTCCGCCTTTTCTTCACAGATGAAGACCATGAGCTCGGAGTTCTCGTTATAGTTAAGCCTGATATTCTCCACAAGAGCAGCACTTCCTAACCTTTCCCTTACCTCCGGAACATCCCCGGGCTCAAAACCCGAAAAGTTTCCAGGCCAGGGCCAGGAACCTTCCACTTCATAGCCTGCTTTCTCCGCTTTCGTAAGTGCTGAATTGTAATCAAGAGGCCCGATATCAACGTCCTCGGAATAGTACCAGGAACTGTCAACAAAACCCATTAATAAGAAAGGGCCGAAGAAAAACAGCACAAGAAGGAGGGGAATGAGCAATAATAATATCAGTATGGCTTTTTGCTTATTCATGAAACTTTCAACTCCGGGGAAACATCAGTAAACTGGAGAGGTTGTTAGTATTCCGAATTATATGCCGAATCTTAATACTGTCGGAGTTGATAACTCGGAGCTTTTCATAACATTAAATTAGAAATGCTAAAATAATATATAAGTTTGGCTTATTTTGTAAACTTTTAGATCAAAAAATCGAAAATCAGTAAATTTGTCATAGATCCGGAACCTTCCAAAAGTCCCTACCCTTATTCCTTTAGAGTGGTAATGGGCTGAGCTTTACAGGTAGCCATTTTTCTGTTGCTTTATCGAACTTGACCAGTGCAACCGGAATGGTATCTTCCGTCGTTCGTGTTCCGAGCTCCAGTAAGGCTATCCCGAAAAGAAGGGGGCGGAGGTGGAAGAAACGGTCAGAAATCGGGCTATAGAAAAGCAGGAAAAACCCGTAGTTCACAAAGAGAACAGGGCATAATATTTACAAAAGTGGTGGGTGAAGCGTGAAATAAAACGACAAATTTGAAAACCCATTTGCTTTTAAAGATAAAAAGCTTAAATCTGATACATACATGAAAAACCTGAGAAAATACGGTAAAGCTCCTTTCAGTGTAGCAGTCATTCATGGTGGCCCCGGAGCCCCTGGAGAAATGGCTACCGTTGCCAGAGAACTCTCTGCCATTCGGGGAATCCTTGAACCCCTCCAGACAAAAGCAACCCTTGAAGGTCAGGTCCGGGAACTGAAAGCCGTGCTGGAAGATCATGGAGACTTACCGATCACGTTAATCGGGTTTTCCTGGGGTGCGATGCTCAGCTTTATTTTCACAGCCCGCTACCCGCAGTTCATAAAAAAACTAATTCTAATCGGAAGCGGCCCCTACGAAGAAAAGTATGCCGCAAACATAATGAATACACGGATAAGCAGGCTCGGAAAAGAAGATTGGGAAAACTTCCTTTTCCTTACAGAAACCCTTAATGATCCCTCAGCTAAAAACAGGGATGAAGCCCTGTGCAGCTTTGGAACATTGATGTCAAAAACGGACGCTTATGACCCGCTTCCTCATGAAAAAGAACTGCTCGAATGCAGCTACGAGGCCTTCAAAGGCGTATGGGGAGAAGCCAGCGAGTTGAGGCGCAGCGGCAAGCTCCTGGAACTGGGAACTAAAATCATGTGCCCGGTAATTGCAATTCACGGGGACTATGACCCTCACCCGTTCGAAGGAGTAAGAGAACCCCTTTCCGGAATTTTGAAGGACTTCAGGTTCATTTTGCTGGAAAAATGCGGGCATATGCCCTGGATTGAGAGAGCGGCAAAAGAAATATTCTACAACTTATTAAAGAAAGAAATTTGGTAACTATTCAGGTAGCCTTCATAGGGCTACCTGAATAGTTTCTATTCAAATTGCGTTCTTTTTATTTATTTAGGAGGCCAGTTCTTCTCGATCCAGCCAGGGATACGGCCGGAGTCCATTGGACCAACCTTAACATTTGCACCGAGTGTATCTTCGAGGTCACCCTGCAGACGAGCTGAGAGACCTGGAATGATAAGG
>NZ_JJOY01000015.1 GCF_000979455.1 Methanosarcina sp. 2.H.T.1A.6
CGACGGTACAACCCTCGCAGGCCTCTGGCCACACCAGCAGGCACCCCTGATCGCAAAGGCAGGCGCAAACGTCTTCGGTCCAGTGTGCAACACCAACACTAGCCAGACCTCTGCCTGGAACCTTGCAAGGGCTGTCACCTTCATGAAGGCAGCTGTTGCAGTCTCCACTATCCCCTGCCACGTTGACATGGGTATGGGTGTCGGCGGAATTCCTATGCTTGAGACTCCTCCGGTAGATGCCGTTACAAGGGCAAGCAAGGCAATGGTCGAAATTGCTGGCGTCGACGGCATATAGGTAGGGGTCGGCGACCCGCTGGGGATGCCGATTTCCCACATAATGGCTTCCGGGATGACCGGGATGAGAGCAGCCGGGGACCTTGTAGCAAGGATGGAATTCTCAAAGAACATGAGGATAAAAGACGCAAAAGAGTACGTGGCAAAGAAGCTTAAAGTTGGCACAATGGACCTCTCAGACGAACATATCATGAGGGAACTGCGTGAAGAGCTTGATATTGGCGTTATCACCTCCGTACCAGGAGCTGCAAAGGGCATTGCTGCAAAGATGAACATTGAAAAGCTGCTCGGTGTCAAGATCAACTCCTGCGATCTCTTTAGAAAACAGACCGGAAGGTAAACGCGAAAGATGAGCTCTATCGAAAAATCAAATTAAAAGTTTTCAGGAACTTATATATAGACGGATTTATAAAATAAAATCGACAGAGTAGTATAAATTAATCCGGAAATAATTGAAGCCAAGGGGGGCTTAATCCGGAAAGGGTACAGGACTTTGCCAAAATGTGGCGCGGTTTTTTCCCTGCAGTCACACAGGGACGAAACGGCGGTCTTTTCGAAAAGTTACGGGAAAGCGGATAGTGGAGACTATAGACAGGGTTTTCAAAGAAGGGAGCGGGAGGACACCGAGTTTTCCTTTTTTTAGAGGCCTGTAGCCGTAAGCTAACAGGTTTTCTCAAACAGGGATTTTAAAGAAGGTTTTCAACCCTTCCCCTGTAAAATAAAATTTATTCTCTCTTCACAGTCCGTTGAAGTCCTACCCATGGGAAAAACGTGGATTTTCCCCTATTGCAGATGAAAGGCAAATGGAAGTAAAGTGAACAAATTCGAAAATAAAGGAGAAAGAAAATGGCACAATGTAATGCATTTGCAGGATTTGATTACCTTGAGGGCGTGAGACTGAGCCTTTTCACCAATGATGAGTTAAAGGCTATCCACTACGCTACAATGGAAGTCCTGATGAACCCAGGAATCCAGGTTTCGGATGCCGAGGCAAGGAAGATCTTCAAGGAAAACGGCTGTGAAGTTGACGAAAAGACTCAGATCGTAAAGATCCCCGAATATCTTGTAAGAAGAGCCCTTCAGCTCGCTCCCTCGAGGTTTGTGCTCTGGGGACGCGACAAGAAGTACAATACCGTACAGGAGTCAGGGGGTAAGGTGCACTGGACCTGTTTCGGGACAGGGGTCAAGATGTGCAGGTACAAGGACGGAAAGTACGTCACAGTGGATTCGGTAGAGCAGGACATTGCAGACATTGCAAAGCTCTGTGACTGGGCCGAAAACATTGACTACTACTCCCTCCCGGTGTCTGCCAGGGACTGGGCCGGAAAAGGCGCCCAGGACGTCCATGAGACCTTCACCCCGCTTACGAACACTGCAAAGCACTTCCACCACATCGACCCTGTCGGAGAAAACGTCGAATACTACTGGGACATTGCAAAAGCCTACTACGGCGGCAACGAAGAAGAAGCAAGGAAAAAACCGATCTTCTCCATGCTGCTCTGTCCGACCAGCCCGCTTGAGCTCAGTGTCAACGCCTGCCAGGTCATCATCAAGGGTGCCCGCCTCGGTATCCCCGTAAACGTCCTGAGTATGGCGATGTCCGGTGGTTCTGCTCCTGTTTACCTTGCAGGAACCCTCGTGACACACAACGCAGAAGTCCTCTCCGGTATAACCCTCGCCCAGCTCACAGTGCCCGGAACCAAAGTCTGGTACGGAAGTTCCACCACCACCTTCGACCTGAAGAAGGGTACTGCGCCCGTCGGATCTCCCGAACTCGGCCTGATCAGCGCATCTGTCGCAAAGCTCGCCCAGTTCTATGGCCTCCCCGCATTCGTGGCAGGCACCTAGTCTGATGCAAAGATCCCGGACGACCAGGCTGGACACGAGAAGACCATGACCTGCCTCCTTCCCGCCCTCGCAGGGGCTAACACCCTCTACGGCGCCGGGATGCTTGAGCTAGGAATGACCTTCTCCATGGAACAACTGGTCATCGACAACGACATCATCAAAATGACAAAGAAAGCGATGCAGGGAATTCCAGTTTCTACCGAAACCCTTGCAGTCGAATCCATTCAGAAGGTAGGAATCGGAAACAACTTCCTGGCCCTTAAGCAGACGAGGATGCTTGTAGACTACCCCTCCGACCCCATGCTCATCGACAGGCGCATGTTCGGAGATTGGGCAGCAGCCGGTTCCAAGGACCTTGCGTCCGCAGCAAACGAAAAGGTGATGGATGTCCTCAAGCACCACGAAGTAAAACCAATCGATGCAGACATCCTCAAGGCCATGAAAGCAGTTGTCGACAAGGCTGACAGAGCCTTCAGGGAGGGATAAAAATGGCAAGCAAAGAAGAGATTATAGCAAAAGCAAAAGCTTCTATCACCGAGTTTGATGAAGATATGGCAGCTGAAGCAGCAAATGAATCCCTTGCCGCCGGGGTCGACCCGGTAGAAATCATCGAACACGGCTATACCGCAGGCATGCTGTACGTAGGCGAACAGTTCGAGCAGGGGACTCTTTTCCTGCCCCATGTGCTTGCAGCCGCAGAAGCAATGAAAGCAGGAGTCGACGTTCTGACACCCGAGATGGAGAAGCGGAAATCCCAGACTACAAAGCTCGGGACCGTAGTCATCGGGACCATCGAAGGGGACATCCACTCCATCGGAAAGGACATCGTTGCCTCCATGCTCAACATTGCAGGTTTTGAAGTGGTAGACCTCGGAAGAGACGTGCCCATCAAGACCTTCGTTGAAAAGGCAAAGGAACTCAAGCCTGACATTGTTGCAAGTTCCGCCCTTATGACCACCACCATGGTCAACCAGATCCAGATTGAGGAGCAGCTCAAAGAAGCAGGCGTCCGTGATAAGGTCAAGACCATGGTCGGAGGAGCTCCGGTTACCCAGGACTGGGCTGACAAGATTGGGGCAAACATCTACGGAGAAAGTGCAACAGATGCCGTTACCAAGGTAAAGGCAGCCCTGAAGCGCTGATAATCAGAAGAGCAGGCAGTTCCGGGAGTCCCAGGAAGGCTATACAGGCCGGGCCCCCGGTACACCTGCCCAATAACTCTTACAAAAGGGGGGAGTTGGTATGGATCTGAAAGCTTTGAAAGCGCAGGAAAGCAAACGAAAAATCAGTAAAGGGTACATGTGGGCCCTTTTTTGTGCTGTGTTCTGGGGTATCTGGTACCTGCCGGGAACTGTTGTGTGGGTACTGAACCCTTTTGATGAAATGTATGGGGTCATTGCCGGTACCAGTGGAGATGCAGTGTCCCTGGTTGTAACAGCGGCTCTGATTACCGCATTTAATGCGCTTACAGTTATGCTGGCCCTCATGCTCTGGAATGGGGTGCTTGGAAAATTCGGAGAACTGGGCCGGACACTTAAGGAATTTCACCCTTGTTCCAAATGGTTCTTCCTGGCCTCAATCTTCGGGGGGCCCATAGCAATTCTTGGTTCCTTTATGGCCATGGGCTTTATTGGCGGAGCATTCGCAGCCGTTGCTGCCCTTCTCTATCCTGTGATCGGCTCGGTGCTTGCTTATTACTGGTATGGGGAAAAGATCAGTAAGAGAGCAGCAACCGGAATTGTAATCATTATTCTTGGTGGAATCACAATCTTTGGCGGCGGGGTTATAACCGAGCTTGCTGCAGGAAGCGTCCCCTGGATTGGATACCTGGGAGGGTTGATGGCTGCTGCAGGCTGGGGAATAGAAGGTGCAATTGCAGGCAAAGGGCTTGATATTTCCGAGCCTGATGTGGGGCTTACCCTTCGGTTCCTTGGAGAAAACATCATCTGGTGGATCATTATCGTGCCGATCCTGGCAATCGTTGGCTACCCGATGTATTCCTTTGCGCTCCAGGCATTTGAACCTCTGACGCTGTTGGTCCTGATTTTTGCTGGAATCACCTTCGGGTTCTGTTACGTCTGCTGGTACAAGTCTTTCCCGCTGATAGGTGTCGGAAGAGGCCAGGGGATAGGAAACCTCTACGGACTGTGTGCTATTATCTTCATATTCCTCTTCTTTGGAGATGTCCCACAGTGGACCATCATTGTCGGAGGTACCCTCTGTGTTATTGGTAGCTTCGTCATGTTTACGGAAGAAACAAGCGCACTTGAAACCCTGAGAGGTGAGTGAAAGTGGGCAAGAACCGGCCTATAAAGTTCAGGATCCTGGAGCTATTCCTTGATGGAGAAGCACACTGGAACTACGAAATAGTTTCAAAAATCCAGGAAGAGTACGGCATGAAGGGTAATTTCCACAGGGACAGCATCAATTTCGACATTCTTGAACTGGCGTCCGGTGGGATGTTGAAAGATGTGGAACAGAAGGTCGATGAGGAGGGAATTTACAAAAAAGATTTCCTGCTTCACAAATACATGATCACCGACTTCGGAAAAGTCCGGGGCTCGGATGCCTGTCTCAGGTATGTCTAAAAAGGTACGGGGGAAAAAGATGGTACAAACGGCAGCTGCTATGGAAGCTTACAATGCTTACTGGGTAAACTCCATTATCCCGGGAGCAGACACCATGTGGATGGTCCTGATCCTCATCCTGGCGGTCATTGCCCTCTGGCAGGCAAGGACATTCGTATCGAAGTTCTAAGCTTTCAGTGAATAAAAAGCAGAGAAGACACCCCTCTGTCTTTCAAGCATAAAAACACCTGGAAGACCTGACGAAAAAGGCTTGAGTTCCTTTCGGAGTGGAGCTTATACCCCATTAAGGACTAAAAAGAGATATGGCCTGCAGGCATACTTACTGCAGGACAGCTTTAACAATAAGGCGGGAAGTCCCCTTCCTTGGAGCGAAGCGACATGTGGGGGAGTTCACAGGACTTACCAGGGGGATAGTTCACAGGACGTACCAATCTGTGTCGTCAACCGACAGGTCTTCCCGGAGACCAACCTCCCTCGCGGGGAGTTTTAAGGCCGTCGTTATCGCGTCGGAAAAATCCTGCAGGTACTCTTTAGATGAGAGGCTGTTGTAAATGAAGGATTTATCGGGCTGGATCATCCTCTGAATTGTGGATTCCCTCGGGACAATATCCACTTTTATGTCAACCATTTCCAGGGCTTTTTCCATTGCAGTCCGAAAATCTCCGATACAGTACGCTATCCTGTGCTTGTAGTTTGCCCTCGTCTTTTCAAGATAAGCGGCAATCCTTTCACTTTCTATTTTTATGAAGTCTCTCTTGATCTTTGTCACATTGCATTTGCCCATCATGAAAGTGTAGTTCATAAAAGGGTATTGAGTATCAAGTTCCCTTGGAGCAATCCCGCAGGTTCCGAAGGTTACTATGTGTACATCCTCGGGCTTTGCAATCCCAAAAATTATCCTGTCGAATTTTTTATGGGATGGGCTTTCGTGGTAAGGCTTTCTCTTGGCGCAGGGAACAAAAATACATAATTCCCTGAAAGGAGCTTCATACTCAGTGAGAACCCAGTCATTGGCTTTTATCATGTCAGGATGGTAAATTATTCTCTCAGTATCAAGAGGTTCTTCGGAACGTTCATCTTCAGGGATAATGGGCTTCATAAGACCTCAGAGCTTATTGAGTCAGGAAATTATATATATAATTAACTAACCAGAATCACTCCGGATTTATTATCCCTAATTTATTATTCCGGATTTATTATTCCAGATCTGTTATTCCGGATCTATTATTCCGGATCTATTATTTGGCATGAAAGTACTGTGATTTGAAAAGTACTGTGATTTGTTTGTGCCTATTATTCGAAGAATTTCATGTACGTTTTTATGAAAACAGTCTGAAAAACTCTAATGGAATATTTAGCAAATATTACCGGATAACTATAATAAAATTTAAGTGATATAAATAAGTTTATAAATATATTCACCAATATTGGTAGCTAAATAACACATAATGATACTTAACACGATTGGGGATTATGCTTTTAAAAGGTAAATTTGGAGGTCGGCACAAGTTTTTCTATTTTATAAGAAGAAGCGTAAAACCCCCAGGTCTTTAGTCTGGAAGATCTAAGCGTCACCTTCTTCAATATTCGTTTCGTTATCCTTTGACTTGATATACATCGAAACCAATATACTATTAAGCAATGGTTACGAGAATCAAGTGGCCAATGCAATATATGTTAACCTTCAGGCTCATCAGGTCCTGGAAAATACACCGTCTCTAGCTTGAAACCCTGTAAAGCCGACTCAGGCGGCAGAGCGGGACATGGTAGGGCAGGGACTGCCCGAATTAACGCCTTTGGATACTCCGGAAGGTAGTCTATGAATTATGAAGCCCCCAGTCTTTAGCCCAGGGGTAGTTCACGAGCATCCTCAATCTACCTTATATAATTGAATGTGCTTGCCGGTATCCTCAAAGAGCTCAATATAACTTTTAAAAAACAATATGGCAAACTGCCCTCAAATAGTGATTTTATGGTTAATTCTATTCATGAGATGATCAGAGCAAGCTTCAGATGCGAGGACATGGTACAATGTGTACTCGGTCTGAAGTCCCTTGACATCGACACATATAAGGCTCTGCTTACGCATGGTCCTCTTACAGCAGAAAAATTAGGAGAGATACTCAGCAGGGAAAGAAGCACTGCATACCGTTCCCTGCAGAACCTTATAGCTTGTGGAATTGTTTACAGGGAAACACGATCCATCGATAGTGGGGGATACTACTACGAATATGTAGCCATCGAGCCCCAGGAAATGAAACAGATGGTAAAGAAAAACGTTGACGAATGGTACAACCAGATGAATGAACTGATTGACAAAATGGATGATAAAGTACGCGCTCTTATCATGCGGTTGGACGATGAAGAAAGCTGAATCTAAAAAAGAGATCAAAGTAAAAAATTAAAGTAAAAATATTGAAGCAAGGAAATTTAAAAGTAAAAAAATATAGATGTAAAAGCATCACAAAAATTAAAGTATCACAAAAATTAAAGTATCACAAAAATTAAAGTATCACAAAAATTAAAGTATCACAAAAATAAAATGAGAATGTAAAAGTAGACCGAATAAAGCTTCGGCCGAATTCATTGTTTTAATCCGTCTACGAAATCTCCCATTCTCTCAATTGCTTTTCTAAGGTCATCCAGAGATGCTGCATAAGCGCACCGCAGGAATCCTTCACCTGCTTCCCCAAACACATCTCCGGGAATTGTAACAACCCTCTTTTCATTCAGGAGACGTTCTGCAAAATCAGAAGAGGAAAGGCCTGTATCTCCGATATAGGGGAATGCATAAAAAGCGCCTTTCGGGTTGAAGCACTCAAGCCCTATGCTGTTAAAGCCTTTTACGATAAAGTGCCTGCGCCGGTCATATTCCCGGACCATCCGCTCCATTTCCCCTTTTCCATTGCGAAGGGCTTCGATTGCTCCTACCTGAGCAGTTATGGGGGCACATAGCATGGAGTACTGGTGGATCATCATCATTGAATGGATTATATCCGGAGCTCCCATTGCAAAGCCGAGTCTGAGCCCTGTCATTGCATAAGCCTTGGAAAACCCGTTCAGCATGACAGTCCGATCCTTCATACCTTCAAGAGACGAGAACGGAACATGGGTGCCTTCATAAGTCAGGCATTCATAAACCTCGTCTGAGATTACAAATAAATCGTTTTCAACAACAAGATCAGCGATATCCTCCATTCCTTCCTGTTCCATAATTGCGCCTGTAGGATTGTTGGGGAAGTTGAGGACGATTGCCTTGGTTTTACTGGTGATTGCAGGTTTCAGGGCTTCTGCAGTAAGGCTGAAATCATCGTCCCTGTGAGTAGAAACAATGACAGGTTTGCCCCCTGCCAGAATCACTGAAGGGACGTATGCCACATAGGAGGGCTGAACCACAATTACCTCATCTCCGGGATTGACCACGGCCCTGATTGCTATATCAAGAGCTTCGCTTACTCCTGTGGTAATCAGGATTTCGGACGCCGGATCATAGTCCAGGCCATAGCGCCTGTAATAGGTTCTTGTAAGTTCGTCTCTGAGTTCCGGAAGTCCGGAGTTTGAGGTATATGAAGTCTGCCCTTTTTCGAGAGAGTGGATGCACATCTCACGAATGTGCCAGGGAGTGATGAAATCAGGCTCTCCTACACCAAGGGAAATTATATCCTCAAGTCCGGAAACCAGGTCAAAAAAACGGCGTATTCCTGATGGAGGGATACTTTTTACAGCTTCCGCAACGAATTTTGAAGGATCGCATGGAGGTCTCAAGCAAACACCCCTTTAAAAAAATTTATGAGTTTGGTAGAATATAAAATGGGATAAGGTGGATCAGGTCTTAAGCGATATCCTCTTTATATCGATACGGGGAGCCTCTTTATTAACTCTGGTTCGTGGAGGATTACCCCGTCTTCTTTATAGGTCTTCAGCACGAAATGAGTAGACGTGCTCTGGACCTGGTCAAGGGTGGCGATTTTTTCTGCCACAAAAAAAGCCACATCCTTCATTGACTTCCCCCGGACGGTAAGGGAGATGTCATAGTCCCCGGACAGAAGCCTGACAGACCTTACTTCCGGAAACTTATAGATCCTTTCTGCAATTGCCTGATAGCCCTGGTTACGCTCGAGAGTAACTTTCAACTCAATTACGGCGTAAACGTAGTTTTCCCCAACCAGGTCCCAATCAACTATGGTCTTGTAGTGCCGGATAACTCCTGTTTCTTCAAGCTTTGCGATCGTCTGGGAAATTTCCTGTGCAGACATTCCTGTCAGGGCTGCGATTTCTTCCGAACTTGCTCGGGCATCATTTTCAAGAATTTCCAATATATGTCGAATCATTTCGTCCATGTTGACCACCGGCACAAAGTTTAGGGAAATTGGCACAGAACCCCAGGTATGGGGTCAGGGCTCTCTTTCAATTATTCAATTTATTCAATTAATACAGCGTTTACAACTCCATCCTGTCCGGGTCTGCTTGTAACTCTAGCAGTGCCCATAGGAGTCCTTATAACGGATCCTTTTGTCAGAATGTTACGCCTGACATAGTGCTTGTTTGCAGTGTTTTCAATTACAGTCTCAATGGGTGCAGTAACTGTCTTTCCGTCTTTAGGATTGGTCACGTTTGCAACGTTTGACTGGAGAAGCCTTACTTTCCTGTTGCCGCCCATAGTGTGAATGTTCTTTCTTTTTACATCGCTGATACGGGTATCTGCAGATTCGCGGCCCATTTCAAACTTGCGCTTTCCGCGGGCGGCATTAACCTTTCCACCGGTAACTTTTCTTCTGGAGCTGCCTTGCCATCTCATTATTAAAACCTCGTTATTGTATTGAAATTTAAGTCAAGATTTGTACTTAACGTTATTTTTAGTATTACTTAAGCTGGTTTTTAATGGAACCTTAAGTGATCCATATCGTAAATATCCTGTAATCCTGATCTAGTGATCCTTTTTCAGGGCATAAGCATACCTATCAGTAGCTTAATTGCTCTGCTAATATATTAATGTATTAACAGGAATGCTATAATTAGCATATTTGCTATGGACTTAGCAATACGAATAGAATCGTATAAGAACTTTGCGATCATGTCGCCTGAAAAACCTTAACTTCCGGGCAGCACCTGCATACGGGTAACTGTGGCTGAAAACGTGGTATTCGAAGACCATAAAGTTACCGGTCTAAAAAGAGGCACAAAAATTGGCCACAGAAACATATATATGCTGAATTAAATACAAAAGAAAGAGTAGAAGAGATTCAGGTACAGGCCAGAAGGAAAATCTCATATCTCATATGAAGGAAAATCTCATATCTCATATAATAGTGCATTGAAAACCCTTCCGACTCCGGACGACTATGCAGATTACAGGAGAATAAACAATGGTTACTGAAATTTCACTCAATACCATATGCGGACATACAACAAAAGTTATTGCTACAAAAGAAGGCAAAACCACCCATGTGCATATCAAAACCACCTGCGAAAAACTCCGGAAATGGGGCACACAGTTCGATATGAGCATGAAAGACCTTATGGGCGGTTCTGAGACCTTGCTTGCCCAGAAAATGGCTGAAGCTCCTCTTACTCCCACATGCCTTGTCCCGGCAGCAGTAATGAATGCCTGCTGGCTCGAAAACGGCCTTATGTCTAAAAACCTTGCCCGGGAAATGGGAAAAATGGAGCTAATTTTTGACAAACTCGAATGATTAGTTCTTAATTAGTAACTATTCAGCCTACAAAAATCAGTTGATTGATATCGATTTTGATGAAACCGATATATCTGATTATTCACCATGAGAATTGAAAAAACGTAATCAATAGCCAACAATCAAATAAAATCAATTTTCATAAATTTGCCTATTGAATCTTAATAACGATGGCTATTGATGTTGTTTTTCCCAGGCTGATTAGTTCTTAATTATACTCATTCAGATTTAAAAGTTAGAATTTTTGCCTCAAAAAACAAGGTGATAACTCAATATAATTATGAAAACCAAATCCTGATGATTATAAATCTTTATTTTCTGTCTGAGGCGGGAAGTTGAAATTAACAAAACTCCCCAAAATATTAAGAGTACTGCGAGAAAACGCCTCTCTAAATCAAAACTTAAGAATACTTATATTGAATATGGTTGTGTATAATTTAATCACAACTTATCAACCATGTGCATATAAAATATAGATTTAATTTTTTTGTCTCTTCAACTTAAAATTAATATAGATTCATACCCGGAGTGATAAACATGGATTTAAAGGAAATCAACAATTATGGACAGGAAATGCTTGAATGCCTTAAACTCAAGACTTCTCCAGTTGCAGTGAAACTGGTTCCAAAGGGAGAAAAAATTCCGGAGGGAATCGAAAAAGTAAATGAGGCTATGAGACACTGCCAGCTCGTTGACAGAGTGAGAAGGACCGGAGAGGAATTTTATACTCTGGGAGAGGACCAGGCTTGCAAAGGTGGAGCAGGTGCCATGGGTCTTGGAGCACTGCCTCCTAAAGTAGCAAGTGGAGAATTCTATTATAAGGGCTTAAAACAGTTCAGTACCCAGGAGGCTGCAAAGCGTACTATTGATATGGTACCGACCCTTGCCCCTAACTCTACAGAAGCTGTCCTGTACGCCCCCCTGGAAAAAACCACATTCATGCCGGATGTTGTACTTGTCATTTGCAATCCAAAGCAAATAATGTTACTAACTCAAGCTTATATGTACAAAAACGGAGGCAGACTTGAAACCAGTTTCGCAGGGAAACAAAGCCTTTGTTCCGATGGTGTGGTGCAGACATACAAAGAAGGCAAAATTGAAGTTACAGTAGGCTGCAGCGGCAGCAGAGCTTACACCGAAATCACAGACGAAGAAATGACAATGGGTATCCCAATTGAACTTCTGCCAGATGTCATTGCCGGCCTCAAGATTATCTGCCCTAAATAAAACAAAAACCTGCATATTTACTTCAGATGTAAATTCCTCCATGCTCTCAAGCCCTTAATTGATAGTGGGGTGAGCCATTTATCAGATATGACATAACAGACACAATCTGTTTGTTATATCATATTTGAAAACCGTTCTTCTACTTCTGTTTCTGTTTCTACTTCTGCTTTCAGTAACTGATCCCATCACGAATTTTTCTCTGTTAACCGAACCAACCTTTTTAATCTCAAACGTAAATTTTGCACCTGATCATTCAAGGTTCTGCCATCACGAAAATACATGTAAAATCTGTCACAAAACGCTCACTTTGTACTATAAAATCAATTAAAAACCATAGTTAGTCCGCTTGAGCGAGCGAAGCTCACTACTAAAACCCATAGATTAGCCCTCTTGAGCACAGCGAAAAGGGCAGCGTACTGCAGAGCCGTAACTCTGCTGAAACGGACCTCGTGCTGTTGCACTTACAGTGCAACTCCCAGAAAATCTCCGATTTCCTGTGATCCCGAAGCGAAACTCGGGAGACAATGGATTATATACTAAAAGAGAAAACAAACATGAAATTCTTCAGATTACAGGCAAAAAGAAATAAAAGTACTTTTCAAATCACAGTACTTTCATGCCAAAGAGATATAAAATGACCTCTTACATAGCAGATTCAGCAGTATTTATAATGGGAAACTGCAGCGTGGACAGTTCGCTGCTTATCACCGTCCCTTCGGTTGCGGACGAGTTAAAAAGCAAGGAGTCAGTGCTCCGTTTTGATCTTGCAAAAGAGGGAGGGCTAAGAGTCGAATGGCCAGAACCGGAAATGGTAAAAGAAGTTAGGAAAAAAGCTGAACAGACCCGGGACTCGGAAGAGCTTTCAAAAACTGACCTGGAAATTCTTGCAAAAGCCCTTGAACACAGGGATAGGGCAATACTGCTCACAGATGATTATGCAGTTCAGAATGTTGCCGTGCAGCTTGGGATTCAGGTTAAACCAATAGCCCAGAAAAAGATAAGGGACATCATTATCTGGCAAAAGCAGTGTACGGGTTGTAAAAAAACCTTCGAGAAAGGGGACGAATGCCCGATTTGCGGTTCACCCATGAAGAAAAAGAGAAAAACAAGACTTTCAGGAAAAAGATCTCAGGAAAGCTGAAGAAAAAGATATAACGCTTGATAGTGTAATAATGTCTTTAACTGAGAAAAAATATACTTGAATTATAATTTTTCAGGCAGTAATTCCAGGCAGCATCGTAAGAATAGCTGCAAAAATCGGCCGGAAATACCGCCAGACAAAAAAATATCAGGTGGGAATGGAGGCATGAAGAACATAGAAGATCTGATTCAGAAAGCTGTAGAACTGCAGAACAATGGACTTGTAACCGGCCAGATTGCCGATGAACTTAACGTTTCAAGAGAAACAGTTACATGGCTTTTAACCCGCTCAAAAAAAGAAGGAGCAGTCCCCGCTCCAAAAGACATATCTGTAAACTGGAGCAGCATAGGAAAGAGCGCTACACGGCTTCACCACATCTCACTTGCACTCTGCGACATGGTGCTTGAGACTCTCGAAAAGACAAACGCTGAAGTGGATGTGGTAGTTGGTGTTGCAGCCAGCGGTATCCCCCTGGCAAGCATGATGGCAAACGAACTGGGAGTAGACTTTGCCCTTTATCATTCCCGTAAAGGACAGGATGTTGTCCAGCCCGGCCAGAAAGGGACAATCAGCAGGAACTTCGGAAGCGTTGTAGGCAAGAACTGTGTGATCGTGGATGATGTTATCACGACAGGCTCAACAACCATGGAAGTAATTGAGCAACTGCGGGAAATGGACGCAAAACCCAGAGTAGTGGTGGTTCTTGTGGACAAAAAAGGTGCAGATACAATCGCCAATGTTCCTATCCAGTCCCTGGTAAGGATAGTTCGTGTTGACTAAAAATAACGATAAAAACAGAAATAAATCGTTTACATTAAAGTCATTTACAATATGGGAAGCCTTTCATAATGAAAGGTTTTTCCAAAAAATTACACTTTTTTAACTTATAGAATTGGTCGGACAGATTATTTCTGACCATTCTAAACACTGACCATTTAATTATTTTATTACTCTTTAACAGTTGCTGTGCTCAGTCCTCTCATTTTCTTTATACAATTCAAATCCGGATAGGGAGATAAGTAAAAAGAGGCTTATGAAAGCCTGTTTAATACTCAACTTCCGTAGATGCAATCTTTTCTGCAAGCTTTGAGAGCACTTCAGTTCTCATCCCTTCTACGAACTTGATACTGCCTACAACAAGATGCCCACCGCCGCTGACTCCGGCACCTTTCACCTCTTCCCTGAGCTCCCTCACAATCCGGGGGATGTTCATGAGCAGACCTTTTGAGCGGATGACCGCAAAATCCGGACCGTATCCCAGGGTGACCACAGGCTTCCCCGGGTTCCTTTTGGTGAGTACATCATGCACTTCTCCGGAAGTCTTGCCTGGTGGCGGGAATGTAAACTTCTGGGCATAGTTTTCTACATCTATCACATTCATGATAGTGCCATTCGACAGTTTCTGGGACTTGACGTTAAAGAGACAGATCTCAAGCTGTTCTTTTATCATGGTGTTTGCCTGCTCGCAAAGCAGGGATACCAGATTTTTATGGATTTTGTGGTCGCCCAGATCCAGGATATCGTCAATAATGCCTTTTCCACTGCTGAATTTAAGCCAGAACTGTTCGTAATCCAATGCCAGAGCCATTTCTTTTAATTCTTCAAGAGTATAGCGGTCCGAGACAAGAGAGATATATCTTCCCGCTTCCGGGGCCTCAGAACGGTCTCCGACTGCCGAAACCGCAGGAAGGTGCTTTATAGCATCACTGATACTGGGATTGATCATACGGGCGATTTCAGCACAGAGCATTCCTGCAGTAACCCCGAAGTCTCCTCCTACATGAGCAGGGTTTGCGTGCCCTATAAGATACTGATCAACGATGTCATCCGGGTGGTGGTGGTCAACGACAAGCATATCGATGCCATAGACCTGGGCCTGCCGCATAGAGGGCACGTCCTCTTCTGTTGAACCGTTGTCTACCAGGATCACAAGAGGCATTTTCTGCCCGTGCCTGGCACAATCTTCAAGCGCAAAGGAAATATCCCTTGTAACGTCGGCAAGCTCATAAAAAGGAGCCTTTGAAGGAGCACGTTTGTAGAAATAGTATTCCGCATCCGCCCCACCGATTTCCGTAATAAGGGGAAGAATTGCCCTCTCAATGGCAATTGCGGAAGTAATTCCGTCGGCGTCGGCATGGTGTCTGAGGATAATGGGTGTTGAATGTAATATTGCCTTTTTGATCTCTTTGGCGACATGAAGCATTTTGGGCTTGAGTTTTTCCATAATGTCGCTTTCGACCAGGAAAGGAATATCAGCAGGTGTTGCTTTTTCCTCAATTACCCTCTCGACCCTGGACTTGACAGCAGCTTCCTTTTCGCCGGTCAGCAGTTTCATGCTCATGACTTCGATCTGGACCTGCTCATCCCTCGGGGTCACTTCTCCGGTAATCGATACAATCATTCCTGCATCGATGTGAGGGTAAGACCGCTTCCCTGCACTCTCAAAAGCCGCACAGGGAATAAAGCCCCCTTCATCACCTATGGTGAAAATAGTAGGTCCGCTGGTCTGTTTTACCTGGATAACTTCTCCTTCGATCCGGACGAGCCTGCCTTTCATGCTGGTGTCTATTTCGGCTGAACTCTTAAGTGGGAGCTCTTTTTCAAGCTCAATGGTTTCGTACTTTGTAAGAGTTTGCGGAATAAGATCCAGCTTTCCTCCGGCTTTAATACTTTTTACCAGGACGATCACAGCACTCCTAACTTCCGGCTGGACCCCAACATTGCTGGAATGCATAAGCCCTCTTACGTGAGGGTTCAGGTCTACAAAGACTCCAAAAGAGGCGATACTGCTCACTATGCCGTGATAAAGTTTTCCTGCTTCAACATCCTTGAGGTCACAGGATTCGTCCAGAGCGTAAACATGCTGGGAACGTGAACAGGAACTGCATATCTCTTCATCCGCATCCTGTAATTCATTAATTCTTACTCCACAAACTTTGCAGGTATAGATCTTTCCAAGTCCCTCGCAGGCTTCACAGGATCTGGTAACTTCGATTATCCCCTTTCCTTTGCATTTCTCACATACTGCACCATTTTTCAATAAACTGTCAATTTCGGTTTCCGAAATTTTCATGAAATCAACTGATTTTGACTTGCCTTTTCCCTTACACAGAGGGCAGACATCAGTTGAAATTACCTCATAGCCACGCCCGTGGCAGTCTGGACATTCCTTACTCATAAATATCAACACCAGTGGTTCTTCCGAACCTGTTTTTTATTGATCTATTCGTTTTTTGGAGTTCAAACTCTTGCTTTGAACTCTATACGTTTATTATGTTCTTTGTCGGTCTTTCAGTCTACTGGTAACTGTAGGACCTTCACCCGGCCCGGAAAATCAGTGCATACCTAACTTGTTATTTTCCTGCATATCCCCTGTTTTTCAGTTAAATATCTTCTGTATGCAAGATATAAGTATTTGTCAGCATGCTATTTTGCACAGCGGCTACAAATATCCCGAATCTTCAGGCTTTTGAGGTGGTTTCTGTCACTTTCAGATTTGTTATCTTAAAGACGGGAAAACCGCGGTCCATGAAAAATCCAGAGTGAGGACTTATATAGATTCACAGATCTTTTAAATAGGCGACAGAATACAAAACTTTTAAATAAAGATTGTTTACTTACATGAACTATTCAGTACAATTTCCAGAATAAAGAACACTTATTTATTATTAAGCCCAATTTTAAGATTAATTGATAGGAGGGCGTAAAATTATGGTTGTTAGTGAATTAATGCTTCCTGTATTAATAGTTGTAATATTAATACTCTCACAATCTATAAAAATGGTTAATGAATACGAACGTGTAGTCATATTCAGGCTTGGTCGCCTGAGTGGTGTAAAGGGGCCAGGTATTTTCCTTATTATCCCTTTTATTGATAAAGCACTGAAAATAGACTTGAGAGTTGTTGCAATCGATGTCCCTAAACAGGCAATCATCACCAAAGATAATGTCACAGTTGAAGTGGATGCTGTTGTCTACTATAAGGTAGTAGAGCCTGGAGCTGCAATTACACAGGTTGAGAACTATATGTTTGCAACTTCAACCCTTTCCCAGACTACACTTAGAGACGTGCTGGGTCAGATGGAACTTGATGAGCTGCTTTCGGAAAGAGAAAATATTAATAAGCAGATTCAGGAACTTCTGGATGCCTATACTGACCCCTGGGGAATCAAGGTTACAGGAGTAACTATCCGGGATGTAGCCCTGCCCGAAAGCATGAAGAGAGCAATTGCTAAACAGGCGGAGGCTGAAAGGGAAAAGCGGGCCAGGATCATCCTTGCGGAAGGGGAATTCCAGGCCGCCCAGAAAATGAAGGAAGCTGCCACTCTCTATCAGGGACTCCCGGTAGCCATCAAACTCAGGGAACTCCAGACCCTTGCCGAGATTGCCAAGGAAAAGAATCTGATAGTTGTTACACAGCAGTCCCAGACTGTTGAAACCGCGAATATCGCAGCTCTCTCACAGGCCATTGCCGGAAAGAAAGCGGAATAAAGACGAGAATAGTCAGAAGGAACGTAAGACGTGAGAAAGGATCGATAAACATGCATATGGAAAGGGCTTCCCATTTCCTTTCTTTTTTATTCCTGTGCTTCATCCTCATAGCCGCCTTTACGCCTCCTGCAGGTGCAGGGCCAGAGGAGAAGGTGCTTGTACTTGAAATTGCTGAAGCCATCACCCCGGCTTCTGACAATTTGATCGCTGACGCAATCTCAAAAGCTGAAAATGAAAACTTCGAGGCTCTCGTAATCAGCCTGGACACTCCCGGGGGAGGGCTGGAAGAGACTCAGATTATTATAAAGGGCATTGAAAATGCGAGCGTGCCTGTGATCGGGTACGTGCCCGAGAGCGGAAAAGCCTGGTCAGCCGGTACCCTCATCCTTATGGGGACCGATATTGCTGCAATGGCCCCGTTTACGGTTCTTGGGTCGGCGCAGCCCGTGCAGATGTCTGCCGAGGGAACAAAACCCATAGAAGATGAAAAGATCATAAATGCCCTCGTCAAGTTTTCAGTTACAACTGCAAGCAAACACGGAAGAAACGAAACCTTTGCCGAAGAAGTCATAACTAAAAACAAAAACCTTGATGCTGAAGAAGCTCTGGAAGCCGGAGTAATAGAATACGTAGCCCCTTCCATTCCTGACCTTCTGGTCCAGATCGACGGGCAGCGTGTAAAAGAAAGAACCCTGAAAACCGAAAGTGCGAGGACAGAGGAATATGAACCTCCCCTACAACTCGCCTTCCTGAGGCTTATCTCAAACCCGGTCCTTTCTTCTCTTCTCCTGACAATAGGGCTTTACGGGATCATCTTCGGGATTTCAAACCCCGGAGCCGGAGCAGAAATTTTCGGGATTATTGCAATCGTGCTCGGGCTGATAGGCACAGGATTTGATATTAATATAGCAGCATTTTTCCTTATCATTGTAGGAGTAGGCCTTCTTATCCTTGAAATTCAGTCCCCCGGATTTGGGGTTTTCGGGCTTGCCGGACTGATTTGCCTGGTAATAGGAAGCATCTTCCTTGTACCGATGGGGGGGGAAAATATTTACACTCCGGAATTCAGGAGACTGCTGATTTTCACAGTTGTTACTCCCACAATCATTTTCGGGCTTTTCCTTGTCTTTGCAATATATAAAGTAGCCGAAACGAGGAAGAAAAAACCCGTTATCGGAGCTATTATCGGCGATATTGCCCGGACAATAGATCCGATAGGGCCGAAAAGCCCGGGTTTTGTCCGCTATAAAGGAGAGTACTGGAAAGCTAGGTCCGAAGAAGAAATAGGAGCTGAAGAAGAAGTTGAAATTATAGGAAAAGAGATGGAAGTGCTTCTGGTAAAAAGAAAAATTTAATACTTCCTTTCTTTTCTGCTTTTCCTTTTTTGGTTTTCGGACACTATTAAAATTTAACCGTTTATTTTCCCGAATTTACTTTCCCGAATTTATTTTTCCGGGTTTCTTTTTCCTGGTTTAATTTTCCTGGTTTCTTTTTTCGAGTTTCTTTTTTCGGGTTTAATTTTTCGGGTTTAATTTTTATTTTTGTCCCTTATTTTTTCAAGAACCCTCTGTTTTTTATTGATTGCTTCTTCGGCTGCCCTGTCAATTGCATTTCTCATCTCCTCGAAATCTCGCGGATTCTCTTCTCCGTGAACCTTTTTGACAGGAGTATAGGCAGATTCTCTGAACCTGGGTGCAAAGTCCCGGGTCTCTCCATTGACGATAATTTCAGCCCCGTTTCCTTCTTCCACATGACCTATGATATCAATCTCGACACCGGCCGCCCGGACGGTTTCAAGAATCTCATCGGCATATTCCGGGGGGGCAATAACCAGCAGGGCATCAAGAGATACACCGAGATAATCGATTTTAAGGAGCTCAAGCATGGAAAGCACCTTTTGATTAACAAGGGCTCTCATTTTTTCTTCTTCAAAGACCAGTTTTACTTCTGCAGTCTTTGAGATTTCCCGTGCGTCCCCGCGTATTCCTCCATTGGTAACGTCGGTCATTGAATGGACTTTCCTGTAAACCTCGGACTTCAGGAGAGCTTCGCAGGCTTCAAGAAAACGGACGTTAATGGTCTCTTCCACAACGTCATGCATTCCGTAATAAAGTGCAGTTGTAGAAATCGTACCTCCGCCTGCACCCTCTGTCATAAGGATAAGGTCTCCTGCCTTTGTCCTGTTGCGTGAGGTAAGGGAAGACGTAACACCAACAGCACCGACACCTCCGGTCATTCGGTCGCCTATGACCATATCCCCGCCTATCCGGAGAGTGCTTCCGGTAACAAGGGGAATTCCAGTAAGCTCTGAAACTGTAGTGATTCCTGCAATGTGGTCGAATATTTTTGCCACATCTCCATCGTCTGCGATATGGATGTCCGAAAGCATGGCAAGAGGGCGGGACCCCATTGAATAAACGTCACGCAGAGCTGCCCTTGCTACATGAAAACCCGAAAGGAATGGGAAATCACTCAGGCGGGAATGTATGCCGTCAATCGTAACCACCAGGTATTCATCCCCCATTCTTACAACTCCTGAGTCATCAAGCTGGGAGCTGTCAACTACTGCACCTGTCTTGCCTATGACCTCCCCTAGCTTGGAATGAACATAAAAGTCCCCTGTGCCCCTCGAACCTACTCCGAACTCTCCCATGGAAACTCCTGAGAGGGTGGAGCTTAATACCTCTCCTTCCGTGTGAAGAGTTGCTTTTGCTTCACAAATAACTGCATCTGCAATCTCATGAGCCCTTTCGGGGTTTATGTTCTTGATTTCAAGAATTCTTGAAGCAAGCTGTGCCTCAAGACCGTTTTCATTTGAAGGGTCCTTCCTGAGAGCCCGTTTTGCATAGCCTTCTATATCCATGGTAACCATCCTCTCGCAGATATCTGTCACTGCTTTGAAAGGTGCAGGGCAGATTATTTTTGAATTCAAGCATTAATCTTTGGATTGAGTTATACTATAAAATACCCCGGAATTAAAACTTAACCGCCGAAAAAAACGAGAAATAAAGGTTTAGCTGAAAAACCGAAGTGCACTTATAAGATACATGTATTTCAACACATTTCAACGAAGTTTTTCAGAATCTTAAGCCCTGTGGCTCCACTTTTCTCAGGGTGGAACTGGGTACCCATAACATTGCCTTTTGAGTTTACGACAGAAGCTGAGAACTCCTGCCCATATTCACATGATGCGAGGGTATTTTCCGCAGCTGTGTCCACATAATAAGAGTGTACAAAGTATACGAAAGAACCGTCAGGAATGCCTTTAAACAGAGGGTGATCCTGTTTGATCCTGATATTGTTCCAGCCCATGTGGGGCACTTTCAGTTCAGACTTTGGAAAGCGAAGCACTCTACCCTGAATGAGGTTAAGCCCGTCGGTCAGCTTGCCTTCTTCAGAAGAGCTCATAAGAATCTGCTGTCCAAGACAGATCCCAAGCATTGGTTTCCCAGAATCTGCAAATTCCGCGATAATCCCTTTGAGAGGAACCAGGCACTTCATTGCATCTACGAAAGCGCCAACACCAGGGAGAATAATGCCATCTGCTGCCATGATCTCCTCGGGGTTCCCGGAGATTGCGGGACTTGCCCCGACGTGTTCAAGCCCTTTTTGAACACTTCTGAGATTTCCAAGCCCGTAATCGATAATCACGATTCTTTTCATAGTTCTAACAAAACAAAGTTAAAATAGATTAAGCTTACGAGCAAAGAATTTGAAAACAGTGAAAAAAATATTAGAACAGAGAATAATTTCAAAAAATACACCTGAAAAATATAAAATAAAAAATTCAGGTCAGTATCTGTCTGCAGAAATATTACAGGGTCTGTTCTCCCGTTCAAAAATCACCTTGTACTTGCCACAGCGAACGCATTCGTAACGTTTTTCTAGCACTGTTGGCAGACAGCAGAGCGCTCCGCTTTTTCGTTTCCAGTCATGCAGTCCGAAAAGACACAAAAAACTACGTCTATGGTCCGATTCATCTGGTTCATCAGAACATTCTTGGGTCAAAAACCTGTTTCCCCTTCTTAGCAATTAGTAAGGCTGATTTTGCGATAGTAAAAAGAATATGATAAAAAGATCTATATAAAGATATATATTCTTTAAACATATATACTTCAGTCATCCCATAAATATTCAATCCTGACAACATATCAAAAAGTTATAAATAGAATGATTGAATATTCATAGAATGTTACATGATTATGATAAAAAATTACAGAGTAAAAAACGGGGGGAAAATATGAAGGGACTTCAGTTATTCAGACATGATGAGAAAGCAATGGAATTACCAATAAATATTGTTGTAATGCTCGTTGTCGGGATGGTTGCCCTCGCAACGCTTATTTCGATAATACCGACTCCTACAAAGGAAATGTCAGTCTTTGTTGAAAGGACGGGATCCGGGGGAAGCCTTCAGCAAGGAAACTCGATAATAGTAGATGCCACTACTGCACAGAACACGTTTGTCGTTTCCGCGGAAATAAAGGTGACAGATAAAGACGGAAATCCGGTTAGAGATGCAAACGTTGTCCTGAGGGGGCTCGGGGGGGCAGCCTCAAACACGACTGATATTAATGGGATTACTGTTCTGACAACAACCGGGGATGCGCTGGTCCGACTTGACCCGAACCAGAATGAAGGCACGATGGACCTGAAAATCCTGGCAGACGGTTTCTATGATTACGAGAGAAAGGATGCAGTTATGATTATCAAGACTCGCTAATTGCATGTTTGGCATGAGTAAAGCTGGAGAAAGGGGTTGAGTATGCTGCCGGAAAAACTCAAAGAGAATGAAGCCGGAACCGTCGGGCTTCCGATAAGAATTGTAGTTCTTTCAATAGTTGGTTTTATCGGGTTTTATTCGATTCTCTCAGCCCTTTCAGCTGCTCCATCCCCTGCGGAGCCCATGTATGCAATAGCAAATGTAAGCACATTTTCACTCAACTCCGGAGGAGGGGAGTCCAACTTTAGCCTGCAGATAAGCGTGCTTGACAGGGAAAACCGCGGGGTGGGAGAAGCAAACGTAATTGTCTGGAGCCCGGACAGAAATAAAGCGTATTCAGGTATCACGGGCAATGATGGTAACGTAATAATAAATATTTTAAATCCCGAGTTGCCTGCCGGAAAATCCGAAGGGTATGTTGCAGTAAAAGCAATGAAAACAGGATATAGGGATTTTAGTGAGGAATATTTTATTAAGGTAAAGAGGAGTTAAAGCTTCCTGAATAATTCAGTATCTAGAGAATCAGTCCTCTAAAAAAGAAGGGGTAAAAAACCTGTTTTTTCCTACATCTTCATTTAAATGCCGATACGTTTTTATTTACAGAATTAATTATTACAAAACGTTGTTGTTATTGATCATAAACCACAGCCCAAAGAATGCCATAAAACCTCCACAGAGGTATACCAGTTTTTCATGCGTGGACTGTGAAATTACTTCCGTTCCTCTGGAAAAGGATGAAGATACAGCTACAAGAAATCCAAGGTCTGCTATCCAGTGCCCGACAACAAATGCAATTACTGCAAGGGTGCCTATAAGATACTCCTGAAGGATGAGTGCACTGCCTGCTGTCAACCACCATGCAACAAAAAAAGGATTCAGTGCCGAGGTTATAATTCCTGCGGATACCGTGCCTGAGAAAGGGTTCAATGCCGAAGTTATAATTCCTGAAGATATAGGACCTGAAGAGAGATTCAGGCTGCTGGCTGAAATAGATATATCCATTGTAGAGGCTTCTTTTGCGTTTTTAATCATTGCGAGCCCGAAGATCACCATCATTAAGCCGCCTATTACAGCCAGATACGAGATTACTGTTTTTCCAAGGAAAGCTGATGCACCTATCAGAATAAGCACGAAAAAGATGAGTTCCACAAGGGCGTGACCCAGAAATACCGAAGGTCCTGCTCGCCAGCCTTTTTGAAAAGATGCCCCGATTGTTGCGAACATCATGGGCCCGGGGATAATGGCTGCAGATATGCCTACTGTGAAGCCGAGAATAAGAGCTTTAGTTAATTCGATTATGATACCACCCCGTATAATATCTGAATCTATTATTATAAGGAGTGATTATATAAAAATGTTTTGAGACTGATCCACTGATATCGTTTATGGCATCAGTCCTGAAAAATGTATTATGGCTTAAAGTAATCAATTTATTCCTATATATTTTATATATTCTCACTGATTGAGAATTACATTAAATATTCAGCAAATATTATTTATCATTAACTATTTTATTGCTAATTACTGATGACTTACTGTTAATTGTTTGCCTTTTATTGTTTTATTGCTGAGTATGGTAATTTATTGCTAACTACTCCTTTCCATCACTACTCCTTTCTATCACTACTCCTTTCTATCATCAGTTAGTTAACGATTTTTGCTTTCGGTTAACCATATAAAACTTCAAAAGTACAGCTCCTGCCATAATTACTGCAAGCCCGGTTGAGAAGTAAGGAGACCTTATTATATCCCAACGGCCAGACCAGATCAGAAACCCTGTAAGGAAAAGGACGGAAGACCCGGCAATTCCTGATATTTCTACCGGAACTTTTATCGAGCCAAGAGTAAACCTATCTCGATTTTCAATGGTTTCAATGCGGGATTCAAATTTTCGTATATGTTCTTCTGATGCGCTTTCCTGACCTTGAATGTCCTTGACTTCATTCTCCAGTTTTTCGACCTCTGGCTTAAGGTTGCTGTGCACAAAATCCGAAAGTTCGGATATAGCAGCCTGTAGAGAATGGAGGCTTTCGGAGAGGCTGGAAAAAAGACTACTTATATCCTTTACTCTGTAACTGATTCCCGAAACATCCGAAGAACTATCAAGAAAAATCGTGGAACCATTTGAGGCGTCTGAAGAGGGAAGCACTGCGCCGAAGGCAAAAGTTGAAACATCCTCTTGAGTGAGTGACGGAACAGAGTCTGAAAGCAGAGAATTCTCCGGAAGAGAAAATGAAGCTTCAGGAGAAACAGAGGGTCCCTTTGGAGAAACTGAAGAGCCTGCCGCAAGATTTGCAGAGTTTTCCTCTTGAAACGAATCTGGAGACATTCCTGAAAAAGCCTTTCCAGCCTGCAAAGTCTGAGATGCTTCAAGGGATAAGCGGCGCTCAACTGCTCTCAGCCGCTTTTCAAAACTTCTGATGCTCTGGTCAAAAACCTCGATTCTCCCCTGCAAATCATCCCTGATTTCGGGCTCTAACTGATATGATTTACTCAATTGAACCATAACCCCTTAAAATTTCTAATATGAAATCATACCCAAACAGTATATAAATTTTTTTACCAAGTCATGGGGTCTGTCAGAAATATGACTTGAAATAAGGCTGAACAGGTGGCTCCTTTTTAATTGGGAAATATGTCCCCTGACCTCTAAAACCGATTTTCAAAAAGGACCGGGGATCGGAAAAAACAGAACAGGGGAAATCTAAAAAAGAAGCGAAAAGTTAAGGATATAAAAGGAAAATGAGAAAATCAGATCGGTCTGACCTCAACAATCTCTCCGCTATCCTGAGCTTCCAGAATTTCCGATGCAAGGTCCGAGTTTACTCTGAGTTTCACGTCTCCATGCCGGCTAACAGTTGCACTGAAGAGATATTCGTCTTCGATGAAAACCTCTACGTCCTTTCCTGCAAGCTCGAGAGCCCCAAGGATAAGGTGCTTCTTGGTCCTTTCAATGATGGGATGAACCGGAGATGCAGGAACACCTTTCTCAGGCACAGTTTCTCTGGCCTTTCCCGGGAAAGCTTTGCGTTCAGCCCCGCGCTTCTGGGCTTTTACACCTCTTGGAATTTCGGCTTCCATCTCCCTGACGTCGATGTGGAGCCCAAGGATATTTTCGATCCTGTCAATGACGTTCCCGCCTTTGCCGATAACCTTTCTCATATCCTCATCATGGACCTTTACGATTGCACTGTCGTCTGAGGTCACTTCCACTTCAACGGGACCTGTTGCATACCTGCTGATTACGTTCCTGATCTCTTCTTCAGCAAGCTTCCAGGCAGGTTTCCGGCTTTCCTTGGAAGCGCCGATTGGCATGACTACAACCTGTTCTCCGTATGTGTAAATTTCATACTCACTCTTGCCAGTTTCGAAATCCGCAATGGTAATTACCGGCCTTGCAAGATCCTGCTCGGTCATCCCGTAAGGAACCTTAACTGTAAAGGCGAGCACCAGGACTTTTGCAACCTCTCCTTTATCGATGAAAATTACAGTATCCACTACCTGCGGGATTACACCCAGTTCAACCCTTCCGATAAGGCGCTGAATGGCGTCCACTGCCCTGGTTGCATGTACGACTCCTATCATCCCGACTCCTGCAAGGCGCAGGTCCGCAAAGATCAGAAAGTCCCCGGTTTTTCGTACTTCGTCATAGATAGTGTAGTCCGGCCTGACCAGAAGCAAGAGATCAGCGGTGTTCTCCATCTTCCCATTAAGGGGGGAATACTGAGTGATCTCAGGAGGCACCTGCAGGTCCCTTGGGGATTCCATGGTCTTGACTACCTGCCCATGGTCATTCAAATAGCGGGCAACCCCTGCAGCAAATGTGGATTTCCCGGCTCCCGGAGGACCTGCAATAAGGACTCCACGCTGACTTACTATACGCTCTTTCAGCTTCTCGTTCAGGTGGTAGTGCTCAATGTCAACAACAACTGTAGGTCTGACGACAGTTATTTCCATATCATCGGAGAAAGGAGGATGTGTAATTGCAATCCGCATGTTTCTTATCTGCAGGACCGTAGCCCCGCTCGAGGACATTTCTATGAAGGATTCAGGGTCCAGCCTCGCCCTCTCAATAAGTTCTTTTGAGATGCTGGAAAGCTCCTGAGAAGTTGAAGGCTCTTCCCGGATCCGTACATAACGCACATTCCCTACAGGACCTTTCTTACCCATTGGAGAAACCGCATTTTTGAGATGTACGGACATCGTATCATCAGTGAAAAAATGCTCTATTTTGAGAGGACCGAACTCTGACGGGTCCAGAACTTTGGGATGAATGTACTCAACATCAAGTCCTTTTGCCTTAGCTATCAGAGACTGTACGCGGTCTTCACTAACAAACAGCCCTCCCACCTCAAGAGCCGTACGCCGGATAAGGGCATCTACCCTTCCCTCTTTAGAAAGCCTGATTTCCTCAGGGGTGGGCTGAACCCCGCTGAACTTAAGCTGAATCTCCCCTCTGTCTGATAGCTTCCGAAGTTCCGAAAGCTCTTCAAGCCCTTTGAAACCTATTTCTCTGCCCCTGTTTGCCTGGGCTTCAAGCTCCGATACCACAGCTTCGGGAACAACAACTTCAACGCCCCTGAACTCACCACTTTTGATGCGGGAAGAAAGCCTCCCGTCAATTATCACGCTGGTATCCGGAACGATCCTCGATATCTGCTTCTCATCAGCCATATAAAGGGATATAGAGCCAGAAAGTATATAATAAAACTTCTGCTGCTTTTTTTCAGATGAATTAAGTTAAAAAATATGGTTGATGAAAAATAAAGTTTAAAAAAGATGTGGGAATGTAAAGATCTTCAATTTATATTCAATCGGTATTATATAATTGTCCTTGCATCAACTCCTCAGAGAAAGTGCATTGAGTTGAAAGAAGAAAGCTTTTCCATTCATTTGGAGGTGATGCCTATTTTCCATGATCCGAAACTCGATTAATTGTTTGAAATACGAGACTCGGAGAGGCAATTTTGAGTTTTGGGATTAGCTTACTCTTAATATGTAGCATTGTTTAAAATGGTGGCTATATATGCGGGGCTCCTCTCCTCCTTATAGCCGGGAAGTATCAAAATAGTTATTAGGAGATATGGTGTATTAGCTGGGCATGCCCTCTCTTTCTATCGTAA
>NZ_JJOY01000017.1 GCF_000979455.1 Methanosarcina sp. 2.H.T.1A.6
CAAGCTTTTCAAGTTCATCACCACTGAGGACAGGAATCTCACCGAGGTCAGCGGCGTTAGCCGTACCTGCCTCAATCTCCTCAACAATCTTTTCTTTGGAAAGGAAGATCCTCTTTCCATCTCCCATCCTCAGAGCGTATTCTGTTGCCATTTATTCTCACTTCCCAAGGAGCAGTTCCTTTGCCTTTGCCACGGCTTCGCTGGCATTTTCTGCGTAGCAGTCTGCCCCTATCTTATCGGCCCAGGCCTGGGTTGCAGGGGCTCCTCCGACCATGACCTTTACTCTCTCCCTCATACCTTCTTCCTTGAGGAGTTCGATAACCCCTTTCTGTCCAGGAAGAGTTGTGGTCATCAGGGCCGAAAGTCCGATCATATCCGCATTGACCTCCTTTGCCTTTTCGATAAAGTTCTTGATCGGGACATCCCTGCCGATGTCATGAACTTCAAATCCTGCGGACTGGAGCATGGTAGAGACTATAGACTTGCCTATGTCGTGCACATCTCCCTCTACTGTCCCGTTAACAATGACTCCCATTGTCTTTTTTTGGGCTCCTGCAGGCATTTCAGATTCAAGGAGTTTGACCCCTGCAGTCATCGCGTCTGCAGCCATCATCACGTGGGGTAAGAAAAGTTTGCCTCTCTCAAAGAGGACACCTACCTGGTTCATTCCGGCCGCAAGCCCCTTTTCAATGATCTCGGCCGGTTCCATCACTCCTTTTGCCTTTTCTACGGCTGCAATCACCCTGTCCTTCTTGCAGGAAATAATCGCATCCGAAAGTTCCTGAAGTAATTCTTCTTTGCTTGCCATTTTAAAACCCTCTTTTTCCACATTTATTTTGTAAGAACAGTGGGTTCTTCGTGCCGGAAGAATCCCAGTCTATACATTTAAAAAGAAAAACCATCTCTTCCAGAAAGCGAGTTTCATTTTCCCGCTTTTCCTGATGGATCGAGATCTACTTTTGCATCAGTTTCTGTCTGTTGCTGGTACCTGCTTTAACCCCCAGGTTTCTACATATATAGTTCCCACTATACAGCTGTACTTTTGGCCCCCTCCTCCGGATTACTCTTCCAGTCTGTTAAATATGGTAGTGCCGGTAGTTTGTCTTCCCGAACCTCACCTCTATTCTGTTATCCTTCCAGGCGTTCTCACGGAAAACTACTGAAAAATCCCGTTTTTCCGGGCTATACCCCCTATTTAATATCGTTTGAATCTATATATTTATATCTTGTTAAAATTATTAAATAGTTATTATTTTTAATGATTAAGTAGAACCCCAGATTTCTTCGATTTGGTTTAAATATTAGGGTCCTTCTAAAAGAGGGTGTAAATTGAGAGTTTATATCGTTTATTTTAGGCAATAGGCACATAATAGAGGTTCCAAAATAAAAGTACACATTAAAAATTCATTTTTTAGTAAAATAATCTCTATTAATCCAGGGGAATGCTAAATAAGGTAAATTAAGGCTTTATTCTTATAAACGTTAAAATTCTTAGGAATTAAGGCTCTTGAGCTTGTTTTCCACCACATTATGTTTGGTGCTTAAAAGGAGGGGAAATAAAACCTTAAATTGTAAATTAAGGGTAATTAAATATTTAAATTTGAAATAAGTTATTTTCCATCGGTACTTTTATTGGGGAAGCGCTATCAATGTACTTAGGCTACTAAATGAGGTTAATTAGCCCTTAAAAAATTGATGATTTTTTGAGGACCCTATTAAATATACGCCGGGGATCAGGAACACTGAGGATAAAAACGTGATAGGATGTGATTTTTTTCTGCTGGTTCTCAACGGCAAAAGAAACTCTTTACCCGAGAGCAAAAAGGCTGGAGAAAATCGAAAGTTTAAGTCAAAAGTCCGGGCTTCTGTAAAAAACAGGAGTTTTGGAAAACTCATTACTGCTTCAAGTTCCTGAATGTAGAAGGAGAGGGAAAAGGGTAAAGTCGGGAAAGAACTCTTTTAAGGCCAGAGCCCTCAATCTTCTTCAAGGCTCGTATTATCCCCTACTGAAAGCATAAGCTCCCCGTAGAGTAATTTCTCAAGGGTTTCAGCTACGTATCTTCTCTGCTGGTATCTCTGGATGTCTTCATGCATCCTTATATCCGAATCTACCTGGACTCTGAGCAGAGCAAAATGAAAAGCTTTTTCATTCTTTATCTGTGCAGTATAAAAGGTTTCCAGCAGGTAAGGAAGTTTTCTGGGGTCTTCGATTACTTCACTTAAAAGCAACATTTCTTCGGGAATATCCATCGTATGCGAACTTATGTCCTTTTTTCCCGTAATTAACTGCAGATTTCTTTCCGAATACTTTTTTTCAAGAATGATTAATTCACCACTCATACTTTCCACCTACTTCAGTGTTGAGATCTCTAAACTTTCCAGTAAATTGTTCTTGATTGGCTGAACCCCGTATACAGGATACCGGATTCAGGCAAAGAAGGGATGGAGGCAGATTTTAAGCCAGCATTCCCTTCACTATAATGTCTATTGCCTCGTCTTCTTCAAGACCGCGGGCCATGAGAGTTTCTACTTCCTTTTTGTCCACGCAGCCGATTGCAGCTTCATGAGTAACCTTTGCAAGAGGATTGTCGACCCGGACAATTGGCACGGCTTCAGCCTTTGCATTGCCCTGGATGACTTCCATGCAGTCCACGTGTCCGCGGGCTCTCGGGGCGTGGCCTTCGGTGATTCCCCTGAATTCCGATATGGCATTATCAGTTATGGCAAGCCGGCTTTTGATAACACTGCGGGCGTTTTCTCCGTTCAGGGAGATTTTCTCGAGGATCTTTATCATATCGTCTGCTTTTCCGTAGACCTTGGTGACCATCTCGCAGATCGAGTCTTTTTCGGCATCCACACTGTAATCGAATTCCAGATACCCTACCCTTCCGGAGAGAAGGGAAAAGTTCGTGTAGTAACTGCCTCCTTCCTCGATCTTTATATGGGCTTTCGGGATCACCTGAATTCCTCCGTGGGAGCCGTGGAAATGGGTCTCGGTGTATTTCAAGGACGCATTCTTTCCGATAAGCATCTCAGCATCCATTTTGTGGATAACCTTTTCAGCGTTCGGGAAGGTGCAGTGGGCTATAAGTTCCACAGCCGAGTCTTCTTCGGCTACGAAGTCCATATTGATTTCCTGAAGCCCATCTTTAGGGACCACACCGAAACAGAGGTGGACAGGCAGGGGGATTTTAGATCCTTTTTTGATGGTCAGTTTAATGTCCACGCCGTGTTCGGTTTCTTTTTTCTCAAGCACTATGCCTTCGGTCGCATTTGCACTTAGCACCTTGTTCCCGCTTATCACAAGACTTGAGATTCCATGATCATGCAGGACTGCAGTATCTCCTCCGGCTGCGGTATAAGCTGCCGTTATGCCTTCTGCTTCTCTGGAAAGCGCATTCAATGTAATCTGAGTCATTTTTCAGACCACCTTTGGGGGTGATACCCGGTTGTCACAGGGTATGCATCTGTTTTTAAAAAATTCGCTGATTTCCAGGGGATCCCCGCTCCTGAGGATTGACCCTTCGCACATAAGGGATGCTTTGTCCGAGGCGGCTGCAATTTCTTCCCGGTGAGTGATTACAAGGACTGAAGAGCCGTTTTCTTTGAGGGCCCGGATCAGGGAGACGATTTCTTTTAAGGAAACCACGTCAATTCCGGAGTCCGGTTCATCAAGAATTGCAAGTTTCGGCTTCATGGTAATGATAGAGGCAAGCTCGATTCGCTTTCTTTCGCCCCCGCTCAATGCCTCGCCTACTTCTCTGTCAAGGTATTTTTCAGGTTTCAGGTCGACTTTCCTGAGGGCTTCCTTTATCTCTTCTTCTGTAATGCCTCCATTACCTTTTGCCCCGATTGCAAGGTAATCCCTGACCTTTAGCCCCTCAAAGCGGGCGGGTTCCTGCCAGGCAAGGGTTATGCCTTTTTTTGCACGTTCGGTTATCGAAAGTACTGCAACATCTTCCCCATCAAAAATGATGCTGCCTTCTTCATGTTCATAACCCTGGAGCCCCATCAGGGTGTAGGCAAGTGTACTTTTCCCTGCACCGTTTGCGCCGATGATGCTGTGGATTTCCCGGTCTCCTACTTCAAGGTTGACCCCACGCAGAATTTTTTTCCCATCACGGCTCAATATCAGGTTTTTTAAGGATAAAATATATGACACCTCTAGCAAATTTTTGTTTGAGCACTGCAACATTTAGTTTGAGCACTGCAGCAAATCCTTGCAGCGCTGCAAGTCTTTAACGGTATTTACGTTTAGTGCTAGTTTGGGATTATCAAGTATCAGATTAAAGTCTTCCTGTTCAGTTCGGATTTGAGAACTGTCAAGGATATTTACTCCAGCGGGCACGATAAGTTTTCCATCCTTGTTAAATACAGTATCCGGCCTGGTTCCTGCTCCCTTGCATACGTTGATAGGGACATATACGGAAAGTGCGGGCTTTCCTTCTTCCCTGTATTTCCGGATTACCGAATCAATAAGCTCGGAGTCTATAAGGGGCAGGTCGGACATGATAATCATTACAGGACCCGTCGTTTCTGCAGTTTCCACTGCATGGATCATGTCCCCTACATAGTTTCCTCCAAAGGTCCTGATTACCTGAACCTCGCCTTTATAGCGTTCCTGGATCATGATTTCGGTCTTCGGGGTAACAGGTGAGACCGCAACGAAAACTCGGTCTATATTTTTTGTTGATCTAAGTGTATCTATCACATAGGTAATGAGTGGCTTTCCGAGCAATTCAACACAGGGCTTTTCCCCCATTCCAAGCCTCTGCCCGAATCCTCCTGCCATTACAATAGCGTCCATTCCAGACCTCCGGTGTATAATGAAAGTTTGAGGATAACCGCAATAATAATCAGGGCAGTTATCCGTCCAATTTCGTTAGCAGTACCTATTCCGTCGCCGTTTAAGCCCCCAAAGTGGGCATAACTCCGGTTAAGGAGTACAAGAGCCGAGGTACATGCTGCAAAGTAGGGAAGCAGTCCTATCAATCCAAATGGCAGGGAACATACAACTGCTCCAAAGATAAATCCTATGAGGAAATTTTTATGGGTTGCCCCGTTTATGGTCATGGCTCCGAGACCCGGATAAGCCTGGTCTTTCGGGGGAGGAATCGGTTTCCCAAAAGCGGCAATGGTTAACATGGACTGCTTGGCGCTGACCTCTGCAATAAACAGGGATGCAAACATAAGCAGCGGAAGGTTAGAACCAAAAGCTGTAAAGCCTTCTTCCTGGACAGACCTTATGGAACCGTACAGGGAAAGCAGTACAAGCATGCCGAACGCCACTCCTCCTGTCCCGAGAGTCGTATCTTTTAAGGCTTTGATTTTTTTCTCAAGAGACCCATGGGCCATAAAGCCGTCTCCCATATCAGTGACCCCGTCGAGGTGGTTAAAGCCTGTAAGGTAATATATAACTCCCATGATAAGGGCTGCAAGGACCGGGCCCGGAAATATCAACTGCCCTATGTATGCAACTGTCCCTATGAGAAGCCCGATTACGGCTCCCACGATAGGGTAGAAGTAGATCTTTTTCATGAGTTCATCGATCCCTTCCATACTGATTCCGACAGGGATCGTGGACAGGAAGCCAAAACCCGACTTAAATGCCAGTAAATATGAATTCATTATGTATCGCCTGTTTTTTAGTAATTTTATTCAAACTCTGCCATACCTCTTGAATACATATTGGAAGACACGCCTCCGATAAGGCCCCCTATGACGTCGTCCATGAAAGGTCCCAGATTTGCAAGAATTCCGGGTTTTTGTTTGTCATACCTGACAAACTCGAATGTCCCTTTAGAACCGCTGATATAGTTTGCGATGCTGTTGCCCAGCACCTCGTCAGCGATTATAAAACTAAGGTCTTTTTCATAAGAACTTTTGCTAAGGTTCGGAAGGTTTCCGGCTCTGCCTTCCCTCTCCAGCAGGACCCCGGAATAAATCAGAAGGCAGAGATTCGGGTCCGACAGAGCGAATTTGAGTTCTCTTTTAAACAGAGCTTCGGCTTTTTCCCTTGTCTCAAGTCCGGGGTGAGGGACATACATTTCGAGAGCTGTGTCCGCAAGGTCCTGGATACTTATGCCTTCTTCAGCCAGGACATCGAGGATATCGACGGTAGCTTTTCCCTCTATTTTTTCAGGCTGCCCTTTTTTCAGGTCCCTTTCCTCAATATCGGATAACTTCAAACTGATCACTCCGGGGTTGTCAAAACGGTTAGTTTCTGCTTAATATTATTATTAAAACGGTTAGGTTCTACTTGAGAATATTACTAAAACGGTCGAACTTGAAATGATGGAGCTTAAAACAAGAAATTGGTTTTAAGCTTTTTACCGGCCAATTTGATGGATCCATAATGGATTTACTGCTTCCGGCATCACCTGCCGGGCATATTCCGATTTCTCAGGGCTCCAGCTTCCGCGCATCCGGATTATGAAATTAGCAGTGGTCCTGTAAATTAATGGTTTCAAAGTAATGGTTTCAAAGTAATGGGATACATCGACAGATCACAGATACAGGTAAATTCCCGTTATCTGGATCACTGCCACAAAAGCAACAAGTGAAAACCCTGAAGCAATTGCTATTAATTGGGAGACCCGTTTTATATCTTTTACTTCGGTAGGCGGGTATGAGGCTCCCAGCACATAAGTGTCGGGTTTTTCAAGTTTAACCCCCAGAGCCCCGGCAGTAGCAGCCATTGGATAGCCGGAATTGGGGGACGGAGTCTTCATCCCGTCTTCGAGAGCAGCCTTTACGCTGTCGAGCGGATTGATTTTTCTTCCGTTTTTAGGGAATAAGGATATTGTAAAGGCTGCAGCAAGGATAAAGATAACTGAAATACGTGCAGGGATCCAGTTCAATACATCATCGGACTTTGCTGAGAAGTATCCCAGTTCCCTGTAAGGCTCGGTTTTATACCCCACCATCGAGTCAAGAGTGCTTATGGCTTTAAAGGCGTAGGCCGCCACAAGCCCGAGTTCTCCGAAAAGTGCGTAATAGAAAATCGGGCTCAGGACACCGTCCACGTAATTTTCGGAAACGGATTCAATAACCGCAGAAGACATCTGAGTTTTTGTCAGTTTGGAGGTGTTCCGGCTGACGTAGATAGGAAGCAGTTCCCGGACTTTTACCAGCTGGTTTTCTTCAAGGTGTTTGTAAATCTTTCTGGCAGGGCTCAGCAGGCAGTTGATTGCAAAGGTGGCTTTCAGGAAATAAGCTTCAATGAAGAGGCCGAGAACGCCCGGAACTCCCGGAAAGTTCGCAACATAAAGCACGGAATAGCCCAGTAAAGACACGAAGAAAACACAGCAAAGAGCCATTGCCACACCATAGATTTTTCTATGGGTTTTGGGGGCTGCGTTTTTCAAAAAACTGATTAATTTTCCTATCCAGACAACGGGGTGAATAGCAGCAGGAGGCTCTCCAAAAACTATGTCTATAACTGCAGCAAGCAGAAGTACCAGAGCAAGGTGCCCGCTGTCCGGGATAATCATAAGATAGGCTCCATCACTTTTTTCCAGGCTACTTTTACAAGTTCGTCCGTATCCCCTTCCTGCATCAGGCAGTCAAGGATCTTCTGGGCGATTTCCGTCTTATGGACAAGGTGGCAGTCAACGCAACTCCAGACTCTGCCGCCTCTTGAGCTCTTGATCCATTTACCTCCGGTTTTCTCGTTTTCACAGGGGTAGAATGGGCAGAAGCAGAAGGTACAGTTCTGGCCTTCAAAATGACACGGGTAATACTCGCAGGTCTTCCTGCCTCCTATGCCTTCTTCACTGGCTTTTTCGATTACTTGCTGCAGTTCGTTCTTCGCCTGTTCTCTGCCCCATTCGGTGATAACTTCTCCGATTGCAGCAATGAGCCTGTCGTTTTCTTCTCCGGTCCTGACGGCAACTCTTATGTAATCTTTTCCCAGGCCGTGAAATGAGACACAGTCCCTAATAAGGACCCCGCGAGCTGCAAGGCGTTCACTCAGTTCACCGGAATCAAGCATGAATTTGCTGATGTTGACAAAGATAAAGTTAACATTTACTTCCCCGACTTCAAAGCCCCTTATTCTGTCAAGTTTGGCTTTGAGCTTTTCCCCTTCTTCAAGGATCATTGCCCTTGCTTTTTTCAGGTATGGGCTGTCAATCCCGCCTTCTATGTTGAGAAGCGCGATTCCGGTAGTGTTTGCAATAGCTCCGAGGTTCCAGGACAACCTTGCTGTGTTCAGGATCTCAGCCATATCCGGAGAAGCTATCCCGAAGCCCATCCTGATCCCGGGGATCGCAAAGTCCTTTGTAAGAGAGCGCATGACAAAAACATAGTCGTTGTCTGCAGGAAGGTCTGCAACGCTCTGTGAATAATCGGATAGCTCAATGAAGGCTTCGTCTACGTAAAGAAGAGTTTTATGCTCCCTGCAGCGTGCTGCAAGAGCTTTAAGTTCTTCCCTGCTCCGGAGTTTTCCGGTAGGGTTGTTCGGATTACAGATAAAAAGGATTTTTGCCTTATCCAGCATCTCATCCGATAGTGTATCCACCTCGTCCTGTGCAGGATATACCGGCTCTGCTCCTACGATCCGGCACTGCATTTCGTATTCTCCGAAAGTGGGCCATGGTAAAAGGACCTTGTCTCCTTTTTCTACAACAGATTCAACTACAAGCCTGACAATTTCCGTTGAACCGTTACCAGGAATAATACTCTGAGGTGTTACACCCAGTCCTACAAATCTAGCAGCAGCTTTCCTGAACTCCAGATACCTGTTGTCGGGGTATTCCAGGAGTTTTCCGAAGCTCTCTTCAATGATATCCCCAAAGTTTAATCCGCTTTCTGGATAGTCAAATGGGCTTCCCAGTGGGTTAAAGTTTGCACTGAAGTCGAGAATTTCACCTTCGGGGATCCCGTATGTCTCCGAAGTTTCCTGGATTAACCCTCCATGTCTGCAGGGTTTCAGGGCCAGCAGATGCTCCCTTAAAGGTACACTTCTTTGCTCTGACACGTCGATCGCAAATATTTAGCGTGAATCATGTATATTAAGTTGTTTATTATATTAGCCGGTTCAAACTTGCCTTTATTTGCTTTGTTGTTGTTTGATTGCGAAAACTCTGCGTTCTGGAATCCATTCTACTTTATTTTACATAAATAATATATTATAAGTGTTGTTAGTCCCTTATTATATCTGCTTTTCTAACTGATTTCTATTTGTATATTCTATTTGTATATTTTTTGACTTTTAGAGGGGGATATAGAAAAAGTAAAATAGCTTGTTTTTGACTACTCCATCCAGAAAAGCTGAAGAGGAACAGAGCAGCTTCCGTATAACCGCAGAATATATTGTAAAACTGTAGATTATGATATTGTAAAACTGCAGATCACAGTAGAATGTAAGGATAATGCTTCCTATAGGAATCCATTTAATCCAGGAAACTAACCTGACCCTTTCTTTCATAGATTAAGAATAGATATAGGCTATTTACAAGAGCTTTATATGCTGCTTATGAAATGTATATGAGTTATTTATCCGAACAAGCGGTTATGTCTTCAGCATAAATTCTCTAAATTCGATATATACCAGGTGCATTAAAAAATGACAGTTAACAGGCCAAGAGGGACCCGGGACTTTTTACCCGCAGATACTGCCCGGAGAAGGTACGTGGAAAGCGTTATGCGAAATGTTGTCCGTAACTGGGGCTACAGTGAGATCATTACGCCCACGTTTGAACATCTGGACCTTTTTACCCTTAAGTCCGGAGAAGGTATTATAGGGGAACTCTATAACTTCACGGACAAAGGAGCCAGGGAGATGACCCTCAGACCGGAACTTACGGCTCCTGTCATGCGGATGTATGTAAACGAACTTCAGTCTCTCCCCAAGCCGTTGAAGTTATTCTACTTTGAAAATTGTTTCCGCTACGAGCGCCCCCAGAAAGGCCGTTTCAGGGAATTCTGGCAGTTCGGGGTTGAACTCATAGGAAGCGGTAAATCCGACTCGGACGCCGAGGTTATTGCCCTTGCCGATGCAATGTTAAAAGCTGTGGGCATTCAGGGCGACATGAAGATCGGAAACCTTGCAGTGATCCGTACGCTTTTAAAAGGGCTTGAACCCGAGATCGTAAGTAAGGTCATGAGGCTTGTGGATAAGAAAGAGTATGCAGGCCTTGAAGCCCTGCTTGAGGAAATCGGGGCAGAAGAACAGTTAAAGTCTGATCTTTTCCACCTGATACACCTTGAAGGCAAGTACATTCTCCCTAAGGTAAAAGAAATAGTCGGGAATATCCCCGAGCTTGTAAGCTTTGAAAAGACCCTAAAGCTTCTTGATGCATACGGCGTCGATTACTCGCTTGATTTCGGGATTGCACGCGGGCTTGACTACTACACGGGCATGGTCTTTGAGGTTTATGCCGAAGGCCTTGGCGCCCAGAAACAGGTATGTGGGGGAGGCTCTTACCAGCTGATAAAGCTTTTCGGAGGCGGAGATGTACCTTCTACAGGCTTCGGGATAGGTTTTGACAGGATAATGGAGATCTGTCCACTCGAAACCCCGGAACCCAGAAAACTGGTGATGGTCTCAAAACCCGAAACTCATCTGGAAGCTGCAAAACTTGCAACTACCCTGAGGAATTACCTGCCTGTCCATATAGACCTCATGGAGCGTAATTTCAAAGCCCAGCTCACCTATGCAAATACCATCAATGCCGACTACGTGATCATAGTCGGGGAAAAAGAACTCGAGGCAGGAAAACTGACTTTCAGGGACATGGTATCCGGAGAACAGGAGTTTTTGACACTGGAAGAAATTATAGGAAAGATTACAGGGCAGCCGGACTGAAAGTATTCCTTTTGTCCTATTTATGCTTCTTTATTTCCTTTCCTTTCCTTTCCTTTCCTTTCCTTCCCTTTCCTTTTTTTGCGGTCCTTTTTACCTTTCACTTGGATACTCTATTCCACTTATTCGCCATTCCACTTATTCGCCATTCCACTTAGTATTAATTTTGATGATATTATTTAGATAATATATTTATTGCCCTGTGTTTCAATCCAAACAAAAGATAAACTTTTTATAGACATACAGCTTAAATTTTATTACTTTTAATTCCCAAAGTTATCCGGAATCTGGGTGTGGGGGTAAATTTACGGCTGGTAAGGCTCAAGTTTCAGCCTGTCAAATTATAACTGATGAATCTGCTGTATGCGGGCTTCCTTTCAGGTTTACAGTTACAGGCATTCTCTTTACTGTACTTCTGCTTCTTTCATCAGTCTATATTTCTGGTTTTTTGGAGGAAGTGAGGGAACAGGAAACCCTGGATGAAGCTTCAAAACTAACAGCTGCTGCCGAACAGCTCTCCATACGCGGAGAAGGGAGTGAAATTGCCTTTGAGATAAGGATACCTCACGGAGCATCTGTAGACTTCGGGACTCTGCCTGGTAGGAAGGGAAACTGGCCTGAGGATGCGGATAATTATTGTATCACTGTTGGAGGGAAGTCAACCTTTTATCCCGCAGTTGCTTCCTTTTCGAATCAGGAGATTAACGGACCCTTTTCACTTGGGCCGGGCAGGCACAGAGTACTCCTATCAACAAAGATCGAACCTGAATCAGGAAGGCTTTTCGTACTGATTTCCGATAAGGAGCTATGAGAGGAATCTGATATTTAAGGGGACATGTACTGTGAGGGACTTTACTGGCGACAACTCAGCATGGGCCGATTTTCTGATCTCAAAAGGAGCCCTGATTCTTGTAAGTGTTGTTCTTTTCGCGGCTCTTTTTCATCTGGTTACCGATTTTAAGGACCTTGAAGCACAGGAACAACTGGACTCTCTCGCTCGGGATTTCAAAACCGAAGTAGATGAAGTAGAACTAAGGAGTCTTCAGGAAGATTTTCCGAGTAAATTTCCTGGGGACTCTCAGGAAACTTTTGATTCTCAGGGGACTTACTATTATCGTTTTAATGAGAAAGAGGTTTTTCGGGCTTTACCTTTCAGGGAAGATGTAAAGGTTCTTGTTTCGGGAGAATACGTCTGTCTGGAAGCCGAATACAATGAAAGGAGTTTCAGGGCTGTAAGGCCTTTTGCTTGCAGGGTTCTGCCTTTCAACGAATCCGTACTTCAGGAAAAACTTCGCACAAAGTTTGGGACAAACGGCAGTGAAACATCTCCTCTTACAGCTGATTATAAAGAAATTTTGACTTTTTTACAGAATATGGGGACTCAGGAGATAATCTTAGACCCTGAAGAAAGTATCTCTGTAAAAAAAGAGCACATTTATATAAATGACAGTGATGGGGGTTTTGCTTTTGGTTGTATCCTTGTTTATCAGTGATCTTTGCAGAGTTGCCGATAAACCGGTTGTCAAAAAGTCAGTAAAAACAACGTACACGTCAATATTAAGGGATGAAAGGGGAGTCCTTGAACCCCATTCCGATCTTCTTGCCACTGCTCTTGCTGTCATAGGTTTCGTGGTCTTTGCTGCCCTTCTTTCCAGGGCATACATGGGATATGAGGACAGCTCTTTTGCTCTTGAGAACTATGAAAGCGCTTCCCTTCTTGCAGGAACACTGGCCGAAGCACCTGTCTTTAGAGCCGAAAGTCCTGGCATGCTTTCTGCATCAGCCCTTGATAAGCTGTCAGGTCCCGATGGACAGGATGAAAGAATGAAATTTTTTGCAGCCTTTTCCGGAAACTATCCGTTTCTGGTCGAAATTCGGACCGGAGATGGGCGCTGGCAGTGGCTCATCGATCCTGAAATTGTCGAACCGGGGTATCTTATGGGAAAACAGGAAAAAGTTGCGGCTTCAGTGCCGGTTGTAATCGAGTTGAATCCTGCAGAATCGGTCCCTGGGACCCTTACTGTGGTGCTGTATAAAACTCCGTGGATGTGAAACAGGAGCAAGCCAGCAAACATAAAAAGCAGGAATTGACTGCCCCTTGACAGGAAATTTGATTCAGGACAGGAAATCTGATTCAGGACAGAAAGAGGTGAAATAAGATGAAACCTGTGAGAGCTTCTCAAAATTCCGGAGAGCCACAAAAAGTAAAAAATACAAATGTAAAGGGTGAAACTGTTAAGGAATCTTCTGTTTATATGAGGGAGTCTTCAGGTTATTCTACAGTTTTTGATGCCCTATTTTTGCTTGTGTTAATTTCACTTTCCGGGGTCCTTCTTATGCCCTCCCTGCAGGCTGATGAACAGTATATTGCAGCCGGATATGTGACTTCTTCAGAACTGGATGCTTATCTGCTCGAATCCTTTCTTTCCTGTAAACTTGAGGACTTCGGGTACGAAATCTCCCCTCTTTCGGCACTTAACATTTCAGTCCCCGAAAACTCGATTGTGGAAAGTCCTGCTCACACCCTTTTCGGAAAGGAACAGAAACACAGGACCTTTGCTGACCTGACAGCCGAATACCTGGCCATATCCCTTACCCTGTCAAACAACGGCTCAGCCGTTCCGCTCAACCCCCTGGCTGAGGACTATTCAGATAAAGCTTCTGAAACTATAGCTGCTTATCTGGACAAAAAGGTTGCAGGGAGGTATTCTTATCGCTTTGAAGCTTACTGGCATCCCGTGGGAGCTTTTCCGATGGGAAGTGAACTTATAGTCGGAGAAGAACCTCCTGCAGATGCCATCCGACAGAGTACAAAACTATCCATGCCCCTTTATGCAAGTGCACCTTCTAAGGATGCTCTTCTTGCCTGTGTGAATGATTCCGTGCTTGAAACTTCACTTAACGCTTCTGATGAAGAGGCTTCAACAGCACTTTTCCAGGCTTTTAATGCTTCTCTTGATGCCGCAGCTCTTGAAGGGGCGGAGACAGCTGTTGAGCTGCTTTTCCCGTCGGAATATTCAGGATCGGTTTTCGGAGAAGAAGCAGATGAGTCTTTTGAAACCCTGCTTTACGGGGTTTCTGAAAATGCGGGTGAAGAACATTCCCCCTCAACAGAAGACGAATTTAATGCCTATCTCTCGGAACTGCTTGAAACAGGGTTTGCACTCGATTCCGAAACTTATCCCGAAAATGTATCTACTGCAGAACTCTCTCTGCTTGAAGACCTGCTGGCGGACCATATCAGAAAAGAGATAAGGGCAGAACTTGAAGCTGAATTTTCAGGTGAGATTAACGAGACTGTTTATGCCATACTCGAGGCTGAAGATCTCTCGGAGGCTCGGACTCTAAGGGATACAGGGATAGAATCAATTCACAGGCAGATCAATCCCGGCGGAGCAAGAATAATCCTTTACCTCTGGAAACCGTTTTAATGGGAATGGAAGCCTTTTTCAGAAGTTTTTTTCGCCGGAAGAGGCCCTGATCTTATTTTTATGCTTTTAACTTTTTTCGTTCTTTTTCCCGACACAAAGTATATATTATATGGTGCATTCTCTAGTGATGTTTTTACCGAAACACTTACGCTTTTTCAGGAGTTCCTGGAAAAAGCCACGCAGCAGTTTGATGTGGCGGATTTAAAATCTCCCGATCGATGTGTTGGTCCGTTATAGTCGGTAAAGATATAACCTCAGCCCGAAGAGCTTTTCTTTCGGGTATCGATCAATTAATATCAGGAGAATCAGATATGGCAAAAATGCATACCAAAAGAAGAGGAAAATCAGCATCCACCAGGCCTATCAGAACCGAGGCCCCTGAGTGGTGCAAGATTGGAGCAGACGAAGTTACTTCAATCACACTGGATCTCTGGAAACAGGGTGTCTCCACATCCGAAATCGGAATGATTTTAAGAGACCGCTATGGAGTCCCTGACGCCAAGCTCGTCACAGGTAAGAAGATCACAACAATTCTCAAGGAAAACAACGTTTATTCCAACATCCCCGAAGATCTTACCAACCTCATCGTGAAGGCTCTGAAGCTCAGGAAGCATCTTTCTATTAACAAGAAAGACGTCCACAACAAGCGTTCCCTCAACCTTACAGAGTCCAAGGTCAGAAGGCTTGTTAAGTACTATAAACAGGAAAAGGTACTTCCAAGAGATTGGTTCTACAAGCCTGAAACTGCAGAAATGATGATTACCAGATAAACCTGAAAATTCCCACTCAAGGGATTTTTCCACATAAGGATTGAGTTTGCCTTTCCGGCAAACCCCCTTATATTCTTTTTTAATACGTTAAATCCTTCCTGTGCCTCTGATATGAGGTATCAGAAAGTAGACCCAGTATTTTTTTGCTCACAATTGTGCCGCTATTTTCATTACTGCATCATTATTTGCTTGCAATGTAGCTTATTTTGCAGTCCCATGCAGGGCTCCCCGGAACTACACACCGCATACCTGAAATCTCCCCGATAACGACTGGCAGGCCGTATACCTCTTCGATTACCTGAGGGGTAATTACTTCCACTCCCCCATAGGCGTGAACTTTCCCTCCCTTCAGGAGAATGAATCGGTCTGCATATCTGAAAGCCTGATTGAGGTCATGCATCGTCATCACAGCCGCAATCTTATGCTTAAGGACTATCTGCCTGATAATGGCCAGGATCTCCACCTGGTTCCTCAGGTCGAGACTGCTTGTCGGCTCGTCAAGGAGAAGGACTTTTGGCTCCTGAACAAGAGAACGTGCTATTGCTACCTTCTGGAGTTCGCCTCCGCTCATCTCGTCGATATAGGACAGGCGCAGGTTTTCCATCGAGAGTAACTTGAAGACCGAATCAACGATCTTAAGATCCTTTTCCGTAATATCCCATTTAATATGGGGTCGCCGCCCTAACAGGACTGCATCAAAAGCCGTCAGTCTTCCTGTTTCCACACGCTGCGGGACATACCCGATAAGGCGTGCAATTTCCATTGTCCCGAGGTCGGAAAGGTTTTCCCCGTCTATATGGACTGTTCCCCCTCTCGGGTTGAGGATCCTGTTCAGGCATTTTAACAGGGTAGTCTTGCCAACTCCGTTGGGACCCAGGATTGCGACAACTTCGCCTTCATCGATTGAAAAGGCAATCTCATGAAGGATTTTACGGTTACGATATAAAAACTGGAGTTCATCTACAGAAAGAATCATCGTTTATACCCCCTGATAAGCAGGTAAATGAAAGTCGGTGCCCCCATGAAAGCAGTCAGGATGGAGACCGGAAGCACATATGGTGACACTATAAGCCTGGCTGCGGTGTCCGATACCAGAAGGAGGATTGCCCCAAGGAGAGTTGAGCCGGGTATCAGGTATCTCTGGTCATCCCCTATAATCCGTCTTACCATGTGCGGACAGATCAGCCCCACGAACCCTATGACGCCAAGAAAAGAAACGAGTACAGCCGAGACCAGTGCAGCAATAATCATGCCTATAAGCCTGACTTTTTCCACGTTGACACCGAGGCTTTTTGCGGTCTCATCCCCTGCATCGATAGCATTGTAGTTCCAGCGGTTGGCAATGAAGAATATGACCGCGAACAGGACAACTCCTGTCATAATCCCCAGTTCCGACCAGTTCTTCACTCTTCCAACATCGCCAAAGGTCCAGAAGACAACTGCTGCAAGCTGGGTATCGTCAGCAAAGTACTGCAGGAACATTGTCCCTGCGGTAAAGAGAGAAGACAGCGAAACACCTGCAAGCACCATTACCTCGGGTGAGGACCCGCGGATCCGGGAGATGAGCAGGATTACCCCTGTGGCAAGAAGACAAAAGATGAAAGCTACCATTGTGGTCAGGTAAGGGTTGTTGAGGATGACGGCGTTTGCAACGCTCGATTGCATCCTCCCTGTCCCGAGCACAATTACTGAAAAGGCAGCCCCGAAAGCTCCGGCGTTTGAGATGCCGAGAGTAAACGGAGACCCCAGCGGATTGCGCAGGATAGACTGCATTACCACCCCAGCAACTGAGAGCCCGGCTCCTGCGACTATCGCAGCCAGGGCTTGAGGGAGACGGATGTTCCAGATAATCGAATCCCAGCTATCAGAGATGTTCTCCCCCATCAGAGTTTGTAATACACCATAGGGGGGTATCGTTACCTCTCCTACGGAAATCGAGTATATAAGCATAAAAAAAAGGAGCAGGAGCCCCCCCATTATCCAGAAGTACTTCCTCCGCACGTATACGAGGTAATCTTCGGGCACTGCTCCGTCGGCAAAATGCACTTATTTATACCCTCCATCTTACTTTAGAATCTGACTGAAACCCGTATCATTGTACTGTCCGTTCAGATCAGAGAACACAGGTTTACCCAGGAAGAAGGTATAGATCTCGTCGGCTTTGGCTTCAGGGTCGATATCCTCAAACCGGTCCGGATAGAGCACTTTTCCTACGAAATAAGCGTTTGCAAGCACTGACTCATAGTTGGTGCTGTAGTAGTTGTAGGGGATCACTCCGTAAACATTTCCATTCTTCGCGGCTGAAAGCCCTTTAAGTGACGGATCGGTCTTGAGTTCTCCGATAGCTCCTTCGTTACCCAGCTGGAGGGTTCCGATATCGATAAAGATATACTCGGGGTCCCAGTCCACCAGGGCTTCTCTGGCAATATCCGCATGGTCTGCGCCCATTCCGGCCGCAACGTTATTTGCATTTACCCAGAGGAATGGCGGATAAGCCGGCTCTGTGGAAATTATCCCGTGAGCTCCTGCACTGCTCACCCCTCCGACATAAACAGTCTTTCTTTCGGATTCCGGAATGTCTGCAGTCCTGTTTTCAAGGTCTTCCATCGTAGCTTCGATATAAGCGATTACCTCTTCTGCTCTTTCCTGTTTGCCCACTACCTCACCCATTATCCGGAGTGAACTGTACATTTCAGCTTTCTGTTCCTCGTTCTTCAAAGACCCGTAAGGGAATGAGATTACCGAGATGCCGGTTTTTTCCTGGAGACTGTCGGCTTCAGCAGCATTTGTTGCCGAAGGTTGGCCAGTTGTACCGGTTTTCAGGACAACCTGAGGGTTGATATTAATGATCTTTTCCGGGTCATCCTTGCCCCTGAACTCGCCGATAAGGGGATAGTCCTTAAGCTGCGGATTTGCAAGGGCATAAGGACGGCCGTCTACTGCTGAATCCTTCTTTTCCAGGCTGTCAACTCCAACTACGAAGTCCTGAGCCTGCAGGTATACAAGGTAGCGCAGGGATCCTGCCCCTGAACAGACGACCTCTTCGACATTTTCAGGTATGGTTACATTTCTGCCGAACCCATCTGTGATTGTGATTCCTGCGGATTCTGTTAACTCCTCGGAATTTGTGGCGATCCCGGCAGACTCTGCTGGAGCCGCACCTTCTCCGTCTTCAACAGGAGTAGATTTGCTCGTACATCCTGAGGTGACGACCAGGGCAGCTATGAGCACTCCAATGAAAAAAATTTTAGTTAATTTAATACTGGGGGATATATTCATATTACGTTCCTCTAATTTACTAGAGAAAGCGTATTACATAAAGTTAACTAATTTATTAGATTAATTCTTATAATACCAATAATTTCCCAAAGATTGGTATGATTAATTGTGATGTTTAATTTGGTTGAGGATAATATATATAGTGAGTGCGAATGTGTTATGAATCCGCCACTACTTTCAGTATTGTGCTGTGGGGTACCTGTGAACATTGACTTTTTTGAAAGACTTCGCTTTGTCCTGCAAATGGTACATTTATTTCACACAAACCGTCAATAAAGCGTTAACTTTCGGAATGATGTTTGGAGAAATAGCGAAGTAAACTAAAGAAAGTAGTATGGTTTTAAGAGAAAAAGGTAAGAAGAATATGAGAAAAAGGTAAGAAGAATATGAGAAAAAGGTAAGAAGGAGAAGGACCTGAATTTCAGTATTCAGGTTCCAGCCCTTCAATCTGGGAGAAGGTTTTTTCCATTTCTACACCTTCTTCCACACGCTGCTTTTTTGCCTTTTCGTAGTGGATTGCCTGAACTGCCACATGATAGAGTTTTTCCAGCTCATGGGCTGACTCCAGGGTCAGAAGTGAAAGGATCTGCGGATACTCTCCGTTGCATACGACGATCCCCTTGAAGACATGTCCTACGGCTCCGGAAAGTTTTTCGATTTCAGTTGAGATGTCGTCTATGCTCAGGTATTTGCGGTCGCCTTTGATTATGATCATTGCCCTGCTTGCTTCTTCATAAACATTGGTTGAAAATAAAAGGCCTGAAGGAGAGAGTGAATTCTGGATTGCGGTTTTAACAGGCATTTCCTTATCAGCTCTGAAAAAGCCGATTGTTGCAAGCCCTGCACCCCCGTTCATTACGGTCTTGAAATCCCCGAGGTCCGTTACCATCATCATCTCACTATCAAGAGCATCGAGAAGGAAGAGAAGACGTTCTGCAATCATGTCATTGATGCCGTTATAGGCATCCTGGATGCTTCCTCCTATATTTTTCAGGTACTGGTTATCAGCAAGGATAATCCCGTCTGCTCCGCTTTGACGGATGTCCCGGATAGAAAAAGCTGCGTTTTGAAGATAAAGGGTTCCTTCTTCCCTGAAAGGGAGGACAACGACACAATAAATAGGATAATCATAGCGTTTTTTCATCTCTTTTACGAGAAGAGGGGTAAAAGAAGAGCCTGTGCCGCCTGAAGCTGAGGTGAGTACAAAGGCGATATCAAAATTGCCCCTTTCCTCAATCTGCCGCATAATCTGTTCTTTACTTTCTTCAAAGACCTGCTTTCCTACATTCCGGTTTGCACCGACTCCGTGCAGGTGAGGTATATGGACTCTATCTTTTGCTTTTGTAAATTTCATCTCTTTTAAGTCATTAACGGCAGTGTTGAAGGCAAGGGTTTCAACATGGCTTTTAAATCTCTGCTTTGAATAAAACTTTGCAAGCTTGTTGCAGCTTTTTCCCCCTCCCATTGCATATCGGTTAATGGAATCAAGAATCCTGTTTCCACATTGCCCGTTTCCTATTACCAGTATATTAAGCAAAAAATTCCTCCAATTTAAAGGTGAATTAATATTTTTCCTGTATGGAATCGATCACAGATTTTACATCTTAGGAATATTATTAATCAAGTTGACATAGTAGTAATTAAGTTGGAATAGTAGCAATTAAATTTCTTAAATAATTGATTAAGTTTCACTCTTTTAATACCTGTATTCCCTGTGCCGCCTGTATACCTGAAATCCAATAACTGCAAGGATGATTGCTGAAATTATGATGTATAAAGGGTTTTTAATCAGAAAATCGAACTTACCTTCTTTTACATTGATACGGGAACTTGCAAACTCCTTGTTTTGCTTAATGTTCTGGGCATCTACACCGTTACTGTATTCATAAGAAAGCTCTGAATTTATACTGTAAGTTCCCACTTCTTTTGCTTTTAAAATATACCTGAACTCTTTATCGTTATTGGGCTGCAGAGTTTCAAGATATATTCTGGGGTTTCCGCCTATAGTTTCAATCCCCTCGTCTCCGCCCACGTATTCCATACCTTCCGGAACCATAATGTCGAGGCGGACAGCCTGTGCAGGGGCACTGCCTGTATTCTTCAGGATTACGGTTGAGGTAATTTTTTCGTTCCTTCCTACAGATGAGAGATCCACATTCATTAGGGAGTCAACATTCGCAATCTGCTTATTTCCTTCACTTACAGTAATGGATGGTGTGTTAGAAGAAGACTGGTAAGTCTGACCGGCACTGTTTGTATAAGTAGCAGTCACAGCTCTGAGGTCGAAGGTTCCTGCCTCGGTTGCTTTTAAGTTATAAATATAAACCAGGGTTTCGGGGACTGATTGCCCATAATCAATTTTAGGGATGCTGGTCGAAACTTCGTAAGTGGTTTCTTTCAGGATAAAATGTTCCTGCTTAGGGTCCGTAAACAGCACCTTGTTTGCAACATCGTTTCCGGTAGTTCTTGCAGTCACAGTAACAGTTATGACATCTCCTACCTCTATTTCGGATTTATCTACGCTCTTGACTATTACAAGCTTCGGATCCCCTGCGAAGGTTGCTCCAGAGTGCCCGCTTTCAATAACCTCACTTACATAAAGGTCTCCTATGTTGTAGTTTGATATACTTATCTCAACTGTAGCCCTGGGTAATACGCCTCCACCATGCACGGACTTCAGGCGCATCTGGACTTCCCCATCATCCTCGAAATCAAACTCAAAACTCTCGTTTATATCCAGCAGTCCATTTGCGATTTCCTTATCTCTTTCGTAAACGTAATATGAGGCTGTGCTAGCTTCAGGGAAGACATCGGTAATTTCGATTATGTAATTATTAAGCTGATATACCTCCCCTTCCTCAATATCACCGTCATACACTGTGGTTCTTGCCGATGCTGTGCTGCCAAGCGTCAGCAGGATGAGAAACGCAAACAAAACAGTTCTATGGGTCCCTTTCAGTTTCACTTCTGCTACCTCAAATTTCTTATAAAAAAAGATTATTTATGGCAGGTCATTCTCCTTTAAATTATTTTTAGATGAATATTATTGTATTAGCTGTTTAAACTACAAGATAAATCAGTATAAGTTCAAAACGGGAATTAGCCGCTGCATTATCAAGAACATTACCAAGTTTTGTAGAGACTTCCCGATTGAATGCTTGTGATCTTTTTTTTATTTGGTACTATATATAAGCGCAAAATATGCGGATGAGTGCTTGAAATTCCACATTCTCCCCAAGAAGAAATTATGAAACAAGTGGACTTTTAGAAGCTGGATTCAATAGTAATATTCATCCGGATTTTCGATTTAGTTTTTTTGATCATTTTATGTTTTCAGATTATCATCCTGGTAATCTTTATTCATTACTTCCTTTTTATCTTTTCGGTGTTTTTCAAAGTTTCGGCCGAAAAATGAAACATATTATATGTACTCATTGGTGTAAAAAATTCATGAGATAACAAGATTCAACAGGGACATCTTTTAAATAAAAAAACAGAATGAGTAATGTGTTAACTTACAGGTAAATCTAAAAATTTATTCGTCAGTCTCAAACAAAGATACCAACCACAGAAGGCACAAAAACCACAGAAACCACGGAATACCGGGCACTTCCGTGGTTATAACGTATCTGGGGAGTTAACTTTAAGCATTTACGTCCGAAACTATAGTTTCAGTTCTCGGAATTGACTATTTCCAGGCTAACATCTATCCATCTTGATTTGTGGATAAGGGAGCCCATTGATATCACATCAACTCCTGTTTTTGCATAACCTTCAAGGTTTGCGGGGGAAATTCCTCCTGAGGCTTCCACAAGGACTGATTTCCTGAGCCCTTTTTCTTCAAGTACGGAGAGAGTCTCTTTGACCGCCTCAGGCTGCATATTGTCAAGCATGATAATGTCAGCTCCCAGTTCTGCAGCAAAGACCGCGTCTTCTGCAGACTCTACCTCAACTTCAATTTTCCGCGTAAAGCTTGTTTTTTGCGCTGCTTTGATTGCGGCTTCTATTCCCATGAGTTTGATGTGGTTATCTTTAATCATAACCGCATCCGAAAGGTTAAACCTGTGAGTGTCTCCACCACCTGCAGCGACAGCGAGCTTTTCGAATTTCCTTATTCCGGGGGTGGTTTTCCTTGTACACGCAAGCCTTGTGCTTTCGGAGTGCTTTCTTACGACATCCATGCAGTTCCGGGTCAGGGTTGCAATCCCGCTAAGGTGCCCGAGGAAGTTAAGGCTAAGGCGCTCTGCCCTGAGAATGGATACCGCTCCTCCTCTGAGCCTGAAAATTATATCGCCCTTGCTGAGACAGTCACCATCTTTAAGACCTGTTTCTGCCTGAATTCCAAAATAAAAAAATATTGATGCTGCCTCATTGAGTCCGGCAACCGTACAATCCTCTTTTGTGAAAATGATGGCTTCTGCAGGCCTGTCCGGAACAATAGTGCACGAAACATCATCGTACCCCAGATCTTCTTCTATGAAGCTTTCTACTTCTCTGATAAGCATGATTTTTACCCCGATACTTAATGCTGCCCGGATTTATAAGAGGCGCGGGCATTTTCCTTTATTATCTCTTTATTCCGTTTTTACTTTATTGTTTGTAATTGGGTTCTCCGAAGTAAGGTGCTGAGAACAGGTAAAGAACATGAGAACAGGTAAATAATAGGCAAAGAACGGGTAGAAATGTGCAGAAGAGTTTTGAGACGAAAACAAAAGCCGGACAACAGAAGATTTTAAGTGAGAGAACGGAATACAGTAATCCCGTTCCCGGATTTCCATTATTCTGGACAGATAAAGAAAATTATAATGCAAGCAATTATAACGAATTGAAAAATACCAGCTAAAACAACTTAAGTTACTGGCTAAAGCAATTAAAATCTACTGATTATTCTCAGGAGCCTGAAATACTGAAAATTGGAATTATTGGTTGCGGATTCATTGGCGGACAGATTTGCAAGGCTATTGATAACGGGGAGATCAATGCAGAGCTGTCTGCTCTCTGTGACTCTTCGGAAAGCAAGATCCTTGAACTTTCAGCTTCCCTGAAGACATGCAGTCCTGCGTATATGGAGATTGAAGAACTCATACGCGGTGTGGATCTTGTTATAGAAAGCGCCTCTCAGAATGCTGTCAAATCCATTGTACCACAGGCCCTTAAGGCCGGATGTGATGTGATGGTCCTGAGCGTGGGTGCCCTTGCCGATGAAGAACTGAGGACAACCCTTTTCGAGCTTGCAAAACAGCACAACTGCAAGCTTTATTTCCCCTCGGGTGCGGTTGTCGGCATCGATGGATTAAACTCAGCATCTGCGGCTGGCATTTCCTCGGTCACCCTGACCACCAGGAAACCTCCGTCAGGACTCATGGGAGCTCCTTATGTTGTGGAACACGGCATAAAACTTGAAAACCTTGAAAAAGAAACCATACTTTTTGAGGGGACTGCCTCAGAAGCCGTAAAAGCCTTTCCTGCAAACGTTAACGTGGCAGCTACAATAAGTCTTGCAGGCATAGGTTTTGAGCAGACCGGGGTAAGAATCATAGCTGACCCCTCCCTTTCCAGAAATGTGCATGAGATCACCGTAGAAGGAGAATTCGGCAAATTTAGCACCAGAGTGGAAAATCTTCCTTCCCCGGAAAATCCGAAAACAAGTTATCTTGCAGCCCTTTCTGCAGTTTCTACCCTCAAAAAGATCCTGAATCCCGTCCAGATCGGGACCTGAATTCTTCCCGGTTGGACCTTGAGGACTGAACCTGAACTGACAGGATTCAGGTACCTGAACTTAGATATTCGGATTGAAGGCGGGTGGGGTTCACAAACATTAGGTTCACAAACATTATATAGTCCGGAGGAGTTAAGCACGTAAATCCTCCGGAGAAGGTTGCATGTATGCGAAAAAGTGCCTCATGGATAGAATGTTCCTTATTGCACTCCTTTCTACGTTTAACATGCCCTTTTGCCAGAATGCCTTTACGTTAAAAATCTAAACGTCTTAATTAAAGGCCTCTTTACGCTAAAAAAATTCTATATTCATATTTTTCTCTCAAATATTATGGTGGTCCCATGCATCAAGCAGACCTTATAAAAAGGATCCAGGAATTGAAGCTAAAACGAAACGCAGTAATTCTTTCTCACTATTACTCCCGCCCCGAAGTCCAGGACATTGCGGATTTTGTAGGGGATTCCCTTGCCCTGAGCCAGGAAGCTGTCCGCCAGGAAGCAGATGTTATTGTGTTTTGCGGCGTTCATTTTATGGGAGAGAGCGCTGCAATCCTTTCTCCGAAAAAGACGGTCCTGTTACCGGAAATCGATGCCACATGCCCGATGGCTGAAATGGTAGATGTGGAAGGCCTTAAAAGACTCAAAGAAAAGCACCCTGAAGCTCTGGTCGTCTCCTATGTAAACAGTTCGGCTGCAATCAAGGCAGAGTCCTATATCTGCTGTACCTCTGCCAACGCTGTAGAAGTGGTAAACTCCCTGGACGCCAAAGAGGTTATCTTTGTGCCTGACAAGAACCTGGCTGCCTACGTTGCAGCCAGGACCGACAAAACCATCATTCCCTGGGAAGGGCACTGCCCCACACACCACCAGGTCCTGAGGGAAGATGTCCTGAAAATGAAGGAAAAACATCCCCTGGCTAAATTCATCGCTCATCCCGAGTGCCGCCCGGAGGTCCTGGAACTTGCAGACTGTGTGGCAAGCACGCGAGGAATGATCATGTACGCGAAAAACTCTCCTGCACAGGAATTTATAATCGGCACGGAGTGCGGGCTTATTCACGGGCTCCTTAAGGCAGCTCCGGAAAAAACATATTACTGTATCTCTGAATTTGCCTGCTGTCCCAGCATGAAAATGGTCAATCTTGAAAAAGTCCTGGCTTCTCTTGAAAAGATGCAGCACGTAGTGGCTGTTCCCGAAGACGTGCGGATCAGGGCAAAAGAAGCCCTTGACCGAATGCTTGCGGTAAAAGTAAAATAAGCACCTGAATGTGTTATCCATTTGCTGCGGCCCGCTTATGCAAGGAAAGTTTTGATTTATCGCGGATTATTTCTTCGCGGGAATTTATGGGAAAAAATAATGAGGAGTAGGAGAGAAACAAAATCTCACCTACTTTCATGCTAAAGAAACCTTTTAGATCTTTTTCTTCAACACGCCGTATCCTACAATAAGCGCAAATAAGGGCAGAGCAATTACCATAAATATTTTAGCTATCTCCATAGGCTTTTTGTCTGGACCGTTTTGTCCTGCACTTCCGTTCAGAAGTGACTTTCCTTCACTTTCCAGGTTTCTCAGAGTTTTTTGTAATTTTCCTTCCTGATATTCTGTTATCGCAAAGGAGGAATATCCAGAAGTTTTTGCCTTAAAATAAACGTAGTCTTTATCTTCGCCAACTTTTACCGTGGAGAGCGGTTTCCAGCCTTTGTTATACCATTGAAGGGTTATCAGGGATTCAGTGACATTATTAGCTTCAATCCAGTCTTTTTCAACTTTGAATCCGATTAATCCATTTTTAAGGGAAGTAGGAAGTCCTTCTCCACTATTTCCTACCCAGATATTCACATGTTTATAGATTCTGCCAGAAGGAAGTTTTGGGACAAGTGTGGATTTGCCTTTAAGTACTTCTGCAATTGCTGTTGTCCTTCTGAATGTCCTTTCTGCATCATATTCAATATATGTTATACAGGTAACGTTTTCCGGGAATTCATATTTAATATGATACCCACTCATCACGTTTCTGGTAGCAAGCTCCTTGATTTGGATATTGCTGGCCGGCTCTGCGGAAACACCACTTCCTATGCTGCTGGAACCGGAACTAGAACTGGATTTGGAACCGGAACTCCCACTGTCGGCATTATCTGTTGGTGTTGGATCTGCGGGTGCTGGATCAGGGGTATCGGTTGGTACCGGATCGGGAGTATCGGTTGGTACCGGATCAGGGATATCGGTTGGTACCGGATCGGGAGTATCGGTTGGTACCGGATCGGGAGTATCGGTTGGTACCGGATCGGGAGTATCGGTTGGTACCGGATCGGGAG
>NZ_JJOY01000054.1 GCF_000979455.1 Methanosarcina sp. 2.H.T.1A.6
AACTCAGTGCCGGATACGCCGGTTTCAAAGGCGTAATGTAAAGTTTGAGATAGAGGATGCCCATCAGTAAAGAAATTAAGTAAAAATGCCAGCATGAAACCGGCTTTCCGCAGATGTCCTTTCAATTTTCACAATTTTTTCTGCTATCGTTTTTTCTGAAAACTTCATGTTTAACTAAACATATGTTTTTGATATTTTCCAAAATTTGTGGCTTTTTGCCTTCATCAAACCTATATTCGGCAGGTCGACATTAGATTTTAAGTATTTTTAATGATGGTGTTTTTCAAACATTATGTAATTATATGTTGGGTTCGAAACTGGTTAACATATGACCCAAATCTCATGGTATATATAAACAATGAGTCGTTTTTGCAATAATGTCTAGTATCAGGAATAATGTGTTTTCTAGCAAAAACGCTATCAGTAAAAATATTACGAAAAAAACAAGTTACCTGCCGAAAGCAGGATTTTACTCATCTGGATTCAATACCTTACGATCTTATTACTATCAATTTCAGTTACTAATCCTGAGGAAAGGTTTTCAACCAATTCTGAAATGTCAAGTTTGTCAAATACTCCAACGATAAGACAATGATGACAATAAGTTATGAATTCATAGCTGGAGAAACTGAGAATAAGAGTCAAACAAAAAATAAAGAGTATTTTTCTTCGTGTAACTTCCCGGTTCTTCGGGGTCAGCGAAATAGAGTCTTTTTCTATCTGGACAATACATACCAAGCTCAAGCTGGATTCTCTCAATAATCCCCATGCAGCAGCTTCCTGTAACTCCGTAATTTTCCTGCAGAACTTCGATAAGGGTTTCTACTTTAATTCCATCATGGATAACTTTTTGCAGGCTCTGCAGGATACTTCTGACGAGCTCTTCTTCAGTTAGAGTATCCTGTATCTCGATATTTTCAACCACATACCTGCAAGCCTGTCTCTCTCCCTCAAAATGCAGATATTCCAGAGCAGATAACCTGATGTCATAGTACATATCACTACCACAAACTGGACAATGTATTTTTATAAACATTATTTAACCCACATCCAAGAATTAAATCACCTCTAAAGATATAAGAACTAATCGAGCATGATGAAAGTAATCACAAACTCGAGTGTAGGGTAAATTTCTTTGTTGAGAACTAAAATGACATCATCTTCAAACTTGTAGTACACAGGTCGAGAAAAAACCATGCTTCTTTAACGAGGCTAACATGTGTGACCCCCTAATTTTATTAAGTGGACCAGACTTTATTCAAAAAAAACTTTTCTAAGGTTCTCCTCTTTAGTTCCTTTCTCTTTTTCCGATTCCACAATATTTTTACTCATATTTTCCAACTCCTTATATATAAGTACACCAAGCGTATCTTCAAGATTAAGATTTAATTTTTCAGATATCCGGGAAAGAATTTGAACATTTTTTTTAGATAAGAAAACCGGCTCCACTTCTTCTTTACCCCAGTGTAAAAGCACAACCTTTTCGATATCCATTTTTTTGATTTGCATGACACAAAATTCAATACCATGACTTCTACTGTTAAATATTTTTTCATTACACAATCTATCAAGCCATGATGCTAGATCGTTATCCATTGAGATAGTGAACCGTTCTTTCATCGCTAAATCATATCACTGATTATAATATAAACAATTGTATGAAAATATAACCAATACTAAACTATTTATAAGAATATGTAGTAGATTAGTATGACAAGTACACCAAAAAACGTGGAAATTATGTGAAAAGGAAGGGAGAATGCTGAATAGAAAGAGAAATGCAATAGTAGAATCCTGCTGCACAATGTTTAGCACAACCTCAAGATATGCAGTAAGTATAATCATCCTGTTAACTTCTTTACTTTTGACGGATCAAGGAGAAGAAAAAACAAAAGTAAAACCCACATCTTGGGAAAAAACAGTGTTTTTATGGAGAGAGGAAAACGAAAGTGAACTTTCGGGCAGAAATCTGCTGAATGATGAAAATGACTGCTGTTTACTCCTACAGAATATTAACGGCTTTATAGGGTTCAGGGCGAATAAGAACTTTGAACCGGTATTTATTGACGGAGATGTGGAAGGCGTAACCGGTTATAATAAAGAGTATTTTTTATCCAGAGGGGAAAGATGGTTAGAAATAATCGTATCCGAAGACTTACCTCTAATTTTTAAGGATGTAAAAACAGCTTTGTCTAATCCGGTTGCACCCACCGAAATCGAGTATCGGATACGGAACAGAGATGGTGATCTAAAATGGATCAGGCAGGTTATTCAGAAAACTCCCTCAGGTTCTGGAAAGCATGGAGAAGTACAGGGATTTATTCGTGATATCACTGAAAGTAAACTGGCAGCAATTTCCCTGGAAAAAATTGAGAACGCACGCATAAAAGAAGTTAACCACAGGATAAAAAATAACCTTCAGGTGATCTCATCCCTGCTAAGTCTAGAAGCTGAAAAATCCACCGATCCGGAAACCCTTGAAGTCTTTCGGAAAAGCCAGAACCGTATAGCTACAATGTCTCTGATCCACCAAAAACTCTGCATAGGAGAAACATACATCATTGATTTTTCAGACTATCTTCGGAAACTTACTGAAGGGCTTTTCATTTCCTACCGGGTAGGAAATGAAAGGATCAATCTGAGACTGGAACTCGAACAGGTTTATATGGAAACAGATATCGCAGTATCTCTTGGTATTATTGTCAACGAATTGGTTTCAAACTCCCTGAAGCACGCCTTTCTGCCTGGAAAAGAGGGAGAAATTCGAATAAATTTTACCCGGATGACGAATTACGAAAAAGAATTTAAAAACTTCGGGAACTCCGGAATTGTACCAAGCTACTCAAATGAAAAAGATTTTCAGTTCATCCTAACCGTAGAAGACAATGGTCAGGGAATTCCGAAATTAGTGAACCTTCAGAATAAGGATTCTCTTGGATTGCAGCTCGTAAACATTTTTGTTGAACAGATAGGAGGTTCTATTGAACTTAAAAGAGACAAAGGGACAAAGTTTAATATCCGCTTCAGTAAGCTAAATATTGAAAAATTAGGCTTTCCGGGACATTAATTTTCAGTCTCCCAATGTAAAAGTGTGCTCTTGCTGTATGGAATGTGGCAAGTATAAGCCAACTTTCCGCAATAAAATTCCCTATCTCATAATTATTCTTGCTATCGATTTTGAATATTACGTCGATTAATTGAACTTTTATGCATGAGGTAAAAGCAACTATAGGGTATATCATAGAGACAAAAAACGATATCAATTAATTTTCATCAAGTTACGCCAATAGTCAAAGTTACTTAAATATGTCAAAAACACAATCATAAAAAATATTGATTTTCTAAAAAATACTGCAGAACGTGGGTTGAAATTCTTTTTAAAATCCACTCAGATCAGAACGTCCTCAATCCCTACCCCCCTCACGATATCAATCGCATCCGTTTCCTCTTCCAGGGTCAGGTGCCTTCCAAGATCCGGATATTCCATTGCCCGGTAGCAGGGCCTGTACTGGAACATCAGGTTGAACCTGATTTGCGGGATGTGTCCTGCAACCCATTCGGCAATCGGCCTTGTGCAGCAGTCCAGGTGGCCGGGGAGGACCAGGTGACGAAGGAGGATTTCGGCGGTTTCGTAGGCGAACTCGAAGTTGGGCTGAACGACTTCCAGGTAGTTTTTAACTTTTGAGTACTTGAGAGCGCATTCATTGTTGCCGTACTTGAAGTCCCCGAGGTAGACGTCAACTACGCCTTCCAAGATTTCGGCGATTTCCCTTGAGTGGTACATGTTCGAGTTCCAGACCACAGTGGTATTTGCTGACATTTCCCGCACGATTTTCAGGACGGTATGAGGGTGCGGGGTTGGGGTTACGAAGTTTACGTTTTTTGCCCCGTGAAGCCTCCGGATGTCAACAAGTTTTGCAAGTTTCCGGGGGTCGACCTCAGTGCCGCATTCCGGGCAGGTGGAGATGTCCCAGTTCTGGCAGTAGACGCAGGCAAAAACACATCCCGTAAAAAAGATCGTGTGGGAGGGGACGAGTTCGGGCTCTTCTCCCATGTGCAGGAACTCTGAGGCGTAGCGAGAAACGTCGGTAAGCCGGCAGAAGCCTTTTTCTCCCTCTTTTCGGTTAATCCCGCAGCGGCGCTCGCAGCAGTGGCAGTTTTCAAGCATTCTGTCCACAATTGCAACCTTGAGGTCAAGAAGGGAGGGGCTGGCTTTCGGGATTTCCAAGAAGCTTGTAGTATACAGCTTCAGCATGTCCGAACTATCCGGATAAGCAAGGGCTTCCATGGCCTCGATTTCAAGGCTTTCCCGCAATTTCCTGTATTCTTTGATGCTTGCTTCATGGATATTCCGGAGTTCTTCAAGTCCCATTTCCGGATCAAATTCGACTGAAATTCTCTCTGTTATTCTGGAGAGGGCAGGCATTTCATCTCCCTGCACCATAAGATAGCGTTTCAGGTACTTCGGAGCTGCCATATTGAAATATTCTCGTACATGGGTTAAAGGCTTATTGTTTGCTCTTTCTGATTTTTATTTCTGATCTCAATATTCGAGATTTTACCTTTGAGAAATTTAACCGACCTTTCCAGGGGTTCTTTCAGGCAAGATTATAAGGAGAAAAAGGCTTTAGAATACTTTTCAATTGATATTTTCACTGTAACCCCATAAAATATACATAAACAGGTGTAGAACAAAAATGGAATGGATCTTTCTTTTCATCGCTGGTCTTTTTGAAGCAGCCTGGGCAATCGGGCTGAAATATACGGAAGGTTTCACAAGGCTTTATCCCAGCATATTTACGGTCGTTTGCATGGTCCTGAGCTTCTATTTCCTTTCCCAGGCTCTGAAGATTTTGCCAATAGGAACTGGCTATGCAGTCTGGACCGGAATCGGGATTCTTGGCACAACTATCCTGGGCATCTTGCTCTTTAATGATTCCATGGATTTCGGCAGGCTTGTCTGCATAATGCTGATTTTTTCAGGAGTCATGGGGCTCAAGATGATTTCTTCCTGACCCTGCTTTTAAATTTCCACTTGCCCTGTTTTCCTCCAGGTCCTGTGGAGCCGTGTGCTCATTCAGGATAATTCTTTTTAGATATTCTCTGAACTGCAAGCGGGGCTAAAAATTAATAGCAAACAGGACAATGTTAATACAGGGAAAAATAAGGGAAATGGGATTAAACCTGAGGATTTGAATTGCACCTTCTGTTAGCTTAAGCGGTGCCTGTGGGAAGTTTAAGGGAGAAGTTTAAGGGAGAAGTTTTTCTGGCTCTAATTGACGGCACAACTTTCAGTCTCTGGGATTTGATGTTTATTTTGTTCGTAGTTTTCTTTCTTTACACCGTAATTTACCCACAGTCGCAGCTCAAAAGAGTCCAGATGCAGCGTCTGGCAAAACTGAAAGCTATGGAGAGGCGCCATGGCTGTAAAGTACTGACAATGATTCACAGACGGGAAGCAATTTCTTTTTTAGGGCTGCCTGCCTACCAGTTCATCGATGAGGAGGATGCCGAACAGGTCCTGCGCTGGATAAGGAAATACAGGGATTATCCCCTTGAGCTGATCCTGCACACCTCCGGCGGGCAGCTCCATGCCAGTATCCAGATCGCCCGTGCCCTGAAGAATCACCCCAAAAAGACCCGTGTGCTCATCCCCCACTACTCAATGTCAGGGGGCACAATTGTCGCCCTTGCAGCAGATGAAATCGTAATGGACAAAGATTCAGTCATAGGGCCTATTGACCCCCAGGTAGGGGATCTCATGCGAGGGCTCTTCCCTGCACCTTCCTGGATCTATGCCGCAGAAATGAAAAAAGAGAATGCGGAAGATGTCACTCTGGTCATGAGCGATATCTCCAGAAAGGCCCTCAAGCTTACCCGGAGTGTCGCAAAAGAGCTTCTGGAAGGCAAAATTGCACCTGGCCCCGGCGGAGAAGACAGGCTCGATGAAGTGGTTGAAAAGCTGGTCAGCGGAGAAATGATCCACAGCACTCCCCTTTCAGCCGCAGAAGCTAAAGAAATAGGGCTTTCCGTAAACACGGATTTTCCGGAAGAAGTACACGAGTTCATGAAACTCTTCCGGCCTGTGAAAAGGAATGTGGCGTATGTGGAATAAAATCCTTGTACTCTGGAATATTCAGGATCTGATTTCATATTAACTGTCTAAATCTGGATGTCTCTTACCAGAATACATCTTTTCAGGCCGCCTCAAAACAACTTTAATTTCCTGGAGATGGGCAGTATTGACTTTAAACTCGATGAACAATATTCTGAAATTCACATCCTGATTAACGTAATTATAAAATATTTTGCAGTGGTTGTAAAATATGGTATGTCTAATGTAAAATATTTTAAATTTAATATAAATAGTTATAGAGTTTTAAAACAACCGGTTTTCCGTATTTTATTAACATTTTTTTAAAATAGTGAATCATTTAACTGATACATATTTTTTACCACAGTATAAATGTTAAAAAACTACTTCTATTTAAAGTTATCTCGGATATTCTCTATATATAATGGCTTTTGATGGCCATTTTATACAGAATAAGTATTTATATCAGTATATCAGTTATACTATTGGTAAAATATAATACCACTGAACTAAAATAGAGCAATGGTTATCGGGGGATAATATGACTCTTAGAATCGAAAAAAATTTCAATATACAGTACAGCTTTTGCAGCAAGTACTGGATAATGTGGGAAGGGTAAGTGTATATAGGTCACGTAATTCCTACCTGTTTGTGGTTGAAAGAAATCTTTGCATTTCCGAATGAATCCACGAAAAACAAGGTTTGAATTAAGACCTCAGTAACTAAAAGATACTGGCGGATTACAAAATAGTGTCGGGATTACAAAAATATTGGCGGATTAAGACAACGTGAATATCAGTATAATAAAACAAAATTATTGGGGAGTGGTGTTAAATGACTCTTTTTAACTTGACTGAAGCTGAAAAAACAATATTAATGGATGAAACCGTCGTTGACTTAAAACATTCTTTGGAAATTGTTATTAAAAATTTACTTGCAGAATACGAGACGGATCTTGAATCTAACCTCAATATTTCGAAAGTTGAGGTAAACTTCATTGTAAAAATGGATGGAATTGAAGTATGAAGTTTATATAATAATTGAATTAAGCAGCAGTAACCATAAAACCCACATTCCGCAATATTTTTCGAAAATCAATATTTTTCCTGATCGCGTTTTTGAAACAAAAGTCCAATAAACCTAAGTTTGATTGAAAATCGATAGCAGGACAAATTGTGAATATGTGAATATTTACTGCGGAAAGTGGGATAAAATCGTATTGAGATAAGATAATTTTGAAATAAACATAAAAAAAGAATTTGTGGGGTGGTGTTAGATGGCTCTTTATAACCTGACTGAAGCTGAAAAAACAATACAAATTGACGAAACAGTCACTGACTTAAAACATTCTTCAGAAATTGTCATTAAAGATTTACTTACAGAATACGAGACCGAACTTGAATCTAACCTTAATCTAATGGATGAAACAGTCACTGACTTAAAACATTCTATAAAAGTTGTTCTTAAAAATTTACTTGCAGAATACGAGACGGATCTTGAATCTAACCTTAATATTTCGAAAGTTGAGGTAAACTTCATTGTAAAAATGGATGGAATTGAAGTATGAAGTTTATTAAATTATATATTATTTAATTATAAATATGGAAGGTTTATGGCCTTCCTAATTTTATTGATAATCCCCTATTTTCAGGATCTTATCTTTGCTTTAAGCAATGAAATTCGAAGAAGTCTCTTTATAAAAAGCCTCATATTTTTTTAACCTTTGCGTTCTCTTCACTGAGCCCGGTCCAGCTAACCTTATACCCCAGGTTTTCGAGTAAAGGGTAATAGAGGCTGCTGTCGAGCCCGAAGCCCTCAAACACCTTTACTGCACCGGCATATGTTTCTGCAGCCCCTGGTTTTTCAAGCTCCATGTCTATTTTCCCAAGTAATTGCTTGTGGAGCAAATAATTCTCAAGGAGCACATAGTTCCTGTACTTCTCTAATTCTTCGGATTCCTCGAATTTTCCGACTTCTTCGGATTCCCTTGAGTTTATAAGTCGGCCTGAAATCTCATTTTTTAAAGCATCAAGCAGGACCTCTTTCTCAGCTGCGATTTCTGCAAGGCTGATCAGTTCCCCGGAAAGAGGAATCTCCGTTTCCTGCAATTCTGACAGGTCTTCTTCAAGCCGTTTTTTCTCATATTTTCTAAGTACCTGCATTACTTCATTTGCCGGAATCTTCCTGTCAAAGAAAATCACGTCCTGTGCAGGGAAGTCTTTTTCCGAGCACTTTAGTTTCCTGTTAATCAGGAGAATAACGGGTTCCTTTACTTCCTTTAGTTTCTCGGTCTTCTTTTTAAGGTATTCCGGTGTCCAGAAACCGACAACCTCTACGTATACTTTCATCCCGTCCCTCTGAAGGGAAAAGTCCGGAATAAATGCGTACCTGCCTGCTTTCAGGATCGTTGGTTCTCTTTTTGCTTTCCAACTTCCTAAACTTAAGCTGGCAAACTGCTGTTCATAAGTGCTGTCATAGGCTTCACTTTCAATATCTATTTCTGTTTCCTGAGTTCCAGCTCCCTGAATTCCAGCTCCCTGAATATCAGCTTCTTCTCCCCCAAACCCATTCTCAGTCTCGATTCCTGTCCTGTATCCTTCCTGTCCTTCCGCGAGCTGAAAATCGGGAAAAAACCTTTCCGGTACTTTTTCATGATATCTGGCTGCTTCCGGTATGGGTCTGAAAGCCTCTTCCGAGCCGTCAAGGGTAAAATCAAGGATGCGCTTCCCCTGATAACCTTTATGGAGAATTCCTGCCTTCAGGCTCCAGCCCTTTGATTTCAGGAGGGTGGGGAAGAGTTTTGCAAATGAATTTCCATATCGCTCCGACATCCTGAAAAGAGATGCTGGCCCTTCAAGGTGGAGGTGAACGCTTTTCAATCTTTCAGTTTCTTCTTTTTCGCCTGCTTTCTCCCCAGTATCTTCCAGGGAATACATAAGCCCGGATCTGAGAATCTTCCAGAGAACGTTCTGGAAATCGCCTGTTATCCATATGTTCAGGTCAACAGCGCGGAAAAGGATGGTCTGGGTCAGGGAGATGTTATACTGCCTGAGGAGTTCTGCAGGGGAAAGGGGTTTGAATTCTTTGAGGATCTGGTTTTCCTCAAGGTCTGCCCAGAGAGCTTTTTCAAGCTCAGGAATGGATATCGATAGTTTTTTTGCGGCTTTTTGAAGCGCCTCTTTTCTTTCGGCAGGAGAAAGTGCCATCCCGGTACAGGCGTCAAAAACCGCTTCCCTGGCCATAGAAGGGTCAACAGCTGAAGAGGTTTCAACCACAGCCCGCCTTCCAAGGAGCTGGGAAAGCCCCCGGATGAAGCGGTAATTCATCTCTTCATAACCTTCAAGTTCTGTCAGGAGGTCGCCGTAGGTTTTTCCTACATGCTGCCCGAAAGTCTCTATAAGGAGTCCTGCAAGCTCAAGGTTTTCGGTATTGAAAGCCGCGTATGCCGGTTTGATCTTTCCTCCGGAAATGCGGGTTACAAGGAGGTCAGATGTTAGCATGAGGACCACCTTTCTGGATTTCAGGTTTTTCAGGTCTTTCAGAGCTTTCTTTTCTTACCCTCTGAGCTTCTTTCCTTCCCTTTTCTCCGGGGCTTTCTAATGGACCTTTTCCGGAAGATAAAGCTCCTTTTCTCCTTTGTGCGGTCCCGGTCTCCGAGGTTTCCGAGGCTATGATTTCGTAGAGTACGGCTTCTTTTCCCTCTTTTTTCCTGAGGATCCTGCCAAGGCGCTGCACATATGCCCTCTTGCTGCCTGTCCCGCTTGCTATTATCCCTATGTTTGCTTCAGGCACATCAATACCTTCATCCAGTACCTTTGAAGTAACAACAGCCCTGTAGCTGCCCACCCTGAACTTTTCGAGAATGGAATTCCTTTCTTTTGAAGGAGTCCGATACGTGATCGCCGGGATAAAGAACGTATTGGAAATCCGGTGCACAAGCCGGTTATGTTCCGTGAAGATAAACACCCTGTCCTCTCTGTGCTGCTCCAGGATCTCCCTCAGTTTCTCAATTTTTGAATCGCTGTTGAAGGCGAGATCTCTTGCTGCGTTTCTTGCAAGGAGGGCTTTTCTGGCTTCAGGGTCTCTTCCGCTTTTCATGACCAGTTTCCGGAAGTCCTGCGGGCCTCTCATTACTATTCCGGTTTTTTTGAGGTAGTTAAGGAATATCGAATATTTCTGGTCGTATTCTTTCTGCTCCCCGACAGTGAGCGTCACAGAAGCCCGTTTTATCGTATAAGGAGCAAGATGTCCGCCTGCAAGTTCCGAAACGTTTTTCTCGTAGACTTTTCCCCCTACAAGACGGTTGAGTTCCTTATGCAGCTCATCTTCCCTTTCGTATGTGGCAGTCAGTCCGAGCCTGCATGGGGCTGCGGAAAATTCGGCAATGCTCCTGTACCCTGCTGCAGGCAGGTGGTGCACTTCGTCAAAAATCAGGAGACCGAACCTGTTACCCAGGGTTTCGGCATGAATATAGGCAGAGTCATATGTGGAAACGGTTATCGGAAGAATTTTCTTCTCGCCGCCCCCAAGCTTTCCGATTTCCATGGAAAAAGCCTTTTCAAGCTGCTTTTTCCACTGTTCGAGCAGGTCAAGAGTCGGGACAATCACGAGGGCAGGGGTATTGCACCCTGCAATTGCCCGGATGCCGGTAAGGGTCTTTCCACTCCCTGTCGGCAGGACCAGAACTCCCCATTTTTCATTTTCACTCCAGGAAACAAGGGCTTCTGCCTGGTAATCCCTTAAATCCAGCTTCTTTCCCGAAGCCTCATAAGCTTCTGCAAGGTCAGGACAGGGAAGGAGATCAAGGACAGCATCTTCAAAATCAATCCCGGAATTTTTCAGGTAACTTATGATATCTCTGTAATACATGGCAAGGGCCCTGAAGCTCCCGCTCCTTTCGTCCCAGGTCGAATTGGGGACCCTGACATTGCCCTGTATAAGGAGAGTTCCCTGCTTGAAGCTTATTTTGATCATTGTTTACTAAGATTCTGGACATGATATATAATAATTCAGTTATCTGTAGTAACAATTCAGTTATCAGCAGCAATAATTAAGTTATCAGCAGGCTCAGGCAGGAATTTATTACATAAGCTAATTTTTTATATGTTTGAGTCCCAGAATTGGTATATTTTTACGCACTTTGTTATACGTTCTATTGTGCAGAGTTTTACAGCTTATGCAAAAAAGAAAACTGAGAAATAGCTTCAAGTTAATTTCAGTTCTAAAAAGGAAATTAAAAGAAGGGAATTCTGCATGAGCTCTAATTCCAGACCTGTTGGGGATGAAAAGTCCGGGGAAGCTTTCTCGCCCGAACCCGTACCCCTCGAAGATCTTTTTCACAAATACGGAATTGAACGCAGCCATGCCGATAATGTGGCCCGGAATGCACTCGAACTTTATGAGATCCTCGGGCCTGTCCACGGGCTTGGCTCTGAGTTCCAAAAACTCGTGGAAATGGCTGCCCTTGTGCATGATACAGGGGTAGCTACGGACTTTGAGAACCATCACAGGGCAGGGAGGGATATCCTGCTCCGCCATCCGCCTGCCGAATTACCTGAAAGGCTGTGGCCGGTTGTTGCCTGGACGGCTTTCCTGCACAAAAAGAAAGTAGGAAAAAAGAAAATCGAAGACCTTAAAGGAAAGGATTTCGGGAATATGCCCGAAGACCTGCAGGATGTAACCCTGAAAGTGGCTGCCCTTATCCGGCTTGCCGATGCCCTTGACTACAGCCGGATGGGAAGCAGGCTAGGAAAGGTCACTTTCAAAGGCCGGAGAGTCAGGTTCGAAATAATAGGGCAGGGGGCTACAGTTGATGCGGAAAGGATGTACAAAAAAGGTGATCTCTGGAATCTGCTCTACGATACTGAACTTGAGTTTAAGCCCCAATTCCATCAATCGTGAGGAATTCCATAAATGCCCTTCTGAAAAGGATTTTTATTCATGTAAACAGATAGAAACATATGCAGATTGAAATACTCGGGTGTGAGTCTTTCGGGGCAAGGTCTCTTGCCTGCGCTGTAAAAACCGGGGATAAAAAAATTCTGATCGATCCGGGAGTAGCCCTTGCTCGCCTGCGTTACGGTTTACCTCCCCATCCCGTAGAGGTTGCAGCTGCCCTCAGGATCAGGAAAAAGATCCTTTATGCCCTTGAAGGTGCAACGGATATAGTAATCAGCCACTACCATGGGGACCACATGCCCATGAAAGCCGAAGACCCTTATCAATTGCCAGTAGAAGCCCTCCCTCCTCTGGAAGAGGTCAGGTTCTGGTGCAAAGGTCCACAAAATATTTCAGGGCTGTCTGCACGCAGGAGAAAAGAGCTCTCTCATTTTCTGGGCTCTCCCCTTCCCGCTTCTGAAGGCATTAGTTCCGACGGCATAAGTTTTTCTTCTCCTGTTCCGCATGGGACAAGAGATAAGGGGTTTGGCACGGTAATGATGACCAGGATCTGTGAAGGAGCCGAGGTGTTTGTCCACAGTTCGGATATCCAGCTCCTGGACAGGGAAGCTGTGCTTGAGGTACTTGCCTGGAAACCGACAGTAGTTTTCTCTTCCGGGCCCCCGCTCTATCTCTCCCACCATGTCCCTGAAGCTTCAAAAGAAGCGTTTGAAAATGCTCTTCTTCTTGCCAGAAATGTTGACACTTTGATCCTGGACCACCATCTTCTGAGGTCTTTTGAAGGCTACAGGTGGTTAAAAAAACTGGCAGGAAAGGTTGAAAATAAGGTCCTGTGTGCTGCAGAGTTCATGGGAAAAAAGCCGAAACTACTTGAGGCACGGAGAAAAATCCTCTATAATAAACAGCCTGTACCCCGGGGATGGCATGAAGCATATTCAAATGGTGAGACAGGGCTTGATGAATATCTCTAATATACCTGAGGACCTCTAATATACGTTGTGAAGAGCACACCTGATGAGGAGCTTTTTAGCTTTTTTTGATTTCTTTTCAGGGTGTACTGCTGGCGTAGCTGTCGATATCCCGGATTTGTTCCGCTCTTTGTTCGTAGTAGTCATAGAGTTCTTTGCCCCAGACAAGAGCTCCGGGCTCAAAGCTTATCACGTATTTTCGGTCAAAAACAGTATCTTTCGGGAAAAGAGCCATTCCCATGAAGTTGTCTGCCGCTACAATATTAGGAGTCATTTCACAGTCTTTGCAGACCAGGAGTTTAGTATTCTCCATTTTAAGAAACTGCCTGGTTTGTTCCCTGTAATCATCCTCAACCCACCTTCCAAGGATTGATTCGGGAAGAATCAGTGACACCGATGTACCCTTTTCTGCAAGCCCGAGACAAAAGGAAGGATAGAGAGGGTGGAAATAAGAACTGAGCGCCTCGAACGTCTTTGCCTTTTCAGCATTTTCGACATACTCGGGAATCATTTCGAACATATGTTCTCTCTGGGGTTCAATTGTGATACAGTGCCCAAGTTCCCCTATGCGGTGCAGGAGAAAAGGCGGAATTTTAGTCATATCCCTATCAGCCCAGTAATCTGCATTTTCTTCCAGTACAGAAAGAGTATCCAGCAGGGGTTTCATCTTTTCGGTTATGATTATTCCTATCTCGCTAAGCCTGTAGAGCTCTCTGTCCTGAACTACAAGGTGTTTTTCCTTGAGCATTTTAATCTGGGGCTGGAGTGAAGTTGCACCTGCTTTAAGGATTTTTTTTATTGTGTTGATGTCCTTTGGCCCTTCAAGCAGAAGGAGAAGCACGTTTTTTCTTTTATCGGAGAGGAAAATCAGGTCTAGTAGAGAGTTTTCCATATTATGCACCTTGATCTGATTGCCTGTATCTGACCGCCTGTAGATTCTGGCCTGTAATTATTGAAAATATATATTATATTGAAGAATCTCCGCGATATAAAAGTATATTCATATATTTATAAAAAATTGAAGACTAATTATTGACATATTTGTTACTCTTTTATAAATATACATTTCCGTACAATTCATTCCGGGAAGATGGGAAACTGTTTATCTCAATTAGATAAATTTTTTAGAATTCTTTTCATTTCTATCCTGTCATTTCTATCCCGGATTTTCAAGATTTATGTCGCTACATGAAAGGCTCCTGGTTAACAATGTGCAAATACAAAGTCATACTAAAATATTTTTGTTAACGTACGCCTTAATAAATAATGACATAATCTATATTATAACTCATATAAATATATTTATAAACTCATGTGTGATTGAACTGACAGATCGGCAGTTCCACATTAAATACAGGAAGAGTGCAAGAACCCATGAGACACACGCAGATTGATTGTGCACGTGACGGAAAACTTACCCTCGAAATGCAGCAGACTATGGAGAGAGAAAATATTGATGAGGATACTCTGCTCTCCCGTGTAGCTGAAGGAAGCCTCATTATAATGACAAGGGAGGGCTGCCCTTCTATAGCCATAGGCAGGGGTGCCAGCACCAAGGTAAATGTCAACCTGGGCACTTCGGCTGTCAGGATAGATCCGGATGCAGAGCTCGAAAAGGTGAGGATCGCAGAAAAATATGGGGCTGACACCATTACCGACCTTTCCATGGGTGGGGACATCCGTGCTATACGTGCAAGCGTGTTTGAGAACAGCAGGCTTCCTATCACTACAGTCCCCATCTATCAGACGGTTGTGGAGTGTGGAATGAAGGACCTTACAGAGGGCGACATCCTCTCATACCTCAAAGCCCATGTTGACGAAGGTGTGAGCTCTGTGGTGCTGCACTGCGTGGAAAAGGCAACCCTTGAGAAGCTAAAGGGCGTAGGGAGGGTGATGGGTATGGTCTCCAAGGGAGGTTCCCTTACCAGTGTCTATATGCTTACAAATGGCTGCGAAAACCCCTTCATAGAACACTTTGACGAGGTAATCGAGACCCTCAGGAAAAAAGATGTCGTCCTTTCCCTGGGAAACACCATGCGAAGCGGCTGCATCCATGACTATAGGGACGGAGCCCAGCTGATGGAGATCGAAACCAATGTCCGCCTTGCGAAAAGAGCAAACGAGGAAGGTGTGCAGGTAATAATAGAGGGCATGGGCGGACATATCCAGGCAGCTGAGATCCCGGAACACGTGAATTTATACAAATCAAGGTCAGCTTTTCCCCTTTTCGTTGCAGGCCCCCTGCCCACGGACGTAGCCCTTGGCTATGACCATATCGCAGGGGCGGTAGGGGCAAGCATGGCAAGTGGGGCAGGGGCGGACTACCTGTGTTACATAACCCCTGCAGAACATCTCTCCCTCCCGAACCCGGAGCAGGTAAGGGAAGGACTTATCGCTTTCAGGATAGCTGCCCACATAGGGGATTCCATGAAATACGGGGTAAGCGAAAGGGACCTGCTGCTTGCACAGAAGCGTGCCCATTTTGACTGGGGAGGACAGATCAAACTCGCCCTTGACCCCGACAGGCCGGGGGACATGTGCCCCATGACAGGTCCGTGTTCCATGTGCGGCGAATACTGCGCCATAAAGATCATGGGAAATTACCTCGCAGGGGATGAATAACTGGAGAACCGGGAAGGTCATATTGTCAAAGACCAAACAAAATAATTTTCCGGAATCCGCAGAAAAGCCACCCAATATGACCCTAATATCTTAGGGCGGCAAAACTGTTCTTTCAGGGCCAATTATTTTTAAAAGGAGACAGGACTGTTCCCCGATCCAGAACCTTTCCCCATTATTCTGCCGGGAACTTTTGAAAACTGCAGCAGTACGTGGGCCCTGATCTTCTCCATAATCCGGGCCTTCTGCAATTTCCTGGAAAAAATAAGTTATTAATTTCTTTTTCTCTCAGGCTTTTTTGATCTTTCCGGTTATGTCTTCGATTATCCCCTGAAAATGGGTCACTTCCCCTTCCTGGTTGCGCTGGATAAAGGTTTTTTCTTCTACCCAGCGTACCTCTCCGGTCTGTGTCAGGATGCGGTACTGCCGGTTAAACTCTTTTCCGCCTTCGTCGCAGTTTTCCTCAAGTTCGAGTTCTACAAGGAGCAGGTCTTCGGGGTGGACGATTTTACCGTAGAGGACTCTTCCTGATATGAAATCTTCAGGAGCGTACCCAAACTGCCGAACGTTTTCGGACACGTAAAGGGTGGGCCAGTACTTTTCTGCCTTCCAGAGAAATACGACCATTGAGCTGTTGTTGATTACGGTTTCCAGCGCCTTCTGCCTTTCAAGCAGAGATTTTTGTTTTTCCATCAGGGCCTTCTGGCTCTCAAGGGCGTCTCTTAACGCTTTTTCGGTTTGTATTTCGGAGGTGACGTCCCTGACTATTCCCTGGAAATGGGTCACGTTTCCTTTTTCGTCGCGCTGTATAAAGGTCTTTTCTTCAACCCAGCGGATCTCTCCCCCACCCGTCAGGATCCTGTAGCGCTGGACGAAGTGTTCTTTTCCCAGCGCGCAGCACTTTGTAAGTTCATTTCTTACCCGGTCAATATCCTCGGAATGAACTATGTTTGCATACATTATCCTGCCCGTAAGGAATTCCTCCGCACTGTACCCCAGCTGGGTCACGTTTTCCGAGACATATTTCGCAGGCCAGGCTTTTTCCGGGGTCCAGAGAAAAGCCATTATAGGGCTGTTGTCGATCACGGTTTCCAGAATTCGCTGCCTTTCGAGTGCTTCATCATGAATCAGTTCGTTGCTTTCAGTTACCCGATTGAATCCCATATTATCCCTTATCCTCCAAAGCCTTTTTAAATCCAGGGCCCACCTGGCCACAGGTAAAAATGTATTTATGAAACCCTCAACCAATATACAATATATTTTGACATCTTATAAATTAATGTCCTTTTTTACATAGGGGGAATGTTCTGGACTCTGAGGTTCCAACAGAAAACAAAGAAAATGCCGAAGAAGCAGAAGAAGCAGAAGAGTTCTCACGGGAGATGCCCGATATCACCCTGAAAGCCAGGGAAATATACGGAAGGTATTTCGGGATCTGCAGTTCATACCACCACCTGAAAGCCTGCGTCTGCAAAACCTGCCCATCTTATCCGGGGGGCACAGGGATGTTCTGTGCCAGAGGCAAGAGTGAGGTAGAGGAAAAAAAAGAGGGCTGTCTCTGTGAAACATGTGAGCTTTTTAAAAAGTTCCGGCTTGAGGGCGATTATTTCTGCCAGCCGAAAGAAAAAGTGGAAGTTTTTGAAAAAAACCAGCCCCCTTTGAATATCTGTATGAATTTCCAGACGAGTGCCGGCACAATCAGGGTCTGCGTACTGGATGACCGGAATATGCATTCTAAGTAACGAGTCAACTACCCGTTAAATCTAAAGATTTAACGAGTTTCCTGCTGAGGTTTTATGAATAAGGCCCGGATTCTTAAGGAATCGATTCCTGAAAAATCGAATTTCACTTTTTAATTTCTGAACTCAATCCTGGTTTTTGCCCCTGTTTTTATTAGATTGAATATTTCAACACAATTAAAAATCCTCATTACTTGAGCATGAACCAGAGAGCCTGTCCTTTACCTCCTGTCCTTCACAACGCTTCCCGGAAGTTCCAATTCCATACCATTGAGAAAAAACACCAGAGGCTGGGCTATATAATTCTACACATATAATATGTACAATCAGGAATCAAACTTTAGTAGCGATACTTCGGATTCTGAAGCGGGTTTCTGACTTAATGGAGGTTTAAAAATGGCAACTAAAGAAGAACTTATTCAGGAGCTTTCTGATGCGGTAATCTCCTGTAAAAAGGATGCAGTACTGGCTGCTGTTGAAAAAGCAAAGCAGGTCATGGAACCCGCAGAAATCATTGATAAAGGGCTTTCAGCAGGCATGAACCAGGTAGGAATTCTTTTTGAGAGAGGGAAACTTTTCCTGCCCCATGTAATGATGGCTGCTGATGCAATGACAGCAGGTGTCAAATTCCTTGAAGCTGATCTCCCTGCAGGGAGCGAGAGCAAAAAGCTCGGAGTAATTGTAAATGGAACCGTCGAAGGCGATGTGCACGACATTGGCAAGTCAATCGTCTCAACCATGCTTCAATCCGCTGGTTTTGAAGTCCACGACATAGGCAGGGATGTTCCTATAAAGAACTTTGTCGAGAAGGCAAAAGAAGTCAATGCAAATATGATAGGGCTTTCTGCCCTGATGACCACCACACTTCCCGGACAGAGGAGTGTTATTGAACTCCTGAAAGAAGAGGGGCTGCGCAGCCGTATTAAGGTAATGGTAGGAGGGGCACCTGCAACCCAGGCCTGGGCAGACAAAATCGGAGCAGACTGCTACGCTGAAAACGCAAGCGAAGCCGTTGCAAAGGCAAAAGAACTGCTGCTCTGAACCTCATTCTGAGTTTAGTCATCTAAGTTCAGTCAATATCAGTTATCAATGGAGGGAATAAAAATGGCAACTGAATATGCTTTGAGGATGGGAGACGGGAAACGTGTCTTCCTCACAAAAGAAAAGATCATGGAGGAGATTGAGGCAGGTATGGCAAATGCCTCAGACCTTGGAGAAATCCCTGATCTCAGTGCTGATGAAATTGACAAGCTTGCAGAAATCCTTATGATGCCCGGAAAAGCCGTAAGTGTCGAGCAGGGCATGGAAGTGCCTGTAACCCACGATATAGGCACAATCAGGCTTGATGGGGACCAGGGCAACAGCGGAGTTGGAATTCCTTCCAGCCGGCTTGTCGGCTGCATGATGCACGAGAGAGCCTTTGGCGCCGACACCATGGAACTCGGGCACATCGACTACAGTTTCAAGCCAGTAAAACCCGTGGTTTCAAATGAGTGCCAGGCAATGGAAGTCTGCCAGCAGAATATGATTATCCCGCTTTTCTATGGCGCAATGCCGAACATGGGGCTTTATTACACTCCGGATGGACCTTTTGAAAATCCCGGCGACCTCATGAAAGCTTTCAAGATTCAGGAAGCCTGGGAGTCAATGGAACACGCAGCAGAGCACCTCTCCAGAGATACCGTCTGGATCATGCAGAAGCTCTTTGCTTCGGGAGCAGACGGGGTCAACTTTGACACCACAGCTGCAGCCGGAGATGCTGACTTTTACGGTACCCTGCACGCAATTGAAGCTCTCAGAAAGGAATTCCCTGATATGTATATAGAAGCCGGAATGGCCGGGGAAATGGTGCTCGGTATGCACGGAAACCTGCAGTATGACGGTGTAACCCTTGCAGGGCTCTGGCCGCACCAGCAGGTTCCACTTGTTGCAAAGGCAGGAGCAAACGTTTTCGGACCTGTTGTCAACACAAATACCAGCAAGACCTCACCATGGAACCTGGCACGTGCTGTCACTTTTATTAAGGAAGCCGTAAAGGTTTCTCCCCTGCCCTGTCATGTTGACATGGGTATGGGTGTCGGTGGAATCCCCATGCTTGAGACTCCTCCGGTAGATGCCGTTACAAGGGCAAGCAAGGCAATGGTCGAAATTGCCGGCGTCGACGGCATATAGATCGGGGTCGGCGACCCGCTGGGTATGCCGATTTCCCACATAATGGCTTCCGGGATGACCGGAATAAGAGCAGCCGGAGACCTCGTTGCAAGGATGGAGTTCTCAAAGAACATGCGGGTCGGAGAGGCAAAAGAGTACGTGGCAAAGAAGCTTAACGTTGACACAATGGACCTCTCGGACGAACATGTAATGAGAGAACTGCGTGAAGAACTCGATATTGGTGTGATCACCTCCGTGCCAGGAGCTGCAAAGGGAATTGCTGCAAAAATGAATATCGAGAAGCTGCTTGACGTCAAGATAAACTCCTGTGAACTCTTCAGAAGACAGATCAGATAAACATACCGAATAGTAACCGAATTTGCACAAAAAATTGCCATAAACATAAATAGTGGGTTTATAGCGGGTTTATAGCGGGTTTATAGCAGGTTTCAGGGACAATATTCCTCCGGAATCATTCAGGAAACAGGGCGAAACTTTTTACAGGTTGCTGCTGCAGGCGGAAAAACGCAGGTGCAGCCTCCTGGCCTGATTCCTGAATATCTTCCCGCTTCTTTTGCTTGCAGGTTTTGCAGGCTTATTTATGCTGCAAGAGCTGTGCGAATCGTCAGGCTATGCCAATAAACAATTAACGGAGCGTGTGTTGAAAAATGAGTGACGAAAAAAGTGAATCAGGGGGGCTTCAGCGGACAATTGACTGGAAACAGGGGCTTGCAATCGCCCTTGGTGTTCCTGTGCTGATTCTTCCGTCTATCGGCTACTTTGCAAGCTATGTCTGGGCTTTTGCAATCATCGTCTGGATCCTTTCTGTTTTCCAGGGTTTCATGCAGAACTTTGCCTACGGAGAACTTGCAACAATGTTCCCGAAAGCTTCAGGACTGCCGGGATACGCCCAGAGTGTGTTCGGTACAAATCAGGGAAACAAGAAATACGACCAGGGTAAACTTCTAGGAGGGTTCAGCGCCTGGAGCTACTGGTTTGCCTGGAACCCCGTGCTTGCTATCTTTGCAATCCTTATCGGAAGCTACCTTAAAGGTCTGGTCCCTGCCTTTGCCGGCGTTCCTGACCTTGCTCTTTACCTTGCCTCCGGGGCAGTTGTGTATGTATTCCTTATGATAGTTAATTATCGCGGGCTTGCCGGCGGAGCGACCCTCGGGTACATCCTTGCCGTGCTTTCTCTTGCCCCGCTTATCATCATTTCCCTTGCACCTTTCGTAACCGGGCAGTTTGAAATGAGCAACATCACCAGTGCCTGGCTCCCCACAGATTGGAGCTGGGACATTCCGCACATCCTGATCCTGCTAGGGCTTTTTGCAATGGCTCAATGGAGTGCATGTGCCTGGGAAACTGCAGCAATCTACGGGCCCGAATACAAAAACCCGAAGTCCGATGTTCCCAAAGCCCTCTTTATCTGCGGCGCAATCTGCCTGGTGACATTTATCCTTGTTCAGGCAGCCTGTACCGGAACCCTTGGAATAGAAGGGATCCTGGAAGAACCTTTCTCGCCAATGCTCCCGATGGCTCAGATGACTCTTGGACCCGTAGGTGGGTCTCTTACCATTCTCATGCTGATAGCGGCAATGGTAATGATCATCCAGACCGCCTTCCTTGGAGCTTCAAGGGCGATGTATTCCATGGCTGATGAAGGAAATCTTCCAAAGTTTTTCGGAAAGATGAATGTTCATGGAACCCCTGTTAATGCGATGATCGTCATAGCTCTCTTCAACATGGGGTTCATTTGCCTTGGAACTCCCGCAGCCATCCTGGCGGCATCTGCAATCGGATACGTCTGTGCTAACGGAATCAGTCTCTTTGCGTACGTGAAAGCAAAACTCGACCCCCGGTTCTCAAAGCTTGAGAGACCTTTCAAAGCTCCAGGGGGCTGGAAGTACGTTGCTATGATTTTCGGGCTCTTTAACCTGCCTCTCTGTCTGATTGGGGTGATTTATCTCAATAGCCTTGAGGTGGGCTGGACCTCCACCATAGTCGGTTTCGTGGTTCTTACCCTCTATATCCCACTCTGGTTCTATTCCCAGAATGAGAAACCTGTAAGGGTGGAAAAAGAAACCCCTGTCTCGGGTGAAGCCGCGACATAAGTTTTAAATGGGGATGCAGAAACATATCCTGCACTCCTTCTTTTTTTCAATCAAAATTAATATTCAACATCTAAAGACTTCAACCCAGAAGTATTCTCACGAAGATTGTGACCAATTACAAAATCCAGTGATTTTTAATTTTACGTTCATCAATGGATTCTGGAACTGGGTCTTTATAGGAAGTATTTAAATGTTTAAAGTGCCCATAAAATTAATCGTTAAAAACCCTATTGTACCTGATTTATCCTCAGGTCCATAAATTCTTCTGACTATAGGGGACGTCCAGGGAAGAACATTTTCAAAAGCATGTAAATAACGCTCTCTGAACGAATTCTTCTGCAGAATAATATAGGGTTAAAGGACTGTTTTTCTCCAGATCAGAAGGCGTGGAAAGTTGCTTTCTTTCACCTGTTCGACAGCTAAAAAGGAAAGGGACCATAGTGAGGGTTAATAATGCTCAGTGATACCCCGTTGAAAACAAAGATGATACTCTATACCGTGCTCGGGGTTTTTCTAATCCTTACGGCTTCCACAGCTGTGATTATTTCCACGGTTACAACGCAGGAAGAAAAGCTGGCCTACCAGCAGTCAGTTGAAATGGCTTCCAATTATGCAAATCAGTTTGATGCAGACATGAAAGCCAACCTTGCCATTGCAAGGACGATTTCCACTGTCATGACAAGTTACGAAACTGCAGACAGGGATGAAACTCTTCTTATTCTGGAAAACCTGCTCCTGGACAATCCTCTTCTCCTCGGAACCTATGTAGCTTTTGAGCCCGATGCCTTTGACGGGAAAGATGCTGAGTATGTAAATACTCCTGCCCATGATGAAACTGGCAGGTTTGTCCCTTACTGGAATAAAATGAACGGGACTGTTGCAGTTGCACCTCTTCTTCATTATGATGATTCGGATTATTACCAGCTTCCAAAAGATATGAAAAAAGATCTGCTCACTGAGCCCTATTTTTATGAAGGGGTCTTCATGGTGAGTTACGTTTCTCCTATCATTAAGGATGGGGAATTTGTCGGGATAGGGGGAGTGGACGTTTCCCTTGAATATGTGGATGAAGTGGTAAGTGAGGTCCGGACTTTTGATACCGGATACGCTTTTATGGTCAGCAACGAGGGAATTCTTCTGTCCCACCCGACCTATAAGGACTGGATCGGAAAAAAGAATCTTTATGATTTAGGAGGGGAAGAACTCAAAACAGCCTCCTTTAATATAAAAAACGGGGTAAGTGGCCATATTGAAACAAAGGACCCGACAACCGGAAAAACCGTTATTATGTTTTACGAACCTGTTGAGACCGGAGACTTTGCTTTCGTACTGGTCGTCCCGAAAGAAGAAATGCTTGCCGGAGTTATCGATCTAAGAGACAGGCTTCTTATCATCTCTGCAATCTCAATTCTGTTCATGGCTGCTCTGGCTTATATGATTGCGAGATCCGTAACAAAACCAATTAACAGAATTGTTGATGACTTCAAGAATATTGCTGAAGACGCTGTTAAAGGGAAGCTCGATGTAAGGGCAAATACCCATGTGGAAATTGATTTTCAGGAAATTCCCCGTGGCTTGAATGAAATCATCAATTCTGTGGTTATCCCTATCCGGGAAACCATGCGGGTAACCAATGCCCTTGCACAGGGGGAGTTGAAGGAAAGGGTCAATGTGGACGTGCAGGGGGAGTTCCGGGAACTTGAGGACACGCTGGATAAGTTTTCCGAAACCCTTAATATGATTATTGACGACTCGACCGCCGTGCTTACAGCTTTTCAACACAATGACTTCAAGCGCTCTATCCGGATACATGGACAGGGAGACTTCAAACTCCTGACCGATGGGATTGAAGAGACCCGCCTGGTCCTTGACAAGGTTACAACCCAGCGCAGGGAGGCTGAAAAAGCCTTAATTGAGTATGCAAGAAAGCTAGAGCACTCAAACAGGTTAAAAGAAGAAATGGAACGAATAATCAACACCAGCCCTGTAATTGTCTTTTTGTGGAAGTACAAAGAAGGCTGGCCAATAGAGTTTGTATCGGAAAACATTACCTTGCTTGGATATGATGTAGAGGATTTTACCTCTAACAGGATTCTTTATGCGGACATTGTCTATCCGGAAGACCTTGAAAAGATGCACAAAGAGCTTGCCCGGAACGTGGAGTCCGGCTGTGATGTCTATACCTCGGAGTACCGGATCTTTACCAGGTCCGGGGAAATCCGCTGGGTGGATGAGAGGACTTTTATTCAGAGGGACGAGAAAGATGAGATCCACCTTCAGGGTATCATCCTTGACATAACCGAACATAAAAAAGCTGAAGATGCCCTTTTGCAGATGGAAGAAATCCGCAAAAAAGAGATTCACCACAGGATCAAGAACAACCTTCAGGTAATTTCAACCCTGCTTTACCTGGAATCCGGAAATTTCAATGATGAAAAGGTAATCGAGGCTTTCAGGAACAGCCAGCACAGGATTAAGTCGATGGCTCTTGTCCATGAAAAACTCTATCAGTCCGAAGATATGGTAAGTGTAGATTTTGCAGACTACATCCAGAACCTTGCAAATTACCTTTTCGGAGCATATTCCGTGGGTGACAGAAATATCAGCCTGAGACTCGATGTTGATAATGTTTTCCTCGGAATGGATACTGCAGTTCCCCTGGGCATTATTATCAACGAACTTGTCTCAAACGCCCTTAAACATGCCTTTTCGGAAGGAGAAAGCGGGAAGATCTGGGTCTGTCTCAAAAAAGAGGATAAAGAAAAGGTCGGTACAGAGGCTGAACATACAGGCACCGAGAAAGAACGCAAAACAGGAATCCCCCGGGAGTATTTTTCACTCATTGTCAGGGATAACGGCAAAGGCTTCCCTGAAGAAATAGATTTCAGAGAAACTGACTCCCTGGGCATGCAGCTTGTGGTCACACTTGTGGACCAGATTGAGGGAAGCATTGAACTTAATACAAGTAGGGGAACCGAATTCAGGATCAGATTTAGGGAATTGAAATACAAGCAAAAATTATGACTGCTGCTATTGATCGAGTTGCAGCGACTAATCTGGCAGAAACTGCTCTCAAAATAAGCAGGATTGTTGAAGTATATCAGGATGATGGAAGTAAAATTAAAAGGAAGTAAAATTAAAAGGAAGTAAAATTAAAAGGAAGTAAAATTAAAAGGAAGTAAAATTAAAAGGAAGTAAAAGGTAAAATCTGCAGGGAATGAGATATAATTACAGTGATTTATGTGCCAGTTCATTTCACGATTTTCACTTTGTTTCAGGGGTGGAGTAAAGGAGATGTTCAACAACCTATGTATCAGGCCATAAATTTGCCTGACTCCTCTTGTTTCCGAATGACCCTCAATTTGCCATTATCTCAATTTGCCATTCAGGATATGTCCATAACATCACAAAATCCTTACTTGAGATCTTGAGGTCTTTTCGATCATTAGCTGTTTACTAATTGGTTTTCCTTTCTCATATTTGTTAATTCGATTTTCTCTCAGGTTTGGTTCCTTTATGAGAAGTTATTTTAACTGGCATTTTCTTGTTTTTCTCTCATATCCTGACAAATTTCCTTTTCTTCGATGAGTTCCCAAACTCATATCCCATTTAGTTTCTTTTTGATGTATCTGGTTTTACATCTTATGTTTGTTTCTCAAAATTATCCCTTATTCTGAGTCTCAAATCATGCCAGGATGAACCTCTTTTTGCTTTTCCTGACATATTCTTATTATATAATTGATGATATATAGCCCAACCTGTGAAGTTCCTTCAAATGCCGTGGGTTCGGGAAAGGATCTCAGGACATTACCAATTTCATGTGATTTTTTAATGCCGTTAAAAGTTTTAATCACTTGAAATAAAGCAGGTAAATCACTTAATAAGAGCAGGCCAATCATTTGAAATAAAACAGATAAATCACTTAATAAGAGCAGGCCAATCATTTGAAATAAAACAGGTAAATCACTTAAAAAGAGCAGGTATTATTTGGAGGTACCCGAGGAATATGGCCTTAAATCCCATGACCACAGTCCTCAGGTAAATGTTGTAATGCATTTGCTAGGGTTCAAGAGATACTAAGAAAGCTGCCTGCACACCTCAGGCAATCTAGCTGTTCTCTTTCTCTTTGTTCTCAGTTTGTCCCGTAAGTGCCGGATTACATTCCCACATGCAGCCCGGAAACCTTTCGGTCTTTCCTGAGATTCATTTTAATTTCATTTTGAGGATGCAACAATTTTCCTATGCTATACTTAATCCATTTTTGTACCATTTTTAATATGGTTTTCAAACCTTCTCTTTTATTATACCGGGAATTTACTCAAGACAAGTTGTCTATTCCTGAAGGTTTGATCAGTTTCCCGTGTGTGATTTATTATATAACTCCGATAATATATAGCCCAATCTATGGGGTTCTTTCAAAACTTTCAGGTAAAAGAGAGAGTGAAATGGATATTCCTTTGGCATATGATTTTTTGATGCGGTTAAATTTTTTAAGCGGCTTGAAATTCTCCTTAATTAAAAAACGCACATGATATTCTTCGAATAACATGCCCAAAGAACGAAAGTCCTTTTTCCTTACCTTTTTTGGATATTAACTCCATCATTACCTTGGACAGGAAGGTTGTTTTTACTTTGGTTCTGAGAAACCGTCAAAAAACTAACCATTGAATTGCCATCGAAGGCTCAG
>NZ_JJOY01000053.1:0-1200 GCF_000979455.1 Methanosarcina sp. 2.H.T.1A.6
GTGGAAATACATGCTCACATCTTCATTAGGGAGGTAAACGGGGAGGGTGGTATAAGAATTAGTTGAAGGGTATGTTATCGTATAACTTTCCTCTTCGTCCTTATTTAAGGTCCCGGCAGCTCCGCCATATTCTACATATTTAGGGCCGCTATAAGTGAGTTTTATCGGCTGAGGAAGTTGGACTCTTCTACCTTCATTTGGGCATCCCATTGTGATCCAGTTCCCTTCGGCCGGGTCGCTTGTATGGCTCTGGAAGTAAACCACTTTATCAGTAAAATTTAAATTGCCAACAGGGTTTCCATCCTCTGCCATTGCTGGTGCAGAGGTTAATATGAATGTCGTAAGTATAAGTATCAATAGACTTTTTCTCACTTTACATGCCTCCATTTTCCCCCCGAATCTATTTGATTAATCAGTTTCTGGGCCCTGAGTTTTTGACTCCTTATCTTTTATTTCTTAAACAGGTGTTTTATTTTTGTCTTCACTTGCTGACCGATTACCTTTTTGGTGATGCCTCCGACACGGATCTCAAAGTCCTCTGGATAAATGGCTTTTATGTTGTCGCACCAGGAGCTAAAATCGCCATATTTTGCCTTCATTTTTCCTATTTTTTGAAAGGGCAAAGGTAGCAGCCTTTGAACACGGGGATGGCTAGTGTCTAGGCAATTTAGTTCTAAGTCATCCTAATTATGAAAGGGTCTGCGGATGAGGAAGTATCCAAGTATTAACGCTCTGTAATTAATTTGCTGTGACACCAGGTCTTCAATGTGGTTATGGGAGAAAGTTTAACCGTTCTGAAGCTTGCTGAAAATATTATTAAACTGCCCGGTTCCTCAAGCCAGATAATCCCTGCCGCATCAAGGGCAGGAGATGTTCGAGACTTAGGGGCAGACCTCAAAAATTGCAGGCTGGTGGAAAGGTGAGATCGAACCGGAGCAGGGATTAAAAAAAACCTTATTTAACAGGAGATATAATTTCTCCTGTTATTACTTACTTTTTAGAATCTCCATCTTCAATTGTTCTGGTCTACTTTTTTCTTTATAATTATCCCCATAACGATGATCACAAGGAAACCTATAACGAAACTGGCAATTCTTAATCCGGAGTTTCTGTTTTCTTTAGAAGAACTCTCAGATCCCACAACTGCCCCTGAATTGTCTTGTTGCCCTGCATCTGAAGTTGACTGACCCTCAGTGTCCC
>NZ_JJOY01000053.1:1221-22538 GCF_000979455.1 Methanosarcina sp. 2.H.T.1A.6
AGGACATTCTTGCTGGCTGTAATTGCAAATGGGGAAAAGCCCGGAGTTTCAGCTTCGAAATAGAGATACTCATCATCTTCGTCTACTTTATCCGTTTTAAGGGAGTCCCATTGATCTCCGTTGAAATGCTGAAGGGTTATTGCGTCCATATTTATGTGGTTTTCAGTGATCCATTTCTTGCTCACCCTGAAGCCCACAATGGCGTTTTCAATGTTATTCGAATTTGCAAAACCCCCATCTCCAACTCGGATATTAAGGTGTTTGTAGACTTCTCCTTCAGGCTCGACAGGAGCATTTGAAGATCTTCCTTTCAGTTCCTCAATAATAGTCTCTATACTGCCTGCAGTCTTTTTGGCGTTAAACTCCACATAACCTACAGAGGTGGCTCCCTTTGTGAACTCAAACTTTACCCTGTGGCCATTTGAGACAAACTGCTGGCACTGCTCTTTTGTTTTGACATTTTTCTCCGGTTCATGTTTTTCTTCATTTTCTTCTTTTTTATTGCTGTTTGAATTTCCTTTTGATTTAATTTCAACTTCGAGCTGGGAAAGCCCTACCAGTCCCTTTTCGGGGTTATATGCACCCACAAGGAGGTAATAGCAGCCTACAGGCAGATCGAATGCAGTAAGCGACAGTGTTTTCTGACCTGCTTCCCCTATTGCTATGGCTCCATTTCCTTCCCCTATAAGGGTCTGGATTTCTTTCTGAAGCTCGTTCCTGGTCAGTTTAGACCTGTAGTTAGAAGAGGTAATGTCAAATTCATCAATAAGGTCCAGATCGTTTATTATTACTGAAGTTCCGTCCCTGGTGCCATCGGAGTTGATTTCTATGTTTGCTTTGTATGCCTGTTCCTTTATGAGGATTGCTCCGTAGGTGCAGGCGTTTTCGTTGGCAGCTCCTGTTATGCTTATGTCCAGTTCATCCCCTTTTTTTATACTTGAAGGGGATGAGACGCACAGTTCAGATTCCACAACCACAAAAGCTGTTGAAGAAAGGACTGTCATGCTTCCGTCATCATTTTGCTGAACCATAACTATGCAGTACTGGCCTTCACCAGGGCATTCAAGGTCATAGTCTGATAAATCGCCGCAATCTCCGAGTTGAGTAGAATACTTTTTATATTCTTCATCAACGCTGTCCTGGAAAAGGGTGTTTAAATTTTCTATATCTCCTGCCTGGAAGGCATCAAGAAGCCCGTATGCACAGTCCGAGGTTAGTTTGAACAGGTAAATATCTACATTTTCTCCTTCAAGACCGGTCTCTCCGTGGAAATACATGCTCACATCTTCATTAGGGAGGTAAACGGGGAGGGTGGTATAAGAATTAGTTGAAGGGTATGTTATCGTATAACTTTCCTCTTCGTCTTTATTTAAGGTCCCGGCAGCTCCGCCATATTCTACATATTTAGGGCCGCTATAAGTGAGTTTTATCGGCTGAGGAAGTTGGATTCTTCTACCTTCATTTGGGCATCCCATTGTGATCCAGTTCCCTTCGGCCGGGTCGCTTGTATGGCTCTGGAAGTAAACCACTTTATCGGTAAAATTTATGCTGCCTATCTGGTTTACATCTGTTTTTCCACCCCCCGCCATTGCTGGTGCAGAGGTTAATATGAATATCGTCAGTATAAGTATCAATAGACTTTTTCTCAATTTACATGCCTCCATATTCCCATAGAATCTGTTTGATTCATCAGTTTCAGGATAGCAAATTGTTTGCATGCTATGGGCTGAAATTCCTATTTTTGCTTCATTTTCTTTTTGAATACATGATAAGGATCAGAACGGCTGCTCCCATTCCTCCCAGCATATAAGCTGTATCTACAGACAGTCCTGTATTTTTTTCAGTTTTTGGCTCCTGAGTTTCGATCTCTAAAACAGGTGTTTCATTTCCGTTTTCAGGGGGCTGGGCTGGATTTAAGCTGTCTTCAGTATCTTCTGTTTCCCCGGTTTCTTCTACGGTTTCAGGTTCTGTTTTCTCTGAAGGAGCTGGGGGTACAGTTGGGATCTTCCCTTGCTGAACGGTTACTTTTTTCTTGATGCCCCCAACACTTATTTCAAAGTCCCCCGGAGGAACGGCTTTTGTATTATAAGAGTAACTGAAATCACCATCTGAATCAGCTTTTATCTGCTGGACAGCTGTGATTTTCAGGGTAACAGTCGAGGCTCCTCCTCTGGTATCCCCATCCATCTTTATTTGGTAGGTTCCCGGAGGGACACTTGACTGCGTCACAGTTGCAGTGTTTCCGGAAGCTTCTGAACTTTTAGTCACCCAGATTAGCATTTTTACCCTGACATTAAGGTTTTTGGCTTCGCTGGCCTGGACTGTGAAGCGGTTTTTGAACCCTTCAGGGATTTTCACGCCTTCCAATATGTACTCGTACTCCCCTTCGGATACCGGAACGGCCTTCTCAAATGTTACCTGTACTTCGATTTCCTCTTCCGGAGATGCACTTCCTTTAATTCGAAGAGTATCTCCAAGAACGGGGTTTTCGGGGGATAAATCCCAGCTGCTAACTGCTGCACCTGCAGGTGAGATTATCAGTAAAGCCAGAATAAAAATCGAAAGGGAGATGATCATAAAGGCAGATGTTTTTCGCCTTTTAGGGGGATGAATGAATTTTTGCACGGGAATTACTCCTTTTCAAACAAGGACATACTACTTATTTTTATTGTGTCAGTATTTAAATTTTTTTGACAATTAAGTCATATTAAACATTTCTAATAATACTTATTAATGATCATTCTATAGATTTTTACCGTGAATGTTATATAAATTTCTATTGATAGTGAGTTCCATTCTCTGTGTCTTAATTATAATATTTTCTATTCTGTATGTTTTTTAATAGTATATCCTGAGTTCTACAGACTCCATAATTTTTTCAATTAATGTGACTGCATACTTTCTATTTTCACTCCCTCTCATTTTTTTGGAAAACGTTTTAATAATGTTATTTGATGTTTATATTCTTTTCTCGCATTTATTCTGTGAGCTTCTAACCATTCTTATCTCATAAACTTCTATGTGATACTATATGTCATTCTTTGGATGCTGATTCTTCGATGTATCCTTCTCTATCTGTGAGGTTTTTGTCTATGAGTCTGTAATAGTAATCTACTATATATTATATTTCAATCGTTTAATATCTCAGGAAACTTTTTTATAGTATGCACTCTTCCTATATGACTAATTTCACAAAATCTTAAGTATATCTTATCTATTATTTATGGGAGGTATCTTTATACTATTGAGCATAATTTCATCGAGTGCAATTTCATCGAGTGCAATTTCATCGAGTGCAATTTCCATGGTTACAAGTCCCGGGCTCCCTCAGTATGGTGCAGCGGTAGTTGTCGGGCTGATTGCCCTTCTTTCTTTAAAGGAGGTCCTTTCGGCATCCGAGCACTGGAACAGGGCCCTTAACAGTTCTTTTAACCTGGCAATCCTGCCTTTGCTCTTTTGTTTTGGTTTAATTGTTGCTTTCAAGATTGGAGAGGTAATCTAAATTCCGGGCTTCCGGAATCCTCTCTTCCTTCTTGTCATCACTGACCATTTTTGTGCATTTCTGCACTACACTTTTCTTTTTTAGTGATTTTTTTCTCTGTGTTTTAGTTACGATTTCCTTTTTCAGGTTTCTTTCTCCAGTTTTTCTCTGGTTGTTCCCATTTTGTTCTGTTTCTCAGTCCTTTTTGGTAAAAGTAAGGCGGATAGAAGCCTGGAGTATTTTAAGCATTCAGGGTCAAGAGCCAGGAATCAGGGGTACCTGAAGGACTGAGACGCGAAATATTCAAAGGCTAAAAAAGCAGAGAAAAGTAAACAATATTGAGTACAGTTAAATATGAAAGTCAGGGCAAGACTGAGGCTGGAGGGGCGCTGAATAAAATATCGACTGCCTTAAGGGACTTTTTAACAACTGTCTGCAGGGAATATGTGCCGGATTTTTTGCACAGCTTTGTTATCTATTTTTTACATCAGTAATTCAATTTATTTTGATTGTTGAAGCCCGGTTTTTGTGAAATTCTAGTTTCTTATATTCCTTACTTTCTCTCTCATGATAGTTATTTGTGTGGTATAAGTCCAAACGCCTTCTAACTTTAATCATTTATCACCAATTATTAATTTTAAAAACGTATTCAATTGACTTGATGGGTTTCCGGGGGATCTACTTACTCTTATTATTTAGAATTATTAATAAGTATTTTATAGTATGTTGCAGCATTATGCCAATGATATATTATTATTCTAATAGTTTATTCTTATACCAGTGATTCTTCAGTATCCGGGTATATTCTTTAATGTTTACAGGGGTGTCCATATGTTGCTAAGCATAATTTCATCTAGCGCTATCTCTTCAAGTGCAATTTCCATGGTTACGAGCCCGGGACTTCCTCAGTATGGGTCCGCAGTGGTTGTCGGGCTTATTGCTCTCCTTTCTCTAAAAGAAGTCCTTTCCGCATCTAATTCCTGGAATAAATATATTAACAATTCTTTTAATCTGGCAATTATTCCCTTACTTTTTAGTTTTATGGGGATCGTCGTTTTCAAGGTTGCCGAGATTATTTAATTTCTGTTTTTGAAAAAATTCCCTTTCCCTTTCATTCTTTTATTTAATTTTTTCATGCCCTGACTGGTTTTACTTAACCTTATTTCCTCAGGGAGGGCTTTTTCTTCAGGTTTTGCTGAAGGCTCTGTTTTTTCCGTGTTTCTTTGGACAGTTTCCTTCAGGTTTTCCAGAGGCATAATTAAAAAAGGGAGTTCCGGATACCGATAACTTCGGGAAAGTTTTTCTAAAAAGAGTTTTTTTAATTTCTTTTGGAGTTCAGAAACCCGGCCAAAGGCTTAGCTGGTGAGGTAGGATCCCGAAAAGGAATACATTGACAAAACCGTGGAGCACAGCAATAAAGGGCAGGCTTTTTGTTTTATAGAAGGCGAGGCCCATAATGAATCCTACAAAGCCAGTGTAGAGGATTTCCTGAATAGTGCCGTATCCGGAGTGCATGAGCCCGAACATGAGGCTTGAAATTATAAGGGCTGCCCACACACCGAAGGCGTTCTCGAGCCTGGTCTGTAGTATTGATCTGAAGATCACTTCCTCGACAAGGCCCACGAAAAAAACCATTACAACGGTGAGCTTAAGCAGGTTTATAAAAGTGAGGTCCGGGATCAGGTAACCTGTCCTGATGGTCAAATACTCTCCAAGCCCGAGTATAAGACCCAGCGGGACTGAGAGAAGCATGTAGGGTATTATGTGCTTCAGGGTAATCCCTATCTGTTCAAGGGAATCCCGCTGGTGCAGTACAATGACTGCCACAGGAATTGCCAGGGGGCCGTAGATGAAAACGAAGGTATAAAGGGTGGTATCATAAAAGATAGGCATTGACAGGTTTATCAGCCTGAGCACCGGGAGCAACATCAGAGCCTGGTGGATTTTGTGGACTTCAGGGTCTTTTATGAAGATATTGGAAAGGGAAAGGGCAATTGTGGTGCCTATATGTATCCAGACAGCTGCTCCCATCCTGCCTGAAAAGATCAGGAGTTCGGCAAGGGTTATGCTCAGGACAGGGACTGCGGTAAAGAACCTGAGTTTTTTGGCTTCGAGTTTTTCCTGATCAGTTTCTTCAGATCCTTCGGATCTGGCCGTTTTCCAGATTTTTAACGAATGGAGCTCTCCCAGGGTTTTTGTTATAAGTCCGGTATCTCCCGAAGTCATGCGCAAATATGCTAAAAGGATCAGAACTGCTGCCCCTATTCCCCCTACCGTGTAGACAATGTTTAACTGTCCGATTTTCTGGACTGGTTCGGGATCTTCATACGAGTTTAAAATAACTCCGGAATCTCCTGTTTCTTCCAGGGCTTCGGCACTTATGTGCTCTGAAACGGGCCCCATCTCTGGAGAAGGTGATAAATTCAGGTTGCTACTTGATGCGGCTTCTGGAGAAATTGCCAGTAAAGCCAGAATCAGAACTGAAACGACAATTAGAATATTCAGTTCTTTTTGACTTTTATGAGATTTAATTAATTTTTGCACTGAAATTACTCCTCTTTCAAATCGGGGCGGGTTCAGATCTATTCGGTGTATCTCTTATTAAAGGTTTTTTACTGGTTTTTTATTATAAATTATCAGAGATACCATGCAGCTCTCATATTATACACGTTTTTATTGTAAATGTTATATAAAGTTTTGTAGACAGTGAGTCCCCTTAAATGGCGAGCTTTAACTTTTGTGAATGTACAGGATATTGAAAAAGGGGGCAGTTTCATATATATTCACTGACCTCCGGTCCGAGTTAAATACTGAAATCCAAAAGCAAAAAAGTTCACAAATCCACAGGAACAGTGCAAATGTATTTCACTCATATGGCCCGCTTCCCTTCCTCTCCGACTGATCGGATATGGGGAGCTCAGTCAGGATGATTGAGTTTCTTCCACAAAGCCCTGTAATGAAGGCAGATAAAGCTTTAAATCTGACCTTCAAAGTTCAAGTGATGACCTGAAGGATTCCGGAGACCTTTGCTTCCGAAGTCACGTTTTTGCAGTCTCCGGGATTTTTACACCCTCAGCTATCTGTTGAGTTTACATTTATCCAGAGGTGGAGGTCCCTGTAGGGCGTGTTTTTGTCGGTCTCGTTGAAGAGCAGGAACTCAAGCTTCATATCCTTTCCTTCGACCGGAGGGGTGAGCGTTAGAGGCTCTTCCCAGGTCTCGTTATAGGCAAGCGCGACCTGCTGCATATCTTCGGGCAGAGGCAGGGATTTGTTTTCAAGCCTTACTTCCATTGTATAATTTACTGGTCTGTATTCGTGGTTTACGACCCCAACAATTACTGTCCCGCTCTCTCCGAGTGTGTAGTTTGTCGGGTAATTGTCAGCCATCCCTTCAGGTCCGAGGAGATAGAACTCTGTGAAGTGTTCCCCTTCTTTCGGGGTTATTACTACATAGAACAGAGTTGTAACAGAAAGGAGGATGGACAGGACCAGAATAACTGTGAGGGCTCTGTCGAGTCCCGGTTCAGGTTTTTCCAGGATTTCGGCTTTAAGCGCGAGTGCCATTTCCCTGAAGGGCACCTTGAAAGCATCGGCTTCGGGAAGTCCTGCCCGCCTCAGGTATGCAAGCCCGCACATTGCAAACGTGAACAGTGACAGGCTTATCAAGATTGGTAGAATCCTTATCCCCCAGGGGGTGTAGTTAAGGCCGAGGCCGATCAGGGGCACGACTGCAATGCTCAGCCCGAAGGATAGGGCTGTCCTTTCGATCCCGTCAAGGTCGGATTTTGCAGGAAAGAGTGCCGCAATCAGGGCATACCCGGGTAGGAAAAGTACAAGGGGCAGGCCAAGTATATTGCGGAGCACAGTTTCACTTAATCCGGGCATAAGTACAAAGAGATCGGTAAGGATCACAAGCCCAATAACGGTCAAGAGGTCTGATGGAACTTTTTTTCCGGTCATTAAGGTCATCCGGCGTATAATTTAAAAAATTATTATATTTCTCCAGTTTCTTTCAAGAGAGTAACTATCTTTTTCTCATACATTTTATTCTTTCGCTCTTTTTTGTTTTCCTCAGTCATTTCCTCAATCATTTCCTCAATCATTTCCCCAATCATTTTCCCAGTCTTTTTACTTAATCATTTTTACTTTGACCCGACAGTTCTATTATTTTATTTCTACGTATCTATTTTGATTACACTTACTTATTTTATTGGTACACTTTTCCCGTCAAGCCGAGCCAACAGATTCAATTTGATTTTTTCATATCCACCGATTTCATCTTTTTTCCCTTTCTTCTGCAGATGCGGCAAGTGGGGTATGTAGTTGAGTTGAGCTCTAAAGTTTCAGACCCTTTGAAATTAATTCCCCTGTGTCCGGGGGAGCATGCGACACCAGAGCGCAGAATCTCGTGTTCTTATGATATTGTTTTTTTCGGGACCTTTTTTTATTTTTGATTACTTATACTTTTTGCCCTCAGATTTCTGATGCTTTTTGCAGGCGCGTATCTCAATCATATAATGTTATATTTATCCTCTCAAGGGCTCGACTGATACTATTATAACTCATCTACAATTCTATTACAGTTTGGCTGTCAATATATTTATATATTCGTGCCCCAAATTTCAGTCTATAAAAAAATTTAAGTATATCAGGGATTCAAACAATCCTTTAAAAATTCAAACAATCGTGCTATCACTGGCATTAAGTGGCTTTTAGCCGCTATAATTGTTTCTACTTCATAATACAAATTTCAAAGGGGTCATACAAATGAGTAACGAACTGCTTATGGGCAATAGTACCCAGTACCTAACCCATAAAGAGAACCAACGTTTCAGGGGGGTATCCTCTCAAAATATAACCGCTATCCTTCCAGTTTACAATGAAGAAGTCTCAATCGGAAGCCTGGTCCTTCTCACCAAACTTTATGTCGATAATGTAATCGTTGTCGATGACGGCAGCACTGACCGGACAGCTGAAGTCGCCAGGAAAGCCGGAGCTGAAGTCGTAGCTCACAAAACGAACAAAGGAAAAGCTGAAGCCCTCAAAACCGGCTTTAAAACTGCAGCCGACCTCGGCGCAGATATTATAGTTACAATGGACTCGAACGGCCAGCACAACCCTGCTGAAATCCCGAAGCTCGTTGCCCCTATCATTAAAGGAAATGCCGAAATGGTAAACGGCAGTCGCTACCTGAGCTATCCGGATAAAAATGGCCCCATCTACCGCCGCGTCGGCCAAACCATGCAGGGTACCGCTGTAAAAATGAACTTTGACCTCAAGATTACCGACTCCCAGAGCGGGTTCCGCGCCTTTGCAGCCTCTACAAAAAACATCTTCCGGTTCAGCGGCAAAAAGATCGCCATAGAAAACGAAATGCTTGCAGATGCGGGCAGGTCAGGCGTCCGTATAACTGAAGTCGAGATCGGAGCCTTCAAGCCCTCCGAAGCTTTAACCCTAAACCCGGTAAAGTACCTCCGCGGAGTCCTGAAAACCGTGGGTGAGGATATAGAAGCCAACAGGCCCCTGTACTTCTACTCGGTGCCAGGATTTGCCCTTGCAACATGTGGCTTCTATATGGGTTTCAAGTTCCTTGAAGCCGTTTTCCTGGGCAGTGCAAGCCTTAACTTCGGGCACACCTTCCTTATGGTCTTCCTGTCCCTTATAGGTGCATACATGACCCTCAGGGGAATTGTGGCGCATTCAATGGCAGGTGCGACCGGGCAGATCGAGTCCGCTTAATTATTCGCTTCAGCAGGTAATTATCCGCTTAAGTAGATAATAATTCTTTAAAATAGATATTAATTAAATTCACTAGCTATTCAGGCACACGAATCGGAGCATTCACGCAAATTTATTTGTTGTTTTTTATATTTCCGGTGCCTGGATAGTTATCATACGCTTTAGATATTCATCACCTCCTTTATATATTGTCAGTTCTCTTTAATTCAATTCAAACTTTAAATCTATTATTTTGGGGTTATTCGAATGAATAATGAACTGCTTCCGGGCAAGAGTGCCCAGCTAATATCAAAAAATGAGGAAAGTCCAGATACGAGAGGTACAACCCCTCAAAATATAACCGTGGTCCTCCCCGCCTTCAACGAGGAAGTTTCCATCGGCAGCATAGTCCTTCTCACCCGGCACTACGCAGATACTGTAATCGTAGTCGACGACGGCAGCTCAGACCGTACCGCCGAAATTGCCAGGAAAGCAGGAGCCCACGTGGTTGTGCATGAAGTTAATAAGGGCAAAGGAGCAGCCCTCAAAACCGGCTTTACAGCCGCAGCCGCCCTCGGAGCCGACATTATAGTTACCATGGACTCGGACGGCCAGCACAACCCCTCCGAAATCCCCCTGCTGGTAGCCCCCATCATCGACGGCTACGCCGAGATGGTCAACGGCAGCCGCTACCTGAACCACCACGACAAAAACACCCCAATTTACCGCCGGATCGGCCAGACGGTCCTTGACACCGCCACAAACATGAACTCCGGCCTCAAGATCACAGATTCCCAGAGTGGTTTCCGCGCCTTTGCAGGCTCAACAAAAGATGTTTTCCGCTTCAATGCAAAAGGCATGGCAATAGAAAGTGAGATGCTTGCCGATGCAGGCAGATCCGGCCTCCGCATAAAAGAAGTAGAAATCGGAGTCCGCTACGATGTTGACGGTTCAACCATAAGCCCGATAAAGCACGGTTTAAGCGTCCTTGTCATGGTCTTAAAGGACATTGAGTTCAACAGGCCCCTTTACTACCTGACAGCCCCTGGCCTTGCTCTTGGAGTAGGAGGGTTGTATATGGGTGCAAATTTCTTGCAAGCCTTTGTTGCGGGAAAGGGCCTTAATTTTGGCCCGACAATGCTCATGATCCTGTTTATTATTGTAGGGACTTTTATGGCACTGACAGGGATTTTGCTGCATTCGATGTCTGCAGTTATGAGGGAAGCAAAGGCGGCTTAAATTTTCACAAAAATGGTTCTGATTAAGTGTATGCACTAAAACTTCAGGCAGCAGGCGAGTTCAGGGCATTATATGTTTTTTATATGGTTTCCGGAAGGGGCTCTGCGCCGAATCATGGCTTATAACTTCGCATGATTTTCTGTTCTTGCAGGGACGCTTGTAAGACGGTTGGATTAATACTTTATTCGATCTGGAAAAGTCAAAAATACGGATAAGCTTTAAATAAGTGTTTAAGTATTTTAAAACAGAAAGGGTTATTCGATGAAACTATTAGCGTTTGTCTCCACTATAGACCTGAAATACAAATTGGGGTGCACACCTTCATGGTGGCAGTTACTGAAAGCTCTCCACGAAACCGGAAATGAAGTTATAGTGGTCCCTTACCTTGGAGGGGCAGTGGAAAGCCTCTGGTGGAGGACTTATGAGAACTCTTGCAAGTTTGAAAGCATCCTGTACAACAACTTCCTGAAATCTCAGAGAAAAGTCGCTGATCCCTCAAAAACAAACGGTTTTCTTTCTCCCATCACGAAAAACCTGATAAACCTCGATATCAAGCCCAAGATCAAAAAACAACTACAGGACATCATAAATACCGAAAAAGATCTTGACTTCATCCTTTTCATGAATATCCCCCTCAACCATATCACAGGAATCCCCACGGAAATTAAACAGGAATTCGGAATTCCATGTCTTTATTATGATGGGGATATGCCCACGATCCTTCCTAAATATGCAGTTTCACGCGGCTTTAAGTTTGACTATTATATAGATTCCGACCTTTCCGAATACGACGCATTCTTCGTCAATTCAAAAGGCGTAATCGAAGACCTTAAAGAAGCCGGTGCAAAAAACGTAACCCCCCTCTACTATGCAGCAGATGCAGACCTTTTCGCCCCTGTAAATGTCGAGCAGACTATCGATGTCTCATTCTACGGCCATGGAGACGAACTAAGGGAAGAATGGATGACCAACATGATTGCAAATCCCAGCAAAAGATTGCCTGATGCCAATTTCTCCGTAGGAGGCGGTAATTTCGGGGTAGACATGGGTAATGCAAATCTCATCGGTCCTGTCTCATACAGCGCATTCCGCGAGTTCTGCTGCAAAAGCAAGATCAACTTGAACATTACCAGATGGTCTCACACAAACGTGTACGCCTCTGCCACAGCCCGACCTTTTGAACTTGCAGCTTACGGAGCATGCATAGTTTCCCAGCCGTACAAAGGGATAGAAGAATGGTTTGAGATTGGGAAGGAAATTATTGTTGTAAACAGTGAAGATGAAGCTGTAGAAACCTATGAATGGCTATTGTCCTCTGATGAAGAACGGCTGAAAATCGGTGAAAGAGCTAGGCAGAGGATTTTGAAAGAACATACGTACAGGCACAGGGCTAAAACGATTATTGATATGTGCAAGTTATGCAAATGATGTGGTTTACATGACTGAGAGGCAAAACGAAAGAGACGACAATCAAATGTTAAAAAATATTAGCTTTGCTAAGAAAATCTTGCTCGGTCTCTCAATGTACATCCCTTCATCTGCATTTAAAAAAACAGTCTTGAAATTGCTGGGTGCACATATTGGCAAAAATGTGTATTTTGGTCCTGGATCTCTCGTTTTGTCCAACGATTACAATAATGTGTACCTCGGAGACAATGTTTTTGTGGCTCCCGGTGCTTTAATCAATGTGAATAAAGTTACAATCGGAGAGAGTTCACATCTCGGTTATCAATGTTTATTGGTTGGAGAGTCCCTTAAGATAGGTTCTCGATGTAACATCAGCAACAGGACATTTATAGAATGTTCATTTTCTCCAATAATTATTGAAGATGAGGTGACAATTGGTGCAAGTGCCATGGTTTCTTCCCATGATGGTTCCTACAAGCAGACACATGGTTTAGAAATGAAAGCTGCTCCTATCTCTATAAGAAGAAAATCGTTTATTGGAAATAATGCAATTGTTCTTTCTGGTATTGAAATTGGTGAAAAAGCGATTGTCGGTGCTGGGGCCGTTGTGACGAAGAATGTTGAAAGTATGGTGGTTGTGTGTGGTGTGCCTGCGAAGGTCATTAAGATAGCAGATTTGTGAGATGATTCTGTACATGGTTGGCGATTCTCCAGTTGATATAAGTTCTAGTTATTATGCTATTGATGGTGATACGCTTGGTAATAATGTCGAAATTATTGGGAAGAAGCCAAGAGTTTCATTTGTGATTCCAGCATTCAACAGCGAACGAACTTTAGATGAGTGTTTGAGTAGTATTGCTAATCAAGATTATCCGGATATCGAAATTATTGTTGTTGATAACGGTTCTACTGATCATACCGTAGAAATCGCAAAAAAATATACCCAAAACATATATTTTGACAATGGCAAATTAGGGAGTGTTCGGCAAACTGGCATAGAACATGCTACTGGTGAAATAGTGGGTAGTTTCGATAGTGATAACTATTTCCCTTATAACAATTGGTTACTTAACTCCATTAAATATTTTAATTACAGTAGCGATATTGGAACTGTTTGGCCAAAGAATATAGCTCCTCCAAACAGACCTTTATTTATGAAAATGTACCTGAATTTTAGCAACCTTCTCCTTGAAGATCGCATTAAAAGAAAGCGAGGGATAGTTGGTGGAGGGTGTGCATTATTTCTCAAAAAGGCCATTGATGATGTTGGAGGCATTGATAGAGACGTGCATTGGGGAGAAGATTTCAATTTAGCTAACAAATTGAAAGATAAAGGTTACAAATTAGTTTATGTAAAAGATCCAATTTATCACGACACTGACATGGGTTTGTCAATGAAGAAATTTGTGAAAAAACAGATTCTTGGTGCAAATGCCTTCACAAAAGATAACTTTCAATCTACGAGTCTTTCTATAAAAGAAATATTTCATGAACAAGTTATTATTGGTACTATTGGAATGGTCAGGGGTATCATAATAGAAAAAGATATTTCATGGTTGCTTTTTCCATTTTTATTGTTCATACGATTAATTATATATGGCCTAACCTTCTCCAAAAAATTATTAAGAGTTTGGTCTATTTAAAGGAGGTAAGTGTAAATGAGATTATTTTCTTGGGTTTCGTTGCAGTCCCCTATTCAACATAAAATTGGACTTGGATTAAAAAAAATTATTCCGAAGAATTTAGCCCTTCCAATAATTGAAGGGCCCTGTAAAGGGAAAAAATGGATCGTAAATTCAAGTAATTTGGCATATTTTTTAGGTTGCTTCGAGCTAGATACTATGAATTTACTCAAAAAAAATTTAAACCCTTCAGACACTTTTTACGACATTGGTGCAAACGTTGGGATCTATTCACTTCTCGGATCTCAATTAGTAGGAAATGAAGGAGCTGTTGTGGCTTTCGAACCAGTCCCACAAAATGTTGAATACCTTAAAAAACATCTACTACTAAATAATTCCAAAAATGTATCGATTATTAACTTTGCTGTTTCTGATCAAACAGGTCAGTCTAGTTTTTTCGAACATCCAGATAATACAATGGGTTCTTTATCTGAAAACGGGCAGATCAAAGTGAATACAATTACGCTTGACGAAGTGATCTTGAGAGGTTTAGCTCCAGTGCCAAATTGCATCAAAATTGATGTGGAAGGAGCAGAATATCTGGTATTAAAAGGTGCCTCTTCATTAATATCCACTTATCATCCTTCTCTTATAATCTCATTACATTCTGATAATGCACGCGATACCTGTAAAATTTTTCTCGAAATAAATGGATATCAATTTTATCCAATAGACGACAAAAACATTACAGAAACAAATGAATTATTTGCTTCTTTTGGTGGCAATTGACAGTATTTTTTAAAGGTGCTAACGTGAAAATTCTTCAAGTTATAGCTTCATTTCCACCTGCTTTTGCATATGGTGGTCCTGCTGGAGTTGTATATGAAATTTCTAAAGAATTAGTTAAAAGAGGTCATGAGGTTACAGTTTATACGACAGATGTGCTGGATCAAAACTCGCGTTATAAGTTCGAGAATAATCCAATGTGGCTTGATGGAATCGAAGTTTACCATTTTAAAAATATTAGTTATTCTTTAGTTGCCAATTTCCACATGACCTGCGCTTTTGGGATCGCATTAGAATTAAGAAATAATATAAAAAAATTTGATGTTATTCATTGTCACGAGTATCGAGCAATTGAAGCAATTTTTACTAATTATTATGCAAAAAAATATAATATTCCTTTCATTTTACAACCAAGGGGAACAATGCCGACATTGAAGAAAAGTAGGCAAAAAAAGATATTTGATACGTTTTTTGGACATAATATAATTAAAAATTCCAATAAAATAATCGCTTCATCAAAAACTGAATCAGACCAATACTCGTCTGTCTGTCCTGAAATTAATGAAGGAAAAATTATCCATATACCTAATGGAATTAACTTAGACATTTACCAAAATTTGCCTAAAAAGGGATCCTTCAGAAACAAGTACTCAATTAGTGAAAATGATAAAGTAATTCTATTCTTAAGTCGCCTTCATGAAAGAAAAGGTGCAGATATCCTTATAGAATCTTTTAGCGACTTACAAAAAGAAATCGAAAATGTAAAACTTGTTATTGCTGGACCTGACGATGGTTTTTTGAATGAGTTAAAGTCAATTGTTAGAACGTTAGAAATTGAAAAAGATGTTATATTTACTGGCCCTCTTTATGAAACGAATAAGTTAGAGGCTTATGTTGATGCAGATGTTTTTGTACTTCCATCAAAGGATCGTTATGAATCTTTTGGAAATGTAGTTTTAGAAGCATTTGCTTGTAGAACTCCGGTAATCGTTACTAGTGTATGTGGTGTTACAGAATGGATTGAAAACGTAGGGTACACCGTTGATTGTGATATATCCCAAATTAAAGATGCAATGTTTCAAATTTTGACTGATGAAATGTTGAATAAAAAACTTCGAACAAACGGCAATAGTCTAGTGACTAATAAATTTAGTTGGGACAGTATCACAACTAAAATCGAAGAAACTTATTTTTTATCAAAAGATAATTTGTAATGTGGTGACCCCATGAATAAGTTCTCATTTAATAACGAAGGAAATTTTAATATTGGGATAATTACATCTCCAATAAGCCAATCAGGGTGTATTCCTACATCCCAATTATTAGATATTATACGGGGAATTTCTAAAAATGTCTGTTTAATTACGGGAAATTATGGATACGAATACTTCTTGAAAGATCACCGTATAAAGACATATGGGATATATTACAGAAACAGAAAAAATACTTTTTTTAGAGTTTGTAAATACATCCAAGCTCAATTGCAAATCTCAAGCCTATTGATCAAAGCCTCAAAAAACGTAGAAATATGGATCTTTTTTATTGGGGGAGATTCACTTGTGTTTCCAATGGCTGTAGCGAAACTATTGGGAAAAAAGGTAATATTATCTTTTGCGAGTTCCTCTGCTCAGACACACGCCGCTTCAAAAGATGATCTTTCGATAATACTTAAATTCTTATCTAATTTTAACTGTAGATTGACAGATTGTATAGTACTCTATTCAGAAAGCTTAATTAACGAATGGGATTTGAAAAAGTACCAGAATAAAATCATTATTGCACCTCGGCATTTTTTAGATTTTAATAATTATAAAATGAATGAAGAAATTCAAAGAAATAATAATTTAGTTGGATACATCGGCCGTTTAAGCCGAGAAAAAGGAGTTATGAACTTTGTTGAATCAATCCCTATAATACTAAAGGAAAATCCAAATTTAGAATTTATATTGATTGGTGATGGGGCTCTAAAGAAGGAAATAGAGCTTTATATTGAAAAAAATAATTTACAACATAAAGTTAAAGTTAAAGGATGGGTTCAGCACGAAAAAATTCCGGACTGCTTGAATAAACTAAAATTACTAATATTGCCCTCTTATACAGAAGGACTCCCTAACATAATGATAGAAGCAATGGCTTGCAACACAATAGTACTTGCAACTCCAGTGGGATCTATACCAAGCATAATTAAAGACAAGGAAACCGGATTTATTATGGAAACTAATACTCCAAAATGTATTTCAGATAACGTTATTCGTGTTTTTAATGATCCCAATTTGGAAAATATTTTGAATAATGCGAATTCATATGTAAAAGAGAATTTTAGCTATACCTCGGCATTGAAAAAATACGAACATATAATCTATGGTCCTTTTATCATCGGTTAACGAGTTTTATGCACAACTTCGATTACCGCATGTAGTGATTTTCTGACTTGAATATTAGATCTTTAGTATAAAAATAATAATTTTAGACGTTTTGTACCTTAACCGAATCCAATGAATCTATAGTCAAAAACACTTTAAAAATAGGAATCTATATGAATCGTTCCATCTACTCAAAGATAACCTGTATTTTATCCTTTATGGCAATTTTTTTAAACTTAATTATAGTCCTTAGAACACCTCCTGTCTCTGGTTATGAACTTTCAATTTATTCTGCTTTTCCTATTATATTTTGGATCTCCATGATATTTAGCCTTACTCTAAGTATAACTAATATTATTTTCTCTGCAAGCTACGATTCAAAAAATTGGATCTTCAGTTTGTTATCTATTCTTTGTAACTATAGCCTTCTCATTTTTCTCCCATGTATAAGAGGCTATCTATTTTTTGCCACTCCGGGGTACGATATTTTTGCACATCTTTCTTGGATAATATCAATTTTAGATTCAGGAAATATAACTGGAAACGCATTTTATCCAATAACACATATACTAACTGCGAGTCTCTGTTTATTCGGCTATCCTTTGAATTTAATAACTATCAATATCATTAACTACTTTTTTATTTTTATATATATGCTGTTTATTCTTATATTGGGAAAAGAGATTTCAAAAACAAGAACTTCAGGATTATTTTGCTTAGGATTCGCGTCTCCTTTAATGTTTTCATTTTTACATCATGCATTTATACCTTTTTTATTTGCATTATTTATGATCCCATTATATCTTTTTTGTATACATAAAAGAAATACAACAAGACGAAAAGTTGAATTTAGTATATTATTGGTAATATTATCTTTTCTTAGTATCTATTTCCATCCATTAACCTCTGTTATTCTTCTAATTATTTTAATAACATTCCAGTTATTCTATTTTTTTAATCATAGAACAGAGAAAGCTTCTACTACAGAAATAAGAGTTGAAACTTTAATCCTACTTATCAATGTAGTTTTTTTTACATGGTATTTAAATTTTCATCGCTTCTTGGATAGTCTAAATAAACTAATTATAAATGTATTTAATCCAGATCAAACTACAATAATAAACTCTCAAATTAGTACGATCAATTCTGTCAATGCAGGTTTATTAGTTCTAATTGAAATGTTTATTAAAACCTACGGCTCAATTTTCCTTTATCTCTTTACAGCAACTTGCTGCTCAATCTTTATCCTTAAAAAAATATATATAAAGAAAGTATACGGTGTCAATGTTCTCTATAGCTTGTTATTTCTCATAGCTACACTGTTTGGTATTGTTCTAATTTTTGGAGTTTCTATAATATCTGAACCTATCAGAGCATTTTCTTTTGCAATAGTCTTATCTACAATTTTATGTGGAATCGTTTTTAGTGATATTTTTGAAAATAATGAATCAAAGAAAATTAAAGAAATAATATTAATTATAATGGTTGTAATAATTTGTTCAACGAGTATTATAGGAATATTTAATCTCTATGAGAGTCCTTTAAGAGGATTACCTGGATCACATATGACTTTAATGAATTCAAATGGACTCGATTGGTTTCTGGAAAACGATAATAATTCAATCCCTCTTACAATAAATACAAAGTCCATTTATAAATATGAGCTTTATTACTTACAATTTAATAATGAGCGGTTCGAAAAAACTTTATTGACAACAAAAAAAATACCTACCCATTTTGGATATGAAACAAATAAAACCCTATCCAATAGCTTGGATTTAAATGAAACTTATATAATAACTTCAGAAAATATTGAACAGTTTCCTCTTGCAGTATTAAAAAGTGAAAGATACAAATATCCTGAATATCTTAATTCAGATTTTGATCTGCTAAACAATGACAAGAGTGTAAGTAAATATTATATGAATGGAGAGTTCGAAATATGGAAAATCTGATAATATTTCGATTATATTATGAGCCTATCCCAAAACTAATATTATGTTGAAATTATATATCCTGCTTTCGGCAGGTGAACGCAAAAATTCAGTTTATTTTTTACTGATATCGATTTCCACACAACTTTTAAAATTATGTCAATGTGGGTAATTTATAAATGTTAACAATGTCCTGACACAATGCCAATATCTAGTGATGAACTTAAAATTAAAAATCACTAGATTTTGAAAATGGTCATAATCCTTTGAACATGACCTATTGATGCCTGAAGATCTCGAATATTGATTTTAATTGAAGACTAAATTCCTCTTGGAAATTCAAGATTTCAATCACAAAATGCAAAATCACTAGATTTTGGAACTGAGTCCAATATCCTCGCAAATTTATAGTTGTTGTCATTGAGGTAAAATAACAAATGACGTTCGAAACTTGGCCCGAATGATATTGGTTTTAAGATTTATCACTAAAAAATTACAATCAAAAATTTAAAGATGTAAAAAGGTACTTGCTGCCGAATGTAGGATATATTTAGGAGCTGATCCCAAAACCCATTTTTATTCCTAATCATAAGGATTTTTCAGGATTGCTTTCATGATCAGAAACTCGATTGGTCCCTCAAAATACGAGATTTGAATAAGCAAATTTTGAGTTTTGGGATCGGCTCTAGTATTATGTCATTTCAGGAAATCGATGATGTTCTGTGAAAATCCATAGAACCTTATCTTCCTTCACAAAAACCACATACAGGACTGCCTCATGCAGACTTAAGGAAGTTCATGAATGATTGGGAGAACTTAAGCCTATTAGATCTCTCATGGAGGACGTATTAAATTAGCCAAAAAAGAGTGCAATATGGAGAATTTACACCGATATACGATGCGTTCTGTAAAAAAGTATTGTTCTTTAGCCGTATTTTTGACAGAGGCAATTACTGTGTTCTTTATTAGTGATAAGAAGGGATTACAACAATTGGCTGAGAGTTAAGAAAAAAAAGCACCATAAAAAGAAAAGTTCAGTAGAAAGGTTCTTTAGCTAAATATAGTCATGAAAAAAAGTATTTTCAAGATCTGAAATCAAAGAAATATCATGCTTGGGAGTTGTAATGTTAGCAGCAATAATGAGGTTAAATCCAGTTTTGGGATGAGCTCCTTAAATACAACCTAGATTCCCGTTGATTCATAACGAGTCTGGTAATACTTGGTTTTATATCCCTTGAAATTTCAAAAGGTTCTCGTTTATCGGAGCGTTAATTGTATCCTCGTTATGTACTATATTACACATAACGGTGAGGGAACTTGCGTGGCGACAAACTCGATGTCATTGAATGCTTCGAACAGCCAGGAAAATCGTTTTGAGTGGGCGAGGGAAAAATAAAAACAGCTGTACACCATGATCTGGGGGTGAACCCGCCTACCTCGTTATGAGTGGGCGGGAATCCAGGATACAAGAGGAAATTATGGACAAAAAGAGGGCAATTGAAATTGATATACTGAAATCGATTGCAATTATATTTATAATAGTATGTCATCTAGATAACTATATTATTAATTCACGTATTATTTCTCTCTTTGATTCTTACCTTGCTTTATTTGGATTAAGTATATTTTTTTTTGTTTCGGGATTTTTGCTGCAATATTCAGATTTCAAAATAAATTCAAAAAAAGACATTTATTTATTTTATGCAAAGAAGGTTTTACGTTTATTTCCTATGTATTGGATATCAATTCTATCGATTTCACTAATTTTTATAGTACTTCACGTTGATCCGGGATTTACATCACCCTATGATATTAATTTAGCTAATTTCTTAGTGCATATGCTAGGTTTACAGGTTTTTTTCCCAGTTTACCATATACAGTCTATGTGGTTCGTCGGAGTAATATTCCTTTATTACATATTGTACCCAATTGCAGCGTACTTCTCAAGGAATACGTATGAAAATATAATAATGTATTTTATATTAATATTGCCATTTGTATTTTTGAAATTGAAATTTGGTTTGGTAGATATTAATTTTTTTATTTATTATTTTGTATTTACTACTGGAGTATTTTTCTGGAATAATTTATATAAAAATGAAACTAATAATTATATATTTTCATTCTCATTAATATTATTTGTATCGACTCTTCTCATTATTACAAATAGATTGAAGATAAGTCAAACAGATAATTTACTTGCACCATTATTTCTCCAAAGTATTCTTTCTTTATCATTTAGTATCCTTATCTATTTGCTTGCAAGCTACTTTGTAACTTTTGTTAAAATGGAAACTACATCTATATTCTTCCCGATTAGTTATGGAAGTTATGCAATATATCTATTTCAACATCAATATTTGTCAATTGTGAACTCGATTCTGGGTATCTTTTCTATTAATCGAACACTTCATGACTTATGCATTGTTCTTTCATTGCCAATATTATTTTTCCTTAGTTATTATTTTTCAAAAATGGTTTTTAACTATAAATAACTTTATATGTATTTTCTATAAGTGTGGGAACAGGGTATTTAACCTACATTCGGCAGTCCGCACACCCCCACAAATTAATATTTTTGATCATTGTTTTTTGTAGATTCAATTGAAAATCAGTACCATGCGGATTATACGTCTAATCAGATTTGTCATTTTCCCCATTTATTATAGAGCCTATCCCGAAACTAATATTATGTTGAAATTATATATTTAATATTATGTCCTTTCAGGAAATCGATGATGATCTGTGGAAATCCATAGAACCTTAT
>NZ_JJOY01000043.1:0-2173 GCF_000979455.1 Methanosarcina sp. 2.H.T.1A.6
GGATAGGACCGGGGGGACATATCTTCGGAGCAGGTGGACATCGGATAGGACCGGGGGGACATATCTTCGGAGCAGGTGGACATCGGATAGGACCGGGGGGGCATATCTTCGGAGCAGGTGGACACATTATGGGAGCGGGACATATTATCTTCGGAGCAACTGGACACACTGAAGGTGCCACTTTGTTCACTGCAGCTCCTATATCGATCATACCAGCTCCAGTGGCACTGTCAGAGCCAACCCCGACAGATGTCCCGCATGGACTAAAACCCTGATTTACATCAATAGCAGTATCCATAAGCATCTGCTTAATCTCGGCTGGGATAAGACTTGACTTGGCATTCAGAAGCAAAGCAGCCCCACCGGCCACCATAGGAGCCGCACTTGAAGTGCCGCTAGCGACAAGCCATCCATCAGCTGACCCTGTCTCATCACCATTGGGGAATTTGCTGCCGCTGAAAAGGCCATCAAATTCGGCACCTTTCTGTGTGGGCATGACAATGAAGATCCCACGGGGCAAGTGGCCTACGATTCCGCTTATATCAGGGCAATGCCGATTAGGATAAAGAGAATTAACACCACTTGATGCATAAGTCGCAGCTTCCCATGTTCCGTCCTGGCGGGGGTAAGCCCCTCCTACAGATATGACCTCAGGCATGCAGCCAGGCCACCCTATGGGACACCCATTACCGCAGGCAAAGACCACAGTAATGCCTGAATTCACTGCGGCCTGAATTTCAGCCTCAAGGACAGGGTCACGGGATTGCCCCCAGCTACATGTGATAACCTTAACTCCGAGGGAAACTGCCAGACGGAATGCGGCTACTGATGCCCAATTGTACCCATCAATCATCTTTACAAAATGGAACTCACACTCAGGAGCAATTGCCAGAATGTTCGATGCTATGCCTGTTCCATGGCCGATTTCATCCTTAGTGGGGTCACCTACCGCAGCATGAACTGTGATATTATATCCACGCCCGGAATAATAGTCATGATCTGCCACAAATCCGGAGTCTATCATCGCAACTTTCACTCCGGTACCCCGGAAGCCTCGGGCATGAGCAGCATCCGCATTGGTCAGACGTGATATATCGGCTGGAGGCCTGAGATGATAATAAGACAGTGTAGGCATTTGCCCTTCACCAGAGAGGAAATACCCCGTCGGAGGAATGTAAAGGGTATCAACCAATGGCGCCAATTCCACAGGCACTTCTGGCGTCTTGTTCATGAAGAAGGGATTTATCTCAGCTGCCATTTCCCTGCCATAGAATGTCTTAACAGGCCGCTGAACTATCTCTGTATTGAAATATTTCTTATATAGTTCCCCTGTTCCAACTATAGATATTCCAAACTGACTGCGAGCAATCACGGAAAAACCTGCATCGCTTAATTTCTTGCATGCCTCCTCCACATCAGAAGCTTCTGCCTGGTAAAAGAAAAGTTTTTTTGCACTCAGTGGAGCTGTATTCTTCATTAAAGATGTTCCTGTCTTCGAACGGAGCACTACTTCAGCATAAATCTGCTTATCTATCTTACCATCTGTCATTGGTTACTTCACCTTAAAGAATTCTTAGCTTTTCTGTTTCTACATGATTAAATCGGGAGTTTTTTTACTGTTTTCTAGAGTTCTTCAAAAATGGCATTGGTTTCGGTCATTCAGGTACTGCCGATAAAAATTAAAGAACTATACGCAACCTCTAACTTAAGATCCCAAACAATTGCAATAATTGCCATCTACAAAATAGGTGTCCTCGTATAAAATACTATATGGGTATTTTATATAAATGGTTTTAATTAAATGTCCGACAGATTAATTTAACTGGAAATTCTAAATTTAAAGAATATTTGGCTATGGTCTCTCCAGAAAACTCAAAATTTGCCCATTAAATCGTGAAGTGGGGCTCACTTGAAATAAAAATTAAGGAATATGACCACTGCAATTTAAGTTTACATCTGATACAGCTATAGGTTTAAAGTTATTGAATTTTCAATTCAACTGTGTAAAATTAACAGCAATTTTTTGCTGCAAACGTGACTGAAATAGAATACGCATGCAAAAATAGGTTATCCGCACAGCACACCCTATATTCGGCAGGTCGACATTAGATTTTGAGTATTTTTGCTGAGGGTGTTTTTTAAACATTATGTAAATATGAAGTGGGTTTGAAAC
>NZ_JJOY01000043.1:2194-20995 GCF_000979455.1 Methanosarcina sp. 2.H.T.1A.6
CATATATAAACAATGAGCCGTTTTTGCAATAATGTTTAGTATCAAGGATAATGTGTTTTCCAGCAAAAACGCCATCAGTAAAAATATTGCGAAAAAAACAATTTACCTGCCGAAAGCAGGGCACACGTTTAGTTTACGCATAATTCGTTTTAGATACGTTTCGCGAATGACACCGCTACAGGCGGGCGGGAAGAGAAGGATGAAAGATAGGGAGTATGTTTTACGGGTCAAAGCTCATAGTTCACAGTATTGAACCAGCTGAACGTTTATTTTTCACTCAAAAAATATTGCAGTGTAAAGGAACACTCCCAGAAATAAAGAAAAAAACGCAAAGTAATAAAAAAAGAAAGGTGAGAAAAGAAGAGACTTACGCTGCGGCCTCTTCCTTTTCGGCTTCACCCTGGGCTTGTTTAAGCCTTCTCATCTCCCTTATGCGCCGGACCAGGATTTCTCCAAGGTAAAGGACAAGGGCTGCAAGAAGCACATACACTTTCAGGCTCACGGGCTCGTTTGACTCCCTTTCGGAGTTCTGCCTCGCATCCTTCAGGAGAAGGGCTCTTGCTTCCTTTTCAGTATAAATCTTCCCTCCGGTTGCAAGGATGAGTGGCTCGATATCTTTATTGAGCCCGACCTCAAGGTACTCACGCGGGTAGTTTACCGCAAGCGGGTAGCCTGAAATGTCGTGAATCCCGACATTTACCGGGTTTATGCTTGCCTCGTAGGTATTCCTGCCTGTAAGAGCAAGATCAAGCGAAGCTCCGTCCAGTTTAAGCTGCGGGACTCCTTCATCGTACATTATCAGGGTGAGGTCGGAAGGAGTGCCCAGCCAGGTATCAGGAGCTTCAACGACAGCTCCTTCTTCGGCCTGAGGGTTCCCGATTGCCCAATTAGCCATACCTGAAATAAGTCTGCTGTTTGATCCGTTGTAAAGAACAGAAGACCAGCGAGTAGCTTCGCTTCCTCCATTATCTGTGGTAAAGGCTGCAACACGTCCGAGCCCGAAGCGCCATGTGGTGAGCACAGGCTGCCCCGTAACCGTAATGACAAGGCGTTCAGCCCCTGCTTTTGGCGTAACCTGATTATATCCTGTGATACTGGCGTTAGTGAGGTTCACACCCTTCGTAATGAAATGATCCGGAGAGTACTCAAGAAGCAGATAGGAATCAAGCTCCTCGCTTTTAGTTTCGTCCTCAGGAGTCATGTCGAGATCTTCAAACCCTATATTTGCCCTCTCACCCATTTCGATATGTTTATAGTTATTTTCAAGCCCCAGGTCCTGCATTAGCTTCTCAGCATAGAAGTTTCTGGTCTTGTCAGTCTGAGAGGGAGCAGTAGAGCGGATATGGATAAAGTAAAGGTTTACACCCATATCCTTCAGCTCTCGTGCAGTCTGAAGGCTCTGGTCATACGAGTCCTCAATCCCTCCGTCAGAGATTATAATAGCATCAAGCTCGCCGTCCTCGCCTTCAAGCATATCTTTTGTGACATCAAGCCCCTGATCCAAAGAGGTCTCAGTCTGATCACTGGGGGTCAGCTGCGAGATTTTATCTTCCAGAAGGGCAAGGTTCTGCGGAAGCCCCATGAACACAAACCCACCGGAAACATCGTATCCCACGCTCCCGAATGCTATAACGCCAACATTTGCATCTTTCAGGTTTTCATTCCTGAGGATATAGATGGCATTTGACAGGATATCTCCCTGAGTACCGTGGGCAGCTGTACTTGGAGAGACATCGAGAATCAGGACCAGGTTTCTCCCTCCTTTAAACTCGGAAGGTTTTGATAATACAGGCAGGACTTCCTCGAGGGAAGAATTAAGGTATTTTCCGTAATTATAAGCCTTATCTCCTCCGACAACAATAAGCCCGCCCCCGTTGCTGACATAATTTTTGATTTCCTTTATCTCAGCCTCGGAAAAAGTGTCTATGAACTGGTTGTCAAGCACAAGGACCTTACTGTCTGTAATATTCCCTGCTCCGGGATAACCATTTACAACCGAAACTTCGTAAAGGTTGCTCAGAACACTGGCGAGAGGAGAGCCGGTCTCACCGGTAATAAGCGTGAGTTTTGGTTTGGGAATTACATAAAGGGACTTGTAGAACTCGTTGTTAACCTCGTTTAAATCCCCTCCGGACACATCACTGATCTTTACCCTTATATTATGGGCACCGAGAGTGGTAAAAGCCTGATTAATTGGAATCGTATTATTCCGGGCATTCTGTGTAAACGTCCTGCTCTGGATAAGCGCTTCATCCACAAAAATTTCAAGGAAATAACTGACACTCTGTTCTGAAGCCTGGCGGACAACTATCTCAAACTCGTTCTGATTGTTGACAACAACTGTTTTGTCCCCGAGCACCTCGACGCTGAGGTCATTTGTCTCAAGCTCGGGCTGGACAAGATAGACTGGAGTGTCTGCGTCCTTTGCAAATATCAGAGCATCCGAAAGGTCCTTTCCTGCGTTATTATTTCCATCGGTAACAAGAACAATCTGGTTGCCAAGCCCGGAGTACTGGGTCACAGCATCCCCGAGAGAGGTCTTATCCCCGGTTAGCTGCACCAGGGTGGTAGGGGTATTTGCCGTAAGGGCTTCATACAGGCCGGTACCTGTTTCTTCAGGGAAAATGCCCATACTTGCTGTCTGGTCCTGAACAAACACAAGTGAAGGGTCTTCTTCACTGATAGTCTGGGTAACCGTTGTATAGGGTGCAGCCAGGGCCAGGACAAGGAGAAGGGCAACAAGCATTCTCCATTCCACAAGTTTTGTTTTTGTCTTCCGCAGGAGATAGAAACCCGCAACAATCACGGGAATTATAAGTAAGAGCATCTCGGGGCTCTCAAGGGCTACGTTCACAGTTCACCCCTCCCACGGATGATCAGGATTTCAAGCAGCATAAGCAGGAACAGGACTCCTATAAGATAATTGGTAATATCGTTTTTTGCAATATAGGTGTCAGCCCGGACGAGCCTGGTCTCATCTTTTGCAACTGCCCGACTGATAAGTTCCGAGGCGTCTACTGTAGTATTTGATTCCCGGTCATCATAGAGGTTGACTGCAATCTTCTTGTCCGAAATCTCGTATATCCCCACCTCATCAAAGAGCAAACGGTTTGCTGTCAGGGTCTTTGAAGGCGTGCGGATTTCCCCGGTCTTTGAAAGGGAGGTCACGGTGCCGGTTTCAAGGTTGTATTCTGAAATTTCCCCTGTGCCGCCAAGCCACTCAACCAGCTTTATCCAGAACACAGGATACTCAGGCAGGTTATGGAAATTGTTCCAGGCTCCATCCCCGAGCTCGTCACTAAGCCCCATATAGAAGATAGTTCCTTTACCTACCTGCCAGTAGCTCAGCACAGGAATACCGTTCTCCGTGGCTACAAGCGTTGTAGAACCTGTCCTCTCAGTTGCATTCATGTATTTGCGGACCGAGATTTCTTCGGGGTTTAGATCCTGTGTAATGCTGCTCTTAAGGGTTTCTTCAACCTCAAGCCCGTTTTCTGCTTCCTCAACTCCGATAGGTTTCACAGGCAGGAGCTTAACAAGGCCAACCTCGGTTTTCTCAGGGGCAAGGGCTTCGCTTGCAATGAAAACCGCATTCCCTCCGTTCCGCACGTAATTTTCGATAATGTCCACCGAGCCGTTGGCAATCGGGGCTTCTTTCTGGGCAAGCACTACAAGGGAGTAATTATCAAGGGAAGAAGGCACGGATTTCTGGATTTTCAGGTCGCTATTTGGAAGTAGGGAAAGTGCGGTTTTTGAAGGCAGTTTCCCGTTATCTGTGACATAGAGGATCTGCTGCCCGGAGGTATCCGGAATGGAGATGTAAGCTTTGTTGTCAACAGACAGGTCATCTTTAACATTGAGGCTTATTGTGGTGAGTCCGGGCCCCAGGTTTGCAAGTGTGAACTGGTTTGTGCCGCCTGCAGGGACATCAAGAGTAAAAGACTTTGAAACATTTCCCGAAGTTCCTCTTCCGGCCTCTATTTTAACGGTTTCACTCTCGCCTTTGTAGTTTTTGACCACACCGGTGTAGCCGTATTCCCCATCCATGGCTTCAATCCAGCCATTAATGATTCCTATGTTGTCTGCAGGCTTTCCGACCTTTACGAAATTGACCTCAAGCCCGTAGGATTCGGCCAGGTTCTTGGAAGCTACGGGGTCATCTCCACCCCAGTTTGTAAAGTCTGAAATGACAATGATCCTGCCCCCTTCTTTTGATAGAAGGCGCATGCCTGTAGTAATGGCTGCAGACAGGTCGGCGGTGCCGGCTCCGGGCTTGACCTTATTGAATATATCCCCGGCAGCCGAAGCGCTCCCGCCTTCAAGGGCGAGCAGGGGAATATTGGAAGCAAGGATTATGCTGTTTTTCTTGCTCACATAACCGTCGGCAATTCCAACCGCGTCTTCAAAACGAGACTCGACCTGCATGCTTGCCGAAGTATCAAGGATGATCACCGTATGCTCTCCGCTAAGGGGCTCATTTGAAGTGTAATAATAGCCCGCAGCACCAATGGAAAGAAGTATCAGCATAAGGAGTTGAATCAGGAAAAGCGGGTCCTGCACGATTTTCGTGATTGAGGCATAAACCTTTTTTCGTTCCCTTTCAAGCTTGAGGATAAACATTAAGGAGGGAATCGAAAGCACCGCTGGCTTTGGGCGGAGCATGTAAATGATTATAAGTGGGATGACACTCAGGAGGGCAGCAAGAGCAAGGGGGGTTTGAAACGGCATTTTTTAGCGTCTCCTTCTCCTGATCGTATGGTAGAAAGCATCAAAGATAGGAGTGTCGGTTGTATAGGTGTGGAACTCGGCTCCGACCTTCATGCAGGTTTTTTTAATCCTTGCAGTGTGGTCGTCCAGCTTTCGGGTATAGCGTTCCTTGAACTTTTCACTGATATATGTCCTTATCTCTTCACCTGTTTCAAGGTCTACAAGCTTGCTGTTTCCCTGAAGAGGAAGTTCTTTTTCCGTGGGATCAAGCACCTGTATAACGATAAGGTCGTGGTCGGAGAGCCTGTACAGAGCTGTTTCTATTGCCTCCGGGTCCTGCATGAAGTCCGAAATCAGGATTACAAGGGATCTGGACTTGATCTCCCTGCTGTATTTCATAACGGCTTCACTAATGGAGGTCCCGCCCGAAAGTTCAAGTTCGCTAAGCCGGTCGATTGTCCGCATGAGGTTCTTCTTGCCCCTGCGGGGTTTATTGATATCAATTTCGTCCGTAAAAGTGGATATGGCAAACCTATCATTATATTTGGTTACCATGTAAGCAAAACCTGCAGCAAGCATGGCGGAATACTCGAACTTCGAGATCCCCTTTTCAGGATAGTCCATGCTTTTGCTGGCGTCCAGAAGGATATGAGTAGTAAGGGTCTTTTCTTCCTCAAACTGCCGCACATAGAGCTTTTCAGTCCTCGCATAAGCCTTCCAGTCTATATCTTTCAAAGCGTCGCTGGAGTCATACTCCCTGAACCCTATAGTATCGATGCCGTGTCCGCTTCGGGTTGAGGGGCGGTTTCCGGCATAGACCGTCGATACTCTCTTCCGGACCGAAAAGGTAAAGCTGTCAAGCTGCCTGAAAAAATCCGTTTCGATTTTTTGTTTTGTGCGAGTCATTCTGGATCGTCAACCGAAAAGCCCGGTTCTGCCCGGACCTGGAAAACCCCTGGGGGTTTTAACTTTGTTTTACATTTTATGCAATTCGAGTCTCACGAACCTGCTCAATTACAGGTTCGTAAGAGTTCATTTATCTGATCGGCTTACTATTTCATTTAAGTTTCATTTAACTTTCTTGAGAATTTCCTCAATGGCTTCATCAGGGGTCATCCCGCTTCTTTCGGCTTCGAAGGTAAGGATCAGCCTGTGGCGGAGAACAGGGTAAGCCATGTAATCAATATCCTCTTTGCTCACGAAGTTTCTGCCCTGTATCAGGGCTCTTGCCTTTGCTGCAAGGATCATGCCAATGGATGCACGGGGAGAAGCCCCGTACTCGATGTGCTCTTTGTCTTTGCGGGTCATTGACACAATAGAAAGGACGCGCTGCTTGAGTTCTTCGGAGATAGGAATCTGCCGGGTAAGCTTCTGCAATTCGAGAAGTGTAGACTTGTCCAGGCCCCTGGTGATCTTAGGGGTTTCGGATTTCGTATAACGGTTTATGATCTCCATTTCCTCTTCAAAGGTGGGATAGTCTACAAGGATCTTTAAGAGAAAGCGGTCTAACTGGGCTTCGGGAAGGGGGTATGTGCCCTCCATTTCTATGGGGTTCTGGGTGGCAAGGATAAAGAAGGGGCGGTCAAGAAGGAAGGTATCGTTCCCGACTGTTACCTGTTTTTCCTGCATGGCTTCGAGCAGGGCTGACTGGGTTTTCGGGGAAGCACGGTTAACCTCGTCTGCAAGCACGATGTTTGCAAAGACAGGTCCGGGTTCAAACCTGAATTCTTTTTTATTATCTTTCTCCTCAATCATATTGGTCCCTGTGATATCAGAAGGCATCAGGTCAGGGGTACACTGAATTCTGCTGAACTTCAGGTTCATTGCCTTTGCAATCGTAGAGATCATCAGGGTTTTTCCAAGTCCGGGATTGCTTTCCACAAGGGCATGTCCTTCACAGAGGATTGAGATTATAATCTGTTCCACTACCCTGTCCTGACCCACTATGACAGTCCCTATCTCTTCAAAGAAATTTTTAAAAATCCTGCCTGCGTTCTGGTAGGTCGCGGAGGCCTGCCCTGAATCGATATTATTCTCATTCATATCTGCTTCACCCTTTAAACTGCTGTTTTTCGCGGGTCCCGAGGCCCGCTCCTGCTGAACCTTATCCGTTCCTGCAACAGAATGCCATTCAAAAACAGCCTGTTACTCCAAATACAGCCTGTCAGTCTCAGCCTGTTATTCAAAACACAGCCTGTTATTCAAAAACTGCTTTCCAATAGCTGTTTTTCAATAATTCTCGATCAAACTGAATACAGGTAAATTTGACTTAATATAAATTTATTATATCATTCTTCTGCAAGTTGTTCAAAGTAACTCTGGATAACACTCCTGTACCCTTCAGGAAGGTTCTCGTAGTAAGCCTGAGAAGCAACGGCTTCCGGGTTGTAGACATCCGACTGAATAAAGGATTCGTTGTCTCTCTGTTCTCCGTCCTCCTGGATCGTAAAGCCCTCCCCTCCACCCGGAGGTATCTTTAAGTCTACTTCCTTGCCCTCAATTATGATAACGGCAGGTTCTCCAAAAAGTCCTTCATTGTTCTGCGGGTCTCCTGAAGTCCCACCATTTTCCTCTACGGAAATAAGATTCGAATCCGAACCCGGGAAGGGAATAGTTTCGATTACTTCCTCCAGGTCGAGGGGGCCGATAGGTGGTTGATATCCGGTATTGGCAACGTATGCCAGAACCGTGACAGCAAACACAGTTATCAGGAGATCCTTTGCAAGCTTTTTTCTGTTAAGGAAGACAGAGGACTTCACAGGCTTCGAATCGATTATGACGCCGCCTATAAGGTCACGGACAATAATGTTATCCGTATCCCGGTTGTCATAGGCGGTCCTCATCCTCTCCCTGAGTACAGGGTATTTTTCTTCAATAAGGGAAATCGCATCTTTCTTTTTAGCCCTGTAATACCTGAATGCTGTGAGTATAAGAGAGAAGGTAAAGGCAAGAATAATCAGTCCCAGGGTCTCAAAGACAATTTCAGAACCAGGAATACTGTATTTTGTACCGGTATAGGGTTCGAATGTGTCAATCATTAGAAAAATATCCCTGATGTTAAAGAGAACAAAAAGGGCATAGAGAACCAGAAACGTTGCAAGAAGGTCTGCGAAAACATAGAATCCTCTATATTTCTTCAGAGCCGATTCGTGTTTGTTGATGATATTTTCAATCTCTAGAGCCATCTCGCTCCCTTCTGCAACCGGAGACCCCGGTGTTATTATATTTAAGAGTAGTATATAAAGAGGCACAAAGACATAGTAATATACTATAGAAAGATATTACAGAAATATACTATATAAAGGTATTATATAAAGGTACACGTTCCACCTGCAAGTTCCTTCCGTAAGTGCCTTCCGTATTATATATCCATGTTTATACCCGTATCAGGTTTCTTTTTTGAACCTGAAGGTCCCTGATTATTTGGAAATCTTGAAGGCTGGATAAGAACCCAGTACTTTTAATGTATTAGTTTTAGTTTTTGACTTTGTACCAGCTTTTGATTTTATATCTTCAAAGGCATCTTTTATAAGTGCATCGCTTGTATGCCCTTCAAAATCGATGTAGAAGTAATAGTCTCCGAGCTCCTTTTTTGAGGGTCTTGACTCGATTTTTGTAAGGTTAATTCCTCTTTTTGCAAAAGCCCCAAGGAGTTCGTATAATGCCCCAGGCCGGTCTTTTTCCAGGTATACGATAAGAGATGTTTTGCAGGTCGAAAGGCTGACCTTTTCTCTCCCGTTTTCGTGTTCAGCATGGAGCTCATGCTCTGCATTTCGGCAGGGCTCCGGGATCAATTCCTCTTCAACACCTGCATCAACGCCTGCAGCCCCCAGGGTCTGATTCAATGAAATCTTTTTTTCAGCCCGGATAACAATAAAACGGGTGTGGTTTTCCTTTCTGTCCTGGATATTTGAGAGCAGAATTTTCAGCCCGTACCGCTCTGCAGCCTCAGGGGATGCTATTGCTGCCATTTCCTCAAACTCCCCTGCCAGCCTGGCTGCATGGGAAGTGCTGCCCGTGCTCCTGAGTTCCGCTTCAGGAAAATGCTTCTTCAGGAAATGCCTGCACTGTGCGAGCCCCTGGGGATGGGAAAGAATGACCCTGATCTTCTCAGGCCCGCCTTTGGAGAGCAGACAATGCTCGATTTTGACAACTATTTCCCCAATTATAACAGCCTCGTTTTCAAGGAGGAGATCGAGGGTGACTCCTACGGAACCTTCGATGGAGTTTTCTACAGGGACTACGGAGATGTCTGCTTTTCCTTCAACTGCAGCCAGAAACGCATCCTCGATGTCTGCGAAGTACCGAAACTCTGCATCCATCAGGCTATTTTTCAGAGCCCACAATTTTGCAGCCCTTTCAGAATACGAGCCTTCGGGCCCCATTACACCTATAATCATCTGAAGGTTAATTGGGGGAATGGTAATAATAATTTTTGATGGCGATGTTGAATCATCTTAGTTGAACCAGCAGAGTTGCGCCGCCCGAATTGCGCTTTGGGATCACAGGAAATCGAAGATTTCCTGGGAGTTGCGATGTAATCGCAACAGTACGCGGTCCTTTTCGCTGCGCTCAAGAGGACTTTGTCCTGATGGGTGAAAATCACACAAATGAAATATGGATGAAGGCGAGAGGGAAAGGTATTGAGGAGCAGGTAAAGAAAGATCAGTCTGAAAGACCTGAGTTTTTTAGTTTTCAGAGTCCTTTTTTCCCGGGTTGTCTGTTCAGCCTAGTTCTTCTTGAAGGTCAAGCTTCTCTCCTTCATTCCACAGAATTTCAAACTCCTCTTTGAGATTTTTTGCAAGCCCGATGTCCCGGATTTTCACAACCGAAAGGACCCGGTCCCTGTCTTTCGGGTGGGGTTGAAAAAGGATGACAATGCTGTCATCAACGACTCCAAAACAGGAATTAAAAGTCTGGAAGAGCCTGACGTCCAGGCCTTTTTTAAGTTTTCCAAGGGTTTCACCCTCCTGCCTGGAAAGGAGAGAGGTAAGAGCCCTGAAACGCGGAGAAACCATCAGCCTGATTTTAACTCCCCTGTCAATGGCCCTTGTGATTTCAGGAATCAGGCAGGCAATGACAGGCATCCCGAAAATGGGAGGAATGACACAGATAGATATTTTTACTTCTCCATATATGGAAGTGGCAAATTTTTTGATTTCGGATTCGGTGATGGCTGTTGTCCAGAAGACCTCATCTTTTCGCTTCTGGACCTGGACAGCTTTCAGGGCCTGCTTTGCCTCTTCAACAGTCCCTTTCAAAACCGCTATTTCTTTTTCAATTTCGCTTTTTCGCTTCTCAAAAAAAACATCAAGAGCAAGCTCAGGGTCAACCGCCCGAAACTTTTTGGGCCTTGAGGCCTGGACTTCCACAAACCCCTTTCCTGCCAGAGCTTCAAGGACTGTATAGATCTTTCCATAGGGCACTTCCGAATCCCTGTAGATGGCTCTTGCTTCGGAAACGCCCAGTTTCAACAAAGAAAGATAGGCAGCTGCTTCATAGGCATTCAGGCCGATGTCCTGAAGAAGCTTTTCATTTTGCATACAGGAATTGGGGTTTAATATCTTAAAACAGTTTCGAAAAAAGACCTGTGCATAAGATGCCGAAAAATACCGACATCTGATGCGAAAACAGTTTCTGGTTTCGGACACCAGAAAAAATAATCCCGGTCTGAAATGATTTCAACTTATATTTCAATTTTATTTGAGTAATTTCAGTGCATCTCTGCAAGCTGCTACGGCAGGCGCGCCTGAGGTTATGAATATGACATCCATAACTTCCATTATTTCCTCTTTGGTAGCGCCGTTCTTGAGGGCACTCTGCATCTGTACAACAGTACACCTTTCGCACTGCTTGGATGCAACGACTGCAAGAGCTATCATAATCTTGACCTTTGCAGGCAGGGCTCCGTCGGACAGCAGTTTATGGTCACATCTTTTGTATTTGTGCAGGAACTCCGGGTCCAGCTCCCCCAGGGTTTTCAGGATCTCCGGGGTAAAACCCAGTTTCTCACTCATGTCTTCAATTAACTTTTCATGTTCTCCCATATAATGAACCCCCAGTTTTGGTATGGTTATTATTTAGTAAATTGGATATTATTAATATTAAAGCTTGGGATGTACACTATATGGGAATAATAAAGGAATTAAAAGTGGATCCACCGCCCGAGTTTCGTGTAGGGATCACAGAAAATCGGAGATTTTCTGGGAGTTGCGATGTAATCGCAACAGCACGAGGTCCGTTTCAGCAGAGTTGCGACTCTGCAGTACGCTGCCCTTTTCGCTGCGCTCAAGAGGGCTAATCTATGGGTTTTAGCAGTGAGCTCAGCTCGCTCAAGCGGACTATTTTTGAGTAAAGAGATTTAATGGATCAACCGTGAATCAGCCTGGGAAGGCAACGAGTGCAGACCCAGATACTTTCCATGTTGTGCCTGAGGGGCATGAGGTAATGGGTGTCCTCTCCGGCTCCGCATTCGAAACAGCGGATTGAGATGTCTTTCTTTTTCGGCTGGGCTTCAGCTTTTTCCCTGTTAAATTCAACTGTGTACCTTTCTTCGATAGAGAGGGCGCCTTCGGGACAGACCCCGATACAGAAGCCCATGCCATCGCAAAGTTCTTCGGATACGACTTTTGCTTTCCCGTTTATGATTTGAATAGCACCTTCAGCGCAGGGTGCAACACATTTTCCGCAGCCTGTGCATTTTTCCTCGTCAATTTTTATAATTGTTCGTTTTACCATGAAGATTAACCCCCTTTCCCTTTAGATCAATTCCTTTTATGAAGAGATATTATTTGATTTATCGAAGTATCTGATTTATCGAAGTATCTGATTTATCGAAGTATCTGATTTATCGAAGTATCTGATTTATCGAAGTATCTGATTTACCGAAGAGATCAAACATCTGCTAACATGAACTGCCATTTGAAATCCGGCAAATAACCTTCCCTGTACAACACTGCTTTATAATCAGTTATCATTTTGCTCATTTTACAGGTATACTTTATGAAGTCCGTGCCTGCTTCGCCTTTGAATAGAATTTTTTCTGCTTTCTCCAGAAGTTCCGGATAGATAAACACCAGTTCTTCTTTAGTGTGCAAAAAAAGAGCAGAAAAATCCCTGTGAATGACCATGCTTCTTTTCAAGAGCTCTGTATTTAAGGTATCATCAGAGATATAGTCCTTGAATTTTAGATAAGCATGAAAGTTCGCGATGTTCTGATTTAAAGAATTCAAAATAGAATATAGCATATTGTCGGTTTGAGGAAGAGGAAGGTCCTGAAGCTCAGGATGTGCGCCCTCATAGGATTCGTTTTCGTCTACATTTTTGTCCCGAGTTGTATCGTAGTCCATTTTATCAACCTGGTATATCTGCAACTTGTATTCTCAACTTGCAACTTGTATTCTCAACTTGCAACTTGTATTCTCAACTTATATTATTCACAACCTGTATTTTCGAAAAGAACCTGATATTTTATTACATCAGGAGGCTGTTTTTTACCAATCGGAAGTAAATTTTGTTCACTGAGTTTTGCTTGCATGAGTGGGGTTTCAGTGGTGTGTTCCTTCCACCACTTTTATACCCGCATCCTGAATTGTCTTTCTGATGGTATCTATATTGGGGCATTTCGGATAGCTGTCCTCCATGAGCATGCAGGAACTGAGGTGTACGACATCGATGTCATGCTTTTTCAAAGCATTTAGCAGGCGGTAAACCCTCCTGCCCGAGCAGCCTCCACACGTAAAGAAAGCAATTATCTGCGCTTCTTCATCGTATGCCTCAAAGTGGGACTTCCTCTCATTGAAAGCTTTGAAGCAGCCCACTCCGGGACAGGCTTCCGAAACGATGTCACAGCGGACGACCGCGATTTTTGTTGGTTTTGTTTTTTCGTCCATGTATGACACCTGTTTTTACACCCGTTTTTATAACCATTGTTATAACCGTTTTTACACTTGCTGTACGTTTTACAGCAGGCGGGTAGACTCTTTCTGTCTTGGGGCTTTTACAACAAGCACCCTGAAGATGCCGTCTCCGGGGTTCAGGAGGCGGTGTGGAATTTTTGCAGGACTTTCGATTAACATGTCCCTGCTGACTTCTTCCTGTTCGTCCCCGATTTCAACGACACCTTTTCCTTCAAGAATGTAGAAAAAGACGTCCGTGGGGGTGACGTGCTTTTTTAAGGCTTCCCCGGGTTTGAGTTCGATGTGTACTGCCTGGGCATTTTCCGTATCATAGAGCATCCTTACGCTCACGTTATGAGGGTTCGGCTTTTCCGGCGAAGATTTCATCTCAACAACTTTCATATCGTTCTCCCCTTTTTGACCATTCTTCTGCGTTTTTGCCATGCGTTTTTGTTCTGTTTTTGTTCTGTTTTTGTTCTGTTTTTATATATGCCTGATCAGTACCAATCTACTCAATCAGTCTTGAAGGAGGGCATCTCCGAAACTATACAGCAGTGGGGGCTTAGAGCCCGACCTGCTTTTTGAACTCTTCAAGACCCGTGTCCTCAATGAATTTTCCGAGCCTCTTTTTTGTGCCGGAGTTTTTGTAGAAAGTTATGATTCTGTCCACGGCATCGAGAACCTCATCTTCAGAAAGTGCCTTTGCCACGACCTCGGCAAGCCTGGGAGTTGCAGCTGCAGAGCCTCCAACCATAAGATTATAGCCTTTTGCCGTGCCCATTACCCCTATATCCTTGATAGCAGGCTCAGCGCATGAGTTCGGGCATCCGCAAACGCCCATTTTCAGTTTTGAAGGCATGGGCATCCCATGATATTTCTCGTCCAGTTTGAGGCCCAGGCTCACTGCGTCCTGCTTACCCTGCTTGCAGAAGGTTGTCCCCGGACAGAACTTAACGCTTCTTACGCAGAGCCCTATGGCTGCACCGGGTTTTATGCCAAGGTCAGCCCAGACATTATCAAGGTCTTCTTCTTTCAGACCCACGATTGCAATTCTCTGGGCAGAGGTCATCTTCAGGGCAGCTGCCCCATACTTTTCTGCAACGTTAGCGATGTTTCGGAGAGTTGCCGGGTCCACGAGTCCGCCTGGAAGGTGGGGGGCTATTGCGTATGTCTCACGGTCTCTCTGAACGATTGCACCTTTTTCCGGTAAATTGTCTTTCACGGTTGATCCTTTCTCCTCATCTTTATTATTAGAGTTTTAAAGCATGCTCAAACTGCCAGGCAGCAGCATAACATGTCATGTAATTTTATTACACTGTGCTTGGACTGTACATTGTACAGAGGTATATCATTTAAAAGTATTTTTATAATATTGAATTATATAATAGTATCCTTTTGATACCAGTATATTACATATACTAATTTATATATCAGACAGTTTCTATGTTTATACTATGAAAGACTGCACCGTCTACAAGACGATGAACATCATCGGGAAAAGATGGACAATCCACATCCTCCTGGAACTGCACAAGGGTGAAAAGAAAGAGAAACGTTTCAACGAGCTGAAAAGAAAGCTGGGGTACATAACCCCGAAGATCCTTTCGGAAAGGCTTACAGAGCTTGAGAATGAAGGCCTGATCACAAAAAAGGTCGATGACTCTACAAATCCCCCAAGATCCGAGTATTACCTCACTGAGAGCGGAATAGATTTTATAAAGATAATACAGGCAATAAAACGCTGGGGGCTAAAGTGGAAATTCCAGAATGAAGAATGCGAGAAAGCCATCTGCATGTACTGTGACCACTGAGCGCCCGAAGAAGTCCCAAAAAAATACTGTAAATTACGGCTGAAAACTATGGTTTCCCGGCATTGAAATTGTTTTATACTAACGGGTCCTAGCTTATATAAAGCAGGGGAAAAGGCAAAAGGGCATAAAAAACAGTCTCAAGGCATTAAAAACGGTCTCAATTAATCTGCATAACCCCGGAGGCAGTAATGAATCTCGAAGAATCTATCGATTTTTTCTTCAAGCCTGAGAGCATAGCCTTGATAGGAGCGTCTCCGAACCCTGAGAAACTCTCCCATACGGTTCTGGAAAGCCTCAGGAAAATGGGTTTTAAAGGAAAGATCTATCCTGTAAACCCTGGCTACAGGGAAGTTGAGGGGCTTAAATGTTATTCGGCTCCCGGAGAGATTGAAGACTGGATTGATATTGCTATTTTTGCAGTCCCGGCTAAAGCTGTTCTTGAAATTCTGAAAGGGCCTGTGGAAAACATAAAAGGAGCCATAATTGTCAGTTCCGGCTTTCGGGAAATGGGAGCCGACGGAAAGAAAATGGAAGACGAGCTTAGAGCTCTTTTAATAGAGAAAGGTATCAGGGCTATGGGCCCCAACTGCCTTGGAATATATGACACCATCTCAAACGTGGATACCTTTTTTATAGAGCGGGAAAAAATAGAAAGACCTGTAAGAGACGGGGTTTCCGTGCTTACGCAAAGCGGATCTTTTGCCGCTATGATTATGGACGAACTGGCAAATGAGGGGGCAGGCGTTGCAAGGGTCGTGAGCTATGGAAACAAGGTCGATGTTGACGAAAGCGACTGCCTTGAATTTCTTGCACAGGACGAAGCCACAAAGGCCGTTGCCCTTTACATTGAATCCGTAGGAAACGGGCGGAGATTCCTTGAAGTTGCTTCAAGTTGTGTAAAAAGGAAACCTGTGGTGGCTCTCAAGGTTGGAAAGCGGGAGCCGGGCGCAAGGGCAGCAAGTTCCCATACAGGTGCCATTAGCGGGATGTATGAAGCCTATGAAGCCGCTTTTAGGAAAACGGGCATAATAGAGGTCGCCAGTTACGAAGAGCTGAAAGATGCCTGCAAAGTCCTCAACAGGTATTCCCCTGTAGAAGGAAAACGGGTCCTGATAATAACTGACGGGGGAGGGATAGGCATTTCCATTGCCGACTCCTGTGAGGAAGCAGGGCTCAAAGTCCCTGAACTTTCCGCCGCTGCGGTCAGAAAGCTGAAGGAAAAACTTCCGGCTTTTGCTTCCGTAAAAAACCCTATAGACCTGACAGGTAGTGTGCGGGATGAACATTATATTGCTGCCCTGCAAGAAGCTCCCGCGGGAGAATATGACCTTGCAATTGTCAGCCTGCTCTGGGGTCCGCCTCTTCTTACCGAAGGAGTTGCGGAAAAAATCAGGGATTTTGCTGAAAGCTGCGGGAAACCTATCCTGATCAGCTCTCCGGGGGGAAAGTTCAGCCGGGAAATGGCTTCAGCTTTTACAGCCACCGGAATGCCGGTCTTTTTCACCCCTGAAAGCGTGGTCCGGGCGGCAGCCGTGCTTTGTGGGGGAAAAAGGTAAACAAACTGAAATTCGATTTGAGTGCAGAAGAACCCTGAATCGCCGGGAATAAAAAATAGAAATGGATGAAATTAGGGAATCACAGAAAGGTTACACAAAGCCCGGGGCCGAAGAAAAGATTGACCAGCGCCTGTACCCCATGGCTCGCTTAACTCTTTTTACGGCAAGCTGGACTGCAGCTTCCCTTGGCAGGATTCCTTTCGTTTTTGCAGCTTCCAGTACCTGAAACGTGTTGTTTCTTACCTTTTCTTCAATTGACCCGAAAGCTGTGCACTGGGTGGCTCCCTGATACTCTGATGCCGCACAGATCACGCCGCCTGCGTTTGCGATAAAATCCGGGACGTAAAGAATACCCGCCTCATAGAGGATTTTTTCCGCCCCCTCTGTGATCGGAATGTTTGCTCCCTCAATAATCAGTTTAGTGTTAAGAAGATGGACGTTACTCTCGTTGATCACATCTGGACGGGCTGCCGGGATCCATATGTCGCAGGGAATGACGATAACTGCATCACTGTCAAGCTTTTTCCCGCCAGGATAATCAAGCACACTTTTCCCCTCTTTTTTAAGCCTGATCAGGGTATCCACATCAAGCCCTTCCGGATCGTGGACCGCGCCCCGGGAATCGGCGACTCCTACGAGAACCGCTCCCCTCTGGGTAAGGAAACGAGCAGTATGCTTTCCGACTGCCCCAAAGCCCTGAACAACCACGCGAGCCCCTTTCAGCTCGAAATCACAGTATTGCAGCGCTACCTCGGTAGCTTGTGCAACCCCCCAACCTGTGGCCCCTACTTCATCAAGAGGGATGCCCCCCACCTCGCAGGGAAGACCTACCACCCTTCCGATCTCATCTTTTATGCAGGCCATGCACACCTCGTCTGTCCCCATATCAGGGGCGAAGATGTACTCCTCCGTATATCTGAGGGCACTGGCAAGAGCCCGCAGCATCTGTCTTTTCTTTTCCAGAGGCATTTTCGGGTCCCCGTACATGACAATCTTCCCACCTCCATAAGGCAAATCTGCAGCTGCATTCTTAAGGGTCATGGCTCTTGCCAGCCTGAAACATTCTTCAGTACTCACATCAGGGGCCATCCTCACCCCACCAATAGCAGGTCCCCGCGCGATGTTGTCCACCACAAGAATCGCTTTCAGGTCAACTGACGGTTCGTAAACATGAATGATCTTAAATGGCCCAAGCTCATCCGCAAATCTGAACATGTCCTCCATTAACTTAATCCCCCTCTTTGTACCTGAGTTTCATTTTATGATTTTCAGATAATTTCAGAACTGTATTAATTATGATCCTGCACCTTGAAATGTTTTATGTCCCCTTCGCCCTAAAAGAGGGCACTTTTTTGTGAAAGCTGAAGCACCTGAGATACATGAAAAAAGCAGATAAAAAGAATTTTGTGCTGCAAAACTTTGAGTTCCTATCTTTTTGTCGTTTTTATCCATTCTTCATATTTCCAAAAAAAGGGTTCAGATTCCTCAACGTTTCTTAGAGATGTATGGAAAAGAAGCCTGTGATAGCTCTTAAAGCTGGAAACAGGGAGCCGGGCGCAAGGGGCAGCAAGTTCCCACACAGATGTAATTAGCGGGATGCAGGAAGCCTATGAAAGAGAGGACAGTAATTTATTTTAGGAAAATTATTTCAAAAACTATATAATAATCCAGGAGATTTATAGTATCAAATATATTTTTCTGAGTAAGTCTCTTAAAAAAGTACTCGTTTGTAATCATTTCCAGCCTTAACCTTACTTTCGTGTTTTCTCCAGGATAGAACCCAGAAATCGGAAAGATGGGTAAAGAACAGGATGGGTAGCATGGAAACAGTATTAAATAAATCAGAATTTTCCTGGAAAGAGTATTTTTCAGATAAAAAGAAAGGTGGACACCGGTTTTCAACTGAAGAGTTTCTTGCTAAAGAAGCTCAGGAAAAATTGTATCATTTAGGTGGAGGTAAAACTCTCCTCGACTTTGGGTGCGGTGCAGGAGAACTTCTGATATATTATATTCCAAAATATGAGAAAGTAGTAGGGGCTGACTTTTCCAGCTCCATGCTTTTTGAAGCTGAAAAGAAAATCTGGCAGCAGAAATACAAAAATGTAGATTTAATCCTTGCAGATAACGACACAGTTTGGGATAAATTAAGCTTATCGTTTGATCGAATTACTGCAACCGCAGTGATCCAGTATCTGACACCTGAGCAAATAGATGCTTTTATCCGTAACGCATCCGGATATCTCAATGAGGAAGGAAAAATAGTATTTTTTGATATAATTGATCCCAGGCTGTATAATTTATGGAAACTCGGATGGTTTTCAGAAAACTTTAGATTATGGGAGAGTTTGTCCAAAGTTGGTCTGGGGTGCTTAAGGAACATGTTGGGTATTTTGAAAAACCGCCCCGGAGATATAATTGGGGATGCTCACAGCCCCTACCTGATTGAAAAAATTGCCAATATGCATGGATTCAAAATGGAATATGTAAAGTCCATGTACTATGAGTACAGGTATCATGTGATATTATCGAAGATATCATAAGACCTTCCGGGTCCCATGACTGAGACTTTAGGGGAGGGCTCAAGGCTCTGGTTTACAATTTTACGGATAACTTTTTTTGAGTATAACCTTAACTCCGCTTTTTTGTAAGAAATGTGCCAAATCGGAGTTAAGTCCTGAATAAAATTTGTTTATTTTTGGTATTGCAGAAGTCCTGGAGTCTATAATGAACCTTGTACCCTGGATAAGAATGCAATTCAGGTTGTACTCTGGAAAATAAGCAGATAAATCAGGGACTGCCAGGACTTCTACAAACCCTGTCTCTTATACA
>NZ_JJOY01000001.1:0-319 GCF_000979455.1 Methanosarcina sp. 2.H.T.1A.6
GATGTTATACCGGCCAGCCCCTTTCCTCTATCTGCCCGGCGCTTTTGTGTTTATACTGGGTTTTCTCATAACGACTTCCCTTCTTCTCACGGGAAATGCTGCATATAACCGGTTGCACTCCTTTATTTTGGGCAGCGTGCTCTTAATCATTGGCGGGCAAATCCTTGCCACTGGCGGGTATATGAAAACCTATGGCCTGATACACGGCATGTACAGGGATGACAGAAAAGGTAAGAAGTTGCTGAGCTACCATTCACTTGAAAAAGAACTGCTTGGAGGCTCCCTTATCCTGGGTTCAAGCCTTATTATCGGGCTGAAA
>NZ_JJOY01000001.1:332-20308 GCF_000979455.1 Methanosarcina sp. 2.H.T.1A.6
TACGATGCTGTATATCCCTGGGTCAAAGGGGGCGCAGAAATGCGCATTCATGAACTGGGGATGCGGCTTTCTTCACAGGGGCACGATGTCCACCTTTTCGGGATTAAATGGTGGGAAGGCGGAGACGTTATTGAATATGAAGGCATGACCCTCCACGGCGTTTGCAAAGCAAGGGAACTCTATGTGGCTGGCAGAAGGTCAATTTCCGAAGCACTTTTATTCTCAGTGAAATTGTTTCCAGCACTAATGAAAGAGAAATTCGACCTTATTGACGTAAGCGTATTTCCCTATTTTTCCTGTTTTACCGTAAAGCTTGTCTCAGTTTTAAAAAGTAGTCCTGCAATATTTACATGGCATGAAGTCTGGGACGACTACTGGTATGAATACATGGGAAAAGCAGGCTTTTTCGGAAAAGTGATCGAAAAAGCGGTTTCTAAAATATCGGATAATAATATAGCGGTTTCGGACTGGACGAAGAAGAGGCTTGAAGCCCTTGGGACCCCTGAAAATAATATAATGGTCATCCCTAATGGGATCGATTTTAAAAAGATTTCCGGGATTGAACCGGAAGGTGGCCTGAATTCTGCAGGACTTGATGAGAAAATTTACGACATAATCTTCGCAGGCAGGCTCATAAAAGAAAAAAATGTTGATGTTTTGATAAAAGCAGTGGCTCTCCTTAAAGCTGATTTTCCAGACATCAGGTGCTGTATTGTTGGGGATGGACCTGAAAAGGCAGCGCTTGAGGAGCTTGCAAGGAAGCTGGAAGTTTCTGAAAACATCAAATTTACAGGCTTTCAGGAGTACGGTGCTCTGATCGGAAAAGTCAAGGCTTCAAAGGTACTCGTGCTGCCTTCTTCAAGGGAAGGTTTCGGGATGGTTGTAATCGAGGCTTTTGCCTGTGGGGTGCCTGTAGTAACAGTAAGGGAGAAGTACAATGCAGCGCAGGGACTTGTTGAAGACGGAGTGGACGGGTTTGTTGTGGAGCTGGAAGAGAGGGAGATTGCAAAAGCCGTAGAAAAAATGATTGAGAAGAGCTCAGGGAACAGAAAAGTTTCAGAAGCTGCATTTAACAAAGCTAAAAAATATGATTGGGATGAAGCATTAGTGAAACTAGAAAATAGTTATGAGGAACTTGCATGAAAATTGCTATTTTCCATGATTACATCGGAGCAATCGGCGGAGGAGAAAAACTGGTTCTTACCCTTGCAAAGGGACTGGGAGCAGACGTGATTACTACAGATGTAGACATGGACTCAGTAAAAAAAATGGGTTTTGAGGCCGTTAAAATCATAAGCCTTGGGAACACCTTAAAGATGCCACCCTTAAAACAGATAGATGCCTCTTTTAAATTTGCAACCTGTGATTTTTCGAAAAAATATGATTTTTTTATTTTTTCCGGGAACTGGGCACTCTTTGCAGCGAAAAAACACAAACCAAATCTTTACTACTGTCACACACCAACAAGAGCTTTCTATGATCTTTACGATGTGTACCGTAAAAACCAGTCAATTTTTGTTTCTGTACCATTTATGGTGTGGGTACAGTTGCACAGGAAAGTTTCTGAGTACTACTTATCTCATGTATGTAAGATTGTGACTAACTCCGTAAATACTAAAAATAGAATAAGAAAGTACTTAAATAGGGATTCAGAAGTAATTTATCCTCCGGTTGACACTTCAAGATTTAAATTCAAGGAATATGGAGATTTCTGGCTATCCGTAAATCGGCTGTATCCTGAAAAGAGAGTGGAACTGCAAATTGAAGCTTTCAGAGAAATGCCAGATCAAAAATTGCTTATCGTCGGAGGTTATGCAGCAGGAGATCATGCATCAGGATATGCATCCAGATTAATGACCGGACTTCCAGAAAATGTTATGTTGATTGGCAGTGTTTCAGAGGAAAAACTACTTGAATTATATGCCACCTGTAGGGGGCACATCACAACGGCAATGGATGAGGATTTTGGGATGACACCTGTTGAAGCCATGGCTGCAGGAAAACCTGTAGTGGCAGTAAAAGAAGGGGGATTCCTCGAAAGCGTGATTGATGGCAAAACAGGACTGCTGGTTGAAGCAAATGTAGGAAGTATTGTTAAGGCAATAAGAATTGTCTCGGAAAATCCGGAAATATTTAAGGATTCGTGCCTTCAAAGAGCAAAACTTTTTGATACATCAGAATTTATTAGAAAAACGAAAGAGGTAATCAGTAGATGAGCAATAATTTATGGCAATATCGTCATCTTATAAAAAGACTGGCAATTAGCGATTTCAAGGTACGATATAAAAACTCAGTCCTGGGCTTTTTCTGGTCGTTGTTAGAACCACTACTGATGCTATTGGTGTTATATGTAGTATTTGTAGATGTATTTCCAAGTACTCAGAAAAACTACCATTTATTCCTCCTTCTTGGAATTGCTCTGTGGGATTTTTTTACAAAAGGTACTTCAATGGGCCTGCAAGCCATAATCAGCAAACCGGGCATGGTAAGACAGGTCTATATCCCAAGAGAAATATTGATATTTAGTTCATCTCTTACCGCTCTTATGATGGCGGTGCTTGAAATTGGGGTATTTGGTATTTTCATGGTAATTTCAGGGGTGATGCCAACATCAACTGCTATTTATTTCCCCATTATATTCATGATCATATTTATACTCGTATTTGGTACTTCCCTTGCATTAGGCGCACTCAATACATACTACAGAGATGTCCAGTACATCTGGGCAGTCATTCTTCAGGCTGGTTTTTTTGCAAGTGGCGTTTTCTTTGACTTCTCAACTTACGAAAGTGATATCAAAGGATTGCTACTTTTGAATCCAATGGCCAGAATAATCTTAATATCTAGAGAGTCGTTGCTGTATAATACAGCCGTATCTTCCTGGGATCTTGTCTTCTGCTTTGCTTCATCCCTTGTGATGTTACTTGTTGGGTATCTTATATTTATGAAGCTTGAACCTGGATTTGCAGAGGAGGTTTAATTATAATGGACATTATCGAAGCAAGAAACGTATGGAAAAACTATAAGATCCCGCACGAAAAAAGAAATACATTATTTGAATCATTATATGGGCTGATGGATAGTAAAATGGGATATGAATCATTCACTGCATTAAAAGATATAAATTTCACAGTCAAAAAAGGAGAGTGGCTTGGAGTCATAGGCCATAATGGAAGTGGGAAAAGCACTCTTCTAAAGGTCATAGCAAATACTATTCGTCCTTCCAAAGGCAAGATAACGGTAAACGGAAAAATAACTTCATTTTTGGAGTTAGGAATAGGTTTTCAACCGGATTTAACCGCAAAAGAAAACATAAAAATTTATGGCGCCATAATGGGACTCTCAGACACTGAGATAGAGAACCGAATAGATGGTATTCTTGAATTTGGAGGTTTAACCCGTTTCAAGGATACTAAAATCAAAAATTTTTCAAGTGGAATGATTGTAAGGCTGGCGTTCTCAACCGCAGTTCAAATCGAACCGGAAGTTCTTCTTCTGGATGAAGTTCTTGCAGTAGGCGACCTCGATTTTCAGAAAAAATGTTTTGAAGTTTTTGACAGGTATAGGGAAATGGACAAAACGGTTGTTTATGTCAGCCATGATTTGAGTACAGTACAGCGTTTTTGTGATAAGGTGCTTCTATTGAATCATGGAGAACAGATTGGGATAGGGAATCCTGAGGAAATGATAAGTCTATATCAATCCATAGCATAAAACGACCTGAAAATTTACAATCAAAAGAACATAGTTCCTAGATTTTGCAGTATAATGAATAAATGGTAATTATTCAGCATACAAAAACCAGTTTATTGGTAGTGATTTTGACGATACGGAGAGGTATGAATACTACTGATAAGAAATGAAAAAAACGCAATAAATAGCCAACAATTAGATAAAATTGCGTGAGGCTACTCCGCCTTAAACAGGCTGTCCGGCAATTACCAATAGTAATAACCATATCTCTTCTTTTTCGATATAAAAGCTTTATGTGCCTTATTTTACAGGTTTTTGCCCCAAAATTAAATTATTTGATAGCCTCCTGAAGGTAGAGGATATTCGTGACCTTCTGTACTCTCTAAATAATAAATTTAACTATGGGAATGCGAAGGCACAAAAGGAAGTCCCCTTCCTCGAGGGTATCAGCCCGACAGTGGGGATAGTTCACGGATCACATGGAATGACTGGTTTACATGCTATTCCATATCCTCCCAATATTATGAATATTAACTCCCAGGGATAATGATATCGAGATTGTACTTCAAGGAAACTGTGAAGTATTACAAAGATTAAAAAGATTATAAAAAGAAACCGAATACCAGTGTTAAGATTAGTGTTCCTTAATTTATAGCAACCCAATAGACTAAAAAAGAATATCCCAAAATAGTAGAATTGTGAGACTGCTAATAGTAGGGATAGATTTTGGAGTATAAAATCAGTTGATTTTGTTGAATCCAGATTCAAGGTACTCCAATAAGCTCCAAATGACTCGTCGCCCCACATTATATTAAATTTTTCGAATATTAGTTTAGTAAATCCTCCGGGATTTTCAGTTATACGAGATAAACCAGTCTGAAAAGCAATTTTTTTCGCTTCTTCTGGACTGTAATTGTTCCATATTTGACTGTCAACCGGATTCCACTGCCCTTTGTACTCAGGATTTGTTCCCACAAGCAATGAATGTTGTATTCCTGTACTCGGGTCAGAAGGAATATCAACGAGTAAACCAAGACCAGTTATAGAGATCCAGACAATAACAAAACCAGATATTAAAAAAAGAGATGATTTGACCTTTTTTTTAAAAGATTCTTCTTGAACAAATAGTAACGTCATAAAGCCTGTGGCAACAACGATTAGAGATAAAAAACGAACGGTATAAGCTAATCCAAAGACAACGCCCGCTAAAAAAATATTTGTATATGCATTATCTGGTGTCACTTTAATAGCTCCGATAAACAGAGCTATTCCGAGAAAAAGAACAAAAATAAACAAATGCTCTGAAGCCAGGACACTGCTATACATAATTTGAGTAGGCCAGATTAAATATAATACAGTGGTTATCCTTGCAATACATTCATCAAATAAATGTCCCGCAATCAAATAAAGCAGAATTCCTGTCAATGCACTAAGAAAAACGTTTAGTAATTTTGCTACAAAAAGATTTACACCAAAAATTTTATAAATGATTCCCAGCACAAAAGAATATCCAAAGCCTCTACCATCATAATCGATAGATAATAAATGGGTTGGGAACTGTTCGGAAATGAGTATTCCAAAATTATTATAGACTTCAAAATCTGAAAAAGGTATGGTCGGCACTGCTAGTATCCAGATTAAACGCAGTAAAATAATTACAAAGACGCTAATAATCAAAAAATGCTTTGTTGATCCCTTTTGAATAAAACTGTCAGTATCAGAGAGAATATAAAAAAAACAACATCCTATAAACCCAAAAACAAATATCCAATATTTAGGGATGTTAATTAAATAATAGTTTTGAATAGACAAAATTGAACTGATAAAAAGAACATATCCGATAATGTATACAAAAACGTGGTCAATTCGATATGTTGACCACGTATTATTGATTTTCATTTATAGCTCCTAAATATTGATTTGTAATCTGTTCCCAGTAAGTAATTACAAAAATTTGAAATTAATCTATCTTACCCACTTACCACAGATGTCCTTTAAGTCATCACAACTTTTCATGTTATCGTTTTTTCTGAAAAGTACCCTGGTGATTCAAACATGTGTTTTTGAAATATTCCACAAATTCCTATTTTTTGCTTTCTTTGAAAATTTCCTGAACCTATTTCCCGGGTTTTAGTTGAGATAATACTGCGTATTTTATAAAAAAATATTCAAAAACGATAACAAAAAAACTGTTATCATTTTGAATACATCTGCGGAAGATAGGATCTTATATCGGCAGCAAATACTTTCCAAAACATATAAGTTTTTGATTCCAACTTTTAGATTGGATACCTGAAATTAGATTTACAGTGTATTATTTTTCACATATACCTCTAAATACAATTGTTCATATTTTCGAATCATAGCGTCGAGATTATATTCTTGATTGACTCTTTTGATTCCTATTTTCCCTGAAACACTCCACTTATCGTTATTAGTGTAAAAATCAATCATTGATTTTTTGAGAATTTCAAGGTTTGGCAAGTTTTCATTCATCTTATAGTCAAACACATTTGAAATATTTAGATTAGTAATATCGCCATAAGCATTAGGAATTATAATCCCAATGTCACTGTTCTTGATAACTTCGCGCGCACTTCCAACGTCTGTCAGGATCAAGGGAAGGCCGTAATGCATGGCTTCCATTACGGAAATACTCCAACCCTCTATCAGCGAAGGTAGCAAAAAAGCATTTGCGATCTGATAAAGACAATGCATGTCCTCATCAGAAACGAATTTAAGTTGAATGATATTTGATTGAAGGCCATATTCGCGGATTTTCTTTTCAATAGCCTTATAATAATCCTCCTCAAGAACAGGACCCACAAAAATAACCTTCATATTTGCATAGCTATTTGCGAGATCTTTCATCGCACTGATTACGTTGATATGTGATTTTAAACCCGAATAGCCTGCAACGACAAGAAACACATAATCGTTTTCCAGAAGACCAAGTCTGGCCCTCATCTCCTGAATCTTCGGCTCAGGTATGGAACATGTCTTAAAATTAACACCATTGGGAATAACATTGATTTTCTCAGGATCTATCTTGAAATAATGTCTAGAATACTTCTTAACGTTTTTTGAAACCGCGATATAAGACGAGATGTACTTGTTTTCATTTAAATATGCAGAGATTTCATGCTCCTGAAACCAGACATAATTATTGTGTATTGTTGAGACTACAGGAATGTTCATTTTCTTTGCAATCTCCAGCCCGAAATTGGAGTAATGCGTGTTTATTATATCGATATTATAATTTTTAAGAACCTCAGTAAATTTCTCCTTGCTATTATTGATCGGAATTACAGAGACTCCCTCACTAAGGCACTTATCTGAAATATATCCTCCAACTTGCACATAGGCAACATACACATTAAACATATTTTTATCAAGATTCGTTGATAAATCATATACGACTTGCTCCAACCCACCCTTATTGAGATTTGGGGCTAAGAGCAATATATTTAATTTCCTGTGGATATAAATTTCAGGCAGCTTTTTATCATAAGTAGCTCGCGTGTTTTGATAAAATATAGCATTATTTGCCAATTTAAGGATTATCTGCAGATTAGTGCCACTGAAATCAGGTATATAGAAAATATTTTCGTTATGATCATGGTGTAAGATATTAAAGGATTCAAGTTTAAAGCAAAGAACCCTGTCAAAAGCCTTTATTGTACTTTCATCAACCGTAATCTCATCAATATCCTGATCGATGACAAGTATTTTATAAATTTTCGGATTTTCAGATATAGTTTGCAGCACAGAGAGTACTTCGGACAATTTGCAAAAGACTATGCTTTTTTCAGAAATACTTTCAATATCCTGAAGACCTTCCAAGATAAAATTACCTTCTGCTTTATAGTAGCGGCTCATATTCTCAAATTCAGCAGAGGAACCTGCAAATAAGATCTCAAATGGCTTTTTATAAAACGCTCTTCTTTCCTTATCATATTCCATAAGGTCATTTACCCGCTCATAAATACCCAGTTCTTCAGCCTTTGCATTTAATGTATTATCATGGACACGATATCGATAAAGAATGTCCTCACTGCCTAGATGTTGAATATTGAATAAACTGTTAATTCGCATCCAATAATCATAATCTTCACATCCAAAGGTGAAAGGGTCGTAATCTCCAATAACCTTACCAACCAGACCTCTGTACATAAAACAAGCGCCAATAAAATTATCCTTTTCTTCGTTGAGATGCTCGGTAGTCTTTGGAAGATGGATAAAACTGGATCCCTGAGGTTTTTGATTTTGAACCCTAAAATTGCTATCTGTTAAAGGTTCTCCTCGATCATCAATTATTTCATAATCGCAATAAACCATATCAGCATCAGTATTACTCTTTAAAAAATTAACCTGCACTTCCAGCTGCCTTGAATCCATGATATTGTCAGCTGATGTCCATGTAAAGAACTCACCTTTTGCATAAAAAAATCCATTGTTAAGGGCCTTAGGCAATTTTTGGTTTTGCTGGGATAATACCCTAATTTTTGGGTTGTCTACATATTTATTCAGAACTCTTTCCACACCATCCCTAGAACCATCATTAACAATAATTAATTCAAAATTCTGGTATGTCTGGTTTAGAACGCTTTGAAGTGACTCATCCAGAAGATCTGCCTGATTGTAAACAGGCAAGATCACACTTACCTTACCCTGTTCCTGACCAAAATACAATGAACTGTTAATGTGCCCTCTTTCCACGGATTCATTATTGTCAAGTTTATCACATCTTATTTCGGAAATCAATTGATCAAATTCTTTTGCCCTTGCATCCCAGGTATTTTCTTTTGCCTCTTTAGATAACAACTTCAAATATTCACTGTTGCCTCTTAATTGCAAAGCCTGGTCAACTTTGTCAATAAAGTCCTCTTTATCCGTCCCAATCAGGACAGAACGATATTTACGGCATTCCCTTATATTTGTGGAGACGATTGGCTTTTCAAGTGCCATATATTCAAAAAGTTTTATAGGATTCGTCGATTCCGTAATCTCATTTAAAACAAACGGAATCGTTGCAACATCAAAGAATTTTGCGTATTCGGGAAGTATAGAGTAATCTTTTGACCCTAAATAATGAATATTTGAATGTTTATTTAGCTCCGCTGTTTTTATGGTCTCGTCATAAATCATACCAATAAGTACGATTTCATATTGAGGTCGCGATTCAGCTAATTTCTCAATTAGATCAAAATCAAACCATATTGAAAGAGCACCATAGTATCCGATAATGGGTTTTTGTAAATCAACAATATTTTTTAAGTCTTTTGGAATCGGGATAGCAGCCGATAGATTACCAAAATGGTTATAATCTACTCCATTTGGAATCAGGTGAATGTCCGTTTCATCCTGGTTTGCAACATTATCCACAAGTTTATCTGCAGTTGCAGCAAAAATATCGGCTGATTTCAGCATGTACTGGTGCCTGTGGAGAATGTCATCAAGTAATATTGGGCCAATAATATCCTGACTGATCTCATCAATATAATCATAGATAACCAGGCCTCCTTTTCTTTTAATATCCTTTATATCCGAAATCATGACATTTGGATTCGTACATGAAAGTAACAGAATGAGTTCAGATAAAGAACTGACCAGTAAATCATACTTGTTTGTTAGATAAAGACTTTCTTGGATCTTCTGAAACCCATCGACCTTATCTAGCTTATTGTCCCCGACCGAATAGAAGAATAAGTATCCAAGCTTGGAGAAAGCAAGAGCAAGTTGCTGAGGACGTTGAAATAAAGGAATATTCCAGTCAACCGTAGGAGGATAAACAATAATTCCTTTTACTTTCCCTTTATGTTCTCCCAGAATTTTCTCAAGCTCCCTTTCATAGGGCGAAGTTTCTGATATATTCTGAGGCTTTTTAGCTGCGCCTACAAATTTGTTGAGAAAGGAAGATAAAAATCTGGTAACTGGAGAGTTTATTTCAAAATATTTGCCATAATACTGGCTAAACCTCCAGGAAAGGGAATTTTCACGATCCTGGAGAACTCTAGATAAACTATCTATAGAGAAATCTTTGTTACTTATCTCCAGCTGTAATTTTTCATTCGTAGATTTCAACGTTGAGGCTTCGTCATTTATTCTATTGACTTCCAATCTCAAATCTTCGATCGTTTTTTGCAAGTTGAGAATCTCATCATCCTTATTGAGAAGCTCATGGTCCTTAATTTCGATCTGAGATTTGTAGTCTTTATTTAGGTTAGATAATGAAGTCTTATTACTGAGCTCATCTGATAAAATCTTATTATTGAGGTCATTTATCTTTGAAGAAAGATCAGAGATCTGTCTCAGATATATTTTTACAGAATAATTAGAAGCAGACTGATCAAAAGAATATGTAGCTTTTTCGACATTCGATTCAATTTGAATCACATTATTCAAGAGATCTTCCGAAATTATTGAAACATTACCCGCTCTTGGTCTGGCAATTAATGCGATTAAATAGTTTTGTTCCCTTGGAAGAAGCTGTTGATCTATATCCTGATATTTTGTTCCAATTTCGGAGTTAACATAAGTAAACTGATCATAAGAAAAATGCTTTCCTATATGTTGCTCCTCAATAACTTCAAGACCTGCAGCTTCTGCAAGATGTTTCATAGAGTCGCGAAGCAGTTCCCTCCCCCATATCCATTCACCTTTTTCCATTGCCTTCTGGCGAAATAGTAAATAAGGGATACTTTTTGCATTTGGCACGAGGATAAGAACATATTTTCTGGCAACCTGTCCCATTCTCTTTAAAGCTTCAATAACATCCCAGGCATCAAAATGCTCAAGTACTCCGGAATTCCAGACAACATCATGAGGTTCGACCAGGTCGGCAGATAGGTCGAACATGTTTGCATGAATATAATTTCCTACAAGATTATTTTGCTCATAATGCTCTTTTGCTTTTTCCAGAGCTACTTTACTGAAATCGATAAGTGTGGTATGAAAACCTTTACCTGCAAGATACCCAGACAAATGTCCGCTTCCACACCCAACTTCAAGCAAGGATGCACCAGGCTCAATCCCCAAACCTAAAAATAATTGTTCAATCTCTTGACCTAATTTGATTTCCGTAATATTTGCAGTTTCAGAGTAAGTTTCTGCTACATTATCCCATAATTGGGGGGATTGAGAATTAATCAATATGTCATCATTTCTTTTCATAGTATCAAAATTTAGAGATTTATTTGCATAGATTACTAGCAATTGATAGCCATACCAAAAAACAGACGATCGGGTATCCAGGATTTTAGAATATATTTTTTGGAAGGATTCGGTTTTATCGGGGAAAAAAGATTCACTCAAAGAAATCTCATGATCCTTAATGCGATTTTCTTCCCGATATGGCACAAGAGCGATGTATATATCTTTTGTGTGAGTTAAATGTTCCTTAAAGTATGGTTTCGGATCTGCAAAATGTTCAAGACAATTCGAACAAACAATTACGGAGAATTCTTCGTTCAACTCTGACAAACTTCCGGATACAAAACTGAGATCCTTGTATTCATTTTTTGCTTTTTCAATAGCAGTCTCTGAAATGTCCAGGCCTTTAACTTTAGCACTGGGAAATTTAGTTTGTAAAAGGTTAACACCCTGACCTAAAGCACATCCCCAATCAAGAATAGTGATTTCCGGATTATCAAGATATTTTTTGACACTTACAGGCAAATTTTCAATAATCAACTGCATAAAATATTCGGTTTGTTCTTTTCCTCTGTTTATTTCCCATTTAATTTTAAAATATTCTTCCCACCATTCTTTGGAGTTTATCTCAGCAAACACAATATCACTCACTCTTTAAGAATTAACAATTTAACTGCCCAATTTGTTTAATGTTCCAATTTTTGAATAATCAACTTAATCATCTTTTCTGACTTTCGACCCCAGGTGTTTTCTTCAGTAATCTTAAGAACCTCTTCAACATTCACTTTTGTATTGAGAGAAACAGGAACAAACTGCAGGAATTCATCTAAATTATTTGCAACATATATTGTGTGATCAAACTGTTTTACTTCAGGTAAATTAATCGAAATTACATTTTTCCCACTTGAAATATATTCATAAAATTTGAGAGGATTCGAACTCAATGTTAACTCATTAATTTTAAAAGGAATTATGCAAACATCAAAAGCTTTAATGTAATTCGGAAGTATTTCATAAGGCTTCATCCCAAGTATAAATATATTTGGATATTGCTTTAAGGAATCAATTTCGTTTTTTACACTGGGAAATTCCGGCCCAACCAGCACAACAGAAAAATCCGGATATTCCTTGCTAATTGCTCTAATTATATCAAAATCTACCCAGTCACTCAGAGCACCAACGTATCCTACAATCGGCGTTTTTATGTGTGCTATATCTTCAGGAATTGGGATATCTGTCATTGCCTTCTTAAAATGATCCACATCAACCCCATTACCAATCAGATACACATCATTCTTTCTAGTCTTCAGGATATTATTATGTAAATACGAAGAAGCTACGAAAACAAGATTTGCTTTATCGATTAAGTTATCCAGATACTTTTTCATCCAGGATGGAACATTAGAGAATGCAAGTTTATCATCAATATAATCCAAAACAACCATTTTTTCCTGTAGCTTCCCTATTAAAGTCGAATATCTGGGTTCATAGTAGAAAAGAACCGGCTCTTTCATATTCTTCTGTTTTAAAATGAAACGAAGCCAGAAAGAGATTAAAGAATCATTAATCCACCTTAAATTCTCTGCTCTGTCTATCAAGGGAATCGATGGTAACGAAACAATCTCTATATTTACATGTTTTCTTGTGAACAACCGCTTAGGCTGCGTAAGTAAAACAGGAATTGACGTGGGTTCAATAAATAGAATTCTCCAGTTAGAAGGGAATCTTGTAAATAATTGCTGATGCCTCTGCCAGAGTGCATCCCAGAAAATATCAGAGAAACAGACAATATCCAATGGGACGCTCTCTGCTGAAGACTCCATTATTCGGTCCTCAGAGTATCAATTATTTTTTCTGCAGCCCTTCCATCCCCAAAAGGATTGATCCAGCTCCTTTTTTCGCTCATCATTTTGATAGCTGATTGGATAATACGATCCGGTTCAACACCTGCCAGAACGTTAGAGCCGACTTCCAGTGTTTCAGGTCTTTCTGTATTATCTCTTAGTGTTACACAGGGAGTCCCCAGAATGCAGGTTTCTTCCTGAACTCCGCCTGAATCAGTAAATACAAGTCTGGCATTCGCTTCAAGCTGCAAGAACTCCAGAAAACCTACAGGTTTTATAGGCCTGATCCCATCCAATGAAAAACCGAATTCCTTGATTTTTTTTTCTGTTCTCGGGTGTATTGGAAAAACAACAGGTAGCGAATATTCTTTTTGAATCGTGGAAATACCTTTCAATAATTTACCCAATTGTTCCCGACTATCGACGTTTTCAGCCCTATGGGAGGTGAGAAGGAAATATTCTTTTGACTTCAAACCCAAATCATTCAAAACATCTACTTTCTTGTTAGAAATCTCTAAATTTTGAAAAATGGCGTCAACAATTGTATTGCCAGTTACAAATATTTTGCTTTCTTCAATACCCTCTTTCAGCAGATTTTGCTTTGAAAGCTCAGTAGGTGCAAAGAGATAATCCGAAACATGATCCACTACAACTCGATTTATTTCTTCGGGCATGCTACGGTCATAACTTCTAAGGCCGGCTTCCACATGCCCTACTTTTATATGTACTTTAGAAGCAGCAAGTGCACCTGCAAGTACGGTATTTGTATCGCCTTGAACTAAAACCACGTCTGGCTTTTCTTCAAGAATGACTTTTTCGATACCCTCCATGATTTTACCTGTTTGCTCTGCATGGCTTCCGGAACCTACATCGAGATTATAGGCTGGTTTCGGCAACTCAAGATCATCGAAGAAAGCCCTATCCATCTCATAGGAGTAGTGCTGGCCAGTGTGCAGAACGAAATAATCAAGGTTCCTTTTTTCACATTCTCTTATCAGAGGAGACATTTTAATAATTTCTGGTCTTGTGCCTAAGATTATTGAGAGCTTCATTTTAAGGTCTCCATTTAAAGAATAATATTGGACTAAAATTGATTTTATCAAAGTTTGGACTTTTTAGAGCTTATGTACGAGATCTAAAAATCATTAAATTGATTTAATGGTATGTATTTTACAACTCAAATCCCAATCTGATGATCCCGATCTGGAGAGATATCTACACGCAAAAGTTTTATGTTAAGTGGAACTTATGAGTATATTTTTAACCAATGTATAATGACAAGTATGACAAGTTCTACTCAAAAAATTAACATAAAACTAATAATTATTTAATAATCATAGAAACATGTGTATAATCCTTTCTACGACAAACAATATAAATATTGATTTATAGCGGTACTTGTAATTTGATAATCTAGAAGTAATTCAAACAGCTAGGAGTAGGCTGTGTGTCGATTTTTCATTACAATCACAGATTTCAAGAAGTAAATGAATAGGATATCCCACATCCGAAGAACCAAATTTTATACAATAGGCAAAAAATTGACTTTGAATTTACAGCAAATTCGTGACACTGCCGAAAATAGACTACATAGAGTGAATATGCCCATAAAAATTAAAGTATTAATTGTTTGCGTATTGAATTAAGCAGACATCACGATAAAAGTTATGATTTAGTGAAAAGCCATGAACGTAACAATTATATCACTAAGATCACAAGATGCTGGATTAAATAAGAAAATATTAAAAAATCAAACGAAAGTTAAAGGACTATTTTTACGCACTCTCTCCTTTAAGAAGTAGTAAAAAAGATGGAACTATTGAAAAAATCAAAAAATACAATGAAGTGGTCGCTATGAATAAAAACATGAGGCATCTGGGGTCAAAACCATCAACTTATAGTTCAAGATTTAAAATCATTTCACTTATCGCTGTAATAGCAGTTGCTTTTCTCATGCGCATGCTCTCCTATGCTTCACTCACTGCAGACGGTGGCATAACCTTTACGGGATTTGATGAGTTTTATCATATGCGGCGCATTCTATATACGACCTCCAGTTTCCCTCATTTTCTTAACTTTGATACCTATCTTAACTATCCTTATGGTTTTGAGATTGGGTGGCCGCCATTCTTTGACCTGTTAGGCGCCATGCTTGCAATAATTCTGGGAGGAGGACAGCCTGACACGCATACTGTCGAATTTGCAGGGGCTCTTTTACCGGTACTGCTCGGAGTCCTTACAGTAATTCCGGTTTATGTGGTAGCGGCTTCAGTCTTTGACAGAAAAATAGGGCTTCTTGGAGCTTTCATTTTTGCGGTTATACCTGCCCATGTATACACATCCCGTTTTGGGGCAGTTGACCATCACGTGGCTGAAGTACTCCTCTCAACGGCAGCCTATGCATTTTTCATACTTGCCATAAAGCTAGCAGTGGAGAGAAAACTTTCATTAAGTTCACTCAAAAACATATCCTCGGATAAGAAACTCATAAATCCCCTGCTTCTTGCAGCGGCTTCAGGACTCTTTTTTTCACTCCTTATCTTTACATGGGTAGGAGCTCCTGCCCTTATCGGCTTTGTTGTCCTTTATGCATTGGTTCAGGCAACACTCGATCTTAAAGCAGGGAAAGAGTCAGATTACCTCTTCATGTGCTCGACTGCAGCTCTGTTTGCAACACTTTTGTTTACAATTCCCCTCTCAGCAGGAGCTGTCCGTCAGGGGCTTGAGATGAGTGCAATGTATATTTCCTGGTTCCAGGTTGTCTTTGTACTGATCCTGCTCGCCGGAATATTCCTTTTATGGGGTTTATCAGCATATATCTCAAAGAAAGGAATGGACTGGAAGTACTATCCTGGCGTGTTAATACTCGTATTCGGCGCAGGGCTTCTTTTCCTCCGGATATTTTCCATCGAATACTACGCTTTCATTATTGAAGGACTGAGGTTCTTTTCTGGCAAAGGCGAATATATAGGCACAGTTGTCGAAGCAGTGCCCCTCTTTTTGACTTCACAGGGAAAACTTACCTTATCTCCGACACTGGGAAGTTTTGGGCTTTCCTTTTTTGCAGCACTGGCAGGATTTTTCCTGTTCAGCCTGGAGTTTAAAGGCGAAAAATCAAAGCCAGAAGGAGTATTTTTCCTTATATGGACACTTTTTTATGCATACCTCACCTTTTCCCAGAGGCGGTTTTCCTATCTTTTTGCGGTAAATATCTCAATCCTTACCGCATATATTCTCTGGATTTTGCTGGGATCCCTTGATTTCGGAAAAGAAGTAAATAAGCTGGTAAACTCCGGAAAGGTAAAGGAGAATGATCTGGAATCTGCCTTTCAAACGGGTAAAAAGTCAGTATCAAAAACGAACTCAAAATCAAAAATCAGACATGCAGCAGAGTCAAAGAGTACGGATGCCGGACCTGACTACTTCAAACTTGCTTCAGGGGTGGCACTGATAGGCCTGATCTTTGTGCCCTCCGTATGGTTAGGTGCCACTTTTGCAAAAGATGCAGTCTCAATTGATCCTGAATGGCAGGACTCCCTCGAATGGCTTGAAGCCTCAACACCTGCAACTTCTTATTATCTTGAACCTTCAGAAACCCCTGAGTACGGGGTTCTTAGCTGGTGGGACTACGGAAACTGGATTGTGTATGTGGGAAAACGGCCTGCAGTCTCCAATAACTTCCAGACAGGTGTAGAAGATTCTGCACGCTTCTTTATAACGGATTCCGAAAAGGAAGCAAAAACAATAATTGAAAAGCTCAATGTAAAATACGTAATAACTGACACACTAATGGCAGAAGGTAAATTTAGTGCTATTACAACGATAGCAGGAAAAGATATCGGAAACTATTACGATGTCAAAACCACGAAAGAAAATACAGGCCTCAAAACCGTTGCAACTCCTAAACAGGCTCTCCTGCAAACCCAGGTATATAAACTACATAAACTTGATGGAACCTCCCTGGGAAATTACAGGCTGGTCCATGAAAGTAATATAAATTCCACAGAGAATAAGAATAGTAAAGAAAATACTGTAAAGATATTTGAATATGTCAAGGGAGCCACGATTTCAGGAACTGCAAGCCCTAACCAGTCTGTGATGGCAACACTTGAACTCAGCTCTAATACAGGCAGGAAATTCAAATATCAGAAAGGTGACGTGGCAGATGAGAACGGTTTATTTGAGATAACCGTGTCCTATTCGACCGAAAACACAGGAAAAGGAGTTCATGCAACCTCTCCTTATTCACTGACCACAGGAAAAAACTCAACTATTGCAGGAATTCAGGTAACTGAGAGCGACATTTTGAACGGAAATAGAATAGAGTCAAACATCCCTTCCTGAAGCAGAAAACGTATAATAAGCGTTAGAAGTGAAAAATAGGGAAATCAAAGACCCGGAAAAAGTAAGGAAGAAATCCGGGAAAAAGAAACAGAAATAAACAAAAAAGAGAATAAATAGAAATTAGAAGAAGACAAGAAATAAAAAAGGAATCTGAAAAAAAATGAGGGAGAGAAAAAATCCCTCCTTCTTTTCTCTTTTAGAAAATTCAATGGTGGCGTTCTACTGAAAACGCCTGCCTTTTTTCCGATAGCTTATTCTCCTGTACTTTCAACTCCGACGGCACTCAGGAATCTCTTGACGACTGCTTCGTTAACGAGCCTTAAGAGTGTCTGCCTGTCTTTTGTGGCACTGAAAACTCCGAGAGGTATCTGGGCACCTGCTGCATTTGCATGCCCTCCCGCGTCTTCTCCGAAGGCCTGACGCATAATCTCTCCCAGGTTGACCCTGATATCATTGCTGCGGCCCGAGATATAGATGCGATCATCGGTGACCCCAAAGACAACAGTTGTGGAGATTCCTTCAAGGCTCAGGAGGTAATCCGCAGCCTGAGGAAGAGTATCCCTATCACGGATGTTCCCGACATTTGAGAGAAGGTAACTCCCGAGTACCTGCCGGTTCCGGATGGCTTCCCCGAGCACTTCAAGGGTTTCAATAGCCATTGAAGGCTGCTCGAGCTGGTCCAGGATCCCGTGATTTGAAAGGGGATAGAGGTATGAAGCAGCTGAGAGGTCTGCAGGGTCGGTTTTCCTCTTGAAGTCCTGTGTGTCAGTCCTGATCCCATAAAGCAGAGCCGTTGCCAGGGTCTTCGATATATTGATATTTAGCTGCTGCAGGTACTTTGTCATGATAGTGGCTGTTGCCCCGAAGTTGGGCCGGATGTCTATATATTCGGCCTTTATCTCGGTTTCTCCGGGTGGATGATGGTCTATCACAATGCCTACATATGAGTTAGGGGGAACCATATTGTTAACGCCGGGGATTGAGCAATCTATCAGGGCAATTTCATCAAAGTCCTCAGGATCATGCTCTTCCATTTTGCTCAGGTCAATCCCGAGAAGGTTTACGAAAGCCTTGTTTTCCTGATGCCCGATCCTTCCATGGTAGAGGATATTGGCTTCAAGCCCAAGGCTTTTTGCGATTTCCTTTAAAGCAAGCCCACTGGATATCGCATCCGGGTCAGGGTTATCGTGGATTACGATAGCAAGTTTTTTATCCCTGATCCCTTTCAGCCATCTGGCAAGCCTGTTGCCCCTGTGAACTGACTCAGCTCTCTCAAGGGAGCGGGAAAGGGAGCTTGCAACCAGCTTGGAGGGCATAAAAACGTAATCAGACCCCAGATCTTCCATCTTTTCTTTATTGATGATATCCGAGGCACGGGAAAATATCTGGATATCCGGGTTTACGATTTTCTTAAAGTTTTCAATTCCTTTCCTGTTTGCCTCATTGTTGGAACTCAGGAAGAGTATTGCAACGACATTTTTAAGATCAATATTATTAATGAGCTCGGGGTCAGAGATATCTCCAAGAATAGTTTCAAAGCCTTCTTCCCTGAGAGTCTCAACCTTAGCTTCGTCGTTATCTACAATGATTACAAGCTTATTGCTTTCCCTGAGCTCTTTTGCAAGCGCAAAACCAATACTACCGCTGCCCAGGATAAGATACCTGGATTTAACTGTGCTCTTAAGGCTGCTATCCGCATCTTTTGAAGAATTCGACAAAAGTCATCCTCCTATTCTTATGTAAGTCCAGACACGTGCAAAGGAAAGCAAACATTTAATCAGATTCCTGCCTGCTTACAATTTTTTACTTTTTTCTCTATTTAAGTCTCAATAAAGGAATAAGGTAAAAACATTACATTGTTAGACATAAGGCTATTTAAGATTATTTCAATATGTAATATGATTTATAAAATAAATTTGATTTTTATTTTTAGATTCATCTTCGTTTTTACAATTTAAATGCAATATTAACATGTAATTCTCAAATCTGCTAACTTTAGCTATTAGCTCCTCTTACTTTACATTTGTCACTATTTATGAAGTTATTTATTGAGGAATTAACATTCCAGGCAACAAACTTGCCTTAATTTCCATTATAAACCTGTTTCTTACGGCATAGCCCGGATTTTTACGACATAGCCTGGGTTCTTAAGGTTTTAACCTGAATTCTGCCGGTATACATGTTATATTGGAATATAGCGTATATAGTTAATGACACTAGATGAGTTTTCTTCAGTAGAAATAATCTCAGTATAAAAGCAGCAAATAAGTTCAGATTATATCGATAGTTCAGATTATATCGATAGTTCAGGACCGGCATTAAATACTTTCCAGTTCCATAAAAATAGGTCTTTTATTATTAAGCAGTTGATATTTTGATGCTCTATTTTTTGAGCGCGACTGAAGATTGCATTTTAAATTACTGGAAGCTACCCCGGCTCAAACGGCGCTTTGCGCGGGACGGAGAATCTGAAAGATAGTATTCAGGTTGCCCTGTAATAATATCAACCGATTAGCTACGAGCCACGTAAAAATACCATGCCCATAAAAACGCCGTGCGCCATGAAAACACAGAAATCCGTGAAAACACCCGGTTCTATTGGAATACGGAATTTCGTAAAAAGATAAGTGAATTAAATAGAATTATACCGATTATTGAATAACCTCAATAAAAATATTGAATAACCTCAATAAAAATATTGAATAACCTCAATAAAAATATTGAATAACCTCAATAAAAAAAAGACATGCAGGCTATTAGCGTCAACTACCCCTGAGCTAAAGACTCAGGGGCTTGTCTAACAAGCCCTGGTTGACCAGATCACCGATTAGGAGCAACGGAAAATCAGTAAACGATAGGAAAGAATACATAGTTACCCTTGAATGTCGCCTCAGTTTAAGGCTCTAAGGATGCCGGTTAAACAGTCCTGAGAGGTAGGGACAG
>NZ_JJOY01000023.1 GCF_000979455.1 Methanosarcina sp. 2.H.T.1A.6
CATTGGTCATCGGTTAAGCGTTAGGGAATCACTCTCGCATGTGTTTTTATAATAATAATCTAAATATTAGTGCATCTATGTCTCCTCGTCCCCCACCTACTCTTGAAGACTCTCTTCGGGAAATGTTTCCCGAAGAGTGGTTAAGACAAACTGCCAAAGAAACTGGCCTTATAAAACGTGAACGTAAAATTGATCCTGTTGTCATCTTTTGGGTTTTAACTCTTGGTTTTGGTGTACGCTTGCAGCGTACACTTGCCAGTTTGAAAAGAGGATACGAAAAAGAATCAAATAAGACCCTAAGCGATAGCAGCTGGTACTATAGATTCACTCCTGAACTTGTTGAATTTCTTCATCAGTGTGTTATTCACGGCATAGAAGAGCTTGCAAAAGAACCTGGTAGAAAACTTAGCAAAAAACTCGAAAACTTCCAGGATATTCTCATTCAAGACAGCACAATTGTTCGTCTTAACTCATCTTTAGCAGACAAATTTCCAGCAGCAAGAGCAAGAACAGTAGCTGCTGGGGTAAAAGTGGGAGTTATGGTAAGTGCAGTTGCTAATGGACCTAAAACAGTTGCTCTGTATTCTGAAAAAACAGCTGAGATCAAAACATTGAAAATCGGTCCATGGATCAAAGACCGTATTCTTCTTGTTGATCTTGGTTTTTACAAAACTCAAATGTTTGCAAGAGTTGAGGAAAACGGAGGATATTTTGTCTCAAGAATAAGGAAGAATATGGATCCGATTCTTGTTTCTGTTGAAGAGGGACTTTCTAAGACAAAAAGCAAAGAGTTCGCGGGAGAACCTGTTAGTGAGTGTATTAAACAACTCTCTGGAAAAGATATTGATGCAGTTGTAAAAATATCATTCAAAAGAAGAGCGTATAAAGGCAAACAAAAGCGGGATGAGATGCTTGTACGTCTTGTTGCGGTATATAATGATGAGGATGAAAAGCATCACATATATATCACAAATATTCAGAAAGATGTTTTGAATGCAAAAGACACTGCAAAATTATATGGAGCAAGATGGGACATAGAACTGCTGTTTAAGGAATTGAAAAGTAAATACGCTCTTGACGTTCTTGAAACAAAGAATGTGCAGGTAATTGAGGCTCTAATATGGATAGCAATGTTGACACTAATCGTTAGCAGAAGAATTTATTCTCTTGTAAGAAACTCAACAGCTCATCCTGAAAAAATGGCTCAATATACGCAGTTACGTTGGAGCACAATATTTGCAGAGAATGCATCAGATTTGTTGACCGTAATTCTGAATAGATGTGGAATTCAAAGAACTTTTGAAACGATAATGAGTGTATATGAAAGTCAAGCATTGGATCCGCATGTAAACAGAGAAAGGTTTAGAGAAGAATGGTTTTAATGAGAATGAGACATGAAAAACACTATTGGTAGATGGAAATAAGTTCTTAACCGATGACCAATGAAAATGGTTCTGATTCTCAAAAAGAGTCGGAAAATTCCGGCAATTCTATGTTAATTTGAAAAGAAAATGAATTCTACGTTAATTAGACAAGAAAATGAATTCTACGTTAATTAGACAAGAAAATGAATTCTACGTTAATTAGAAAAGAAAATGTAATGAAGGGAGATTTGAATTATTCTCCCTTTATTATCCTTGCAATGTCGTCTCCGACATCTGAGGTGGTGCTCTTGCCGCCCATGTCGTAGGTTTTGACTTTGCTGTCCAGGATATTTCTCTGGATTGCACTGACTATGTTGTCTGCAGCTTCCTTTTCTCCAAGCTGTTCTATGAGCATTGCGCCTGCCCAGATTGTGGCAATCGGGTTGACTTTGTTCAGGCCTTTGTATTTCGGAGCTGAACCGTGGATTGGCTCAAACATGCTTGTGCCGTTCGGGTTGATGTTTCCGCCCGGGGCAAGGCCGAGGCCGCCCTGGATCATGGCGCCGAGGTCGGTGATGATATCTCCGAACATGTTCGGGGTTACTACCACATCGAACCATTCAGGGTTTTTCACAAACCACATTGTAATAGCGTCAACGAAGTTGAAGTCCGTGGTAACGCCGGGGTGCTTTTCAGCAACCGCGCTGAACTCTTCTCTCCATAGGCCGTAGATGTCGGAAAGAACGTTTGCTTTATCAACAGATGAGACGTGTTTTTTCTGTTTTTCTGCAAGGTCAAAGGCGTACTCGATAACTCTTTTTGTACCTTCTTTGGAGATAAGGCCGATCTGGTACCCAATTTCCTCGCTGTCGGTCTCGATATCAAGGCCGAATTTTGCAGAGTATAGTGTCCTTTTGACTTCAAGGAGGTCTTTACTCTCTCCTTTTTTTGCCCTGCCGCCGATTCCTACGTAAAAGTCCTCGGTGTTTTCCCTGACCACGACAAAGTCGATGTCTTTTGAGGTCTTATCCTTGATTGGGGTCCAGACTCCTTCGAGGAGTTTTATCGGGCGCAGGTTGACGTACTGGTCAAAGTAAAAGCGCGCAGTTAATAAGATTCCCTTTTCAAGAACCCCGGGGGCAATCCTCGGGTCTCCGATGGAGCCAAGGTAAAGGGCAGGGTAGCCGGATAATTCCTTTAAGGTCTCTTCCGAAATCAGCTCTCCCGTTTCCAGGTAGTGATCTGCTCCATGCGGGTATTCAATCCATTCTACATCAAAACCGAATCTCTCGCCTGCGGCATCAATTACTTTTCTGCCTTCAGCGATGATTTCTGGGCCTATCCCGTCTCCGGGAAGGACCGGAATCTTATACTGCGTCATGTTTGTACTCCTTTCAAATTTACAGGCAAAACTGCCTTTTTACTGCGAGATGTCAAACGTGGATCAGGTCTGTCTTTGGACAGGTTTCCTGTTTTTCAGCGCTCAGAGACCAGTTTCCGGGCATACTCTATAAGCCCTCCCCCATCTACGATCTCGCGGACGAAATCCGGGAGGGGGGTTGCCTGGTAGGTCTCTCCTTTTGTTTTGTTTTGAATAACCCCTGTTGCAAGGTCTACTTCAAGTTCATCTCCGTCGTCGATCTTGTCCGTGTCCGGGCATTCAAGGACAGGGACTCCGATATTGATAGCATTCCTGAAAAAGATCCTTGCAAAAGACTTTGCGATTACACATGACACCTTTGACCCTTTAAGGGCAAGAGGGGCGTGTTCGCGCGAGGATCCGCAGCCGAAATTGCTTCCTGCGACCACGATGTCATTTTCATGAACATTTTTTGCAAAATCAGGGCGTACGCCTTCAAATGTATACTTAGCAAGCTCTCCCGGGGTATTGAAAATCAGGTACCTTCCGGGAATTACTGCATCCGTATCCACGTCATTTCCGAATTTCCAGGCTCTTCCTTTCATGAAATCACCGTAATTTGCTGTAATTAAACGCTGTTGATTAAATGTTCACGATCTCTAAGGTAGGATGCCCGTTACTTCAGTGGCGGGAGGTATTCCTTCCACTTCCAGGTATTCCTTCCACTTTGTTGGATTTCTCCACTCTGCTTTGGAAACGAATTTCCTTTGCAGGTAACACGGTTTTGGAAAACCGTCTCCTCTCGCCAATGTTGGACATGCTTGTTGTGTGTAACACATCGCCCCTACCTCTCAGGACTTTTGATGCTACACGATAGGGAAGTGGACTGAGGAAGCATCCAAATGTATCATGACATATCCAACGGAGTCAATTAAGACTTAGGCTGGTCAATCAAGGCTTGCCGAAACAAGCCTCCCACTTTAATGGAGGGTTATTGACTGCCTGTGACTCAGCTAAACTCACAGGGTTGAAGTATCACAGGTAATATTTAAATTATTTTCTGACAGGTTATAAATATGGTTAACAATTCCTACCGTTTTACGGTTACTTTTGCCCGGAAAACTTTAGTAAACAAATACTCTGCCTTAAGCAAATTGCTCCGGGGTTTGAGCTGTTGTTTCTTCTTTTTCCTCTCTTCAGGGCTCAAGAGCACTTGGCTCTCCTCCTCCGTGCCAGCTCCTCCTCGGGTGAATGCGTACCATATGGACAGATTCTGAGTGGTCATCTACTATCAATGCAGCTCCCCTTTCACTCCCCATTTTCTTCAGGTAAGCCCTGAGGCTTTCCTGCATATATAGGGGCCGGGAGGTTTCAAGGGCAAGTATATCATCACTTGAGGTGAGGCGGTGGCAGATCAGAAGGTCGCTCTGTGAGACAACATCAGGGTGAAGGCTTGCAGGTCTCTGGGTTGCCAGTACCAGGGAGAGACCGGGCTGCCTGCCCTGCCTGAGGCAGCGGTTAATAAGCACTTCCGAAGCGAGGCTTTCCCTCCCCGCGGGAACGAAAATATGAGCTTCATCTATGAAAAACCAGACCATGGGGAACTCTTCTCCTTCCGTTTTTTCTCCCATCTGCTTTTTTTCATAGGCCCTTCTTGCCTCAAGTCTCTCTGCATAAAGCCTGCCTGCAAGAATTGATACTGCCGCAGCGCAAACGTTTTCGTTTTCAAGGGCGCTTACATCAAGGACTGTTGTCCTGCCCCCTGATATTAGTTCTGATAGAGGCGTCCCTTCCTTTGAAAACAGACCCCAGGACTTCACAGCCCTGAAATAGTTTTCAGCAGCCCCCTTAGATGCTGAATCCGAACGCGTATCCAGGAAGATCTCACTGATAACGTCTTCAAAAGAATATGGTTCGCCTTTTTCCCGGAGGGATTCAATAGTCCTTACGAGCATAATTCCAAGAGGAGAAACCTCTTCAATCTTGAGGACCCTGCACCACTGGCTTCCGGAGAGCTCCCGGATTGAAATCGAAAAAGGCTTTACCTCTATGTTTCGCCTCTTATAGGCTTCTACCTTTCCTGCCGGCACGAAAACCTCGATTTCGAGTCCTGTGGGTACAATGTCCCAGTTTTTTAGTCTTCCTGCCTCGGAAGCATTCGGATAACTCATTGTCCAGAAAATTCCCATGGTATCGATAATAAGGGATGCAAGTTTTCCCTTAATGGCGGGAGGGAGAAGGGCAAGTTCTTCCAGCATGCACCCCATCGTATAGGATTTCCCGTACCCTCTTTTCCCACAGATCAAAACAGCATGAGGTTTAAGGGCATCCAGATAAACGGCAGCTCCCCTCGAATGGTCAAGTGCCATATAGTTTCCAAGAAACAGGAGCCCTTCTCCATCATTTTCTTCGTTACCAAGAATACGCAATGTCCCGCTGAATTTTCCTCCAAAAGCAGGTCTGAACTCTTTATTTTCCCCTTCAGGCATCCTTGATAGTATCGGACTGATAACTACTTAAAATAATTTGTTTAGATTGGGTAAAATAAAAGTCTCTATCTTTAAGTTTTTCAGGCTTGGATCTCGTTTTGAGGATCCTTTTTAAAGCTCTTCGCTGTTTTGTATGGATTGAAAATAATTGTTCAGTTGGGAAGCAACCACACCAGAAAGATAAACATTTATCTTGAATGTGATTTCCCACTATAAATTTTTTCAAATATTATCTGTGTTGCATCTCCGGATTCAGGAAGTGAATATAAATTATCCACTTGAAATAGTGATGAACCAAAAAATCTTCTATTTGAGAAAAAGGGGTAATCAGGGATTGAAAGACCATTCCAACCCTGAATATCTAATGAAAAATTGAATCATTTGAAAGTTTCTGAAGATTTCAGTAACTTCAAAATACTTCAGTAACTTCAGAATACTTCAGTAGCTTCAGGTTATTATCTTATCCAGCTGGTTTGTCTGGGCTGCCTTTTTGATTTCCTGAGCTATTCTCCGTCCGGTCGAGAGGTCTTCCTGGATCAGGTCTGCGTAAGGGGAACCTGAAACGTAAAGGTTTGTTCCTGCAACAATCCTGGCTGAAATCTCAAATACCTTAATTTCAAGCTCGTCCGTAAACACCGTTTCAAGGCAGAAAGCCCCTATCATCCCGCCGAAAAGGCCAAGGGATTCTTCAACCACTCTTTCTCCAAGAGAGAAGATCAGAGGCAAGAGTGACTCCCTTGCGACGAGGGGTACGTTTCCTGTAACCACATATGTCGGGCGGATACCTGCTTCTATAAGTTCTCTGGGAGAGCCAAGCCTGAAGATCTCATCAGCATTGGATTCTACCCTGCGGTCCATGCTCAGAAGTTCAAGGCTTCCTTCGCTTAAGGTATATCCTTCGTTTCGGATCGGGGAGTAGAAGTAATGCAGGTAATAGCGAGTTCCTGTAATGAACTCCTGGATAGTGTGTTTCTGCGTGTGGTCAACGAGTTCCTCGAATTCCTCGTAGGTTTTTGCAACGAAGAAGCCTTTTCCTCCTCTTGCTCCGTCGTACTTAACCATCACAGGCCCATTGATATCATGAGGATCATCTATTTTTCCGGGCATGTGGATGCCTGCCCCAAGGAGCCATTCCCGTTCTTTATTCCGGTCAGACTCCCACTCCAGTACAGCCCTGTTTCCGAAGGTAGGCACAGCCATCTCTGCAAAATTCTCCGTGCCCAGGTAAGCTACAAATGAACCGTGCGGGATAATGATGGTGTTTCTTTTTCTGAGCTCCTCGGCCTTATTCATGATATCTGCATAACTGTCGACAATAAGGTACTCGTCGGGTTTTGCTTTGGGAAATGCCTCGTAGAATTTGGGCGGTTTGCCAACGCAGATCCCCAGAGTTCTGAAACCTTCTTTTCTAGCTCCATCAAAAATTTGAAGGCTTGAGTGAGAACAGACGGTTGCAATAGTAATGTCTTTTAAATCGTAATTTTTCAGAAATTCAAGAATCTGCTGTTTTGTGATCATAATTGCTACCAGCGGAAAATTTAGATTAGAATATACAATGTTATATTTAAGGTTAAGGGAAGGATTCTATATATAAATATAGTAGTGGATCTATAATAACCCGCGGAAAATAAAACTTTATATCAAGATCGGTGCAAAGTAAAATATAGAGTATAATTTCAAAACTGATAATAAGGTTTATTAACTCAGGAAATACGCATGAACGGGCTTGAAGACAGAGAAGGTTTATCTGAAACCGGCGAGCCTCCCCAGGGGCCTGGATCCGGGGAGCAGGATAACAGGGTGCTTGTTCTCCCTGTAAACGGTGACTCAAGAAAACTTACCCAGATCCTCTCCAACGAAACATCCGTGAAGATCCTTGAACTTCTCGGAAAGAAAAGCATGTCTGCAACCAATATTGCAGAAGAGTTGAACCTCCCCCTTACTACGGTCAAATATAACCTCGATTCTCTGGCCGAATCCGATCTGATTAAAGTCAAACAGATTAAATGGAGCCAGAAGGGGAGGCAGGTCAAAATCTATGAATCAATGGAAAAGCTGATTGTCCTCGTCCCTTCAAGAAATTCTATGGACAAACTTTCCATTATAAGTTTGCTGCAGAAATACATGGGAGTAATAGGGGCAGCTTTCTTTGCAGCTGCAGGAATAGAGTATCTCTCAGTCTACCTGCGGGCAAAAAGTATCATCGATGCCACTGATACTTTGCAGAAGGGGATAACGGGACCCGCAAATGAGGCTTATCCAGAAGCAATGATTATGGGGGACGTTGAAAACGAAAGCTTGAGCCCTAAAGCAGAGGTTTATGAGTCTACTTTTGACCAGGCAGTGCCAGAAGAGGAGGCAATGAACGCAAGCTATGAGCCTTTTGCTGGGCAGCAGGTAATGGAAGGCGGGAACGCTGAAAATCTGTCTTCGGGGGCGGAAGTTCTCCAGGAAGAAGTGGTTGCGGAAGTCTCTGTCCCGGAGACTCTGGACTCAACTCCGGAACTGCCTTCCGTCCCTTCCGAAGGGCTCACACACTTCGGAGGAATCCATGGGCTTTATGATTCCCTTTCTCTTCACCCGGGGGTCTGGTTCCTTTTCGGGTGCATCTTTGTAATATTTTTGGTGATTTTAAGAGAAGTCTATTATAAGAAAAAAACCAAGTAATCAGGGATCGTATGAGAGTCGCTTTAAAGCTTGCATACATAGGCACCGAGTTTCATGGATCCCAGATCCAGCCGAATGTCGAGACCGTGGAGAAAGAACTCTTCAAGGCTCTTCGGAACCTCAGGATTATAGAAAGCCCCAAATCTGCTAATTATACTTGTGCGGGCAGGACTGATGCAGGAGTTCATGCCTTCGGACAGGTCATCGCTTTTGATACGGATAAACCGAACCTGGCAATTCCCAGAGTCGTCAACTCCGAACTTCCTCCAACCATATGGGCATGGGCTCATGCGGAAGTCCCCTGCGACTTTGACGCCAGGAGGAGTGCGGTTTCCAGGCACTACCGCTACGTGATGAGCGGTGAAGAGTTCGATATTTCAAAGATCAGGGAAGCTTCAAAACTGCTGCTCGGAACCCATGATTTTGAAAATTTTTCCCGATCAGACGGAGAAAAAAGTACTGTTCGTACTCTGGAGAGAATCAATGCCCGTGTAGATGGGGAACTTACAACGATTGAAGTCGTTGGCAATAGTTTTCTCTGGAACATGGTCAGAAAAATAGTGACCGCCCTCTCAATGATCGGAAAAGGGGTGCGTGATAATGACTGGTTGCTCCAGATGCTAAATCCCGAGATTTATGAAGAAGGAATTGAACCGGCTCCTCCCTATGGATTAACCCTTATGGGAGTAAACTATGGAGGTAATATAGAATGGATTGAAGATAATTACTCAATCAAGCGGGCAGGTGAGCAGAACCGCAAACGCATTCTCAGGTACAGGGTAATGGCTGAGGTGCTGGAAGAACTGATTTCCCATGAGTGAATAATATTTTAAAGGTGAGAAGTCACCTTTCTATCTTCCCTTCTATTTTCAAACAACTTTTACCTTACTTTATTCTATCTCAATAAGGCGTGAGGACCCCTTCCTCGGCGGCTCTCAAGCCGACAGGGAGGAGTAGTTCACATCCTTCTGGAAAATAGTTATTATCCGTGTGAGACTCCTGTGTACTCTCTGTACATAAATCTCAAGAACCTTAAGTCCTGCCTTCTCTCCGTATTCTAATGATGCCTTGTCCGAGACAACAATCGCGATGCCTCCGGGTTTTAAGACGCGGTGGATTTCTTCAAGGGCGCCGGAATATAGTTCTTCTAAGGATCCGGCAAGGATTGCTGCCGACCTTCCGTAGGGCGGGTCGGTGACGACGGTATCGATTGTAGAGTCCTTTAGCGGGATCCTGCAGGCATCTCCCTCCATCAGGATGTAATCCAGTTCATAGGCTTCCAGGTTCATGTGAGCCCCGAGGACAAGTTTTTCCTGGGCATCTATCCCTATGACCCTTGCACCCACAAGCCCGGCTTCTACAAGTATGCCTGCAGTGCCGCAGAAAGGGTCAAGGAGGAGCTCTCCCGGCTTTATCCCGGAAAGGTTTGTAAGGGCGCGGGCAACTCTTGGCATAAGTACGCCAGGGTGAAAAAAAGGCTTGTTCTGGGGGGTCCTGGCTTCATATGCGCTCCTGTCAACCGAGGACAATAGAGTCCCAAGTACAGCTTTTTCACTCAGGATGAGCCGGAATTCTACATCAGGGCTCTTCAGGTTTGCCCTGAACCCTTTCCTGTAGATGAATCCTCCAATTTTCTGCTCAAGGGACTCGCACGGAAAGTCAACGTGGTGTTTGATCCTTTTTGCCCTGACAACAAAACTTTCTCCTTCCTTGATATATTCTCCAGGTTCAAAGGCTTCCGCAAGCTTCATGACCGCATCAGGATTGTTTTCGGTAATCCCTACAACTTTCAGTATATGGTGGGTCATTGCCAGTCTTTCAGTTACAGGACCTTTAAGGGCTCTTTCAACATCCTCTTCTCTGCCTGCGATATCCACTACAAGACACTGGTCGACTCTTGCATGGGGCCGGAAATCAAGCCTCTCAATTTTGAGGCAGGCAAGGATTTCGGCAGCTGGCAGTTCTTCGTGCTCTCCAGAGAGTTCAAAAGCGTATAACATTGATGATCAGAAATAAGTTGATTAATATAGTTCAAAATGATCTTCAGGCAGATTGAAATAGTCTAACGAAATTCAAAATAATTTCTTGCAGGTTAGGGAACAAAATATAAAATATCATATATTTAAAAGTGTGTTAAGCCTGTGTTTTTATTTAAGTTTGTTTTTTCATTTGTGTTTTAAGAAAAAAGTTTCCTGAACAGGGGGCAGCCTGTAAGAGATCAATATATGATAGGTCCGCGTGTAAGAGATTACATTCAAGAGGTCTGCCTGTGAAGCAGGTTCTATCCTTCAAAATATCCTTCAAAATATCCTTCAAAATATCCTTCAAAATATCCTTCAAAATATCCTTCAAAACATTTTTTCCAGGGCTTCCCTGCCAGTCATTCCTATCTCAATTCCAAGATCTCCGGCAAACTTTGTTACCTCGACAACAGTGGCTTTGAGCATATCTTCAAAACTCTGCACACCTTTCACTTTTGCTGCCGTATCCCCGAGTGTCTCAGCGGCACTGACATTAAGATAGCCGCACATCAGAAAACCCTTCTCTGCCCTTATAACCAGCAGAGGATATTTCTGCATCTCAAATCGGAGGCCAAGTGCGCACCCGTTTTCAAGTGGAATCTGTTCAATGAGCATGTTTTTCTGAATAAGCTTCAAGCCAGATTAACTTTTGGGCTCGGTTCCGGTTCCGGCTCCGGTTCCGGCTCCGGTCAGGCTCCAATTTATTTTTTTGAGGATGTTTTTGAAAAACCCGGAAGGTTGACTGACTTCAGCTTTTTCTCCAGCAGTCAGGGTCTTGTTTTCCCCTGCTCCGTTTTCGTTCTCCACACTTTTATTCTCCGCACTCTTATCCCTATTCATTTCCATAGCCAGCATTTCGGCTTTAAGGCTTTCATTTTCCGAAAGCCATAGTGTAATGTTTTTTTCAGGGCCGAAGTTTCCTCTCAGTAATGTACGGTTATTTTCAAATTCAAGGCTTTTGTTCTCAAGACCTTCCGTTAATTCTGCATCAAGGCCCTGCGGGAGAGTAATCGTAACCTTTGAGTTCGGAGTGCCCATCAGCCATATGTCTGTTCCGGGGCCTGCTTCTTCTTTGAAACTATAGGTTACACTGGCGCGGTTTGTAATTGACGAGGTTTTATCAGTCCTTCCGAGGGTTTCTTTCGAGACCCAGAACTCAACGTCTCTTAACTCAACAGTATCCGAAGTCGAGTTGAGCCTTACATCAGGTTCTTCTTTTATGGCTTTCTCCATTTTGTCCCTTAAAAGAACCTCCATTTTATGGATTTCCCAGGCATTAACAAAATTGTCATTGTTGCCCGTTTCTCTGTCTATGAGATTCCTTAAAAAAATAGCTTCGTTATCTGTAGTTTTCTCGTCGTAATTCCACGTAATCCCGTCCCTTTCCAGTGTGATATTGTTTCCTGGAATAAAAGCAGCAGAGCAGGGTTCTGCAAGAAGGGCAGGGATGAGGAAAGTTGCCAGTAAAAGACTGGCTAAAAGGAGGTGATGCAGTTTCAAGGCTGTCAACTCTTTTTTATTCGTTCTTCATCTTATTCGTTATTCTGTTTTTTCTTTTTCCAGGACTTATTTTGTTGTGACTTCACATCCGTCCTGGGTTATTATTACCGTATGTTCTGCCTGGGACACAAGCCCTCCGGCACTTTCAATAAGTACGGGATAAGAGTGGATAATTCCGGCTTTTTCAAGCTGGATCAATGAAAATTCAAGTTTGTCTGAATTGAGCCAGCGCTTTGCAAAGGGGAGTTCCCTGTACTCTTCTACCTGTTTCAGGACGTTTCTGATTGCTGGCAGACGTACAGGCTTTTTCCTTATAAGGCTGTATATCTCTGCCCAGCTGCCGTCGTGTACAAAGCCTGTTCCGTTAGTTGCAAAAGGTTCGATTGCAAGTACATCACCTTCCTTCAGGACAACTCCACCTTCTACGTGTTTGTTGGGCACTGAGGGGTTGTCATGGGCCTCATACTGAGAAAGCCCATGGCCTGTGAGGTTCATAATAGGATTTAAGCCGTAGCTGCGGATACTCTCCTCTATTGCAGCTCCTATTTCCCCTGTGCCGACCCCCGGCTTCATGAGGTCAATAGCTGCTGCAAGGGCTTCTTCCGAAGCTTTTACGAGATCTGAATTGCCTGAAAGGTCCACAGTTACTGCCGAGTCTGCTATGTATCCGTCCACATGGACTCCGAGGTCCAGCTTCACTATATCTTTTCCAAAGACATCCTTATCCCCTGCTTTGGGAGTTGCATGGGCAGCTTCCTGGTTTCTTGAGATATTGCAGGGGAAGGCAGGCCTGCCTCCAAGCTCTATGGTTTTCTTTTCCACAAATTCAGCAACTTCAAGCAGGCTGTTTCCGACTCTCACCATATCTACGGCTTCGGTCCTGACAATCTTCAGAATCCTGCCTGCTTCTCTGTACTTTTCATGAATATCTTCTCTGTTGTATACATTATCTGTCATGTTGACCTCAAACTGAATGATTTCTCATAAACGTATCCAGGCTATATACTGGCTGTAAGCCTTATTATAGCAATATTATGCCATTAGTCCTGGCTATGAAATCCTATCTGTGCAAACCTGAGTTATAACCCCTTATTTTGGTCGATTTCTGCCGTATTACTTCTTATTTCCTGTAATACTACTTATTTTCTGTAATAATGCTTATTTCCTGTATTTCCGGGCTATATTAGGCAAATTTTGATTACAATCTGGTTGCTTAATTTATATAAATGATTTTAATACAAATTTCTTTTCTAATCCTGTAAGGTTTTCACATCCTGTTTCGGTTACCAGCACCATATCCTCAAGCCGGATTCCCCCAATTCCGGGATAATACAGTCCGGGCTCGATTGTTATCACATTACCTGCTTCCAGAAGCACACCATTTTCTCCTACGCCGGGAAGTTCATGGATGTCAAGCCCGACCCCGTGGCCTGTAGAGTGAGTGAATCCGGCTTTTGCCCCGCTTCTGTAAGTATGATAGCCTCGTGCTTCAAAAAGGTCACAGACGGAACTGTGTATTTCAGCTGCCTTGACTCCGGGTTTAACCATTTCCAGAGCTTTTTGTTGGGCTGCAAGTACAGTTTCATACATTGCCTTTAGTTTTTCCGAAGCCTCACCCCTGATCACGGTACGTGTCATGTCTGCAAAATAGCGCTTCTTTTTGCTCCTTGGGAAAATATCCAGGATGATCGGAGCATTTGCCCTGAGAGGTCCATCCGTAGTTCCGTGAGGGTTTGCAGTATTCTCTCCGCAGGAGACAATTGTCTCTTCGGCTTCACACCCAAAATCCAGCAGAGTATGGTCAATGACTGAATTCACTTTAGCCCCTGTAAGTACCTGCCCTTCAAGGTAGAGAATGCCGTCCCTTTCTTCTGCTCCTGCTATCAGGGCAATTGCTGCCTTCATAGCCATTTCCCCTGCCATCTGGGCGTACCTTATGGCTTCAATCTCTTCCGGTCTCTTCAAGCTCCTCATTTTCCTGAATGGGCTTTTTATAGGCACTACGGTAAAACCTGCTTCTGTAAGATAGTTTGAATAAAAAACCGGAAAATCGTAGGAAACTGCAACTTTTTTTACCTTTTCTCCAAGAAGCAGTTCGGATATGCAGGCTGCATAGGCAATAGATGCATCCTTTTTCTCCTTGATTTTCTCGCGGTACCCAAAGTCCTGAGTGGTTTTTATAGACGAGACCCTTGACTCGATTTCAGCTCTTCCGCGCTCCATTTCCGAAATGAAAAGAACTTCTTTTCCGGCTCCTGTTTGCAGATAAATGAAATCGTCCGATGCCAGGAAGCGGGTTGCATAGTAAATATCGGCATTATGAATACCCCCTGTCATCAGGTAAGCATCTGTTCCTGCTTCCTCAAGGGCTTTTTTTATGCTGAAGTCTGGCTCTGTCATGCAAGGTAATTCTTGCGTTTGTAGATAAAGTTGTTATCGTCGGCTTGCATGCGTGCATGTATATGGATCCTGAGCATGGGATACAAATTTTCAGGGGGCATTGCTCATTTAAGTGTCGGCTTGCTTTCGTTTTTGTATGCTAACTTTTTTATCTTCCCTTTTCATCTCCCCTTTTCATCATCCTTTTTCATCATCCTTTTTCATCATCCTTTTTCATCATCCTTTTTCATCATCCTTTTTCATCTCCCTTTTTCATCTCCCTTTTTCATCTCCCCTTTTCTTTATTCTTCTTTTCTATCTCCTTCAGCCCGTTTCCAAGAACTAAAAGCTCCTCAAGCATCGTGAAATAGCGGTTAAGGGAAGCCGTCATTTCATCCGAAAACCTGAGAATACATACATATTTTCGTTTTCCCCGCTCTTTTACCCACACTCTGTCCTCTGGATTGTCATCTTTCAGGTCGGCGAAAATCTCTGCTGCGCAGCCCAGAATCATTCGAATGTTTGATGTCAGGTCCCTCTTTATTCTATCTTTTTTAAACTCAAGGTAGTCGCGGGATATGTCTGTCTGAAGTAGCTGGTTCCTGTGAACCCAGTACTCATTGCGGTTGATGTGCTCTTCGACAATATCCTGTATGCGGAAGGGCAAGTCCTCAAGGCGTGACAGTTCATTAACCTTTTTTTTGCCAGTTTCTGCTTTTCCTGAGTAATCTTCGCTTTTCAGAGGAGGCACGTTTGCTTCTATTTCCCTTTGAATCCATTCCAGAGCGAAACTTTTGGTGGCTTCGATAAAAATGAGAGTCTCCTCTTCCATTTTTTCTCTGGTACTCTTCATCTTCTTGCAGAGATCGCTAACTCTGCCGGCGCTTTCTTCGGAACAATCTGGAGTATGGGGCCCAATTCCCATTTTTGTAACCTCCTGCTTCAGCTTTATTCCTTTATTCTTCTTTCTTTACATGTTTTTTTCGGGAAAAGTTTCCAGTGCTTCAGATCATGGTTCTGACCGTGAATGTGGAAGTTAAAAGGGTGTTCAGAGAAATCATGAGGGCCAGATTAGGAGATAACAGGTAGAAGTTAAAAGGGTTCAGAGAAATCAGGAGGGTCATAGCAGGAGAATAACATGTAGAAGTAAAACAGGTAGAAGTAAGGTCCTCAGGGTCAGGAATTTCAGGATTGATTAACATAAAAGCTGGATCAACTGATCAAAATTACACATTATGAAAAGCAGGTTTGGAAAAAGTATATTAAAACAAATTATGTAAAAGCAAATTATGTAAAAACAAATTATGTAAAAGCAAATTATGTAATAACAAATTATGTAAAAACAATCTAATTAAAAAAATAAAGAAGCGCCCGGACCGGGATTCGAACCCGAGTCGGAGCCTCGACAGGGCTCCATGATAGGCCTCTACACTATCCGGACACTTCGGTCGTTTTAGTTGCTGTTTTGCCCGCGCTGCGAGCAAACCTTAAATGTCTCTCTAATATATAAATGTTCCCGTTGACTTGAGTCTGTTCTGGATTAAGTTCCAGGTCCCGCCTCCCAGACTCGAACCGGGGACATCGCGGTGCCTGCGCAGAGATGTACGGGGTATTTCCCGCACGAACCGAACTACAGCCGCGCACTCTACCACTGAGTTAAGGCGGGACGATGATACTGATCCAGTGTTGCATTGTGCTACACTGCCTCAGTGCACCATCTCCATATATGGTGATGGTATTTATGTTTTTCGCTGGTGCAGGTGATAATTGCTGACATTTATATCATTTTTCATATTTATCAAAAATACTTTTGTATATTACAGCGAACATAAAGCATAATTACAGTAAGAAAATGAACAGATTTCACAATATGGAAGGGGTAGGGAATATGGTCACCCAAATCTTTACGAACGCCAATAGTTTTGATACGGTCAGCATCAACCTTGGAGACACTTTTGTGGTAAAACTCAGGGATCAACCCGGAGAGCACCTGTACAGTAAGGATAACCCTGTTGCCGAAACTGTATGGAAGATGGAAGCCGAGGAGGGGCTCAGACTGCTCCGGGAACAGTTTACTCCGGATGTCCCGGATACAAAGACTGTTCCAGGGGTTCATGAATGGGAATACGAGGCTGTAAAAACAGGCACCTGGGAAATTGAAGGCAGTTATACTATTTTCCGCTTTGGGGGCGAGGAGAAGTTCAAACTAATTGTTAAGGTTATATAAAAATTTCCTTGAATTAAAATATTTTTATTTTTCGGAGGCTCCCTGAGAATATTAAAAAACTGCCTCGAATGGCTGAAAATATAGTCTTACCAGTTGAGGATTCTTAAAATACTTGAGTTCGGCAAAATACCTGAAAGGTTGAAATACTCCTGAAAAATCCTATCTGCATGGCAAATCCTGTTTAAAAATCCCATTTTAATATCGTGAACTGTTAATGGATTGACTGTTGATGGATTGACTGTTAAGACAGGTACAGTAAAAAAGATGTGAAAAGAACCCGAAGGTCCCCCTCGATATTTTTTTGCCTCAGATATTTTTGGTTTTATTAGAAGGTGTTCAGTTCTCCCTTGATAACCATTTCTGTGATTTTTGTCACATTGGAAAGCCAGTCGTCAATTACAACTTCAGCTTCCGATTTGACCGTTGCAAAGGAGGTGCCTTCTTTTGGAATGATCTGAGCGCTTGCCACAAGCGGCTGGTCAATGGGCTTTCCGATCTGGGAGAGCAGCCTTATATTGACGTCATGTACGTCAGGAACCTGTTTTACTATATCCCGGGCCATCTGTGTCGAGAGGAGGTTGTAGATTTTTCCGATATGGTTAATCGGGTTCTTTCCACTGGTTGCCTCCATACTCATAGGCCTGTTAGGTGTGATCAACCCATTGCAGCGGTTTCCGCGTCCTACAGAACCATCATCTCCCATTTCAGCTGAGGTTCCGGTGACTGTAAGGAAGATACAGCTCGTTTTCAGGTTATCGCCTGTGTTAATCTGGACCTTCACGTCCCGCTCAGTATAGTGCGTTGCAAGCTCTTCCACATAGGTCTTCATTTCTTCAGTCATGCTTATGTAGCTGTCCAGATCGTCAATATACCTCCCTATCATGCCGCTGCATATCGTAAGGGTTATATCTTCCCCATCCCTGAGCCCCATAACCTTCATGTCTTCTCCTATTGCAGGCATGCGGGACTTCAGATCGGTAAGGAGCTGCCTCTCTGTATTGTAGACAATATTTTCAAGTTCTGAAAATGGGGCATGTCCAACTCCGAAAGAAGTATCATTTGCAACCGGTACCCTATCTCTCTTGAAGACATCTCTGAGGTCTGAAGACCCTGTCCCGAGTTTGCAGTCCATGATCACGTCTCTCTCAAGATCCATGTTCACCAGGGTATTTTTCAGGTACTTGCGAGCAGCCTGGAGGGCTACGGACTCGGTGGCAAGCTCGGTGCCTTCGAACTCTTTAGTGGCTCTGCCCACAAGGAGCATATATATGGGCTGCAGTACCTCTCCGCCTCCGAATCTCGGGCTGGATCTTCCGGCTACAATCTGGGTTTCATCAGTGTTGTGGTGGAGTATAGTTCCACATTTGGTTATGTATTCCCTGCATAGCGCTCGGCTTACGGCTTCGGCAAGTCCGTCCGATATGCTGTCAGGGTGCCCTATTCCTTTGCGTTCTACAAGCTCTATCCGCTGCTTTTCAATCGGGGTTTGCAAAAGCTCTTCCACTTTTATATTTCGGGCCATTTGGATCCTCTTTTTTCAAAATGATGGATACTTTTATTACTAGATGTCAATATTACCGCTTTATTAATCTTTAGTCTGTTGGCGTAAGCAATATACTTTCTTAGTGGTAAGTTTCAAATTAAATACTAATGTAATCACAACATTTATAATATTATTTATATGACTCGATAGTCTGTTTCTATTAAATTACTACGGCTATATAATAGTTCCCATGTATTCATTACCTGTAGTAATATTCGCTTTATATAGGCTGTCTTTCGGCTTTAACATCACAAAATTAGTCTATTTTCATCATATTAAAATTTATTTCACTGTTGGCTGAATTATCCTTATCAACAGGGTTTCAAGAAAAAAGGTTTACATTGAGCTTCACCGTGAAGTCTATATTATACAAGAGTATTCTGAATAAATGTTTTATACGGAATGAGCATACCCGGGGTAAGCTTCCCGGCAGATCACTTAGATCACTTAGATCACTTATTAGAGGACAGAGCAGATGATTCGCATTGCAATACCCAATAAAGGGCGCCTTCACGAACCCACAATGTCTCTTTTTAAAGATGCAGGGCTTCCCATTAGCGGAGGAGCCGAAAGCCGAATACTCTTTGCAAAAACTACGGACCCTGAGATTCATATTCTCTTTGCCAGGGCTGCTGATATACCTGAGTATGTACAGGACGGAGCTGCAGATGTAGGTATTACAGGAATGGACCTGATTACGGAAAGAGGGGCAGATGTTGAGGCTCTTCTGGACCTTAAATTCGGGAGGGCAAGCCTTGTTCTGGCGGTCCCTGAGGACTCCACTTTCCAGAAAGCCCAGGATCTTGAAGGCAAAAAAGTGGCAACCGAGTTTCCGGAGATCACGCGCCAGTACTTCAAAAACCTTGGAGTTAACGTTGAAGTTATAAAGGTCAGCGGGGCCTGCGAAATGACTCCTCATGTGGGAATTGCGGATGCCATTGTAGACATTTCAAGCTCAGGGACAACTCTCCTGATAAACCACCTGAAAGCTATCGACACAGTCTTTTCTTCCACTGTCCATCTAATCTCTAACAAAAAAAGCCTCAGGGAAAAGGACAAAATCCTGGATATAAAAACTGCACTAGAAAGTGTGCTCAATGCAAAGAATAAGCGATATTTGATGATGAACGTTCCCGAAGCTTCCCTTCAAGCAGTAAAAGAGGTCCTTCCGGGAATGTCAGGTCCAACAGTCATGAAGGTCGAGTCCAGCAAATCGTCTGCAGAATCGTTCCTTGCTGTTCATTCAGTTGTGGATGCAGACCTGATCTTTACCCTGGTAAACAAGCTCAGGAAGGTCGGTGCAAGGGATATACTTGTTGTTCCCATCGAAAGGATCATGCCCTGAAAGGAAAATTTCCTTGAAAAATTAAAGACATAAAAATAACCGAAACAGAAGGATGGTTTTCTTGCAGATATGCCGGAGATGTGGTTTTCTATGGTTTTTGAAGTGATTCCTGCAGTGGATATGAGGGGAGGAAAGTGCGTTCAGCTGGTGCAGGGTGTGCCTGGCAGTGAGCTCGTATCCCTTGAGGACCCTCTTGCAGTTGCCCTTGACTGGGTCGGAAAAGGGGCAAAGACCCTTCATCTGGTAGACCTTGACGGCGCAATAGAAGGGGAACGAAAAAACGCTCCCATTATCGAAAAGATAGTCAGGATATGCCGGGAGAAAGGCGTGAGTATCCAGGTTGGAGGAGGCATCAGGAGCTTTGAAGATGCAGCTTCCCTTCTTGAGCTTGGGGTTTCAAGGGTAATTCTCGGAACCGCCGCCCTCCAGAATCCTGAACTTGTAAAACAGCTTTCCAGTGCCTTTGGAAACTCATGTGTAAACGTTGCGCTGGATGCAAAGAACGGGAAAATCTCGATCAAAGGCTGGACTGAGGAGTGCGCGCAAACTCCTGTCGAAATGGGCAGGAAGTTTGAAGAGCTTGGAGCTGGAAGTCTTCTTTTTACAAATATCGATTCCGAAGGCCTGATGCAGGGGGTAAATCCCCTCCCGACAAAGGAACTTGTAGAATCGGTCAGCATCCCTGTAATTGCATCCGGAGGGGTAAGCTCTCTGGAAGACCTTCAGGTCCTGAAGAAGACCGGAGCTGCTGGGGTTGTGGTAGGCAGTGCCCTTTATATGGGCAGGTTCACTCTCGAGGATGCGATTAAGGCTGTCCTCGGTGACTGATCAGGCTGCTTGTTTTTACCTCTGAAGAGGCCTTATTCATCAGCCCATTTCCTTCTTTTTTCCGGAGCAAACCGAATAATCAGGGACAGGTAAGCAAGGAACAGGTAAGCAGTTAGATACAAAGTATTTAATTATTTTAAAAGAGAATGTGATGGTGTATGAGAACCGGCAGAATCTCCCGTAAGACAAAGGAAACCGATATCCAGCTTGAGCTTAACCTTGATGGTAATGGCATTGCAGATGTCAGTACAGGGATTGGATTTTTTGATCATATGCTTACTTCTTTTGCAAGGCATGCCGAGTTTGACCTTAAAGTGCGTGCCGAAGGCGACCTTTATGTGGATGAGCATCACCTCATTGAGGATACGGGAATAGTCCTTGGAAAGGCTCTTGCCGAAGCTCTCGGGGATATGGCAGGAATAGCCCGTTTCGGGGAAGCCAGAATCCCAATGGATGAAGCTCTTGCCGAAGTTGCCCTGGATGTCGGTGGGCGCAGCTATCTTGTCCTGAAAGCCGATTTTGTTGCCCCGCAGGTAGGGCAGTTCAGTACCCAGCTGGTGCGGCACTTCTTCGAGACGCTCGCCTCAAATGCGAAAATTACCATACACGCCAGTGTCTACGGAGATAACGACCACCACAAGATCGAGGCTCTCTTCAAGGCTTTTGCCTATGCCATGAAACGGGCTGTAAAAATCGAAGGCAACGAGGTAAAAAGCACGAAAGGAACTCTCTAACACCCGAATTGCGCTACCTGAGTTGCGCCACCCGAATTGCGCCTCGGGAGTACGCAGTCCTTTTCACTCGCTTCGCTCGCTCAAGAGGACTAACTTGGCTTAGTTTGGCGGCAATTTTCTTAACGTTTAACTCGTTTCACTTTTTGATTTGTTCGTTTTGACCCGCCACTCATTTGCAAATACCAGCATTGATTCCGGCCTTAGCTGGCCAACAAGGCAAATGTTCGCTGTTTTTGCAGCCTCGACTCCGGAGTCAAAGGGCATGGCTTTGGTGGCGACAAGGGGGATTCCTGCACGTGCTGCTTTTGTAATCATGTAGGCAGGCTGCCTGCCTGTGGAGAGCATATAGAGCTGTGACAGGTCAAGCCCTTTCAGGAATGCGGTTCCTACCACCTTGTCCGCGGCGTTGTGTCTTCCGATATCGACAATCTGCGCTGCAAGCTTTCCTTTTCTGTCTATAAGGGCTGCAAGATGAGTTCCTCTGGTTAGCTTGTATGTCTCAGATTCGAGATGATCCGTACCAGCAAAAAGGGCTTCTGGATCAAAAACAGCATCCGAATCTACGAAAATCTGTGCCCTGGCTGCTTTGTCTCGCGGGGTTCGGCTTTCCTTTTGAGTCAGGATATGGACCTCATTACCTTCCATCCCAATTCCCGCAATCTCTCCGTAACTGATAGCCCCCTCTGTTATCAGGTGTCCGACTGCGAGTTCTTTTAGCTCAAAAGGAGAGGAAAAAAGGGTCGTAAATGGTTTCCCGTCCAGAAAAAGTTTAACAGGGACTTCCCTTGCAAGCAATACTTTAGTGTCTTCGGCCCTGCCGTCGGAATGGATTCTTCTGGCAGGGTAAGGAGTGGTGTATCTCTCAGGCATTTTCTTTCTAATATTCCGATACGTTTTCCAGACTTATTATTTCATTGATAGGAATCCATTGTTTATTGCCTGTTTACCCTTTAGAATGCCCCTGCAATTTCTTCTTTTTCTCTTAATTGCTTATTATTTCATAATCTCCACTGCAGTCAAAGTACGTTTCATCAGTATCGAATGTCATTGTTAGGAAGTTATTATTGGTAGGCGATGGTCCTATATTGTAAAGGTTTACTGCTGAGTCGTTATATGGCCACCAGCTAATCAGGGTATTTCCGTCAACCTGTAATTGAGTGCCGGATAAGTATGATGGAAGTTTGTAAGTTAAAGTTGATTCATAGCCTGAATAATCTTTTACCCATATTCCTGTGACTTTCCCTTCATCCTCTAATTTCTCATTAATATACATTTTAACATTAAATCTGAAGTTTGTGATCTGGTTAGCGCTCATATCTGCAGTTCCGGACGTCTGGTCTCCATCTATTACAAGCTTTACAATGTCATTCTTTTTAAGTTTCGTTTCCGAATCATCAATTTTAATCCAGTAATAGTTATTATTTCCACTATTTCCATTATTTTTAAATTGAATGTAAGTTCCCGAGGAAATAACTCCCCCCTTCTCATTTTTGTTTAATATTATTCGTCTTCCATGAATCCGTTCACTCCCTGATTCATCCTCATCTTCATCGGATTCAGAATCGTCAGCCTCTCCAATGTCCAGACTGCCTCCAGCTCCAAGTTCCGCACAGAGTACAGTTTTATTGACGTAGATGCTGTAATTATTGCCTGTGGGGAAGAAAGAAAGGCACACGTAGTCATCCGTGGAGTTTATGGTGTAATCAATGCCATATTCAAGTTCTTTTTTTGCCGTATTGTTAAGGTAAGTGGCCCAGGCATCCGTATAGTGGGTACAAATGGTCAGGTTGAAAGAGTCTATGGGTCCGTCAGCTACGGTGTACACGTCACTGTTGAGGACAGTGTCTATTGAGTATCCGGTAAGGCGCAGGGCAGTGGGGGTGCTGGATGATATTGATTCAGGTTCTCCTGTAAGGTTTATGGCATTAATGGTAACTGTATAATTATCGTTCGTTTCATTTTTCTGTATCTCGAAGGAAGGTTTTCTTTTCATCTGAGAATTCTCTCCCTGAGCGAGAATAAGGGCCCCGTTCTCATATCTGAAAACCTGATCTGGGTATTGCCTGTTTTCTGAATAATAGGTAACGCCCCCACAGTCAACTGTGTGGGGGTCATCAGGATGCTTGGCAAGAGTTATATTCATTGTACACTCTTCGGTGTTTACTGCAAGCTTACCGTTAGATTTAGAGGGTTCGAATACCGGGACATCTCCCCCTCCCATGCTGAAAGGAACAGTTGCGGAAAGACCATATGGATAATTGATGTCCGAACTCATGAACCGGGTGAATATGTCTGCCCTGGTTTTCACGTCCTCCATATTGCTCCATGCATCATAACTATAGTCTCTTTCCGCATCAATTTTCCATTCCGGGACATGGCTTAGTTTGACCACAGAGATTATAGTGAATGCAAGCCCCAAAAGCAGCACAGCTGCAATAGCAATTGCAGCTGCGGATTCGGATTTCAATAGGCTTTTCCGAGACATTTCTTCCTTTCCCCTTGTTTCCTGGTTCAATATCAGCTTAGATTCCTATTCCCGGTTCTACATTTACGATTGTCTTACTCACATAGAGCCTGTTCAGGTTCTTTCCACCTGACTCGGAAGGGAAGGTTAAACTCACGCTGTTATTTGTTGGTCGTTTAAGGTCATAGTTTTTTATCCTTGCATCTATTATTGTTTCATTGAGATACAGCTCCCAGGCATCAGGGTGGTCAGTATTAATCGTCAAAGTGAAGGAGCTTATGTTGCCTAAACTGTCCTTATCGCTGTCATAGAGGGGCTTAAACTTTTTGCCAGTGAGGCGCAGAAAGCATCCTGTATTCGAGGATATGACGTCGGCTGGTGAATTTATACTTTTAGCGATCTCCACAAAGTGTATCGACACATTATATCCATTTGCCGGCGCTCTGGAGAAGCGAATCGAAGGGTAAAGCATCATCGAAGACCTTTCCCCCTGGGAAAGGATCAGAGCTCCTCCTTCGTAAGTAAAGTCCTGGTCTACATAATACCTGTTTTGTGAAGAGTAGCTTACAGTACCGTATTGGGTTGTATTGCTCCAATTCCCCGATTCGGATACTGCAGTTACCTTCATTTTGCATTCTTCCTTGTTTACTACCGAAAGAGTCCCGCTGGACTTTATAGTCCCGATAAGCGGGACATCTCCCCCTCCCATATGGAAAGGTACGTTCATAGTAATAGTGTTCGAGGAATCTGGGTCTGATGCCAGGACTATGGTCATTAAGTCAATTTTTGATTTGAGATCTGCCATGTCCTCCCAGACATCGTTCATATGGGAATACTCTGCATCGTTCTTCCATTCCGGGATGTATCCAATCCTGACTACCGAGAATACGCTAACTATGATTGCCAGTAGCAACACTGCCCCCACAACGGTTGATGATGCAGATTCCGAACGGAGAAAAACGGGATTGCTTACCTGTGAATTTTTTGAATTTTTTTCTTTCATATGACTTCAAACCCCCTGATTCGGATGCCCTTCTTCATGAATTAATACTCTAGGTGGATACCTATGAAATCAATCCAGCCCTCTTTATCAGCTTGATTAGCCGCATTCGGTGTAGTTGATATCTTTACTACGAGATTTTCTAGATCCGTGGCGTTTTTCACGTATGGAGTTATGTCGAATTCTTTTTCTACAAATTCGCCGTAATCGAGAGATACGTCGCCCTTTTTAGTGAGATTAAAAGTGACCGCTGGAGATCCATTATTAATTTCCATTTCCAGTTTCGCACTCTGGTCATGTATTCTATAGACAATTTTCAGGAGAACTTTGGAAAATAATGTGTTTTCTGGAATGTATAGATCATCTAAACTTCCAAATGTAAAATTTTCATATATATATTGCTTTTGTGGAAAGTCGTTCACTGTAAACTGTCCATCACCGGTTTTATCAACTAATTCCTGATCCAGCCATTTCCCCGTGTAACTATCATATACACTTCCATAAGGATAAGGGGTTATCCAATCGGGGAGATCCCCGAAATCTCTCCAGAGTATTGTCTTCTGAATCGCCTGGCCGGATGCCGTGTGCACGAAGTAGAGGTCGATGGCATCTGCATCTGTAATCTCAACCTTACTGCTGGTGTCGATTACAATGCAATCCCTGAGAGATAAGACGGTATCAGAGGAGTTTTTGCCTTCGGGGTCAAGGACTTGGAATTCAGACATATTGAATTCTACATGCTGTCCGTCAACGTTGAGTATTATCTTGATGTCTTCAAGATCAATTGGCTCGCCCCCACTGTGGAAGATCTGTATGGTGTCTTTTGATCTGTCGATGCTTTCCTGTAGGTTGGTATGTGGAGTATGCGGGGGGTCCATTGATCCCTCATCCGAAAACACTGTAAGAGCGACTGCAGAAAAAGCTAGCACAACAATAGCTATCATTAACACCGCTCCCATTACCTCTGAGACTGCCCGGCAGTCCTGACCAAGTGCCCTGCACTTTTTATTCCCCCCCGCGATAAAAGTCACCCTCTTCAAAATTATACACTGTCTCCTGCATTGTTATTTATTGGATATTAACTTGTCTCTTAAATGACCTCTTAAAAATAGCAAGAAATTTTTAACAATCCCCTAACTTTCTTCAGAGTATTGCCTTCTTAATCACCTGTCTGGACTCCGTGTGCACGAAGTAGAGATCGATGTCATCCCCACTTTTGAGATCTATTTTACTGCTGGTATTGATTTCGATGTAATCCCCGAGCGTAAAAACATCTTTAGAAGACAGCCTGTTGCCTTTGTGGTCAAAGACTTCGACAATGGGGTCAGACATATTGAACTCAGCCTGCGTTCCATTGACGCTGATTATGACCTTGATGTCTTCAAGATCAATGGCTTCCCCTCCGCTGTGAAAGATCTGCACCGTATCTGCACTTGTATTGATCCTCTCCTGCAAATCAGTACGAGGAACATGCGGGGGATTCATTGCCCCATCATCTGAAAACACTGTAAGAGCTATTGAAGAAAAAGCCAGCACAACTACAGCTACCATGAGCACCTGCCCTATTACCTCTGAAACTGCCCGGCAGTCCTGACCAAGTGCCCTGTATTTTTTACCCTCCACGATAAAAATCACCTTCTATAAATTTCTTGCCTAACTTCCTATAATGTTGTTGATTGAATATTAATCTGACTGTCTTAAAATAATTATTTTTGCCCGTTGAGCTCTTCAGGAAACATTTATAAAAAACAAGTAACATAGTTACTGAATAATATATGACAGTCTCGGAAAAAAATTTATATACGAATGAAGAATATCTTTGAGTGCAGTTATAAAAAGTATTAATTGTAAATATGTGTATTAAAGTGTTAAAATTCAGACAGGCTGTCCTGTCTGGATGTCTTTAATTCAGGAGGGAGTAACATATGGATCTCAAAAAAATATTTAGGAACGATAGGGCAGTGTCCCCGGTAATCGGTGTCGTGCTGATGGTTGCAATCACCGTCATCCTCGCCGCCGCAATCGGCTCATCTGTCTTTGGCCAGGGACCTGCCAAATCAGCACCACAGGCGAACATAGATATTAAGGCAATAAACGCCACAAGCAATGGGTGGATAAAATTCGAACACCTTGGTGGCGATCCAATTCATTTCGAGAGTGGTAACTCTACAACAAAGGTCATGGTGTCTGTTAATGGAGGGAACTCTATTGACTTGAATGCTACCGCCATTGGTACTTTTGATGTCGGTGACATACATGTGATGAATCTCAATACGAACACTTCTGTGAAGTCGGGTGAAAGTCTCAACGTCAAGATCATCGATGTACAGACCAAGCAGCTGATCTGCGACAAGACTGTAAGGTTCTAAACTCAAATGGAAAGCACCTTCTTCAGGTGCTATCCTTTCTCTTTTCTTTTGTTATTTTTTCTGGATTAAGCTTCCTTTTGTGCCTCATCAGATTTTTGAAGGTCTGATTGACGGCCTCTGGGAAAATATTGTGAAACATCATATTGTGATGGCTGAAAGCCTTTGTTTTCAGAATTACAGACTGCCGCAGAATGTATGAAGATTATTTTTGGTTCTTCGTGGGATCTCAGATCTTTGATTGTGATAATAAAATGTTTAATCCTGTGTAGCTGCCCGTTTTAAAATCACTTTCCTGAGCACAGGGGCACTTTCTTTGGTGCAACAGTATTCTAAACTTCTTTTGTAGAGAACAAATGGCGGGTTAAAATACTCAAATCCAAATAAAATTAAAATCGCGCATATATTTTGTTAATAAGTGAGTGTTCTTTTTATACTCCTAAGTAAAGCCTCGTTAGTCTATCTATCAATTTTTCACATGTTTACTTATATTATATATTAATCCAAAAATACTCCTTCTTTCAGTAACTTCTAGCGAATGATACATAATATTGGATCTTCAATATATAACGTTTACAAAAAACATTCTAAAAATATAAATAATAATTTTCTTTTTTTAACTGAAAATTTTTAAGTATGTTCTCAACTTATTAAATCCCGGATTCGATTTTTATCATGGCATTATAGGCTTTAAAATTGATAGTTCTATTATTTTTCGGGGGGAGTGAAAAGGTGACCATGTGGGGGTCGGTGCTGAGGTCGTAGTCCGTGCCTTTCTGGAGGGTATTCTCTTTGGCTAAATCTTCAAAATACTTTTCCCAGGCTTCTGTGTTTTCTGTGTAGATTGTAAGGTTCACGGAGGTGACGTTAGCTTTTAAAGTTTCGTTTCCATTAGTAAATAAGTCGTCAGAGTCATGGAGGTTTACGAAGTCTTCGGAAGTCAGCCTTATGTCCTCTATGGTGTTACTGGCCATTACACCGCGTTTTCCTTCGAGGGTCACAGCCCGTACTGAAAGATTTACGGAGGAGATGCCGGTTCCATTTTCGAGCACAATTCCCGGAGAAAGTTTCATCATGGACCTGTTGTCTCTGGCGACGATCAGGGCTCCATTTTCGTAGCAGTAAGTTTCGTCCACGTAATGGATGTTAGTCGGATGGTATGAGACCGAGCCGGTATAAGATAGAGTATTATTGCTGTTGTATCCCACCTGATCATCAGTCACGACTATCCACATGCCTGACACGTCGTTGTTTACGGCAAGGGTCCCGCCTGTTTTCATGCCTCCTATAAACGGCACATCAGCCCCTCCCAGCTGGACAGGGTTGTTCAGCACGATCCTGGCATTAGGGTTCATCTCGAGCCCTGCTGCCAGAATGTCAACGTTAGACTTGAACCTGGTCATATCCTGCCAGACGTCGGACATGTGGGCGTATTCTGCGTCCTCTTTCCAGACGGGCACATAGTGGAGCTGGATTGTTGTCATAGCGGCAACTATAATCCCGAGCAGCAGGGCTGCGGCAACAGCGGCTGCAATTCCTGATTCGGACTTTTTAAATGCTTCAAAACCCCTCGTTTTCATTCTTTCCCCTTCTCCAGTTTATTTTTTAATTTACATACAACGCCATGTAGTCTACGTTAAGGTCATTTCCGGAATTTTCAGTTCCTGTAGTCACCAGTTTTACCTTGAAAATTGCCCGGTCTGTGGTGTTATTTATACATGCAGATATGTCGGTTTAATAAGCCTTGATTGAATCATGCTTCGAAAGGCTCTCTTCATACCATTTTTCTGAGTTTTTCTCAGGGCGATAGCTGCAAGTTCTGGATAACTTCTTTTGAAGGAGTATCGATAAGGTACACATTTATTTCATCTCCTTCTTTGATGTCGACTCCCCATTCTCCCGATGTGTTAATCTCTATTTCGTCTCCCAGCTCCCATATGCTCCGGTTTCCCAGATTCGCATATATCTGGGACGAGTTGTAAGTGTGCCGACTCCCATTGATGTTTACCGCTATTTCAAGAGATTCAGTATCGATAAACTCTCCTCCGTTGTGTTCCAGGTAGATTGTATCGGCCTGTGCATCCATCCATTCTTTAACCTGAGTGTGGGGGACGTCAGCCGGGCCGTCGTATGAAAAAATGGACACGGCAATTGAACTGAGAAGGATAACTGCTATTGTCGTCATCAGCACCTCCCCCAGAACATCCGAAACAGCACTGGAGTTTTCAAAGAGTTTTTTTACATCTGACAAGCCGATTCCACCATCCCATATTTTTTAATTTTTTTAAATCGTAATAAGTCTCTTTTTTCAAAGCCCCGTTTAAATCCGGTCTCGAAATTCTGTCAAGAATCTTACTCACTTTCTTTGTTATCTTCTTCTACCCATAACCCCATGTAATCGATCATTATTTCTTTCTCCGAATTTGCCTGGTTATCATCTCTTACGGCTTCAATCCGTACCTTGAAATTAGCCAGGTCGGTTGGGGTGTAGATATAATCTGTCAGGTTGATAAGCTCGGGCTCAAAGATAGAATTGTGTTCTGGAAGATCTTCTTTGTAGTATACCCATTCCCCATGTCCATGCTCGTCGGTGTCATAGAATTTGAGTTTAAAATTTGAATAGGAGGCGTCATGTGTATAGTAAACGATAATAAGGGTCACGTTTACGAAAGTGTCCCCTGGCCTTATCCCATAGGCAGTGGGCTTGATCCCGAAATCAAATTCTTGATATATGCTGGTGTTTATCTCTCCCTCCATAGGAGGATAATAAGTTGTGCAATTTCTGTTTTCTTTGTCTTTTTGTATCTCTTTATTTGGGTTACTCTCGCCATCTGGAATACGACTCTGCCATTTTTTGCCATACCCTTTCTTTGATTCGTCTTTTGCTGATGAGGATGTATCCGTTATTTCTCCCATCGGGGTGAGTGTCATTGCGAATTTTGGCTCTTTTTGAAACCTTGTCGTAAGCCTGCTTTTCTGGATCAACTCATTTGATGGGGTATCGACCAGAAATAACTCTACCCGGTCGTTATTTTGTAGGTTAACTGTCCATGTGCTCATCGTATTGATTTCGATAGTGTCCCCAATTTTCCAGACGCTGTTGTTTCCCAGGTTTTCGTAAATTTGTGAGGAGTTGTATTCATACTTCCTGCCGTTAATATTTACTATTATCTCGGCATCCTTAGTGCTTATGGGTTCTCCTCCACTGTGTTTCAGGTAGATCGTGTCAGTGGAAATGTCCATAATTTCCTGTACATTCGTATGGGGGACATCGTCAGGCCCATCCTGTGCAAAAACAGAAACACCCAATACGCTGAGCATGATCACTACTATGCCTACGAGAAGGACCCCCCCCATTACTTCCGAAACCGCCTGCTCGTCAGATGTCATCTTTTTTTCAGTTAGGTTAAGCACAGAAATCCCCCTTCCCTTTATACCATGAATGTAAAGACCGCGTAGGTAATTATCATCATACTGACACTGTACTTCAGGCCCATGTATACTGAACCCTGCCCCATTTTTCCGGCAATAAGCCCGGAAGCAAAAGCCTGGACAAGAGCTGAGTGGTACATGAGCATCGTGTACTCCTCTATGTTGAAGTAGCCGTTTCCTATTCCTCCGTATCCCACTCCCTGAGATGAACTTTTGAATGATGCACTTTCCGGGAAGAAGTATACAGCCAGGACGTAAACGATGAAAAGGAAGACGAAAAAGGCTACGTAGATGGTGACGACGTAGACCACCATTTCCGAAGAGCGCTCTTTTTTCAGCCTCTCATCACCTTTTACCTGTTCTGCGGTAATGGAGAGCACACTTTTAAGGTCGCTTGTAGATTCGTTTGCTTTTATAAGAGTATGGAGAACCCTGGTAGATGTAGCGGTCCTGATGCTGTTTTCCAGCTTCATGAGGGCTCTTGATGTAGAAGTTCCCCAGGCGAGGTCTTCCTTCAATTTTTTAAGCTCCTTGCTAAGGATGCCCATCTTGGATTCTGCCATTATTTTTAAGGAATTTGAGAGCAAGATTCCCGATTCGTTCATGCTTGAAAGGTTCCTCAGTAAATCAGGCATTCTCTCGTCAATCTTACGCATCCTCCAGGCCCTTATCTCATAAAAGATGATAAAGGGAATCAGGGCAATGACAATAAAGATAATAATGTAATCATCAATTCCGGTAATTAGCTGGATGCTGGTGTCGCTGATATGGGAAAAATTCGGATTAAAGTGGAAGTTAAAACTTAGTTTGTCCTTTATTGTCTCCGGCAGATGGGCAAGATAGTAAAGTCCAAAAGGAACTCCAAAGAAAAATGTGTATCTGGGTTCTTCCCGGATAGTCCTGTAAGGGTTGAACACCAGGTCTCTGATATTGTAAAGTTGTCTGTATAACTGGAATTTTTTGTTCCTTTCTTTCTCTTCTTCGACGCTGAGCCCGGAGTCTATCTCTGGAATATCGGATATGTTCATGGAAAATCCGGATGTGCCGGACTTTTCCGGGCTCATGGAGAGTTCTCCCACGGTATCAAGGAGCACCACAAAAAGCAGACTTGAAAGAGGTATTATCACGTAAATAAGCATGTAAAGGATCTGAGCTGAAGCCGGCCGGAAAAACTGCAGCACTACAAGGGTTGTCATTATGAATAATGGGCCTGCGACAAGCACGGTCACATAGACTTCTGCAAGGACATCCAGCCTCTTTAACAGGTTACGGTTTGCCAGTTCCGCCATATCCTGGTACTGCTCGGACTTATTTCTTATGTATTCGGTTATGATCCCGCTGCTTGAAACAAGGATCAAGCCGTCAATAAAATCCTTGAAACGGTCCGAAGGGGTGCGTTCCTTTGCTTCCTTAAGGGCACTTATAAAATCCTTTCCCAGGTAGTCCATATCCCGCACAATGTAGGAGATTTCTTCCGCGCTTGTGCCAAATATATGGGTATACTTACTCAGAGACCTGAAAACATCATAGATTGACATTCCGCCCCTTGTCAGGGCGTACATGTAAGTTACCGCCGGCAGCATGGACTTATCTATACAGGCGTTCCGGATATCTGCCTGAAAATAAGGATATATGTATGCCACACCAAAGACTGTAAGACAACTTATAATAAATACCAAAATAGCGACTAAAATCGCAAGTAAATAAATGTACTCTTCTGCAAATCCTGCCCTTGTAGAATCCACAAAAAGGCTGAGTCGAGAAATAGGGTCCCCAAAGGTTTTCAGCCCGAGCCATAACCCGAAGATTCCTCCGATTATGCCTGCAAATATCGAATACATGAAGGCGGATGCCAGGTACTGGTCCACTGATATTGGAATATGAGATTGGCGTATCTTTGCTTTGAGCTCCCGGAAGCTTTCCTTATTTTTGTAAAAGAAGTTCCCAAAAGTTCTGTATGCCAGTTCGTCCACAGAAGTGTAAGTCATGTTCCCCCTCTTAAGCAACCATATCCTGTATCATACATTGCAGGGTGTCGTTTTCTATACCTTCCATGACCATTTTCGGATAACTCTGATATGCCTGCACTACAAGGGATACCTGGATGTAACTCCTCATATTTTTCTCATACAGGTAGGTAAGGATCTTTCTCCGACTCTCGATCTCGTTTCTCAACTGGCTTGTATCCCATCCTCTTACGTGCATGATGTCCTGCATGAGATAGGAGTCCCCAACTTTCAGGAAGCAGTCTTCAGAAGGTTCCCAGTTGAAAAGCTCGTTTATGCCAAGGTCTCCTGTCTCAGTGTCAACGTTAAGGACTTCGACAAGGCTCCTTGTTCTCCTTACCCTTTTCTCTTCTATGTACACCTGTTCCTGGATACAGAGCACATCAAGTGACTGCAGCATAATCTGAGGCACATTTATGGGTTCGTGGGTAAGCCTGTTTATAACAGTCTGCACATCTCCTGCGTGCATTGTCGAGCTTGTTGCATGCCCTGTTGACATTGCCTGGAACAGAGTAAGAGCTTCACTGCCTCTTACTTCACCCACAATGATGAAATCCGGACGCTGTCTCAGGGAAGCCCTTAAAAGGTCGTACATGGAAACTTCTCCCGTAGCATCTGCGGCAAAGCTTTCCCTTGAAATACCCGAGACCCAGTTGTTGTGGTAGAGTAAGAGTTCCCTTGTATCCTCTATAGAGACTATCTTGGCTGTGGAAGGCATGAAAAGGGACGTGGCGTTAAGCATTGAGGTTTTTCCTGAAGCCGTCCCTCCTGCAAAAAGCATATTGTAGCCGTTTTCAATGACCAGCCAGAGGTATACCAGCATTTCCATATCGCACGTCTTAAAGCCGAGCAGGTCGATAGGCGTTATCGGATCTTTTCTGAACTTACGGATGGTAAACGAACTGCCGCGGGGAGTGATTTCTCTCCCTAACATAGCCTGAAGTCTTGATCCATCATGGATTGTTGCATCAACGATTGGCTGGCTGACAGAGATGTGCTTGTTATTCAGCTGGCACATCTTGATTACAAGGGAGTCAAGTTCTTCCTCTTCAAAAGAAATATTACTTTCAATATTGAGATATCTTGTATGATAAATATAGAGCGGAACTCCTACACCGTCACATGATATGTCTTCTATATAAGGATCATAAAGAAAAGGATTTATTTTTTCATAACCAAGCAGGTTTCTTCTGAGGTAATACATTATCCTGTGAATGGTTGAGGCTGAAATTTCAGCTTTATAACGTTCAAGAAGGAAAAGGGTTTTGTCCACAAGGAGTGCGTCTTTTTCTATTTTAGAGGTTGTAGGGTTCAAAACCAGAATATCCTGAAAATCCTCATAAAGTCTTTCGAGCAGATCTTTTTCAAACTTTGTGAGGGCAGGTTCAACCAGCCTGTAGTATCTTGTTTTGCGGTCTTCCAGAATCGATACCAGAGCATAAGGTTCTTGAAGCCAGTACCTTTCTATTTCCTTAAATCCTTCAGGCACTTCAAACACTACAAGAGGTCCGTCTTTTTCCTGGTCGTACGTCGGCATGCTTCTCAAAGGCTTATCAAAATGACTTTTAGCCCTTTTTAATATCTCTGAGATGGAGTTACTATCGCCTGTTTTCCCGAACAACCCCGAAATAAAACTTTTCTTTTCCGAGATTTCTATTGCTTCATCCATACTCTCGCCTTCAGATTTCTCCTTATGCTATGTATGACTCAACATCTTATAAAATCTTCCTATCATGCCTCTATCTCTTTCTAAATTTTCATCTTTTACTTTCTCTATATATATCTCTATTTTCCAATTTTAACCAATTTTTTAGATCTTTTAGTAATCTTCTGATAAATTTATTTGGTATGTATATACTAAACTTTTTTACCAATGTATTGGGTTACTTTAAAATAGGGGAAAGTTGGGAGAAGGTTAAAATCCTATACTATCAGAGTCCGAAAATAATTCTAAAATTAGATCTTGCAGGGCTGTGAAATCTGATCTGTAAAATCTGATCTATAAAATCTGATATAAACTCCTGAACTGCCACAACTCTTTACAAAGGTTATAAATTCAAGAAAAAGATTTTTTGAGAAAAGGTTTTTAGCTCTTTAAATAGTTCTCAAAAACTTATTTACCTCTTATCCCTGAAAGAGTAAGCCCAAAGAAGAGCTTTTCGCCGGAGAGATCCGTACCCCTCATTTTTGTCACTGAAAGCATATGTGATAGTTTTCCGTTTGCAGTTTCTTCTTTTATTTTCAGTTCTATTTTTCCGAACACAAGATAATCTGCAAAACCTTGATGCTGGTTATGGGCGCGGTCGTCCATGAGAAAAAGAGATGTGCAGCCATGTTTTGCCAGGATGCTGTAGATGGCATCAAACTTACTGAGGGCTTCATTACCCACACAATTACGTGTTCTGGTAAGAGCTCCAAGGCTGTCCAGGACCACAATGTCTACATTTTCAGCTAGATCTTTGACCCTCCCAACCCGGTCCTTTTCTGCTACTTCAAGCCCTTTTCCCAGGCGGGAAGAAAAGAGCGTCTCCTGAATCCTGCTTTGAAATACATCTTCTACCACGAGCAACCCGGAATCAATAAAAGGTTCAAGGTCCATTCCCAGCGATTTTGACTGAAGGATGACATCTTCCAGAAGTGCTCTTGTAAGGATCAAAAGCCCCCTCTTTCCTGCGGAGCAGTTGCTGTACAGGAAATGTGTACCCATTATTGTTTTTCCTGAACCTGTAGGTCCTGTGATAAGGATGCCTTTTCCCCTGGGATAGCCCCCTCCAAGGAGTGAATCAAGGCACTCTATTCCGCTCGTTATTCGTTCCATTTATCTTGCTCCTGAAAATAGTTCGATTAAAGCAACTTATTTATATTTCGTATTATGTACTGATATTCTCCAGTACCTGTATTAAAAACAATCTCTTAAAATTAAGGAACATACGCCAGAATGTAGCGTATCTTCTAATTAAATGCCTGATGAAGTTTTCAGGATGCGGCTTTCAGAATACGGTTTTCTGGATACGGTTTTCCGGATACGGTTTTCAGATACCCTTTCAGAAGAAACCTTTTTTCAGGATACAGGTCTTTTTCAGGATACAAGGGCTTTGAGCGCGTTGACTGCATTTACAAGTATATCTACTTCTTCTTCTGTGTTGTAGAGTGCAAAGGAGGCCCTCACAGTGCTGTCAACTTCGAGGAAGCGGGTAATCGGGATTGCACAGTGGTGTCCACTGCGGACGCAAATTTTTTTTGTCTGGTCAAGGATCAGGGCAACATCGTGAGCATGAAGCCCTTTCACATTAAAAGGCACAATCCCTGCCCGGTTTTCAGGCCCATAAACCTCCACGTGCTCGAGTTCCGAGAGCCTCTTTGCAGCTTCCCCGGAAAGTTTCGCTTCATGCTTTTCTATCTCGGAAACCCCTATTTTTTCCACATACTCTACTGCTCTCCCAAGCCCGATAACCCCTGGAATATTCGGAGTGCCGGCTTCAAAACAGGCCGGAGACGGCTCAAGTGTGTATGCAAGCCCGCTGACGTCCGAAACCGTACCTCCTCCTACTGAGGCGCTTTCCAGCATATCAGGTTGTCTTATATAAAGTACACCAGTTCCCTGCGGGCCAAGCAGCCCTTTGTGTCCTGCGGTTGCAAAAAAGTCACATTCAAGGTCTTTTAGATCCACTGGCATATGTCCTGCAGACTGGGCGCCGTCAATAAGTGTTTTTACCCCGTTTCTGCGGGCAATTTTCGTAATCCTGTTAACATTCTGAATAGAGCCGAAAACGTTTGAGACCTGAGTTACAGCGATGAGTTTTGTCCTGTCAGTGAGGGCATTTTCTATCATCTGAGGATCAATTATGCCTTTGCGGTCCGGGCTTACAACTGTTACGTTTACCCCTTTCTTCTGCAGGCGCAGCCAGGGCAGGAGGTTTGAATGGTGCTCGAGCATGGTTGTAATGATGTGGTCTCCTGCCTCCCAGGGATAACTGGTTGCAACAAGGTTGACCCCTTCGGTTGTATTTTTTGTAAACACGGTCTTTGAAGGATCTGCATTCAGAAAACGGGCAACAGTCTCCCGTGCATCTTCATAGTGATTTGTGGTCTCCCTGGCAAGGCGGTGCGCTCCTCTCCCGTGGTTGCCTGCATACCTGTAAAAGTATTCAACCATGGCTTCAACTGCAGGTATCGGGGTCTGCGTAGTCGCTGTGCTGTCCAGGTACACAACTTCTTTTAAAACAGGAAAATCTTCACGGACCGCATATACATCGTACATGCTTCTTTTCTAGGAATGAGAACTAAAAAAAGCTTATGCAGGTTATTTACCCTGCACGCCGCCTATCATAAAGCGGTAAAGGTCTAATTCATCTGAGTCAAGGCTATCTGTACAGCCTTTTACTACAGTGTGGTAACCGTTTTTATGGTTTTTGTATCTATATTCACTTCTCTTTCTGTCTTCGTGATTCGTTTCACTCATAAATTTTCCTCCTGTCTCTTCAATGCTTGCGCTTATCTCAGGGCTAAAATTTTGTTCCTTCCGGATGCAAGCTTCCAGGTTAAGGTAGATCTTCCAGTATTCCTGAATTAAAACTCCTCCCGAATGGATTCAAGCTCCGCGCTTCTGAATATCAGCCCTTTTAATGCAGGTTAGAATTCCAGTTCTTCCGGCTCTAAACCCCACGGCAGCGCAGCAAGTGTCGTTCTTACCCACAACATACTATTAATTGTAATTCGTAATATATATCTATTCCGGAATTTTTTTAGATTGCTTTAAATTTTTTTTTAGGTCATTCAAATTTCAGAGCGGCTGCTCCAGCGATGATTTTTATCCCCCCTACTCCGGAATTTAAACCCAAAGATTACTTCTTTGTTTCCAGGTTTTCCATGAGCCCTGAAAGATGGGCAGGTATAGCCCCTATTGCAGTGCACGTCTCAAGGGAAAGCCCTTTAGAGGTAATATCAAGATGGTATTTTCCTCTCTCTAAGAGTTCTTTTGGAAGTCCCTTATGCCCGAGGCCCACAAGAAATAGAAATGAATGGTTGCGTAACGCTTCTTCAGCGATTCTTACGGGCATAACCTGTTTTTTTGGGTCTGGCTTTGAAGTGGTAATAACTATCTCTCCAAAGTGAGACGGAAAGCCTTTCTTTGGAAGATCGGACACTGAAAGATGGTTTTTTTCGTAAAGGATCCTGAGATAACTCCCCGATTCTCCTATAGTGGTTTTATCCATTACGAATGCGACCAGCTCTTCTGCGGTCATTTTGAACGGGAAATCATAAAGGGCAAGGTGGAATCCAAAAGCATGGCAGATTGGTGCGGCTCTGGCAATTGCACGGTAATGCGCATCGAGAACTTTGATCTTGTCGTAGGTATTGACGATTCCAAGGGTGAGCATAAGCTGCTTCATTGTGCTTTTTTGTAAAATAATGTTTCGTTAACCTTTATCAGGTCTGTTTCTTCAGGAAACTCGAAAATACCTCATGGCGTGCTGTGCACACTTCTCAAAATGCTCGCACTTTCTGCAGTCTTCCCAGAGAAGTAATTTTTCTGCGTCCTGCAGTTTTATAAAACCAAGCTTTTCAAAAAAGCCCGGAGCAGTCGTCCGTACATATAATTCACAGGCAGAGGTTCCAGGAGGCTCCGGAAAATCAATAGTATTTATCAGGTACTCCATAAGCCTGGTTCCGATTCCTTTTCCCCGAAGGTTTGGATGCACGGCAATGGAGTGGAGCTCCAGAAAAGTCTTCTCACTTGACGTATCCCTGATAAGGGCAGCACACCCGACCACTTTTCCTTCTTTTTCAGCCAGCACAAAGTCCTCTGGCTCAAGTTCTTCCATATCCAGAAAATAAGTGGATAGGAGCCTCTGGATTGCAGGCAGGTCTTTTTTTTCGGCTTTTCGGATTAAAATTTCGGTCATAAACCCTCAGCAGGAAACCCCTGCGTCTTTAGCTCAGGGGTAGTTCACATTTCTTCCGCATTCATTCTTTTTATTTCAGTCGAATACCCTGCTAGCTTGCTGCGGGGTGCGCCAGCGCAACTTTGATTTTTTTGAGCTCATTCTCCTTCGGTTTCATTCTTCTTTTTCTTCAGCTTTTTTCCGCATGTGGGGTTCATCCATACTCCCTGAACGGAAGCCCTCAAGATCGAGGGTTACATAGTCAAAACCAAGAGCTTTAAGATGCCTGGATATTTTTTCTTTTTTGCGGAATGCGTCCTCAAACTCCTTGTCAGTAACCTCTATCCTGGCAAGGTTGGAATGCATCCTGACCCTGAATTGTGTAAAACCCAGAGATAATAGATAATCTTCAGCTTTTTCTATTTTCTCAAGAGCTTCGGTGGTAATAGGCTGTCCGTAAGCAATACGTGTGGCAAGGCAAGCTGCGGACGGCCGGTTGGCTGCGGAAAGGGAGAGATTCGTGGCAATCTCCCTGATCTCTTCTTTTGTAATGTTAAACTCCACAAAGGGGGACAAAATCTTTTCACCTGCTTCCTCAATTGCTCTGTACCCGGGACGGTTTTCCCCTTTTATTTCAGAAGCATTTGTCCCTTCAAGCACGACATTATATCCGGCTTTCTCCGCGAACTCCACCAGGGTTTCAAGAAGGGCTTTTTTACAGAAGTAGCACCTGTTAATTGTATTTGCGGAAAAATAGGGCACGCTGGTAAGGGAGAACGGGAGGATTTTATGCTGAATACCTATTTCACAGGCTGTCTGGGCAGCTGTTTCGAGCTGCTGCCTGGGAAAAAGTGGAGAATCTATAGTTACGGCAAGGGCTTTTTCCCCAAGTACCTCAAATGCAAGGGCTGCAAGAGTTGAACTGTCCACTCCCCCTGAAAATGCAATGACTGCACTTTCTCTGGCTCTTATGGTCTCTCTTATCATCTCGATCTTTGCAATGTCCATTAATAACCAGTTTTCAGCTAATAAGATATATGTATTTTCCAGCCCAATAGCCAGTTGCCTTACGGCAGTCATAGTAAAGGGATATGGTGCGCTTAATCGGTGTTTTTTCCTGAGTTATATATCTTGAAATAACATCATTTCAAAAGCTGCTTGCTTTACTTCAAAAATGCTTTAATTTCTCTGTACCGAAACTTTGTTTTCCTATCAGGGCTCTGGTTACAATAATAAATCTAATTAGAACCTAATTTCCTTATAATAGTATAATTTTGAAGTAAATGATAAGATGGAGATCTTAGATGGAATTATTCGGAACTAATGGTGTGCGTGGTATTGCCAATGAATATGTAACCCCTGAACTGGCAGTCAATTTAGCCAAAAGCCTTGGAACATACATGGGCTCAAAAGGTACGGTTGCAATAGGTTGCGATACCCGGATTTCGGGCCAGATGCTGAAATCTGCAGCAATTGCCGGAGCTCTTGCAACAGGCCTGAATGTTATTGATGTAGGGATTGTCCCTACTCCCTCCATTCAATACTATGTGCGCGACTATGCTGATGCCGGGATCGTTATTACGGCATCTCACAACCCCAGGGAATACAATGGGATCAAGCTCATTGCAGGAGATGGCTCAGAGTTCCCGAGGGACGGGGAAAGGGAAATTGAAAAAATTTATTTTTCAGGCAAATTTTCAACGGTTTCATGGGAAAAAACTGGAAATTTCAGGGCTGATCCTTCAGTTAATGATTATTATATACAAAGTATAATCCGGGCAGTTGATGCCGAAGCCATACGTAGCCGGAAATTTAAGGTAGTTGTGGATATGGGCTGCGGGGCAGGTTCCCTTACTCTTCCTTTCCTGCTCAGGGACCTTGGCTGTGAGGTACTTACTCTTGGGGCTCAACCTGACGGGACTTTTCCATGGAGAAATCCCGAACCCACGCCTGAAGTCCTGACTGAACTTTCGGACCTTGTTAAAAAGACAGGTGCAGCCTTCGGGGCAGCGCATGACGGGGATGCGGACAGAATCGTCTTTATGGATGAAAACGGGGAATTCGTAAATGAAGAAGTTCTGCTTGCCATGATGGCGAAATATATGCTTGAGCGTGAAAAAGGGCCTATAGTTACTCCGGTCAGTTCTTCCCAGCGCATGGCTGATGTCGCAAAGGAAGAAGGGGTTGAACTTCACTGGACCGCGGTCGGTTCAATCAATGTTGCCCGAAAGATGATGGACGTAGGTGCCGTTTTCGGAGGAGAAGGCAATGGAGGCCTTATTTTCCCTAAACACCAGTACTGCCGGGATGGAGCAATGGCATGTGCCAAAATCCTTGAGATCCTTGCCGGGGGAAAAAAGTTTTCCGAGTTAACTAAAAGCGTGCCTGTGTACTTCAATGCAAAGACCAAAACACCTTCTAGGGATGTTATGGGCACTATGGGGAAAATCCGAAATGAAACTTCAAACCTGGGACTCATAACAGATACCATTGATGGGGTCAAGATCTGGTATGACGATGGTTGGGTCCTTATACGTCCTTCGGGTACCGAACCAATTTTCCGGGTCTTTGCCGAGGCAAAAAAACAGGAGAGGGCAGAAGAGTTAATGCAGGCAGGGCTGGAAATGGTCTTAAAGGCAGAAAAGGCCTGAAAAGTAATTTTAGCCAGCAGTATCTTTTCGGAATGCAGGCGAGGCTCAAGTTGAATTGAGCCTTGATCTTCCCCTCTTAATTTTACCGTCTCTGACCTGAAGCCGGAGCCAAAAAAGATGAACTGGTTATGAGTTTCTAATAGAATTTTAGTTTTCCATTTAGTGGAATTAGTGATTTGTGATTAGCTTTTGTATAAACTTCATTTCTGTAAATTGCTCTTCTGGAAAACTTACTTCTACACATTTTGTTTTTATGGTCTACATTTGCCCTATTATTATTTATTATGTATTAATATAACATAAGTAACAACAAATTATAAATACATTAAAGCATTTCTTACATATGGGGATGAAAACAAAATTTATCTCCCTGCCATAAATGTGTTAGTATGAGAGCCTCCTAATCTGAAAAACATACGCCTCCTAAACCGTAAAAAAGTATCAGAAGGTTCTAAATAACCTGCTAAGATAAATGACACAACAATGCAAGATCGATAAGCATATCTCAAAACGAGAACTAAATAAGGGATCAACAGACGTCCTTTAAAATATACGAGCCATTAAAGCTAAGAAATCAGTAAAGTAACAGGATCAAAAACAAAGGTCTCCTTGTGCGATTAAATTCAAAAACAGCCTGTTAGATCAAAACGCAGGATCGGGGTTTAAAAGCCGGAACCGGAATTAATGCCGGCTTTCCTTTACCCTTTTCTCCTTCTTTTTTTAGGTTTTCTTTCAGGTCTTCCTGTATTTTTCCCAGTAACCTGTTAGTTTTCCCCCATAGGCAAGTTTTCCAAGCTCCCGCCTTACATGGTCGCTCACTTTCGAGGGGACTGCTGATGCGTACGGAGTGTCCGGAAGTGGGCTCAGGTAATGGGCCCTAACAGTCCCACCTTTTCCGCAGATCCAGCTGACGAGGTCAAGGCTTTTTTCCTGATCTTCTTCGGTTTCGGTGGGAAGCCCGAAAATGAAATCAACTGCCGGGATAATCTCATGTTCCAGGCAGCATTCAACAGCTGAAATTGTGTCATCAACTGTATGCCCTCTCCTTATTTCTTTAAGGACGCGGTCACTTCCGGACTGAGCACCAAGGCTAAGGCTGTCGTTTGTACAGTATTTTCTCACAAGTTCGGCAGATTCTTCGGTCACGAACTCAGGGCGGACCTCGGAGGGGAAAGTTCCGAAAAAGATTTTCTTATCGGGAAGTTCATGCAGGGCAGAGAGCAGTTTTTCTACCTTATCGAACCTCGGGTGAACTCCATCGCTTCCGTATGCGAAAGCATTTGAAGCTATGAAACGGAGGTCATTATAGTGCTGTGCATTCTTCAGGATGCAATCAATGCTTCTGTGCCTGACCTCCCTTCCAAAAAGCCTGGGAGTTTGGCAGTACTTACAGCCCCAGGGGCATCCGCGGCTTATTTCAATGGGGGAGCGAAGTTTTTTCGGGTCAAAACAGGGATATGCATCCAGGTTCACATGAGGCCTTTCAGGAGTTCTGATGACCTTGCCGGTATCTGAGTTTTTGTAAGCAATTCCCTTTACCTCTCCCGGATCTCTCCCTTCCTTCAGAACCTTTACAAGTTCCGGAAGCGTTTCTTCACCTTCGCCAATCACCACGTAATCAAAATACTCAAGTGTCTCTTCGGGGGATCCGGAAGGGTGAGGCCCTCCTGCAATGAAGATTGAGTCAGTCCCTGCATTTTCAACTTCACTGAATATCTTCGCTGCCTGACGTGTGGTTAAACTATAGATCATGATCCCGTTCAGGGGGATGTCAGTAAATCCGGCTTCAGGAAGTAAAGGTGAAAGAACTGCAAAGCTGTAAGAGTTCTTTTTGCTATACCGGAAATGCACGTCCATTATTTTTTCTCCTTTTTTCAGTGCTTTTTTCAGGTGTCGGTTCTCTTCAGATTTTCCAGTTTTTTCAGGTTATGGGGTTAAAAGGAATAAGGGTAAAGCAAAGCAGCCCAAGGATAAAGGTAATTATTCCTATAAGGATACGCTTTTTATCCAGCTTCACTTTATCCTGAAGAGGGGATGGATGTCCGGCCGCTGCAAAAACCCATAGAAAGAGAGCCCAGAATATCCAGATAAACCCGTCTCCCTTTAACCCGTAAACCACATAAAAACCTGTCAGGAAAAGGATACGAGGCATCATCGAAGAGACCCTATCCGCTTTTTTGCCGAGCATTGCCCTGAGCACGTGCCCTCCGTCAAGCTGCCCTGCCGGAAGGAGATTTAGAAGGGTTACAAACATCCCCACCCAGCCTGCAAAAGCCACGGGGTGCAGGTTGCTCCCTGTAACACCGACAAGCTTCTGGATCATTACAAAAAGAGGCGGGAGGCCAAGCTCGAACATCAGGGCATCGGGCAATGGTTTGACTGTAGGCGCATTAAGATGTAACCCTATTATGGTGACTGCAATCGAAACCAGGAGTCCTACCAGAGGCCCTGCAATCCCCACATCAAAGAGAACTTTCCGGTTAGGAATAGGTCCCCTGTAACGGATTACCGCTCCCATTGTGCCTATGAAAGTCGGAAACGGAATAAAGTAAGGGAGGGACGTTTTCATCCCATGGTACCTTGCCATTGCATAATGAGCCATCTCATGAGAGCCGAGAACAGCCATTATTGCAAAGGTGAAGGGCAAACCCTGGAAAACCTGCAAGGGATCGCTCCAGAGGTCAACCCCGAACATCCAGGCCCCACAGAGCATAGTTGTAAACACTGTTGCTATGAAAAGTACGAGGTTTACCCAGACTTTTTCCTTTGTCTTCTTTACAGGAGCGACAATAAGAACGTGCTCCCCAAGCTCGTACTTCAGGGTACCTACAAGTCCTCGCTGTTCGAGGGGAGCCCAGAGTTCTCCCATTACATTTTCAGCATCCGTTTTAGGGGTGCCGAAGAAATAGAAAATCTCTCCGGACTTCTGGATTTCATATACATCAAATACCCTGATTACGGAAGGGTATATGCGGGAAATCATCTCTTCAGTCTCTGACTTACCATTGCCTTTTCTCTGGTCTTCTCGTCCCTGTTTCATTTTTAGTTTCACGTCTTTGAAGCTTGAGGTTTTTTAGCGTTTACATTTAAGCAATTTTCACGTTTTAAGCTTAAACGGCACGGTATGCAGGTTTAAAGTTTGATTTGCATCATTAATGTTTACTTTGCATCATTATTTTTTCTTACTGTCTTCAGGTTTTATAAATTCGATATATCCCTCACTACCGTTTACCCGGACAATGTCTCCATCGTTTAAATACTCGTATGGGTTTTTTTCCAGCATATCAACTAAAGGAATTTCAGATAGAATTGCTCCTACCGCTACAATCGGTTCGGTTTCCAGATTGATAATCGCTACCGGTCCAGCCTCATTTTTCTTCAGCTGGTACATTACATAGGAGCCAACAGTCGATCCCTTCCCATGGGGAAAAACAAGGACCTTCCCTTTGATTGATTTTCCTGCGAGAGAGTGTTTTTCTTCGACAACAATTCCTGTTTTAGGGTCCACACTGCCAAGGAAGGATATGGGGTCTCTGGAAAGCAAAACTTCCCCTTCTGCACATCCCCTGGAAATTGTCCGGCCTTTGAGTTTAATAGGAACCACCTGCCTTTTTTTCCTTTCTTCCGGTTGCCTCCTCGATGCAGGCTTCCATATTCCCGTATACACTTTCAGCCCCGCACATCCCGGGCACGTAGGCAAAGGCTTTTCCAGAATTCACCATGACGCAGGAGTAGTTGTTGGTTGCCGGAGAGACTACCATACAGGTATCGCAGACAACCTTAGCTCCACTTTCTTCAATGGTCCGGATATAGTCGGGGTAGCGTTTTGCAAGTTCCCGCGAGGTAAAGATCCAGGTTTCCTTTGAAACGGTTTTTCCTTTCAGGAGTTCAGCCGCTTTCTTAAGTTCGGCTGCAGAGCAGTGAGGGCAGCCGATAGTAATCAGTTCCGGCTCTTTTCCAGCTCTTTCTCTGCTCTCATAAACTTCATCCAGCTGGCTTCTCTCGATAATTATTTTTTCTTCCGGCTCTTCAAAGCCCAGCCTGCAGGCTTCAGGGGTCACTCCTTCGACGTGATAAAGAGCCACTGCTCCGGATGCCGCCATTGCAGCTCCAAGAGCTTTAAGTTCATCATTTTCCGGAGTATCCTTCAGACGAAAAATAGGTACTCGGCTCCCAATGATTTTGCCTGCTACATATCCAAGTGCTCCATAATCAGAATCTTTAAGTGTGCACTCCACACTGACCGAGACTTCAGGAATGCGGTTTTCCTCAAGATGGAGCCCATAGTTTGCCGTTTTTCCCAGAAGAGCTGCCGAAAGGGCGGACGGCCCTCCCTCCCTGTTTGTCCGGGCTCCTATTACGGAGTTGGCATATGAGATGGCTGAGGATTCACTCCATGCCAGATGGTCGCCGTAGCCCACGGAAAAGCCTTCGAGGTTATAAGGAGTGCAGGTACATTCACAGCGGATTCCAAGTTTTTTGTAAGCCTGAATAATCGCTTTCTGCTTTTCTGCAAATTCAGGAGAAATTCTCAGCCTTTTCCAGTCTTCCAGATCCATTCCAGCCGGGTTCAGGATTGCGGGAACCTTTACCTGCCCCTCAAGGTCTGAGATCCATTCAAGTCCGGCATCACCTATAGTTTTATAAGAGACACCTGCAATCTGGGCGCTTTTGATGGGGATCAATCTGTCCGCACCATAGATATCCCCTAAAGCCACGAGGATCTCAATTGCCTTCCTGAGAGTCTCTCCAGCTTCTCCGTTAAGGATTTGTTCTTCTTCTTTTGTGAGGTACATGAAAATTCACTCTTTAACTGCCAGATAGTAAATACAGGGTGTAAAATATTAGAGCAAGCATATATTGAGGCAGATATAATAATTGATGTACAAACTATTAAACTAAGTGCAAAACCCTGAGACACGTATAAAATATTAAAGCAGGGTCCGGGTATTTTCTATCCCGGTTTGCAGTCTCTTAAAGTCTCCTGCTTTTTAAAAGTTCTGTATTTTTAAAAGTCTCATCTCAGTTATTCTTCAGGAATCCTCAGTTATTCTTCAGGAATCACTGCCCTTTCAAAGTTCTCTTTTTCAATAAGGACCTTTGTAGCATCGATTCCTACTTTAGTAGTCGTTCCGTCAGGGGCTCCTCTGGGATCAAGGGAACTGCCGCGGACGTTAGGAATAATCATAATATCCATATCCCCTTTTACCCTTGTAGCAATTGCAAATTCTACATCATTCGGGTCAAAGAGATTTATATCCTCATCCACAACCACTACATGCTTCAGGCTTGTATGGGCTGCAAATGCTGCCATAATAGCGTTTTTAGCATCTCCTTCAGTCTGCTTTTCTATCTGCACAACTGCATGAAGGTAACAGCATCCTCCCTCTGTTAATACCACGTTTTTGACGGTTGTAACTTCCCCTACAGCCCTGTATATCCTTGGTTCATAAGGTACCCCCATCATCAGGAGGTGTTCGGGGCCAGCCGGCAGAATTCCATGATAGATCGGGTCTTTTCTGTGTATCACGCGGGTGATGCGGATTACAGGTTCTTTCCTTACTACATCGTATGTTCCCGTAATGTCCACAAACGGTCCTTCATCCACTCTTTCCACAGGGTCAATATACCCTTCAAGCACGATTTCGGAGTGTGGTACTTTTATCCCATTTGAGCACTCAAAGAGTTCTACCGGAGCTCCCCGCAGGGCAGCTGCGTATTCAAACTCCTTTCCGACAGGGACCCTTGTAGAGGTTGCGTAAATAATCGTAGGATCGCAGCCAATAACAATTGCAACAGGCAGAGGCTCGCCTTTTTCTGCAGCTTTTTTATGCAGGATGTAGGTATGCCTCGGGGGAACAAGGCGGGCTGCAAGCCTGTCTTTACCAACAAGCATAAGGCGGTGGATCGAAGCATTCATAACGCCTCCGTGCTCGGAAACTATAATCCCTGCAGTTATGTAGGGGGCTCCGTCTTTTTCAAAATGGGTAAGGATAGGAAGTTTCGTGAGGTCAACCTCGTTTTCTATGACCTCAAGAGTAGGAGATTCTGAAACTATCCGGACTTCGCCTTCAGGAGATACTTCAGAAAGCTTCCTTATGATTTCTTCTTTAGGAACTCCGAGCATGGAAGCAAGTTCGTCCCTTGACCCAAGAAGGTTCATAATGACCTTTGAGCCTGAAATGTCGTGGAAAAGAACAGGAGCTTTTGTTTTTTTCGCAATTCTTGAAGCTTCGAATCTCGGAGAAACAGGCTGCTGAACTTCTACCAGTTTTCCGTTTTCTTTTAACAGGTCTATGAAATCTCTATAACTCATGGGTATCTGGATATCAAAAAGCTGTCAGATGATAAAAAGATTCTCTGATCCAAGGGCTTAATAGCTTCATGCCATTTTAACCAATATCAATGGATATATTTCTTAAAATATAAAGAAAGAGGGATGCTGTTTCTGAAAACCCAGTTTTCTCTTGAATCCGCGTTCTGCCTATGGGCCTGTTTTGCCTGAAAATCCAGCTTGATCTCTGTTTCTCAATTTCGATTTGTCAGATCTGACTCTTATTCTTCTGCCTCTTCTATTTCTTTCCTGCCAGTTTTCAGGCGTAACCAGGTTTTTCCGATAATCAGGTTTTCAAAGAGTTCAACATTCATCAAGCATGAAAGCTCTTGGCCTTATGATCTTTTTCTTCTCATACTGGTCAAAGCAATGGGCTATCCAGCCTGAGACTCTCCCTATTGCAAAGATCGAGGTTGCAAGCTGCGGGGGGATTTCCATATATTTGTAGATGACTCCTGAATAGAAATCAACGTTCGGATAAATCGGCTTCCCTCTTTTTTCCACAAGCTCGCGGACAACAGTATTTTCGATTGCTTCGGCTGTCACGTACCAGTGCATATCTCCCTTGGATTCAGCCAGCTTCTTTGAGAGCTGCTTGAATATTGTACCCCTGGGGTCATATGTCTTGTACACTCTGTGCCCGAAACCCATTATTTTTTCTCTCTTTTCGATTTTGTCAAGGACAAATTTCTCGGCATTTTCAGGGCTGTCAATTTCTTCTAGCATATTCATAACCTCTGCCCTTGCTCCTCCGTGAAGGGGACCTTTAAGAGTGCAGAGCCCTGAAACAACTGCTGAATAGAGGTCGGACAGGGTTGAAGCTGTAACTCTGGATGAGAAGGTGGAAGCATTCAACTCATGCTCGGCACTGAGAATAAAGTCTTTTTCCATGACTTCAGCTTCCAGTGGGTCTGGCTTGCTTCCTTTTATCATGTACAGGAAATTGGCTCCGTGAGAGAGGGAGGGGTCAGGGGGCACAGGTTCCTTTCCATTTGACACTCTATAATAAGCAGCAACAATGGTTGGGATTATGGCAATTAGCCGTGTGGCTTTTCTCATATTTCCTTCCGGAGAGCTGTCATTCAGGTTCGGATCGAATTGAGATATGAAAGAAATGACTGTGCGCAACACTTCCATAGCATCGATATTGAAATTGCACATGCGGATAATGGCCATTACCTCCCTGTTAATTTCACGCTCCGCATGCAGGCGGGCTGAGTACTCGGCAAGTTCTTGTTCTCCAGGGAGCTCTCCCCGTATTAGCAGATAGGAAACTGCATCATAAGGAAGTTTCACCAGTTCGTTGATGTCTACTTCCCTGTATTTCAGAACGCCCTCCAGCCCGTCTATGAAACATATATTTTTACTCATTTTCTACCTCACAGTTATGCCTCGAGGATTTTCAAAAAACTTTGAAATTGGGGAATCCTCTGATTATACGTGAAAGATTTAACACGAAGGACCTTTTGGGTCCAAAAATAGGGTGACAATGCAATTGTATTATCAGCGAATAAGTATATTAAATTTGTTGAAATTGTAAATTTAAATCGTTTTAAATATATTTCCCTATGTTAAAACTCCTGCCTCCTCAATTTCTTCACCTATTTTAAGTATGGGGTCTAATATTTTTCTTAATGTATCCCTCTTCAAAATACCTATTTGAGCTAAAATAACCCCATATCCAATAAGGATAAAAAGAAAGGTTCCGGAAAAAAGAAGACACCTTATTAAGGCCAACGGAACCTTTTGAAGAAACCTTCTTGTGCTATTCTGGATAAGTGACCTATTATTTTTTCTTCACCGAATCCCGCAGGAACTTATGCAAAATTCCGCCGTTCCTGTAGTACTCTATCTCCACAGCAGAGTCCAGCCTCAATGCTACCTTGAACTCTGTTTCTCCTCCGTTATCGTCCTTTGCCCTTACGATAAGCTCTCCGTGGGGTTCCATTTTCTCAATGCCAAGGATATCGTAGCTTTCCTTTCCTGTGAGGTCAAGGGTATCTGCGTTTTCTCCGTCTTTAAATTGCAGGGGAAGAACTCCCATGCCCACAAGGTTGCTTCTGTGGATGCGCTCAAAGGACTCGGCAATAACTGCCTTTACCCCAAGGAGGAATGTTCCTTTTGCTGCCCAGTCGCGGGAACTGCCGGTCCCGTACTCTTTTCCTGCGAGTACAATCAGGGGGATATCGTTTTCCGCATAAAGCAGAGCGGCATCATAGATCGGGATTCCCTCGCAGGCTTCAGGCGGGAAATCTTCCCCTTTAAGGTGAGAGACAGTCCAGCCTCCTTCCCTGCTTACAAGCCTGTTCCTGAGTCTGATGTTCGCGAAAGTCCCGCGCATCATCACTTCATGGTTGCCCCGGCGCGAGCCGTAGGAATTGAAATCTTTCCGGTCTACACCCCAGGATATCAGGTATCTGCCTGCCGGGCCGTCTGCCGGGATATCTCCTGCGGGGGAGATGTGGTCTGTAGTGATGCTGTCCCCGAAAAGAGCAAGAACCCTGGCATTTTGTATATCTCCCGGCAGAGGCAAAGTAAGCGGGAAATCCACAAAATAGGGCGGTTCCTGAATGTAGGTGGATGTCGGGCTCCAGTCATAGAGGGTACCCTCAGGCACATCCAGCTCTTTCCAGAGGCTTGCGCCTTCCAGAACACCTGAGTACTCTTTTTTGAACATCGAAGGCGTTACGCTGGTCTTTTCTGTCTCCCTGATCTCTTCGTTTCCAGGCCAGATATCTCTTAGATAAACAGGGAGCCCGTTCGGGTCATAAGCAAGGGGATCAGTTTCGAAGTTTATGTTCACCGTACCCGCGATTGCATATGCAACAACAAGCGGAGGGGATGCAAGGTAGTTTGCTTTTACAAGCGGATTGATTCTGCCTTCAAAGTTCCTGTTTCCACTGAGTACGGCTGCAACTGTAAGGTCTTTTTCTCCAATTTCTTTTGCAACATGTTCGGGCAGAGGCCCGCTGTTCCCTATACAGGTCGTACAGCCATACCCGACCTGGTGGAAACCCAGAGCTTCCAGATAGGGCAGAAGGCCTGCGGCTCCAAGGTACTCAGTAGCCACTCTTGAGCCCGGAGACAGGCTCGTTTTCACAAAAGGTTTAACCTTCAGTCCCCTTTCAACAGCCTTTTTTGCGAGCAGCCCGGCTCCTATGAGCACCGACGGATTGGAGGTATTGGTACAGGAAGTAATAGACGCGATCACTACGGAACCATGGGTGACCCTGAAGTTTCTCTCATGGGAGTCAACCTTTTTTGTCTCTTCCATGCCCGATGCTTCGGATTCTTCTACAGGTGCTCCCCCTTCTCCCAGCCAGCGCAGATAGGCAGAGTCTCTGGCAAGCTCAACGCCTCCTTCCTTCTTTCTTATAAAGGTCTGCCTCATTGTTTCACGGAAATTTTCAGAGACCTCGTTCAGGAAGAGCTGGTCCTGCGGGCGTTTTGGTCCTGCGAGGCAGGGCTTTACAGTACCCATATCAAGATCGAGAGTGCTGCTGAAAAGAGGTTCAGGTTTGTGGATAGAGTAAAGAAGGTCCTGTGCTTCCAGGTACTTTTTCACAAGGTCAACCTGCTCGTCGCTCCTGCCTGTTCTCTTCAGGTAATTTAAGGTCTCCACGTCAGGCGGGAAAATCCCGAGAGTTGCCCCGTATTCCGGAGCCATATTTGAAATCGTTGCCCTGTCAGGGAGGCTTAAGGAAGCCAGGCCGGGCCCGTAGAATTCGACAAATTTGCCGACTACGCCGTGCTTTCTTAACATTTTGGTGATCGTAAGAACGAGATCTGTGGCGGTAACTCCGGGTCCCGGTTTTCCATAGAGTTTGAAGCCCACAACTTCAGGAACGGGCATATAGTAAGGTTGCCCGAGCATTACAGCTTCGGCTTCTATGCCGCCTACTCCCCAGCCAAGCACGCCTATCCCGTTGATCATTGTGGTATGGGAGTCAGTCCCGACAAGGGTGTCAGGGAACGCAAATAACTCGCCTTCCTTCTCTTTCAGGTGCACGAGTGGGGTCAGGTACTCAAGGTTTACCTGGTGGATGATCCCTCTTCCGGGGGGCACGACCCTGAAATTGTCAAAGGCTTTCTGTGCCCAGCGGAGGACGGTATAACGCTCCCCGTTGCGTTCAAACTCTTTTTTCTCATTTTCCTCAAGGGCATATGCTGTCCCGTAGGAATCCACCTGAACCGAGTGGTCAATGACCAGATCAGCAGGAATTACAGGGTTGATTTTAGCAGGGTCTCCTCCAAGGCGCTCCATTGCCGAGCGGAGGGCTGCCAGATCAACTACCGCAGGAACACCTGTGAAGTCCTGCATGATTACCCTTGAAGGAATAAACGGAATGTCCCTTTCGTTTATATTTTCAGGGCTCCAGCGGGCAAGGGCCTCTATATCTTCTGCAGTTATTATCTGCTTTTCAGTATCCGCATGCCGGAGCAGGGATTCCAGCAGGATCCGTATAGAGTAGGGGAGCAGGGAAATCCCTTCAAAGCCCTTTTCTTCCAGTTTGCCCAATCTGTAAATCGTAGCTTTTCCGGCAGTTGTTTCGATGCTATCTCTTACCCCAAAGGGGTCCAGACCTTCTCTCATTGTATTTTCTACCTCCGGCAAAAATATGAAGTAAAGATAATTATGGGTTAAAGATAATTATGGGTTAAAGGTAATTGTGGATTAAAGATAATCATGGATTAAAGATAATCGTGAATAATGTTCTCTCATTAACTCTTTATCTTATGAAACTTCCTCTCTTTTATCCCTGAGACTATTTTATTCCTTCGGGCTTGTTATCTTCCTGTTTTTGGAGGCCGGAAGTTTATCACCCCTTCCCCCACCTGATGTCCGGTTCTCGGCATTCTATTTCATTTATATATTCAGGATATCTTTTCCAGCGCTCCTTCGTTTTCAAGCACGTGCAGAACAAAAGGCAAGTTTTAAAGACAAATTTTAAAGACAAGTTTTTTTCTTATTTTTCCTGGAATTATGCTCAATTTATTTATATGCTATTCAATAATTCCCAATTTAATTATATGCTATCCAATATTATATGTTATCATCTATAATAATGATTGACCGTTTCAGCTTTCAAAAACTTGTCCGTCAGGGTTCTGGGATATGAAGGTCCGGAATTATGTACCCTCTCATACTGTTGTAGCAGGGGCAGGGGGTGAGATGGGCAGGAAGGGGATTGAAATCCAGGCAGAGATATATTAAAAAGTTTCTTCAAAATCCCTGAAATAGCCTTTTCTGTATTTTCAGGAGCTGGTCAACAGATTCCGGGCTTTCACAGCGTTCTGACTCTCTGATGAAGAGGAAAATGAATCTGAAAAAGAATGGGGACCCTTTATAATCTGGGGCATCAAAAAAAGAACGGGCGCCTTTTATAAGGAAATGCCCCAAAAAAGAATGAATGGGGGCTGTTTATTATCAGTCGAATACCCCGCTAGCTTGCTGCTGGGTGCGCCAGCGCAACTTTGATTAAAGGAAAAAGCCCGTTTTATCCTTTTTCAATGTTGCTTTTTCTTTCTCAATACGACGTTTCGTTACTATCAGCGGTTAGGTATGACAGTTCAGGATTTGCAATATTCCGCAATCTTCCGGCACGATAATTCGGGTTTAGCAGCAATGTGAACAGAAAAAGATATTAAACCCCGGCATGAAACCTGTTTATGTAATTACGAACCATATGTGTGGTAAATATGATACTGAAACCACTTCAGGCTATGAATGGTTTTGGTAGATGTTAGGTAATTCTTTCTTCATATCAGGCATGGATGTGATTTTCTTGCTCAAAAACAAACAGGACATATTCAGGAGATTCTCAAGCTCCGGCTGCAGGCTCAGGAAAACCCCGGGGTCCGGGAAGGATTCCTTACGCGACTCTCTCATAGGGTTCTGTCCTGTAATTGATGCCGACTTTGTCGAGGTCCGCGAAGACCCTGCCTCTATCGAAGACGATTCTGTTGAAGATGATTCTGCTGGACTGGACTCCGAACTGATTGAAAATCTCAGAGAATACCTTAGAATGAGATCTAAGGAGGAAATCACTGAAATCTTTGAAGAAATTCGCAAAATCCTGGAAAGCCGGACTTCCGAAGGCAGATTTTCTAAAGACCCAATGGAAGGGTCGCCTGCTTCTGAAAAAGTGCGGATGAAGGATATCCCGGGAAGAGCTTTCAGGACATTTACGAAAACTGCCTCCTTCGGAAAGGACCGGGTAATAAAAATTTCAAAAACCGTTTCTTCAAAAGCCTCAACAATAGCTTCCGAGGGGAAGGAGTCAGTAAAGGTCTCTTCGAAAAAACTCAATGACAGGTGGAGTAATCTAAGTCCCGGCGACCGCAAAATGATTTCTGAGGTCCTGATCACAGTGATCGAGATCGGGCTGCTCAGGAATTCCACCAAAGGCAGAAAGGCGGCATTTGTTGTTTTGTCAAGCATCTACAGGCATCAGACGCCAGGTAAGAAAGATCTGGAAGAGTTCATAGACGAGGTGAGCAGGCGTTTTAAGCGCAGGCATTAACTGTACATCTGCCCCTTTTTATAATGAAGCTGGAGATCTCGGAAATTCCGATCTGTATGGAATTATCCTTTCAATTTACCCAACCAGTTAAAACATCCTCACAGGTCTGCTGATTGCTTTTATAAATCTTGCAGGACTTTCCTCAACCTGCCAGTTTCCGGCATCAGGAATAATATAGGTATGGTCTGAGACCTGGTCCAGCCCTCCTGCATCATAGTTTCCTATTATCAGGGAAAAGATGCGGGCTTTTCTTTCTACTTTTATTTCATTCCATTCCCGGATAAGGGGTTTTTCTGAGAGTTCGGAGGCACCGTCGGTCAGGAATAGGAGGTCTGCTCCCTGAAAGGTTTTTTCCTCTTTTACTGCTTTGAGCCCTGCCCGAAGAGCTGTGTTGAAGTCCGTGCCGCCCCCAAAAGTATATTTGAGAAACTCCAGAAACTCTTTGCCCATGCGTTTTTTATCCGTAAGCCCGATCTCAACTGTCTGCCATTTCGATGAAAACAGAATTACTTTTACACCCCTGTTTTCTCTTAACATCCTCCTTGCAATTGCCAGGACCACGGCTTTTGCAAGAATCTCAGGGGCTCCCCGCATGGAAGCAGAGGTATCAACCAGGGCGACAACAGGCCCTTTTCTCTTTTTTCCTGCAGAGTTCGAGTTCCAGTTTTTCCCTCTGAGCTGGTATGTAAGGAGCTTTTCTTCGAGCATGTCAGCATAGAACTTGAGTTTCAGGACCGGGCTTTTGAGTTTTACGGCTTCTATCGGAAGCAGGGTCCGGATTTCACCTGAAAAGGTAATTGAGTGCACTTCACTTTTGCTGTGCGGCGACAATTGCAGTTTCTTTGAGCCGTACTCAAGCTCAATTCTGCCAACCTGTTCGAGAATCTCATTCAGGTCATAACTTTTCCTGAGGATTGCCGCATACTTTTCAAGGTTTTCAAAGTATTCCCTGTGCAGAGCCTGTAAGGAGTAGTCCCACATTCTTCCCGGAAAGAGCATGGAGAGGATCTCAAGCATTTCTAAGTGGTCTTTAAGGGCGGGGATAAGCTCCTCAAGCTTTGCAGCTATCTTTTCTCCTATTACAGAGTCAATCGCTTTTCCAGCTTTTTCGTTGAACATGAATTCCCGGGTAATTGAGGCAAGTCTTTCCGAAGCCGCCGTGTTTTCAGGCTCCTGGGCATGGTCCTGGTTATCATCTGCCCGGTTTCCAGCATTTCTAAGATAATTTCCCTTATTCTCTTCTGTTTCCTGGTTGTTCTTGCCTTCTCTCTTTCTGTCCGGCAATTCGTTCGCATTTCTCTGCCAGTCAGAGTATTTAGGGCTTTCAGCCTTTTCCAGCCTGCTCCTTTCCCATACAGCCTGAGTTTCAATGATCAGCTCTTTCAGGGCTTTCAGACTCTTTTCCAGTCCTTTCTGGGATTTCCTTAACAAATCCGGTTCTACTTTTTTGTAATCATCAAGAAGCGTAAAAAGTTCTTCCAGCAGACTTTTCAGGATAAAAATCCCTGCCATCCGGTTGGTTCCTGCAAGGGTTTTTATTTCTTCCCATGCCTGCTGGTTTCTCATGCTAAGGAAGATCGGATAAAAAACCCCGAATTTTTCCATAAAGCGTTTTTCGTCCTTTATTTCGTAGTCTTTTCCTGAGAGGAGTTCATAAATAAGTACTTCTGCAATCTCTTCTCTGAGCCCGTGAGGCACTTTTCGGGGAGTTGCCAGGAATTCCCGCAGTTCAATATTCAATATCGTAGAGGGGTTAAACGCCTGATCAAAAGATAATGCCCGTTTTGATCCGGAAAGATCTTCGAAATCTCTTCTCGAGCTTTTCAGGTTCTGCATATTTTTTGTTTCCTGCCTTTTTCGGGTTTTCAGGAACCACCTTTTCAGGCTACTTCTGCTTTTTCGAGTTCTACATCGAATATTTTCGGTTTTTCTAGCAGGGTCCGGATTTCGTTCAGATGGCTTGCAATCTCGTAAATATCCGTGTTTTTTGAGCGGTATTTCATCAGGATTTCCTTGCTGTCCTGTCCGGAAACCCAGATATTTTCCCTGAGGGTTTCCTCAAGGGCTTTTTCTTCTTCCTGCACCTGCTTTCTAAAGTAGTTCAGCCTTTCCTCAAGGTTTTCGTACTCTTTTTCGTAGAGCTTCTTGTCTCCGTAGTCCAGGCTGAGCTTGAACTCAAAACCGTTCCTCCGGCGGAACTGTTCTGCCACGGCTTCGAAGCTCAGCGCCCCGTTAATGTTGCTGTACTCAAGCCCGAAACTGTAGGTGTGGGTCGGAAATTCGGTATGGTGTTTTAAAAAATCAAGGGCATTATTGAATGTGAGATTCTTCGGGGCTTTAGCCCCCGTAAACCTGGAAGTCCTCATACCGCCGGTAGTCTTTTTCTCTTCTTCAAAGCACTTATTGCAGGACACAGGGTCCGGAAGTTCCTGCTGCAGGCAGATGTAAACAGAATTTCTAAGGTCAAGCACATTCTGTTTGAGCTTTCCGGTATCAGTGCCTCCGTAGACAACTCTATCCAGGATAAGTTTCCTGATAGTTTCCTTCTGTTCGGGGAGGTCCCAGAGCATGTGCTGGAGCAGGACAACAGTCATCCTGTTTACGCTTGTGTGCCCGTTTACGGCGGAAGCGACCCTGAGCACATTTATAATCTTCTTCCAGCGCCTGTCCGAAACGAAGATATTGGAATTCTTAAGCTCTCTTCTCAGTCCTCTTATAATTGCCCGGACCTCAGGGTCTACACTCATATCCCTTGCTTTTTTCCGGATTTCCCTTATATCTTCAATTGAGAGTTTTGTTGAAGGCAGGAAATCCTCTGTGTTTTCAAAAATGAGGGCTTCAAGGTTTTCTTCATGCTGAATATAGTCCACGCTATACCTGAAAAGGAACCTGTCGTAAAGGGCTTCAAGGCTTTCGTCTTCTTCGGGCAGTTCGTTGGAAGCCCCAAATACGGAAAAGAGAGGGACATCCATAACCTCCTTGCCGTTATGGTATTTCCTCTCGTTCAGAACTGTCAGGAGGCTGTTTAAGATAGAGCTGTTCGCCTTGAAAATTTCGTCAAGAAGGGCGATATGTGCAGTTGGCAGGTAGCCTTCTACCCTCCGGCTGAATTCGTCCTTCTCAAGCGCCTTTAGAGAAAGTGGTCCAAATACTTCTTCCGGAGTGGAAAAACGAGTAAGGAGATAATGGAAAAAGTTCCCTCCTTCGATAGTTTCGCAGATTTTGTTTGCAAGCAGGGTTTTTGCAGTTCCCGGAGGACCCAGCAAAAGAATGTGTTCTCCCGAGAGCAGGGCAAGAAGAGAACCATTGATTTCAGCATCTCGTTCTTTAAAGTAGCCAGAGAATTCCTGTTTTATATTGAGGATATTATTTTTCAAATCCCGAATTTTCATAAATTTCAAAACCTTTATAAATATCTCTTTTCCAGCATCTTATCTATAAGCCTGTAAAAGGGCTTTGCAATAATAAGCAGCAGTACCCGGGTCCAGTAATCTTAAAAATGATCTAACTATTTTTATGGGCCTTGCCTTAATTAATTTTTCCAAAACAAATTTTGATTAGTGACCTCTTATCATTCCTGCGTTTTATCCCTTCCTTTCAGTGATATATCTTTTTGCCTTAAACACTGGAATCTGGAGCACTCTCTTTAATCAAAGTTTAATCAACTTCAAGGTTTAATCAAAGCTTCCATTCCTTGCCTTTCCTCGGCTGTCCGAAGAGGTTATGCATTAAGAAGTCAATCACTACTGGAATGGTTTCACCTTCTCTGGAGAATCTCATTTTCGGAGACTGACCAGCAAAATCAATATTTGAGAAGAATATTCTGGAAGATTTTACATGAATGATTTTGAGCGTGAAAAATATAGCCGACAGATCCTCCTTTTCGGGGAAGAGGGACAGGAAAAGTTGAAGAATGCGAAAGTACTGGTTGTCGGTGCAGGTGGACTCGGAAGCCCTATTTCCACATATCTCGCAATAGCCGGAGTCGGGAAAATAATTCTTGCAGATTTTGATTCTGTGGATCTCAGTAACCTGAACAGGCAGTTTCTCCACCATGAGAAGGATATTGGGAGGGCAAAGGTTGAATCCGCAAAGGAAAAGCTTCTTTCCATGAATCCCGGAATTGAGGTTGAAACCATTGGAGAAATGCTTGCCGAATCAAACATCGAATCCCTGATTCCTGAATGTGATATTATTGTCGATGCCCTTGATAACCTCGAAACGAGACATCTGCTTAACAGGCTTGCCGTAAAAAGGAGAATTCCATTTATTCATGGGGCAGTTACAGGGTATGATGGTCAGGTCACTACGATAATTCCTGGAAAAACCCCTTGCTTTTACTGTATTTTTCCGCGAGTTTCCAAAAAAGAAGTTTTTCCGATTTTGGGTGCAACTCCGGGTATTATAGGCTCTATTCAGGCAAATGAAGTAATTAAGTTTCTGACTGGAAAAGGAAAGCTTCTGGAAGGCCGCCTTTTGTTCTGGAATGGGCTTTCAGGACATTTCAGTGAAATCTCTCTCTCGAAGTTAAATAATTGTCCGGTTTGTGGATCTCTTAATGAATTAACTGATAATAAGTGAAAATCAATGATAATAAATGAAAATAAGTAATGATAATTGAAAATAATTGAAAATTACTGATAACGAGTGAAAATACGTGAAAATAAGTACAAATAAGTACAAATAAGTACAAATAAGTAAAAATAAGTAAAAATAAGTGAAAATAAGTGAAAATAAGTGAAAATGAATAAGATCTCTGCCTTTTCTCAGGAAGGATAAACCTTTGTTTCAAGATGAAATAAGCAGGATTCCCGTCACTTCAGTGGCGGGTAGTTGACTTTCCTGCCTGTTGATCCTTTTTTATATATCCTTAATAATAATATATTATGGAATATATCAGAGGGGGATATTTCATGAAACGAAAGGCTCCGCCAGTTGAGGGCAAAGACGGCAATTGTCAAGACTATTCAGGTTCATTGTCTAAGGGATTTCACGATCTTAATCCATATGCACCTTATTTCTCTTATACTTCTGTCCCGAACGTTCCCTACTTTGACCTTGGAATCTATCGAGAATCCAGAGTTAAGTCGTTGATAAAGGCACACAGTAAGGATATGTACCGGCTGCTCGGGAAGGTTAATTTTGATGGAAAATACTACAGGGTAAAGTGTGTCAATTCCGGGGAATGGGAATGCTGCTGGGACCTGGCGGTCAGGGTTCAGTTTTTCGGAAAAATGCAGGGGATGGTTCTTTATCCCAAACGTCTGGTTTCCCGGAAAGAAAAAAAGATTATTTACAGGTCCATAATCCTTGTTAACCCCTACCAGCTCTGGGATGAGGCTCTTGTAAACAAATTCTGGAACTTGCAGGAGAGAGTCGAATTTCTTATAGCCAGAATCCTTTTTCATGAGTGCATTCATCTTATGATCTCGCTTGGAAATATCCTGCCTTCAGGTTTTGGAAATACGGATATCTATCTTGAGTTCCGAAAGATGCTTGAGATCTCCAACTCTAAAAAACTGTCATCTGAACGTCATGAGGTGGAGTTCCGCCTCTGGAATCTTGTCCTGTTTGGAACTTCAGGTTCCGAAAGTGAACAAACATTGCTCGAAAGAGTTCAGGAGATCTATGAATTTCTTATTAATGAAAAATACAGTAACCAGAAGACGGGTAATGTTTTTCATTTCCCTTCTAACAATGAAAAAATAGCCCGGAAATACATATGGGTGGCAGCTGTCAAAGCCGGAGGGGACGTCCAGGTCAGCAAAAATGTATGGAAGGTGGAAGTCCGCAGGCTCAGCATGGCACTGAGAGGGCTGTATAATGGGATTGATGCGCTGCTTGGCAATTGAACCGGAAGGTTTGATTTTTCCCTCCTTTTTCCTCTCTGGTTTTCTTATGGGGATTGATCTCATTTTTCCAGGATTTTTGCTATTTCATCCATATCGGGAAGTTCATGAACCAGATATCTTTTGAAGAATATCACTCTACGTTCCTCATCAATAATTATGTTCGCCCTGTCAGAGACTCCTTCTTTTTCTCTGAATATGCCATATTTTTGGGCAACCTCACCATGTGGCCAGAAATCCGAAAGAAGTCTGATGTGTTTAATCCCCAGTTCCATAGCCCAGGCTCTCTTTGATGGTATGGGATCCACGCTTATACCAAACGCCACGGTGTTTAGTCTGGTAAACAACTCATGGTTGTTCTCCAGGGATCTTATCTGTTCTGCACAGACGTTTGTCCAGGCAAGAGGATGGAACGATAAGAGCACCTTCCTATCTCTTAATTCATAGAGATGCACTTCTTTCTCCTTATGGTCTCTTAACCTGAAATCCTGAATTTTATCTCCGATTTTTATCTCATTCATCATAAAATCCCCCATTTAATAAAATCATTTAGTTTAATAATATCTTTTTTTATTAATATCTTTTAGTTATAAAATTTTTATGTGTTTGCCGACATTGATTAGTTATTCCGGAAATCATGAAAAAAGGAGCAAAAAGGGCTATTATTGTTTTCTCTCTTATGCTCAACATATTCGATCAGTTTCAAAACATCTGATCTGTTTGACCGCTCTTACTTCGAAATGAGTATAAAAAGATCTTTTTTTCAACTTTATCAAAACCAGGCTGAATATTCAGACCGAGAACTTTTAGATCTGAGATATATTTTAAAATACGGTGTAGACTTAATCTCTCTGTAAAAACAGTAGTCAATAAAATCAAAAATTAGTTACTTATTAACGTCAGATATTGGCGCATCTTTCAATGAATCCAGACGCTTCTGAACACTCATATTTTCATAAATGCCTATTCCCATCAAACAGACTCCTTTGGAAATAGGCTCCGAACAAAATTAGTACAAAGCCTCGTGCGTGATTCGAACACGCGACCTAGTGATTACAAGTCACTCGCTCTACCGGGCTGAGCCAACGAGGCGCAATGAAACTGACAGCAAACTTATCTAAATACAATACTCACAGATAAACTTTATGGCAGAATCCCCCTTTCGGGAGTTTGTCGCAATGTTTTTACTGTCTGCCTTTTCCCTGGTTTTGTTGTTTTCAGAATGTTGCGGCGCATAAACCTTATGGCATTCTTTCTCTATATCTCACATAAGATGTGGCAGGAAATGGCAAAATATGGGCGCAAGCTGGTAGAACACGGGCTTGTGGAATCAAATTTTGGGAATATCAGTGTCAGAGCCGGGGATAAGATGCTTATTACCCGGAGCGGAACTGCCCTTGACGAGATCACCGGCGATAATATTGTTGAGGTCGATATTCAGGATACTTCGTCCCTGGATATAATTGCATCTTCCGAGACGGTAGTGCACAGGGAGATCTACAGGAAGACCTCTGCTCTTGCAATAATTCACGCCCACTGTCCTTATGCAGTGGTGGAGTCCCTGCTTGCCGGCCCCGGAGAGGTGATCGTTCCTGTGGATAGTGAAGGGCAGTACTTCCTTGGGAATATCCCTGTGGTAGGCGGCGGGATCGGGAGCCCGGAACTTGCCGATAATCTGGCAGATGCGCTTTCAGGGCACAGGGGGGCTGTGGTCTTCAGCCATGGGACTTTTGCCATCGGAAGGACTTCCGGAGAGGCGTATATTGTGACAACGCAGCTTGAGCACTCCTGCAGAATAAAGTACCTTTATGAGCTTGCAGCTGTAAAAAAGTGAAAATAAACAGTAAAAAGTGAGTTAAGTAAGTATTATCTATGGAGTGCACTGATAATCAAACATACAGCCTTAAGTATAAATATCAAAAGGCAGGTAAACAAGGAAATAATATAAATAAGTAGATTCAAATCGGCATAAGACGCAGGATAAGCTGTTATTCTTTCAGGCCTGTCTTCTATAACGGATATACAACTAAAAGGAAGATCCCAAGTACCATGACATTTAATGCCCTGAGACCCGTTGCCTCGAGAGTTATTGACCCGCTGGCAGATTTTTTCATAAAATATGAGGTCTCACCTGATACGATTTCCATAGTTTCCCTGATCTGTGCTTTCTTTGCGGGGCTCAGTTTTTATTATTCTCCTGTATATAACGAACTCACCCTATTAGCAGGCATCCTGGTAGTGTTTAACTCGCTTTTCGATGCCCTTGATGGGGTAATTGCACGCAAATCCAACAGGGCAACACCGAGGGGTGATTTCCTCGACCATGTAATTGACCGCTATTCGGACGTGTTTATTATCTGCAGCATTTTTTTTGCAGGTTATGTGTCCTGGCAGATAGGGGTTGCGGCAATCGTGGGCGTGCTTCTTACGAGTTATCTCGGGACTCAGGCCCAGGCACTCAATCTCGGAAGATATTACGGAGGGATCATGGGCAGGGCTGACCGTCTTGTGGTCATAATCCTTGCCGCCTTCGCCAATTCGTTTTATCCTGCTTCGATTGTAGGTTTTACCATCCTTGGCTGGGCTGTTATCCTGATTGCTGTGACCAGCCACATTACTGCAGTCCAGCGGATTATTTATATCTGGAATAGGCTGGACTGATACCTTTCAGCGTTTTTTGATTTTAGCTGGTTTCAGGGTTCAGCCGGCTAAATCGTTTTTAAATCTTTTTGATGCCTGAAAACAGGCTCCTGAGGCGGATAGGTTAATGTAAGACAAAACCCAATACTGGACTATGTCGTCTCAAGGAAAAAAGTATGAGTATCTGGAACACACTGCAGATGTAAAGTTCCTTGCCTATGGAAATACTCTGGAAGAGGTATTTGAAAACTCAGCTCTTGCTATGTTCAATGTTATAATTGATACGGGGAAGGTTTCAGGAGAGACGGCTAGAGATGTTTCCCTTAAGTCCCCTGATCTGGAATCTCTGCTTGTGGACTGGCTTTCTGAGCTTTTATATCTTTTTGAGGTCGATGAGATTGTTTTCTGGAAGTTCCGGGTAGAGGAAATCAGGGAAGAAGAAGGCGAGTACTCAATAAAAGCCCTGGCATCAGGTGAAAAATACTATCCTGGAAGCCATCCCTTTGAAACTGAAATTAAGGCTGTCACTTATAATCAGCTGGAACTCGAGAAGACTGCCGCCGGCTGGAAGGCTCAGGTTGTTGTTGATATTTAAGGAGCAGTAGTTTTTGATTTCTTTACGTATGGCTGGAATGCATAGCTGCTTTTTGATTTCTTTATGTATGGCTGGAATGTATGGCTGCTATGCATGACTCTCATGTATGCTTCTTGTTTATTTCTATTATTTTGCGCCATACATATCTTCATGTACGTGAATTATTATCCTATTCTGCACTTAATCTGGGGTGAATTTTTTATATGCTAAATTTACCTATCCCACTTAACCGGTTAAGTGAGTTTTAACAGCCAAATTTAAGTTAACTCGCTATATTAACTAATTAATTCAATCAGGTTCTGGCGGCTTGTTATTATCGAGCTATACTCTTTCCAGGCATTTTGTAAAATTCCTGGTCTTTAATGCAGTCTGAAACAGTGTATCTTATTTGTGTTTCCGGAGTAATTTGTAGATCATCAAGGAAACGTAAGGTAAATGGGTAATTTCAGGATTATATTCATATCGGGATTATATTAATATCAGGGTTATATTAATATCAGAATTATATTCATAACAAGTAAAGGAGCAGGGAGTATCAATTATGGTAGAGAGTGAAGATATCGGTACTGAGGAATTGGGTACGGAAAATGTACACCGAGACATAAATAGCATGGTCCGGAAGCTTTCCGATAATAGCTGGGAAATCCCGAGAGGGCACATTCCTAATATGAGGGTTCCAGGGCGCCTGTTTGTATCTGAAAATTTACTTGGAAGCATTGAGCCCGGTACTATCGACCAGATTGCAAACGTTGCAACTCTTCCTGGCATTCAGAAATATTCCATGGCAATGCCTGATGCCCACCTCGGCTACGGTTTTGCTATAGGAGGCGTTGCCGCTTTTGATGCAGAGGAAGGAGTTATCAGCCCCGGTGGAGTGGGTTTTGATATCAATTGCGGGGTACGGCTAATCCGCACAAACCTTCAAAAGGAAGATGTAGTTCCTGAAATAAAAAGGCTGACTGATGAGCTTTTTAATAATATACCTTCAGGTGTCGGATCCAAAAGTCGGTTCAGGGCTTCTGACCGGGAACTTGACAGTGCGTTTCTTGAGGGTGCAAAGTGGGCAGTAGAAGCCGGGTATGGTGTGGAAGCGGATGTGGAACACTGCGAGGGGAATGGCTACCTGGAAGGAGCAGATATTTCTCATGTGAGCGCAAAGGCAAGGACCCGCGGAAAACCTCAGATAGGAACTCTCGGGAGCGGCAACCACTTTCTTGAAGTCCAGTATGTGGACGAGATTTATGACAAAGAAGTGGCTTCCGCCTTCGGACTTGAAGAAGGCCAGGTTACGGTAATGATCCACTGCGGGTCAAGAGGCGCAGGGCATCAGGTCTGCACGGACCATCTAAAAGAGCTCTCTCAGGCTGTGAAAAAGTACGGGATTGAAATTCCGGACAAGCAGCTTGCCTGTGCTCCGGCTCAGTCAAGGGAAGCACAGAACTATTTCAAAGCTATGCTCTGCGCTGCAAACTATGCCTGGGCAAACAGGCAGATGATCACTCACTGGACACGCGAGTCTTTTGAAAAGGTATTTGGCAGGGACGCCGATGACCTGGGAATGAGCCTCCTGTATGACGTTGCTCATAATGTAGCAAAACTGGAAGAACATACTATTGACGGCAGGAAAAAAGAGGTTTACGTGCACAGAAAAGGGGCAACAAGAGCATTTCCCTCCGGACACCCGGAAGTTCCAGCTGCATACAGGGATGTGGGACAGCCTGTTTTAATTCCCGGAAGCATGGGGACGCCTTCTTTCATACTCTGCGGTGCAAAAGAGGCTATGGACGTTTCTTTCGGCAGTGCCTGTCACGGAGCCGGGAGGATTATGAGCAGGGCTCATGCAAAGAAAGAGTTCCATGGGCAGAGCATAAAAGAGAACCTTGAAGCCCACGGAATCACTGTAAGGGCAACTCACCCTTCAGTAATTGCGGAAGAAGCTCCTGGCGTGTACAAGTCCAGCAGTGAGGTAGTAAATGTCGTGCATGAACTTGGTATTGCCCGCAAGGTTGCAAGAGTAATCCCACTTGGGGTCGCAAAAGGTTAAACTGGCAGAAATTTAACCTTCTTTTTTATTTTTTCCAGATTCTTTGAGCAGCCCGTCTTTCTCTGGAGTTTTAGTCTTTTGAACAGAAATCAGGTTCTCTGAATTCTTCCATTCCATATAAGTCGGAGCTGTCTGCAGATTGGTGTTCTTTATCGAACCTGAACACGATCATACTTGAATATGAAGAAGTTACAAAAGGTGTACCGTTTTCTCTGAATATATTTGAAAAATATTCTGCAAGGTTATGGATAACGTTTTCATTTTTGAAATCATGATAAATGGTTACTGATTCCTTTCCTGGTTCAAGACAGATTTCTATATTCTTTACCAGCTGGGTTGCCAGGTACATCTTCCTGAAGTAAACCAGTAAATCTGGAAGAGACATTTCACTTATTGATTGTTTGCACAGGCGTTCCAGTATCTTTGTCGGGTTCGGGACCTCTCCGGCTGCAAAAGTTTCGAACTGGGTTCGGTGCAAAGTCACAAGGTTGTATCTTTCAACATTGTATGTATTCATTAACTGGGTCCAGAACTCTGTATTATCGTCAAGTTCTCTGCAGACTATATCAAGGCAACCAAAGTGTTTTCGGATCCCTGGCATGGTCTCATTAAGAGATACTGAGAGGTTCTTTTTGAATGAGATCTGGGTTGAGTTTGCCCGTCTGAAAATGTGTTCCACATCAAGCTGTTTCCATCTGGCCAGAAAATGGGCTATAAGCTGGGCAAAAAACTCTCTGCTGTTTATGGTGGCATTGGAAATGAGTATAAGGGCAGACTCAGGGTTGTGGATATCCTCACACTTGATTGATGTTCTGATTGTCCACTGGTAGTTTCTGGAAACCTTGTTAAGGTAGTCCTCTAGTTCTCTCATATCACTAATTTCAAAAGGATTGATTAGCTCATTAACCAGCTCTTCATCCGTAAGCCTTCCTTTTGTATTCCTGAAAAGCCATTCGAGCATTGTTTTATTTATAATGATATTTTCCCCGTTCTTGATTGTGTCGTTCAGTTCTTCTTTTGCGGGGGTTTCTTTTAAAAATATAATTGCTTCATCAATGCTTTTATGATACATAAGTGCTGTATCTGCAATTTCAATTGTGTCCCTGACTGCGGCGCTAAGATTCCCGTCATTGGCGTCTAGAAGGGGCTGCAACTTTTTAAGGTATTTATCATCAAGGGATATATTTTTTCTGATCAGCATATTTTCACCCAAGATGGTCTGGCTTTCCGGTCCTTTATGCTACGATCCATAATCCGTGCCCCTGATACGAATGGCTTTTTTATCTCTTCCGGCTCAAAGCTTAGAAAATTTGTTTTATCATTATATAATATATTATTTTAAAATCTAAAAATCTTTATCAGTAGTTTATATAATGGTAAGTGCTACCGAATATTAAATCTTTCTGTTTAGTGCCATTTTTTGATAATTTTTGTAAATTTATATTATTCTTCAGGAAGGTTAGTCAATCTGCAGTTACACATAATATTCCCTGTTTGGAACTTCTGGCAAATCCATCTGCTTCATTATTTTCGGTTCATTACTGTATGGCCCGCATCAGGTAGAACTTTCCTCCCATGTACTAAAGTGGGGAAGTGACACCGTATCTAAAACAGATAATATCAGTTCACAATTCTTTATATATATATGTAAAACAGTGTACGACATGTAAATTAAATAAATTCGAATGTGAATGGGGGCTCGAATAGCCTTGAGAATCAGGTTACTTATTCCCTATATGCTCACAGTTTGTATGGTCTTTGTTGTCCTCTCCAGTTTCGAAAGACACTGGTTAACTCTCTGACAAATGGTGAGTCTGGAAATGGATTTGTATACCTTCTGATTGGGTGGGGGTTCTGTATAAACATCCCGTCAGGACTTTACATATCCTTAATAATCTGATCTTCTACAGGGCATATTTGTTCCCCCTCAAAAGCGAGTTGGGAGTGGATTCATCGTATCTGGCAGGCTCTTTAATACTTCCTCGTCTGTCAGGTACTTCCTTATAATAAATAATCTGAGAATACAAAAAATTCTTTCAGATTTAACTTTTTCTCTGTTTTTTTTTCTCTGTTGTTTTTTCTCTGTTGTTTTTTCTCTGTTTTTTTCTCTGTTTAAGTTTCTTTTTCTCTCATAATTTTTCTTTACTACTGAAGGAGAAGTAATTCCACGAGAAAGGTACCTTTAGGACTGGTGTACCTTCAGGGGCTGGTATGGCCTCACAGTTACCTCTACTATGGACTGGGAACGATGAGAAAACTTTGAAAGAAATTACTGAATCCACGGTAAAACAAAAAAAGAAAAAGCAAAGAGAAAACGCCTCTTTGCTTCTGGATCTTGCGATCCCTTTAATATATTTTGAACTTACGTCAGTTTGGTGACCGGGTGGTTAGCCAGGTCGGCAATCTCAACGCCAAGTTCCTTTGCGGTTTCACCAAGCATGATGTCTACCATGGCTACAGCCGGGAAAATCTGGTTGACGTTTTCGATAGGACCGTAGAGCAGGAAGTCAGAACCTGCAATCTGGGCTACCAGGTTGGTACCAATGTCTGTAGGCATGTAGATTGCTTTTGGGTCAGGCTGGGTTTTCTTGAATTTCCGGAGCCAGTCCCAGGCTGAGGCCATGTTGTGGTATCCGCCGCCTACAGGAAGGCCGAGCTTTCCTTTGATTGTTGGCACTGAGCGGATTGTTGCGCCAGAACCTGCGCCAAGGGGCATTGCAGCAACGTCGATAAGGGGAATCTTGATTCCACATTCCTCAGCGACCTGGAGCATACCTTTAGTCTGCCCGGAACCACCGACTTCAAGGATGTCAAGCTTTCCTTTTACGGTTGGGTCGGTTGCGTTGAAAGCCAGGACAATTGCGGCTTCCACATCGCTCTCTGCGAGTACGTCCATTTCTGACTGTTCAATACTTGCATTGATGGAGTTATGGATTGCCCTGTTTGCAACTCCGATTTCAGTACAATACTTTGCTGCGAATGCACGCACTTCTCCGGCTGAGGAGTCGATCAGGAAGGGGGTCCTGTCGTCGATCCCAACGAACCAGTCGATGTAATTCTTGATTGCTTCGGGGGTTTCGCCCACGATCTGGTTTACGTAGGGGTTTCCGGTGGCGTCGCTCATTGACACCTGGGTGTTCCACAGAGTTTCTGCAGCGGCTCTGTCAAAGAGACCTTTGTCCTCATCGGTCACGATCTTGTGCCTTGCATAGAACATGGTACTGACTAACACGGTTGGGTATTCACCCGGCTGTCCGCCGAACTTAACTCCACCTACTTCGTAAACTTCCTGTTTCTTGTCAAACTTGAACATTTTGATCCCTCATTATATTGTGAACATTGATGATACCGAGACATAGATCAGGAAGAGAAGCAGTCCTACCACTGCGCCATACAGAATTCCTATGTCTCTTCCTACCTTCTTTCCGATCCTCTGTGCAACTTCACTGTTGACAAACTCAACCTTTTCATCGATCTTTTCGAGCCTTTTCATTACTTCGTTAAACTCAGCTGGATCTACAAACGCTGCTGGTGCTTTTCCATCCATAGTTTCACCTCTCAAGCTTAGAGACCGGCCATTAACGGGAGTATGATCACCATCAGCAGTGAAAAGAGGAAGCCTGCGGCAAAGCCAATTATTCCGGTGGACATTACCCCGGAATCCAGCTTCTGGTTCCTCGCAATCAGCTGTGCTCTGTACCGAATGCTCTCAACAGTAGCATCAATTGCGCCCATCTGAGGGTTGAGCACCATTGGCACTCCTTTTCCGTATTCTTCTGCCATTCTCATTACCTCCCGAGCAGTAATAACCCAAGCAGGGATATGGTTACTGTCAACCCGATCATGGCACCTTCAATCTTTCCTGCATGAATCCCTGAGTGGAACTTGTTCAAGTTTCCTATGTCAAGCATCCGGGCTTCAATGCCTTTCAACCTGCTGCGGATGACTGCAATCTCACCGGAGACCGGCCTGACGACTCCGCCCTCTTCTTCTTCTTCTCCCTCTTCGCTGATTTCCACAACCATTGGTTCTGCATCAAAGGCACCAGGGTCCTTTGATACAAGTTCCCTTACCTTGGCTGTGATTGCACCCATGTCTTCTGTGTCCAGCAGGTTTACGGTCTGGACCTGCTGCTGGAAGCGGGCAACTATATCATCGTTCAGGTTTTCTACATACGGAATAGCACCTACAGCACCTACAATTCTATGGTCTTTTACACCATTTGCATGGATGCTGAGCACTGCCTGTCCTGTAACGTGCCCTTTGACTTCAGCTCCGGTTACAACCAGGAACCTGATATTGGGGTTTGAAATTACGTGGGCAACGACCTTCTCTATACCCAGGTTTTCGGTTTTACAGGATCCAGTAACTGCTGCTCCTGCATCGAGAATTGGCTTTCCGGGAAGGTGTGACGCACAGGTAATGACTGCGACACAGCTCTTTACATCGCCTACTTCATATTCTCCTTTCAGGATTGGCCATCCCGGTGCGGGTTCTCTTTTATCTACCATTTTACATACCTCCCTCGATCAGTCTCTGTATGAATATGATCAGGGCAAGCAGCCCGCTGAAGGCAAGACCTAAAACGACTCCGTAGAAAGAGTTCCCATAAATTCCTGCCATATAGGAGGTGTTTTCACGGCCGGGCCATGAGTTCATGAGCGGTTTGCTGGGCGAAAGTGAGTTTAACAGATCTTCTGCAATTAAGTCCAGTTTGTCCATTCTCTCAAAGACAGGTTCCATGGAATAGAGAACCGAGTCTGCCCTTTCTTCTGCTACAACTGCAGTGTCAGGGTCCATGACCAGGTGTACTTCGGGAGCTATGCGAATCATGCTCATTGCAATTCCTCCGCACTGGGCAGCAGCCCGGTTCCAACAACCGCGTGTGCATCTCTCTTGACAAGCCCATAGTACTTCATAAAGGCAAAAGCCCAGATAATAAGTCCTATAAAGATGTTTAATCCGGCTGCCATCAGTCCTTCATGGAGTGAAGATGCAAAACCTGCAATAACTACTGCGATGGCTGCCTTTTCAACAGCTAACATGAGAGTTCTGTCCTGTTTCTCATCAGGACCGAGGTTAGCATTGAAGGGGTGAAGGATTCCCATGCCGCCTATGATAAAGATCAGTGCAATGTATCCATTTGCGACTACGTTCTCAATAACTGGGCCATATGTGAATTCCCCTGCAATGACAACGCTTAATCCTATAATTGCCAGGGTTCCTGCACCTGCAATTTCCACCATGGCTTGTTCCATAATGGGGATGCCCATTCCGATTACCTTGTTTGCAAGGACACCGATAATGGCACCTATAACTGCGGCTGCAATAAAGGACACTATGGGTCCTGCAATGCCTCCTACGGAAAGCCCGAACAGGGCAGCGACAATTCCCATACCAAGGGCGATCATACCAATGGATGGAACCCCGGTACCAAGACCGTAGCTTGCAACACGGCGAACCGCATCAGCACCCCATACAATGGCGCAGATTGCTCCAAGGCCTCCGAAGAAGGAAAATGCTGGAGGCATGAAGTGGCCCAGGTAAATCCCTGCGAGACCGCCGACTGCACCAATAGCCATTATTGTTTGTTGAGGATACCCGCCTTTGGCTCCTCCTCCTGCTCCACCTGCAGACATTTTTAGATACCTCCGAGCTGTGAAATTGCGATTACTGCCACAATGGCACAGAATATCGTTGCTATAAAGGAAGATATTACCGCCTTTGGCCACTTCTTCCACTTGGGGTCGTGGAAACCTTCGATTGTACCTCCGATGTTATAGGAGGGAATCACAGCGTTCACGAAGAAGATGCCTATTGCGAACATTGCAGCAATTCCTACAAGTTCATTTCCTGTAACCGAAGTGCTTGCGCCCACACTGAGACCGGCAGTAATGCCCACTTCTATAAGAGAATAATATATGAGGGCTCCGCCGATTCCACCAAGGCAGCCGCCAATTACACCACTGACAAATGAGACTGTTGGAAGTCCGTGCCCCTCAGTACCCTGGGAGACATACAGGTCCTGTCTGTATTTTGTAATAGGGTCGACTTTTACCTTTGCTGAGGAAGGTACACAGCCCACACCGTAGACGTAAACCCAGGTTCCGACGATCATGGTTACAGCAATCATGATCATTGCCCCTACTGCACCCGAGGCAAGAATTAAGGGAAGATCCTTTGTCACGTTCATCATGAACCCGGCACTGACAAGTCCTGTCAGACCTGCTCCGGCTGCCAGTTGCACGGTACCAGTACCGATACCGGTTGCCTGAGCCATAGCTGCAGGTGCACCACCCACAGGCACGAAGTGGACACTCCAGGAAATCAGGACGCCACCAATTACAATGAATGCCATCCAAATGATATTAGCCATAAGGGCGTCAATCATGCTGAAGCCTCCTCGGTTTTGTCTTCTTTGTAAGGCCCAAATGCCTTGCGAGCTTCGACTTCAATCTTCCAGTTCCAGATAATTAAGATAAGGACAATGGCGACACCTGCGATAACAGAGAACCAGCCCTGTGTGAGGCCTTTAGCAGGATCAAAAATAGTGGTAACCCAGCTACCAAGGAATACAGTCATACCAAAAGCAATGCCTGTGACAGGACCTCCGAACTTGGCACAGAACCAGGAGTTATCGTACCCGTTTCTGATCCCGGATTCTCCATATCTGACAATGTTTCCCGAATTTGAAGCATTGAGCCCGGAACCGAACTCGAACTGCTGGAATTCACGCTCTGCCCCGTAGTGGACGTCACCTGTAGATGAACCAATTGCACCTACTGTAATACCCCAGATAAAGGCAAGCATGGTTAGCGGGAATGGATGTCCAAGCACGACGGTCATCATATAAGATACAATAAGGATACAGAAAGTTGTTATGAATGAGTATCCCATGATTACCGGGGTGTGACTTCTTATCATATCCAGATAAATTGGCTGCTTGAAGCGCTTCTGGCTGGCTGAACGGCCCAGTACAGAGGTGACGGCAAAGGTGCCGTGGACGCATGCTGCAACAAGGGAACCGATTACCAGTGCAAAGAGTGGAGATAAAGTAAATTCACTTATTAATACTGTAGCTACGGCTGCACCTACCGAGCACATTAACGCGTTTGAGGGTGGTTCCCCCGATACCGCTTTATTATATATTCTGTGCGGAAACATCATTTGGGGGGCTAACTGGACCTGTGAGTTGGGATTACTCTGGGATCCGACATCGGATTCGAGGTCCTCTGAGGCACCTGCAATGGTTGCAGCTACGCCAATAAGTGCCAGCACTCCCATGCCTATGAGTGGTTCCATTCATTTTCCTCCTTTATGTTATTAACATGTTAATAAGCTGGATTCAAAAACGTTATACATTTTTTTAAAAACGTCTGCCATCTCATTGCAAATAAAAATGATGATGACGAGCATTAAATTTTGGATTAGAGAGGATCATTCATAAACCTTTCGAATTAAGGACGCTTTTAAAATATTATTATATGATTATATATTATACAATCAATTTTATAAGATGTAGTGAGCCGGCTAAAATAAACAAAATTCCATATATATAAAAAAAAATAAATTATACTTTCTCCAGTATCATATAAAGATTCCGATTGTTACGAATGAATTTTTTTATTTATTTTTAATAATATATCATCTATTTTTATAATAATAGGTTATCACAACGTGGTTTTTATATTACTAACTTTTATAAAATGTAAATCTCACCAATATCCTTTATTTTTTTCAGGGACAAAAAGGACATTTTTCCGTTTCATAATTTTTAATTATTTTCTATTGTCCTTCTTCTCCGTAAAAATATATTCTTCAGGACATAACTATCTATTTATTTAGAAACTATTTATTAATTCTTTTACTAAGAAGGGCTGGTAACAATTTATTATATATAAATATGTTGGCTATATTTCTGTCTTTATAGCAATTTAAAGCCTTCTGCCCCGGGTTACATGCAAATCTCATCTGTTTTTTCCTTCGTGGTACAAGTGCTTTCATAAATTAGCACAGTTTTGCCGCTTTCTGGTTGTTACGGGCACCGCAAAAGAACTTTATATTTGGTCTCCTTGCTTAATGCGTGATCTTCGGAGCTTCATCCTTTGCTGGTTCCCTTAAGGAACTAAAGGAAAATGTGAGGTCTATAGAATTATATGTCCCTAAACTGGGAATTTATAATGGGTCGGTACTTGAAAAGAAAGAACTTGAGCGTATCCTTGACGAAATGTCAGCATACTATTTTGCAGGTACTGTTCACGCCCCCTATTCTGCAGCAGATCCTAAGTACCCTGCAGCCTTGCAGGTGGATACTGCAAAAATGGGGGACAGAGAGTTTACTCTCATTGAAGAGTCCATGTCAATTGCAAACAAAATAGGGTCTCATGTAGTGGTGCTGCACCCTGGCAGAGTTGGGGCCGAGAGAGAAAAATCCTTTGCTTCAATGGTCAATAACCTCAAATTTCTTGCCTCTCTGGCTGAAGACTATGGAGTTATGCTGGGGCTTGAAAATAAGGAAGGGACAGATCCCTCGAACTTTTGCTGTGAAGCAGAAGATCTTTCCCGGACCATTGAAATTGTGAACTCCGACCATCTTAAGGCTACTTTTGATATCGGGCACGCGAACCTCACCTGCGGGGGAGACTCTGAAAAACTCAGGACGTTTGTCCGGACCCTGCAGGAACATATTATTCACCTTCATCTGCATGACAACAGCGGGCAGTGGACTGAAAAATATGATGGGGACGAACATATGGTGCCAGGGAATGGATGCGTCGATTTTTCGGTCCTCAAACTGCTTTCCGACTACAGGGGTGTCTATAACCTGGAAGTCTTCTCCCTGGAAGATGTTCAGCTTGGGAAAAAAATCGTTGAAAAAGCTCTATATTCTTGAAGCGGTTAAACTCCAAAAAAGAAATAAATGGCCGGGGTCGATTAAGAACCTCAGCCTTTCTTAATAACCCTTTTTTAGTAGAAGTCCAGTTTAATTCCTTTCTGGCCAAGCACTTTTTTAAGCTCTTCATAAGCTGTAAAAAGCTCTTTTTTCTGTCTTCCAACGGTTTCAAGTTTTGGTTCGGCTTTGAGCCAGATATCCTGCTCTCCACTTCCCCTTGTAACAGCTACGCAGGCAAGCATGTCTCCATGGGTCAGCCTGTATACGGAATCAAGCCCTGTTGGAGTAACCCATGCCGGTGAGCTGGTTTTCAGCCTTTCCACAAGTTCGTGCCAGCTGAGAGTCCCCGAAGCCCGGAGGTTAAGCTGAAGGTGGGTGCGTTCCCCTGCAATGTTCTCATCAACATTTTTGAGGAAAGCACTGTATGAGGGGTCTGCCTCATTGATCTCACGTGTTTCGTAGCGGGCAAGCTTTTCGGCTTCCTCTTCGAAAAAGGGCGCAAGGTTAACCCTGCTTGAGGGTTTTGTCATAAGGGAGACTCCAATGAAGGTAATGGCACTCAGGCCCATTCCCACAATAACACCGTGGCTCATCAGGACCGGGTGGATTGTTTCAAGGTAGTAAGGTGCCATGGGAGGAGTCCTTATTAAGTCCAGGGCTACAAGGGTTACCTGGACTGCAAATCCTACCAGCATCCCTGCAAACGCTCCTTCTTTCGTAGCTCTTTTCCAGTACAGGCCTCCCATGAGAGGGAAGAAGTAGGAAGCGCTTGCAATAAAGGTTGCAATATGAATTGCATCGATTATATTGGGAATTACAAATGAGCCGGCAGTCGCAGCAAGCACAATAATGAGCACGCTGATCCTGTTTACAACCAGCATTTCCTTCATTGTAGCATCAGGCTTTATGTATCTCTGGTAAATGTCCCTTGAGATACAGGATGCTCCTGAGGTTGCAAAAGTGTCCGCACATGACATGGAAGCTGCTGCAAGCCCGATTGCGCTGAGGGCTATTATCAGGGGAGCTGAGGCGAAACGTTCACTGACAAAGGCAAGAAGCGCAGGTTCTGCCAGAGCCATTCCTGCAGGAAAACCCATTCCTGCTATTTCAGGGTAAATGGCGTTGAGAGCTATTGCAATTACAGCACATGCCGCGAAAACTACAGTGATCATAAGGGACCCTATGATCATCCCAAGACGGGCTGATTTTGCATCCCTTGCAGCCCATACCTTCTGCCAGGGGTCCTGTTCCGTGATCCAGCCCGGGATGATTGCCAGCACAAAGATAAGAACCATGGGAATTCCAATTGAGAAGGGGTTCCACCACGTATCCGGTACGTTTCCGAAAAGCTCTGAGCTGCTTATTGCAGGAGTATTAAGGCCTCCATCAGCTACTGCTCCTACTGCGGCAAAAGCCATTGCTATTGTGAAGATCGCAAGGAAACCAAACTGGACAACATCTGTCCAGACTACCGCCGAAAGCCCGCCCAGGGTTACGTAAAGGGAGACTGCAATTGCAACGATAGCTGCAGCATAAAGAGGATCAAGGCCGTAGAAGACCTGGAGCACCAGGGAGAGCCCTGTAACATCTGCTACCGCAAAAAGAATCATCACTACAGTAATGATCAGGGCAATCGGCCATCGGACTGCGCTGCCATAGCGCTGTTCCAGAAGTTCGGGTTGTGTGATTGCAGGCAGGTTCTTGATCTTCCCCACAAGTATTGCAATGATAAGAAGGGCGAGGATGTTGGGGGCGACAAAAGCCCATATAGAACCCATTCCCTGCAGCATGTAAAACCCGATAACCGCAAGAAGTCCTCCGGCTGTCAGCCATGATGCTGCAGCCGAAAATCCGAGGGCTGAGGGGCCAATCCGGCGTCCCGCAAGCCAGAAGTCAGTAACAGATTTCTGTTTTTTATTAAAGTACCAGCCAATAGCCACAAGTCCGGCTATGTAGACCGCAAGCAACGTCAAGAATATATTATAACCATCCATAAGGACACCTTTAAAAGGATCAAATAATGTATATGAGTACTATCCATTTTATAGAAATTTTTCCTGAAAATATCACAATCATTCAGGAGTACTTTGCTTTTATATATTCTCATCTTATTAAATATGGGTAAGTAAATTTTACTTCAATTCTACTATTTTATTTATTCCTTGGATGTTTTACGAGCTGCTTTTTTCAAATAAATGCAAGTTAACTTGGTTTTTACTCTTTTTGATTCTTGATTTTCGATTCTTGATTTTCGATTCTTGATTTTTGATTCTTGATTTTCGATTCTTGATTTTAATTCTGAATTACATTTTTTTATATGGACCGTTTTTTCGCATGGAAAACGCTTTTTTAAGCCTCTACTCCTTCTTTTTTGTTTATCCAGGCTCCCTCTATGTGAAAACGTGGCCGTTTTACTCAAAAGGTTTATATCTGATATGTTAAAGACCACATAACCATGAAAGGTAAAATCGAAGTTTTTAAGGTAATCGCGGTTTTCTTAATCCTGATTACTATATTTGGAGGCCTTGGATGCGTTGACAACCAGGCAGAGGGCGAAAGTGCCGGAACAATGGATAATAGTTCTGGAAATCCTTCTTCAGGTTCAGGGGAAGTCCTGACGATTTTCCATGCCGGAAGCCTGAGTGTGCCCTTTGAGGAGCTTGAAGCCGAGTTCGAAGCCCAGCATCCGGGGGTTGATGTTCAGCGGGAAGCTGCAGGGAGTGCGCAGAGTGTAAGAAAGATCACCGAACTTGGAAAGCAGGCTGATGTTCTGGCATCTGCGGATTATGTCCTGATCCCATCCTTGATGATGCCGGAATATGCGGACTGGTATGCGGCTTTTGCAAGAAACCAGATTGTAATCGCTTACACGAATGAAAGCATGTACAGCGACGAGATCAATGCAAACAACTGGTATGAGATCCTCAGGCGTCCCGGGGTAACCTACGGCTTTTCTAACCCTAACGACGATCCATGCGGCTACAGGACTCAGATGGTGACACAGCTCGCAGAGTTCTATTACGATAACAGCACGATCTATGACGACCTGATCCTGAATAAGACTGGCATGACTGCCACAACAGAGGAAAACGGGACAGTTCTGGTACACGTCCCTGCATCCGAAGCCCTCTCCCCTGACACCAGCAAGATCATGCTCAGGAGTATGGAAGTTGAACTTTCTTCTGCCCTTGAGACCGGGGAAATCGACTATTTCTATATCTACAGGAGTGTTGCTGTCCAGCACGGCTTTGAATACGTGGAGCTCCCACCTGAAATTGATCTGGGGTCTATCGAATATGCTGACAATTACTCGAAAGTCCAGGTGGAAATGGCAAACGGAGAAGTAGTTACGGGATCTTCTATCGTGTACGGTGTAACAATTCCCAAAAATGCGAAAAACCCGGAACTTGCCACTGAATTCGTAAAACTCCTCCTCGATGAGCTTGGTCAGCAGATTTTCATAGAGAACGGACAGCCTCCGATTGTCCCTGCCATTTCCGAAGGAAAAGATAAAATGCCTGAAGAATTGCAGGCTCTTGTGGAATAAAGATGAACTCTCCCTGGTCCGGAAACCTGTTTCAAACACCTCTGATAAGGTGAACTTCAGAATTCAAGGACTCAGGGAATTACTTAAAAACAAAAACGGCAGTAAAAGGGTATAAGAATGAAAGCCACAACCCGAAAAATCCGTCGAATTGAGCCTATGACTTTCGTCTTTTCCCTTATCTTGCTCGTTCTTTTCCTTTTTATTTTCCTGACTCTTGCAAACATGATCTTCGGGCAATTGGTGGGGGATTTTTCGGGCCTGGTAAAAGCCGCAGGAAACAGTTCAGTAATGGGAGCTATTTTCCTCTCTCTATATGCGGGTTTTCTTGCAACCCTCCTTGCTCTTTTTCTCGGAGCTCCGACAGGTTACATTCTTGCAAGGTTTGATTTTCCCGGAAAAAGGCTTGTTGAGAGCATAATTGATGTGCCTGTTGTAGTTCCGCATACGGTTGCAGGAATTGCCCTTCTTACGGTTTTCGGGTCAAGGGGGCTTATTGGCGGACCCCTTGAACCCTATATCCAGTTCCGCGATGCTCTTCCGGGAATTGTGGTCGCAATGCTTTTCGTGTCCCTGCCTTATCTGGCAAATTCTGCAAGGGAAGGCTTCAAAAGTGTGGACCCGAGACTTGAAAATGCAGCCCGTTCTCTGGGAGCTCCTCTCTGGAAAGCATTTTTCTTTGTAACCCTCCCGCTTTCAGCAAGGCATCTCTTAATAGGTGCAGTCATGACCTGGGCAAGGGCTATAAGTGAGTTTGGAGCAGTCGTGATTATCGCCTACTACCCTATGATAGGGCCCACTCTTATCTATGACCGTTTTCTCTCTTACGGGCTTTCGGCGTCCAGACCCATAGCCGTACTGCTTATACTGGTCACGCTTTCGATATTTCTTGTAATAAGAGTCATTTCCGCAGGCTGGAGTATATATGATAGAGATTGAATCCCTTTCCAGGATATGGAAGAATTTTTCCCTGAACGAGCTTAGCCTTAAAGTTGAATCAGGGGAATATTTTGTGATCCTTGGGCCCACAGGAGCCGGAAAAACCCTGCTTCTTGAACTGATCGCAGGTTTTCATGTCCCTGATTCCGGAAGGGTCCTGGTTGATGGAAAAGATGTGACACACCTGCCTCCGGAAAAGCACAACCTTGCTTTTGTTTACCAGAATTATTCGCTTTTCCCTCACATGAGCGTGAAAAAAAATATCGAGTTCGGGATGAGGATGAAAAGAATAAAAGACCCGAAACGTGTTCTGGAAACTGCCCGAGATCTGAAAATCACCCATCTTCTTGACCGAAACCCTCTAACGCTTTCAGGAGGAGAACAGCAGAGAGTCGCCCTTGCAAGAGCCCTTGTCACTGACCCGAAAATTCTCCTCCTGGACGAGCCCCTTAGTGCGCTTGACCCCCGCACGCAGGAAAATGCCAGGGAAATGCTTTCGGTTCTCCATAAAAAGAATAAACTGACTGTGCTGCATATTACTCATGACCAGACAGAAGCCCGCATAATGGCTGACAGGATTGCAGTCGTAATGGATGGTAAGCTTATACAGGTCGGTACTCCTAAAGATATTTTCGAAAATCCGGTTGATAGCCAGGTAGCCAGCTTTGTAGGTTTTGAAAACGTGCTGAAAGGCATGGTCATCTCTGCTGACCGCGGGCTTTTACGGATCGAGACCGGGGGAGCAGTAATCGACGCCTCGGGAGATATGGAAGCAGGAGATCAGGTCTATGCCTTCCTGAGGCCCGAAAACATAGCTTTAAGTAAAACTTCCACACAATCCAGCATCAGAAACTCTCTGCAGGGCAGGGTTACGGAAGTCTGGATACTTGGAGCTCTTGTGCGGGTGAAGGTTGATTGCGGGGTCCCCCTGAACGCCCTCATAACCCGGCAGTCGGCAGAAGAGATGGATCTCTCTCCGGGTGTCCCGGTCTATGCCCAGTTCAAGGCAAGTTCTGTCCATGTGCTCCGCTAAAAAGGTGAATGTCTGTGAAAGCGAAAACAAAGCTCTGGTTTACTGAAGATGGAAGAACGGTTATGGGTGCTGGCAGAGCTGAGTTGTTGAAAACAATTGACGAAGAACGATCTCTTCGGAAAGCCTGTCAGAAACTCGGAATCTCGTACAAGCACGCCTGGATGATGCTGAAAAAAATGAATGAAGCTCTCGGCGAACCTGCGGTAGTTACTGTGCGCGGGGGAAAGGACCAGGGTACTTTCCTGACCGAGCTTGGAAGAAAACTGCTGGTTGAATACGATCTGAACAAAAAACTGATCAATGAAGCCGTAGAAGACGAAACCTCCTGGGAAAACGTAGGTTTCAAATTTTCAGCCCGAAACAAGCTTCCCGGAAGGGTACTTGAAGTCGAGAAAAGCGGGCTTGTTTCCAAGATCACCATTGAGCTGGAACCTTCAGTCCTTACTTCTGTAGTTACGGAAGAGGCAGTGGAAAAGCTGGATATAAAACCCGGAGACCGGATTTATGCGGTCATAAAATCCACTGAGGTAATGGTCGCAAAAGCTGTCAGTGAAAAAGGGCAGATAAAAACTGATTCAGCAGATTCTGATGAATAATCGCTCCGGCTGAAAATTACTCTCTTAAAATCCTTTTAATTTAAAGGCCCCTTTTAATTTAATGGCCATTCAATTCAAGGCCTATTCAATTCAAGGCCTATTCAATTCAAGGCCTATTCAATTCAAGGTCTATTCAATTCAAAGCCTATTTCAATTCAAGGTCTATTCAATTCAAGGATCCATAGTTATCAGGGATTCTGAGTCTTTTTATATATCTCTCAGATTAAAATTTCAAATAAATTTTTTGAGAACTAATCGTTGAAAAAATGTTTTCCCGATTGAAAGAATCAATTGCTCTATTCCGGCTTGAGTTAACTCTCAAACCGGATGGCAACTGATTAATTGTTATTTCTCAGGTATCGTTCTCTTTTGACCCTTTCACTTCTTCTTCACTTTAGTCCTGTTTCTTTTTTCTTAACATGATGAAACAGGCTCCGAGAGCCATTGCAATACCTGTCCCCAGCTCATATCCTGGGAGCGTCTGTTTAGCAGGCAGGACTTCTGTGTTGATCTTGACGGTATCTGAGATCTGGTCATGTCCGTCGGCGTCTTCATACATAATCTCGCTATTAAGGGAATAAGGCTTTGCAGTTGCTGTATCATCTACATCCATTTCAAACGCAGCAACAGCGCTTTTTCCCGGGTTCAAAGTTCCTAGATAAGCCTGGTCATCGGTGGTACTGAAGGGGTCAGCTGCACTGACTCTTACAGTCGCATCTTTTGCAGGTTCTTCTCCGGTGTTTTTGTATACGACGTAAAGCATCCCGCTTTCGCCAGGGTAAAGGTCACCTGTTACATTTGTGGCTTCAAAGTAAGGTTCTTTTTTGACTTCTATCTCTATAGTCTGAGTCTGAGTCTTGTTTTCGTACCAGATGCCTACTTCCTTATTTGTCACAAGGCCTGTAATGCTATCAAATTCATCTCCTCCAACCTGAACATTGTTCTGGTACTGGTATGAAAGTTCAAGAGTCAAGGGATAGGTACCTGCAGGAGTATTTTTGTTAATCTCTATCGCAAACTTTGTGGGACTTGCGCTTTGTTTCCCCTGCTTGAGAGTGCCTGCTTGCTGGGAACCCGATTTGACCTTAATATTCGGATCATCGGATTTAAGGGTTGCAAGGATGCCTACTGCTGTTGTAACCTGTGCCTCATACTGCATTTCTGATTGCTGGAGCATCAAATCCACATAATCTCCAAAAGTTGCTTCATTTTCAGACTTAAATCCGGATATAGTGCCTTTGTTCATCATTTCTATGTTAAGGGTTACAGTATCTCCTCTGGAATACTCATTGTCTCCAATGAGTGTTGCATTAAGGTCAGGCCCTCCGTACACTGTGTAGTAGTTTTCACTAATATCAAAATTTTTTGGTAGAGCTGCCTGTGCTGGCAGGACTGCAGAGCAAAGGATCAGAATGGTCGTGACAGCAATAAAAAATCCATTTTTATTCATTTTCATCACCTGATGCGTTCTCATTATTCTGGTTTCTTTTCCGGTGTGCATTTCCGATCTGGTAAAGGGTGATAAGGATAATCAGTACGATTGCTATGCCTGTTGTGCTGAATTTCTTCTCTGTAGCTTCAAGGGGCACATTCACTTTCATGTTTTCTGAAAAGGAAGTTTCCCCTTCTTCATCAACATATTTTATTTCGCTATTTATGCCGTAGTTTTTCACAATGGCTTCCTGGTCTGCCGAAATCTCGAAGCTGGCAGTCTTTTCTTCCCCGGGTCCTATATCTCCCAGCCTTACTATAGGCTTCTCAGTACTCAGGGGACTCATGACAATTATCCGGGCTAAGGCATCTTTTGCTACGCTTTCTCTGGTGTTTTTATAGGTAACTTCAATAACTTTACTCTCTCCCTGCACCAGGCTGCCGGATACATTGGTTACTTCTAATTTAGGTTCGCTTTTTACGGAAACAGGTATTCTGAGAATTTCTGTTTTCGTTTTATACTCTCTTGTGTAATCCACATCCGTAAGCCCCAGGTTTATTACATCTGCAGTTACAGTTCGGACGTTTGCCTGGTATTCATAGGTTACAGGTAGGAGGAGTTCATAATCCCCTGCAGGTGTATCGCCATCGATTTTTATCGTGTAGCTGAGGGTTGACGTATGGCCTGTTTCAAGTTCTTCCACACTCTTAACACCGGTTGTGGACTCAATTTCAATGTACTCCGTTCCTGATTGAAGAGTAGCTTCGATGTCTTTTGCTGTCGTACATTCTTTTTCTTCTTTCATCTCTTCCAGTGCAATCGTTTCCTCCATGGAATCGTTTATTCTTTTCTGGTTTACGTTCAGCCTCTGAAAACCATCTATAATTCCACGATTCGCGATTTTTACCTTCAGGTCTGCAGTTTCTCCCCTGTTGAACTCGGGATCTCCTGTGATTGATACCTGCATGACCGGTTCCCCGTAACTCCTGTAATAGTCTACGGTGTACCCATGGTCTGGGATAATGAAGTTCGTTTCATCATCGTCATCGTTTCCGAGGGCTGGAAGTGCAGTCACTGATACTAGTAATAGAATTAACGCAAATGTAGTAACTTTCTTAATCATTTTTTGCCTTAATTTTTTTATGGGCACTTGTGTCATATCTCGGCCCCCTGAATTTGTTTTTTTATCTCTGTTTCTTTTTCTACCATCCTGGCTCCTTTTCTCCTATCCCTCCAGGTATCAAGGAAAACTATCAGTGGTGGGAAAACCACAAAGGTAGCCAGGAGAGCCAGCACGACATCGATAACCGTAACCATACCAAAGTCGGCTATCATGGGGAAAGGAGAAGCCAGCAGGGCCATAAACCCAAATACGGTAGTCGCTCCTGAAGCAACGATTGCACTTCCTATTTTGGAACTGGCCATGTGGATTGCTTCCATAGGACTTTGCCCTTTATCCTTTTCTTCAAAGTAACGTTCCATCATGAGGACAGCATATTCGGACCCTACTCCTAAGATCAAAGCTCCCAAAGTTGCTGTTAGAGGAGTGTAGCTGATGTTAAGATAACTCATGACTCCTCCTGACCAGCCGATAACTATGACCATTGGAATTATAGGGACCAGAGCTTTCACCCAGTCTCTGTAAACAATATAAAGCCCTGCGAGTACGAGGACAAGGCCGAGGAAAGTCATTGCTATCCGTCCACTGGTAAGAGCAGTAATGACCTCTATAAAGACGACCGAGTTTCCGGTAATCGTGGCTGTGATACCTGGGGGAGCTGGCATCCACTGCATATCCTGCTTAACGATGTTTGTAAGTTCTTTAATACCCACTACCTTGATGTCTGCAACCGCATTCCCTATATTGAAGTTCAGGAGAAGCATATTTTTCCCGTACATGTAGCGGTTCTTCTGCGCTTCAGGGATTTCGGAATAAATTTCCTCTATCTCCTGGCTGGTGTCAGGAATCACTCCCCCATTCCTTTCCTTTACGAGAGATACGATGCTCGAAGCGCTGTAAATATGGCTACTGGTTGCCACCTCATGTTCGGAAAACTGGTCAATCCATTTCAGGACATCAGGGTTGGCTGTGTCATCAACTTTTATTATAAGGTTTAATTCGTCGCTTCCGCCCATGATATCCCCCATGTGTTTGAGGTCCACAAGGGAAGGCATATCCTGGGGTACAAATTCTTGAACGTCAGTCTGGATAGGCACGGACTGATCTAGGTAGATGCCGCCAAAGCAGAGCAAGCATGCGATCCCCAGTACGATAACATCATATTTGATCGTCAGGTCCGTTGTTTTCTGGAGGACATTTCCTATTAAGTGGTTGCTTTCTCCCTCTCCTTCAGGCTTTTTCTTCTTTCCCGAATCTGCAGGTTTTATCTTATTTGCTACCTTCCTCAAGGGGTTTTTATCTGAATATTTATCAAATATTGAGATTGTTGCAACACCTACGAATATAGAGGAGAGGTAACACATGGCAATGCCTATCAGGAGCAGTTTCCCAAAGTCCTGGATCATTGGCACCGTGGATGTGAAAAGGGAAAAAAAACCAAGGGCTGTCATTGTTAGGGCGATGAGGACCGCAGGACCTGTGTGCTTTACGGTTTCTATAACTGCTCTTTTTTTGTTCCCTTTTTCATGCAGTTCTTCTTCAAGTCTGTTATGGAACTGGATGGCATAGTCAATCCCTACGCCTATGAGGATCGGGAATGCAGACATTGAAACCATAGACATTGGAATCCCTACATAACCCATAGCTCCGAATGTGTAAACAATTCCGAGAAGCACTACTGGCAGAGGAAGAAGACACCAGCGGACATGTCTGAACACGAGGAGTAGTACAATAACCATGAAAATAGCTGAAAGCCCTAAAAGTACACCCATGCTGGAATTCATTTCTTTGTTCATGGAGATTTGGAATGCCGGGTCACCTGTAACGATAATATTGTAAGAAGGTGGAAATTCCGCAAATGGAACTGCATCTTCAGTGGCAGTAAGGATGTCCTGCTGAGTTTTGTCATTGGCTGAGCCGGCCATTACTATCGAAATCAACATATGGGTATTGTCAGGGATAATCTGACCGAAAATAGAAGGATTTCCGTCTATGATAGCTTCTATTTCTTCATTGGTTTCGGGAAGTTCATACCTCCCTGTTGTCTTGTAGTTGATCGTTTTGATAAGGGAGGCAGGGCTTGTAGTCTCAATCACTCCGTCCGTTGCCGCAAGCTGATGTTCTAACCTGTCCACAGCCTCCATCAGGTCAGCATTTCTCACCTCGTTGCCCTCTACCATTACAACAATAGACTGTGTCTGAAAAATATTCTGATAAAGGTGATCGTAGTTCTGGTAGAGAGGAGAGTCTTTCCCGACAAAGGTCTCCGTCCCTGCTTTCATCTCTATTAGCTGTGCTCCCTGCATTGATATGATTATGAACAGGAAAGCTATCAGGAGTACGGAAAAACGGTTATTCTGAATAATAAACCCCAGTTTTTCAAAAGATTTTTTAATATTTGATTCCTCTCATAATTTTTAATATGAAGTACCATTTAGGAACCTTGATTCACATCTTCAACCTGCCGGGTTTCCCTTTTGGCTGGAGGTTCCCCATCCAAGGTTTGTTATTATTACATTTCTATCCTTTTTATACTGTTTGATACGTTCTTAAGTCTCGTAGATTTGCTGGCTTATAGAGATAGAAAAGATTTAAATCTATTGTTACTTTAGGGGTAACAAATGTTTTCACAACTTAATCCTCAGTTAATTCATAATCTGGAGAGGCTAGGGCTAACTGAAAACGAGGCAAAAGCCTATGTTGGGGTTGTCAGTTTGAGAGAGACTACGGCCAGGGAAGTCCATGAACTCACTAATGTGCCAAGAGCCAAGATATACGAAGTCCTTAAAGTGCTGGCAAAGAAGGGTTATCTGGAAATCCGCCAGGGTTCTCCAACCTATTTTCGTGCAGTTGACCCTAAGCAGGTAATAGGCAAGATAAAAGATGAATTCATCAACTGCGCAATCGAGGCGCTTGACCAGCTCAATGAATTGAGTTACGAACTTCCTAAAACATCTCCTGTCTGGTGTATCCAGAGTGAGTGGGGAATAAAAAATAGAATCCGTGAAATTCTCAGTGGAGTAAAGGAAGAGCTGATTGTTTTTGCATCCAGCCCCGAAATCTTGCAGGAATTTGAGGCAGATCTTAAAAAATTGGAAAAAACTTGTCGATTAACCTTTATTGTGAATGAACTGGACAGGTTCAAATTGCTGCCGTTTGAGTTTAGAGAGACTACAAAAGAATTCTCGGACTTCATGAATAATATTGTAATTGATGGGCTCCAGTATGATGAACAATTCTTCATGATAGCGGATGGAAAAGAATCAATAGGAGTCCACAGTGCAGGAAACAAAAGAGAAGCAGTCGTAATCAAGTTGCCAGTCGTTTGCTACCTGCAAAAAATGATCTATAACAGGGTGCTTGAGCCGAGTTTCATTAAAAAAGATCTTAACTCTGTTTAAGAACCTTAACATGTTGCCGATCTAAAGACGTTCATACTTTCGGATACTATTATTTGGCTACTATTAATATGATCTAATATTATCTAATATGATCTAATATGAGCTGAAAGTAGAGTTCTCTAACAGGGCTCTTTTCACAGATGCAGGGAACAGAGTTAAGCAGGTGTATAATATGAATAGTGTAAAAATTGAAGGCGTTAGTATTCAATGGTTCGGGAATTCCGGTTTTCTGCTTGAAGGGGATGGCATAAAAATCTATATCGACCCGTATAAGATCGATAAAGAACCAGCTTTTGATGACAAGGCAGATATTCTCCTCATCACACATGAGCACTTTGACCATTGCAGCCCCACGGATATTCGGAAAGTCCGGAGGTCTGACACAACCACATTGATCCCTGAGAGCTGTTCCCTTGAGTTCAGAGGTGATGCCAGGAGGGTTGCTGAAGGGGATATCCTGGCTGACGGGCTTGAGATCAAAGGGGTTCGGATTGAGGTGGTCCCAGCCTATAACCTTGATAAACCATACCATCCCAGGGGACTTGGAGTGGGGTATATAGTAGAACTTGGAGGATTGAGGATCTACCATGCAGGAGACTGCGACTTCTTCCCGGAGATGGAGACTTTCAGTGCCGATATAGCTCTTCTGCCCATCGGGGGTACATATACCATGGATGAAGAAGAAGCTGCCAGCGCAGTAGCAGTTATCTCTCCGAGGTTTGTTATTCCCATGCACTACGGGTATTCAGAAGGAATGGACGGAGACCCCGAAAGGTTTAAAGCCCTTGTACACAGCAAGAATCCAGATATTAACGTGATTATTCTTGATTCCTGATTTCGCTTTTTGAGAAGGGCTGAAACAGGACTCCTTGATCAGAAAAAAAGGATCGGTCTATCAATGCCTAAAGTAGCCAGAAAAAAGCAGAAAAACCTTATTCTGAATATAGCAGTCCAGCGTATGTGGCGGCTTTTTGAGCTTGCGAAAGCTGAGTTTCCAGAAAACCCTGAGCGCAGCAGGCGTTACGTACAGCTCATACGAAATATCTCTATGAGGAACAGGATTAGCATTCCAGGGGAAATTAAAAGCAGGATCTGCAAACATTGTTATGCGTTCCTTATGCCTGGACACAATGCCCGTTACAGATTGAAAGGAGGGTTTATTGTCGTATCCTGCGAGCACTGCGGAAAGGAAATGAGGCACCCCTATAAAAGGTTGAAATAAAAAGGTTGGACTTATGGTTTCCGGCTGCTTCTTCCTGAACCGGATTCAAGTTAGCATCGAAGTTAGAAGTTGTTTCACAATATAGGTTACAAGGAGAATAACGCTTACGATCATTAGATATGAGAATACGTTTCTGTATACTACGTCTTTTCCGGAACCTGCCTTCATCCCCAGGGATCCGGCACAGCCACCACAGGAAGCAGAGTCACACCCGCATCCCAGCTTGACTTCTTGATAGGGGCTCTTAACACTTTTTTTGATATTACCTGAACTGTTGTTTATGACAGGCAGTATTTTTTTATTGTTTTCGGACATGTATGCAGGGTTTGCATCCAAATGATATAAACGTTCTTTTTAAATCTCAAGAATATCCGGCATATTTCCCGAATATGAATGAGTTTTTCCCTAAGGGTGCTCTTTCCCTGCCATAAAGGTGTCAGCCAGTGAGTTTACGCCTTAGAAGGAATTTCCTGCCCTCTCATCTTTCTTATTGACAAAGAGATCTGCTTTGCAATAACGGATTTTGGACCCTTATCATCCACGAGCACTCTCCCGCTGACTTCCCACCAGGATTTTGGATAGGCTTTTTCAGGCTCTACTTCAGGGTTCAGGCCCAGCTGCCTGGCAGCTTCCTTAATCTCATTCAGATGAGGCTCCTTTACGGCATTTTTTCGAGAGATTATCCTTCCATTGCTTCTGGATTTAGTCTGGTCAATGTATGCAGGCCAGATTACAAGTTTTCCTTTGTCTTTCATCATCATGTTATCTTCGTTCTAAATTGCTTTCATCAAATTTAAAACTGCCCGGCAGCTTCTGAGTTTCTGAGTTTCTTTTTATCAATGTAAAGTTTCTTTTTGTCAATGTAAAGTTTCTGGTTTTTCTCCATATCTGATACCCTGTAACTATTTATCTTCCCCGGACAATTTCTGGACGGTGCATTATATGATTCCGGTGTTTTCAATTGATGAAAAAGTCAGGGCTTACATCAGGAAGAGCGAGCAGGACTTCAGGCTTTCCACTTCTCCGGAGGGGCCTGTGCTTCTCCCGCTTGGGGAATCCTCTTCCAAACCCTCTGACCTGAAAATCCTTGTTGGCAGCAATATTCTTTACGTTTCCAAACTTCAGGCAAAATATATCAAAAAAATTGACTGGCCTATGGTAGAAAGGTATCTGAGTTCATCAGGAGAATCAAAAACCTGAACTTGAGCTTTGATTGCTATTTTTATTGTGGCTATTCCTATTTTTATTTTTATGCAATGATTTTTACTTTTCTGTTAGCTAAACCGGAGCTATTTTGTGTTTTTCTTCTGACAGGTTATCCGTTTTGTTTATTAAGAAGAGAGAGCATAGGATAAAGGCTGACCTGTTACAGATCCTGCAAGCTTCGCTCTAAATAAAAGGAAAATTGCTGCAGGCTGAAAAGAGATCGCTTCAAGCCCAAGGGAGAATTCTTCCGTGAAAATGAGAACAAAAAGTATATTTATGCTCCTTGCCCTGCTGGTGGTCTTCATGTCGGGCTGTATTGACCAAAAAAAGGAGATCATTCTGGATGAGCCTGGTAATATCTCCAATTATGAATATGAGGTTTTTCTGGATGAGTGGGATAATGAAATTCCAGCAAATACCACCACATATTATATTTTGGGAGACAAAACAGAGGTACAGGTCGTCCAGCTCGTCATAAATAGCAGCAAGCTTGAAATTTTTCCGTCAGACTCTCTTGGCGGAGGTTCTAATGAAGACCCCATTAAAAATCTTGTACTTCTGGCGGAACCTGCAAATGAAACTGTAGCAAGTTCAAAAACTTTTATGAGGCTTTCAAATAGCAGCAACGTTTCGGATATCAATTATACTCTTACGCAGGAAATTACCCGGAATATGAAGGTAATAAACCTTGAATTTGAAGAACCTGTTACGGGTTTTATTGCGTACACCCTTGATACGCCCGGAACTCAGAGTTTTGCTTTTATGAAACCTGACTCCGAGTTCATCCGTGTGATTCTTCCGAAGGGTTTTGCCACAGGTAATAGAGTATTCGGAATAGCAAGGCCTGAACCTTATGACACAAGCTTCGATGAAGAAGGAAGGCAGACTCTCCTGTGGATCTCTTCCAAGATGGGAGGACGGGAAGAGGCTATTCAGGTTAAATACTATGCTGAATCCGCACCCATGTATTTCTTCGCTGCAATTGTAGCCCTGCTATTCGGGGTTGCTACGGTGCTTTCGCGTTATTCCAGGAGCAAAAAAGAACTGGAAAGCGTTCGGGAGATTTTCGAACTCGAAAAGGAATATGAAGAAAAAGCACGTAGGAAAAAGAAATAACCCGAGACAAATATTCTCCTTATTTTCAGTCGAATACCCCGCAGCTTGCTGCGGGGTGCGCCAGCGCAGTTTCAATTTATTCCAGGGTTCTTTTTTCAAACACTTATTTATTTTTAGACCAACAATCAACTATTTATTCAAGTTTTGCATATTATATTCTTGATGAAGGCGTGGGGAAGTCTCCGACACAAATTCTTTTATTTCTTAAATTCTGCACCGGAAGGTCTCTCTCCTGTTATCGGTTCCCTGCTCCTTCTTCTAATCGTTTTTGTGCTTGTGGGGGCAGTTGCTAGCAGCATTAATCTCTCCGAAGGCAGGACAAATTTTCAGCCTCCTTTTGCAAAAATTACTCTTGAATCCTGCGAAGGGGGGATTTACGGTGCCGGACCTGTAAGCAAATGGGTCACGTTTAAGGAAAATCAAATTGTCCTTATGCATGAGGGGGGAGATTCCCTTCCATTAGATTCTATCTCGATAAGAATTTCCGGATATGGCAATTCTTTCAAGGGAAATATTTCTAATGGAACTGGAAAAAGAATTGAAGGAGATGTAGAGGTTTTTTACCTGGACCTGAGCCAAAAAGGAAAAAATAAGGACTATACGGCTCGAAATCGTGCAGTTTTGGAGGATGGGTCCTGGGATGTGGGTGAAAAATTGATTCTTTGCGGAAGAGACAGTGCTAGTGGGAATATTTATTCCAGTGTTAAGGTCAGTGTAGGCGGGGTCGATGAAACTAAGAATAATTATGGTTTCAAAGCAGGCACTGAAATTACCCTGATGGTTATTGACCGCAAAGGCAGGAATGTTCTTGCTGAAAGGACAGCTATCGTCAAACTCGCCGAGTGATAAAACATTTTGGCAAGTTCGATCCGGATCATATAAATACGTTGGGCGAGGCGAGAGATGAAATCGCCACCCATAACTGGACTTTCATGGAGTCTTCCCTTCAGAGTTATTTTTCCCCGTAGAGCAGATGATATTTGTAGTTATAGGCTATCCGTTTCCGGAATGGCATCTTCTTTTTCTGAATTTCCCTCACGTCTTTCAGGTCAAGGTCCTTTACATTTTTTAAACCTGCCTCCTTAAAGTATTCGAGCGTCTTTTCCGGCGGGACTCCGTGACAGTTAGGAAGTTCACTATTGATCTCTCTTGAATAGTGCCCTTTTCTGGGATTCCTTCTCTCGGCAAGCAAAGTGCAGAAATCGCTAACAAACCTCCTTGCCTTCGTTTCGAAGGTGCCGTCATTCCAGACCCCGTCAACAACAATAAGCACTCCTCCTTTCTTCATTACTTTTTTCCAGTTCATGACTGCGGTATCGGGGTGCGGAAGGGTCCAGAGCAGGTGGCGGTTGACAACAACATCGAAGGTATCCTCCTCAAAAGGAGGGGCTTCGGCATCCCCTTTTTTGAAGACGCTGTCAAACCCTTTCTTAGATGCTTTTTCCCTGGCTTTTGCAAGCATTTTTTCCGAAAGGTCAAGGCCTGTAACGTGGTGTCCCATTTCAGCAAACAGCAGCCCTATTTCACATGTCCCGCACCCTACATCAAGTATCTTTAGCCTGCCTGGAGGAAGCAGGCGTTTAAAAACACGTTTCCAGGCTTCCCTTTCGATTTCACTCTGAATTCCGTGCCCTTCCTGGCTGTCGTAGGTCTCGGATGAGACATCCCAGATACGAGCAATAGTTTGTTTTATCTGGTTTTCCTGAGTTGTCATGTTTTAATGCCTCTATTTATATTTTCAATTGAGGTAATGGTCCCGTTTTCAAGGTAAGCAATCCTGTGGCAGACTTTCCTTAACACTTCAAGGTTATGGGAGATCAGCAGGTAAGAAACCCCGGTTTCTCTCTGGAGTTTCTGCATAAGGCGCAGGATCTGAGCCTGGACTGAGACGTCAAGCATGGAAGTGGGTTCGTCAGCGACTATAAAATCAGGAGATAAAGCCATGATCCTTGCGAGCACTATCCTCTGGATCTCCCCTCCGCTGAGGTGGCCCGGATAACGGACAAGGTGTTCCGGACGAAGGCCAGTGAGTTCTGCCAGTTCTTCTCCTCGCTTCAGGAGGGAATCTTGCTTAAGCCCGGAATGGATTTTCAGGGGCTCGATAAGGTTTTCAAAGGCTTTCATGCGGGGGTCAAGGGAAGTTTCAGGGTGCTGGAAAATCATCTGGATTTTAGGGCGCAGTTTCCTAAACTCTTTTTTGCCCATGCTCAGGATATCCTCCCCATGGACCAGGATTTTCCCTCCGGTGGGTTTTTCGAGCCCTACAATACATCTTCCAATCGTGGTTTTTCCGGATCCGCTTTTTCCAAAAAGCCCCAGGGTTTCTCCGCGAGCTACTGAGAAACTGATGTTTTTGAACACCTCTGAAGTCCCAAACTTCATTGCCAGTTCGTTTACTGTAAGGACTGGAAATGACACCTAACCCATCCTCCTTTATGTTTTTTTATTTCTGGATGTTTTTTAGAGCATTCGATTCCCGAGCACCTGCATCTTTCATTGAAAAAACAGCCTTCTGGAAGCTTTATCCTGCTTGGACTCTGCCCTCTCAGGGGAACAAGCCCGTTTCGAGGTTGAGCACTAATAAGTCCTTTTGTATAGGGGTGTACAGGCGTGTTCAGCACTTTTGAAGCCTCGTTCAGTTCTACAATTTCCCCTGCATACATCACAGCTATTCGGTCACAGACCTCAAGAGCCAGATCAAGGTCATGTGTGATAAGGAGCATTGTCTTTCCATATTCTTTTTTTATTTTTGTGAAAAGATCAACTGCGCCTGCCTTCGCCTCAGGGTCCAGACCTTTTGTAGGTTCATCGGCGATTAAAAGTTCGGGTTCAAAGGAAAGGGACATGCAAGCTATTAGCCTTTGCCTCATACCTCCAGATAATTGATGAGGATACAGGGTACAGAGTTTTTCGGGGTCTGTCAAAAAGAGTTTTTTCATGAGCTTCAGGGATCTTTTCATCCCTTCCTTTTTGTCAACTCTCCTTTCTTCAAAAACCTCCTCTATCTGAAGTCCGTTTTTCAGGACAGGGTTCAGGGCACCGGCAGGGTTCTGAGGCATGAGTGAAATTTTCTTCCCTCTTATATTTCGGAGTTCTGAAGGTTTAAGGGAAAAGAGATTCTGCCCCTGGAAAATAACTTCTCCTGAAATCACTGCACTTTCCGGGAGTAGCCGGAGCAGGGCAAGCCCTATTACAGATTTTCCTGATCCACTTTCCCCTATAAGCCCGAATGTTTCTCCTTCTTCTACTTCAAAAGACACGTTTGAGACTGCTTTTACAGCATTTTCTCCTGCAGGGAATTCAACAGAGAGGCCTCTTATTTCAAGCAGGCTCAATAGATTTCTCCTCCTTCATGGTTTGGGTCAAGGATATCTCTCATGCCATCCCCAAGGATGCTGAAAATCACTACTACGAAGGTTATGGCAAGCCCCGGAAAAATCGTCTGATAAGGAGCTGTTCTCATAAATTCTTTTCCTGCGGAAAGCATCGCTCCCCATTCAGGAACATCAGCAGGAAGCCCTATCCCCAGAAAACTCAGTGTGGCAATGGAGAGAATCACATGTCCGATGTCGATTGTGGCAAGTACAATTAGAGGGGCGATAGCGTTGGGTACTATATGCCTGCGGATGATATAGAAATCATCTGCCCCGCTTGTAACCGCAGAAAGTACAAACTCCTGCTTTTTAATGGAAAGAACCTGTCCTCTCATTACTCTTGCATATTTTGCCCACTGGACAATGGAGAGAGCAAGCATCAGGTTGAATACTCCTCTGCCAAGCACTCCCATTATGGCGAGGGCAAAAATAACTCCAGGAAAGGACAGAAAGACATCTATAACCCTTGAGATCCCTTCATCCACAATCCCTCCATAGTATCCTGCTGCACATCCCAGTGCAGTTCCTGTAATCAAAGAAATAAGCACAACTCCGAAGGCAATTGAGAGAGAAGTCCTGGCACCTATCAGGATCCTGCTCAACAGGTCTCTTCCAAGGTAATCTGTACCCAAAAGGTGATCTTCGGAGGGACTAAGGTTCTTGTTCCTGAGTTCGTTTGCGTTTGGGTCATAAGGGGAAATAAATGGGGCGAACAGTGCAAGCCCGGTAAAAAGCAAAAGTGCAACCAGGGCAAAAAGCATATCTTTTCTTTGAAAGAGTCTTTTTGAAAATTCGCTTCCGTAGACTTCTGTTATCAATACATCTTCTTTTTTCAACTTCTTAGCAAATGCATTGTCCATTGTATCAACCATACCTTATCCGAGGGTCAAGATGTGTGTAGAGTATATCCACAATGAAATTCACAAGGAGGAACATGGTAACTATAGCAAGTACGCATCCCTGAACCATTGGCAAATCCCTGGCCGAAATCGAGTCCACAAGCAGGCTTCCTATCCCTGGCCAGGCAAAGATCTTTTCAATCACTACTGCCCCTCCAAGCAGGTTTCCCATTTGAAAGCCAATAACAGTAACAACAGGGAGCATGGCGTTTTTTAAGGCGTGTCTGCTGATTATTTTCCATACAGGAAGCCCTTTGGCTTTTGCAAACCTTATGTATTCCTGCCCAAGGGTTTCAAGCATGCTTGTCCTTGTAACCCTCATAACAGCAGCAACAGAGTGGAGAGAAAGGGCGGCTGCTGGTAAAATCAGGTTTTCCAGATTCCCGTAACCTGATACCTGGACAAGTTTTAGTTTTAGGGAGAATATTATGATAAGAATCAGTGCTATCCAGAATCCGGGCATCGAAACTCCAAAAAGCGTTACAATCCTTAGTATATGGTCCGAAATCCTGTTTTCCTGAAGAGCTGAATAGATTCCCAGGCTTACTCCTGCAAGTGTTGCAATAGCCATACTTGCCCCTGCAAGCTGGACCGTTGCCGGCAGGCGCAGAGTCAGGAGGTAAAGGACCGGTTTATTATATATATAGGAAGTTCCGATGTCCCCTCTCAATACGGCTTCTTTTACCCACCAGTAAAACTGCAGGTAAAGAGGGTCGTCCAGGTTGTACCTGCTTGAGATCTGGCTGAGCTGCTCTTCGGTTGCACTTTCCTCAAGACCAATAAGGGTGTGCTTGAGAATTAACTCAGCTGTGCCTCCTGGAATTACGTTCATAAGAAAAAAAGTCAGGGCGCAGACCGCAAAAACCGTAAATGCCATAAACCCTGCCCTTTTTATTAAATATTTCATACTTCCTCCTAAAACGGACAGAAGGCAAGAATACCCGTCTTTCCGTGTTATTTCAAGCGAGGGGAGGGTATAGATCTAAAATCTACACCCATTCGAGCATCCCTTTTTTATTTTTCGATATACATACCTGCATTTATACGGTAATCATGGGCAGTCGGGTCAAACACATATCCTTTTACGTGGTCTTTCTTTACAATTGCACAGCCGTAGTAAGCCACTATGATCATTGGCTGTTCTTCGTTTACAATGGCTTCGACCTCATTGAACTTTTTATAGCGCTCTTCCAGGTCCGTGATTTTTCTGGCTTCCGTTATCAGGGTATCTACTTTCTGATTAGAATATCCAGGTCCATTATCAGTGCCATTTGTCATGTACCAGTTCGTTAGAATATATTCGGGGTCCGGAACCATTGCAATGTTATAAGCGGCAAGGTAGAGATCCCAGTCACCTTTTTCTTTTCGGTCATAAATTGACCCCATTTCCATTACTTCTATCTCTACGTCTATGCCTGCCTCCTTCAATTGGGCAGCCATAGCTTCAGCCATTGGAGGAAGGCCCGGCCTTGCGGAATATGTCATCATGTTGAGATTGAGGGATTTTCCGTCTTTGTCTCTTATCCCGTCCCCATCAGTGTCTACCCAGCCTGCAGCTGTCAGGAGTTCGTCAGCTTCCTCAAGGTCCCTTGTATAAGGGCTCAGGCTCTTATTTGCCCAGACCATCGTGGGCAGGAAAGGACCAGCAGCAGCTTCTCCTACATTGTAGAGTACATGTTCTGCGATTGCGTGCCTGTCTATGGCATAAGACATGGCCTGTCTGACTCTGATATCTTCAAGAGGCTCATGTTTCAGGTTGATATCGAGTTTGTAAACCCTCGGTGTTTTGTATTTTTCTACTGTAATGCCGTCTATCGCATCGATTCGGTCTGTTTCACTGTAGGGCACATCAACGGTAAAGTCAACTTCTCCATTTTCTATTGCCATTGCTCTTGTGTTTGGGTCAGGTATCCCTTTAAGAATCATCTTATCAAGCCCGACTTTTCCTCCCCACCAGTTTTCATTCTTAACAACCGTCAGAATTCTGGTCTGTTCGTCAAAGGATTCAAATTTATACGGACCTGTTCCAATGGGTTTTATGAACTCCTCTGATTCGTCAAAAGAAGAGGGGCTTATTATGGCTGTATCGGGGTAATGGAGAATTCCAGGCAGAATGGGATTGATTTCCTTGGTTTTTATTTTGAGGGTATGGTCATCGACTGCCTCGATAGTGTCTACCTTGAGCATGGATGCGACTTTCGTGTTTGCTTTAATGACATTTTCCAGGGTGAACTTTACTTCTTCTGCGGTCATCTCGCTTCCGTCATGGAAGGTAACATTCTCTCTTAGTTTAAATTCCCAGGTATTTTCATCAAGCTGCTTCCAAGAACTTGCAAGCCCGGGTTTAAGGGAGAAATCTTCATTGGCACCAACGAGAGTTTCGGTTACTGCAGCTTTCTCACAGATAAGCGTTCCACCGTCTCCGTTTATAGTATTGATCGAGTCTATTTCCCACATTTCACCAAGTACAAGTGTATTATCTTCAGAGTCTCCTTCTTGTTGGGAGACTGCATCAGATCCTGAGGCTACTTCCATCCCGGAAACAGCTTCTTTTGCGTTGTTTTCTTCTTTACTGCTGCATCCGGAAGTAATCAGGATGGCGCAGGTCAGCAGAATAATTAACAATATAAAGAAAGGGGAGTTTTTATTTTTCATTTCGGAACCTCCGTCTGTTTTTAATGAATTTTATTTCCGGCCGCAGATGAGGTAGTACTGATAACTGCGTACAATCCGTTCACCTAACGGCATGTTCTCTTTCTGTGCCGCTCTTACCTCTTTCAGGTCAAAAACCTGGATCTTTTCAAAACCTTCACTCAACAGGTACTCCTTTACTTTTCCAAGCGGGGCCCCTCCGGAATGCGGAAGCTGGGCTTTGAGTTCATCGGAATATCCGGCGTGTCCTTTTCTGGGATCTTTTCTCTCAAGGAGCAGGGTTAAAAGGGAACCTGCACTTCTGCGGACTCTGGACTCTAGGGTCCCGCTGTCCCACACCCCATCGATAATCACAACCTTCCCATTTTTCCGCAGAATCCTCTTCCAGTTCTCTACGGCCGTTTTTGGATTAGGAAGGGTCCAGAGCAGATGGCGGCTGAACACAATATCAAAAGAAGACGTATCATAAGGGGGATTTTCTGCATCTCCTTCCTCAAAGGTTATGTCAGCTCCACGGGCTTCAGCTTTTGTTTTTGCTGCTTTCAGCATTTGTCTGGAAATGTCAATTCCAGTAACCTTATGCCCCATTTCAGCAAACAGTAAGCTTAATTCTCCTGTCCCGCAGCCGACATCAAGAATTTTCAAACCCTTTTTCGGAAAAACTTCCTGAAAAGCACGTTTCCAGGCATCTCTTTCTTTTTGGCTCTGGATCCCGTGTCCTGGATGGGTATCAAAAGTCTCGGATGCAAGGTCCCATTTATGGGCTACCATCTCTTTGATCTGGATTTCTGAAGACGACATTCATCAGTACTTGTTAATCCTCTAATTAATATTTTTCTATTTTGTAATACTTATTCTAATTAATTTATTCATTAGTAACATAGGATTCCCATATACTTACTATGATGTTGACAAAAACTATACGAACATTTGTGTATGTATTACTGAAAACCTCCTAAAAAATAGATTTTTTGTCTTTCGAGTCAGTTACAAGAATCCGGACGACTCAATACTGACAGAAGGGCAAAATTGGACGGGTAAAATGGTGCCAGGCTTTTTCCTGTACAACTGGTTTGCTTTTTCAACTGGTCAAACCCGATATGTTATATCCGGGGCAGGGTGCAGAATAGAAAAACCTTAAGATTTCAGGCAGGCTGCCCGGATCAATAATATATTTTTGTTTATAGGGGAAATTGGCCTTTTATAAAAAAGTTTTCACTATTGTCTTTTTTGAAGGAAAATCCCTTTTCCATCGACAATTTTATAAAATACTTGATTATATATTTTGAGCGCAAGATTCCAGTCTTCCGTTTTTATAGATATGTTGAGCTTTACATATCTGGAAGCTGTAGAGTTCTGGCTGGCGTTTTTTTCTGTGACCGGCCAATTATAAGGGGGTTCTGTCCCCTGTATTGAAATCTTGCCCCTGAATTATACCATAAATTAATGAATTTCTGTGAAAAAGTTACCTATAAATACAGTGTATCCTTCTGCGTTATGTTGAAATCTACATAATGCGATTCCTTCAAATATGCTGGCTGTATTACATTTATCCTGTCTGCATTCAACATCTTTGGCGTTATGTTTATTTAAACATAACGGTGAAACCTACGGCGGTGTACACATTGCATAAGAATTCAGATCAAGAGACACACAACATGGAGGCGATCCTTAAACAGGTAAAGGATCCTGAGCTGCTTTCACAGATTGAAAAGGTCGTCCCCTTTCACGGCTTCCTGACCTCCGGGGCGTTAATCGGCATCCAGATGCTCAATATCGCAAGACGGGAGCTCGATGTCCTGGACGGGGAGCGCATATACGTGACCTGTGAAACAAAAAGCTGCATGCCTGACCCCTTTCAGATCCTTGCCGGAGCTACCATCGGGAACAACGGTTTGAAGATCAAGAACTTTGGGAAAATGGCGGTCACGGTAAACAAACAGGCGTCTGAAGGGGTGAATGGAATAACAGGTATCCGAATCATCCTCGACACTGAGAAGACAAAGGACTATCCCAAACTCCATGCCTGGTACCTGAACACTGAAAAGCTTCCCCATGAAGAGGTTGTACCCATCCTCCTGGCTGCAGGAGAAAAGGTGTATTCCTGGAAACCTGTGGACCTGGAAGTTCCGGTCCGGAAGAAAAAGCGGATACAGTGCTGTAAAAATTGCGGTGAAATGTTTATTCAACACGATAATGAGCTGCTGTGCGGCGGATGCACAGAATAACGTTGAGAGGTAATCAAAATGCAAGATGATATGCGATTGTCTGTCTTTTCCGAAAAAAAAGATCGGCAGCTGGTCTATAAGCCTGAAAAATGCATTGGCTGCGGGACCTGTGTACAGGCATGCCCTAAAGGCACCCTGGCTGTAGGGGCTGTGGGAGCTATAGCAAGAGGGCTCCTGGATGCTGATTTTCTGGAAATGAAAGAGAGTGAAGACTGCATTGTCTGTGGAATTTGTGCGAAAGTTTGTCCCACAGGCGCTCTTGAATTGAAGCAGGAAGGAAAACCCCTCACTGACATGTCCTATATTTCCAGGGCCATGAGGCCGACGTCAGTAAATGAAAGCTGCGTCCACTGCGGGCTTTGTGAAGATATCTGTCCCAGAGGCTGTATTGAGGTCACAAGGGAGATTTCAACTGATGGGAACCTGAAGCTGGTTGGAAAGACCCACATTGATTCGGAGTGCTGTATCCACTGCGGCTGGTGTGCTGCAGTCTGTCCTGTGAATGCAATTTCCGTGGAAAAACCCTTTGAAGGACGCTGGACCCGGGATGAGACTGTCTGTCAGACCTGCCATACATGTGTGGAAGTCTGTCCTGCAAATGCTATTTTCAATAAAAAGGCTAAACCCGGAGAAATAGTCGAAAAGATTACGCACAGACCTGATGCCTGCATTTACTGCGGGGCATGCGCAGTTGCCTGTCCTGTAGATGCCATTGATGTTAGAAAAACCGCAATTCTGCCGGATGTGGAGAAAAAGGGCCCCCTCGAGAAAAAGATACTTGAAGCCCCTGTTCCGGAGGCTCTGCTCCGTACCTGCCTGGAAACGGATGAAGCTGCTTGCCTGGGTTGCGGAAACTGTGTGATTGTCTGTCCGGTAAATGCTCTCAATAACCGTGAACTTGCTGCAGGGCACCTTAACAACATGGACGAAAAAGCTCTCCTTGGGGTTAAGAACGGAATAATTTCGGTCGTAAACCAGGACCTCTGCGGAGCAGACGGAGCCTGTGCCCTTATCTGTCCTGTTAATGCGATCCGGCTTGTGAAAAAAGAGGTGGAATAAATGGCAGGAACAATTGCAATCAAGAATGGATACGTCTTTGACCCCCTCAACGAAATAAAAGGGGAGAGAATGGATGTCTTCGTCAGGGACGGAAAAGTCGTAAAAGAACTTTCTGCGGCCGAACTGATAAATGCAAAGGTCATTGACGCTTCAGGCATGACGGTCATGCCCGGAGGGGTTGACTCCCACTCCCACGTGGCCGGGGCAAAGGTCAATGCAGGGCGGTCGATGCGCCCCGAAGACCACTATAAGGCGACTCTCCAGAAAACTTCACTAACCCATTCGGGTTCAGGTTACACTGTCCCCTCGGTCTACAAACAGGGGTATGATTATGCAGCAATGGGTTACACAACTGTCTTTGAAGCTGCAGTCCCTCCTATTGAAGCCCGCCACACCCATGAAGAGATGAGAGCAACTCCACTTCTTGATATGGGCGGGTACATGGTGCTCGGAAACAACTTCTTTTTGATGCGCTACATCAGGGATGGAGACATAGAAAAGGCTGCGGCTTATGTTGCCTGGATGATGAAGACTCACAAGACCTACGGGATCAAATGCGTCAACCCTGCCGGAGTTGAGAACTGGGGTTGGGGTAAAAACGTAAGTTCGCTTGATGAGGCTAACATCCATTTCGAAATTACCCCCAGGGAGGTCATAAAAGGGCTTACCGAGATCAACGAACGCCTTGGAATGCCAATGCCTGTCCACCTGCATGCCAACAACCTGGGACACCCCGGCTGTTATGCAGTTACCAAAGATTCCCTGAAAATTCCTGATGGAGTAAAGACCAGACAGAACATGGACGTTGAATGGGCTGAAACCAAAATGGATCCTTCAAGGGACCGTTCCGTATACCTCACCCACCTGATGTTCAACAGTTTTGCAGGCACCACCTGGGCAGATTGTGAATCCGGTGTTAAAGACATTGCTAACTACATCAACAACAAAGATCACGTGGTAATCGACAGTGGGTGCACGCCCTTCGGAGAAGCCACTGTTATGACCGGAGACGGGCCTGCTATTCATGACCTTTACACGCTTACAGGAAACAAGTGGTCGAATACCGACGTTGAGATGGAATGCGGCTCAGGTGTCATTCCCTTTACTTACCTAAAGTCCAACCCGGTGCACAGTCTGCAGTGGGCAATGGGACTTGAATGTCTCCTGCTTATCAACGACCCCTGGAAGACCATCATGACTACAGACAGTCCCAATGGTGGGCCGTTTACGAAATATCCTGAGGTCATGACCTGGCTCATGTCCGAGGCTTTCCGGAAACAGACTTTCAGTGAATGCCACAAGTGGGCAAATGACAGGAGCGCACTCGGAGGCGTAAATCGGGAACTTTCCCTCTATGACCTTGCGATACTGACCAGAGCTAACCCTGCTAAGACAATTGGCATGGCTCACAGGAAAGGTTCTCTTGGCGTGGGGGCAGACGGGGATGTTACAGTCTATAACATAAACCCGCAGCAGCTTGACCCGAACAATTACGAGTCTCTCATCAGGACCTTCAGGAAAGCAGAATACACCGTGAAGGGCGGGGAAATTGTGGCTGTTAAAGGAGAAATCGTCTCCGTTCCCGAAAAGCGGACTTATTATTCCGAAGTGCACGTAGAAGACGAACGGGAAAAGGAGATGTTGGCCGACGTTAAGGAGTGGTTCAGGTACTACACCATGGGCTTTGCCAACTACCCGACTCCGGAAAAGTATCTGGAAAATCCGACTCCTATAAAGGTTAACGCTGAGAGGTGAAGTGATGTCAGAAGTAATTCTTACCCTTAAGAGAGAGATCGACATTAAACTGGAGGCAGATGTCATAACTCCTGACTCCTTTGCAGATAAAAATGCCGAAGAAATCGGAAGCCTGCCCATCTGGCAGGGGCCAAAGACCTACCCTCTTTCCGATTTTTTTGAAGTTAAAGGTAATGGAGGCAGCTCTGCAGCTGAGACTCTGATCCGCATAAAAGGCGACGTAATGAGGGTCAAAAGGATCGGAGAAGGCATGAGTGCAGGAAAAATTGAAATTGAAGGTTCTGCAGGCATGCATGTAGGGTCAGGGATGAAAGGAGGCGAGATTCTCGTGTCCGGAGATGCGGATTCCTGGGCTGGTATGGAAATGCTGGGCGGGCTCCTGCATATCAAAGGCAATGCCGGAGACCATGTTGGCTGTGCTTACAGAGGTAAATGGCATGGCATGAAAGGCGGCCGCATAGTGATCGAAGGCTCGGCGCGGCACCAGCTCGGAGGCGGTATGGACGGCGGAGAAATTCTGGTGGAAGGCAATGTTGAAGGCTTCTGCGGGATTCGCCAGAACGGCGGGGTCATCGTTGTTAAGGGCAGAGCTCTTCGCGGCGTTGGCGCTGAAATGGCAGCCGGTACCATAGTTATCGGGGGGTTAATCGAACGCTTCACTCCGGGTTTCGAATATACAGGTATGGTAGACGGACTCACCCAGGGTGGGGTTGAGCTAACAGGAGAATTCAAGAAGTTCACCGGGGACTATGCGATCAGCAAGCGGGCAAAAGGAGTGCTCTACGCGGCTGCAGATGCAAATCCGGAACTCTGAGGTGAGAAACATGGAAGTATTACTCATTACCGGAAGTACGATTGATGAAGGCAGGCTTGCCAAAGGCGGGGACAAGTTCACGGACGATTACACCATGGAATGCGCATCCTGCTGGCTTTCCCCTGTGGATTTCGTGTCACTCTGCTCCCCTGAAAAAGTGAAGGTTACAAGCCGGAACGGAAAGCATTCTGTCGTGGTCTATACGAAATGTACGGATTCAGTTTGTCCGGGGCATGTATTCATGCCAAGGGCTATCTGGTCCAATGTTATCATCGATCCGGACACCCTTTCTACAGGCTCTCCCCTCTACAAAGGTGCCCCCGTGCAGGTTGAGCCCACGGAAGAAGAGGTCCTGAGCGCTGAAGATGTAGTGCTGAAAGTTTATGTCGGAGGGCAGTGAGTATGATTTACAAAAACATAGTCTGTCCGGTCTGCGGGGCGGCTTGTGATGATATCCAGGTCGAGTTCGGAGACGGAAAGATTGAAGCTAAAAATGCATGTAAGATGGGAAACGCCAAGTTCAAGGAAGTTGTAAGTTCCCACAGGCTCAGGCAGCCCCTTATAAAGGGCGAAGGAAAACTGACCCCCGCAGCCTGGGACGAAGCCCTTGAAAAAGCTGCTGATATCCTTGTTTCGGCAAAGCGCCCCTTGCTTTTCATGGGCAGTGAAACCTCCTGTGAAGCGCATGAAGTCGGGCTCAAGATAGGGGAATACCTGGGTGCGATTGTTGACTCCAATGCAACAATCTGCCACGGACCAACAGCCATGGGAATCCAGGAATCCGGAAAAGTCGGAGCAACGGAAGGGCAGAAGAAAAACAGGGGCGACCTTATCATCTACTGGGGAACAAATCCTCTCGAGTCCATGCCGCGGCAGATGTCCAGATATGGGGTTTTCCCGAGAGGTTACTGGACCAAACGCGGGCGTTTCGACAGGACAGTCATCACCATCGACCCGAGAAAAACTCCCACTGCAGAGGCTTCAGACCTGCACATTCAGCTCAAACCTAACTCTGATTATGAACTGGCCAGTGCCCTCCTTACCATGCTCCACGGAAAAACTCCTCACCCGTCAGTTGAAGAGGTTACAGGTATCCCTATCTCAGTGATGGAAGAGATGCTAGATATGATGAAGAACTGTAACTTCGGAGCCATCTCAGTGGGGCTCGGGCTTTCTTCTTCAATTGGAAAGCACAGGAATGCCGAAATTGCCATGAACCTGGTAAAGGAACTGAACAATTACGCCAAGTTCACCCTGGGCGCACTCCGCGGCCACTGCAACGTGGCAGGCTTTAACCAGGTCGCCTCTTACATGTACGGATACCCCTTCGGGCTTGACTTCACACGCGGATACCCGCGCTACAACCCCGGGGAATTTACAACCGTGGATGTGCTGCGGGAAAAGGATGTGGATGCAGCTTTTGTGATGTGCGCCGATCTTGTCTGCCACATCCCTGCGGACTGTGCTTCCTATCTTGCCGAAATCCCTATGGTCTGCCTGGACATTGCTCCCTGCCCGAGTACAGCTGCTTCGGATGTTGTACTCCCCGGAGTCCTTGATGCCATGGAATGTGACGGAACCTTCTACAGGCTAGATGATGTGCCCGTGCACTTCGAACCTTTCACAACCTCGCCCTTCGAATTTACGAAGAGCAACGAAGATACCTTAAAACAGCTCTTTGCTAAGATCAAAGCAAGGAAGTAAGTTAAGTCTGTTTTCACGGATTCTCAGTTAAAGGATAGTGCAAAACAAACAGATGACGTGAGAGTGATATAAAGCTCTCACCTTTTTTATCTTTTCAGTTTCCTGTGAACACAATTTTTCCTGCAATATCATGTGGCTATCATAACTGCGAACGTAGTTGAAGTTTAAGGAATTCTTTAATATGTGTGCGTCCATTTATGGCTTGTTAGAATTGGCTGAATCGCCAGTTAACAAAGCATTGAACGAGGAGTATGTGAAAAATGTCACAGGAAAATAAAAACGATAAATCTTATTACGTTATCATTGCGCTATCAGTTGTTTTGGTGCTGATGTCAGCAACGATATACGCCATTTCACAGAGTGGGTCCGAAAAGGATACGGAAAATACTATTTCCATGAGCGGGTATTCTGAACAGAAAGTTGTCCCTGACACAGCAACATTGAGCATAGGTGTTGTAGTTCAGTCTGCAACTGCAAAGGAAGCATCCGATGAAAATGCAGCCCTTATGAGCGCTGTAATAGCAGAACTCAAAGCAATGGGATTGCAGGACAAGGAAATACAGACATCCTATGTTTCCGTGTACCCGGTATACAACTATGATACGGCACAAACAATCACAGGTTACTCTGCATCCAACAGTGTGCAGATCACAACCACGAAGCTCGACAACCTGAGTGAGATCATTGACAGGTCCACAGCTGCCGGAGCGAATGATATTGGACGCATTTCCTTCTCAGTATCTGGTGACATGCAAAAGCAGCTTCGTGAAGACCTGATGAATGAAGCAGTAGCTGACGCATCATCAAAAGCCACTACGCTTGCTAAGAGCCTGAGGGTTGAGATTACTGGCGTGCAGACTTCATCTGTAAGTGAAAACAGCGGTTCCAGAGTATATTACGAATACGATATGGTAACAGACGCAACAAAGAGCGCAGGGGCAGCTTCCACTCCTATTCAGCCAGGAGAGTCTACTGTTTCAATGTCAGTACAGGTCACATACTACATTGAATAAGAAATTTGGACTAAGTAGTTTGAACACTGAAGTATACAAATGATCAGGAGTTGCAGATGACGAATGTTATTTGCAACTTCTAAGGTCAACGCGTCTTCAAGCTCATTTTTTCAGGTAGTAATGCAATTTTTAATACTAATTTTGCTTTCCACAAGATCTTTCACCAAAATTCGATATTTCAATCAAAAAGTGAAAAAATCACTGGATTTTGGAACGGAGTCAAAATCCCTACTTTTATATTTTTTAAAGAAACTTCGTATTCTATCAATAAGTTTCCTTATGAGTGGTTTTGTATAAGGTTTTCGCGATTGAATATTTTTTGCTCTCCAGGGTCACACTATAGTACGGAATTAGCTCAGGAGAAAAGCCCATAATAAAATCCACAAATGTAGGAATATTTGCTGCCATTACGTTCATGTATTTGAAGTCTCGGGACTTCAGGTCGAGAAATTCATTATAATACAGAAGAGCAATGGGACCCAAACGATCAAAATCAGGGTTCAGGGCTGAGGTCCAGATTATAGCGCATTTCTTTCCGTACAGATTTAAGTGAGCTGCAACAGCTTCACCCTCGGGTGTTTCTGAGACAAACATGTATCCAATGTTTTTTTCCTGAATCAACTTAAATACTCTTTCAAAGAACCCTCTGGACAAGGGAGGCTCTAAATTCTGCTTTTTATAGGCCAGTGAAAGCAGACGGTAATAAGTTTCAGGGTCATTCAATGCCCTGGTTTTAAGTCCTGCCTCAGTTGCGGTTTTAAGTTCCATCTGTCTTTCCCTTGAAAGGTTGCTGTCTATGTTTTCTTTCAGATCCAGATAATGTGTATAATGCACGGCGGAATCCCATCCATTCCACGTAAACGGTCTTATATCCTCAAAGCCTGGAGCGAACGTAAGATGAATGCTGTCAAATCCCTGCTTGCATAGAAATTCCCTGAGGGGATTGAGGATATCATGAGTTTCCTGTATACGTTTACTTGCTTTAGAGCTGGCACTCTCTTTTATAAGAGGCCCACTGTAGCTGGTCATTCTACAGGTTGAAGTTGCCACTTTCAATATTCCCCTTATATTTTTTACAAAAAGGGGGCATCCTCCTACAAGCTCACCGTTTTTGAAACAGCCGTAGATTTTTAGATCTATTGACAGGGCATCCCTGCAAATTTCAAGCCATTCACTGGTATGAAAGAGTATACCGGGTTGAGCTTTTTCGACAAGCAAATTCCATTCTTTGTATTCGGATGACAATAATTCTCTAACTTCAATTCCGTCCAATTTTAAGCCTCGTGCAAACAGATAATTATTTTTATCTGTGATGAATGACTCAGTTCCGATATCTGGTGGTAAAGTGAATGTTACTCGTCAACAAAAAATAAAATGAATTTTTACGTTTATCTGCCGAAAGCAGGTTTGATTCAATCTCCATCTGAACAGCCGTTTAACTCCTAAATATTATTGCATGATATTTGTATTCATAATACATTGATTGTACACAAATCATTTCAAAACCATTTTTATTTGCAATTTTTTTAATTTTATTGGGATAATGGGAATACCCCAAAATGTCTCTCGGACGTTTTTTCAAGCTTGATGATATTGAATTTTTTACCCCACAAACCACTTTGCTTAATATTTTCCTACAGCTTTTATCCTGTGAAAACAGCCCTATTTTCCACAATGGGTATAAGCGAGGGTCCAGCATGTCAAACAATACTATTTTTCCGTCTTTATTAATATATTTTGATGCATTGAAAATAAAATCATCAATTTCTTGATATGTCAGGTACTGCAATACTCCAGCTGCATTTATTCGGTCAAAGGAAGAGTCCAGCTTGTCCCAGACAGTTTTGTCGTCAGCCAGAATTAAAGTTGTATTTTCACAATTCCTTTCCTTTATTTTTTTGCTTGCTTCCTCAAGCATGGACGGGGAAAAGTCAACTCCTATCGTCTTTTCATATTCTGGCGCATAGTAAACCAGGAGTTCTCCAGCTCCGCACCCAAAATCAAGAAGGGTTTTTCCACCATCCAGATGGAATAATTTTTCCCTTGCCTCCATAGCAAGAAATTCTTCAGCTGAAGATCTGTGACCCCCACTTCTCTTATCTGCAAAAAACTCTTCCCATACGTTTTTTGGTTTCAATATCTTTTTTTCATATTCCACAGACCTGTTTTTTTCATAAATCTCAGACCCTTTTTTTTCATGTCCCACCGCCATATTTTCTTTATACCCCCAAATATTGCTTTTTTACCTCTCCCCATGCACTCTAAAATTGCTACACTATCAGTTCTCTTAGTTATTCCCCAAAATCACTCTAAACTGTAAATATATACTAAATAATTCTATTTTCATGCCTATATATAAGTTTCTCTGGCGGTTGAAGCTTCTTCAAATTTGTTTTTTAATATTCATTGCTTCCCGGTTCTATCTTTCTTTCCGTTCATGAATATGAATCTCTTCCCAATTTATTCTTAATTTAAATCCATATGATCTCAAAAAAATTATGTAGTCTTTGAGTCATAGTTTCTCGGTTTAAGCGAGTAAGTATATAATTAAAAAATTTAAAAAGTGTTTTATACTCTACCACTATCTCATTTAAGGAAATTGTGCAGTTGAGTTCTGAAGTCAGTAGTATAGAACACTAAGATTTCTAAATATGCCATTTTTCACAAACTTGCAAGTACTTGATTTTGAGATTAATTTAAAGCAATAGTAAGAGTTAGAGCCCTGAATTAACTAATAAAGGTCTGATTTAAATGTTCAAAAAAAGCAATATCGTCAAATGGCTGATGCTTACATTATTTATTTATATTTTATTATCCGGTTCTGCAAGTGCAGATGATAGTGAACTGAATGATTCCGAATCTAATGAAATCTCTGATTCTATTACGGAATTCGCAAACGATCTCTCGTTCATAGCCTACAGGGGAACCATACCGGAAACAATTGATCGGGAATGGGAAAATTCAATTGCAGATTGCTGGCTAAATCTTAACAAAATAGGGCCTTCCTATTCCGAATTTGACAAGTCTATTAAAAGCGTTGCTGCCAGTGATGTAATAATTATTGAACTGGGTTCTGCCTATAAAGGAGAAGTAGATAACTCCAGAATTGACGCTATGTATCAGAAAATAGAGAATTACTGCGAAGAGCAGGAAGGAATAAGTGATATTCCTGTGGTTTTTATGTGGGCACAGGACGAGGAAGATCTTCCGTTACCGGACTATGGGCCTCAGGTTTTCGAGGAAGTTAAAAATGAGCCCGGATTCATAGCTACTCGGGGAATTATGCCTGTTATTACAGATCCCAGTGAAAAAGTTGAATGGACAGAGACAGCAGGGAAGTGTATTCACAGCTTCAGTGGTGATCTTCGGCCCTACATGAAATCATCTGGTGGACAATTGACTGGTTTTGGCCATAATTATAGGGGATATATTTTTGTATGTTTTGATCCCGAATCTATAGAAAGTGTTAATGATTCTATAATTGATGAAATATATCTAATAATTGAGGAACATTCTGAACAAAAAGGTGTAAATGATGTACCGGTAGTTTTTGAGTGGAGAGGAGAGTCAATTGAAGATATAGCAGTAGTTGATGGACCATATCCTGATGAAGCTGATGATTCCAATTTATCAGGTAATGAAGAAGAGATCACTGGTAATGAGACAACCAATCAAATGCCTGGTTTCACTTTTATAATGTTAGTTCTGTGCTTATTGTTCTTAGTTAAATCAAGAAAATAAAGCTTGCATCTTAAGCAGGTTCCTCAAAAACGACTTTTTTAAGAGTTATTGTCCTGGCGCTGATCAAATCTCACAGCCGGAGTTATAAATTATGATAAGTGAAAGTACAAAGAACTTGCATATCGCAATATTTGCTTCCCACAAAGGAACCAATATGCAAGCGATCATTGATGCTTGCAGAAGAGGGGATTTGAACGGGGAAGTATGTGCTGTTATAAGCAATAACTCAGATTCGCAGGCATTGGAGAAAGCGAGAATTGCAGGAGTTCCTGAATATCATCTAAGTAATAAAACACATCCAGAAGACGATGAATTAGATGAAGCAATATGTACAGTACTGGCTGAAAGCGGTGCAGACATAATCGCGCTTGCAGGGTACATGAAAAAGCTGGGCCCTAAGGTTTTGAAACAGTACAAAGGACGTATACTCAACATTCACCCTTCACTCTTGCCCAAATACGGCGGCAAAGGAATGTATGGAGCTTACGTACACAGAGCGGTTATTGATGCCGGAGAGAATATAACAGGAGTTACAATTCATCTGGTAGAAGAGGAATATGATACAGGAAAGATAATTCGGCAATGTGAAATTGAGGTTCTGGAAGGTGATACGATAGATTCCCTGTCAAAAAGGGTACTTGAAAGAGAAAACGCCTTCTATGTGGAGACCTTGAAACTGATAAGTGAAGGTGTAATCAAATTGTAATGGCAGAGATGGCAATGATAAGTGATTAATTTAGTCATTGTTTCTGTGTATTGATTGTCAAGTGCTCGTAATGTAATACTGGATCAATGGCTATTACTCCATAGGTATCGCTCTTCCTGTGTCTTTCAAGCAGACTTATTTTCTTCTCGTTCTTTTCTTCTGAAAGCTACCTTCTCCCCGCACCACTTATGTAACTTTTTCGTTCCTCCCGCCTCACTGACCACCGTAAGCATTGTTAAGGGGTCAATAATTCGGGTTCCCATTATTGCAGTAATACCTCTACTAAAAAACGGTGCCGGATAGAGAGGCGCGCTTGGGCCGAGCAGGACAACTTCCCTTGCTGCACCCCGGAGGGAAAGAAGTTCATCAAAAGTCCGGTTGGCGAGGGTGCTTGCACTGAGAATTATCACATCCGATGAAGGGAGTATTTCTCTGGCTTTTTCCGAGGGCAGGGTCATGGTTTGAGGAAATTCGATTTCACGCTTTTCAAGGACTGTAAGCTTATCGGTTATTTTCAGTATTCTCGGGACAAGAGGGCCGAAGTAACCTACCATTGCAACTTTATCTTCAGGTTTTATGAGGTCAAGGATATCTATGCTTGAAACAGGAAAGTGTTCGGGCTTCAGGTCACAGAGCATGTGGGAAAGCGCGTTTGCAGTTGCAACTCCAACTGCAGCTTCAAGTGGGTTTTCTGACAGAACAAGTTCAAGCAGTTTATCCGCAGTTTTGCCTTTCAGGGTATCTGCAAAACCGAGGGCAGGGCAGCCTGAAAACTCATAGAGGGGGGTGCAGGCCACCCCTCCGTAGCTTTCTGAAAGCAGGACTCCGGTATAGGCAAGCCCTATCCTGACGTCTTTTACCTCGATTTCTTCAAAGGAGGGGCCAAAGTCTTTTTTGAGCGCACTTACAAGGGTGGGCAGGATTCCTTTTTCTTCTTTTTTCCCGGTTTCCTGTAAATTTTTGCTTTCTGGCATGAGTCCACCTTTTATTTTCTCAGCTTACAGTCTTTCGATCTTCGTTGTAAAGTCAAGAGGAGTTGCATAATAGGGAGCGCTTGTGACGATTATGTCCACTAGAGGGGCGTATTCGGGGATTCTTTTTGCCTCGATTCCTCCGACTGCAAGTTCAAGTTTCGGGTTCAGCTTCTTAAGTTCGGGCCCGACCTTCTGCATTTCTGCCGGAGACAGGTGGTCAAGGAGCATTATATCTGCATGTATTGCGTACCTGAGGGCTTCTTCCCTCGACCGGGGCTCGATTTCTATTTTTTTCATAGCTCTGAGTTCTCCCAGTTCCCCGGCAACTTCCAGGTGGTTCTGGCTGAGCTGGATGGAATCGCTGAGGGAGTTCCTGTGGATGTCTCCTCCGCCTGCCCGGACGGCTTTAAGCTCAAATAAGCGGACTCCGGGGTGGGTCTTTCGGCTTGTTGCAATAATAAGGCCAGGGTTTGCCTTCCGGCCAGCGCTTACGAAAGAGGCTGTTCTGGTGGAAATGGCGCACATGAGCGAGAGGAATGTCTGGGAAACCCTCCAGAGCTTGAACAGGAGTTTTAGGTCTCCTTCGGCTTCGATAATCGCATCTCCGGGCTTGAAAGGCTGACCATCTTTGAGGCAATTCAGGTTTTTCAGACCTTTTCTTTCATAATATTCCGCCAGGTCGCCGGCGCAGGCACAGATCCCTTTTTCTCTCGAAACAATCCTCATTTTTCCCCTGCCTTCAAGCCTGAGCAGTTCTGCGCTTTCATCCTGATAGGGACAGTCTTCATAAAAGTAAAGCTCAAAAAGGTCTATCATGTTTTGCCTCAAAAATTCCCTTCATAAATTTCTTATTTTTATGTTTCTATTTTCCTTTGCTGCCGTTTTTTTCCCTTGCTACCGTTTTTTCGTATCAATTTCTTTGATTCCGGCCTGTGTCCACTTTATTTCTAATTTTTCCACGCACCTGTATGGGATTTAAATGATATGTTTGAACATACATAACGGTTAATAAATCTTTTTACAAAAATAGTGTATACAAATATTATTTAAAAGTCGTATAAGGCGCAGGCTACGCTTCATTCCTCAATTTTCAAAAAAACAAATAAAGGCGTTTTCTTCTCTATTTAAAGTTCCAGAATTCTATTTCTATACTTATCGATTTCTTCTGCCCCTTTTTCCTTTGAAAAGCTGCTCACTTCATAGAGGATGTAAGAAGGCAGCACTTTCATCCCCATGAACTCAAAGACGCAGTGGGTTACGGATTCCAGATGTCTGTTCATGTCCCCGTGTACCCCTCCTTCTACATACAATGCCTGCGGAGTCCCGGTGGTGGCGACAATCATTGCTGATTTTCCTTTCAGGAGCCCGGTTTCGTAGGTGTTTTTTGTAATCGGGTTAAAGCTAAAGCCCGGAGCCAGAACCCGGTCAATCCAGCCTTTCACTATCGCGGGCATGGACGTGAAGTAGATCGGAAACTGGAAAATCAGCAGGTCAGCCCATTTTACTTTCTCCATCTCAGCCAGGATGTCGGGAGCAAAAGCCCCGGCTTTGGAAGCTTGGATTGCTTCAAAGAAAGGCTTGAAAATGTCCGGTTTTTTCCGGTCCGTGAAATCCCCCTCAGTGAGCACGGGATTGAAGTTCATTGCGTAAAGGTCTGAGAGTTTGACTTCGTGACCCTTTTCCTTCAGGGCAGAGAGAGCTGTTTCTTTCAGGGCAGCGTTAAATGATTTAGGTTCCTGATGCGCGTAAATGTACAAAATTTTCATTTTATTCCCCCTTATTCTACCTATGGAATTCGTTTCCCTGAATAAAAATGTAAGGCTGCCTCTTTCGTTAAGTTACGGATGGAGCTTTTTCAAAAGCCATGCCATGTTCTGGCCCAGGGTCTCCATTGTCCGGACACCTTCTTCATCCTTTTCAACGTCCCCTTCGGCAAGCCCTATTCCAATGTTCCAGTAGCTGGATCCGGGAATTATCATCTGGGAAATGGTGAAGAAATGGTTGATAGAATCAAAAACATGGATTGATCCGGCTCTCCTTACTGCAACAACGGCTGCTCCAACTTTGTACCTGAACATTTCGTTATTGACTTTCGCAACAAAGCCCGCCCTATCTATAAGAGCTTTGAGCTCAGGTGTCAGGTCGGCGAAATATGTAGGCGATGCAAGGATTATACCATCGGCTTCAATCATTTTTTCAATACATTCGTTGACAATGTCTTTGTCGATTACACACCTTCTATCCATGTTTTCGAAGCATTTCATACAGGCTATGCAGCCGTGAATGCTTTTTCCCCCAACCTGCACGGTTTCGGTTTCAATGCCTTCTTTTTCAAGTTCTGAAAAAACGTGTTCTATGAGAGAGGCTGTATTACCCTCCTTCCGCGGGCTTCCGTTAAATGCGACGACTTTCACTGTTTGTTTCCCCCATACTTATTACTCATTCACCTTTCAGCTTGCCGTAGCAAATTTCAAAAAGCTTTGATTTGTCTTCCTTCAAAGTCCTAAATTCTGCACTCTTTGCCTTCACAAAGATCCAGGTTTAAAATTCGCCTGGATTTCGGTTTTCAGGCAGATTATTCTTTCTTTTGACCGTACCTGTTGTGGTAAACTTTCTCTTCCCTATACCTTTCCTGAGGTTCGGGCTGCTGGGCAGGGTAGCCGATAGGCACAAGACCAAGAGGAAACACATGGTCAGGCAGCCCAAAAGCTTTACGAAAACCATCGACCCTGTCCTTCATCGGATAAATCCCCGTCCAGACTGCCCCAAGCCCGAAATCGTGAGCTGCAAGCAGGAGGTTCTGAGTGGCTGCCGAGCAGTCCTGTACCCAGTACCCGGGGGCTTTTTCCATAGTCGTATCCCCGCAGATCAGGATTGCGAGAGGAGCTTCCCTGCACATTCCGGCATAGGGGCTGTATGTGGGAATTTCATCGAGGATTTTTCGGTCATCGATAACAATAAAGACCCAGGGCTGGGCATTAACTGCGGATGGAGCACTCATTGCAGCTCTCAGCAGTTCGGTAACAAGCTCCCTCGGAACTGGCCTGTCGGTATATTTTCGAATGCTTCGGCGAGTGTGGATTGCTTCAAGAGTTTCCATATTCGGACTCCTTATTTATTCCTGAAAGAGCTCTAATAGAACCGGGCGAGGAAATGCCTCTTCAGTTTTCTCTCGCCCTGGTTTGTTTTCTTTCCTGTTTTATTTTTCTTTATTTGAACAGGTTAAGGCCTGTGTTTTTCGCTTTTTCCATAAGTTCTAAATTGTCCTTTACTTCTCCGGGAGCGTGATATCCCACTCCCACAAGGGTATCCTTTATTTCCATGGCCATGACGCCGGAAATTTGCCCTCCGAATTCTTCATAGACACTTTTGAAAGCCGAGGGCTCAGGCGCTCCCTGAACTCCTACAATCACAGCCTTTTTCCCGGCAGGGAGGCGGGGGGAGAAATCAGCGTTTATAAGTGAATAGCAGCGGTCAAGGAAGAGCCGCATCTGGCCTGTAAACTGGGCAAAGTAAATCGGGGAGCCGAATACAACACCGTCAGCTGCTGCAATCTCATTGAATACTTCCACAAGGTCGTCTTCAAGCTTGCATTCTTCGTGGGCCTTGCAGTAGTTGCAGCCCTGGCAGCCTCTGTAGTTCATTTCATTTAGGAAGAAGGTCCGGGTTTCGGCACCTGCTTCTGCTGCGCCTTCGAGGACCTGCTGGACAAGGACATTTGTATTTCCATTCTTTCGGGGACTTCCAACAATACCTATAACTTTCATTTTTACACCTTTTATCTGTTAATTTGAGCCTCTTTAACAAAATAGAGTCTCTTCTGTCAGTAACGTGTATTTGCTGATATTTAATTTACCGCAACTATACTTATATACCATACACGCAATCCGGATACTTAGTAACAAAAAGGATAGTATGAAAGCTTATGGTTAGTGAAGCAAAAAATAATAAACACTATAATTGTCCTGTTGAAGCAACTCTGGACGTAATAGGCGGCAAATGGAAACCCCTTATCCTCTGGCAGTTGAGAGCAGAGAAACTGCGATTTTCAGGGCTCCAGCAAAGCATGCAGGGGATTTCTCCCAAAATGCTCACAAAACAACTTCGTGAACTTGAAGAAGATGGGCTTGTCCTCAGGGAGATTTATCCTGAAATCCCGCCCAGGGTTGAATACTCTCTGACTGAATTTGGAAAAACTGTGCTTCCGGTTCTGGATGCGCTCTGTGAATGGGGAAATGGGTACCTCGGCAGGGAGTGCATGCTTGATAAAAAAAGGGCGTAAAAACCGTTGACAGGATTTTGCAGTAACTTCTTTTATCAACCTGTCAATTCCCGCGGGCCTGTCAATTCCCACGGGCCTGTCAATTTCCGCGAGCAGGTAAATTCCCTGCAGTCGGGTCAATTTTCACATTTTCTCCTGCTTCAGCTAACAGCTTGAACTCCCGGATAACCATAATCAGGGTTACCGTAAAAGCCAGGACATCTGCAAGCGGGAAGGCTGCCCAGACACCGAAGAGGTCCAGGTATTTAGGGAGTACAAGCACCAGGGGAATCAGGAAAAGTATCTGCCTGCACATGGACAGGAAAAGAGATGGTTTTGCTTTGCCCAGAGCCTGATAGAGTGCTGCTCCAACTACCTGGAATCCAATAAGCGGGGTTGCAAGCACCACTATCCTCACAGCACTTTTTCCTTCAACTATCAGCTGGTGGTCTCCACTGAAAATCCCAAAAAGCTGCTCCGGAAACAGGTAAAGTATCAGGAAACCTGCAACAGACATAACTGTGGTAGTGAGGATGGCAAGTTTTACAGTTTCCCTGACGCGTTCAAAGTTTTTTGCCCCGTAATTGAAACCCACTATCGGCTGAAGTCCCTGGATAATTCCGAACATGGGCATGAGTGTAAACATCAGGAGCCTGTTGATTATCCCGAACACGGCAATGGCTATGTCTCCTCCGTAGAAGGCAAGGAGGTTGTTCAGGATTATTACCATGAAACTCCCTGAAAAGTTTCTGGCAAAAGGGGACACCCCTATGGCAAGGACTTCTTTTATGATTTTGTTGTCCGGTTTGAGGTCAGCAGGGTGGAGTCTGAGTGTACTTTTTCCGCTCAGGAAGTAACGGATAACATAAAGCACTCCTATTGCCTGTGCCAGTACGGTTGCAATGGCAGCTCCCCTTATTCCCATCCCGAAGCTAAAAATAAAGATTGGGTCAAGCACAACATTGAGGCCGCCGGAGATGAGCATGGAGTTCATGGCGACTTTTGCGTTTCCTTCGGAACGGATCACAGCGTTTGTCACCATTGCAAGAGAAAAAAGGATAGTACCGTAAAGGATTACTTCCAGGTATTCAAGTGCATAAGGGAGAATAGTATCAGTCGCCCCGAAAATTTTCAGGAGCGGCACGATATAGATAAGCCCTGCTCCTGTTATCAGGAAGCTCGAAAACAGGGAAAGGAAGATCAGGTTTGCAAATATTTTTTCGGCTTTTTTCGGCTCTCTCTCCCCAAGGCGGCGAGATATGATGGACGCACCCCCGATGCCGATAGCAAGGCTTACAGCCATTCCGATCATCTGGATTGGAAATGCAACTGCAATTCCTCCGATTGCCTGGATGCTTTCGGCCCCATAGGCCCTGCCTACGAATACCGTATCCACAAGGTTGTAGAAGGCTTGCATCAGCATTCCTATGGTTGCGGGTACTGACATTTTAAAAAGAAGTTTTCCGATTTTTTCGTCTGCCAGCATCCGGCTTATTTCGTCCATCCTTTAATTCCTCTGAACTGTTTCCGCATATTAATTCTAATTGTTTTTATATTAAAGTATGAAACTTACAAGAACAGTTAATTGAATATAGTCTTATCGGCTTTATGGTTTATACCATGAAGTCTGAAGATAAGGCAGGAAAAAAACTTTATCTGGCTGTCTTTCTTCTGTCTTTCATATATCTTTCATCTATCTTTCTTCTGTCTTCGGATAACTGGTCAAGCAATAACACCTCACTCAACAAGTAAAAATAAATCCTCTCCCTCTGTGTTGGTGTAGTACCAGGAATTCATTTTTATCTGGCTTATCCGGTGGACAGTATAAATGATTCAATGATTCAATGATTCAATGATTCAATGATTCTCGGAAAAATAGTTCTCCGAAAATAGGCCTCAAAAATAACTCTCAAAACGGGTTTCAATATATTTATCTACTGTTGTTGAGGATAGTTAATCACGGTTCTTAAAGATGGTTAATGACAGTTCTCAGAAAGATATTAAGAGAAACTATATGTTCCTAAGAGAAACTGTATGTTCTCCAGTATACTAAATAAATTAATAAATTTTCAAAATGAATAAATTCCGATGGACTGTTCGGGGTTCAGGAAACCGGAGAGGTATCAGGGTTAAGCGTATGATGCAAAAGAACGGATACATGCGATATTTTACAAAACAAAGTTGCTACCCAAATCAGGCAGAAGCCATGGAGAAGATTCACTCTGCCCTCCTGCATGAGAAAATAGTGCTTTTTGAGGGAGCGTGCGGGACAGGCAAGACTCTAAGTTCACTTGCTCCTGCCCTTCACGTGGGTAAGAAGCTCAACAAGGTCGTAATCATAGTCACGAATGTCCACCAGCAGATGGTCCAGTTTATCCATGAGACCAGGGACATCAACAGGGACAACAGCATAAAAACAATTGTTTTCAAGGGCAAGACATCAATGTGTCCCGAGAACCTCGACTATGAGGAGTGCAAGCTAAAAGGGGAAAACACCTACGATCTCCTTGAGTTTGAGAGGGAAGTCTCTTCAAAGGAAAAAGAACTCAAAGATGCCTCCGAAAAACACAAACGGACAAAAGACCCTTCCCTCTACGCCCTCAGGAACGAGCTTGAAAAAGAAATCGAGGAAGCCCGAAAAAAGGCCCAGTCTTTGAGAAACCACTCCTGCCCAAAGCTTTATGAGGTCCTCAAGTACGAAGGAAATGAATTTTCCTCCTGGCTCTTTTCTGATGTAAGAAGTCCTGAAGAAGTTATGGAATATGCGGAAGACCGGGACATGTGCGGGTATGAGCTGCTTAAAAAGGAACTCAAAAACACAGAACTTCTTATCTGCAATTTCCATCATGTGCTCAGTGCTGACATCTTCATGACCCTCCTTAAATGGCTTGAGAGAGACCCTGAAGATATCATTCTTATCTTTGATGAAGCTCACAACATTGAGGCTTCAGCCCGTTCCCATTCCTCCGTAATGCTTTCTGAAATAACCATTGAAAAAGCCCTTTCCGAGGTCGGGGAGATTCCTGAGTCTGACAGTTCTCCTATGTTCGGGGGAGGCTCCGGGCAGGGTCTCGGGATTCCTCTTGACCAGGACTATGCCTCCCGGATCTACGCAAAAAGGCTTTTTTCCTGTTTGCTGACCTCTATCAGGGATACTTATGACTCAAAGTTGAAGTTCGGGGAGAGGAACAGGCTTGGAAAACACTGGCAGGATATTCAGATTAGCGATCCTTATGAGCGCCTCGATGTCCTGAAAGTTCGTTTTTTGCGGGATGCAAAGGTAGAAGGGTTTGCAGACGAAGAAAAGGTTCTGACCCGGCTGCGGGAAATCGGAGAGTTCGGAGGCAGGCTGGAAGAGATTTATGCTGAAAACTACAAAAAAGGGCTTCTTTCCGTTCCAAAGCGTTCCCAGATCCGTTATGTTGCAGATTTTCTTTCTTCTTATCTTGTGCTTTCGGACAGGCAGAACTATTATCCGATCCTGAACATGCGCAGGGACTTTAAAAGCGATAGGGTAGTCGGCAGGCTTGAACTTTTCACCTGCATTCCCAAAAATGTGACCCAACCGTTGCTTGATTCCGTTTATTCGGCAGTGCTGATGTCGGCTACACTTCGACCTTTTGAGATGGTAAAATCCACACTGGGAATTACCCGGGAAGTGGAAGAAATCACCTATGGGACCACCTTCCCACCGGAAAGAAGGCTTACTCTTGCAGTTTCAGTCCCTCCCCTCTTTGCAAAAAACAGGGACAGCCCTGAAACCCTGGAAAGTTTGAAAGAAGCGCTTCTTGCTGCCACTGCTGCATCGCCAGGGAATGTGGTCGTTTATTTCCAGAGCTATGCGGAAGCCCTCCGCTATAAAAAACTCCTTGAGCCCGAACTTTCGATCCCTATTTTCCTTGATGAGGTCGGGGTCTCAGCCCAGGAGATCAGGCAGGAGTTTTTCAAAATAGGGGAACAGGGAGGAAAAGCTTTGCTCATAACCTATCTCTGGGGAACATTGAGCGAAGGCGTTGATTTCAGAGACTCCCGCGGCAGAACCGTGATCGTTGTAGGTGTAGGATACCCGGCTCTGAATGACAGGATCAAAGCTGTGGAGTCGGCATATGATACGGTTTTTAACTGTGGAGATGGCTGGGAGTTTGCAGTCCAGGTGCCAACGACCAGGAAGGTAAGACAGGCAATGGGGAGAGTTGTCCGCTCTCCGGGAGATTTCGGGGTAAGGATTCTCCTTGATGCCCGTTACCAGGGCTCTCAGATGCGCAAGCTGGGTAAATTTTCGGTATTCGGATACTTCCCTCCTGAAGAAAGTAGAGAGTTTCTCGATGTAGCTCCAAGGGACGTGGGAAGCCTGGTAAAAGAGTTTTTTGCAAATGTAGTGCCCTATTCCCCTGAAAAAAAGGAGCCGGAATCTCCGGCTTCAAGTCGGCTGGAGTTCGGGAGCTTTGCAGAAAAGCTCTAAAAAGGACATAGCCCGATTACTCCAGCCTTTTAATTTACTTTCGTTTAATCCCTGTTAAACCGACTTCACAGTGCTCTCAGGCCTTTGAAACTACTATGTAGTTGTATTTTGTTACCGAAGTGCTACCTGCTGCATTGGTTACTGTCAGTTTTATCGTGTAACTTCCTGCTGCTGAATATGTGTGCTTCGGGTTCTGGAGGGTTGAGTACGTTCCGTCTCCGAAACTCCAGTTCCATGCAGTAGGCGAACCTGTGCTACTGTCCTTAAAGTACACATTCAGAGGTGCAGTTCCCGTTCTTGGAGAGCCCCAGCAGTTTATTACTGGTTTTTGTGTCGTTGTTCCTGTACCGGTTGTCCCTGCAGTTATATAGCTGGATTTTGTTGCCGTATTGCTGCCTGCAGCATTAGTTACTGTAAGCGTTACAGTGTAGGTTCCTGCTGTTGAATATGTATGTGTTGGACTCTTCTGAGTCGAACTTGTTCCGTCTCCGAAATTCCAGCTCCATGCTGTGGGTGTACCTGTACTGCTGTCAGTGAAAGCCACATTCAGGGGTGTATTTCCGGAAGTTGGAGATGCCGAAAACGCAGCAATCGGTGTTTGTGCAGCTGTTCCTGTCACTACAATATAATTGTACTTTGTCATTGTAGTACTGCCTGCCGCATTGGTTGCTGTCAGCTTTATCACGTAATTTCCTGCTGTTGAATATGTGTGTTTTGGGTTCTGGTCTGTTGAACTTGTTCCGTCTCCGAAATCCCAGTTCCACGCAGTAGGTGTTCCTGTAGTAATGTCTTTAAAGGTTACAGTCAGCGGTGCATTTCCTGATCTTGGGGTGCCCCAGAAGTTTACGACTGGTTTTTGTGCCGTTGTCCCTCCAGTTATTGCGGTTATATAACTGGACTTTGTCACCGTATTGCTGCCTGCAGCATTAGTTGCCGTAAGCGTTACTGTGTAGGTTCCTGCTGTCGAATATGTATGTGTTGGACTCTTCTGAGTTGAACTTGTTCCGTCTCCGAAATTCCAGCTCCATGCTGTGGGAGTTCCTGTACTGCTGTCAGTAAAGGTCACATCCAGAGGTGCATTTCCGGAAGTCGGAGATGCCGAAAACGCAGCAACAGGAGTTTGTGCAGCTGTTCCTGTCACCGTTGTGTAATAATACTTTGTTAGCGTATTACTGCCTGCAGCATTGGTTGCTGTCAGTTTAATCGTGTAACGTCCTGCTGCTGAATATGTGTGTTTTGGGTTCTGTTCCGTTGAATTAGTTCCGTCTCCGAAATCCCAGTTCCACGCAGTAGGCGATCCTGTAGTAATGTCCTTAAAGGCCACACTCAGCGGCGCATTCCCCGATCTTGGAGAGCCCCAGAAGTTTACGACTGGCTTCTGTTCCGTTGTCCCTGCAGTTATATAACTGGACTTTGTTGCCGTATTGCTGCCTGCAGCATTAGTTGCCGTAAGCGTTACTGTGTAGGCTCCTGCTGTCGAATATGTGTGTTTTGGGTTCTGATCTGTTGAAGTAGTCCCGTCTCCGAAATTCCAGTTCCATGCTGTGGGAGTTCCCGTACTGCTGTCAGTAAAGGTCACATCCAGAGGTGCATTTCCGGATGTTGGAGATGCCAAAAACTCAGCAACAGGAGTTTGCGCCGCCTCTGTCCCTACACTTATATAACTCGTTTTTGTTAGCGTATTACTGCCTGCCGCATTGGTTACTGTAAGCGTTACAGTGTAAGTTCCTGCTGAGGAGTATTTGTGTACAGGGTTCTGGACTGCTGAATTAGTCCCATCTCCGAAATTCCAGCTCCATGCTGTGGGAGTTCCTGTACTTGTGTCCGTAAATAGGACATTAAGCGGCGCGTTTCCTGAAGTAACATTGCTGTTGAAGCTTGCAACAGGAGTTTGCAAAGAGGTTCCTGTCACTGTTATGTAATAGTACTTTGTTAGCGTATTACCGCCGGCTGCATTGGTTGCTGTCAGCTTTATCGTGTAACGGCCCGCTGCTGAATATGTGTGTTTTGGGTTCTGTTCCGTTGAATTGGTCCCGTCTCCGAAATCCCAGTTCCATGCTGTGGGGGATCCTGTAGTAATGTCCTTAAAGGTTACAGTCAGCGGCGCATCTCCTGACCTCGGAGAGCCCCAGTAATTTACGACTGGTTTTTGCGGGGCTGTTACTTTTATATAATCCGCTTTTGTTTTTGTGTCGTTTCCAGCCGCATTGCTTGCTGTAAGTGTTACTGTGTAACTCCCGGCTGCTGAATATATATGCACTGGATTTTTCTGGGTTGAATATGTCCCGTCTCCAAAACTCCAGTTCCATGCAGTGGACGTTCCTGCGCTTGCATCAGTAAATAAAACATTCAACGGCGCGTTTCCTGAGGTTACATTGCTGCTGAAGTCCGCATCAGGGGCTGCAGGATTGGAAGGAGTTACAAGAGGCAGGTAATCTGAGTATATGCTGTTTGGTATACTATACGCGGAATCGGAAATCCCATCTCCATCCTTATCCACTGCGGTATTGGAAAAGCCTGACCCATCGGGTTTTCCCCAGAAGTTCCCTCCAATATAGCTTCCATAGATGATGTTTTTGCCTGCGGTTTTTGCGGTATTATAAGAGTTTCCGGTTCCGCTTTTAATGATCATATTGGTGTTATTGAAGTAGTTGTTATAAATGAGGTTTCTATCGCTCAGGCCGCAAACATACATGCCGTAAGCACTGTTCGAAGTAACAGTGTTGCCTGAAAGGGTATTGCCGTCAGAGGAACCAACATGGATGCCGCGGGCGTCGTTAGAAGCCGTATTTCCGGAGATTGTATTGCCGCTGGAGCTCCCAAGCACAATTCCATAAACCCCGTTATTTGTAACTGTATTTTTCGAGACGGAGCATCCTTTAGAACTCACGAGATAAATTCCACGCCCGTTGCTCATGAGCTTGTTATTCTCAATTATACAGTTATTGCATCCGGACAGATAGATTCCTGAATAGCTGGACCCGCTTGCTCCAATAGCTTTAATCCCGCTAATTTTTACATTATCTGCCTGTACGGAAAGTACATTTATAGTTGAACTTTTAGCTTTAATTATTGTATTATCAGGGTTTCCGGACTCAGACCTGATAGTGAGATCACCTGTAGATATTTTTATATTTTCGGTATAGGTCCCGGGTTTTATGGTAATTACATCACCCGAAGCTGCATTGTTTACGGCAGTCTGTATTGAACTTCCTGGCTGGACAATTATCTCTGCCGCTGCTCCAATACCTGAAATTAATGAGAATATGATAAAAATTCCTAATAATGTGATTAATTTATTTCTAATTTCCAATTCCTCCATCCATTCAAGAAAGTTAGGGGTGAAATCTGTATCAGGGGCGAAAATTGTATTATTAGTAATTCATGAAAACATGTACTCAATGCCCAATGAATGTACAAATGTAAAGCTCTGCGTTTGCGCTGAATTTACTAAAATCCAGAGTAAAATCCCTGCGTCAATCAATTTAACTACGCGGGAATGTATATAAATAAATATAAATATACTGATTTAATCTATTACTTTTATAAAAATATAAAACAGCATGCTGCTCAGTAAAGTAATAGTTCAATTGTAAGGCAAGAATTAGTATTTTAACTTCGTTAAACAGCTATCCTTATTACATTCTTATCTTTTTTATTATTGGTAATCAGTCTCTTTCAAAACAGGCAATAATATGCTCTTGATGGGTTGCTATTCAAAAATTATTATTTATGAGGAAACCGGGGCTCTATATATCTATCCGGATTAAGAAACGATATGGATTCAGAAATTAAGAAATCAAGTTAAAATACTGAGAAAACTGAAACTGTAGAAAATAAGATTTGTAGATAATGAGATTTGTAGAAAATGAGATTTGTAGATAATGAGATTTGTAGAAAATGAGATTTGTAGAAAATGAGGTTTGTAGAAAATAAGATGAAGGGATAAACCCCTCATCAATCGCTTTTCTGTATCAAAGCTTGACATTTAGCTTTGATTTGATTTGATTTGATTTGATTTGATTTGATTTGTTTGATTTGATTTGATTTGATTTGATTTGTTTGATTTCCTTTTTGTATCCTTTTAGCTTTTTTACTTTCTTTTATACAGGAAAACTGCAAGCACGCAGGCTATCCCATAGACTATTTCAAATCCTGGAGCCTTTGTATCCTCTCCCTGTGCAGAGCTCTGTTCAACTTCTTCACCCATGCTTTTTTCATCTTCTCTCTCAATGGAGCGAATTTCCTGTCCAGGCTCTGTTTCTGCTGTAGCTTCTTCTGAGAGGCTTTTTGCCTTACCTGTTATTGCAAAGGAAGAGAAGCCCGGGACCTCGGCAGTGAAGTACAGGAATTTCTCATCTTCCCCTGATAGGGTAACTGGCAGCTGCACCCAGGCTTTGTCCTCGTACCTGTTCAGGGCAATTGAAGCCTTATCTATCCTTTTATCCTCCATCCAGGTCTTTTCAACCTTGAAACAGATGACAGGGTTTTCTATATTCTTTGAGGTTGCATACCCGCTGTTTCCTACCCAGACGTTAAAGGACTTGTAGACCTCTCCTTCAGGCAATTTGGAAACAAGTGCAGACTTATTTTTTAATTCCTCGGTAATCGTTGTGGTCTTGCCAGCTGTCTTTTTTGCATCAAAGCTCACATATACAACACAGGTGGCGTTCTTTGTGAAATCAAACTTTACGGCTTTGTCATTTGTTATGTAAACCTGTGAAAGCTCTTTGGTTTCAACGTTTCTTGCAGGTTCGGGGGAACCACCACCGCCACCGCTGCTGTGGCTGCTTCCTCCGCTGCTGTGGCTGCTTCCTCCGGAACTGCTCTCTTTCAACACCTCTATATCAAGAGTTTTTGAAACCGTACCATTTTCGTTGGTTGCGAGCAGGTTTACTGTATAGGTTCCCGGAGCTGTGTACACATAAACTACGGTACTGGAACTCACGTCAGCCACTCCATCATTGTTAAAATCCCACCCGATCTCAGTTGCTTTTTGTGAGCGGTCTTTAAAGAGGACCTCAAGGGGAGCATAGCCGCTCGTAACATTCGCACTGAAGTCTGCAACAGGAAGACCTTTATCCTCTTCTGCCTCCAGCACTTTTATTTCGAGAGTTTTTGAAGCTGAACCGTTTTCGTTGCGTACCGTCAGGTTAACGGTATAGTCTCCCGGAACTTCATATACATAAACCGGACTCTGGTCGGTGGAGTCAGGCTGTCCGTTGTTGTCAAAATCCCAGCTCCAATAAACTGTATTTTGTGAACGATCGGTAAACTGGACAGTAAGAGGAGCAGGGCCCTGAATAGCATTGGTGCCGAAATCTGCAACCGGGATTACAGGCTCGGGTACAGGCTCAGAGGTTTGAAGAACAGTTATTGCACCGATTTTTGAAGTCTGACCGTTTGAATTGCTTACTGTAAGTGTTACCGTGTAAGTTCCTGCTGAGGAGTATGTGTGTGCAGGGTTCTGATCTGCTGAATTCGTTCCGTCTCCGAAATCCCAGTTCCATGCAGTGGGAGTTCCTGTGCTTTTGTCAGTAAATAAGACATTTAGCGGTGCATTCCCTGAAGTTACATCGCTGCTGAAGTCTGCAATAGGGATTAAAGGTTCAGGTACAGGCTCAGAGGTTTGAAGAACCGTTATTGCACCGGTTTTTGAAGTCTGACCGTTTGAATTGCTTACTGTAAGTGTTACCGTGTAAGTTCCTGCTGAGGAGTATGTGTGTGCAGGGTTCTGGTCTGCTGAATTCGTTCCGTCTCCGAAATTCCAGTCCCATTTAGTGGGAGTTCCTGTGCTTTTGTCCGTAAAAATGACATCAAGCGGTGCATTCCCCGAGTTAACATTGCTGCTAAAGTCTGCAATAGGGATTACAGGCTCAGGCAAGTTAGAAGCATGTGTAAGAGGCAGGTCATCTGAATATATGCTGCCTGGTATACTGTACGCGAAATCGGAAATTCCATCCCCATCTTTATCCACTGCTTTATCGGAAAAACCCTCCCCATTAGGTTCTCCCCAGTAGTTCCCACCAATATAGGTCCCACCAATAATATTTTTTCCTTCCTTTTTTTCAATATTATAAGAGTTTCCAGCCCCGCTTTTAATTGTCATTTTGGTGTTATTGAAGTAATTGTTATAAATGCGGTTATTGTCGCTCAGGCCGCAAACATACATGCCGTAATCACTGTTCGAAGTAACAGTGTTGTCTGAAAGGGTATTGCCGTCGGAGGAACCAACATGGATGCCGCGGGCGTCGTTAGATGCCGTATTTCCGGAAATGGTATTACCGCTGGAACTCTCAAGCAGAATTCCATACACACCGTTATCCGTAACAGTATTTGTCGAAACTTTACAGCCTTTAGACCACAATATATGAATTCCACGCCCGTTGCTAGTGAGCTTGTTGTTTTCAATTATACATTTGTTGCATCTTGACAAACAGATTCCTGAGTAACTGGCCCCAGCTCCAATAGCTTTAATCCCGCTAATCCCAACATTATCTGCCTTCACTAAGAGCACGTTTTCTTTTGAACTTTTAGCTTTTATTATTGTATTCTCAGGGTTTCCGGACTCCGACCGGATAGTGAGGCTATCGATACCGAGGCTATCTTTAGATATTATGATATTTTCGGTATAGGTCCCGGGTTTTATGGTGATTATATCACCTGAACTTGCGTTGTTTATGGCAGCCTGTATTGAATCTTCTGGCCAGACAATAATCTCATCTGCAGTTCCGATTCCAACACAGAATATCAGAATGAGAAAAGCAATTAGTAAAACGGTTAATTTATTTCGAATTTCGAATTCCTCCGTCCATTCAAGAAAGTTAGGGGTGAAATATGGATGAAATTCCATCTATCAACAATTAACTTAAATTTCCTTAAAAATTTATAAATGTGCATATTTAACAATAAATATTTTATAACTGAATTACTTATTCACACACCGGATCCTTTATATTAAAGACTTTTATTTAATTGGAAAACGCGTGAAACAATATAAATATACTGATTTGGATTAATACTTTTAAATAGATATAAAAAAGAATATTTACAGAAGAGTAAAGAATATTCGAATTGTAAGATGATAGTCAGTCTATTTTACTCAATTAGGCAGCTTCTTTTACAACCTCAGGAGAGGTAAAAGTCTGGGTAATATCCGGATAAAAGATTTCCGAGATAAAATGAGGGTAAAAGATTTCCGAGATAAAATAAGGATAAAAGATTGGGCAGAAACTGATAATGTAGAAAAATAAGATGAAGGCGTAAAACCTTCATCAATCATTTTTCTGTATCAAAACTGATACTTGACTTTTGATTTGACTGCCTTTCTTTTGTATTCTTTTAGTTTTTTTGCTTTCTTTTATGCAGGAAAATAGCGGACATGCATATTATCCCATATCCAATTTCGAACCCGGGGGCCTTTGTGTCTTCTTCCTGCCCGGAATTCGGTTCAACTTCTTCCTCTATACTTTTCATCTCTTCTTCTGCGGCGCGAGTTTCCTTCTCAGGCTCCGTTTCTGTTGAGTCTTCTTCGGAGAGGCTCTTTGCTTTTCCTGTTATTACGAACGAAGAAAATGCCGGAGTTTCGGCTGTGAAGTACAGGAATTTGTCGTCTTCTTCTAATAAGTTGACTGGCAGCTGTTCCCACTTTTCTTCACTGTACCTGTTGAGGATAATCGAATCCTTATCGATCTTTTTATCCTGGAGCCAGGATTTTTCAACCTTAAAACAGACGACCGGGTTTTCTATATTTTTTGAGGTTGCAAATCCGCTGTTTCCTACCCATACATTAAAAGATTTGTAGACCTTTCCTTCAGGCAGTTCCGAAACCAGAGACGACTTATTTTTTAATTCCTCAACAATCGTTGTGGTCTTTCCTACTGTCTTTTTTGCATCAAAGCTCACATAAACAACACAGGTTGCATCCTTCGTGAAATCAAATTTTACAGCTTTTCCGTTTGTAATGAATACCTGTGAAAGTTCTTTGGTTTCAACGTTTCTTGCAGGTTCAGGGGACCCGCCGCCGCCGCTGCTGCTTCCTCCGTTGCTGTGGCTGCTTCCTCCGTTGCTGTGGCTGCTTCCGTCAATGCTCTCGTTCTCTACAGTTATCAGAGTAGTTTTTGGGGATGTGCCGTTTTCATTGCTCACTGTCAGCTTAACTGTATAAGTTCCTGTGGCAGTATACACATAAACAAAGCTTGCCTCTTTTGAGTCCTCGATTCCGTCATTGTTAACATCCCAGCTTCTCGAAGTTGCATTTTGTGAAAGGTCAGTAAAGAGGACTGAAAGGGGAGCAGAGCCGCTGATGACATTTGTGCTGAAGTCTACTACGGGAAGATTGTTATTTTCATTTACATTTTCATTTTCTTCCTTTTCTTCTTCCTCTTTTTCCAGCACAGTTATAATAGCAGTTTTTGAATCCGTGTCTTTCAGGTTGCTTACTGTAAGGTTAACGGTATAGTTTCCTGCCAGGGAATAAGAATGCGTTGGATTCTTATCAGTTGAAGTAGCTCCGTCTCCAAAGTTCCAGCTTCTCGATGTTGCGTTTTGTGAAAGGTCGGTAAAGAGGACTGAAAGAGGAGCGTTCCCACTTACAGTATTTGCCTTGAAATTTGCCACAGGAAGCACAGGTTCAGACTCTGTCCTGGGAGTTACCAGGGGCAGGTAGTCAATAACACCCTCTGCTATCTGGTATGTTTTTTCAGCTATCCCATCGCCGTTAGTGTCCAGGTGGGTCTGAGAGAATCCATCTCCTGCAGGTGTTGCCCAGTAGTTCCCAGCTATATAAGGACCATCTATGATGTTTTCACCTGTGGTTTTTTTAGTGTTTAATTGGGGGCCATTCCTGTCATGTAATTCGTCTACCTGCAGGTTAATGTTATTTGAAAAATAATTGTTATAAATAGTTGCCTGTTCGTCGATTATGTGGATGCCGATTCCACAGTTTTTGAATGTATTCCCCGTGACTACGTGGCCGCCGCCACCCCATGTAAATTTTATACCAGCATCACATTTTTGAAATGTGTTTCCTGTAATTTTATTATTCCAGCTATCATAAGTGGACACCCCGAATTTGCTCCCTGTAAAGAGGTTATTCATTATTGTCTGATTTCCATACAGGTAGCTGTTACCTATACTTACACCGCAGCCTTCAAACCTGTTATTTCTTATTGTGCACTCTATGCCACCCTGGTCAAAGCCTACACCCTTCGTGATTGTCAACCCTTCTATACGTGACTGCCTGTATATATCAAAGCCACCAACCGAGGGATATCCCGAAGCTCCTTTTATTGTTACAGATGTGTTTACTTGTATTAGTTCATCCGGATAAGTTCCTGGCTTTACTATTATAGTGTCTCCGTCAACTGCGGCGTTTAGTGCAGTCTGTATTGTTTCATAGTCTGCGGATTTGTCATTATCGTCCACATAAATTGTTGCAGCTGATGCACTCCCTCCGATAACCAGATAAAGTGCAAGAATTATTACAAATAAAATTATACCATGTCTTTTTGCTTTCCACACAATAAACCCCTCAAAATATATTTTTGCGTTTCATTTTAATTAAAATCACAAGTTTTTGCTTTCGATTATGATAATATGTTCTTGTCCAAAGGCTGCGCTGTTTTTATAGTATATATACTAAGCTTTAAGCCCGACTTTTTGATTTTTAATATTAGTTATTTTACAGAATTAGTACTGTTATATAATATTAACTAAATCATCATATATTATCCTACTAAATCATTTTATTTTTTCCTACTGTCTATTTTTCACTGTCTATCTTCCCAAATAAAAAGAGCCCTATGTTTTCGAAAGCCCTCCCTCAAAAGTAATCCGGATATTAATTTGAAATCAGAGGAGAAGGCAGGCATAGATTTGGAGGGGTTCCAAAAAAGGAACTATGATTCTCGCTCAAAAAATTACGTTGCGAATGGAAGAGTTACGCTTGAAATTGTGAATACAGGATTAACTCAAATATGATGAAGTCAATATTTAATAAAACTAGGCTGGAAATCTAAAAGAAGATAGACAACCTTTATTATCCATCTAAACAAATCATACAATACACATCGGGGAATAAAAATATGGGCGTAGAAGATACTATTAAAGAAATTGCAGGCGAACTTGAAAAAATTGCAACTACTAAAACTGTCGTCGGAGATCCTATTACAGCTGCCGGAAAAACAATCATTCCTGTTTCCAAACTTACCATGGGGTTCGGAGCTGGAGGCGGGGAGGGCAAAAAGGATAATGAATCAGGGTACGGAGGAGGCGGAGGCGCAGGTGCGAAGATAGAGCCTGTTGCTTTTATTATGCTTTCCGAAGATGATGCAAAAATCTTCCGGATCTCTGAGAAAAGCGATGTAGGATCAATCCTCAATTCCCTTCAGGAGGTCGTGCCTGACATTCTGGAGAAGATCAAAGGTAAGACTGGCAAACATAAAAAAGAAGAGGGTTCGGAAGGCGGCAAAACGGAAGTTAAAGAGCATACGGAGTTCGAAGAGAAAGGGGGAGTTTTCCAGTAAATCCCTCCTGGTTAAACCTTTTTAAAGGATTTTCCAGGGACCGGAACTAAAGGTCAGGGTATTTAAGATCGTCAGGACTATCTTTCTCCTTCAACTTGTTTAGCATGCTTATTGCCTACCTCTTCCTTCTGGTTTTTCTGCTTGTTTTATTCATACTTTTTACAGCTATAGGTCTCACTTTCAAGCTCAAGGTTCTGAGTGTGGAAGAAAAGAAAGAGCTGGGAGGAATATTTACTGTAAAATGGCTGTTTTTTTCCCATACTTTTTCAATCGAAGAACCTGAGGAAAAAAAATTACTTCCTGAAGAGCCGGCTGAGGAGGAAATGAAAAAAGGAACTGGAGTAGAAACCGGAACTCCACAGGGTAAAAAAGAGCCTGAACAAGCTGAAAGCAGAAAAGAAGACAATCTAAAAGCAGAACTCAAAATGCAGATGGAAAAAGATAGGGAGCCCGGAGAAAAGAAACCTGAAGAGGAAACAATAATTATTGAGGGTAAAGAGAAAATTGAAATTAAAGAACAGGCTGAAGGCAAAGAGAATATTCCGATTAAAGAAAAAACTGTGGGGAAAGAGAAAAGAGGAATATTTGCCCGAATAAGAAGGAAAAAAAGAGTTGGTAAGGAAGGTGAAGTAGAGGCAAAGAAAGGAATGACCACCATGGAAAAACTTCACTGGGGTCTTGAAGCTTACAAAGCCCTTCGAAAACCTCTGTTACGTCTGTTTTCCGATATGTTTAATGCAATAAAAATCAAAAACCTGAAAGCTGACCTTACTTTCGGTCTTTCTGACCCCGCAGATACAGGGATGCTTTGTGGGGTTATACATACTCTTCTTGGAACAGTTTACAGCCGCTGCCGGAGCTGTAGTTTTTCCGTATGTCCTGTGTTTATGGAGTCACTGCTGGATTTTCGGGGGAGTGCGGAGATCCGTATAAAAATATATTCGCTGATTTTTCCATTCCTTAAATTTATATTTAACGGGAAAACTTTATCTTTTACTTATTTGATTGTTAAGGAAAAACTTCGGAGTAGTTCGAAGGTTAACTCCTAAGCTTTATGAATAAGCAATGAGGATACAGATGAATATGATTAATGTAATGTCACCATCCAGACTGCATCTTACCCTTATTGATCTCAATGCAGAGATCGGCAGGGTCGATGGGGGGGTAGGAATTACTCTCGAGTCACCAAGCCTGGAAATTTCGGCAGCTGAAGCGGATGTTGTCGAAGTGGTGGGGGATTCTCTTCTCGCAGGCAGGATGCTAAAAGCAGTAAAAGCTGTGCTTCCTGAAGGGAAAGGCATCAGGATTCATATTAATAGGGATCTTTCTGACCATGTAGGGCTTGGCTCCGGAACCCAGGCCGCACTTTCTGCCGCAGCAGCTGTAAATGAAATTTACGGGCTTGGAAAAAGTGTCCGGGAACTCGCAGTTGCTGTCGGTAGAGGCGGGACGTCCGGAATAGGGGTTGCTGCTTTCGAAAGTGGAGGTTTCATCCTGGACGGGGGGCACAAATTCAGGGATAAAGGTGCATTTTCTCCTTCCGCAGCCAGCCGTATGCCTCCAGGACCCGTGCTTTTCAGGAGGGACTTTCCTGACTGGCATATTGTCCTTGCAATTCCCAATACCAAAGGTGTTCATGACGCAGAAGAAGTCGATATTTTCAAAAAAGTCTGTCCTATCCCTCTTAAGGAAGTCCAGGAACTCTCTCATGTAATTCTCATGCAGATGCTCCCTGCGCTAATCGAAGAAGATCTGGAAAGTTTCGGCAGGGCAGTCAACCATTTCCAGACTGTGGGCTTTAAAAAGCGGGAAGTTGAACTTCAGCCCCGACCTGTACTCGATGCCATGAAATATATGCAGGACAACGGAGCTAGTGGTTCAGGAGTCAGTTCTTTCGGGCCAGTAGTCTACGGGATTGTCGGAAGTCCGGGAGAATGCAAAAAACTCCAGAAAGAAGTCCAGAGTATGCTGGATGAATCACTTGGTGGAGAAGTACTGCTTACAAAGGCAAAGAATCGGGGCGCGGACATCTTCGGAGGCTCCAATTGAAAATCAACACCTGGTTTGGAGTCCTTGAGATAGGCAGCAAAGGAGAAGTCCTTGCCTCCGACTCTTTTCCAAAAGATATAAGAGAGCTTGCACTCCGTTCCCTCTCTTTGAGGGACAGCAGGCAGAATCTTCCTCCCGAAGGTTTTGACCTGAAAGCTGCAGCTATCGAGTGCAAGTTTGTAGATTCCCTTTCTGAATATTATTCCCTTTTACATGAAGTCACGCTGGAAGCTGCAAAACACCAGGTCTCAGAAGCTCTTACCCCTGACCAGCGCATAGTTCAGGCAGTAGAAGCCCTGGATGACATCAATGAAACCACCAACTCCCTTTCTGAAAGGCTTTTTGAGTGGTACGGGGGTTATTTCCCCGAAAGCGGGCTCAATGGTGAAGCTCTTGCGCTTTTTATTGTAAAATACGGCTCCCGTGAAAATGTTGCTCCTGATGATCCTCTTTACTTAAAAGCCAGGGATTCCATGGGTGCAAAACTCGAAGCTGCAGATGAAGTGCTCCTTAAAGGTTTTGCAGAGAACGTATGCAGTCTCTATGAACGACGGAAGCAAATCGAAGCTTACATCGAGAGCAGTATGGAAATCCTTGCACCTAACCTGACCATAACAGCGGGGCCCATGCTCGGGGCAAGGCTCATAAGCATTGCAGGCAGCCTTGAAAAACTTGCTGCTTTTCCGTCCAGTACTATTCAGGTTATCGGGGCCAGCAAGGCCCTCTTCAAACACCTCCGGGAAAGGGCTCCGTCCCCAAAGCACGGGATAATCTACAGCCATCCCCTTGTCAATACCTCTCCATGGTGGGTGCGGGGAAAAGTTGCAAGAGCTCTTGCAGCAAAACTTTCCCTTGCCGCTCGAATCGACTTTTACTCCGGGAAAATAGATCCTTCTCTGCCAGAGAAACTGGAAGAAAAAATCCAGAAAATACGGGCTTTAAACCCCAGGCCTCCGCAAAAAAGGCCGGAAAGTGGGGCAAAACCAAAGAAAAAGAGGAGGAAGTAAATGACTGACGTAAGGAAGCTTTCCGATGGGATTTTTGAGGTTACGAAGGGCAAAAAGCAGCTTGCCACAAAGAACCTGGACCTGGGAAAGACTGTTTACGGAGAAAAGCTAATTCCGGTTGAAGGGGTCGAGTACCGTACCTGGGACCCTCGCCGGAGTAAGCTTGGAGCCATGGTCCTCAAGAAGTTTAATATCCCCCTTAAGGAGGATTCAAAGGTGCTCTACCTGGGGGCAGCTTCAGGTACAACGGTCAGCCATGTCTCTGATATCGTCTCTGAAGGGGCAGTATACGCTGTTGAATTTGCTCCAAGAAGCATGCGCGACTTCATAGGGCTTGCTTCCCGGCGCAAAAATATTTTCCCTCTCCTTGCTGATGCGGGAAAACCGGACAGTTACGCCCATATTGTTGAGCCTGTAGACCTGATCTTTCAGGATGTTGCCCAGCCCAATCAGGCCGAAATCGCTGCAAGAAATGCTGCACGCTTTTTGAATGAAGGCGGGCATCTCCTGCTTTCGATTAAGGCTCGCAGCATCGACACTGCGGCAAACCCGAAGGAAGTCTTCACGGAAGAAGTAAAAAAGCTTGAGCAGGCTTTTGAACCCAGATTCGAAATCCTGATGGCCAGAGATCTTATGCCCTATCATGAAGACCACCTTGGAGTTCTGGCAAAGTTAAAGGAGTGAATCCTGCTCTTCCGGAATGCTGAATTTTTCGGAAATTCGTGAACTGCCCCCAGGCTAAAACCCAGGGGGTTTACGCTTCTTTTTCTAAACCCTCAGCAGGAAACCCGTTAAATCTTTAGATCTAGCGAGTAGTTGGCTTGATCAGGATTCTCTGAATGGTAGTATAAGTTACTTTCACAGAGGCTATTTTCATGGAGATTTTTAATAAAAGCTGCTCTGGCTGCTTCATCTCCTTATATTCACAAGCAGCCTTTTTTTCGTGACCGGAATTAGCTTCTTCCACTCGACGATGGCATCTTCGTAAAACTTATATTCGTCTACAGTTTTATCCGAGAATTTGCCGTCCACCTCATATACATAAAAACCCTCTTCCCCGTCCGTAGAGACAACTTTTATCCTGTCTCCCATTTCCCTTACTTCGACAGCGGCTACGTTTTTCAAAGCTTCAAGCAGACTCGTACCTTCCTCTACCTCAAGCTTCCTGTTTTCTGCAAAGCGGTCCAGGAAAGAATATACATTGTTCAGTTTTATGCTTATCATATGAGTATTCCCGAACTTTTTTCTTTCTATAAGTTCGGCTTTTTCCAGGATTTTTACATGTTTTGCAGCTACGGGCACGGAAATCCCTATTTCCCTCGCAAGGCCGGAGATATGCTTATCCCCTTCACTCAGAAGCTCGAGAATAGAAAGACGGGTGTCGCTTGAGATCGCTTTGAGTAGGTTTTCTCCGCTACCGTTCATTCCTGAATCCCTCTAATTCTTACTACCATGATGGTCCTGTATTTTACCTCCCTTACTTATAATTATTGCCCCCTATAAAACAAGTAATGTATATTATCGCATCTTTTAATTGCTTTTTTTATCTATTTTTATAACAAATTTACTTTATTTACGGTTCCTGACTTTTTATTATTTAAAAAAATATGTCAGTTAACAGAGTGAATTATTGCATAATTTTTGTTAATTTCTGCTTTTTATTTGTTATTCACTCAGCGCAATCTTATTTTTAAATGGATTTTATATTAACGCACTTTCATAACGATTACTTCACTTTTTTAATTATTTATCGTCCTCTCTCGCAACGGGGTGCCTGAAATTTTATCTTTAGTTCAAAAAATGTAATCAAGAGGCATTTGTTACCCAGAAGGATAACGAACATTACCCAAAAACCAGTTTTTATTTAATTCTACTATAGATGCTCAGAAGGTACTATGGACTCTTCTACGTTGACTGTTATTGGAATTTTAATAGGTATCCTTATCTTCGGGATTAAAACTGGATTAGGTTGTGGATTTTCAAATATCACTAAGAGAGAAATTCTTACAATTGCTGGCAGTTACTTTTTTCTTGCCCTTTTATTCGGAAGCGTTGCTGACCACATAAGCCTGGATGCCTTTGAGCGTCTTTCTGCAATGGGTATGGGAGTTCATGTTCTTGTCTCCCTGCTCCTTATAGGGGCCGGGATTTACACCCAGAAAAAGTGGAATTCAGGAAAAGATGTTTCCAGACACACTTTTCTGGCTATATCCATGCCCTGTCCGGTCTGCCTGGGGGCACTTGCGGTATCCTGTATGCTGCTTTCAGAAAGTCTCAACTTTTCCGGGATAAAAATAGGGCTTCTTGTAGGAATTGCTTTTTTTACTGCAGTGGTAGCTTCTTCTTTTCTTTTCAGGTTTGGGAAGACCCGGCTGGGAAAGACTCCCGAAACTATGGGAAGCGCCATGATGCTTCTCGGAATTTATTATCTTCTTGGAGCTCTGCTCATCCCTGCATATATGAAAACAAAACAGATGAACTTAGCTCCTATGGCTCCGGGAGAATCAGGCATTGTTCCCCTTCTGGCTTTTGGGGTCTTAGTCCTTGCAGGTTTTTTTCTCGGCCATGTGAGGTCTAACCAATGAGCAATATGGATTTGTTATCACAGACGATGTACATATTTTCATCGGCTCTGCTGTATCCGGTAATGATACTTCTGACCATCCTTGTCTTTGTTTCACTTATTCAATTAGGAGAATTCCTTTCTGAATATTCGAAAAGGAACAGGGACCGTAACACCCTGGAAATCGGTTGCAAAAAAATACGGGACAGTCTTCCTAATTCAGCTTTTTCGGAAGCATCAAGGGCTCTTGAGAGTCTAAAACAAAATTACATGGTCACATCCTTTGCAAAAGAGGCTGCAAAATACCTCGAAGAGCAGAATTTTCCTGCAATCGAGAAGCTCTCTGAGGAATATGAGATTAAAATGGCAAAACGCCTTGAAAACACGAAGATCAGTTCAACGGTTGCCCCTATGCTCGGACTTATGGGAACGCTTATTCCGCTGGGACCTGCCCTGATAGGGCTTTCGCAAGGAGACCTCGAAACCCTGGCACAAAACCTGATGATTGCCTTTGCAACTACCGTCGTAGGGCTCTTTTCTGCCGGAATAGCCTATGTGCTTACCCAGGTCAGGAGGCGCTGGTACTGGGAGGATATGTCGGACATCGATTATATTCTGGATATACTCGAGGAGAAAAGCGGAAATTGATTGCTTTCTTAATAGGAGGAAAACCATGCGAAAATCCAGACGGTACAGGCGAACCGGGCTTTTAAATGATTCCGATGAGCAAAACCCCATGACCGGGGTTGCCAATCTCTTTGACGTTGCAATGGTCTTTTCCGTGGCTCTGCTGGTAGCCCTTGTGATGTCTTACCATCTTCCTGAGCTTCTTAGCTCGAATGAGGATATTACAATTGTAAAAAATCCGGGAGCTGAGGATATGAAGATAATCATCAAGGACCAGGGGAAGCCCATAGAAGTCCTGAATATGACCGAAAACATCGGTGGAGGCACAGGGGAAGCTCTGGGGACGGCATATAAGCTGGCTGACGGCAGGGTGATTTACGTCCCTGAAGATTCGGAGGGTAATGGTACCTCCACCTCTACTGATTCCTCCGCCTCCGTTTAATTTTTTTCAACAATTAACGCAAATTTTATTTGTAGTGGTCTGCATTGGTGGGATTTATCTAGGAGTCAGGAATCAGAAGTTTTTATTTCGTATGTGAAATGCGGCGTAAAATAAAATTGCCGTATTTTTTCTTTTTATCTGACTCCGAGTTTCCTATTTCTATGACTTTGGCTTATTTTTATATTTTTCGATTAAAGTGTATTTTTCATTTTTATTTTAATAGTAATGCCATAAAATTGCCTTTCTGCCTTAAAAGCTAATAATTGTAAGCCAAAAACTGTGTTTTATCTATATTTGTTCCTTAATGCTCCGAACGTTACTCTCTCAAAACAGAATCGGCTGCTCATTATTTTTTAAATGTTCTGGAGTGAATTAAATCTCAGAACAAAGCTTCACTCCAACTTTTCAAATTTTAAGGCTGTTTCTGTACAAGTTCCTATATTAAAAAACTTTCAACTAATATTTGTACTGTGAACTCATCATCCTGTTATTTTTTCTTCGGGGATGTTCCAGAGTTCATGAAATATTGTCTGGGGATATCACATTGAATAAATATACAATGTCATTAATTTTAGTTCTATTGTTGTTATTAACAAACGTTGTATCGGCAGATGAACAGGAAATAAACATTACTAACAGTACCAATGATTCTTTGGGCTTAACAGTTACGGAAGTTTTAGGTACTGGAAATACCTCTGTTAACGAATCTTCAGGTTCTCATATCGCGAGCACAAAACCAAAAATAGCTTATGTATTATCAAGACCTTACGACGTTACATTGATGGAAAAGGTGGCAGCATATCCTGAAATAAGTTCACAAATGGATATACGCGTCTATCTTGGGACTTCATATTCAGATCTAAGTTTTGATCTTAGTGATAGGGATATGGTCGTTTTGTCAAATTTGGATTCTTCTGTAACTGAGACCATTGTGCCAACAGTAAACAATGCTAAAACAAATGGTGCATATGTTATTTCGCTTGGTGATACTCTTGAAGCATATGGGCTTCATAACGTAAATACGTCCGCTCCAGAGTACTCATACATTAATCAATATTTACAGTACGTGTCAGAAACAAATTTCTATCGTTTCAATACTTTCATTGGAACAACGTTCTTAGGGCTGAATTATTCAATCGAGGCTCCTCTCGAAAGGCCAATATATGGTATTTATAATCCCGTCGCACCTCAAATATATGAAAACCTCACCGATTATCTGGCATGGTACGATGCAAGTGGTATCTACAATCCCGAAAACCCCACAATTGCCATAATAATTGACAGTTATAAATATGTGGAAAGGGACATGCCTCTCCTTGACGCCCTGGTCGGGGAAATCGAAGGAAAAGGATACAACTCGATTGTGGCAACATATGCTTACAAAGATAACAAGTCCATGAGTTATCTGATGCTGGATAATAAGTCTATTGCAGATGCTGCTATTGTAATCTCCCGTGGCTCACGCCTAAACTATTCTGATAACGAGCAGGGAATTGCCGATCTACAGACGCTGAACATCACAGTCCTTAACGGGATTCGCCTGTTTTCAGGAGTGAGTGTGGAAGAGTGGGAAAATAGTATCCAGGGAGTGCCAGCCGACCAGCAGTACCAGGTAGCATATGCAGAACTTGACGGGATGATCGAGCCCATAGTCATTAGTGGTAAAGCCACAGATGAAACAACCGGAGTCGAATACAACCTGCCAATAGAATATCAGGTGGATTGGCTGGTTGACAGGGCAATAGCATGGGCTGAATTACATGAGAAAGCTAATTCCGAGAAAAAGATAGTAATTCCTTACTATAATCCCGAAGGCGGTAAAGCTGATGTGGGGGCAGATATTGACTATTACCTTGATGCACAGGCGAGCCTTGCAAAACTGCTTGAAGCCATGAAAGAACGTGGATATAATGTTGGCAATGCCCCTCTTCCAAATGCTACTGAAATTGCAGCACTGATGGTGGAAAGAGGACATAACGTCGGCAACTGGGCCCCCGGAGAACTTGAGAAATGTGTTGAAAACGGCAGTACAATACTCATCCCCGAATCCCATTACATGGAATGGTTCAAAGAACTCCCGCAGGACAAACAGGATGAAATGACATCTATGTGGGGAGAGGCACCTGGTGACATTATGGTCTATGAGAATTCCACAGGCAAATATCTGGTCATACCGGTGCTTCAATTCGGTAATGTAATTCTTGTACCCGACCCGCAGCATGGATGGTCTTCAAGTGAGAAAACATTGTATAACAATGCATCTTATCCACCCACCCACCAGTGCTTTGCTTTCTATAAGTATATGTCCAGAGAATACAAGGCCGATGCCCTGTTCACGATATTCTCAAGTGTGGAACTGATGCCCGGAAAAGAATGTGGACTTTCCGCAAAGGATTGGGGGGCTCTTTTGCTTGAAGACATGCCTCATGTCCATGTTCTTCCAATGGATGCCGAAGGTGTATTTGACAGAAGGAGAGCAAACATGCTCATCATTGATTTCATGACGCCTACAATAGTGCCTGCAGGTCTCTACGGGGATTTTGCCAACCTGCAACAGGAGATTACCTTATTTAAACAGGCTTCTGACAGTGCGGTGAAAGAGAATTACAGGAAGGATATAATTAACCATACAAGGAATCTCAACCTTGACAATGACCTGAATGTTAGTCTTGACTCAATTGCAGGTGATACAAACCTTACGGATGCTTTCATTGATGATCTTGCAGATTACCTTTACGAATTGAAGACCTCTTACATGCCTTATGGTTCTCACATACTTGGCGAAGTACCGGAAGGTGAAAGCCTTGTTATGCTCATAAAAAGCATGTTAGGGGATGAGTATGTAGAACATGTCGAAGCACTTGGAGGAAACGGGGAACTTTCAATCTCACTTTTGAACGAGACTCTCTCGAACGGAACGTCTCCTCACGATGCACAAATAATGTTGCTTGGTCGGAACTCTACAGAACTCAGCAACGACCTTGATCTTTCATTAGAATATCTTGAAAGGATACAGCAATGTGATTGCGAGATTACAAAGATACTTGATGCACTTGATGGCACATATATCATCCCCGGACCTTCCGGAGACCCTATCAGGAATCCGGATGCTTTGCCAACTGGCAGGAACCTGTACACATTTGATGACAGGCTCATCCCGACAAAAGCAGCATGGGATGTTGGGTCACAGCTTGCAGAAGAGATGCTAAAGCTAAAACTTGAAGAGGATGGCCAGTATCCTGAAAAGGTGGCTTTCCTATTGTGGTCTGTCGAAACCACAAGAAACCAGGGTGTTATGGAATCCGAGATATTCAAACTCCTGGGAGTTGAACCTGAGTATGATAATAAGAACAGGGTGACAGACCTGAAGCTCATCGATTCTAAGGAACTCGGAAGACCAAGGATTGATGTGATGGTAGTTACCTCGGGTCTTTACCGGGATGTTTATCCAAGCAAGATCGAACTCATAGATAAGGCTGTAAGGATGGCAGCTGCTGCAGATAATGATACATATCCCAATTATGTAAGAATACATTCTGATGCAGTATACCAGAGCCTTATTGCAAAAGGATACAATGAGTCACTTGCATACAACCTGTCAGTTTCAAAGATATTCTGTCCGCCGCCCGGAGGATACACACCAGGTATTCAGGAAGCTATCACCAGTGATACATGGGAAGATGCAGACAAAATTGCGGGTCTATACATTGACAGGATGGGATATCTCTATGGGCAGGAGACATGGGGAGAACATTATTCCGATGTATTTGAACTGAACCTTGCAAACGTTGATACTGCAATTTTTAGCAGGACTTCTAACCTTTACGGTGTACTTGATCACCCAATGGTAGCTGCCTATTTTGGTGGCTTGAGCATGGCAATTGAAAAGGTTAGTGGTACTGCACCTGATATGTATATTAACGATCTTAGCAGTTCAGCAGAAATTGAAACCCTTAACGAGTTCCTTTGTAAGGATTTGCGTTCACGTTATTTAAATCCAAACTGGATAGAAGGAATGATGGGGAACGGATTTGATGGTACGAGATATATGGATTCGGTCTTTGAGGTCATGCGCGTATGGGACGTAACAAATCCGGATCTTGTTACCGATGGTATGTGGGATGAGATGTATGATACATATTTCATGGACAAGTATGATACCGGTGTTACTGAGTTCCTTAAATCTACAAACCCATATGCTTACCAGTCAATGACTGCTACAGCATTAGATTCTATTCGTACAAGCTACTGGGATGCTTCTGACGAGGTTACAAAAAGCCTTGTTAAAGAATATGTGGAATCCGTGGTTAAAGATGGTGTTACATGCTGTCACCACACTTGTGGGAATGCCCTGCTTAATGAATACGTTCAGGGTGTAATGTCCGTTCCAGGTGTTGTTGACCAGGCAACTGCAGACGAATATAAGAGATTGATGCAGGAAGCAACTGAATCTTCCCAGCCGCAGTCCGGTGAGAGCAGCAGCCACAGCAGTAAAGGTCACCAGACGAGTGTTGCCGAAAAACTCAACCAGACTGCTAAAGAGAACACTGAAGAATCAGCCAGCAACCAGACTGTTCAGAATTTCGATGCAGGTTATGGAACAAATTCCCCTGAACCTGCTCCAGACATCCAACAAGTTGCAGATTCCAGTTATGTGGAAGGCTACGAGATGCAGAAAGAAGATCCTGTAAAGGAAGAAGAAAGTGGAGGTATGTCTTTCTCTGGTACTGATATTTTCGGAGTTCTCTTCGTAGTAGCAGCAGTTGGTGGAATCTATCTCGGATTCAGGAAAAAGAAGTTTTAAATCTCCCGTGAAACGCGGAGTGACATAATAACGCCGTATTTTTTTATGGGGTAAAAGTATCTACTTAGTATGAAAGTATGTGAGATTCTCTTCCTCACATATTTTCATGCGGTTATAGTGGCTAATAAATCATATGAAGCTTTATTGCACCCACTTTGACTTCTGTAAATATCACGATTATTTACAATATAACGGCTAACATGTATAATATTTGGCAAATGGGAAAACAAATTCTACATCTACGTACATCTGCGGAATATGGATTCCTTGATCTTTTTTTCTACATATTTTAAACCCTATCCCGCATATTTTCTTTATTGGGGATGCTCGGGATGGGGCTTCTGGACTATATGGTCGAGCACATCCATATGGACACCCTTCCTGATGGGAACGCTCTTCACATAAGTAAAAACCGTAATCTTCGGAAAACCGGCTTGTTGACGGCAGTTGGGATTGCCATGCACAATTTTCCAGAAGGAATTGCAGTTCGGTTTTCATCCCTCAGTTCAACTTATCTGGGTTTTTCGGTTGCTGTAGTCATAGCAATCCATAACATTCCTGAAGGGGTTGCAGTTTCGATCCCTATCTACTGTGCCAGCGTCAACCGGAAAAAAGCCTTTGCTTATTCTTTCTTTGCAGGGCCCACTGAACCTCTGGGAGCGGGGATCGGATATTTTTTCTTTTCCGCTTCCTGACTCCAGAAGTACTCTTCCTCATGCTTGCTGCAGTCGGCGGGGGCGTGGTCTTTATATGTTTTGATACACTGTTGCCTCTCGCTATAAAGTCTGGATATGAACATCTGATTTTTTTGGGGGTGTTTTCGGGCATGGGTGTGGTTGCCCTGAGCCTCTATTTTATGTATTGAGATTTTTTAACCTTTTTACCAGAAAGGCTAATAATTGTGAGCCAAAAACCGTTTTTTATGTATCTTATCCTCTTACTCTCCAGCGTTGAAGCTCTCAAAACAGACTCGATAGCTCCTTATTCCTGGTTATTATTTTCTCCCGGGTGCTCAGGGTTCATGATATCTTTTCAGGAGATAAAAATGCAAGAAAAATCTATAATAATACTGGTTTTATTTCTGTTCTTGTTAGCATCGTTATCAAATATTTTGTACTGGTGGAGGCTGCCCCGGATTCAGAGGACTGAGGAATTGTGAACTACTCCCGCCTTAGAGTTCAAATTTGTATTTAAGGACCGGCGTAAAACAATAAGTGTCATATATTTTCTTTTCTCGGGTAAAATATATCACTTTTTTAGAAAATCATTTCAGTTCTGATTTTCTCCCTAATTCAGGGCTAATTTTGCTCAAATTATTACAAAAATACTATCTTCTCCCCATTTTACCCGGATGGCTAACAATCGTGAGCTAAAAACCGCGTTTTATGTATGTTATTCCCTAATTCTCCGAATGTTGAAGATATAATACGGAATCGGCGGCTCAGTATTTTTTTGAGGGTCTGGGGTTGAATTCTAAGTCCGAATCGATAACTTCCACGGTCACTTTAAAAATTATACGGCTGTTTTCCTGTAAGTTCCTAATATTTGCAAACTTTTACTCAAAAATCAACTAGTAATCCAGGCATCCTGGTTATTTTTCTGCCGGGGTGCTCCAGGGGTTCATGATACATTGTCTGGGGATAAGATGCGTACGTCACAAAGTAGGTTACTGGTTTTATGTGCAGTTGTCCTTTTACTACTTGCACAGAACGTATCGGCTGATGAAAATCAGGTAAATATTACTTTTATCTGTTATGATGGAAATGCTTTGAATGCAGCAGAGCAGTCCAATCCGTACAATGCAAGTATAAATGTAACATACATTTCGGCTTATTCCAACTTTACTAATACCACTTTTGAAAACCAGGATGTAATATTTACTTATATGCTCTGGTCTCAGTTCAAAGATATCGGGGATGACCTCGAAAGTGCTCATAAAAATGGGGCTGCACTTATAGATATCACCTCTATGATGGATCCGACATACATCAACACCTCAAGTTATGACCTGATCCTTCCCGGGATCAAGCCTTATAATTCCACTGAAGAAAAGTACTTCTACAGCATGGGTCCGAAAGGAGTCCTGCGAGAAAATACTGAAAATTTCCTTATCTATCTCGCAAAAAATTACGGGGATAAACCAGAGCTTACGGACAGCTGGGTTTACGATGACCCTATCGAATTCCCCGAAGCCGCGCTCTATCATCCGGACGCTCGCTCCTCTTTGAATGAGTCGGAGCCTGACTGGTTTGAAAACACCACGGATTACCTTGAGTGGTACTCTAACTCAGACAGCATAAACGAGTCCCATCATGTTTACGATAAGAGCAAACCCACCATCGGGATCTGGTTCCATGCCTCCGATTATACGGCCGGCAACCTTGAGGTCATAGACTACCTTATCCGTGACCTTGAAGGAAAGGGCTGCAACGTAATTGCAGGTTTTGAGACCTTTAATGATATCCACAAGTTTTACTTTGACGAAAACGGAGAGCCTCTTGTCCAGTGCGTAATTTCTCTTAAAAGTTTCCGTTTGAATTACGAGGACCCTGAGAAAGGGATACAGGAGCTTGAAGACCTTGATGTTCCGGTCTTAAGAGGCATGGTGGTCTCAAATCCTGCAAGTTCTATAGATGTAGCTGATCGCAACAGGGGCATTCCCAGCAGTGAGGTTGTGTACAAGACTCTGCTTCCTAGCATTGACGGGATTTTTGAGTACATTGTAATAGGGATTGATAATTACGACTCCGAAACCGGAGAAAGCAGCTACGAGCCCCTGCCATATCAGGTTGATTGGATGGTCAACAGGTCGATCAGCTGGGCTGAACTGAAGTTAACGGATAACGAGGACAAGAAAGTCGCGGTAATATACTACAACTACCCTTCAGGAAAAGACAACATTGGGGCAAGTTACCTTAACACCACCCAGAGCATGTTTGATCTTCTCAATGAGATGAATGAAACCGGGTATGAAGTCTCCGGAATTCCGGATAACAGCAGTGCACTTCTGGAAATGATGCAGGCACAGGGTATCAATGCCGGCTCCTGGGCTCCGGGTGTCATGAATGAAATGGTCGAAAACAGGACTGAATGGGGACTGCACCTCATACCCATGGAAACCTACAAAGAGTGGTTTGAGTCCGAAATTCCGGAGGATCTGAGGTCTCAGGTAATAGAGGAGTGGGGATCGCCCTGGGCTGAAGATCTTCCTCAGAATAAGAGCCTCATGATCTATGAGAATGAAACCGGAAAGTATATTGTAATCCCTTCCGTACGTTTCGGAGATGTCTGGCTCATGCCCCAGCCTGCCAGAGGTTTCCTGCAAAACGATGACACTCTTTACCACAGTAGCCTTGTGCCACCTCCGCACCAGTACATAGCTTTCTACCTCTGGCTGAACCATGAATGGCAGCCTGATGCAATCATTCACATGGGGACCCACGGTACGCATGAATGGCTTCCGGGCGCTACTTACGGTATGAACCGGACTTCCGATTGGGCGCCTTTACTGCTGCAGGACCTGCCAAACATCTATCCTTACATAGTTGCAAATGTGGGAGAAGGGCTGACCGCCGAGTACAGGGGCAATGCCCTGATTATCGACCACCTGACTCCAACCCTTGAACGCAGCGGGCTTTATGGGGAATTGCTCAACCTTTCAATCAGTGTGGAGCAGTATTATGATCCTGGAATTTCTGCACAGACAAAGGCAGGGTACCAGACAGCCATAATCGACCAGATAATCGCACTTAACCTGGACGTTGACCTGGGAATCGAGAATGCGACTGCGCTTCGGGACTATAATGAAGTGGAGTTTACTTCTTTTGTAAAAGATGTCCTGCACGAGTATCTGGAAGATGTGGGAAACGAAAACATTCCTTATGGAATGCATATCCTTGGCCAGGTGCCCTCAACAAATCTTACAGACCCTGAGAAAGACGAACTTTCCGGAATGGTAAGGTCCATGCTTGGAGGAGACTTCGAGGATAACATCACTGCTGCCTTCTATCCGGAATCCGTTTACCCTCTCGGGATTCCGTCAAATGATACGAAAGTTAACAGGCTTGTCTGGGAAGTCGTGACCAATAATACGGAGGTTTCCAGGGCTCAGCTTGACGTTTACGGGAAAACCGACAGTTCTGTTACATTTGACCTTGAACAGGGTCTGGTCTACAGAGACAGGCTTCTTTCCAGTGATGTGGAAATTGCCAGAATTCTTTCAGCCTTAAACGGAGGTTTCATTCCTCCGGGACCGGGCACGGACCCCATAATGAATCCTGATGCAGCACCTACGGGGCGCAACTTCTACGGCATCAACTCAAAACTCTATCCTTCAAAGGCGACCTGGGAACTTGGAAAATCCCTTGCAATCCAGCTGCTTGAGGACTACCACGCTCAGTATGGGGAGTATCCGGAAAAGGTTTCATTCTCAAGGTTCGGGGTAGAGTTTATTCGCGACCACGGGACTCTGGAAGCCGAAGTGCTCTATATGCTCGGGGTACAGCCGGTCTGGGACGAGTACGGGTATGTAAAAGGTGTTGAAGCTATCCCTGAAGAGGAGCTGCTGCCTAACTACGACCCGGCAAAGCCTGGAAGGCCAAGGATTGACGTTGTATATACAACCGCGGGTATGAGGGACGCTTTCCCGGATAAGATCAAAATGGTAGATCGCGCCGTGAAACTTGCAAGTTCACTTCCTGCCGGAAACTATCCCAACTACGTAAACGACAGCACCCTTGCAATATATGATTCCCTGATTGCAGCAGGATATGACAGCGAGACCGCAAAAAAGCTCTCTACAATGCGCTGCTTTGCAGTAATGGATGGGACTTATGAAATAGGGGTCTCAAACGCTATCAGTGCAAGTGGGAGCTGGGATGACGAAGAGACGATTGCAAATGTATACCTGGACAAGATGGGATACGCTTACGGGGAAGATTTCTGGGGTATAAAATCCAGGGAACTTCTTGAAGGCAACCTGAAAAACGTTGAAGCCTCCGTACATTCGGACTCTTCAAACCTCTACGATACTCTTGATAATGACGACTTCTTCCAGTACTTCGGTGGCCTGAACCTGGCAACAAGGCATGTCAGAGGAGACGGAAGAACTCCCGAGATGTACGTTTCGGATACCAGAGACCCTGAAAGGGCTCAGATGACAGGAATGGGTGAGTACCTGAGCAAGAACCTGAGGTCCAGGTATTTCAATGAGAAGTGGATCGAAGGGATGCAGGGCGCCGGGTATTCAGGCGGCAGGATGATGTCCGAGTTCGTAAACAACCTTTTCGGCTGGGAGGTCAGCGATCCTGATCTTGTGGACGACAGCGTCTGGGAGCAGACATATAATACCTATGTTAATGACCCTGCCATGAAAGAATGGTTCAAGCAGAACAATCCAGATGCTTACCAGTCGATTACGGCAAGGATGCTTGAATCTGTCAGGCACGGATACTGGAAACCTTCGGACGAGGTTATCAATAATCTCGCAAAAGAATACGAAGAATCGGTAGCTGAAAACGGAGCTTCCTGCTGCCACCATACCTGCGGAAACCCCCTGCTTAACGAATTCGTAAGCGGGATGGTATCTGTCCCTGGCTACGCTGAAAAACTGAATGCAGCAACCCAGGCCGAAACTCAGGAAATCGAAGAGACTTCAGGCAGCAGCAGTAGCAGCAAAGGACATCAGACGAGTGTTGCCGAAAAACTCAACCAGACAACCAGCTCAAACTCCGAATCCGCGGAAAGCAACCAGACTGTTCAGGATTCAGATGCAGGGTATGGCGTTGATTCTCCAGAAACTGTTCCTGATGTCCAAAAGGCCTCTGACTCCGATTATGTTGAAGGCTATGAGATGCAGAAAGATCCGGTCGCAGAATCCGAAAATGGAGGGATGTCCTTCTCGGGATCTGATATTTTCGGGATTCTCTTCGTGATTGTAGCAGTGGGGGGAATTTACCTGGGATTCCGTAAAAAGAATATGTAAAATACGATGGAAGGAGAGCACTTTTCATTCTGTGTTCTTTTCCTTTCCTTTTTTAACCCTCTTTTTTATTCTCTTCCTTTTTTATTCTCTTCCTTTTTTATTCTCTTCCTTTTTTATTCTCTTCCTTTTTTCAACTCTTTTTTGGGAAAGACCGCTCTTCTGCATCGGGCGTTACATGAATGACATGATAAAGCGAATGACGTTGCACTGATTAAAATATTTGTAATTTTAATTCTCTTTTAAATAATGTCCAATATGTAACGGTGGGCGATCGGTAATTTCTCTATTTTTGTTATCTATATGGCTAATAACTATTATTCAAAATCGCAGTTTTTTATGTAAGTAAAGTAAACTTGCGTTCAAATAATCTGATATGTTTGTGTTTTGAGGTGAACAGTTGACAATTTACTGAGGCTATAACTATCTAAAACATCTTTCAATAATCACATTTGAATGGTGTTTTTCTCTAAATTAATTAGTAAAGTTTACTTTTGTTGTTGATTTGCGGTGTACTTTTATTTCTCTGTAGATCTGATTTGCCTTGTCTGCCGGCGGAGATCTAAAGCTGAAATTTAGGAGTTTCCTGCAAGCAGCATACAGAATCAAGATCTTAATACTTTTTTTATACAGTAATATATTTATTTATTCAGGAGTAGGGATTATGAAAGAACAGTTGAATAACAAAAGAAACCCTCTTAATGAAAGAATTAAAGCTTCCGGATTGATAATTTTAATCCTTTTAATGCTGTTTTCTACTTCTCCGGCAGCAGGAAGTGAAGCCATCCAGTATGAACTTGTTGCCAACACTACCAGTGATGCTGAAGGCAACTACCTTCTTTCCGGGATTCCCGACGGAAACTATACGCTTGTTGCTCTTTACAACGAGGACAAATGGCGCCGTGCCGATGAACAAATTCAGGTTCAGGGCACGGATCTTTCGGTAAATCTTGATACCTCAAGCAGGGATATCGATGCAAATGAATCCCAGGCTCTTCTTGACCTTCCTGGCAGTGGGGTTGACCTGACGGGGAGTGCTGCAATCAGCGGGCTTACCCGGCAGAAAAAGATGGGAGGCGATCCTATATCTCTGGGGTTCACAAACGTTCTTTTGTTAAGGGAAGTGGTAAAAGAACCCCAGGGCAACTCCAGCACAGGCCAGCATCTGGACATTGCTATCGTGACCGGGTACCGGAGCCATGAGCTTCCACTCAAGAACCTTGCAGAGGAGGTCAACACTAACAGCGGCCTGAACCTTTCTCTTAGTTGTTTTATGGCTGACTACGTGATGGAAAATAACGTTGACCTGAGCGGGATGGACATCATTTACATCAACATGCTCAGCCCCTCAACGGCCCAGAAGCTCACACCCACTGTGGATATGGCGATTGCTAACGGGTGTGTGGTTATTGACGATGACACTCTTCTGAATGAGAGCATCCCGCTTTCTGCAGACCAGATCGAGGGCTACAGGGAAAAGCTGAACAATTACTGGCTTAATGGGGCTTATGACCAGAGCAACCTGAAAAACCTTGTATTCTGCATCGCCAACGACTGCTGCGGCAGGTCTGACCTCCTGTATGAGGACCCTCACGCTCTTCCTGAAAGGGCGATCTACCACACTAATATGACCGGTTACTTTACCGATTCTCTGGATACCTACCTTGCCTGGTACTCTAACAGAAATGATGGAGGGCACATCTACGATCCGGCCAAGCCCACTGTTGCAATTACCATGTACCAGAGCTATTTCCCCTTCCAGATTGAGCCTATAGATGCTTTGATTTCAGAACTGGAAGCCAGGGGCTACAATGTTATTGCAACTTACGGGTCCGATTCCCTTTCCTCTGGGGACTTTTTCAAGCAGGGGGATGATGTCCTTGTGGATGCGATTATTTCGTTTACTTACTTTGGCAACAAGTTTGATGCTGAAGGGCTCGATGTGCCTGTAATCAACGGCATTGTTAACAATTACATGAACAGGACCGAGTATGAAGCCAGTAGCAATCCGCTTCCTGCAGATAAGATGATGAAACTCGATTTGCAGGAACTCTGGGGGGCTATTGACCCGGTAATAATGGCTTCAACGGAACTGGACGCTGAGACCGAGACCGAAGTGTCAGTTTCCATAGACTATCAGGTGGACTGGCTCGTTGACCGCGTCGAAAGCTGGGTGAATTTAGGGGAAATTCCGGAATCCGATAAAAAAGTTGCTATAATTTATTATAACCACGGAGGGGGAAAGGATAACATAGGGGCTTCCTATCTCGATGTCGTCCCCAGCATATCCAGCCTGCTTGGCGCTATGGCTGCCGACGGATATGACCTGAATGAAAGCCAGGTCCCTAACCAGACCGAACTCCTTGACCTGATGCTTACTCAGGGTATCAACATAGGGACCTGGGCTCCGGGGGAACTTCAGAAACTGGTTGATACAGGCAAAATAGTTCTCGTCCCGGAAAGCACCTATGAGGGATGGTTCTCTGAGCTCCCTCAAGAGAGGCAGCAGAAGGTCATTGATCAATGGGGGCCGGCACCCGGGAAGATCATGGTCTGGGAAAACGAAAGTGGAAAATATCTCGTAATTCCCAGAATCGAGGTCGGAGATAATGTGCTTCTGGCTCCACAGCCTTCAAGAGGCTGGCTTGATGACAATAATGCTCTCTATCACGACAAGGACCTGCCTCCTCACCACCAGTACATTGCATTCTACTTATGGCTTCAGCATTCTGAGGAAGAAGGTGGATTCGGCAGTAATGCCCTGGTTCACTTTGGCAGGCACGGGACTCAGGAATGGCTGCCTGGCAAACAGTTCGGACTTTCGCGGTATGACTGGCCTTCCCTTATGATCGGGGATTTGCCCGTGATTTATCCTTACGTTATGGACGGGCTTGGAGAAGGCAATGAGGCAAAGCGCAGAGGAGGTGCAGTCATCGTTGACCATCTTGTTCCCCCGATTATTTCAGCAGGAAGTTATGGGGATTACGCAAACCTGAGTACAGCTATCCAGAACTATGAACAGGCAGTGGCAGACGACTCTTTGAAATCAGCCCACAGGTCTGAAGTTTTAAACCTGACCCGGTCCCTTCACCTGGATGAAGAGTTCAACATGACAGAGGCTGAAAACAACGAGAATTACTTTAATACAACTTTCCTGGAAGGGCTCGAAGCCCTGCTGGATGATTATAAGAGCCAGTCAATGCCTTACGGGCTGCATATCCTGGGCACAAGCCCTAAAGGGGAGCAGCTTGTGGGTATGGTAAATTCAATGCTAGGCACTGATTTTGCTGATTCTGTTCACAAATTCAATGAAACCGAAGGTGCCCAACTCTATCTGCTGGACCTGGTCCTGAACCGGGGGGTCAATTCCACGGATGCTCAGATGCAGGTGCTCGGGACAGGCAGTGAAACCGTCGCTAACTTCCTTGCCAGCGCGGAAGAATATGCTGCAAACCTGGCTCTTGGGGAGGAGGAAATCTCTCAGGTCCTCAATGCCCTGGACGGCAGGTTCATCCCCGGAAACCTGGGAGGTGACCCTGTTAGAAACCCTGAAACTCTGCCTTCGGGAAGAAATTTCTATGCTTTTGACCAGCGGATAGTGCCAACAGAAGCTGCCTGGACTCTCGGGCAGGAGATGGCTGATCAGATGCTTGATGCCTATGTTGCCGAGCATGGGACATACCCGAAAAAGGTAGCTTACATTCTCTGGGCCGGCGAAACCACAAGGCACGAAGGAGTTATGGAGGCAGAGATTCTCTACCTGCTGGGGGTCAAGCCTGTATGGAAAAGTGGCAGGGTAGTTGATGTGGAAGCTATTCCCATGGAGACCCTTGGAAGGCCCAGAGTTGATGTGGTGATTCAGATCTCAGGCCTTTACAGGGATATGTACCCTGGCAAGGTGCTCCTGCTGGACAAAGCCGTAAAGCTGGCTTATGCCCAGGAAGATTCTCCCAACTATGTCCGGGAAAATGCTGAAGCTCTGAAAGCCTCTTTGATGAGTGAAGGTTCCCTGAATGAAAGTGATGCCCTGGACCTGGCCCTGCTAAGGATTTTCGGGTCTTCGGACGGAGCCTACGGTACAGGTCTTCCCAATGCGATCGCTGCAAGCGATACCTGGGAGAGCAACGATGTGCTGGCAGACCTTTACATCAGCAAGATGTGCAACGCCTACGGAGAAAACGTCTGGGGCGAAAACCTGAGGGGCCTTTTCGAAAAGAACCTCGCAGGTGTTGAAGCCACAGTGCACAGCCGGAGCACGAACCTCTACGGGACTCTGGACAATGATGATTTCTTCCAGTACATGGGAGGCCTGAATCTCGCAGTCAGCTCTGTTTCGGGAGGAAAGTATCCGGATTCTTTTATCACGAACATGCTGACCGGAGGAGATGAGAAGGTCGAAACTCTGGGACAGTTTCTCGCAAGGGAAACTTATTCCCGTTATTTCAATCCGAAATGGATTGACGGTATGCAGGGGAATGGCTATGCAGGAGCCAGGGAAATGGCAGACTTCATTGAGAACCTCTGGGGCTGGGAAGCCACAAACCCTGATTTGATCAGCGATGAAATGTGGGATCAGGTGTATCAGACATATATGGCAGACCAGGAGCTTCGCGAATGGACCCGGCAGAATAATCCCTATGCATACCAATCCATGACAGCCAGGATGCTGGAAACTGCTCGCAAGGGCAACTGGGATGCTTCGGATGAGGCCCTTGAAAGCCTGGCCGCGGAATATGCAGAGTCTGTGGTCGAAGATGGGGTCACCTGCTGCCACCATACCTGCGGAAATCCCCTCCTCAACGGCTACGTATCGGGCCTGGTTTCTGTGCCCGGTTTCAGTGAAGCAATAGAACAGGCTACACAGGAATCTCTTAAACAGGAAGTGCCTGAAAAACACAGCAGCAGCAAAGGGCATCAGACGAGTGTTGCCGAAAAACTCAACCAGACTGTTAAATCAAACACTGAAGAGCCTGTCAGCAATCCAGCTGTTGTGGAGAATGATGCCGGTTATGGAGTGGATTCTCCTGAACCTGCCCCAGAGGCGAAAACTTCTTCCGACTCTGATTATGTTGAAGGCTATGAGATGAAGAAAGAGTCTGTTGAGAACGAGGAGGATGGGGGAGGTATGTCTTTCTCCGGTGCCGACGTTTTCGGGATCATTTTCGTGCTTGTAGCAGCCGGTGGGATCTACCTGGGGATGCGGAAGAAGAATATGTAAATAAGATCTGAAAAGGGGTAATCCCCTTTTTCTTTTTCAGATAAATTCGAAATTTTTATTCTTTAGTTTGATGATTTTTTATTTCTTGTTTACCGATTGGCTGCGTTGATTTTTTGTTCTTTTTCAGTTGTTGTTTCTTCTTTCTTTTCTTCAATCTCTTTTATGTAGGGCTTAATATCCAGCACAGGTGTCCCGTTGATTGCATCTAGGCCTTTTACATGGAGGATATTACCTTCTACTTTTAAAAGCTCTACAATTGTAAGCCCTATACCGTTAGGGCGGTAAGGGCTCCTGCTGGCAAAAACTCCCGAAATTTCCCCGTCATAGCGGCGGCGGTGGATTAGTTTATATCCTTTTGATTTGCTGAAATAAAAGAGGATATACAGTTTTTCAAAGTCTTCTATCCTGTAAAGCCCCTCTGCCAGGTCTTTCTTCAGGATGATTTTTGAAACCTGCTGGTAGATCTCTTCATTATACTCCGGCTCAAGGTAGTCATTCTCAACATAGCCTATAGGATTAAACTCGATTTTTTTGGGAATTTTCTCCGTATTTTCATTCATCTTTTGCCTCAAAACAGGAGATGCAGACTATTTTCCCATTTTTTACCCTTCCCAGGGGTTCCATATAGCCTTCCCCGCACTTGCTGCATATAAGGGTAGGATAGATTATGGCTTTTTCCGGAGGCTCGATTTCCACTTCACTGACACGGAAAATGTCTTCTTCCGGCATTTCCAGAACTCTCTTGCTTTTTGCTTCGTGTGAAACTTGAAACTCCTTTGCCTCTTCAGGGCTTGCAATGCCTGCCCTCAGTTTTGCGAAGAGCGCAGTGTGCTTTTCGTCCTGGGGGAGTACGTCGGGTTTCAAGGAAATTCTCAGGGCTTTTTTATCCCCTCTCTTGAAAAATGTATATACATGTTTTCCGTGCTCTTTAAATACGAGATTTCCTTTTCCGCAGGTACAGCCGTTTATTGCCTGAATCGCGTCCACTGCACATGATCGGTTTTCCACAACTGCAACAAGTTCTTCATCTTTGCTCCTGTCCTTGAAACGTTCTGCAGCCAGCATAGCCACTCTGTACCCTATAGAAATGCCGGGGCAGACATGTCCGTGGAACTTTACAGCAGTATCAAAATTAGCGTCATTGAAATCCAGGTTTTCAGCTCCTACTTTAATTATTTTTCCTGTTCTATCAAATTAATTTAATTAACCCGTTTCATATTCTCTGACTACTATTTATAAATTCTGTATTTAATTCTTATTACAAAAAAAGTCTGAAGTATTAATTGCAAATCAATCAATTGCAAATCAATTACTTGAATTGTTTTAAAAAACTGTATAATTGTGATGTACCTCTACATCTCTGTACTCTTTTACCCTAATGTTCTGCAGATATCAGGGAACCCGAGCTTCCACGCAACCTTTTTACTTCTTGTTTAATATATATACATTTGCCGTTTTCCGTTCTTGAATTTGTCCACCTCTACATGGTTGATATTTTTTAATCAAATATAGCCTGAGAGCAAAAAACCCAAAAATGTGGAAGTAACAGAAAAAACCCAAAAATGTGGAAGTAACAGAAAAAACCCACTAATGTGAAAGCACCGAAAAACCAGCAGGGGTGTAAATTATTCCGGCAATTAATAATTTTTTTCATCTCGTAAAAAAAGTTAAGATTATTTTATAATTAGGATAATAGGGACCGTAATTTTCCGTCCGAAGGTCCCTACTGATGATCCAACCCCTTTAGACTGAGAGTAAACCCTTTAACTCTCAATCTCTATCATTTTTTATGGTTTCTAATTATATAACATAAACGACGTGAAATATTGTTTATTATTCAAATTACCCCTACTCTTATTTTTTTTGGCCATCTTTAAAATATCTGTCTCGATCAAATTTTTTGTTAACATCAAATCTTTCAAAACCGTTAAAACTGATCCTGGGATTTTCTTTTGTTTTAATCCTAAATATTTATTTCAGGATTTGAACCTCTACAATTTGATTTTTTTTCAATTCCGAAAGTTCAAATCTGGTTTTTCGGTTTATTTTTTCTCCAATCTGTCCCTTCCCAATTCATAATTTCGCCAATTTGGATCAAACTGATCAACTTTATTTGAACAACATCAAAGAATTTTCACGAAGTCCAATATCCGGATACTACCATAATACAAAGTTTTTTTATGGATTAAAACTCTTCCAAAAGATTGATGTTAGAATTGGGAGCCGTTTGCCACCTCTGATCTGGCTCCCAATTGTGTGATTCAACCCCGACGATCAAGAGAAAACCCCTTAACTCTTAATCGTCAACTTTCTCCTTATGTTATAAATGTATATAACCTAAACGACCTTGAAATTTACTTCCAATTAAATTATTTAATGGCCTCAAAATCAAGTTCTTTTGACTTGATATTCATTTCTTACATCCTCATTTCTACTGATTTCTCACTCTATAATATTTATTTGGATTTATACTATTCTGTTCATACCGCCGATTGTAATTTTTCTTATACAGACACGCCCCTGTCCCCTGCTAATCGATAATACTTTTTGAATAAATACAGCTGAAAAATGCGAAAGATATTTATCAAGTATTTGCGTATATATCAAAAACATGAACAGCCACCTTCTCGAATTAATTTTTCTCTCCGACAAAAGGAAGGGTATTCTTTTATTTTTGCAGGATGGTCCAAAAACTATTGAAGCTATAAAAAAATATCTGAATGCCAGTGCGGTAGCTGTACTCCCCCAGCTAAAAAAACTAAAGGACGACTCTCTAGTATTCAAGCTCGCAGATGTTTACATCCTGTCTCCTCTTGGCATAGCGGTAGCGGGGAGAATGCAGGCAATGGTGAGTTTATTAAACGTTTTTGGTAATTGCTATGATTACTGGGCAAATCATGCAATTGATTGCATACCTCCCTCTTTAAGGAACAGAATTGGAGATCTGGAAAACTGTACATTCTCCGCACCTCCTGACAGGACCCGCCTCTTTGAACCTCACAGGGAATTTGTGGGAAACCTTGCAATATCAAGACGGATAAACGGTATTGCCTCCATTTTCCACCCCCTTTACCCTTCTTTTTTTCTTACTTTCGCAAAAAAAGGAGTGGATATCTCTCTTCTTGTAACCCATCCGGTTTACGAGAGAATTATAGAGGAATATCGAACTGAATTTCGAGAATTTCTGAATTTTGAGAATGCATGTTTCTATGTATGTGACGAAAAAATTGAATTTTCTCATGTTGTTACTGACAGGTTCCTCTCTCTAACTCTTCCTTTTCCAGACGGCACTTTTGACCATAAACAGGATGTCCTGTGTTTCGATCCTCTTGCCCTTCAGTGGGGAGAAGACCTTTTTGCTTATTACAGGGACAGATCAGAAAAAATAACTGAGATCTGAATTTAACTGAGATCTGAATTTGAATGAATCCGGGATTTTATCTCCCGAGGTCGGAAGCAATCGGAAGATAGCTATAAATCGGGCTCTGACTATCCTTTATATTATGGAAAAAGTTAAGGAAACCGCAGAAAAGATCCGGACAATGGAAATCCGGGGCGCAGGCAGGATTGCAAAAGCTGCTGCTGAAGCCATCAGGGATTATGCTGCAGGGCTGGAGGCAGCTTCAATGGAGGAGTTTAGTGCCAGCATCCAGGAAGTTTCTAGTTTTCTTATCAGTACCCGCCCCACAGCTGTTTCCCTTCCGAATGCTGTAAAACTTGCTTCGAGATATTCTTCCGGGAATGTAGAAGAAGCAAGACAGGAAATCATCACAAATGCAAACCTTTTTATTGAAAGAGCAGACTGCGCGCTTGGAAAAATCGGGAAAATCGGGTCAAGAAGAATTCAGGATGGAGATGTTATTATGACCCACTGCAACTCCCATGCTGCTCTTTCCATCATCACTACGGCATTTGAAGACGGAAAGGATATTTCGGTAATCGCTACCGAAAGCCGCCCAAGGCGTCAGGGCTTATTGACAATCCGGCACCTTAATGGCTTTGGCATCCCGACAACCCTGATCGTGGACTCTGCCGTACGTTACTATATGAAAGACGTGGACAAAGTTATTGTTGGTGCGGATGCAATTGCAGCCAACGGAGCTCTTGTAAACAAGATCGGAACTTCTCAGCTTGCTCTTGCTGCCCATGAAGCCAGAAAGAGTTTTATGGTAGCTGCCGAGACCTTCAAGTTCAGCCCGAGCACCATTGCAGGAAACCCCATAGAAATCGAAGAAAGGGCTGCAGACGAAGTCGTCGATCCTGCAATTATTGCAGACCTCTCCCACGTACAGGTCAAAAATCCGGCTTTTGACTTTACCCCTGCAGAATACATTGATATGATCGTAACTGATATTGGAATTATCCCGCCTGCGATGGCATATACTGTCATAAAAGAACACCTGGGCTGGGAACCTGGCGAAATTTGAAGGATTAAATTCTTTTCTTTACTTCTTTTTTCCTTTCCTTTCCTTTTTCTCTCTTCTCTTCTTTTCTCTTCCTTATCGCCTTTAATTATCTTTAATCGTCCCGTCCGTGATCCTGAGCACCCTTGAACACTCTTTTGCAACTTCGGGGTCGTGGGTAACCACAAGAATTGTCTGCCCCTTTTTGCTCAACTCCTTGAATGTACGGACAATGGAATCACGGGTTTTACTGTCCACCTCCCCGGTTGGCTCATCTGCAAGAATCAGGGCAGGCCTGTTCGCAAGGGCTCTTGCAATAGAAACCCGCTGCTGCTCTCCTCCGGACAGTTCCGAAGGTTTATGATCGAGTCGGTCTCCCAGGCCCAGGTCCTCAAGAAGGGCTTTTGCTCTTTCCTCCCTCTCTTTTTTTGGCACCCTGGAAAAGCGCATGGCAAGTTCCACATTTTCAAGGGCAGAAAGTGTAGGAATCAGGTTGTAGTGCTGGAAAATAAAACCTATTTTCTCTCTTCTTACGCCGGGAAGCAGTTTTTCCGGAACTGAAGTAAGGTCTGTCCCGTCAAGGATGATCTTTCCGTCAGTGGCTTTTTCAAGTGTGCCGATCAGAGCAAGAAGGGTTGATTTTCCTGAGCCCGAGGGTCCCATTATGGCAAGGAGTTCTCCTTTTCGTACGGTTATACAGGCGCAGCGAAGGGCATGGACAGGAATTTTACCCTGGATATAGGTCTTGGAGAGGTTTTCAACCTGCATGATAACTTTCTGTTTGTCGTTACCGGATTTTTCTCTCACAGATTCTTCGTTCCGGACCTCTTTTTTTCCAGATTTTTCTGCTGATGCCAGTCTCTCCGTTTTTTCTTCACGCATGCTTCAAAGCCTCCATAGGACTCATTTTTGAAGCCCTGTAAGCTGGGTAAAGCCCGGAAAGAGCACCAATCAGCAGAGCAAAAACCATGGCAATTATAAGAAGTCTCGGAGTTATCAGGAAAAGGACGATCCTTGTCGTTGCAAGCCAGGCGTTCATGACATAGACAGCCCCAACACCAACCAGGATTCCAAGAATTCCGCCTAAAAAGCCCATGAATGAAGCCTCTCCGAGCGTCAGGAGCAGGATGTCCCGCGTTTCTGCGCCTATGGCTTTCAAAATCCCGAATTCCCGTGTCCTTTCTGCAACGGACATGAGCATCGTATTCATCACGCAAAGCCCGCCTATGATTGCTGCAAGGAGCCCTGAACTGATCGTGATTACGCTGAAAATCATGAAGGACTGCTTTGCCTGCACTTCAAGTTCTCCCGGGGAAAGGGTGCTTGTGCCTTTTACGCTTAATTCGATGCGTTTTGAGAGCATCTCAGCATCCACCCTCTCGTCAGGCACGGCAAAGATATAGGAGACCGAATCTCCCACGTTATACAGGTCCTGGGCAGTCTCAAGGGGAATGATTACGGCATTATCAAAGATCGAGCCGGTATAATCAAGGATTCCGACAACGGTGAAATATTTGTCATGGATTTCAAATTTGCTGCCTGTCTGAAGTCCGTATTCTCTTTTGATGTTGTTTCCGACGACCACACTGTAGGAATCCCCCGGATTGAGGAAGCGGCCTGCTTTCAGCTCAACAGGGTAAAGGGCAACGCTTGATTTTTCAGGAGGGACGCCAAGGATTTGTTTTCCTGTCATTCCCATCTTGTCTTCATCAAAGGTGGTCATCAAAAGCCCATAGGCGTCTTTTACCCCGGCTACGCGAAGCACGTCGCTTACCTTATCGTCCGTGAGCCCTCCTCCAAAGACCCCGCTTTCCGCAAAAACCCGGATCTTGTCGCTGGTTACACTCATGGAACGCTCAAAAGTCTGGTGGAAATTCTCAGACATGGCGCCCATAACTATAACTGCAAAAATCCCGAGGGCTATCCCGCAGATTGTCAGTGCGCTCCGGACTTTCCTGTTAGTTATGTTTCGGATGATCAGGTCAAACATAATGGTCCCGCATATGGATTGATACTTAGCGCCCTTCTTTTTTCCCTTTCCTGTTTTTTCCCTGAAAAACCGCAAAGCACAGGAAAATCCCAAGCGCTGCCTGAAAACCGAATGCCGGAGATTCCTCCGAAGGGTTTATTTCGGCTACGGGCTCAAAAACCCGCAGGACTGTTTCATGGCTGTCCATGACTTCGCCTTCCAGACTCAGTACATAGATCTTTACGTTATAGTCCCCTCTGGGAACTCCCTGCCAGATAATTCCTACTGTATCTTCTTTTCCTGCGGTCAGGATATCTGCGGTTTCTTCAAAAACCTGCACATCTCCTTCTTCAGGAGTCAGTACAACCCTGATAATTCCATCAAAGGGCACCTGGGATTTTCCGACGACTGTAACGCTTGCTCCGTATTCATCCACATCGATATCCGTATCAAGGATTTCTACTTTTTCTTCTGCCCTGAAGTCCGATGTATAAGCTGTAGTAAGGGCAGGGGAATGGGAATGCACCTTCAGGATAGCTGTATAATTTCGGTCTTTTTCGAGAAGGAAAGGCCAATTCATTGCTTTATAGTATGCGTCAGTTACAGGGACGTTTTCCAGGCTTTCGGAGTATATGATGTCCGTGCCGGAAAGGAGTTTAAGGTCCAGGTCTGCAATGCCGGGTTCAGGCACCTGCACGAATCCGAGATTTGCGGAGCTCATAAGGGTTATCAGAACGGAAGCTTTTTCGGAGTCTGCAGAGAAGTCCACAACTTTCAGGTTTGAGAGATATGGATTTCGGTAAGAAAAAGAAAGCTTCCGGGATTCAAGATTCTGGCTGCCATCCTTTACAAAAAGCTGTGCTGTATAGGAGTCCCTATCTTTTCCAAAGTCCTCTTCAAGCCCCCAGAAAAGGACTTTTGTAATCTCCTCCCCCCTATCTACGGAGCCCAGATGGAAGGTTTCCGATTTCAGAATTTCTTTTCCTGAGCTCAGGGTAAAAACAAGAGAAACGTTCTCAAGGGGTTGTTTAAATCTGACCGTTGCATCGCTCAGGTCATGATCTGAGAAAAAATCAATAATAAACTCATCATTGATAAGGGTACTTTCTTCTCCGGCAATTGTCCCGGTCATTGCCCCTGAAACAGGACTTGCCTGAACACCGAAGAAAATCAGGAATACAATTAAAGAAAATAAGCGAAAAGTAAACTCTCTCACTTTTAAACAGTTCTTTTTTTCCGGCAGACTCAAGCCCGGTTCCTCCTTCTTTCCAAAAGCTGCCGGGAACCAGATTCGGTAACCTATCTGGCTCTCTGCAATATGGATATATGCAGGAACCTCTATGTTTAAGTTTTGATGTTATCCTCTGTTTTTAGTTTGATACACCGGAGAAGGGCTTGAAAGCCCTGGATTCAAGCTTTTTATTTTCTTACTGTAATCCAGGTCCCGCAGGATATAGGAGATTTTTTGGCAGCCTCTTCACCCAGAATTTCTCCAAGCAGGGCAGGGTCCCGGGCATCCATAACAAGGGCATCGAGCTTGCAGCGTTCGATGATCTTTGCGGCTACGGGGTCTACAGGGGATTTGGAGCCAGCCTTCATTTCGATTGCCATAACTATGCTTATGAGTTTTTCAGGTGAGATTGTGTCATATTTTACTGCGCTCGAGTCACAGTTTGGGTCTGAGGAATAAACTCCGTCAATCGAGGTTGCAATTGTCAGCAGGTCTGCTCGCAGATATTCTGCAAGGATTGCAGCCACAGCATCAGTAGTCTGGCCGGGAGTTACCCCTCCCATTACCACGACTTTTCCTGAGTTCATAGCCTTCGAGGCTTCAAGATAATTTAAAGGAATCTCAGGGTATCCATCGGGTCCGAGAGCTGCAATAAGCAGTCTTGCGTTCAGACGGGTGATCTCAATGCCTATGTAGTCGCAGGTTACTTCATCTGCCCCCATAGCCCGCGCAGCACCTATGTAGTTCCGTGCCGCTTCTCCGCCTCCAGTTATTACAAGCAGCGTGTGTTTTTTTGAGATGTCCCGCAGGACTGTTGCGTATTTTAAAAAACGATCCGAATCAAGGTCTTTTGCGAGAATTGAACCGCCTAATGAGAGTACTATGAGCATGATGATCTCTTCACATTAACAATTCGGATTTTTAAATGTATCGCTGATATTTTCATCGTAGATTACCAAAAACCCCAAATAACGAGAAATCCTAAAGACCTCCCAGACCAATAAACTACTGATAGGGCACTTACCATTAAGATGTTTATTCCTGAATATATAAAATTTCAGGTATAACTTGGGTGGCGCATGGATCTCACTAATATATTGAAGGCCGTAAAAGAAGGGAAAATGGACCTTGAAACTGCAGAACAGCAGGTCTGCAGTCTGGGTTTTGTTTCCTATTCTAACATTGCAAAACTTGATTCCCACAGGAAAAGCAGGACCGGAGTAATCGAAGCTATTCTTGCCGATTGCAAGGAACCTGAAGATGTTGTGGAAATTGCCAGGATAATGGCAAGAGAAAGTAAAAGGGCTCTGATTACCCGTGTCTCTGCCCCACATCTGGAAGCCTTAATGAGGGCTTTTGGTCCGGAGAAACTCGAATGGAACAGCAGGGCGCGCACGGTGGTTATCCACGATGGCACTCCTGCCCCAAGTACCGGAGGAGTCGTTGGGGTCATATCGGCAGGCACGGCAGATATCCCTGCTGCAGAAGAGGCCAGGGTTATTGCTTCCGAAATGGGCTGTGAAACCGTTGCCGTGTACGATGTTGGGGTTGCCGGCATCCACAGGCTGATCCCGGAACTCCATAAACTCAAACTCAGGAACCCCGGAGCAATCGTTGTTGCAGCCGGAAGAGAGGGGACCCTCCCAACCATAGTCTCAGGGCTTGTCGATGTGCCGGTAATAGGGCTTCCCGTATCCACCGGTTATGGGGCAGGCGGCGGAGGAAAAGCAGCCCTATTGTCAATGCTCCAGTCCTGCTCGACCCTTGCCGTGGTAAATATTGACGCGGGATTTGTTGCAGGAGCTTATGCAGCCAGGATCGCCAATATGATTGCTGCCGCTGCCGGAACACAGGGGAAAACCAAAGACGAAGTGCAGGAAGAAGAACCGGAAGAAGAGTAACTGTGGATACTTTCAGAGCAGAATTCAGGGAGGAATTTTATGAAAACACTGGTCTTTAATCCCTTTTCAGGGGCAGCAGGGGATATGATTCTGGCGTGTGCTCTCGACCTCGGAGCTGACCGAAAAGAAGTAAAGGAATTGATTGAAGCTTCGGCGCCCGTATCTATGGATGTAAAGGAAGTGATGAAAAAGGGAATAAGAGCCCTTGATGTTCGCATAAACGTGCCTGAAAGCGAGCCTGTCCGGACATATCCTGAAATCGTAGATCTCGTAAAGGCTGCAAAACTGCCTCGTAAGGTTGAAGCAAGTGTTCTTGATATCTTTTTGAAAATGGCCGAAGCTGAAGCCGCAGTCCATGGGCAGCCTGACCTTGAAAAACTCCATTTTCATGAGGTGGGGCAGAGCGACGCCCTTGCCGATGTCATAGGCGCTTCTGCAGCCATCCATTCTCTTAACTGCAGCTCTGTTTTCTGCACCCCTATCAACGTGGGCAGCGGAACAATAGAATGTGCCCACGGAACCCTTCCTGTGCCAGCTCCTGCAACCCTTGAGATTCTCAGAAAGGGAAAACTCTATTTCAGAGGAGGAAATGTGAATAAGGAACTGCTGACCCCTACGGGGGCTGCTATTCTCTCACATTTTGCAAAGCCTGTTGAGGCTTTTCCTCAGGGCAGGGCGATTGCCATTGGATATGGGGCAGGAGATGCCGAGCTTCCGGGACCCAATGTGCTCCAGGGAGTGCTTCTTGAACCTGACATCCACCTGATTCAGGATATAATTGAGGTTCTTGAGACCAATGCCGACGATGTAAGCGGGGAAGTCCTGGGCAACCTTTTTGAGGAACTGCTCTCGATGGGAGCCAGGGATGTTGCGATTATGCCCGCAACCATGAAAAAAGGAAGGCCTGCCCATATTATCAAGGTCATTTCAAAGCCTGAAGACAGCGCAAAACTCGCCCGGAAGATCATTATTGAAACAGGATCTCTTGGAGTCAGGGTTATGCCTGCGCGGCACAGGCTCATGGCTGCCCGAAACATCGAAAGTATATATATAGAGTTCGAAGGTCAGGAGTTTGAAACCGCAGTCAAGATTGCCAGGGACTCGGAAGGTGTCTTGCTCAATATCTCTGCGGAATTTGAAGATTGCAAAAAGATTGCAAAAGCCAGCGGGATTCCTGTTCGCGAGGTCATGCGCAGGGCAGAAGAGGTTGCAAGAATACTCTTTTCCTGAAACTCTAAAAGGATCTGATGTAAAGTAAAAACAGACAAATTGTGCTGCTGTAATTAATAAAAAATTCCATACATTAAAACTAATTTCATAAAAGTAAAGTAGAAAAGTAAATGTCTGAAGCTCTTAGACTTTTACTTTTCACTTCTATTTCTATCTTTAGTTTCAGAGTTTGCCTATCGAGTGCAGGAGTTCTGCATTAAGGACACTTGCACCTGCAGCTCCGCGGATTGTATTGTGCCCCATCGCGATGTAGCGGATTCCTTCTCTGATTCTGCCCACAGAAACACTCATGCCTTTTCCCATATTGCGGTCAAGGCGCGGCTGAGGCCTGTCGGCTTCGTCCCGAACTATGAGGGCTTTACGCGGCTCTGATGGGAGTTCTCCAAGTTTCGGGTCGAATTTGAGGAAAGCTTCCCTTACTTCTTCAGGGGTGGGTTTATCCCGCATGCCTGCCCAGATAGCTTCCGTGTGCCCATCGATTACAGGGACCCTGTTACAGGAAGCACTGACCTTCATATCTGCAGGCACGATTTCGGATCCATTAAATTCCCCGAGGAGCTTTAAGGTTTCAGTCTCCATTTTCGTCTCTTCGCTTCCTATATAGGGGATAACATTGTCATAGATTGCCATGGCTGAAACTCCGGAAAAACCTGCGCCGGAAATCGCCTGCATTGTTGCTACCTGTACGGTTTCTAGCCCGAATTCCATGAGGGGCTTTAAGGTAACTGTCATGACAATTGTGGAGCAGTTAGGGTTTGTAATAATGTATCCGTCCCAGCCCCTTGTGTCCTGCTGGACCTCGATGAGTCCCAGGTGTTCGGGGTTTACTTCCGGAATTACCAGAGGGATATCCTTTTCCATTCTGTAGGATGATGCATTGCTTGCAACTGCAAACCCGGCTTTTGCAAACTCGGGCTCCACTTTAAGGGCGAGGTCTGCAGGAAGAGCCGAAAAGACCACATCCGCATCAACGGCTTTTGGGTCTACAGGAACAACCTCTATGTTTTCGACACTTTCTGGCATGGCTGTATCCAGCCTCCAGCCTGCCGCTTCTCTATACGTTTTGCCAGCGCTTCTTTCGGACGCTGCAAGGGCTGTAATCTCAAACCAGGGATGGTTTGCAAGTGCTTCTACAAATCTCTGCCCGACAGCGCCTGTGGCGCCTAAAATACCCGCTTTAACTGCTACCATTTAAAAAGCTACCTCCGTAGAGATAAAAAATAATCTGATAAAAAGGAAAAATAAAAATGGAATAAATAATTTATTCCATGCTGCCTGTTTTTACTCTTGTACTTTGATTGCCTGGTTTGGGCATGCTTCTTCACATGCACCGCACTCTACACATTCGTCCTGGTCGACTACTGCAAGTCCCTTTTCTTCATCGAGGGTAATTGCTTCAGAGGGGCATTCATCGACACAGGTTCCGCATCCTGAACATTCATCTGCATTAACTAATGCTGGCATATTTTTTCACACTCCTATTGATTTGCTCGATATGTACCTGGAAATTATATAGGTACGTTTTTGAAACTTCCATAGAATATCGAAAAATTTGGTCATAACGCCATTACTCAGATAAACATAAAAACTTATCGCTTTTTAGCAAAAAGCAATTTTTAGGAATCGGAATGAGCTAAGGCTCAAGCTCCCTAAATTTCTGTTTTTGAAAGTCCGTAAAAAGAAGACGGAATAGAAGTAGAAGGAATAAAAGAAGAAGGAATAAAAGAAGAAAGAATATGAGAAAATATGCTTTTTAACATACAGAATCATGCATTGCAATTCCTGAATCCGTAAGGCGGTACATCCCTTCTTCAAACTTGAGGAATCCTTCTTTGAGCAGGAAATCCATATGAAACTTAAAGAAGAAATCGTTTAACCCTGATTCTTCCTTCAGCTGGTTTTCAGGTTTCCCAAAGATACCAACTGTTCGGAGAAGTTTCCTTCTTGCAGGGTTTACGGAAACCTTTTCCATCATCATATGTTCCAGCTTGACAGCTTCGCCTTCTGTAGTTTCTCCCTTAGAGGAGAAATAAGCATCGAGTTCGTCAATTTCATCATGCATATTGAAACTCCACTTCTTATCCTTTAATATCTCAGTTTTTCTAATATTTGATTTTTCTTTATTGATTGAAACCGGATTTTTAAAAATATCCGAAATAATAACGAAATAGATTTTTGAGGGTTTTTTCTATTGATAGAGTGTAAATGCAGTTAAACTTTGATCTTTATTGGTATTCACTTTCTTTCACGCTTTTGCCAATATTTGTCCTCATGCTCACTTCTTTTTCCTGATCCCGTTTATGTTCGTAAGCGTACCGCGATGCTGTTCCTTTCTCTCAAAAGAGGTGTTTGACTCCCTCAGCTTCTCTTCAAGTGTGCTCTCTACTATTCCTGTGAGCTTATCCTTCGGAATCTTTGTAATTGCGGAAAGCAGCTTGAGTTCGAGCTTTTCATTTTTGCGGGGCATAAATTCCACCTGCGGAGATTCTTCTGAGGAAGTCACACTGCCCTTGACCATGAAGTCCGGGAGTTTCAGGGAAAGTTTAACATGCCCTACAAAATCAGAGTTAATTTCCTTCACTCTGTCCCTTATGGTTTGAAGGCTCTCTTCGATAAGGAGCTTGCCTTTTTCAGGGTTAAGATTGCAGGACTCAAGGGTATAGAGAACCGAGTGAGCCGAGACTTCCGAAAGTTCAATTGAATTTTTCTTTTCCTGAGAAGGCTTCCCAATCCCGGGGACTGCAAGATGGATGAGCAGGTTTTCAAACTGTTCATCTCCTAATTTTGCCGAAAATTTCAGGATCCTGGCTTCAGGGTTCAGTTCGGTAAGCATCTGTTCTGTTGCCATGACGATTTCTGCAGGCGCTACGTCTACCTTGTTTATCCCGAGGATTTCAGCTTCCTTTACCTGGGTCTCGATAAACCTTGGAATTTCTTTTGCCTCAGTGCCGAAACGCCCGGGGTCTACTATGGTCACAACCGGAGCAAAGGATAGTTCTGAGAGTCCCATCATTTCGATTTCTTCCCTGATCTGTCCGGGAAAAGCAATTCCTGTTGGTTCGATTATCACAATATCGGGCCTGAATTCTTCTTCAAGAGTCTGAAGCGTGTATTGCATACTGATTCTGAGTGTGCAGCAGATGCAGCCGCTTGTCAATTCTTCAGTTATAATTCCTGGGCGTTTGAGTGTTTCTCCGTCAAGCCCTATTTCTCCGATTTCATTTACGATAATCGCAGTCCGTTTCCCGGCATCGCTAAGCTGCCTGCTGATTTTCTGAATTGCGGTTGTTTTCCCGCTTCCGAGAAAACCGCCTATGATCATGACTTTCATGTTTTTCCTGTCCTTATTATCCTGAAAAAAGATTCTATGTCGGGCTGACAAATATATTATATTTACTCCTATATATAAAATTGTCAAAGCCTCTATTCGGGAATTTGTTTCATGGACCCTTACCTGAAATAATTTTTCCTTCTCAGGATCGGTGGTTTGATGGGCTATCGTTTGATAGGCTTGCCAGGGTTCCTGTATCAAGGAAATATGCCATTTTTTCCAATCACGAAAAGGAAACCCTTAAAAGAGATATTTCTTGCAACATGAAAACCAGTGAATAACCGGGTTTGATATGCAGGTTGAAAACCTTCCCTTTTTTTATTTCACTGTACGCGGACAGGTTCGGGCGTCACGCAGGGGTATGAAAATAAATCACGAAAATAATGTTTGCCATAATTTGGAAACAATAAAAATAATTCCAGAGAGCACCCAAAAACTACTTTCTGTTGTAAAAATCTTCTGAAAATAGGTCTGCGTTCCCATCCTAAAACCTGGAAGTTCCGAACGGCTTTAAGAGATGCTTTTATTTTTGTTTGGGAAGAGATATTGAGGTACTGGACTCACGGGTTGCGAGTTTTTAGTTTAGGTTTCTTTATCCCTTTAATTGCGGAGTAGATCTTGTATTAGTGTGGGGTGTTGAAGGGATGAGAACGCAAGTTATACTATGCATTCCATGTATATAACACCTTTGTACATATACGTAACACACAATGTTATTTCCCCCGAACATCCTTATTATGTCATTATAACTTTAACCCACAGGTTTAATGTTATAGAACCATCATAATCTCGCTAAAGCCCCTGTATAAATCATAATCTGACGCTCTCTTTATATCATATTTGCATCTGATTTTATGCCATATTTGAACCTGAGTTTACGGATGTTTGGACGTGAACACAGATTTTACCGTCCTGCGAAAAAAGCATTGGAAAGGTCATTATAAAATTCGATTTAAAATGCAGATCGTCAGTAGATAAAGATGTAAATTCTCTGTTAATCGTAGGGAGTGAAAGATCCAATTAATGATACAGGGATCTGAACAGGTATATGAATAATTATAGGTACGGAATTTCAATAAAAAACGGAATTGCTGGAAAATCCAGCAGAATTGACGGTCTCTTATTTTATTGTCCCTGAGAAGATTCTATTACATTGCCTTCTTCATCAACAATTTTCATTTTGCCGTCTTTCATACTCATTTCGGAAACAATTTCTCCTGACTTGTCATAAGCAGTCCAGAAAAAGGTTTCTTCATCTTCGGACCATAAGTATTCAACTTTGGAGAAGTCCTCATCTTCAAGGTTTGTCTCATAAACGGCTTTGCACATCGGGACTCCATCAACGGTCTCGATCCCGGTGATTTTCATTGTAACTTCTTCGCCTGTCTGGGGGTTTGTTGACTTCCAGGAAGAACCTACAGAACACCAGTCGCTGGAATCTCCGGTGGATACCATTTCCACTTCAACTTCCTCTTCTCCTGCATCCTCAGCAGAATCCTCTTCGTCGCTGAGTTCGACCGACTCTTCAGGAACATTTGTGTCCTCTGCGTTGTTTTCACTGCACCCTGAGGACGCAGCAAAAATGGCACATATGAGTATTACAAGTACTGCAAACCACTTCTTCAACAAAACTCCAATTCCTCCTCGATAAATTTCAAATTTTAAATCGTATTTATTTTATTTATATATGCTGATTTCGATTTTCTCTGGAATAAGCGGCTTTTTTTCAATCCAGAATATATAAATTAATGTCCAAAGAAAAGAATCTTCCTTATTTCGAAGCTGGCTCCAGACTATTTAAATTATATTTTCAGAAGAATTTATATACTATCTGGTAAAGATGAAAAAAGCCGGAACTACAGGAAGAAATAGTTATTTTGAGGAACATCTAAATGCAAGGCACACAAATTACGCCGGAAGTAAAATCTTTTCTTATTTCAATAGGTTCCGTTTCTGTGGACCCTTCGCTTATTCCCAGGACGCGAGGTTCTACTGCAGGTCCAGGGGCAGGCACCAGCTCCATCTTTTTCAGGTCAGGGAAAAAGCGAGTCAGGCTCAGCGTAAATAAGAACTCTCCGCTTTCCATTGAAGCAGCAGGAGATGAAGAAACAGTAGCGCTTTTACATGAAGGAAAAGAACTTATCAGGGGAAAACTTGAGCCTGCCCTTGCCCATTGTCCTGAGCAGGCTTTCATTACGCTCTGTGAGAGGTGCATCTTTGACTGCAAATACTGTCCTGTGCCCAAACTTCAGGGGCATGTAAAGAGCGACGAGGAAGTCCTGAGCATAGTGGATGAGGTCATGAGGGCAGGAACCCTTAAAGCCATCTCTCTTACTTCAGGAGTCGAAACCTCAGTCGAAGGGGAAGTTGAGCGTGTGCTCAAACTGCTTCCTGCCCTCAAAAAATACAATGTTCCCATAGGAGTTTCGGTGTATCCGATAGAGGGCTGTTCCCGCAAATTCTATGATGCCGGAGTTGCCGAAGTCAAATACAATGTTGAAACCATGGACAGAGAGATTTTCCAGAAAGTCTGTGGAGACCTTTCCATTGACTACATTCTTGACAGGCTTAAAGAAGCTGTAGAAATTTTCGGAAAAAACAGGGTATTTAGCAACTTTATAATCGGGCTTGGTGAGAGCGACGCTTCTGTCCGGGAAGGAGTCGAGACCCTTGCAAAGATAGGAGTAATTCCCATCCTTCGCCCGGTAAACCCTCATCCCCTCAGGTCCGGAGACTGTTTTACCGAACGTCCGTCTCCTGAGCGTCTTTTAAAGCTTGCGCAAATGGAGGCTGAAGTCCTGAAGATGTATGGGCTTGATCCCGGGCTAGCAACGACAATGTGCCTGAAATGCACAGGTTGTGACCTTGTGCCCTTCGTAGACTTCTGATTCAGGCACAACTTCTGATTCAGGCACAACTTCTGATTCAGGCATAATTTCATAGAAGGCATTTTTGGTCCGGAGCAACAATCCTCTCTGAGGCCCGGACCCGGGTTTTTAATTTTTTGCTGTTTGAGGATTCTTTAACTCCTTATGACTTTCATATTTTTTAAGAACTTTTCAATCTCTTACTCTTCTCCAAATAGAGATCCCCCAGTTTCCACTGGAACCTTCTGCAGATTAACTTTTTTTCCGATTCGTATTTCTTCCTGATCTATTTATTTTTATCGTTTTCAATATATTTTTCAATTATTTTTCGGATTTTGTTTTCAGGGGGTGAGCTTCTTTTTCCTTTCTATGGGGTTGCTTTGTTTTTGTGCCTTTACCCTGAGCTACTTCCCTGTTTTATGCCATTATTGTTGCCTGATAGGGGTATATGTCTCTCCTTTTTATCGATTTATTTTCTCCGGGCCTCCTTCTTTCTATATGAACATCATTATCCTCTGCTTGTTTCTTTAATTCATCCGGATGCTATTCTCTCTAACTCTCTCGAGATATATCAATCCCATCAATCTCATGTTTTTGTTCTTTCCGGCAGAATTCTGCAAAGCCCCTTATTTCCACTGGAATCTATGGGTGAACAGAATGTTCTTTTCCTGATCTATACAGGAACAGGGCTCTTATCTGACAATCTTTCAATGAATGGAAAGTCCATTTTAAAAAAAAGTTCCCTTTGTTGGGAGTCTCGCATCTACCGATTTTGATTGAGATTTCTTACAAGGTCAATATGGTCCCGAGTAATCTCCACTATGTTTCTGGACATATCTCTAATGTGGTTCCAGGGAGTCTCTGGCATCCAGGGTGTAGTGAAACTGTCAACAATGTCACTTTCTCTTTTTCCTGTAATATAAATAGAAAACAAAGATTATCAAAATAAAGAACATTACAATGAGTAACTCTTTAGGTACTGTTTGAGTAGTCATTGTAGTAACTGGGCTCGCAACACTGGTCACACTATTTTTTAATGTGGGGGAAAGATATATATTTTTGGCTCTTCGTTATTTTGTATGGGTTGAAAATAATGTTTCAGTTGAAAAGTGACTCTGCCTAGAAGAGAAACATTGATCTTGCATGTGGTTTTTCCACACTTAATGTTTTCAAATAGTATCTGTGTTGTACTCACATTTAGGAAGTAACTATAAATTACCCCCCGAAATAGTGAAGAGCCTTATTTTTCTATAACTTTTGTAATTCCGAATGAGTTTTTCAACTAAGTGGTATCTGTCATTTAAAGCTTAGTTGAAGTCTTGACGTCAGTTCTTCATTTTTGTTTGTTATGTATCTGAAGGATAATTTTTTCCTGAAAAATAGCTCATACTTAATTTCTACTGGAAGAAATCACGAGAAATTTCCTGAAAGGTAAATTTCCCGCTCCTGTATATATAAAATCAAAATCTTAATTAAGTTCATTACTTTTTTAATTTATTAATTTACTTACTTCCTTTAAGCGTCTGGGTTTCAGACATTGCTGCCCAGTTTTATCACTTCTTCTGCAGTCATACCTTCGTGGACGATTTTTGCAATTCTCCGCACAAGACCCGTGGGGTCTTCTGCCTGGAAGACGTTTCTTCCTATTGCAACACCACGTCCACCTGCTTCAAGGGAACCCTCGATCATTTCCAGCAGTTCCTTTTCTGACCCCATCTTGGGACCGCCTGCAATAATCACAGGTACGGGGCATCCCTCGACAACCTCTTTGAAAGTTTCAGGGCTTCCGGTGTAGTTTGTTTTGACAATATCTGCCCCGAGCTCAGCCCCGATTCTGGCCGCATGTTTTACTACATCCACGTCGTATTCGGAACGGACCTTTCTCCCGCGCGGATACATCATCGCAAGGAGAGGGATTCCCCATTCATCACATTTTCCTGCAACATAGCCGAGCCCCTGCAGCATTTCATATTCGTCTTCAGCCCCTATGTTAATATGAACAGATACTGAGTCAGCTCCGACTTTTATGGCTTCTTCCACAGTTGTTACAAGAACTTTATGGTTCGGATCAAGAGCAAGGGAGGTTGAGGCTGAGAGGTGGATTATCAAACCCACATCGTGTCCGTATCCTCTGTGCCCGTGTTTGGCAAGTCCCATGTGCCCTAGTACGGCATTAGCTCCACCTTCGGCAACCTTATTTACAGCGTCCTGAAGGTTTGTAAGCCCTGAAATGGGGCCAGCACCAACTCCATGGTCCATGGGAATGATAATGGCATTACCCGTAGTTCGGTTGAAAATACGCTCCATCCTTACGGATTTCCCTATAGTACTCATAGGTTGTGATATACCGATCTAATAATATATACTTTATCTATATATTTTCTACAGGTGCCTCTTTCCTACGTCAAAATACTGTTTCTCTTCTCAGAAAGCTCATTTTGTATTTTCGTTCTGGTAGACTCCGGAATATCCTTCTTCTACTTCGCTGTTAAGGGTATAGAAAAGGAGCTGCATAATCCTGGCGTTTTTCTTAAGCCTGAAGCCCGCTGAGTTATAAACTACAAGCATAGATTCGCTGCGTCCCCTGTAACCCGCATCCCATACCGCAGTTTCAAGGGTTGCTCCGCAGCGAATAAGACTTGACCTTGGCTTTGCAATTGCAGCCAGGTTCATGGGAATATTTACGATCTCGTTAAAGAGTACTTTATATATCCCCTTCGGAAGGTGAATCCACCCATCGCTCCCGAATTCCAGGGGTTTTGCGTCGGGAACTTTCCTTTCTGAGTTGTCAAAGTCGACAGCTCCCGCACCTTCTATTGTTTTTATCTCTTTCAGGGTCAGCTCAAGCCCGTTTGGCTGGATCTGGGTTTCGATATCAATTGCGTTTTCAAGCAAAGGAGGGTTTGCCTGTATAAGTTTTTTCAGTTCATTGCTGGATAGAAGCGTCATTGGAAACTGTAATTGTAAAGATTCTTTATTACCGTTTCGGACTCTCTATCTTCTCTCTCACTATATTTTTATATAAATTACTATTATTATTTTAACTATTATTATTTTAACTATTATTATTTTAACTATTATTATTTTAACTATTATTATTTTAGCTATTATTCTGTGCAAGTACTTATGAAAAGGTTTATTGTTTTTGGGTTAATAAGTATGTAAAATAAATAATATCTGTTATGGTTAATAATTTCTTTATAGTATTTTTTATCGTGTTTGATTAAAGGGCTTAAAAGAGGCTGCTAAATATGAAAAAGAGACTGATCACATGTGGGATTATTTCTATTTTTCTCCTGGTTTTGATGACTGGCTTTGCGCTGGCTACAGCGAATGATCTATTGGTTCCATCTGTAATAACTGATACGGAAGCCTATTCTCAGGAGATTGTAATTACTGAACATTCCGGAAAAAATCTAACAGGTTATCAGGTTCCTATCAACCTGAATTCTTTTAACTTTAATTTCTCACAGGCAAAAACAGACGGTTCTGACCTTCGTTTCTTTTCCGGAGGACGAACACTCAGTTACTGGATTGAAACCTGGGACCCGGAAGCTGAAAAAGCTCTTATCTGGGTCAGGCTCCCCTTCCTATCTGCGAACAGAAGCACCACGCTTCTTCTGAAGTGCGGAAATCCGGAGGCTGAGGCAGTGAGTAACGGAGAAAAAACCTTCGAATTTTTCGACGGCTTTGAGGGGGATAACCTCCAGAGGCTTGAATGGAACGCTGAAAGTGCAGGCGGAGGCCTGGTTGAAGTCAAAAATGGCATGTGTAATGTGTCAGCTCCTAAGGTCCATGCTTATGATTCCTCCCTGATCTACAGCAAAGACAGTTTTGGAATTAATTCCATGTTCTTGGTCAAAAGAATGAAGGTTACCACAGGAACTGATGAGAGAGGACCTCTGCTGAGACAGGGTTTCATAGATCAGATAAGCAACAGGAAAAACGAGATCAAGCACGAAACCGAATTTGCCAATGAAAGCCGTGTGCGCTGGGAGACGTCTTACAGGAAGGAGAGGTTTAACACTTTTGACCGGACCGATGTCCGTGTTCCTGAAGGAGAATGGTATACGTCGGGAATCGCCTGGTATGAAGAAAACGATACCCGTAAGATAGCCTGGTTTAAGAACGGAGTCCGGGATTCAAGAATGGATTATGCTTCAAATGATTATATTACAAACCTCCCAATGCATGTTTATCTTTATGCAGCTTCTTATTCCGATGCCTCGAAGAATACGGGCTATATGGCTGTAGACTATGCTTTTGTCCGCAAATTTGTAGAATCCGAGCCATCTGTCAAATTCGCTTCTGATCAGATAGAAGCTGAAACCTCCACAGAAAATATTATCTCCGAACCTGATTCTATTTCCGAGTCCGAAACCACTCCTGAGACTGGAGCTCCTGTTTCTGAGGTTTCAGTTACTGAAGAAACCCCTGAAACACCAGTGCAGATACAGGAAAATCAGAGTGGAAATGAGACCAAAGTCCCGGAAACCCTGTTCCCCAGGTACAGTGTCGATGTTTCAGGAGTTAAGCTCTCTTCTCCATACGAGCTTGATTTCCCTGCACTTGCAAAAGATTTTGATTCCTCTAGAATCGATACCATCTTCCTGAGCATGAACGGTGAAGATGTCTGGCAGTATGAGCGTTTTGTAAAAATGGCTCATGAAGAAGGAATGACAGTGTATGCAGTGCTTTTTGAGGAGCTCAACTGCACAGAAGAAGAAGCTATGAACACCTCTCAGTCTTCTTTGAACGTCATCCTTGACTATAATGAAAAGTCGCTCGCACCTTTTGATGGAATCAACATCTACATGAAAACTTCTCAGAATTCCGATTCTGAAAAGGGCTGTATGGACTATATACCCCTTTTTGAGGCTGCCCGGGAAAAAGCCGGAGAAAATGTGTCCATTTCAGCAAGTCTTCCTCTCGGTTATGCTGCATCAAACGTTGAAAAAATTGCTCCTCATGTAGATTTCTTTATTGTCAGGGCTTATGACCGTGAGAAGAAAGGCCTGATCTCTGAATCGGATATTGAGGATGCGGTTGCCCTCGAGATGGGTGAAATAAGAGGTGTGAACTCAAAAGGAATAATAGAAATTTCCGTAGACGAAGGCTTTGAGGATAAGTATTCAATACAGAACCTTTTTGCTACCCTGGTGGAATATTATTCTAACGATTCGGCTTTTATGGGAGTTTCAATTTCCAATTATGAGGCCTACAAAGCCCTGCCTGTGAAGGCCGAACCCGAAGAACCGAAGTCAGCATTACCCGGGTTTGAAACGCTCTCTGTTTTGCTTGCAGGGCTTGGGGCATTTGCTTTTCTTAAGGCAAAGAAAAATTGAAACAAAATCAGGAAAATAGCAGGCTAGTAAAGAGAAATGGGCAAAAGGAAGAACAAAAGAAGGACAAATTAAGAACAAACGAAAAACAAATTAAGAACAAACGAAAAACAAATTAAGAACAAACGAAAAACAAATTAAGAACAAACGAAAAACAAATTAAGAACAAACGAAAAACAAATTAAGAACAAACGAAAAACAAATTAAGAACAAAAGAAGAAAAAATATTTTTCTTCCCTTCTTTTTTCTTTTTCATCCATTTTCCCTTCTTTTTTCTTTTTCATCCATTTTCCCTTCTTTTTCGCATAGCCCTATTTCTTTCATTTACATTGCTGCTGGGAGTTGCATTGTTTCATCGTTTGACATCTGGAACCTGCGTGCAGGGTGCTAAAACAGTTTTCTAAATGTTCTGAGTCAATTTTGGTCGATATGACCATGAAGGCGGAGCAGATTATTATTATTATAAATTAATTATTATTTTTCAAAATACTGCTATATATAATATCTAATTATATTATATTCCAATAACTCTTGTCCTATTACATTTCCGGGCAGGAAATATTTTCAAATAAAATATCTGTGAGTTTTGTTGGTGGGTAAATCCTGCCTGAACAAAAGAGATTCAAAAAACCTGTAAACAAAAACCCTTTCTGACGAGAAACCTGCTTTTCTGACGAGGCACCTGCAGACTATGCAGCTGTTTTCTGGATGAAGCAGGGATCAAATCAGGGTAGTGGTTTCATTAGCTTTACATTAACCTAAATGGAGTTGGGGGAAGTAGTTTTGATTAAGTACCGAAAGTTCGGAGTGCTTATTTTAAGCCTGATGATATTGTCTGTGTTTGCAGTGTTAAGTGTGACTGCTTTATCTGAGGAAAACGATTCGATTGGAGATGTGCCTGACCTGCCGCTCATCCTGTATGGTGGGCTGGATGTTAATGGAGAACCTGTCTCTGAGGGCTCTGAGATTCTGGCATATTATGAAGGAGAGCTAATTGCAAAAAGTACCGTAGGAGAAGAAGGTAAATACAGCCTGAACCTGAATCTCACTCCTGAAAACTATACTAATATTGAGACTGTGGAGTTCTATGTCAATGGAAATATAACCAGTTTTAATATACCTGTCTCTGAAATTGAAGCGATTACAACCAAAACTCCGGGAACGATAACTGAAGTTGATCTTGAAGGTTCCGTTTCCTCTGCTGACATAAATACGAGTTCAAGCAGTAAGGATTCAAGTAGCAGCAGTGATTCAGAAGGCGATGTAAAAATTGTGAATAAAGATTCTGTATCATCTGAGTATTCCACAGAAGCAGGAAATTCTGAAGAAGCCAGTTTTGCAAAGGGAGTGACAGATAGTTCTGTTGACATGCAGGAGCCTGTTACTCAAGCAGGTGATGAGGAAGGCGAAGATGCTGCAAAAGCAGGTTATTCAATATTCTTCACGGGGTTGCTTTTTGTTACAGCGCTTTTCGGTGCGTTCATGGTCATTAAAAGGTAACCAGCAGAACCAGGTAACCGATCAAACCAGTAAAACTAAATCAGCAGAATTATTCTCTCTTTTTCTTTTTTTACTTTTGTCTCTATTTACTTTTGTCTCTATTTACTTTTGTCTCTATTTACTTTTGTCTCTATTTACTTTTTCCCGGGTTTTTTATCTCCACTGAACAATTTTTTTTTGTAAGAGAAACGTTTTTATCCTGACCAGTCGTTTATACTTTTGCGTAAAAATGTTTTATATTCTGTATTTTAAATTTGAACGGGGGTTCTAGCATTAAAGTTCTCGGATTGGTGGGTAGTCCTAAAGTCGATGGTAATACCTCAAGACTTGTTAATGCAATTCTTGAGGGAGCTGCGGAAAAGGGGGCAGAAACTGTAGTCTATAACCTTGCTTCTCTTGACATCAAAGGCTGCGATGCCTGCTGCAGGTGCCAGGAGCACGGTTGCTGTGTTATAGATGATGATATGCAGAAACTTTATCGAGAAATTCAGGCTGCCGATGTTCTCGTACTCGGTTCTCCTGTATATATGTGGCAGATGACAGCCCAGACAAAACTCCTTATTGACCGCATGACAGCTTTCTTAAGGCCGGATTTTTCGAGCAGGTTTGACAATAAAAAACTAATCCTTGTCTTTACTCAGGGAATTCAGGATAGGGATGCCTTTAAAACGTATTTCGAATACACAGCAGGTCTTCTTTACTATCTGGGTTTTGATGTTCTGGATACAATCGTTGCAGCAGGCACGGATAAGCTTGAAGTTGAATTCAGGCCCAAGTTGCTGGAGAAAGCAAAGGCCCTTGGGAAATTGGTCTCGATTTCACACATTCCAGGCCCGGAGTACAGAAAGGTCGAATCAAGTTTGACGGAGTCTCTCTGAAATCTTCTATTTTATCTATTTTGTAGAGGAAATCCGTCTTCAGTCAGATTTTTTTCGGAAATATTTTATACCTTTGTTGAATCATCTATCTAGTTTTTTTATTCTTTTTTTCGGAGGAGCATTTCAAATGAAAGTTTTAGGATTAATTGGAAGTCCGAGAGTAGACGGAAACACCACAAAACTTGTAAATGCAATTCTCGAAGGGGCTGCAGAAAACGGCGCTGAGGTAAGAGCCTACAACCTCTCTAAACTGGATATCAACCCCTGCGAAGGTTGTACGAACTGCAGAACCGAAGGTAAATGCGTAATCGATGATGATATGCAGCAGCTTTATGAAGAAGTCCAGGCAGCTGATACTGTTGTGCTCGGCTCTCCCCTATATATGTGGGAGATTACAGCCCAGACCAAACTCTTCGTAGACAGGCTGGTTGCATTGCTCAATCCTGATCTTTCTTCCCGTCTTAAGGTTCCCAAAAAGCTTGTCCTGGCCTATACCCAGGGAGCCCCAGATCCAGATACCTTTAAACATTATTTCGCCCATTTAGAAGGCCTATTTTCTTTCATGAACTTCGATGTCAAAGGAAGTATAGTTGCAGCAGGAACCTACACTCCTGAAGATATTCTTCAACAGCCTGAAATCCTTGCACAAGCAAAAGAAATCGGCAAAAGCCTGTAAAACACAAAAAGAGATATTCTATAAATTTATTGCTATGGGAATCTATTTCCCATTCTTTTTATAGGAAATTAATTAAAGAAAGTAATCTGATGTGGAAAATAATTTGGCACGGAAAATAATTTGATAGATTAAATCCATAAAGCATGAATTCATATTCTGATTTCATGCCGCCTGGCTCCGGATTTTTCAATTTCAAATCTTTTAAATGCGTTTTTACACGCTATTGTTCTTACACGTTATTGAACTCTTCAGGATACTCTGCAACCCCTCCGGTCCCGTCAAGAGCTCCTTTCTTTAACTCCAGCGCCATAAACGCTTCATCAGGCTGCCCGAAGGCGAGGTCATTTACTTCGGTTATTGCAGGATAGTCAGAGGGAGTTTCGGGGCGGATTTTCAGGGGCATATTAATCTCTTCCTCTCTTTTATTGCTCAATTTTTTCCTTTTACAACCTGGAAAATATGAAAAAATGAAATACAGGAATCATTTTTCAGTAGTATTCAGTAGCAAGATGATTCTGGTTTAAACTATAAAACGGTCTTTTCTTTTATTCCGGATTAATGTTCCCATAATTAGCAGGGTTTATATGTTTGATATATTCATTTAAATAAAGTTTAAGAAAATCAGTTTTGGCCTTCAATTCTTAAATTTATCTTTTCCCGAAAAAAGATACATAACGGAGCCCCCATTCATGATCCCCTTTTTCAATGCAGGAAAAATAGCGCTTGGAAGCATTAAAAGTGCAAAGATGCGTTCGACCCTTACGGTGCTTGGAATCGTTATCGGAGTTGCGGCTGTGATTGCAAATGTGTCCCTTGGGGCAAGCTTCAACCAGCACTTTACGAATGAAGTAAACAACATCGGCTCAAATTTCATTTATATTCAGGGGATGCAGCCAAAGCTTTTTTACGACAATCAGCTGAAGATAGTTGAAAATACGCCCGGTGTGTCCGGGGTTTCGCCTTTGAAGTCCCAGACTGCTGAAGTTACGTACATGTCCGAGACCAAAAGCATCATGGTAAGCGGGGTAGGGGGAGATTATGATGAGGTTGCAAATACCCAGCTCCGGGAAGGCACCTTTATTAATGACAATGATGGGTATGTCGCAATTATCGGGCACGATATTGCAAACGAGAAGTTTGGCCGGAACATCTCGGCCCGAAACTCCATAGATATAACCTTCAGGGTAGGAGAAGACGAGAAAATCACAAAAACCTTCAAGGTTAAGGGAATTATCCAGAACCCGGATAATACCATGGTCCAGGCGTACAACGATAACGAAGCTGTCCTGATCCCTATCGATGTCATGAATGAGATCCTTGGCGAAACGGACTATGGAGGGGTTTTTGCAATGGCTGAAAACCCTGCAACAATTCAGGATACCTCGGATGAAGTTGACAGGCGCCTTGCCCGGAGCTTCGGGATTTCCGAAAGGGACCTTGAGGACAAAGATTCGCGGCCCTACATGATGGTGAACCAGGCTGAGGTTTTAGAGCAGACTGACATGATGGCAGCAGCCCTCAGCTCTTTCCTGACAGCAGTTGCCCTTATTTCCCTTCTTGTAGGCTCCATAGGGATCATGAATATCATGCTCGTAAGCGTTACCGAAAGGACAAGGGAGATAGGAGTGCTCAAATCTCTTGGCTTCACAGGCTTTGACATCCTTTTTCTTTTCATGATCGAGTCAATCCTGCTTGGAGTCTTCGGGGGTATTCTCGGAGGCGCTCTTGGAATTGCAGGCGCATACAGCGTGGAATCCCTCCTTAACCTGCCTGTGGTCTTCCCGTTAAGCCTGATTGTTGCCGGTTTTCTCGTTGCTGTCGCTGTCGGTTTCGTCTCAGGCGTCTATCCCGCAAGAAAAGCCGCAAAAATGAAGCCCGTGGACTCGCTCAGATACGAATAAGATATTTCCTGAACTTATCTCGATTTATTGAAAAAAGAGCTTGAAAACTATCAGAGTCAGAACAAAAAGCCCAAGCCCCATCCGGATAAGAACCTTCCCCCGCTCAAAAGGCTCTCTTCTGGCTTTCACTGCTCCATAACTCAGCTGGCCCAGGCCCGGTCCTGCCGGGAATATAAGAGGCCAGGTGTAAACCCAGCTTTCCCAGTTTCCTGTCACGTACTGGTAAAAGAGTAGCAGGCCAAACATGTTAAGAGTCCAGCTGAAAGAGGCAATCCATTCTCCAATACGACTATCTGTTTCCAGGGATGTAGCAAAAAGAAACATTCCGGTAACAACAAGATAGAACGGAAAAGTAAATTTTCCCAGGTGGATTTGCATGGAAACTATCAGGCCAAACACCACCGTAAGAAGAAAAAATACAAGGAAAGCTGTTATTATACTGTGGTCTTTTCTTTTCTCCCAGTTTTCCTTCATGGCACCCCAGACTCACGAATTCTTATTCCTGCAATGTAATTCCTGTTGAATCATTATGCACCATTCTTTTTATGCACCATTCTTTATAATTATGTGGCATATAATACTCCAATAGCATACAATACTCCAATAGCATACAATACTCCAATAGAATACAATGCTCTTTCCTTCGGGAGAAGTCCGGATTTCCCCTGACCCGAAGGATAATAATATTTCCGGCATAATTGAGTTATATGCATAAAGGGGGTTTGTGACTGGCACAAGATAAAATCGAGAAACCAGAAGAGGAATGGAAAAAGGTTCTCACTTCTGAACAATATCACGTTTTGAGGCAGAAAGGTACCGAGAGGCCCTTTTCGGGGGATCTTTATTATAACAAAGAAAAAGGGGTCTATACCTGTGCCGCCTGCGGGCAGGAACTCTTTTCTTCCGATACCAAGTTCGAGTCAGGGACCGGTTGGCCCAGTTTTTCTGATGTTATTGCCAGCGACAAAGTAAGGCTTCAGGAAGACACCAGCCATTTCATGCGCAGGGTTGAAGTTGTCTGCTCCCGCTGCGGAGGGCATCTGGGGCATGTCTTCGATGACGGGCCGAAACCTACGGGAAAACGCTTCTGCATAAATGCCGTTTCCCTTGACTTCAAGAAGAAACCCGAATAAGGAAAATCCGAATAAGGAAAATCCGAATAAGGAAAATCTGAATAAGGTAAATCTGAATAAGGTAAATCTGAATAAGGTAAATCTGAATAAGGTAACTCTGTATAAGGAAAATTCAATTGTGTAATAAGGTCCAAAAGGCCCGAAGGATGAAATCAAGGGAGCTTAAAAGGGGGCTTGAAGAAATCTGAAACCTTCTAAAACACAGGTGGAGCTGGTCGGTTTTATCATTTTTCTGTTTCTTTACCTTGCCCTTTTTAATCTGCTGTTTAGCCTGAAAGGGTATGAATCTCCCGTCTTTGCTCCGGGTACCCTTCTTTTTTCCTTTCTCGGATACTGGCTGGCCGGGTACCTGTACGACAGGTATCTGAAATGATGGGCAGTCTTTTGGAGGGAGCCGGCAGGAAAGCCGGCGGGGAAGCTGGCAGGTCGAAAGATAGCATGATTTATCTGACCTGGGCGAGCATTTCTATATAGAATCTTTATCTATGGGTACTTTCATAAGCTTTATTATAGATTACACCAATTTTCAGGGTAGATGTTCAAAGCAATTATTTTTGATGTGGACGGCGTCCTTGTGGATTCCATGCGTTTTCATGCTGACGCCTGGGTTGAAGCTTTCCGGGAATCAGGGATTTCCATCAAAAGGGAAGATATCTATGAAATCGAAGGTGGAAATGACCGGGGAATAGTCAGATCCATCTTCGAAAAATCAGGAAAAAACCCCGGGCCTGAGGATTTCGAGTCTATTCCCCGAAGAAAGCGGGAAATTCTTGACCTCAGCCTGATAAAGCCTTTTGACGGCATGGTCAGTTGCCTGGATGAGCTGAGGGGTAAGTTCCGGCTCTCCCTGGTCTCAGGTTCAAGCCGTCTGGTTGTGGGGACTGTAATTGAAAACTTCTTTTCCGGCATATTCGAGGTCGTTGTCACGGGTTCGGACGTTGAGAACGGAAAACCTGCTCCTGAGCCGTACCTGAAAGCAGTCGAAAAACTCTCCCTGCCGGAGAATGAGTGCCTGGTTGTGGAAAACGCCCCTATGGGAATTGAAGCTGCAAAAAACGCAGGGCTTTACTGTGTAGCGGTCGCAAGCACACTCGGGCCCGAAAGGCTGCAGCATGCAGATCTTGTCTTTGAAAACCATGCTGAGCTTTTCAGGTATTTCAAAAGCCTGATTCATGATTGACCTGATGCATGATTGGTCTGATGCATGATTGAATTTTATCTCCAGAGCCGGAAAAATTCTATTCAGGAAGGCTGTTCGAAGGCAAATGTTCGAAAAGGCTGGAAAAGAGGCTTTTCAGGAGGCATCTTGTCCTGCCTCTTTTTCGAGCAGTTCCCTGATGGATTTTGGCCCGTCCAGCTCGTTTGCAAGCTTGCGGAGCCGCTCGGTCTTATTCCTATACGCCCTGTCTTCCAGGACTTCCCGGATGCATTCCAGAATGACCGCCGGAGGGGTAGAGTAACTTAGTTTTCTTCCGTAGCCCTCTTCTTCGACCACTTCGGCGTTGCTTTCCTGTTCGTTGTGCCCCTCGTCCGGGAAAGAGATGATCGGGATTCCGAAACTTAAAGCTTCCATCATTGTGCTGTGCCCTCCGGGGGCGATCACGGCATCGGAACTCTTGAAGTAGGGGAAGGTGTCTTTTATGAACTGGAGTACCTGCACGTTTTCCGGAAGATCAGTGAATTTTGAAGGGTCAAGGCTAGGGCCGGAAATGAGAGTGTAGTGGATGCCGGAATCGAGCTTTGCGGTTTCGAGCACTTTCCGGAAAATCGGTTCCCTGTATCCGAAACCTCCAATAAGGGAGATGATGTGGGGCTTTTTGAGGGAGATTTCTTCAACTTCGTCGTACTTTTTCTGGACCAGGGGGCCGCTGTAAAAAAGTTTTTCCCGGATTTTGTGGGTAAAACTCAGGTTCTTCCTGCAGACCGTGTAGGGGAGGGGATAGTCAGGGATGATTATCCTGTCCACCATCTCGAAGATCTGGTTGTACACCTTTTTGGTCAGTTCCCCGAGAAGTCTTATGGGTACACCCCTGCTTTTGAAAAACTCTTCCATGTTCGACTGGTTAAGGATTAGGTAAACGGGGAGCTTGAGGGCTTTTGCGGCAAGGATTCCAAGGTAATAACTGTCCGAAACCACGGCATCAGGGCCAATATCTCTGGTTAGCTTCAGGATTTTTGGCCCACCCAGGAGCTGGGCGTTTTTCAAGGTTGCTTCTACCGACCCTGTGAAGTCTAAAGCTCCTTCTTTTCCCACCAGCTTGATTTCCGAGGGAATGTCGTGGGCCTTATAACCTACTTTTTCGATAAGCTCTTTCGAGTATCCATATGCTCCAAAGTGAACCTCATGCCCTGCACTCATCATTTCTTTCCCCAGGGCAAGGCAGCGGCTTGTGTGGCCAAGCCCTTCCCCGCATATAAAAATCATTATTTTCATCAGCACAACTCCTTTTCTTCCGGCTTCAGGACTTCTCACTCAAAGGTTTACTGTCTTCCATCTGTCCACTTTCCTGTAGATGTTGTATTAATGGGCAGATAACTATTCTAGGAGTTACGCAGTTGAGCCGTAGCATATCGTTTTTAACATTCTCACTTTTACATTAATTAATTTAATGTGTATAGAGGGTTATTTAAATATGCTGTCACTGCCACTCTTCTAATTTTCATGGCACTTTCAAACCAGGATATTCCACTTTTTACTCTCTGGAATTCCAGTCTGAGAAAAGCTCTTAATGAGAACATTATATGCGCTCTTTGTGCCCCTTCCTTTCTTGCCTGACATTTTTCGACACCGCAGAACTGCTTTATCCCTCTATGATATTCCTCAATTTTCCACGACTTCTTTGCCACATCTTCACGTTTTGATTCATCCATATCCTGCACATCTGTAACCCAGTGTTGCGTGTCTCCGTCTTTTGAAACTATTCGAAACACCTTAACAAATCCATATGCTTTTAGGTGGACCACGCGTCCTTTTGGAGGAATATCTACTGTTTCAAGCGGTACATTTCCCTTGTTGTCAGGATTTACCAACCGATTTTTCTTTAACCTTGTGAGAAAATGCCATTCTTTATTTCTAACGGCTTTAAGGTTTTTCACACTTGCATACCATGTATCAAACAAAACAAATTCGGGATTAAAACCACGTTCATCGGCTTTGTCAAGCATATCGAGGAAATGGTCATTCTTTGTTTTGTCGTCTTCATCGATGTTATAAATTCTAAAATCAACAGGAATAACGGTTGTTCCGTCTGTCCAAATTAAGGTGATCAGACCTATTCCCTTTACAGTACGATGATGTTTTCCACTCCACATACGACAAACAAAAGCCATTTCTTTTGCGTATGGTTTATCTAGTGTTGAATCGTCAACAATTAGATAGCCTTCCTCAAACTTGACGTGATTTTTTACTTATTCCCATAGCGCTTCTGTGTCTGGAGGCTGCCTTTGAAGGCAACGAGTGAAAGCATCATGAGAAGGAGCATTAGCTACGTTTGGATAACATCTAGCGGCTTCAGTACAACTGAAAACGTTAGAAGCTGCAATGAGAAAATTAATGTATTCAATGTCGTTACATTTGGGTGGATTTATATCCATAACTCCGTACGTTTTTAAGGGATTAATAAATGTAAGTATATTTTAAATGACATGAAGTTGTCGGCAGTTCAAGTGCGTAAGTCCTATATTCTAAATGATCGGATTCCCAATTAAAATGGGCACGTGCTGCCTGAATTGGTTATACTGTTAACCATTAAAGTCATATGAATGTAGTAAAAATCCGGGCTAAAGGTTTGCGGGCCAAAAAAGTGAAGAGAATCGAACAGTACTGAAATGTGCAGAAATGTAATGTGAAAAACAAAAATATGCAGTATAAAGTAAATGAAACTGGAAAAAGAAAAAAAGAGAACTGAGGGCTTATAAGCCGTAGTTCTCCGGAAGGAAGACTTTAACTTCACTCTTGTACTTTGTGAGGCAGTCGTCCATGAATTTGTCCATGTCGTCCGTAAGGGAGTCCAGGGATGCCTTTGCGTCTGCGAGTGCTTTGGTTTCGAACCTGGAGAGTGCGAGCTTGCCTGCAGCACCTTCGCTGACGATGTCACAGCATTCGATTGCAGCGTTCTTTGCTCTGAGGTAGATATCGTTTCCGTCCTTAACAATTGCCTGGCCGACCTTGTATGCGTTGTCGTATGCAAGCACGTAGGACTGGGGGTCTCTGTACCTGTCGGAGAGCATGAAAAGGTCCCTGAGAACTTTTTCGTTCTTGGTTTCAAGAGCGGTGTTCATGAGGGCGCAGTCGTATGCGAGGTTCTCGGACCAGCACTGAACTGTGGTACCACCGAATTCACCGTGGTATTCAACGGACTCGTTGGACCAGCAGTCACAGCACTGCATAATGAGGTTACCCATTACGTCGGAGTGAGCGCAGGTGGAAGTCTTACCTTCCTGGGTCATTGGCATACCGGTGATGGCTTTGACAATGATGTTTTCATAGCCGCAGTCCTTTCCGGGGCCAACTGCACCGCATTCGTATGCAACGAGGGATCTGGGGGCGGAAATTGCCCTTGCGATGATTGCGAGGGTGTGGGCAAGGTTCTTGTCGAGCAGCCCGCCGCCGATGAACATTGCGGTGTTTGCCTGGGCGCAGTCGGTGTCACCAGCTGCTACAGTGCCGGTCTTCTTTGCAATTGCTGCAATGTCGGACCAGATCATTTCCATGTCCATGGAGCCGAGGCAGCCGATTGAGTAGAGCATACCTGGGATATCGTTCCTGAGTACGGCGTGGTCGAATACTTCCTTACCACCCATGCTCTCTACGGAAAGCAGGTCTGCACCGGATTTGGCACACTGTTCAAAGGCTTCGAGGAAGACCGCGTACTTGTCGCCTCTGAGCTGGGGGAATTCTCTGTTCTCACGGATGTCACCGATTGTGTGGCGGAGTGCGCACTTTATGCCGTATTCATCGTGGTATTCTTCCATGATGGTTTTCTGGGCGTGTGCAACTTCTGCTCCCCAGGAGGGGTTGTTGGACATCTGCTGAACGTGTTCAGTTTCAAGGATAATTGCTGGGAAACCGACTTGGACCATTCTTGACATAACGTCGGTTGTGATCCTCTCGTATTCCTTTATGAGTTTTTCCTTGGATGCACCTGCTTCAGGTCTAGGAGCGTAGTTAATTTCAGGAATTGTGTAGCCAGCACCGATCTCAAGGCCAAGGCCTGCCTTTACGGGGTGCTTGGATACACCGAAGCTCATTTCGTCTGCACTTGCATATGCCATTGAAGTGTATCTTGTTGCTGCCATCTCATTCACCTCAGTGCTTGTGGAATTTGTCTCTTAATGCTGCGATATTGTTGGTACCTGCAATGATTGCATCAGCAATCTTGGGGGCGTCAGCTGCTTCTTCACCGTACACACCGAGTGCATACTGGGACACGAAGTCCTGGTTAACTGCGCCGCCACCGCATGCGAATGGAACCTTTAGACCCTTTTCAACGAGCTTGTCGTTAACTTCCTTGAATGCATACATGGTGGTGGTCATGAGTGCAGTACCGGTGACCATGAGAGGCTTGTTTGCAATAACTGATGCAACAACTTCGTCAACAGGGACATCCCTTCCGAGGTCAACCACATCGTAGCCGTTTGCCCTGAGGAGAGCGGTAACGATATTCTTTCCGATGTCGTGAACGTCACCTTCTGCAACGTGGCAGACAACAGTTCCCTTTGTTACAGGGGCAGTTTCGGAGTTTTCCTTACAGAATTCTATACCGTTGAGCATGGCGTCAGCAGACATCATGACGTTAGGGAGGAAAATTACTCCATCATCGTAGAGCTTGGTGACAACGCCCATACCGACCATGAGGGCATCGTCTATGAGGGTGATCGGGTTCTGGCCTGCATCCATTGCTGCCTGGAGACCCTCGATTACATCATCTTCTTCTCCTTCGAAGATGGCTTTTGCAATCGGGTAAACAAATTCGTCTTTAGGATAAAGCTCTTCTGCGGCTTCTTCAGGAGTCATCTCCTTCTCCAGAGCCACATTGTATCTGGTTAATATCTTTTTCAGACTTGCCTCTGTAAAGTCCAACATATTTCTAAACCTCCATTTAGATTAAACAAAAAGGTCCTTGACGTTCCGGATCTGCAGTTTTCCGGATTTATAAGGTCTTGGATGTTCCGGTTTTGCCTTTGTAAAGCTTTTTCTTTCTGTGGTAGTACCCTGAGAAATATCTGAAGTTTCTCTATCTTTGAGGGTGTAAATTCCAGATTTCTGAAGTACAATACCGGTGAAAGAATTTCTTTCTCCTGTTCCCGGAACTTTTCCTTTTTTATTGTAGCTCATGTCTGCATGCTGACATGTGTTTACAGCGTAATTAGGGGAAATTATCCCATATACCATAACCGACGGAAATTTTTTCCTGATTTTTACAGGGCAACACGGGGTCTGAAATTTTGAGGACAAGATGCTATTTTCGACCCTCTGATCTTTCCAGTTCTTCTCTCCTGATAAAGGAGCTCTAAATTTTTGGGGCAAATCTGGTATCTCCTCTTCAACATTTTTCAGGACATTTTTATTTTTAAACAATCTCACTTTTTTTAAACAATGTCGTTATTCAGATAAAGCCTATTAAAAATTTCAATGTTCATATTTACTCTTTCAGTCACACATATACATTTAATATCCATAGTCGGGGTGCCATTATCTTTTTGAACTATGGTTAATGATGTCGTTTTTCCTTTGAATTCTCCCTCTTTCCCTCACTGATAAAATTATTTTATCTTGCCCATATTGCGTTTTAAATTATTCATCCAAATTCTTTTATATAAATGGACATATCGGTTATCCCCAGTATATGGCGTAAACTCTTCCTCTTATTAAGGTCGTACAGAACCCGAACGGAATGCAAATCTTTATTCGTTCCTGTACGAACGTTACGGTGTCACACGATGCAGATATCCTATATTTACAAAAAAAGAGATAGAAGTGGTTTGAATGAAATCTGAGTTAATAGATGTAGTATTTCGTTCCCAGAAAAGAAGAGACCTCCTCTTACTCCTGGGAGAAGAACCCCGAACAATGGAAGAAATTAAAGTCCTTCTCGATGTTTCTCCCACAGCTATCTTACCCCAGATCAAGAGGTTCACGGACAGTAATCTGGTTATTCACAAAAATGGCAGCTATGAATTGACAGATATGGGGGATCAGGTGTTCAAAAAAGTCAGATCCCTTGTTGACGTCCTAACCCTGGTTGAAAAAGACAACTATTGGATTGAACATGACCTGGGCGGAATCCCTCAGTATCTTCTTGGCAGGATAGGGGATCTTAAGGACTGCAATCTGGTCACAGCCGATCCCAGCCAGATATTCGAACCGAGTACGGAACTTTTGAAGTTCTTTTCATCTTCCCGCTATCTCATGGTTTTTTCATCCTTTTACAGGCCTGAGTTCCTTCCCCTTTATTCAAAGCTCGGAAGGCTTGATTCAGAGGTTTCCCTTATTTTTACGGAATCGGTACTCGAGAAGTTCCTGCACAACTATGAACGGAAAATAAGGAAATTTGCCACTCTGGAGAACACCGAACTTTTCGTCTGTCAGGATGGTGTAAAAATTGCCGAGCTTATTGTCTCTGATCGCGGGATGATGATTTCTCTCTTTGACAGCCAGGGTAGGTTCTATCATGACTATATGTGCTGTTCCGAGCCTCAGGCTATTTCCTGGGCAAGAGAGCTCTTTGATTTCTATAAATCAAGGTCATTAAAGGTCGAGGGTGAGAAGAGCATTGACAGTGTTATATGCACATCCGAAAACGGAGCTTTATCGGAATCTATGCTGTTAAGCCTTCACTGATATCTACTGATGTATTAACAGATTTAATACAGGTTTGAAGCTTTAATCCAAAATAAATAAGGTGACTGAGATTCTCCAGATTTGCTGGAATTATTCGAGTTACTGAAATTATTCGAGTTGCTGGAAATTATTCGAGTTGCTGAAAAATTCCTGTTCAATCCGAAATAACTCCAAATAATCTTAATTAAGACCTTATTTAATCTCAAATTCCTTTCCTGAGGGAGGCTGAATCGAATGAGTATGGAACTGCAGTTAATAGATACTATTTTCTTTTCGGACAAAAGAAAAAATTTGCTTCTATTCCTGAAGAACGGGCCAAAAACGATTGAAGAGATCAAGACTGAGCTTGAAGTCAGTTCTAGCCCTATTATGGCTCAGATCCGTATCCTGATCAAAGACGGGTTGCTGGTGCAGAAAGACGGCAGTTACGAACTCTCTGTAAAAGGGAAGCTTATAGTTCCCAAAATGGAACCCCTCCTCTCCACATTCCGGGTTTTTGATGAAAACCATGATTACTGGGCAAGGCAGAACCTTAGCACCCTTCCTTCTCACCTGCTTGACCGGATCGGGGAGCTTGGCAAGTGTATGGAGCTTGTGCCTGAGAGAACTCATATCTTTGATTACCCTCCTGAAATCATGGACCCCCTTTACAGATCAAAAACGGTCATGGAAGTCTCTTCGTTTTTCCGCCCGGGGTATCCGGGTCTCTATCTGGACCTTGCGAATAAAGGAGTAGAAGTTTCTCTGGTTCTGGAAAAACCCATATACAGGAAACTGGTTTCCGATCACAGACAGGAAGCCGGAGAGTTCCTAAAAATGGAAAATACGCAGATCTTTGTCTGTGATAATAAAATCGAACTTGCTTCCAGCCTTGTTACGGACCGCTTTATCTCGATATCTATGATCTCAAAGGACGGAAGGTACTATAACCATGAAATGGTGAGCTTTGAAAAAAGCGCTCTTGAATGGGGGAAGGAACTTTTCAACTATTACAGGGAAATGTCTGAGCAGATTACACAGGTTTGAACAGATTATACAAATTTACTTTTTTTCGATTCTAAAAATTAAAGTAGCCTCAAAGCCTAACTTTCTTTATCATGATGAAACGAGGTTTCCCGGCAGTCCTTGACGAAAAGACTGAAATCCTTATTCTGGGCTCCCTTCCCGGTGACGAGTCCCTCCGAAAGCAGCAGTACTATGGGAATCCGGGAAATGATTTCTGGAGGCTGGTCGGCCGCGCAATCGGAGAAAACCTTCAGGATATGGATTATAATACGAGGCTTGAGATTCTGAAACGCAACAGACTCGGGCTCTGGGATGTGTTTAAGGCTGGAAGCCGGGACGGAAGCCAGGACTCTAAAATCAAGGATGAAGAGATAAACCAGTTTTCAATATTAAAGGAAATAGCTCCGGAGCTGAAGCTTGTCTGTTTCAACGGCAAAAAATCAGGGGAATATGAACCTTTCCTGAGAAAAATGGGCTATAAGACTAAAGTCCTGCCCTCTTCAAGCGGGATGAACCGAAGATTTTTAAAAATTAGGGAGTCTGAGTGGGAAGCTGCTCTTAAGCGCTAAAAGCTGTTCCTGTCAGCCAACTCACTCTTTCCCACGGGTTCGAGTACTGTGGTTTTCGTTCCCAGAGCGAACCTTAAAATGTGAATTCCGGGGATTAGTCGGTCTTTATAGCTCCTATGGGGCAGGCTTCTTCACAGGCTCCGCAGTCCACACATTCATCTTCGTCTACAACTGCATAGCCTTCATTTTCGTCAATAATGATTGCTTCTACAGGGCATTCTTCCACACAGGTCCCGCAGCCTGTACATTCCTCTTTGTTGATTTTTGCCGGCATGAATTTTTACTCCTTTGCTTTGTTTAAGGATAAGTTGGTTCTTCTTTTATATTCCTCTTTATTTATATATTTCTGTGCCAGCTTCTCCTTATCATTTTTACCTGGTGATGGAGCTTCCTTGCCTGAGCTGCAAATTTGTCCCTTTTTTCTGCAATCCTTTTAGGAAAGTTCTCTCCAGTTTTTTATCTCATTTTGAGATATTGGGGATAAATTTTTTGTATACATCTAATTGTTTTTTATTTTATCCCTAAACTGTCAAATCTAATTAAACCATACATCTTAAAAATTATTATAAAAAATTTCCTTTAAATTGTTCTTAACGATGAAACTATCTTCAACATCAAAGTTAAGTTTTCAAACTGAACTCTGCCTCAATATGGGTATTTACTTCTTTTGTTCAGTGTCCGTATTTTATCTATTTTTACTGAAGTTTATATATTAAACATATTGTTAAATTTTAATATATCTTTATAAAATAAAAGAGTATATCTTCTACTGAAAAAGTCTTAAACTCTCTCACAAAATTAAATATCACGATCCTGGTGCATTACATGGACATAACCATAAAAGATCAAAGCCGTAGGGGCCTGGCTAGGGGGATAATTCGCCATTCATCGATTTATTTCCTTATTTTTCTGATTATAGTTTTTACTACCTTTGCAATTGGCTGCATTGAAGATGAGCCCTCTCAAAATGTGTCTGATACTCCTCCGGGTGATCAAAACAGTTCCGAACCCAGCATAGATGAAAATATAGAGAAAACGCTGGTGGGACACCAGATCGTATACTATGACATAGCCGGTGAGCCCAGGTATTACAACATCTCCAAAAAAGACATCCGTAATATTGAAAAGTCCGAATCAAACGGGGAAGTCATATGGATCGCAACTGTCGGATATGGGATGCAATGGGAGATACACCTGAACAGTACCGGCGAGTCGATCCTTGAAGAAATCCAATTATTCAGGACCTGAAAGAAGGTGTTAATATAAAAACGAGAATCTGTATCTTCTTATTATCTATATTCTTATTATCTATATTCTTATTACCCACAACCGGAATCGCAGGCTCGGATGAATTCCATTCGGGTAATGTGACCATTTCTAACGAGCAGGTAAACATCGGACAATGTCCTGTGAACAAAGAAACCCTGTTCGCAGCAAAATACGGGCCTGACTGGAACGTTTCGATAGATCAGGACTCAAACCTGCCGAGAAGAATTGTAGGAAGCAGTATAGAACTTACAGGAGTTTCCGAGAAGGCAGAGCCTGAAGTCAGGAAATTCCTTGCTGATAACAGCCAGATCTTCGGCCTGGATTCCGTAGAACTGGAGCTTATAAAAGATGACCATGACTGCTCGCTGGATGGAAACGGCAGTGGTATAAGCAACATTGTCTACCGGCAGTTGTACAGGGGGATCCCTGTATATTCCTCCAGGATTGGGGTCACTGTAAACGACGGAAAGCTCGTAGCCGTGGATTCCAGCTACTTCCCTGATATAAAGGTCCCTACGAAAGCTTCAATAGATGAACTCCAGGCTCTTTCTGCCGCAGGCAGCGACCTTGGTATTGATATTATACGTCCTGCTGCACCATTGAGTTCGGTCTCGCTGGAAGAACTTTCCGGGCCGGAATCCGGAACTGCCTCTGAGAATAAAGCTGCCAAAGCAGAGCAGGTTTCCCTTGTGATCTATCCTGTGGGAAATGAAGGTAGCTATGAATACCATCTTGCCTACAAAATCGAATTGGCTCCTCTCAGGGATCCCCTTAGCGCTTGGGTTTGTTTCGTGGATGCAAATGACGGGCAGATCCTGTACAGGTATGACAGGATGATTTCCCTCACTGTTAACGGAAATGTGACCGGTACAGTGTACCCCGAATGCCCTGCTGACACTCCTATTTATGTTCCTTTCCGGAACCAGAGAGTGTTTACGTTCAACGAAGCAAATGAATCAAATAACGTCCTGTATTCTGGTAAATTTAACAATGGCACAGGGTATGCAGTAACTTTCAATCCTATTAACCTGACCGGCGCAGTCAATTCCAGGTTCAATTTCAGCACAAGATACGATCTCGAATTAGATTATGATTATACATATGCGATTATTTCGGAAGACGGGAATTTATTTTATTCCATAGGAAACTTTACCGGAAGCCAGGATTCCTGGGCCGACGAGTCCATAGACATATCAGCCTATGACGGGAAGCAGGTCTGGATAGGGTTTTTTTACGACACTGATGAAGCTGTTCTAGGGGACGGTTTCTACGCAGACAACATTACAATCTCCAGTGAAAGCGGGGTTGCATTTGCAGATGATCTGGAAAAAGGGGGTGAAAACTGGATATTTAATAAATTCGGTCTAATAAATACATCTCTTAATCCGGTAACAACAACTGACGGGAACGGCTCCTATAACATCACAGGTCTGGAAGGGGGTATTAACCTGTATTCAGAGCTCAGCGGGCCTTATGTGAAGGTTATCAATGAGGATGAAACAGATGCCTTTGTGGAATTTAACCTGACCTCGCCCACATACGACTGGAACTGGGCTGATGTGGATACGTCTTATAAAAGGGAGGAGTCCAATGTATTCTACCATGTTAATGTCATCCATGACTTTTTCACAAAGGGAAGCCCCTTTAACATACACTCCATGGACTATCAGGCAATTGCCACCGTAGAGTACGGGTCGAAAAGCGGGAATGCATTTTCGGATGGGACAAACATCTATTTATTTGCAGCAGGAGGCGCGTATGAATCTACAGCTGTCCTCAGTGATGTTGTCTACCACGAGTATATACATAGCGTTGTTGATCACGTCTATACCACATATCTGCCTTATGAGGGTGAATCCGGAGCCCTTGATGAAGGCTGGGCAGACTATTTTGCATGCACGGTAAACAATAATTCCTTAGTTGGGGAGGGATTCTATGTTAGCAGTGGCAATGGTTTGAGAAACCTAAACAATACCTATCGGTACCCTGACGATATAGTTGGTGAAGTTCATTATGACAGCCAGATCATTTCGGGCGCCATGTGGGACCTTCGGGAGATTCTGGGCGCTGAGCTTGCTGACGAGCTGGTCCTCAGGGGCATGAAACTTGAACCTCAGGACTTCCGGGAATACCTTGAAGATATACTGATAGTCGATGATGACAACGCCGACCTGAACGATGGTACGCCTCATATCAATGCTATCTTTAAGGCATTTTATGTAAACCACGGAATAGATTCGGAATACTTTAATCTCGTTGCCCCGGAGGTTTCCGGAGAGTGTCCCTTAAGCGGCTCATTTACCCCCAACAACACAACGACTATAGCTGCCAATATAACAGATTTGATCGATATAGACTCTTCATCCATTTGCATGACGGTTAATGGGGAACCTGCTTCACTAAAAAATACCGAAATAAATAACGGTTATACGGTCGAACACATCCCTTCAATACCATACGGGGACGGGGCAGTTACGGTTTGTTTAAATGCCCTGGATGCCGCGGAAAACGATATTTCCCACAGCTGGTCATTCTTCGTGGATACAAAATCCCCAATCTCAAATACTCCGGAGGACATGGAATTTTCAGCAAACAGCACCGCGTACTTCACTGGCTGGAGGCTTTTTGACTCGTATCCGGGATACTATTGGGTATTATGTGACGGGGAACAGGTATTACCCCCTGTGCAGTGGGCAAATGGCACGAATCTCTCAGTTCCGGTGAATACCGATCTCGGGACTGGAGATTTTAACTACACCATAATATACAACGATACTGCCGGAAATTATGGAGTGCAGGACACTGTTATCATAACCATCAATTACTTCCAGGCTCCGGCAATCAACATAATCTCCCCGGTAGACGGATATTCAACGACATCTGATTCAGTAACGGTTTTTGGAACCGTAAACAGCACAGGATCATTATTCTCGGTTACCGTAAACGGGGTTGATGCAGACCTCTCCCTTGAAGATTTCAATGGCACATTCACAAAAACAGTGCCTCTCTCCCTGGGCATAAACGCAATATATGCAAATGTCACCGATGAACGAGGGGCCACAAACAAAACTTCCATCAACGTCACAAGAACATCACCTTCAACAGGCAGTGACGGAAGCAGCGGTGAAAGTAGTGGAAATGGTGAAAGTGGCGGTAGCAGTGGAAATGGTGTAAGTAGTGTAAGTAGTGGGAGTAGCGGCGGTGGCGGTGGATCTCCTGAGCTCCAGAGCAATGTCGAGATCAAGGAACTTGCCCAGCAGTTCGTGACAAATGGAAACCGTATCAGATTCGAGTTCAGTCGGGAAGTCACTCCTGTAGTTTATGTGGAATTCGATGCCAAAAAAAGTTTTGGAAAAGTCACAACCATTATTGAAGAACTGAAGGGGAGGTCCGTCCTGATTCCTGCCGAACCTGAAGGAGAAATCTACAAATACTTTAACATATGGGTCGGAAACGGGGGTGTAGCAACCCCGGAAAATGTCGGCAACCCCGTCATAGGGTTTAAGGTAGAGAAATCCTGGTTGGAGGAAAATGATATTTTAGAATCCTCTATCGAACTGAGGAGGTATAATGGTTATGTATGGTACTTACTCTTTCCAAAGAAGGTCAATGAAGACGATGAATATGTTTATTTCGAGGTCGAGACCCCTGTTTTCTCACATTTTGCCATAACAGGTGTTACACAGGAGGGGTCCGGAGTACAGAAAAGCACTCTGGAACTGGTTCCTAAGGAAAACCTCACCGATGCTTCAGCCGGGACCGGTGGACAGCCTTTATCCGAGGAGGGGAATGCGGCAGGCCTGGATTTTAGATTTGTAATGATGCTGCTTGCCTGTGCATTCCTGGTTGTAAGGAGGAGAAGCTGATGCTTCCCTTCCTATTATTTATTCCCAATAAATTTGTGAATTTAAATACCGAATACAGGGGCAAGCTTTTGTATGTAATTTCTCTGATGAAACCGACATTCTTTCCTGAATTAGCTTTCCTCTGGCTGAGAAGAGCATCTTCCCATAAGCTGCTCATATGTCTATGACTCTGTCTTTCCCCAGCATATCAAGGATTTCAAGTAGCTTTCTTTTGAGTCTGTTCTTTTCCCTTATCTCGCTGAGATAAGACTCCCACCTGGCTTTTTGTCCCCCGGCTTCCATAGCATTTCTGACCATCCGGAGATATATAGAGGCAGATTCGTATGCGTCTACTTTTGTCCTGGAAATTAGTTCCTCTGCAATCGTTTTCCATATTTCAATCGCAATTTCAGGATATTTTTCCTGTACAGTGCGGGCAATTTTCTCTCTTCGGGTAAAATACCGTTCTTCTCCCTTTTTTTCCCTCATTTTTAGTTTTTTGTACCATCTGGCCACTTCATCGGGATTCTCTTCTTCGATGGCGATGTCGATCAAAAGTTCAAAGGCAGGTGCATCAATTTTTGAGAAAGAATCTCTGTCAGTCAGCCCTGTATTCGGAAGGATCCCGGGCAAGCTTGAGGGTTCTTCGCCGGGGCTGGCCCTGTCTGCGGGAAGCTTTCCGTTTTCCAGGTACTCATGGACAGCTTCCCGGACTTCTTTCCATACCCCAGCTTTTTTTGCTGATTCCCGCAGGTCTGTGTAAAATTGCAGTGAAGGGTACCTGAAAAACTCTTCTGCATGTAAAGCTGCTACAAAGAGCCAGTTCTCTTCTTTTTCCTTGATTTCGAGGAGGATCCGGAAGAGTTCATAGGCAGTCCCCGGGGAAGATTTCCTTATTTCTTTTATTTCCCGGTAGATCAACTCTTCTGCCTTTTCTTTTTTCCCTGCGGCAAGCAGCACTTTGATTAGCCGAACATAGCTCCAATTCTCTCCAGCTTCTGCTTCCTCTTCGCAAAGGGAGATGGCTTCTTCATAATTCCCGGCTTTTTCGAGTGCAAGGACAAGCCGGTTTACAAGCTGTTCCCGGTCCCAGTCGGAATCTGAGGAAGTTTTCCCGCTGTCGCTCGCCTCCAGTCGGTCTTTAAGTACTTCCGAAAAGCAGCTCCACTCCTCTACTGGAAAATCCGAATTCCAGAAAGCTTCTTCGTCAAAAATCCCGTATTCGTCTTTTAATTCAAAGTCCAGAACTCTAAGCATCCTTTCGTGGGCCGGGCTTCCGGACTGCAGGAGAGCTTTGATTACCACTTCCATACATCCGCCAACCTTCATGCCGATGTCTCCCTCTTCATCATAAGGGGCTATTTCTTCATACTCCTTCAGAATTCTCATCCCCAGGTCTGCAACTTCATCTGCATGCCCGGCTTCAAGGAGGCTTTCCAGACGGTTCCTTATCTCCGAAAAATCAGGGAATGGGGAATCGTAATCCATGTAGTCATAGCTTCTGGCTTCTTCCCAGAGCTCTTCCAGTTCGGTGTATATGTCCCCTACCGTCCCCTCCGTATCCCCCGATGCAAGGTTCAGCATGTCCCGCAGGTGCCCGGAAAGCAGGGGATCCCTATCTGATAAATTCATCAGAAGGTCAATAAGTTCCTCTTTTTCCATCTGCTCCAGGTACTCCTTCAGCTCTGTCCGGAAAACCTGATGTGAATCCAGGGTCTCCCCGTCTTTCAGGGCAGGTCCCTGTCTGGCCATAAGAATGAGTGGGTCCCCTTCGGCAGCAACGAGAACTTCTTCTCCCTGCTCTACGAGTTCAAGGTATTCAAGTACAGTGGCAACCCCGTGTTTGCAGTCATGTTCAACCGGACAGGTGCAGGTGGAACTAAGTTCCCCGTTTTCCAGAGAAACCTCTGTGAAATATGTTTTCGTCCCCTGTACCCGGGCTATGAGGCTGTCTTCCGGGGTTCGCTTAATCTCCTTTACCCTTTCTTCGTCCTGGTACTTCATCCCTTTTGCAGTCGCCTTTCCTCCTGCCCAGTCCTGCAGGTCACTCCACCTGAGTTCTTTGAAGGGATCGGCATCCTTGCTTTCTGATGGCATAAACTACTATTTCGTCAACGTAATATAAAAATGGGAATTATGAGTAGGTTTTATAGACCCGGGTTCTGAAAGGGAGTTTAGAACTAAAGAGGGATTTTTCAAGACAGGTGATTTCTGGTAAAGTGACTTCTGATAAAGTGATTTCTGGTAAATAGTGGAGCGAGCCTTCTACGGCTTAAATGTATGGCCTCTACGTATGAAGGCGGCTTTCTAATATTGATTATGAGTTTCATAAATATTTGGCGATAGTAAATACTACTCATCAAAAATATGGACTAATCAAGAAAGCAAACGGCTCTGTAATAAAAACTGTACCTTAACTGTTAGCCGATAAAATTGGAATCAGTCTGTGTATAATATACATAATGAGTATAAGTATACAGATTCCTAATACCTGTGTTTCGGTATCAATTTTAAACATACTTAGAATACGACGTCTTCTTATAAATATTTACGCAGTATAATGCATATGCCGTGGGGTTAAAGGTTTTTATACTCTCCTATACACTTAAATACTTCCTCTATTTATACTTCTAGTTAATATATATATAATTAGGGGATAGATTGGTTATGGCTTTAGAAGATATCGATTTAAATCAGGTAGGGCACGTAGATCATACTAAACATTCTATTGAAGATGTAAGTCCAGCAGCAAAAGAGATAAGCTTGTTAATAGATGACCTTCCAGTAACTGTTTTCAGAGTCTCTAATGAATCTTCGTGGCCTATACATTACATAAGTAAAAATGTGGAACAACTCACCGGTTATTCTACAATGGATTTTCTTTCTCAAAGATTACCCTGGGCAGATATTATTTATCCAGAGGATATTCCTGTAATCGATAAGACTATAGAGAAAGCAATGAGAAACAAAACTCCTTATCAGGTTGAATACAGGATAAAAAAATCCGATGATGAGACAGTATTCATTCAGGAACAGGCTAACCTGGTAAACGATGTCCACGGAAACGTGGTTTATATTGACGGTGTGTTTCTGGACGTAACCCCTCAAATAAAACGGAGGGAAGACTCTCAAAGGGTAATTGTTAGCAGCATTCCAGCACCATCACTTGCATTTTATATAGACACTTCTGGAAAAATAAAATATATTAATGATTACTTTTTGGAAGTCTGTAAGTTTAGAAATGCGGACGAAGCTGTCGGGAAATCTCCTTACGAATTATTGGATACTAAGTCCAAAAAAACGCTTGCTGAGAAAGTAATGGAAACCGGAGAAGGCATTTATAATCGAGAAATAGCTTTTAAATTTAAGACTTTAGACAAACCCCTGTTTACAGTACTCTCAGCTGTGCCGATAAAAGATGAAACTGGCGTTATCGTTGGTAGTCTCACAGTCATAACTGATCTGACCGAGATGAAAGACAGAGAAAAAGAGGTTAAGGACCTTTTAGATTACACCAACATTTGTCTGAAAGATCTTGGGGAGGGTATCAGAGGAGTTAGTGAGGGGGACCTTGATGCTCATCTGGAGAAGCTAAAGGACGACGACTTTGGTGACACCTTTGATGAATTTAATAAGCTTGTCATTAATCTGAAATCTGTTATTGAAACTATATTGAATGACATGCTCACAACTCTGGAAGAAGCCCGGCAGTCCGAAGAAGCTGTCGGCCAGATGAATATGGGTATGCAGCAAATTTCAACGGCCTCCGAACAGATCGCAACTGGTTCAGAGAACCTTTCGAGGCATGCTGGCACAGCAGCTTCGGATCTAAAAGCTTCTGAAATAATTTTCAAAAAGCTCAGTGAATCTTCCACTAAATCTTCCAGTTACGCTTCCCAGGCAGGTAAAACCAGTGACGAAGCCCAGGGTCTCAATAATATGGCTCTGGAAGAAGTGGAGCAGCTTGTTGCAGAAATCTCCAATCTTGGAACCATCGTTCATTCTCTGGATGATGCTGTCAATAATATCGGCGCTGTTACGGGGAAAATCAAATCGATTGCTGACCAGACCAATCTCCTTGCTTTGAATGCAGCTATTGAAGCTGCAAGAGCCGGTGAATACGGCCGGGGATTTGCCGTTGTTGCCGATGAGGTCAGAAAACTTGCTGCCGACTCAAGGAAGAGCACTGATGAAATAAATGGGATTGTTACAAACGTCCAGAAAGAGACCAGGAAAGTGACGGAAGCGATTAACACTGCGGACGGTCAGGCTAAAACAGGAAGCAAGAACATTAAACAGGCTTTGAATAAGAGCCAGGAAATTGCCACTGCAGTTGCCACTATCAACTCTATGCTCATCGAACTGGATAGGCTGTCAGAAGAAGGCCTGGATAAAATTGAAAATATCGAGAAAAGTATCAGTGAGACTGCATCTACTGCTGAAGAGAATGCCGCGAGCAGTGAACAAACCTCTGCTGCAATCGAGGAACAGACAGCTGCCATGCAGCAGGTAAGTACTGCTGTGCAGAATGTTAATAGTCTTGCCCAGAAAACAGTTGATGTTCTCTTAGAAAACTTCAAAGTGTCGGGAGAACCGAAAACCAGTCAGCCCTCTTCTGGAAAACCACAAAGTTTCAACAGAACAGGGAATTTTAAGAAACGCTGAATATTGAGTACTGAAATACCAGGATATGATGTCTCCTCCGTCGTATCCTGTAAATTCTTTTTTGATTCTATCCGGATAATAAATACGAACCCATTGTTACGGACAGTATCTTATGTGCAACTTGAAGTTAGCCCTCAGGCAAGAAAATCCCTTAACCGATGACCAATGAATTCCTGTGGGAATTCATAAAAATCGTGGATTGTTCTAAGCTTCTCTTTTGAAGTAACACTTGTATTTTATTTCTCTTAATGTGCGGAAATCACCTCCAAAATAGATGGCCTGAGCCACAGTCAAAAACAGTAATATATTTATATTTTTAAATATGTTGAACCGTATCTTGAAATTGATACATGAAACCTACTCAGAGAAGCAAACATGAACGAAATCACATTTATGAACGAAGCAAAACCGACAACCGAGGCAGCCATGCTGGCAGATGCTGAGTATCCCGGCAGCCGTTCCAATCTGTTCAAGGCGATTGGGCCAGGCATTTTGGTAGCTTGTGCTGCTATTGGAGGGTCGCACCTGGTCTGGTCAACACAGGCAGGGGCACAATACGGCTGGAGCTTGCTCGGGTTGATTCTGCTAGCTAATTTACTAAAGTTCCCGTTTTTTCTATATGGCCAGCGCTATACAGCCGCTACCGGTGAAAGTCTCCTGGCCGGGTATAAGCGGCAGGGAGTAGCCTATGTCTATATTTTTCTGGCCATTAATATCCTGACCGGAATCATCAATATAGCTGGGGTAGCCATGCTCAGCGGCGCGCTGTTTGCTGGCTACGGGTTTGATGGCAGCAGGATTCCCGCTTTCACGGTTGGCATTCTGGGGATCTGTGCTGCGGTTATTCTGCTGGGACAGTATAAACTGCTCGATAAACTTTCTAAAGCAGTGGTTGCTCTGCTAAGCCTGAGTACGTTAGTAGCTCTGGGCCTGGCGTTTGCCCACGGTCCGGTTGCGCCTCCGGACTTTGTCGGGCCCAGCGCCTGGACATGGCAGACCTTTCCATTTTTGGTGATGCTGCTTGGCTGGATGCCTATGCCGGTGGATCTTTCGGCCTGGTCAAGTCTGTGGATGTTCAGCCGTGAAGAAGAAACCGGTCACTTCGCTACGACCCGGGAAACTTCCATTGATTTTTATCTGGGATATGTCATGGCTGTGGTTATGGCTGTGGCTTTTGTGGCGCTCGGCAAACTGATTATGTATGGTTCAGGCCAGGAGCTTGTCAGTGGAGGCACCGGCTTCAGCCAGCAGCTGGTCAATCTCTACTCGGCCAATATCGGTGAATGGTCAAAGCCCCTTATTTTGACCGCCGCCTTTTCTACCATGTTCAGCACCACCCTGACCTGCATAGATGGTTATCCGCGCTCGTTGGCGGCGAGCTGTACGTTGCTCAGCGACAGCTTTTCCAGGCGCTTCAAGCAGATCTTCAAGCTCTGTATTGTGTTGTCGGTGGTTGCAGCCTGTGTAATCGTGCTGTGTTTCGTCCAGAACCTGCTGCAACTGTTGAGCTTTGCCGCCATTGTCAGCTTTGTCACCTCGCCGATTCTTGCCTACATCAACTATCGGGTGATAAACGGCAGCAACGTACCGATAGAAGAACGTCCGGGGCCGTATCTCAGGTTATTGAGCCTGGCAGGGTTGCTGTTTTTCCTGCTGATGACCGCCGGATTTGTCTACGTGACATTTATCCGGGTCTGAGGAGGAGGTGCTTTAAAAAGAGGAGGGGAAATATGTGACTGCACAAAGGGATGAATTTACAAACTTTCATTTTTGTGTCGATTTGTGAAAATCAAAATAGCTCAAATCAGGCAAATGACTTTTGTTTGCAGGCAGTTCTATTTTTTCCCCTCAATGTTTTATATTAATAACCTGTCAGAACACATTATAGTTGCAATAATTCCAAAACAGGTTGTTAATAAATAGGAAGTGTTGGTATGACTGAACGTCAAGTTGAAAGTGTGCTTATCGAGATTCCAAAAGGAAGCCGAAACAAATACGAGTACGATAAAGAAAAGAAAGTGATTAAATACGACAGAATGCTTTTTTCTTCAATGGTATACCCTTCTGATTATGGTTTTTTCCCCGATACTCTAGCTCTTGATGGTGACCCTTTAGATGCTATGGTTTTAACATGGGAACCTACATTTCCAGGCTGTTTAATAGAAGTGCATCTTGTTGCATTATTTGACATGGAAGACGACAAAGGACGAGATCAAAAAATACTCTGTGTCCCAAAAAATGATCCTTTATGGAATCATATCGAAGCAGTTGACCAGGTCCCCCCTCACTTATTTAAGGAAATCACACACTTCTTTCAAACTTATAAGAATTTAGAAGACAAACAAGTAAAGGTTATTGGTTGGAAGGATTTAGAAACCGCAGTTACTGTACTACAGGAAGCTAAATCTCGATATCTTGAGCAAAATAAATAATGTAAGCAGCGATGGGTTGCTGTTCTCCTTAAATTTCAAAATAAGCATTGCGGGCCCGTTGAAATTCAGAACCCGGTTTCGCTTCCGGAGCGCGGTTCGAGATATTTCGCGGCGCTCAATTTTGCAAAACGGGGATGGAAATTGTAGTGAGATTTGTAAAACGAAAAGTGGGCCCGCTGAGATTCGAATTCAGGACCTCCGCCGTGTGAAGGCTGGAATCCGTTACGTATGCACCGTTATTGACGAACCAATTGCGGTAGACATTTCTTTCTCATTAAATTAGGGGTCGAATCACCAGCATACTGGTCCATAAAATGAAAAATCCAGAATTAGGCCCATATGATTAATGCTCCTTACGAGTTTTTGACAATATGAGTCCTGCAATAATTAAGATTAAAACACAGAAATTACTCATATCAGTAGACCCTACATTCGGTACATTACTGTCTGGAAATGATACATTAACAGTTTTATATACAGCACCATAAGTTTGAGATTGCGCAGTAATTTTCACCGTGTACGTTTTTCCAGAATAGTTAGTGACTATAAAAGAGTCAGTTACCACTCCTATAGGGTTACTTACATTGTCATTAGTACCTGAGATTCCAGAGGGTACAAACGTTTTTCCATCACTCATAGTACCCAGTAAAAAAGTCAGGTTGCTGGACTGTGACGAAGAATCATAATAGCTTGCATTAATATAAGCTGCTGTATTGTTTATCTGTTTATATGTACAATTTGTACTGATCACAGTCTGCATTGCAGGTATTGCAGAGGTGTCACCTGAAGGTGGTATTGTAATAGTATATTGATCCAGGTCAGGTATTAATGTGCTGGTGTATTTTTGTCCATCTAAAGTAATTGTTACAATTTTATATGTGACACCTTGAGTCAAATGGAAATTTGCTCTACCGTCATTATTTGTCCAGGCACAAAAATTCGGTTTTTCATTACCTAAGTCATTATTTGGTGCGTAAATTTGAACTTCACATCCGGGTACCTTCTCATTTGAATCAGTACAAACATATAACTTCACATAGTGTGGTTCTAAATAATCAGGTGCTTTAACTATTTTTATATTCATTTCTGTGTTTGTACCTGTCATATTTACTGGTAATTCAGGACCGTTAAGATAGCCTGTTGCTGAAGCAGTTAAACAGTACGTACCTTTTCCACTGTTCACAGTGAACTGGTAAAGCCCGTCAACATCAGTAATTTGAGTACAATTCCACGTATTATTTGACAATTTTATTACAGCACTCTGAACAGGTTGGCCTGTAGTTGAATCTGTTAAATATCCATATGCACCGGGATAAACTGTAGCTGATTTTTTGCCACTTACTGTGAACAAACTTACAGGACTGTTGTATACCCATGAATTATGAACGTCATCATGTGCACCGATTTTTATAGCAAACGATCCTGTGTAGCTTATTGGTACATTTGCAGATGTTTGTGAAGTGTTAAGACTATATATTAAATGAGATGAATCGAATTGTGATGTACTGTTATATACATTGATAAAATAACTTGTTGCATTCAAATATGTCCAGCTTATACTTACATCTCCGTTGACAGTTGAAATTGTACTGCCTTTAGCTGGAAAAGTAACAGAAGGTACTACAGAGCCATTGTAAACAGGTAAATTTCTTGTACCGTTGTTTGCAACATATCCATTATTTTTTGTACCCCTGGAGCTTGAATAGGAGCTGGTTACAATATTGCCGGTTGATGCAATATCCATACCACTAATTCCATCATATCCAGGGCTGTTATAGAATATATTATTTGAAACAGTACCTCTGCCTGAACAGGCACCATCAGCTGAGTCGTGATATATTGTATTTAATTGAAGTGTTGAAAATATATTATCATAAATATTCAGGCCTGTTACTTCACCTCCCATTACTTCTACCCCAGCATTACCAGAACCGGTATCAGTGTAGAAAGTATTCCTGTAAATTTGAACGTTTTTCGTATTATGAATTTTAATGCAAGAATTTATAAAAGTGCCCCAGCAATTATTAAATATTGAAATTCCATCACCGGCAGACCACGCATCAAAACTGTCATGGCCGGGTTTACACACTGTATTATAAACCTGAACATTGCTGGTATTTTTTTTACAGAAAATAAAGTCACCCATACTGTATTGCATTTTTAAGTCGTGAATAACTACATTTGAACAGCCAGACAAATAAACTCCTTTTTCATGCTCCCTATACTTGTTGCTTGCTGAATGCATTTTACTTAATGATTCCCAACCGCCATCAATTAAGAAATTTGAAATTACAATATCAGAAATACCATTACAGTTAATTATATTTTGAGTTGCAAAATTAGAGCTCGGATTGTCACAATAGATCACAGTTGCACCAATCCCATTTCCATTAAGGGTTACCCCAGATTTCATGATTATAGGTGAACTTATGTGAAACGTGGTCGATGCAAGCTGTACAGTGTCACCTGAATTCGCTGATTGTATGGCAGCATTAATAATATTCTGGTCGTCTGAGCCTGCAGGGCTAAAGGAAGTTCCTGGGCCTACATTGATAATTGAACCTGAGCAATTTGCTGAAAAAAAACAGATAAATAAAAGGAATGAAATAAAAAGAATTTTAGTATTCATACTTATCACTAATCTTTACTATATATGTACTCTCTCACATTTTTTGTTTTCACTGCTTTTTTATTATCAAAGCTAAAAGACAAGTTTCAAAATTAGGCACTAAACAACGAGAATTCGTTACTTGATTTGATGTGGCCATATCAACAATAATTTTTTTTGTCCCCTGCTCAACTTTCTCAAAATATTAATGCACTATTCGTCTATAAGTATTTGAGCTCACCACCCTTACGTAGCTCTAAATCTCAAATTTAAATTTTAGGAGTGTAAATGCAATATGAACTCTTGAATCCTGTTCAAGGTTATACGACCCAAAGAAAAATCTGACCTTGAAGCAAGAGTTGAAGCATTAGAAAAAGAAGTCTATAAATCCTCTAAATCAGAAAAAAGGTTATAATATTAAGTGGGCCCGTTGCGATTCGAACTCAGAACCTCCGCCGTGTGAAGGCTGGGGAATAAGAGACTCAAGCACCGTGTTTGACGAGCCAAATTCGATAAATCTTTCTCTATCTCAATAAGGATTCAAACCAACAAATGTTAATGAACAAAACGATAATGTTCTTAACAATATCCGGGCTGGCATAAGGATAAATTCAATGAATGGCTGCTCGATAAAAAAGCCATAAAAGAATTTTAAGTTGGAGATCAGATAAAAGTGATTTGGAATCGATGAGCTGTGCAATCCAATCTCCAGTGTAGTCTCAAGAGTCATACCTTTTTACTTGGAAACATATATTTACATTATTTTTCCAAAGATCATTGTGGATATTTTTATCAGCACGTAAGCTATTGGCAATGATGCTAGAAACATGTACAGGAAAAATCCAAGCGAGCTCAGACCTCTCATTATCCGAACTTCAATGCTATTTCCCCCACGAATTACAGTACCATCATAACATATTGCGCTGTCAAACTGCCTGAAATATGCCTCATTCTGTTTCATATATTTCCCCTACTGTTTTTTCCCCACTGTAAAGTTCTTTTTGATTGTGCTTTGATAGTAAGTACAAATACTTTCTATAAATAGTTATCTCATTGAACTAATATTAGTTAAACAGTATTTCTGAGATATTGGTGGTATCATATTAGTCAAATGGGTATAAAATCCGAAAAATTAATGGTGGCGGCTCATTTACGTATTATTTTTGGTCTTCTCTATAACATCTAATATATATTTCTTCAAAAATTATTTTTAATGTTTTAATTAATAACTTTGGTCAGTTTCTTTATTTATCTTCAGCCTTTACTGAGGCTATTCTTTAAGTTTGAGAGAAAAGGCATGCTTGTCTATGTAATTGCCCTTGAAGAAGAGCTTAACTTCGAACTCAAGGTTGCACAACCAGAAGAAAAATCTGACCTCGAAGCAAGAATAGAAGCATTAGAAAAAGAAGTCTATAAAACCTCTAAATCAGAAAAGAAAGAAGATTAAATTAGTGGGCCCGCTGAGATTCGAACTCAGGACCTCCGCCGTGTGAAGGCGACTTTAGCCCATATATTTCGAAAAAGAGTCAGTCTCGGGCGAATATTATATTTTTAATCTCTCAAAATCGGTGATTCCTCAAAAATTTATTATCGTAATAACCATGCCAGTGTCCAGAAAACAGGTCGTTCTCATAGGACATGGCACAGTTTTTTGCACCTCTTCTCTTACTTCGTATCTTCTTCCCTTTTGACCGTTCTATCAGTCTATCGTGAGCCTTGGCCTTGATGACTAAAGGTATCGTTATTTTGGAATCCAATAACGTTCTCGAATGATTAGGCACCTATCCGCTTGAAGGCCCTTCCATAACTCTTTTGCGGTGTTGTATGTACAAAGAAACGAAAAACATATGTAGCTATTCAGCCTGCTAAAATCAGTTGATTGATGTCGATTTTAATGAAACCTGTATATTTGATTATTAACCAATGATATTTGAAAAAACGCAACCAATGACCAACAATTAATTAAAACAAATCTCTCAAAATTTGCCTAATAAGTCTTAATAAAAATGTCTTTCGATGTTGTTTTTTTCCCATACTGGCTTGTTAATGGTTTTTTGCATTCCATCTATGTAATCAATGGAGTACTGTCTATTCCTACATGTTTGTAATGATTGAGTAAACAAATGATGTTCATAATCTAATCAGAATAAATTAAATTTGTTGGCTTGACATGCCTTCAATTTCTGATCATTATTGTCCAGCGAAATCATATTAAGAGCTAATCCCAAAACTCAAAATTCAGCCTCTAAGTCCCGTATTTCAAACAATTGATAGAGTTTCTGATCATAGAAAATAGTTCTAAAAACTTTACTGATTTGGGAATTAAGTTGGTTTTGGGACGAGCTCTAAAATAAAAACACGTCTTATACTACATGTATAAATAAATTAAAAAATATAATTGGAAAAACAGCATCATAAAAACTTATCAAATTTGTTTATGCAAAACTATATGTATTTTGCATCAAAATTTTTGCCTTTCGAAGGCTTTTTTTCTCCAATAGCAGTCTTAAGTCTAAGAATAGTTTAAATGGGCTCTATTAGCGTCCCAGTTCAAAAATATAACTAAAACTATATATTCATCTAAAGTTTTATAGTAAAACGCGTTCTAATATGCGGATTTTTGAAGAGCAATCTGATATAAATCAATTTTGAAATCCTTTTATATCTTCACTTCTATTCACAAAAATAAATTATGAAGGAAATGGTCGTGTTTGTTGACTGCAGAAGAAATTTACGAATTATTATGTATAACAAACGAGAAAAACATTGAATATAGGGTACATTTTGTAAAAAGACTTGAAACAAGAGCAAGAATTAGTGACATTATACCTAATGATATAGCAGAATTCAAGAAAATACTCTTAAATAGATGTCCTGTATATGTAGATTATCAAGAGAACAATGAACTTAAAGATGAAAACGAATATAGAGTATTCTGTAACATTACTGAAAAATATGATCTCGTTGTTGTTTTATCGTTGGTTTCCTGCAGCCCTATAAAAATTAAATTTATAACACTATATCAACAGAATGTGAATAGAAGGTTGAGTAAATGACAGAAGGAGTTAATTCTAGTCCAATTCCAATAGATTTTTATGACTACGATTTTGAGAACGATAGTCTTCTCTTTAATTGCAAGGGCTTACAATACGAATCTTCGATTGATTTGGGAAACATAATATTGGATATGGATGTAGATGGCAGGCCTATGGGATTTGAACTGCTCCATGTCTCAAGAATGTTTGGTGTACCAAAATCCGCGATTAAGAATTTCGTAAAATTCGGTGCAGATATTTCTATTTCAGAAGAAGTTATTGAAATAAAATGTACTATCACTGTTCCTTTAAGAAATCGTAAGACGGAGAAGATAGCCGTTTCACAGGGTATCAATGATATAAATGTCCCTTCTGCGCAGATAGCCATGGCTTATTAATTCTTTGACCGGAGTTTATAAGATTCCATGGAAATCGGGGTGTAGCTATGGATATTATGTAGGTCTAACAAGAATTTAATTAAGTTCCAAACCCGTTTTGTTCAATTTTGATGTCGACACATCTTGAATTAGCTCACCGATTGGTACTTATATGATTTTCACCATCTCGATACGAAAGAAACCGTTACAGGGTGTCTTGTTATAGAGATTCTGTGTTAGACCCTATATAGTGGGAAATGAACTATTTTTGTGCCACACCGATTTATTCAATTAGGTATATATTTCTCGGTTTTATATTAAAACGCTTTGATTTGTTGTCCAACATAATTAACTTTTTGTTAGGGCCTATGTTAAGTATGTCGCTTGATGCGGTTTCATACTATAATGTATAAACTCCGGTTTGAATTTCATTTTATATTCGTACTTTTCTGTTTAGACATTACCAAAACTTCCACCATGGCTTTTCTATTTTCCGTATTCTCCGGAAGCACCTTAATGTTTAACCTGCGATTTTTCTGAATCAATGTTTAAATATGGACAGCTTGCTTATGCATGTTTTCATTTGCTTTTTCATTTACTCATCCTTTGCGTATAAATGATAATGTTTATTTTAGTTCACAGTCGATTAAGGACAGATAAACACTTCATGGTAAAGGAAATAAATTATGATGTTAGAAGAGAAGTTGAAGCAACTTCAGAAAAGAATAAAACAGTATCCATTAACTAGTCTCATTATTTTACTCTCGGTATTGTTATCGTTATTAATAGTAGTTCCATATTTGCAAGTAGAGTATCGTGGGATAAATAACGCTACAGAAGAAGCCACTCTTGAAAATCAGTATCGTGCTACTTTTGCTCAAATACTAGGTGGTATCGCTATTGGTATTGGGCTTTACTACACATGGCGGCGAATTACCATTGCCGACAAAAATTTAAAATTTGCTCAGGAGACTTTTGAAGCTAATCAGAAAATTGCTCAGGATAATCTCAAAGTGTCTCAGGAAGGTCAGATAACTGAACGTTTCACTAGGGCTATTGATCAGTTAGGAAATAAAAAAATGGAAATTAGGTTAGGTGGAGTATATGCCCTTGAAAGAATAGCAAATGAATCTGAAAAAGATTACTGGCCAATTATGAGAATTTTAGCTGCATATATTAGGGAAAAATCACCTCTTAAAAAGGAGAATACAGAACATAAAGATGCTGAGGAACAAAAGAAAGATGAAACTCTCTCTACCGATATTCAAGTAATTCTTGAAGTTATATGTAATCTCAAACACTCCTTTAATGAAAAATTGGATCTACGAAACTCAAATATGCGGAAAGCCCAACTTTCTAGAGCTCACCTTGAGTGGGCTGATCTTAGTGGAGCTGACATTTGGGGGGCTGACCTTGTAGAGGCTCACCTTGAATCCACTCAATTGTATAAGGCTCATCTTGAAGATGCCATCCTTGTAAGGGCTCATCTTGAAAACGCTGACATGCGAGAAGCACATCTTGAAAGAGCTTATCTTCAAGGAATTGATCTTAAAGATGCTACTCTTATAGGTGCTCATCTTGAAGATGTCCATCTTGAAAATTCTGTTCTTGTAAGAGCATTCCTTGAAGAAACTCACCTTGATAGAGCCTACCTTGAAGGAGCTCATCTTGAATATTCTCACCTCAAAGGAGCTTACCTTAATGATGCTCACCTCAAAGGAATTCATCTTGAAATAGCTAATCTTGAAGGAATCCATCTTAAAGGAGCGGATCTAGAAGGGGTCCATTTTGAAGGAGCGGATCTAAGAGGTGCTAACCTTAAAGGAGCTAAGAACCTAACAATTGACCAGCTCTCTAAAGTGAAAACGCTTTATGAGGCACAATTAGACGAAGAACTTCTTATACCATTAAAAGAGAAATACCCTGCCCTTTTTAAAAAACCTGATGAATAATTGAGTATTACCAGAACTTCCACCATTGTTTCTTTGTTCCGGATGCCTCTCAAAATTTCCGATAGACTAATGGGAAGTTATCATCTAGATAACTCTTTCAGCGAAATCACTTGGGCCACGATATTTAAAAAACAAAAGTTGAGCAACTGGAACAAAAGCTCTATACACATTTAGAATCCGAAAACAAAGAAGAAACAGAGAGTGGGCCCGCTGAGATTCGAACTCAGGACCTCCGCCGTGTGAAGGCGACGTCATAACCGGCTAGACCACGAGCCCACAGATGAAATTGAAAATTAATAAGGGTTAAACAACCATAAAATAGAACTTCTTATGTATAAGCTTATCGCTTGCGGGCTGATATTGGGCTTACCCGGACCTGTTATGTGATTACTTTTTATATTTTTGTCTCAGGGTCCTTTATTTTTTGTACTTTTTGAGGGTTTTGAAGGACGAAGAACCACCTGCTGGAGTTTTTCAGTCTACGGCTGGAACTTTTGATGGGCTGTCTAAGATCTGTTGATCTCTTTCCGGAAATCTTCAGTCAGGCGATAAAGTAATGAAGTAATAATGTAAATAACTATAGAAATAATTTAATTGATTGATTTTTATGATTGAAATCCTGAAAATCCTCTTCACCATGCCGTTTTTGCTCTACGCCTGCTATACCGACCTGAAGGCACGCAGAGTCTCAAACAAGGTGTGGAAATACATGCTTGCATCGGGTTCGGTATTTGTAATCTATGACGTTTATACTGGAGGGATTCCCTATCTTAAATCTCTAATTTTTTCCGGAGTTATTGTTTTCGTTTCGATTTACATCCTTTTCCAGCTTGGAGCCTTCGGGGGCGGGGATGCAAAGGGGCTGATAGTGCTTTCCATCTTATTTCCGCTCTATCCGGTTTTTTTGTTCTCGGGAGAGCTTTATCCTTTGCTAGGGCTGCCTCCCGTAGGGCTCTTTGCCTTCACGGTGCTGGAAAATGCTCTCCTGGTAACGACACTCGTGCCTCTCTGGATGTTCTGCTACAACGCCCTACATTTTTCGCCTGATATGCTCAAAAAGCCCTTATACATGTTTATCGGGTACAGGACTGAGGTATCCTCTCTGAAAAGGAAGGAACATCTGGCCTTGCTTGAAAAGTTCGAGCTTGACGAAAACGGAGTTGTCATCAGGAAGTTTGCGCGGACAGGGCTCGACTTTGATGCTAACCTGAAGCCCGAACTTGGGGAATACGTAAAAAAAGGGCTTATTGAAAAGGAAGTCTGGGTTACTCCGGGCCTGCCTTTTATGCTCTCAATTACAGCAGGCTTTATAACCGCAGTCGTTTTCGGGGATTTAATCTTTTACGCTGTCTTTAGTTTTCTCGGGGTCTGAACCTAACATCTACGGAACAAACCCAAGATCTACGGAATAAACCCAACGTCTGCGGAATAAACCCAACCTCTACGGAATAAACCGAGCACCTGTGGAAATTTTGGGGACGGCTGAACCGGGATTTCTCCCTTTTCTCCTTCCTTTTTCCACCCTCTTTCCCCTTTTTTCATCTTTTCTGCACGACAAGCAGCCCGTAGAGAATAGTTTCTGCAATTGGGGGATTATCAGGAGTGCCTTTTGCGATCCTTTCTTCAGGGTAGCCGAGGTTTTCGCAGGTATAAAGCTCAGCGTTAATTCCAAGTTCTTTAAGGATTTCTGCAACCTCGCGGGAGCCGAATGTTTCTTCCGGCAGCAGGAAAATGTTTCTTCCGTTCTTCAATTCCTGAATCAGTTCGGCTTTTGCAGGCTCAAAGTCCCTGCCGTGGGCTGTTATTGCACAGAGGTTCGTCAGGTTTACTCTTGTACGCGCACAGGCTGCCTGCATTGAAGAAATTCCGGGAATTACGGTATCATTTTCCCCTGCAAATTTCCCGAGCCCGGAAAACATGGGGTCTCCTGTGGACAGGACAACGGCATCTGCGGGCAGGAGATGAAGCGACTTATAATCTTTAATCGTTTTTGCTTCGCAGGTAATATGTTCCTGTGCGAGCTCAAGGGCTCGTTTTGCACCGTAAACCACCGATGCTTTTCTGATCGACCTTATCCCTTCTTCCGTGAGCATGCCGGGTCCGACCCCGACTCCTACCACAATCATAGTTTTTCTTCCCCTCTGTCCGGTTCAAGTTTCTTGAATTTCAATTTTTAAATTTCGCTTTCTGTCCGTTTCTTCGGTTTAATTCTCACTTTTGCTTCTCACTTTTGCTTGTCCATAAGGACAGACCCGTCCCTGTCAATTACAACGATTCTTGCACCCTTTCCTTTCTCAACCGCCATTTCAAAGGCTTCTTTCAGGCGCTCGTGTTCCGGAGCCTTTTCAAGCATCTCAACAACGGTTGCATATCCGCTGTTCTCAAGCATCTCAGGGTTTCCCCATTTCAGGACCAGACCCGGAAGCCCGCAGATTATGACATCGCCTGAAGCGTTATCAAGCCCTTCCGAAATCCTGCTCCCGACCATAACAACGGTGTATTCAGGGAAGAGCATATGAGAATAACGCATTCCTATTCGGCCCGTAGTCAGGACCACTCTATCCGTGCAGCGGATCAGGTCTCCTTTCATCTCTCCCAGGTGGTCGTTCCAGGGCTCGACAAAGCCTGTGCTCCCGAGAACCGAAATTCCGCCTTCGACTCCTATCCTGCTGTTCAGAGTCTCTTTTCCTACCCTTTCCCCTTCAGGGATCGAAATCGTGACCTCAGCTCCCTGTAAACCCAGTTCCTCTACAGCTTCCTGCACTGCAGCCCTGATCTGTTCCATGGGTTTTGGGTTGATGGCCGGGTTGCCCTTCGAGACCTGGAGCCCGTCCCTTCTTACAACTCCTATGCCCTTTCCGCCGAAGATGCTGATCCCATCTGCCTCCCTGGCTTCGCCAACAAATTCAAGCCCCCGGGTAATATCGGATTCGTGGTCGTTAAGGATCTTCTTTACAACTGCACGCCCTGGAGAGGATTCGCTGACTTCAAGGTAGGCTCTCAGTCCTACCGGGGTGGGAACGGATACGCTGTCAACTGTTTTTTTAAGGGAAAGCACAGCGGCTTTTGCAGCGGCACTGGCTGTGGTTCCTGTGGTATATCCTCTCTTGAGTACGGACCCGTCACTCAGGACCACGATCATCCCGGATGCCACGTTTTTTTCAAGCTCTTCCCTGGGCAGCCCGGTACGGGCAATCCATTCTTCAGGGATCTTGAAATTGTTAACAGGATCTATCATGGAAGAATACTCGGAGGTTTTTTATTATAAATGTATTGACCTGAAAACCGGGAACTAATTGGAAGAGAAGGGCCTCAACAAAACACAACTGATACTTATGAAATACCTGCGGTGCTCCTGTGCAAACCCGGACAAAAAGACTTACTTCTGGGGGACGGTTGCTGGACTCCGGGAAAAAGGTTACTGGATTATAGAGAACAGTCACTGGACGATAAGAAAATATCAATGGACAGTATAAAATTCCCCGGGCAATATAGAAAAGAGTGGCATCATTCCAGGAGTGGGGATTTTTTCGTTTTTCTGGAAGTTGGGGTTTGTTGGGGTTTGAATGGGGGGTACCATTCTTGTTGGGGTTTGGGGGGTTGGTGTGTGAAAAATAGCCTTATGGAATGATGCCTATTTGATGTCAGTACTCGCCTGACACCTACCTTACATTTCACTTATATTATATAAATCTATAGGAATATAAAGGTAAATGTTTCGTGGAAATCCTCTATATCTCTTCATAACCAATCACCAGTATTCTTTCTATGCGCTATGTCGAAAGATTACGTTTTTTATGGGGGCGCTCACTCTCCTGAACAGCCCCTTTCCCCTGATTTTCTCAACTTTTTCTTTTTTCCGGTAATCCTATTCACTGAGTTCTTGCAAACATACGGTCCAGTTCACCTTTTGTAAAGGTTATTACTGTTGGTCTCCCGTGCGGGCAGGAATAAGGGTTTTCGGCTGCTTTGAGCTGTTCTATCAGCTCTTCCATCTGCCTTGAGTTGCAGGCTGCCCCTCCTTTGATTGCTGCTCTGCAGGCAAGGGTCTTGCTCACCTTTTCCGAGACCCCTGTATCTCTTTTGACCTTTCCTTCAGCCAGCAGGTCAGATATCACGTCATGGATTACGCTGGTATCCTCGAGCCGACCGAATACCTCAGGGACAAAGGTAACGACATAGGTATTGTCCCCGAATTCCGAGATCCCGAAGCCGTACTCCTCCAGATAAGGGATATACTCCTCCATGAGCACCTTTTCTTTCGGGGTAAGTTCTATCACTACAGGGGCGATCAATTCCTGCACCCTGGACTTTTTCGTTCTCAGGACCTGCTCGTAAAGGATACGCTCATGGGCTGCATGCTGGTCGATTATTACAAGGTCTTCCCCTTTTTCGGCAAGGATATACATTTTAGAGGTCTGGCCTATGACCCGCAGGTCTTCGAAAAGATCGGTGTTTGCTTTTTGCTTCGGCTTTTTACTTTGCCTCTCCCCTGCATTTATTCTTTCATTTACCTTTTCCCCCGTTTTCGCACTGATCAGTTCTCTTTCTTTCTCTCCTGTCTTCTTTTCTTCTTTTTCTCCTGCTTTCTCCTCTTCCTTTTCCCCTGTCTTTTTACTGATCAGTTCTCTTTCCTTCTCCCCTATCTTTTCCTTTTCTTTCTCTCCTGCTTTCTCCTCTTCCTTGTCACTGACATGATCTCTTCCCCTCTGGACTTCCTGGACTCCTACCCTTTCTGCATCCCGGAGACGCTCGGATTTCTTTAGCCTCCTCTCCGTATCCTTTATCGGGTAGGTATAAGCTTCGGATTTTTCTCTCAGGAGTCTACTGCCGCTTTCAGGAACTCTGGCTTCCTCTTGAAACTCTGCTTCCTTTCCGGTTTCCTTCCCGGCTGCTTTCCTGATTTCTTCTGCAGGTCCCTTTTCAGGCAGAGTTATAGGGGCTTCCTGTACCTGAATTTTTCCTGATGGCCCTGAACCCTCGAAGGTTTTCTGAAACCTTCTTCCATCTTTTTCCCTTACCGCGGGTGCAAGCCCATGTTCCGAAAGGACCTTTTCAACTGCACGAATGACTGCATCCCCTACCTCCTTTTCCCGGCTGAAACGGACTTCGGCTTTGCGGGGGTGTACGTTTACATCCACCTCTCCCGGATCGAGGGTAAGAGCAAGCACTGCCACAGGATAGCGGCCTTTAGGGATCTTTGTGTAATATCCTTCGCGGACAGATGTGCTGATAGCTCTTGAAGTGACAGGGCGCGTGTTTACGAATACATAAAGCTGGTCGCTTCCTCCCCTATGGGTTTCGGGTTTTGAGATATATCCCCGGAGTTCAAAGTCTTCGGTCCTGTACTCAAGGGGCAGCATTGAACGTGCCGTATCAGGGCCGAGCAGGTTGACCATGCTTTTCAAAAGGCCGCTTGAACCCGTATTTTTTATGATTGGCTTTCCTTCACTGAGCAGGGTAAAGGAAATTCCCGGATTTGCCAGGGCAAGCCTTGTAATGGTATCTGTGATATGGGCAAGTTCGGTACGGTCGCTTTTCAGGTACTTGCGCCTTGCAGGTGTGTTATAAAAAAGGTCTTTTACGTGTATCGAGGTTCCCGGAGCCGTGCCTGCATCAGATGTTTCCTGCACCTTCCCTCCGTGGATGACCATTTTTGTGCCGGTAATCTCTTCCGGTGGACGGGTAATGATTTCTACCTTTGCAATGGCGGTAATTGAAGCAAGAGCTTCTCCCCTGAACCCCATTGTTGAGACCGTATCAAGGTCTTCGATCCGCGTGAGTTTGCTTGTTGCGTGTTTTTTATATGAAAGGAGGGTATCGGCCCTGCTCATCCCGCAGCCATTGTCCCGGATAAGGATGGAATGTTTTCCCCCCTTTTCGACCTCGATGCGGATTTCCGTTGCTCCGGCATCGATTGAGTTGTCCACAAGTTCCTTTACCACGGATGCCGGGCGTTCTATTACCTCGCCGGCTGCGATTTTATTTATCGTGTCCCTGTCAAGAATCCGGATTTTATTACCCTGATTTTCCATCTTCTCTTCCAGCTTTTCTTCAACCTGCTCCGTCATTTGTTTTTCACTTTTCCTTTCCTTTGCCTTTCATCTGTCCTTTATCTGCCTTTTATCCGCCCTTTCATCTGTTTTTCCTGATCACTTGCTCTACCAAGGTGGGCAATCTCTTAGCCCATTTCTCTTTTTAACCAAGCAGTTTTTTCAGCTCATGGAGTTTGTTCATGGCTTCTATTGGCGTCATCTCATCCACGTTCAGCTTTTTCAGGGCTGCTTCCACAGGGCTCAACCCTTTTGCCCTTTCCGGATTCACATTGCTGCTTCCGGGGTCGAAAAGCATCATCTGAGTATAGCGTGCACTTGCTTTGCTTTTCCTCTTTTTCCCGTTTTCGCTATCCTCTGCTTCTTCAAACACGTTTTCCCTTTCAAGTTCCTTAAGGATCTCGTTTGCCCTTTCGATCACCTTTTCCGGGACTCCGGCAAGCCTTGCAACCTGGATACCGTAACTCCTGTCTGTTGCTCCGGGAACGATTTTCCGCAGGAAAACCAACTCGTGGCCATCTTCTTTTACTGCAATATGGTAGTTTTTGACCCGCTTTAATTTCTCTTCAAGGGCTGTAAGCTGGTGATAATGGGTCGCAAAAAGAGCTCTTACGCCAACCTTACCCCTGTTGTGCAGGAACTCCACAACTGCTTTTGCGATGCTGTACCCATCATATGTGCTTGTTCCCCTGCCTATTTCGTCAAGCAGTACAAGACTTCGGGGACTTGCGTTATTCAGGATATTTGCAAGCTCCACCATCTCAACCATAAAAGTGCTCTGCCCGCTTGCAAGGTCGTCAAAAGCCCCTATCCTTGTAAAGACCTGGTCAATCATTCCTATGGATGTATGGGATGCCGGAACAAAGGAGCCTGCCTGAGCCATAATTGCAATAAGGGCGGTCTGACGCATGTAGGTGGACTTTCCTGCCATATTCGGGCCTGTAACAAGCAAAAACTGGTTCTCCTTGCAGTCCATTTCGGTATCATTGGGTACAAAGCCTCCTGATACGGTACTTTCGACTACGGGATGCCGTCCGTCCCTGATAAGGATCTTGCAGTCTTCGGTGAGCTGCGGCCGTGTATAGTTGTTGTTTTCTGCAACTTCGGCAAGGTCTGCAAGGACATCAAGAGTCCCCAGTCTTTCTGCTGTTTCCTGGAGTTCCCTTGAATGCGCTGAAAGGGCCTGTGTGAGTTCAGTGAAGATTTCGTATTCCAGAGCTACTGCCTTTTCGTTTGCTGTCAGGATCAGGCTTTCTTTTTCTTTAAGTTCCGGCGTAAAGAAACGCTCGGCATTTGACATGGTCTGTTTTCTTATATAGTCCTCAGGCACCTGGCTGCTGTTTGCATTGGTAACCTCGATATAATAACCAAAGACCTTATTGTATCCGACTTTCAGGGACTTGATCCCACTTCTCTCTTTCTCCTTCTGCTGAAAAGCCGCAATCCACTGTTTGCTGTTGCTTGCAATATCCCGGAGTTCGTCAAGTTCCGGACTGTATCCGGACTTTATCATTCCGCCATCTCTTACGGTTACAAGAGGCTCTTCAACAATTGCGTTTTCAATCATTTCAGCCAGGTTTTCCAGTTCCGAAAAGGCTGCAAGCCCTTCTGCAATCTCTTTTAAAATTTCGGACCCGGCTTTTTCCAGCAGGCAGTCCCGGATAGAAGGTACGACGTCCATGGACTTTTTCAGGGCTACGAGGTCCCTTGCGCTGGCATTCCCGTAGACTATCCTTCCTACCAGGCGTTCGATGTCTCTTACGTCTGAGAGCCAGTCCCTTATATCATAGCGGAGCAGAGAGTCTTCTGCCAGTTCTTCTACGGCATCCAGCCTGTGGTTTATATTTTCTACGGAAAGAAGGGGCTTTAAAAGCCATTTTTTCAGGATACGGCTTCCCATAGGTGTCCGTGTGCAGTTCAGGGTCCGATAGAGGGAGTTTTCGTCTCCCCCCTCCCTCACGTTTTTCACGATTTCGAGGTTGCGCAGGGTAATCGAATCCAGGACCATGAACTCGGTGTTTGAGTAGGTCCTGAGAGTATTGATATGGGCAAGGTCCCTCATCTGGGTAGTCTTTGCATACTCAAGGGCAGCCCAGGCGGAGTAAACTGCAAACTCCAGCTTTTCGCAGCCCATGCCCTCGAGGGTTGCGACCCCAAAATGGGTTTTCAGGTTTTCTCCGGCTTCCTCGGGTCCGAAAATCTCGGGAGCGAATTCCTGTACAATTGTCTGGTCCCTTAACCTGGCTACTAGATCTGAATTCCCGTACAGGGACGGGGGAAGGATGCATTCTGCAGGGTGCATGCGGGCAAGTTCGCTAAGTAATTTCTCAAAGCTGTCCGAGTCCGTAAACTGGGTTGTAAGGAACTCCCCTGTAGATATATCGAGGAAGGAGATCCCGAATTCGATTTCTTTTTCCCCGCTTTTCCCGGCTTTTCCTATCTCCCTTCCTGCAACTGCCATGAGGTAATTGTTTGAGGCATCCGAAAACATTGAGGAGTCTATTGCTGTTCCCGGGGTTACCACCCTGACAACTCCCCGCTTCACAACCCCCTTTGCCTGCTTCGGGTTTTCGAGCTGTTCACAGATGGCTACCTTGTACCCCTTGTTTATTAATCTGGGTAGGTAGGTGTCAATTGCATGGTAGGGAATTCCTGCAAGCGGCATTTTCTCCCCTGTTTTGTCTTTCCCCCGTGCAGTCAGGGTAATTTCAAGTTCTTTCGCAATGGTTTTAGCATCTTCCCCAAAGGACTCGTAGAAGTCTCCCATCCTGAAGAAGATAAGGGCGTCAGGGTATGCCTGCTTGGCTTCGTAGTACTGGCGCATTGCAGGGGTCATCATTTCTGTCATTTTTCAACTCACTGTAAGCCTTGAATCGTTAATATCTAAATCTGGAACGGGGAAGTATGAATAAACGGCTGGTTATTTCAGCTAAGCAGCATGGTTTCTTTCCGCATGCCAGGTTGAGTCATTTTGAATATCAGTTCGAATATCAGGTTAAAATACTATGTCTTTATCTTGAATCATGCTTCTTATATATAATTTAACAATTCGGTATTGTAAGCCTTATCAAAGGAGGGAATTGCTCTGAGTCGGGAAAAATTAGTAGAAGTCTGTCCTGTCTGCGGGAATGCGGATATCTATTATGAGGTTGGCGGGTATGCAGGTGCAGTCTACCACTGCAAGGAATGCGGGTATGTCGGAGCTTTCGTTGTTGAGGCTAATGAGGAAATGATTGAGAAAATCAAGGAGAAGTATAAGCGAGAAAAGGAAAAGGGAGAAGAATAAAACTGATTCTCTATTTTTGGGATGTGGTTAATCGGCTGATATTGTTCCGGGGTAACCTTACTCGCATTTTCATGTCTGTCTTATCCCGTGCTCCGGCGCGGCTGGAATCGGTGGGCTTCAAGTAAATAAATGTGTAAATCCAACCTCACGGGGAAATAGAATGTCAAAATATTTTGTAGTGGACGATCAGTCTGTCTATTTGACTGATTAAAATGTATAACTTTTTTACGTTTGATCTGGCATATGCATGTCTTTTAGCTTTCCTATCCTTTCGTCCTTTGTATGCACCAGATCATAAATTGCCTGTATCCGAGTTTTCAAGTCTTCTTTTTTCTTCGAAAAGCCGCCTGCTTCGCAGTCGTTGAGAGCCCGGGGCCCAAAAAACAAATTCAAAAACATGGCCACAGCTTTTTAAAAATAAGCTCAAAAAGATGAAAGGGGCTGAAAATAGGAATTAAGCAATAAAACAGGTGTTGTAAAAACGTTTAATGAAAAATCCAATAAAACATGTAAAAAAAGTCTAAGGTTGAATAAGAGTTTGGTGGGGCCGCTGAGATTCGAACTCAGGTCGCAAGACCCCCAGCCTTGCAGGATGGACCAAGCTACCCTACGGCCCCGCAGAGTATTTATGCTTTTCAGACGGCAACGGTCCTATGCTTGCTTGCCATCATCCAACTATTGTAATCAAACATGTAGTATAAATGTATATCGGTTGGGAGGAGCCAGCAGGGGATGTTCTTTAATTTTTTTATTTGTTCGGATCTCCGGATTTTGGCTTCAGGGTTTCTGAAATTCGGATTCGGGAAGCTTACTCAGGATACTTTTTGCCCGCAGAACCCTCTGGATGATGGTGATGTGGGAGAAGATGGCTATCAGCACAAGAGCCCAGCCAAGAAGGCCTGAAAGGGCGCCTAAAGCAAGGATGAGCATCCTTTCCGTGCGTTCGGCAATTCCTATAGACAGCTTCCGGCAGCCTGCGGACTCTGCCCGGGCGCGGGTGTAGCTCACCAGAAAAGAACCTATAAGGGCAAAGCCAGCCCAGAGCCAGACTTCTATCCCGAGGACGGGGGTAAAGCCAAGTCTGCCGTAAATCGCCCCGGCCATTATTCCAAGAAACATCAGTCCGTCGGAATAGCGGTCGCAGACCGAGTCTAGCACTCCTCCGAAAGGAGTGGCCCTGCCTTTTGCTCTTGCGACTCCGCCGTCAAGGATATCAAAAGCCCCGCTGAAGAGAATCAGGAGCCCACCTTCAAAAGGTTTGCCCAGGGCGAATGCAGCTCCTGCAGCCACGCTTACCGCAAAACCCAGCAGGGTAAGGGTGTTTGGGGAGAGGGGTATTGAACGGGCAAACGGAATTACCAGCTTTCTTGTGCTGTTTTTCAGGTCTTCGAATATTTCAATCCCTTCCTTTTATCTGGTTATTCCTTTTATCTGGTTATTCCTTTTATCTGACTATTCCTTTTTATCTGGCTATTAATAGTGCATATCTGGATATTAGTCTTATCTTTTTTCTAAATATTTCGGGCTTCAGGGATGGAATTCTCCAGAAAGAGTTTAAGGACCGTCAAGTTTTAAGGATCGTTATATTTTAAGGATCGCTATAATAATGAAGTCGTATGAGTTTAAAATGATGTAGAGGTAAAATATGAATCTAGTGGAAAAACACAGGGAAAAATGTACGCAATGCGGACTGTGCCTTGAGGTCTGCCCTCGATACGATGACCTCAGTTTGCTTGACCTGCTTTACGGGTATCTGGGCGGGACTACTGGAATTGATCCTACTTCCCTGCTGCGCTGCCTGACCTGTGGGCTTTGCGCCGAAGCCTGTCCCGAAGGGCTTGGGCTCAAGATGCTTATTTCTCCTGCCCGGCAGAAATGGGTAAGTGAAAATGGCCTCACGGACAGGCAGACTATGGTGGACCCCGAGGCTGAAAATAACATCTTCAAAAAGGTTTATGAAATGGATGAGATTCCTGTGTACATAGACAGTCCTGGATCTGTCGTGTATTTCCCGGGATGTGCTGGCACCTATATTAACAAAAATATGGCACAGGCTGTTGTTACCCTTCTGGAAAAGGCGGGGGTCGATTATACTGTCCTGAGCGGGCTTGAATACTGCTGCGGTGCAGTGTCGGTAGGTGCAGGAAATCCGGGTCCTATCCGCAGGCACGGGCAGCAAAATATCGAAGAGGTCAGGAAAAGAGGGGCAAAAATCCTTCTTACATCATGCCCCGGTTGCTTTAAGGCTTTTAAGGAAATCTATCCAAAAATGTTCGGGGAAATGGACTTTGAGGTGTTACATGTCTCTCAGTACCTGGAACGCCTTTTAAAAGAAGGTAAACTTACTCCGGAAACCACCCTCAAACACAGGGTATTTTACCACGACCCCTGCCATCTGACTCGGGGCATGGGCGTCTACAGGGAAGCAAGAAACGTGCTTGAAAATATCCCCGGCACCGAGCTTGCAAATAAAACTCCTGAAGGTTCGGCTTGCTGCGGTTTTGGTGGAGGCGTAAGGGTCAATTATCCTTCCGAGTCTATTTCTGTAGCTTCTGATCGTTTTCGGGCTGCCGAAAAACTGGGCTGCGGCATAATCATTACCAACTGCGGGGGCTGTATGCAGAACCTTGTCGAAGCCGGAAAGGATGAGAAAATAAAGATCTTTGACCTCGCCGAATACCTTTCCCTTGCTTGTGGAGTAAACATACCGCGGGAAGATCAGAAACTGCTTGAGCTTGTAAACAGAGCTTACAGCTTATGTATTTCTGGTTATAAAGAACCAGATTTATCATAAATTCTCTTTGTGATTCCCTCTATAACTCTCCCGTTTCTATTTTTCTCTTTATTTTTTATTTTTTCGCCTTGCCTTCTATTTTATCCTCTTCACTTCTTGCACTTCACGTCTAAGGTTATGCTTTTTTCCATCGTTCCACTTTCTCCCATTTCTTATTTTATGTTCAGAATGTTTTATTCTATGTTCTGAATGTTTTTTCTCCGGGGCTGCTAGCATTTTAGATATCTATTCTTTTCCTATGGGCACGAAATTATAACGAAATTCTAACTCAGAAAAATTTCTAATATATATGATTTTCTCTTTTTTCCTGTTTTCTGACCTGAATTCTATTCTGACTCCGGAAAAGAGAAAAAACGATGTTCTAAAAAAGAATTAATTGATCGTCAATCAACTATTTAACTTAAAGTTTTGATGCTAAACAGCATCAGTATCCTTAATATATTCTTGTGCTCCGCATACTGAATTATTGTACTGTTTTAATATTTTTTCAGATTTCTTCCCTATTTACTTTACCTTTCCTTCTCTCACGTCCCCCCAAAAGTCCATTTTCAATGTTTCATATTTATATTTTTCGTTTGATCTTCTCTTATTCTCTCCCAAATACTTCCTTCAAAATGTTTTAACCAAAACTTATTTATATAACTCTCATTTTTGGCATGTATTTTTCAACAAAATATTTATACCAGTAAATTGAACTTTATTCTGGAGACATTTGTAAAGATGAGTACACAGACGGGATTTAAAATGGCACCAAAAATACTCCCTCTGCTAAAATACTCATGAACCCCAATCAGGACAATCATGAATCCTTCATGATTTCGCAGTTTTGCTTGTGGTAATCATGGTTTCCCACCCATGGTGATCATGAGTTACTTCTCGTGCATCTCATGACTCATAGAGCTTGAGCTTGCATCCCAAACTATCATGATTATTCATGCCAGTTTCGGGTCGAGACGTCTCCATAGTTCAAAAACTAAAACGGAGGATGCAACATTAGCCAAGAAGAATTACTTCAGGAACTTGCAGGCGCTGTAATCACCTGTAAAAAGGATGCAGTACTCGCTGCCGTTGAAAAGGCAAAAGGAGAACTGGATCCCGCATTAATTATTGAAAAAGGGCTTGCCGCAGGCATGAATGAAGTGGGTGTCCTCTTTGAGAGAGGCAAACTTTTCTTACCCCACGTGATGATGGCTGCCGACGCAATGACCGCCGGAGTCGCAGCTCTTAAGGACCTTATGCCTGAAGGCGCTTCCAGCGCAAAAGTGGCCGTCATTGTGAACGGTACTGTAGAAGGCGATGTCCATGACATCGGCAAATCCATCGTGTCCACAATGCTCCAGTCTGCTGGTTTTGAAGTGCACGACATCGGCCGTGATGTTCCTGTCAAGAACTTTATCCAGAAGGCAAAGGAAGTCAATGCTGATATGATCGGGCTTTCTGCTCTTATGACCACAACTCTTCCTGGACAGAAAGAAGTTATCGAACTTCTCAAGGAAGAAGGTATGAGAGAAAAAGTAAAAGTCATGATCGGGGGCGCACCAGCAACCCAGGCATGGGCTGACAAGATCGGCGCAGACTGTTACGCAGAAAACGCAAGTGAAGCCGTTGCTAAGGCAAAAGAACTGCTCGTTTAAATCTTTTTTATCGGAGGTTACAAAATGGCAAAATGTAATGCAGTTGCAGGATTCAACGCACTTAACGGTGTGGAATTAAACCTTTTTACGAACGACGAACTTAAGGCAATTCACTACGCCTCAATGGAAATCCTGATGGATCCCGGTGTCCAGGTCTCTGACCCGGAAGCCAGGCAGATCTTCAAGGAAAATGGCTGTGAAGTTGACGAAAAGACTCAGATTGTAAAGATCCCTGAATATCTCGTAAGAAGAGCTCTTCAGCTCGCTCCCTCCAGGTTTGTCCTCTGGGGCCGCGACAAGAAGCACAACACTGTACAGGAATCCGGCGGAAAGGTTCACTGGACCTGCTTCGGTACCGGTGTAAAGGTTTGCAAGTATCAGGATGGCAAGTACGTAACCGTTGACTCTGTTGAGCAGGACATTGCAGACATTGCAAAGCTCTGTGACTGGGCAGAAAACATCGACTACTTCTCTCTCCCGGTCTCTGCAAGGGATATTGCAGGCCAGGGTGCCCAGGATGTCCACGAGACCTTCACCCCTCTTACTAACACCGCAAAACACTTCCACCACATTGACCCAGTCGGCGAAAACGTCGAATACTACTGGGACATCGCAAAGGCCTACTACGGCGGCGACGAAGAAGAAACAAGGAAAAAGCCTCTTTTCTCCATGCTGCTCTGCCCAACCAGCCCACTCGAGCTCAGTGTCAACGCTTGCCAGGTCATCATTAAGGGTGCCCGCCTCGGTATCCCTGTAAACGTCCTGAGTATGGCAATGTCCGGTGGTTCTGCTCCTGTATACCTTGCAGGAACCCTTGTTACCCACAACGCCGAAGTACTCTCAGGTATCACTCTCGCTCAGCTCACAGTACCCGGAACCAAAGTCTGGTACGGAAGTTCCACCACCACCTTCGACCTGAAGAAGGGTACTGCGCCCGTCGGATCTCCCGAACTCGGCCTGATCAGCGCATCTGTCGCAAAGCTCGCCCAGTTCTATGGCCTCCCCGCATTCGTGGCAGGCACCTAGTCTGATGCAAAGGTCCCGGACGACCAAGCTGGACACGAGAAGACCATGACCTGCCTCCTTCCCTCCCTCGCAGGGGCAAACACCCTCTACGGCGCCGGGATGCTTGAGCTTGGTATGACTTTCTCCATGGAACAGCTCGTTATTGACAACGATATCATCAAGATGACAAAGAAGGCCCTTATGGGAGTCCCTGTCACTGAGGAAACCCTTGCAGTCGAGTCTATCCAGAAAGTAGGCATTGGAAACAACTTCCTCTCCCTCAAACAGACCAGGCAGCTTGTGAACTACCCCTCCGACCCCATGATCATCGACAGGCGCATGTTCGGTGACTGGGCAGCAGCCGGCGCAAAGGACCTTGCAACCGCTGCACACGAAAAGGTCGTAGACGTTCTCAAGAACCACGTAGTTAAACCAATCGACGCAGACATCCTCAAGGACATGAAGGCAGTTGTCGACAGGGCTGACAAGGCTTTCAGAGGCATGTAATTACAATATCAGGATATTCAGGAGATCTAAAAATGGCAAGCACAGAAGCAATCATTGCAAAAGCAAAAGACGCAATCACCGATTTTGACGACGAACTCGCAGCAGAAGTTGCAGAAGAAGCTCTTGCAGCAGGTGTTGACCCTGTAGAGCTCATTGAGAAGGGCTTTACCGCAGGCATGCTGGAAGTAGGAGAACAGTTCGAACAGGGTACTCTCTTCCTCCCCCATGTACTTGCAGCCGCCGAGGCAATGAACGCAGGTATTGAAGTCATCAAGCCGGAAATGGATAGGCGTAAATCCCAGACTGCAAACCTTGGAACCGTTGTAATCGGAACCATCGAAGGTGACATCCACTCCATTGGAAAGGATATCGTTGCCTCCATGCTCAACATTGCAGGCTTCAAAGTTGTGGACCTCGGAAGAGACGTCCCAATCAGTGCCTTTGTTGAAAAGGTAAAGGAACTCAAACCCCAGATTGTTGCATCCTCCGCTCTTATGACCACCACCATGGTCAACCAGATCCAGATCGAAGAACAGCTCAAAGAAGCAGGTGTTCGCGACCAGGTAAAGACCATGGTCGGTGGAGCTCCATGCACACAGGACTGGGCAGACAAGATTGGCGCAGACATCTACGGTGAAAGTGCCACCGATGTCGTCAGTAAGGTAAAAGCAGCCTTACTCTAAAAGCTCAATAAGCAGAAAATGCAGAAGATCTAATCGAATGCATTTTCTGCCCAATTTTATTTTGTACAGTTTTTGCGAAACCGATAGCTGAGGGTATAAACAAAAAAATTCTTTCATATCTGGTCATACTCACGAGCTACATTAACCATAGAAAAGACTGCGTAGAAGCCTGCTCAGTGTTTAGACTACGGCAATACTAAGGCAAACTTCAAAGCTGCTGATAATTGTTTAAAATGGCAACTTAAGACAATTGTCAAAAAGCCTGAAAACTGCAGTAAAACGGGATAAAAATGGCAATTATAACTGTAGTTAATTATATATATAGTGCGCCGAAAACTGTAGTCTCTACATTAAATATAAAAGTTAATCTAGTTCCCTTAAATGTAAATGCCCTTAGATAAGGGTTCGCAAGCTGTGCTTTCAGACTGTGGAATAGGGTTGGGACGGACTCATGCCCTGAGGGAATTCCATAGTGCTTCTGAAAAATGGAGGGATTTTCCGTGGATTTAAAATCTTTAAAAAAACAGGAAAGCAAACGAAAAATCAGTAAAGGGTACATGTGGGCCCTTTTCTGTGCTGTATTCTGGGGTATCTGGTATCTTCCAGGGACTGTTGTGTGGGTGCTTAACCCATTCGATGAGATGTACAGCGCTATTGCCGAAACCGGAGGAGACGGCTCAGCTCTTATTGTAACTGCCGTGCTGATTACGGCCTTTAATGCACTTACGGTCATGCTAGCGCTCATGCTCTGGAATGGAGTGCTTGGTAAATACGGGGAACTTGTCCGGACAATGAAAGAATTCAACCCGTGTTCCAAGTGGTTCTTCCTTGCCTCGATTTTCGGAGGTCCTATGGCAATTCTCGGTTCGTTCATTGCTATGGGCTTTATAGGCGGAGCATTTGCAGCTGTTGCAGCTCTTCTTTACCCTGTGGTGGGCTCTGTTCTTGCTTACTACTGGTACGGGGAAAAGATCTCCAAGAGAGCGGCAATCGGTATAGGAGTCATCATTTTAGGAGGCATCACGATCTTCGGAGGCGGGCTTATGACTGAGCTTTCCTCAGGCAACGTCCAGTGGATCGGATACCTTGGAGGTTTGATGGCTGCTGCCGGCTGGGGCATTGAAGGTGCAATCGCAGGAAAAGGTCTCGACATTTCCGAGCCGGACGTGGGGCTGACCCTCAGGTTCCTTGGAGAAAACATTATCTGGTGGATCATTGTTGTTCCAGTGCTTGCAATTCTCGGTTACCCGATGTATTCCTTTGCACTCCAGGCCTTTGAACCCATGACCCTGCTGGTCTTGATTTTCGCAGGGATTACCTTTGGTTTCTGTTATGTCTGCTGGTACAAGTCCTTCCCGCTTATCGGGGTAGGAAGAGGGCAGGGTATTGGAAACCTCTATGGTCTGTTTGCTATCATCTTCATTTTCCTCTTCTTCGGAGATGTCCCGCAGTGGTCTATCCTTGTCGGAGGCACTCTCTGTGTTATTGGTAGTTTCGCTATGATTACGGAAGATACAAGTGCACTTGAAACTCTGAGAGGTGAGTGAAGTGAGCGGAAAACGTCCTATGAAGTTCAGGATCCTGGAACTTTTCCTGGATGGAAACGAACACTGGAACTATGAAATCGTTTCAAAGATCCAGGAAGAGTACGACATGAGGAGCAATTTCCACAGGGACAGCATCAATTTCGACATCCTCGAACTGGCATCCGGAGGGATGCTGAAGGACGTGGAGCAGAAAGTCGATGAAGATGGGATCTACAAGAAAGGTTTCCTCCTGCACAGGTACGTGATCACCGACTTCGGAAAATCCCGCGGCTCTGATGCCTGCCTGAGATATGTGTAATCTTTAACGGAGGTTAAAACATGACACAAACAGCAGCGGCTCTGGAAGCTTACAATGCGTACTGGGCAAATTCCTTCATTCCCGCCGGGGACATTATGTGGATGGTTCTCATCCTGGTCCTGGCGTCAATTGCCCTCTGGCAGGCAAGGACCTTTGTGTCCAAGTTCTGAACCCCATAGAATACAGCTTTCCATATCTAATATTGAATACACAATAAAATGGTGATATAAATGGCAACTGAATATGCTTTGAGGATGGGAGACGGTAAACGTATCTTCCTTACCAAAGAAAAGATTGTTGAGGAGATTGAGGCAGGTACGGCTAACGCCGCTGACCTCGGTGAGATTCCTGTCCTCAGTGGTGATGAACTTGAAAAGCTTGCAGAAATTCTGATGATGCCCGGAAAGGCAGTCAGTGTTGAGCAGGGCATGGAAGTTCCTGTAACCCACGATATCGGTACCCTCAGGCTTGACGGGGACCAGGGCAACAGTGGTGTTGGTATTCCTTCCAGCCGTCTTGTCGGCTGCATGGTGCACGAGAGAGCCTTTGGTGCCGACACCATGGAACTCGGTCACATCGACTACAGCTACAAACCTGTAAAACCCGTGGTTTCAAATGAGTGCCAGGCAATGGAAGTCTGCCAGCAGAACATGGTCATCCCTCTCTTCTATGGCGCAATGCCGAACATGGGGCTGTACTACACTCCTGACGGACCCTTCGAGAACCCCGGCGACCTCATGAAAGCTTTCAAGATTCAGGAAGCATGGGACTCTATGGAACACGCCGCAGAGCACCTTTCCAGGGACACCGTATGGGTTATGCAGAAAATCTTTGCCTCCGGGGCAGACGGTGTAAACTTTGACACCACCGGTGCAGCTGGTGACGCAGACATGTACGGAACCCTCCACGCTATCGAGGCTCTCAGGAAGGAATTCCCGAACATGTACATCGAAGCCGGAATGGCCGGGGAATGTGTACTCGGTATGCACGGCAACCTGCAGTACGACGGTACAACCCTCGCAGGCCTCTGGCCACACCAGCAGGCACCCCTGATCGCAAAGGCAGGCGCAAACGTCTTCGGTCCAGTGTGCAACACCAACAC
>NZ_JJOY01000007.1 GCF_000979455.1 Methanosarcina sp. 2.H.T.1A.6
TATTCCTAACTCTTTGAATGTAAGTTCCGTAAATTCCCTCACCGAGTGGGTTTCGCCTGTTGCTATAACGTAATCGTCGGGGGTTTCCTGCTGGAGCATGAGCCACATGGCTTCTACATAGTCTTTTGCAAAGCCCCAGTCTCTTTTTGCATCAAGGTTTCCCAGGTAAAGCCTTTCCTGCATGCCGTACTTTATTTTTGCAGCAGCCATTGTGATTTTTCTTGTGACGAAGGTTTCGCCGCGGACCGGGGATTCGTGGTTGAAGAGGATACCATTGCATGCAAAAATTCCGTAGGCTTCCCGGTAGTTGATTGTGATCCAGTAGGCGTACAGCTTGGCGGCTGCATAGGGGCTTCTCGGGTAAAAAGGAGTAGTTTCTTTCTGGGGGATTTCCTGGACTTTTCCGTAAAGTTCGCTGGTAGAAGCCTGGTAAAATTTTGTTTTCTTTTCAAGGCCAAGGATGCGGATTGCTTCAAGTATCCTGAGGGTCCCAAGGCCGTCAGAATTTGCCGTATATTCCGGGGTCTCAAAAGAAACCTGGACATGGCTCTGGGCGGCAAGGTTGTAGATCTCGTCAGGCTTGACTTCCTGAATAATGCGGATAAGGTTGGTTGAATCGGTCAGGTCGCCGTAGTGCATGAAAAAATTCACATTTCTCTCATGAGGGTCTTTGTAAAGATGATCTATTCTTGCAGTATTGAATGAAGAAGACCTTCTTTTGATTCCATGCACAATGTATCCTTTCTCAAGTAATAATTCGGCTAGATATGCGCCGTCCTGGCCTGTAATTCCTGTTATTAATGCAACTTTAGGCAACCCTTTCACTCCATTCCTTTTAGAAATTTCGAACAGATTCTGAATTAAAATTAGAATTCATGCGTCTTCGGTTAAGTGAGGAATCATGATAAATTGCCTCCACTTCACAACAGTTATTAAATATTCGATCCTATTGTAAGCTGGAACAGGGTATCGATTTCATGTTAATAGGCCAAAACTTAAGGCAGGCTTCTGGTGCAAAATCGATAGCTTTAGGGCAAGAAAATTCCTTAACCGATGACCAATGAATTAGAATTAGATTTACTAAATTTTCCTCTACAACTCATTTAATACAGCTCATTTTTATAATCTCAGGCCTTGTGCCGAGAATAATTGCAATCTTCATATTTTTTACCATGTTCTCGCCGGGAAAGACGCGCTGACTTTCTTAATATTTAGTGAATTACATCCTATAGTTATTTAAGTTATTTGATCAGTGTTTATCATTTGCCATCCTTGCTTTTCCTCATTACATTTTTTTGATTTATAATCTCACTTTTTCGTTGATCGAAAATATTTTTATAAAGCTATTGAATTATGATTTTCTCATATATATCCTGAACCTGAACCGTTTTTTAGAATTGTACTGGAAAATTGCGTTTTAAAGGAGAAAACATAGAACCATTAGTTCTTAAGAAACCGTTCATGCTCTTAAGAATGCAAAATCAGGATTTCTGAGCATGTTTTATAACTTGCATGCTCTTTTGAAGCCTCTTTAGCAAAAAGAAAGACCCTTTTCTTTTCCCGGCAGGTTGTCCTTCAGATCCCTTTGTCTAATAGCATGTTCTCAGGTTATGTGTGTTTTTGTCCTTGAGGCACAATCAATAATCATGACGGACCTCTTTCTCCTGGTCAAGATATATTTTTAGTCATATTTGTACTCTTAGATGAGTATTTATACCTGCAAACTGCTTCGTCTTAGCTAATTAGTCCCACAATGACTATTTGTGGGGTTGTTTAGTGGTCTGGACAAGAATGTTGCGTTCCATCATAAGATCCAAAATATAATTCCAATTACATGTTCATTCATTCAACAAGGGGTGTATTAAAACGGGTGCAGAAATGGCGGCTGGGCATACTTTTAGGTTTCTTATGCCGCATGAGGTTCTTACAGAAAGGCAGGCTGCTTTGTATAACATAACCGTGCTCCTACCGGCTTATAATGAGGAGGTCTCCATAGGGAGCGTTGTCCTGCTTGCAAGAAGGTATGCTGATAGAGTGATAGTTATTGACGACGGCAGCTCGGACCGGACAGCCGAGGTTGCTGTAAACGCCGGGGCTGAGGTGGTTGTCCATTTCCCTAATCTGGGAAAGGGCATGGCTTTCAAGACTGGCTTTGAGGCTGCCGGGGATGCAGATATTATAGTTACCATGGACTCGGACGGGCAGCACAACCCTGCAGATATCCCGAAGCTCGTTGCCCCGATCCTCAGGGGTGAAGCTGACATGGTGAATGGGAGCCGTTATCTGAACGGGCACCCCACCGACACACCCGTCTACCGCCGCCTTGGCCAGACAATCCTTGACAAAGTTACGGTCCTGAACTCCGGAATCAAAATTACTGACTCCCAGAGCGGGTTCCGCGCCTTTGCCGCCTCCACAAAAGACGTCTTCCGCTTCAGCGCCACAGGCATGGCAATAGAAAGCGAAATGCTTGCCGACGCAGGGAGGCATGGGTTAAGAGTAAAAGAAGTTCCTATAGGGGTCAGGTACGACGTCGACGGCTCAACCGAACATCCTGTAAGGCACGGCCTGGGTGTTTTGTTCAAGATTTTTACGGACATCGAATATAATAAGCCCCTGTACTGCTTTACCCTGCCCGGTTCCCTTCTCGGAGCAAGCGGGTTATACATGGGAGTTGGTTTTTTGCGGACCTTTTATCTCGGCGGGAGCCTGAATTTCGGTCCGACTGTTTTGATGATTCTGCTGACACTCACCGGGGCCTTTATGGCTTTTACCGGAATTCTGTTGCATTCGATAGCTGGGCTGATCACGCATCTAAAATGAGGGGAAATGATTGGGTCACGGGTGTCTATCTCGTGAACTTCCGGAAATCAGGAAATCTGTATTCTGCATGACATCAGACAAAAAGGGCTCTGAAAGCTTTGAGCGGGTATGTGTGGGGTCTGGAAAGCCTCTGAGGCAATCCCTGTCCTGTAGACTGATGTTTTAGCTGTATCTGAAATAAGGGCGCAGAGGGAAAAGAACTGGTAATTTCTATCCTGTAATCATTTTTAATTTCTTTTATTGTCCTGGAGCTCTCACCGGGTGCTGTAGGCAGCCGGCCTTTCCCTAAAAATTGCTATGTGTATGGCTCGGGATAAAATGATAACAAGGTTTATCTCCTGTTACGAAAAATAAGTCTCATATGGAGAAACGTGCCGAGATCAAAGTATATGGTCGAGTCCAAAAAGCAGGTTTCAGAGATTTCATTGATGAGATTGCTTTTAATCTGAATCTCAATGGATACGTTAAAAATCTTGATGACGGGGCAGTACAGGTTGTTTGTGAGGGAAACGAAGACGCCATTCTCGAATTGCTCACAAAAATTAACATTACTCAATATCCCATTCGTGTAGAAAATATTGACGTGGTCTACAAAAAGCCAACAGGTGAGTATACAGCATTTGAGCTTATCAGAGACGAGGATCTGACCACAGCAACTTATGAAAGAATGGACGCGGCTGCGAGATATATTCGAGAAATGAATTCAAACCTCGGCGGGAAAATGGACTTCATCGGCGGGAAAATTGATGTTCTCGGCGGGAAAATGGACTCCATCGGCGGGAAAATTGATGCTCTCGGTGGAAAAATGGACTCAATCGGTGGGAAAATTGAATCACTCGGCGGGAAAATTGATGTGCTGGGCAATAAAATCGATCAGGCCAGGGTGGAAATAACATACGAAATCCGCGTAAGCCGGGATAATTTCAGGTCTCATCTTGATGAAAGGATTTCAACCATAGAACGCGAGTTATCTCTTATTAAAGCAAAAGTCATTCCCTGAAATACTGCTTGAGCAAAACATCTGGCGCATTAATTATTTTTTCAATTTTGCGTAGCTTAAACGTTTTTATCTCTTCTCTTCTGTTTTCATCCGGGTTACCGTCCCTGAACTCTCACAGCCTGCGGAGAACCCCTGGCTTTTCTGTTAAAAATACCCGCTGAAATCCAGGGCTTTTGGAGAAGGCGCCTGAAAAGTTGGGGGTTTGAAAGGACCACAGGTGCTTAAGACAGACTTTAGTGCAGTTTTTCAAGGTCCCATGAGCAGTCCGTTAAAACCTGGCTAAAATCTCTCCGGGCAAGTTTGCAGAGGTGTCCGGGCCGGGAGAAAAATAAAAAATAAAAAATGAAAAATGAAAAAACCGGCAGGCTCCCGGTTAGATCGCTCCTGATCTTCTTCAGTCTCTATCAAGGCCCGAAATTACCTCCGCTTTTTTCCGGCTTTAGTGCCTTCTCTTCAATATCACAATCCCTATCATAAGCGTTCCCAAAAAGCCTATGAGGAAGGAAGCCAGTTTAAGGGGATTTTTTATGACTTCTTCTGCCTGGAGAATTTCTCCCCGAATCTGGGGTTCGAGGTTTTCGAGTCCGAGTGAGCTTGCAGTATCAAGAATGGACTGCTCGGTTTCCAGGGTGGAAGGGCTTTTATCCTCTATTGAAAGGTCGGTGGCTTTTGAGTCATCTTTTTGTTTTTTGTCTGACCCATGTGATTTTTTGGGGGCACATATCGCCAGCTCTTTCTGGGCTATGCCTGTAAGGCCTTTGCCGTTTTCATAGGCAGCTGCAAAGAGGAGGTAGTCTCCGGGGGGGAGGTCGAAGGTTGTCAGTGAGAGTGTGTTCTGGTTCTCATTTCCTATGCTTATCGTACCGTTACCTTCTCCGATCATGGTCTGGATTTCGGTCGTGAGTTCATCTTTGCTGAATTTGGACTCGTAGTTTGTAGAATTAATGCCGAATTCATTGATGATATCAATTCCGTTAACGAAGATATCGGTCCCGTCCACTGTCCCGTTTGAGTTTACATTTATTTCTGCGCGGTAGGCGTCCTCCCTTATCAGCAGGGCCCCGTAGGTATAGTTCCCCTGAGACGGAGCCTTTTTCAGGTTCAGGTCGACTTCAAGATTTTCGCATTCTTCGAGGGTGTTCGGGGAATCTACTTTCAGTTCGTATTCCAGTACCTCAAAACAGGTTGCTGAAAGGACTTTCCTCTCCTCCGCAGGTTTTTTATCTTCGTTGCCTGCAAGCATTATGAGTACTCCATAACTGCCTGCTGGAAGGGAGTCAAGGGTCAGGGGGGCGGACAGATCCCCATTTTCGTTCAGGACCGTGGTGGTCACCAGAGTTGTAGAACCCGTGCTATTGTCGAAGATTTCCTTTAAGCTCCCGGCTTTCCCATCCCTGAGATCCTTAAAGGCGCCTTTAAGGGAATTCACATCAAGCCCCTGGACCAGATAAATATTCACGTTCTGCTTCCCAAAAGCTGCAGGTCCTTTGAAATCCATCTTCACTTTCTTGTTTTCAGTGTAAAAGGGATGGGTGGAGTACGGGTATGTAAGTACCAGTTTCGAATCATCTCCGGCGGATACCCCTGATTTCAATTCAAGAGTAGTTCCCGCACTTTGAAGGCTGTTCGCCCCGCTGTATGTAAAATTAAGAGGCTGTGGGAGCTGAATTTCCTCTCCTCCGCTGAGAAGGATCCAGCCGCCTTCCGTCAGGCTCTCATTATGGTCTGCAAAAAAAATGCTGTTATCATTTTTTTCGAGAACTGCAATCCAGGGCTCTTCTTCGGAAAATGCCGCTGATACTGAAATGAGTGAAAAAGTGATCATCAAAATTGTCAGGGCTAACCTGAATATTTTGCCATAAATTCCGTTATATATTTCCGTTCTTTTTTTCATTACTACTACCCCTTAGTTACTCTCTTCCCTGCTTAATTCAGGTTTTTTGCTCTTTTTCAGGGCTTTAGCTGTTAATCTTTTTTTAATTAAATATTATTCAACATTCATATCTTTATTTAAAAATACATGTTCGCCATTAAAGAGATTTGCAAGGGGTTCCGGAACATTTAAAGTATTTAATATTAAAAATGTTTAATATTTAAAGTGTTTAATATTCAAAGTGTTTAATACTTAAAATGTTTAAATACCCTTTTTGTCTTCCAGAACTCCATAATTTTAACGCTTTTTAATCCTTGAATAAAGCAGAAGTAGTAGCATTCCGGCTAAGATCCCTTCTATCCATATGTTTGAGGCCTTCCAGTCCCGGGATAAATCTTCTTTTTGGCCCTCTTTTTGTTCCGAAGAGAGTGTCATATCCGAAGGCCGGCTTTCTGCCGTCTGCAGGGTAACCTGCTTTGCAACGTCCCCTACCTTTATCTCAAAATTACCTGCCGGGATCGATTTAGTGTCGTACTTATAGCTGAAATTCCCTGAATCTACCTTCACCTGCTGGAAACCTGTAATCCTGAGCTTGACATCAGAGGCGTTTGATTTCCCGTCAAGCCTGATCTTGTAAGTCCCTGGGGGGACGCCTGCCTGGGAAACCGTGGCATTTCCTTCTTTTGCCTTTCCAGTTATGGTTATCCAGAGTATCATCTTTACTCTCACGTTCAGGTCATCGACACCTATTGCCTGCACAGTAAAACGGTTGTTGAACCCGGGCGGGATTCTCACATCGTCAAGCAGATACTCGTATTTGCCGTCCGAGACCCGGACATCCTTTTCAAAGGACACCCACACGTCTGCTGTCTCTCCTGCGAAATCAGCTCCTCTGATCTCTATTGTGTCCCCAACTACCGGGTTTTCAGGGATAAGTTCCCAGCTGTTAGTTGCAGCATTCCCGGGAAAGGGGATCAGGCATAGAAGTACCGGAAGGCAGAACAGCAGTTTCAGCTTTTTTCGATTACTCCGGTTCTGGATGAAAGCGGAAGCGAATTTCATGAATGTAATCCCCTCAGAAAGCAAAATTGTGAATCTCTTTTTTCGATATTTTTGTCTGCATTTGATTAACATAACTTTCAGATAATCTGCAGATCAATCAGCACTCTTATGTTGTTTTTCGTTTTAATATACTGGGCGTTCGGCGGCAAAGAATTTCACCACGTACTGGCTTTTACAACGATCTCTATCAGAAAAGTCTATTTTATATTCCATCTTAAATTCGATACGACTTCCCGATGAATACAAATCGGGGTATTAATAGAAATAGCATGGTTATCAGTATTTCTCATCAGATCTGTATATAGAGCACAGCCTTTTGAATATGATCCCATCGATTACCTGCGATGAGTTCTTACGCTTTTTATGCTTTTTACGCTTTTTACGTTTTTCCCGGAAATTTGAGTTCCCCTATTATCTCTTTTACCTGTTTATCCGTTTTCAGTATATACAGATAGTAAATGCAGATAATCAAACCGGAGATCACAACCAGAATGACCTGGTTTATTCCTGCGGTTTTGAGAGCTATCAGGACTGCTCCTGCAGGGATAAAGAGGACCAGGTTTGAGAATACTATTTTCAGGGCTCTTGAGGTCTTTACCCCGGAGTAGTACATCATTTTCAGGCACAGGTAGCCGTACACTACAATGCCTGATATGGAGAAAAGGGCAAGGGCTATACGGGCACTTCCGAACATGCCGCCAATTGTGAGGGACAGGAAGCGGGTTGTCAGGTTGAAAAAATTGTAATTGAAACCGAAGTGGTGTTCTTCTACTACCAGGTATATTGTGGTTAAGGGGGATGAGATAAACCATATAAAAGCCCAGAGGCTCAGGATCTGGGCGTAGACTCCTGCTTCTGTCCAGGCACTCCCGAATATCACGGTAAAGACATCGCTTCCGACAATTGTGAGAATCAATATAGGGAACATGCCTATGAGCACGAGCATTCTGAATACACTTTCAACAAGAGTACTGAGGGTGCCTTCGGATATTGCCCTTGATGCCCTCTGGTAAAAGACCTGTGAGATTGAACCTCCAATAAAACTCATAGGTAACTGGAGCAGGCGGAACCCCAGGGAATAAAATCCAACCACCGCCGGAGTGAAAAAGGCTGAAAGAAGAAAAGCCGGAAGCTGCCAGGAGATTGAGTTCATAAGGGCAGACCAGCTGTCTATAAGTGGAAGTTTGCGGTGCCGTATAGAGCTTTCATATATCTTTTTCCAGCTCAAGCTCTTTGTTATCAGGTTTCTATCATCTCTCCAGATCTGCCCTCCAAGCACGAATGTTGCTACAGACTGGCCCGCAAGGCTGCCGCCGATTAAACCAGTTGCAGTTGGGGGGTGTTCTGCAAGCCCGAGGATGATCTGGGTTGCAGTGGTCGAAACCGAACTGAAAACCCTTGAGAAGGAGAGCCTCTTGAAGAGTTTTGTTCTTGAGTTCCAGTTGTTGAGTGCGAGAAAAACCCCATTTACAAACACGAACGGGGGGACAAGCCAGAGATAATCCCCTATCTGCGGGGCATTCAAAAGGTCAATTATCGGGGTTTTGAAGTACCAGATAACTGGCACGGTTAAACCGGTAACAAAAAAGACTGCGAGGAAACTCAGCCCTAAAAGGTTTATTGCTTCTTCGTCTGATTCAGGCAGCATTATAGATAACTCATACCTCAGGCATGAAATAACGCTTATAATGCTCGTGATAGAAATATACAGAGCCCATACTCCAAAATCCTCCGGTCCGTAAAGGCGGGTCAGAACAGGAGCTGACAGAATCGTAAGGATCTGAGCAAAGGCTGTTCCGCCTGCGAGTGTCAGCACATCTGATACAAAACTTGCCTTCTTTTCTTTTTTATATGGCTTTTTTGCCACATCTGCTTTCTTTTCATCCATAGCCACTACCCTGGCAAGGGATGTTGTTTTTCAGGCCAGATAACTGGAAGTTTTTAAATCTCTGGAGTGAATCGTTTAAATTCCTGAGGTTATACTTGCTCCTGTGGTTATATTTGCCCTTTTAAGAATCCTAATTCTTCAGAATTTCAGTAACCTGACCTTTCCTTACTTTTTACCCTGGCCTTTTCTCCCTTCCCAATTTCCTATACACAAATTATCCTTATAAACTCATCCGACTCAACAGTTCCTTTCTCCCATTAGTGACAGCCGGTATCCGGAAAACTCATCAAGTACAGGCCTTTTATCATCTGGTATTTCCAGATGGTTACAATGAAGAAGGCAGAAAGCCCAATTTTTTTAGCGTGAGGTAGTTGACCAGAAGATTATAGCCCCTGGGCTCAACGGGTAAAATAATTATTGAACCTTTAACAGAAATTCACTGTTAACTTTTTAACAGCCAAAGTTCCCTAAACCAACATCAATCAAGTTAATCCACTTGAGGCAGCCACATATCTGGCAAAAAAGAATTTTCTTTGAGCTGCCGGTTGATGTTGTTTTATTCTTTTTGTGAATGAAGATCAATTTAGTCTTTTAATTGATCCTTACTTTTAATTGATCCTTACTTTTAATTGATCCTTACTTTTAATTGATCCTTATATTATCGTAATTTATTTAGCAACTATGATTTATTCAGCAACATAGCACTGTTTTTAGATCCCCGGCTCAATCTGACTGGTCCACCACTTATAGATTTCCTCTCCGCTGGTAATCCAGGCGTTTTTGCCGGCACAGTACTCAAGGACTTTTTCGTAATATTTAAGAGTCTCTCCCTCAATGCATGTGTTGTTATGCCAGAGGATAGTAATCACGCCGTTATGCCGTTCAACAGTATCGATAAGATACTTCGTACATTCCCAGGCTTTTTTTTACATCAAGGCGCATGTAGTCTTTCAAAAGCGAGCGGTCCATTATCACCAGTGGAAGCTCCATAATGTCGATCTGACGCCCCTCATTCAAATTAAAAGGCCTGAAAGGATGGCACATCCCATTTCTAAAGCCAGCGCAGTCTGGATACCCCAGTGTGGTGTCGTATTTGAACCCCGCTTTACTCAACAATTCCCAGGTATTCGGTACGTTAAACCTTAAATAGTGATTTCTGTACCCGATAACCCTTTTCCCTAAGACTTCCTCAAGCCGACTTTTTTTTTCTTTGATATCTTCAAGGCTATTGAAAGATTCATGCCCCCCATGCAGGCCAACTTCCCATCCACTGTCGGATATAAAGCCCATTTCAGATTCAAGGTCTTTAATGTTATAATTAAAGTCCGTTTCTTCAGGGTTCAGGGCAAGAAAATAAAAACTGGATTTTGCATCATATTTTGCCTCCAGCTCCACTATTTTCCTGAAGTTCCAGCATGGATTACATTTCTTGCAAATCCTGGAAAAAGGGGTTTTCATCGTCTCGGTCAGATTCTTTCTGGCAAGAGCTTTAATAGACCCGATAATCGGATACAATTTTTCCGGGTAAACCGCGTCGATGTCGTGTGTGAGGCAGACCGCAAACTTTTTTCCGTCCGGATACTGCGGTTTCAGCCCGTTTTCTAATAGAAATTTGGAAACTCTCGGTTCAAAAATACTTCTCTGGCTGCTTAGATAGTACGGAAACCTTTCATACCTGTCGCGAAAGATCAGGTCGTACTCTTCCTTTCTGGTAAAGAGCTCCCAGAGTTCCTTGTTTTCTTTCAGTTTTTCAAACATAATTATCGCCCTATTTCCCGGATATAAAAAACAAATTCTTCTTAAAAAGGGGAATTTTTCCCCTTTATATTATCTCATGTGAGTTCTTATCTCCCCTCCCAATCCCCTTATACACAAACCCCTTTCCAATAAACTCATCCGGCTCAACTACATTTCTTCCATCAACAATTACCGGATTCTTTTTCCCACTTACTTTTTTCATCCAATCAGCTGTCACATCAGAGTAGGCGCTGTGTCCTGCAAGCACGATTACAGCATCTGCACCTTTTACAACCTCTTCCAGGTTATCCGAAATCTCGACGCCAGGATAATTGACAACGTATGGGTCGTGTACCATAACACTGGCCCCAGCTTTCAGGCAGAGATCTCTGTACGGTTCTGACGGTGTGTTCCTGGCATCGTCCGAGTCTTTGATAAATGCCCAGCCGAGCATTGCAACCTTTGAGCCCTTCATATTCTTTCCAAGCCTCTCAAGGGCTGCAACAGTCAGGTTGTACATGTGTGCAGGCATAAAGTCATTGACTTTTCTGGCAAGCACGTAGATTGAATCCGCACCTTCTGGATAGTCCAGCTGTCCTTCACCAATCTTAACTCCTCTTTCCAGATGGTATGTATCTTTGGTCAGGCAGTGGCCTCCAACCCCTGCTCCGGGCCAGAGGATAGCTCTTGTTATACCCTCGCCTTTTAAGCTGTCAACCCCGGTCCTGACGTCATAGACATTTATGCCCATGGCTTCACAGTAAAGGGCAAGCTGGTTGATTGCTGCAATCTGAAGGTCGCGGAAAGTGTTCTCCGCAGTTTTTGTAACCTCAGCTGCAGTTGCACTCATCGGGATAACTTTTCCGACAGTGAGCACCGGTGAGTAAAGCTCAACAGCCCTTTTTGTGCTTGCCTCATTAATTCCGCCTACGATACGGTCGTGTTCTCTGATGTTTTTCAAAAGCCTGCCTACCATTACCCTTTCAGGGGCATGGGCAAGGGCAAAATCTTCGCCTGCTTTCAGGCCGGACTCTTCCTCAAGGATCTGCTTTGCCATTCCTGCGGTCGTTCCCGGAGTTATTGTGGATTCGAGGACTACAAGCATACCCGGTCTCAGGTATTTTCCTGCGTTTCTGATGCCCTCTATGAGAGCGCTGAAATCCGGTATAAGGTCTCTGGGATTTGCAAAAGGAGTCTGAATTGCAAGTGTGACTGCATCAAGTTCGGAGATCCTTGAGAAATCGGGAGTACATTCGAACTTGCCTGCTTTTACGACCTTTTCAATGAGTTCTTCGAGGCCTGGCTCTTCCCCTTTGAGCGGGCTTTCTCCCCTGTTGAGCATATCAATCTTGTAGCCTGAGCTTTTTGAGTCGCGCTGGAAGCCCAGTACTTTGTCAAAACAGGGAGCATCTGCGAATAAGACGGCTGCGGGGATTCCTACATAACCCATGCCAAGTACTCCTATTTTTTTGATAGGGCCGCGTTCCTTTAGAAGTTTTTCCAATTTGCTCATGCTTTATCACTTTCCAGTATTGTTTTTAAGATATTCTTCCATTTCTCTGAGGCATTCGGATTTTTATAGAACGAAGTGTAAAAACCCCAGGTTTAGACCAGGGTCAGTTCACTTCCATCACCGTTCTGGCTTTTATGCGGTTTACTTCCCTACTTCAATTAATCTTTCTTCTTCGTAGGACCTGATGGCTGCCATTGCAACTTCAAGGGCATGTTTTCCATCTTCGCCGCAGGGGTTAGGTTCTTTGCCCGTTTTAATACAATCTATGAAATAAACGAGTTCGTTTTTCAGAGGTTCGCTTGGTTCGACTTTGGCTTTTCTGATCCAGCCGTTGTCATGAAGTTCGACTGTCTGGTCGATGTAGTCCAGATAAGCTACACCCTTGATTCCTATTGCTGTCAGTTGCCTTACTTTATGGGGAGTAAGCCAGTTTGTTTCTACAACGCCTGCAAAATTATGGTCCATGCGCAGGATAATTGAGGCATGGTCTTCAAAAGAATGGATATCTGCACCTGCAATGGCGTAAACACCCCTTATCTTCTTGCTGTAAAGGTATGAAATGACGTCTATATCGTGAACACCGATATCCAGAATTACTCCAACGTCCCTTATCCTCGGGTTGTAGGGGCCGACTCTCCTGGTAGAGATGGACACTATCTTGCCAAGAGTACCCGAATCTATGATTTCTTTGAGCCTTATAACTGCAGGGTTGAAACGTTCTATGTGCCCTACCATTAGCACCTTATCTGCTTTCTTTGCAGCTTCTATCATCAGGTTTGCGTTTTCAACCGTGTCTGCAATCGGTTTTTCTACAAGGACATGAAGGCCTGCGTCCAGGGCATCAAGGACTACCTGTTTATGCAGTTTTGTGGGCACAACGACGCTTACTGCATCAAGGCCTTCGGCAAACATTTTTTTGTAATCTGTATAGGCTTTCGTTTTAAACTGAGCGGCCATGGCTTCGACTCTGGTCTGGTCTACATCTGATATTCCGGCAAGCTCCACGCCCTCCATCTCGCTGTAGATTCTGACGTGGTTCTGGCCCATGGCGCCTGTGCCTATTACTCCTACTCTAATCAAGGTTTCACTTCCTGTTTCTGAGAATACGGTTACTGCCAGGGAATTACTCAATAGTTTGAATAAAATTCTCTGGTTGCCTTAACTATCTTCTGCACGTCATCTCCGGATAAAGACGGATGTACAGGGAGGGAAAGAACCTCTTCTGCTGCTTTCTCCGAGACAGGCAGGGAATCTTTGTACCCGAGTTCCATATAATAGGGCTGTTTGTGGATGGGTATCGGGTAGTGTACTCCGGTTCCGATTTCTTTTCCTTTCAGGAAAGCTGCCAGTCCGTCCCTCTTTTGAGCTCTGACTGTGTACTGGTGGAAAACGTGGGTGCAGCCAGGTTTTGTTACTGGAGGTACAAGCCCTGAAATGCCTTTGAGTCCGGCTGAAAGCATGGCTGCGTTTTTCTGCCTGGTAGCAGTAAACCCTTCCAGTTTTTCGAGCTGAACAAGCCCGATTGCAGCTGCAATATCAGTCATGCGCAGGTTAAAGCCCAGCATTTCATGCAGGTAGCGGACCTTTGAGCCGTGAGCCCTGATCATCTGTGATTTTTCTGCGATTTCCTTTTCATTTGTTGTAATCATCCCGCCTTCGCTTGTTGTCATGTTTTTGGTCGGGTAGAAGCTGAATGCTCCGGTCCCGAAACTGCCAACCCTTTTCCCGAGGCATTCTGCGCCATGGGACTGGCAGGCATCTTCAATCACGACAAGCTTATGGTCTTCAGCGATTTCCATTATGGCTTTCATATCTGCAGAGTGTCCGTAGAGGTGGACAGGCATAATGGCTTTCGTTTTTGAAGTAATCTTTTCCTGGATTTTTTCGGGGTCTATATTATATGTATCCGGTTCAATATCTGCAAAAACAGGTTTTGCCCCGGTGTAAAGAATACTATTTGCAGTGGCAATAAAGGTGAAGGGACTTGTAATTACTTCGTCTTCTTTTCCAATGCCGTGGGCAAGAAGCGCGATATGCAGGGCTGCAGTGCCGGAGTTTACAGCAACTGCATACTCGCAGCCGGTGTACTCAGAAAAAGCAAGCTCGAACTCTTCTACTTTTGGTCCCTGTGCAATCATACCTGAGCTCAGGACCTTCGTTACTGCATCAATCTCTTCCTTGCCCAGCAGGGGCTTGGCGATTGGGATCATTTTTGGACCTCTTATAATTATCTTAATAAAACTTTAATATTACTTAACTTTGATTTTTTGATAGGTTTATATTCGATTTAACTCTTTAAGATCTTCAGGAAGCTCCTGTATTCTGGCAGGTACACCGATCGCTAGCTTCCAAGGAGGCACATCTTTTGTCACAAGGGCTCCTCCGGCAACCATTGCTCCTTCCCCTATTTCCACTCCCGGAAGCAGGGTCGCGTTAGCGCCTACAGATGCTCCTTTTCTCAAAACAGGGCCTTTAAGTTCGTATTTTTTACGGATGGGATATTTGTCGTTGGCAAGAACAGCACATGGTCCGATAAATACATTGTCTTCGATAACCACATTCGTTGGGATATAGACGTTTCCCTGAATACTTACATTGTTTCCTATCTTCACGTTTCCATCTACGATAACGTTCGTTCCGATAAGTACATTGTCCCCTATTTGTGTGTTTTCCCTGATCATTACGTTATGTCCGGTCTTGAAGTTTTTTCCGGTCTTTACGCTGGAAAAAATTGTCGAACCTGCTCTTATAATCGAGTTTGGACCTATAATGCAACCCGGAAAATCAAAGTCCTCTATCTCCACATCCTTTTTGAGTATCTCCATGAGGACTCTGTGTTCTGGATACCCCAGTATTACATTCTCCAGAATTACTGTATCCTTTCCGATTACAGAGGTTCCATAAACCTTAGAAGAACTGTGTATTTTGAATTCTTTTGAGTTCATATTCTTCCCCCGTTTTTCTCCTGTACCTTATAACTCATTCGGAGCGCTTCGAATCAACGCTACATGTCAATTATTTTTGTATAATTTTGGGGTTTCCTGTTCGCGGATCACCGGGTTAATTTCTTGTTCCTGGGCTGGCGCGAACGCGATTATAAGTTCTCGTTTTTCCCTGTACTCACTCCCTGTAAGTTCTTAACTGTGTTAATTTTTTGGCTGAATATACTTTGTAATTATTTAAGTGATTTGGTTTATTTACCTATCTATTGCTTTCCTGATTTCTTCGGATAAGTTTCTCTTATTTACTCTGGTGGTTTTGCATTAATCGTCGACTGCTGGCATCTGAAATTCCTTTACTATCTTTAATAATACCGACTTAATGCTGATATTTTTCTCCTGCTATTTTCTCCTGTTATAATGCCGTTATCCTGATGCCACCTTTATTATAGTTAATTCTTACAGTTATAATTTTTATATGAAAGTTCCTCATCTTAAAAATTTTGGGTGCATCCCTCTTAAAGTCATATAGCTGATCTACCTTGTCCTCTATCTTAATTATATAATTGACCTTTTTCTTCCACTCTCCGGACCGAGACGTTCAGGGTTTTCAGGGTCACCCGCCTTTTTTTCGGTTGCTCTCTTAGGTTCATATAGCTTGAATTCTGGAAAGCAAAAGGAGGAGGGTTTTTATATCAGATTGCACATCTGTTTCTCTTATACCTGAATCAACTGGAGGAGTTCTGACTACGCTTACAAGTTTAATTTCATCAACTTCCGCTTCTTCGGGTGCGTTATCAATGATGACCACACTAGGGGTCCCTGAAGGTGCATCAGTGGCCGTAGCGACTTTGCTTTTACTGTTACTTTTCCGAGACTTCCTTCCTCTGTCAAAGAACTGGGGAGATTCTGTAAAAACGTCTCTGAATATGGGAATAATTCCACTTCTGTTTTCTTTCGGTGCCGTTATTCTTTATAAGCTTGTAGCTCTCTTTTAACGTATGGAAAGCTCATTTAAGCCTTGAATTCATGCGCATCGACAAAAATATCTCTTTTTTAAAAACCGCATGGAATAAATTTCTCTTATCATTTTTTTAAAAAAGTTTTCGGCTTTCTTTTCTGCCTGTTAACTTTCATGCATTCCTCGTCTTCTCTTTTTCCTCTACTCCTCTTTTCCCGTTTCCCTTACATCTTCTTCTTTTTAGGTATCATCTTACAGGAAGGAACAGGTGAACAAGTTAGAGAAAATGAGTCCAGACAACGCAACTTTTTTAAAAAATGAATTTATAAAATATGGGGGATAACCCCAAAGAGGAAGACGTTTATGAAACCATGGATCATTGTGACCAGAGGGAGGCTTCGGGTTCTGTAGAACATAAATCCTATGATAAAACCTACAAAGAGGGTGTAGAATACTTCACCTATGTTTCCATACCCTGAATGCATTAATCCGAAAAGGACGCTTGTGATAATTAAACCCCCACGGCTACCGAGAAACTCTTCGAGCCGGTTCTGCAGAATGGACCTGAAGATGATCTCTTCAACAAGACCCACTAAAAAGACCATTACGAGGGTAAGTCTCAAAAGGGAGGGAATTGAAAGGTCGGGGATGAGGTAATTCGTCTCTACTATTAAGTATTCCCCTACTCCAAGCAGGAGCCCCATAATTATCGAGAGTGGAATATAAACCCACATTCTTTTGAAGGTTATTCCAAGCCGTTCTCGAGTAAACCCCTGATCGGTGAGTGCAATCGTTACTGGAATTGTAAGGAGTCCGTAGATAAAGACAAACGAGTAAAGGGTTTCCTCATAAAATGCTGGCATTGAAAGGTTTACAAGTCGCAGGATTGGCAGCAGGAGCAGGGCCTGGTAAGTTTTCTGGATCTCCTCATTTTTGATATATAGCATGGAAAGAGAAAGCCCTAGCAGGATGACTGCGTGTACCTCCATGGCTTCTATAGGTCTTCCAGAATATATCATAAATTCCGCAAAAGCGATGGCCAATATCGGAATTATCAGGTAAAGTCCTTTGTTTTTCAATGAAGACTTTTGTGCCGCCCTATTTTCAGGTACGTGTATATACTCAGGAGTTTGTATCTCTCTATTTTCAGATATTTGCATCTCCTGATTCTCATATGTTCCCATCTTCAGGCCTCCTTGGTAACGTTTATCCAGAGGCGCAGGTCCCTGTAAGGTACATCCTTTTCAGTCTCGTTGAAAAGCAGGAACTCAAGCTCCATATTCTTTCCTTCAAAAGAGGGGGTTATCTCAAGGGGCTCTTCCAGGGTTATGTTGTCGTCAAGTTTTATATTTTTCAGGTTCTCAGGCAGCGGTAGGGATTTGTTTTCGAGCCTTACATCCATTGTATAGTTTACTGCCCTATGCTCATGGTTTGCGATCCCTATAATGACGGTTCCACTTTCTCCCTGCACATACTCTGTAGTATAGTTATCAGCTTTTCCCTCGGGCCCGAGGATATAGAATTCTGTAAATGGCTCCTGGTCGTGGGGAACTATGGATACATAAGCCACACTTCCTACTAAGGCCAGAACGGAAATTGCCAGAAAAGTTCTGAGTGTCTTTTCCATTGATGACTCGGGTTTTCCCATAACTTCAACTAACAGGGAACGGGCAGACGCCTTGAAAGAGATCCCAAAGGTTTTGTCTTCTGGAAGCTGCCTCCTGCGGACATATGCTGCTGCGCATGCAAGGATGATAAATACAGAGAGGCTTGCAAGAAGAGGTACTTCCTTGATCCCGAATGATGTATTATTAAGTACAAGTCCTATAAGCGGTACTATTGCAACGCTCATTCCAACAGAAAGTGCTGCTCTTTCAATTCCCTCAAGTCCGGTTTTTGTTGGAAATAGCAAGGCTACAAGGGCATATCCCGGTAGGAATAATACCAGTGGTAGGCCAAGGACTATGCGAATAAAACTCTCACTTAGTACAGGAATAAGTACGAAAATATCCGTGAGAACTACAAGGCCTACCACAAACAGCAGGTCAGATGGAAACTTCTGGTTCCCGGCCATATAACTCCTCATAAAACGGTTTTAATGTTTTTCTGGCTTTCCAGTTTTATCTTTCTTGATCAGGTTGATCTGCCTATTTCATTATCCCTCTCGAGGGGATTTTCAGAAAACCCTTTCGGCTGTTTTTTTTCGGTCGGTCTTCTATAATCTTCTGCTGCGAAGAGTTGAGAACCGGAAGGTTGGGGATTGGCCCGAGTTTCAATTCAGGAACTTTCTTTTCTATTTAGTAAAGCTTCCGTTCCTGAATAGTTTCTCTTTTTTTCAATAATGATTTTAACTCGATCTACTCAAATACTTTTTTGTATAAAATATCTTCCCCTTTTCCTGTATGTTATTATAAAAATGTATTTCTTCTTTATGATCTTGCTGAGGAATTTTACGGTTCATATCAAGTTTGGTATTTTTTTGAGTGTGTTCCCAGAATAAGTCTATTCTTTTTTTTATGCTACTGCGTATCGTAAAAAACTTCTTAATTTCGGCATCTGTATAAATTTTTATGTCCATCTTATAATAAGTAAAATTTATATCGGAGCGCTTTAAGTTCCTTTCTAGGCTAACGGGATTTCCAATCAAGCTTATTTCTTTTTCGTTATCGGGGGGACTGCTTAATTATCTTTTGTGTCCCAATGTTTATATAGCTCATATCTTAAAACAAATACACGTCTTATTCCGAACTATGACTTGCTTGCAGGGCATCTTTCCTTTCCCTAAAAGGAGCACAACAATCCCCCAAATGATGCGCTGTAGATCTGGTTACAGGTGATCCTTAGAAACCCTTTAAAGTTTGTGGAGCGATGACTCTGAAAAATATATTCACTGTATTTGAAATTCTCGCCGATTTCTCTATAGAAAGGCGCTTTATAAATATTCTTGAGTTTTTTCATCAAAGAGGTAGATGATATCATATGACCATTACTATTGCAGCCATGCCTGCGTATAACGAAGCCCATTCCATTGCAGATGTTATCAAAGGCTGCAAAAAATACGTAGACTGGGTGGTGGTCGTGGATGATGGGAGTACGGACAATACTGTCGATATCGCTGAATCTCTTGGTGCCTATGTAGTCCGCCATGAAATAAACAGAGGCTACGGAGCAGCCCTTCGAAACTGTTTTGAAACCGCCCGCAACCTCGGCGCAGGTGCTATGGTCATAATCGATTCCGATGGCCAGCACGATCCTTCCGAAATTCCCCGTCTTCTTGAGCCCTTAAAACAGGGATTTGACCTTGTTATTGGCTCAAGGTTCGTCAACGGCAACGGAAAAAATGTCCCTATTTACCGTAAGTTTGGAATGAAAGTTCTTGATATTGCAACTTACATAGCAGGTGGTCTCAATGTCACTGATTCCCAGAGTGGTTTCCGTGCATATGGCAGAAAAGCTATTGATAATATAAACCTTAACGGGACTGATATGTCTGCCGGCTCCGAAATTCTTATTCAGGCAAGAGACCATAAACTGAAATTTACTGAAGTCGAAATTCACTGCAGGTATGATCTTGAGGATTGTTCCAGTGAGCATCCTTTCATACATGGTCCCCGGGTCCTGTTTCAGATTCTTAAAGATATGGAGTACAGGCGTCCCCTGTACTATTTTGCCGTTCCTGGCCTGATTATGGCCTCCACTGGTTTTCTTATGGGACTTAAGTTTTTGCAGGATTACATTCTGGGCGGATACCTGCGTTTCGGGCCAACGCTCCTTATGGTGATGCTGACAATTATAGGGGCTTTTATGATATTTACAGGAATCATACTGCACGCCATTTCAAGAATGATATTTCTAAATGAACAGATTCGAAAACAATAAAGGTTAAAAACGGGGTCATTTTATGGAATATCCTTTTGTTTCGGTTGTAATAGGTATTCGCAACGAAGAAAAATTCATTGAAGAATGCATTGAAGCGCTTCTT
>NZ_JJOY01000019.1 GCF_000979455.1 Methanosarcina sp. 2.H.T.1A.6
ATGTGTATAAGAGACAGCTTTATTAGTTTTCTTTATTAATTTTCTTTATTAATTTTCTTTATTAATTTTCTTTATTAATTTATACTTCTCTCTTATTTTCTTTTTCCAGAGTCTGTTCGACTCCTTCCCCTATTTTAACATTCATAAGAAAATCGTCAACGGTTGCAAGAAGAGAACCAATTTTTTCAGAATGGAACCGCACAGCAACCCTCTCATCGCTGATTTCGCTTTCCATACTTCTCAGGTTGTCCGGGGCAAGGGCTTTCAGAATTCTGGCTGCTGATTTTCTTGACTTCGGGTCAGGGAACTCAATTGTACCTGTGATTTTCATAAATATGCCTCATGCGTTTTTGATGTTAATCCCGTGCTTTCTTTTCTTTTTGCTTTGCTTTGATTTTGCTGCTTAGCTTTCTGCCGCATCATTTTCCGGCTTAATTTCCTTGCTTTAAATTTCCATTATATTTCCTTTATATTTCCATTATATTTCCTTTATATTTCCTTTACTTTGCCTTTCCACCGGCGTTTTTCCTGAGCTGGTCTCCTATGATCCGGTCTGCGATGCTCAGGAACTCCTCCGTACTTCCGAGAGGAATTGAGGCTCCGGATGCGACACTATGCCCGCCTCCGCTTCCGCCGACTGCGCCTGCAGCTTCCCTGAGGGCAAAGGCAAGGTCAAGGCCTTTTGATACAAGTTCGCGGGTACCCCTGGCAGAAACCTTCTGGATTCCCTCGGACTCGTTTAAACAGATAAACGGGAGTTCGGGGTGGAGGTATCTGACTACGGTTGTGGCAAGACTTCCTGTGGAAAGGGCATCAACAGTGTTGATGTACCAGATATTCTCCCCTTTGCGAATTTTTTCCACATTTTTCCGGATATCCAGGGCAAGGTTCTTTTCATGCTCCTTTGTAAGGGAGAGGACTTCATTGACAATAGTTGAGTCTTTCAGGCAGAGAGCCAGGGCAAGCCCGTAAACCTTCTGCTTCCCACAGGTATTGAGAATAGAGATGAAATCATAGACATTGTGCACCAGCTCCCGGTTCAGCAGGAAGATATCTCCTATGACGGCTTCAATTGCCTCGGGGCTTGCCTGTCTGACAAGTTTCAGGGCAACGGCGCTGGCAAGTTTTGATATATCTTCCGCAGACAGGTTTTCAATGTTTCCGGAGAGCCCAAGCTGGTTTAAGAATTCCGCTGCTTTCTCAGGGTAGCCGGTTATATCCAGGAAAGGTTCTGTGCTGTATGCGAGCACCTCCGCAAGGTTTCCATCCCCTACCTTCAGCCCTTTCCTGATGGATACAACTCCTGCTTTCAAGGCTTCTTCCAGAATAAAAGCATTGGCGGTCTGGAAAAGCTGCCTGTCTCCGACTGCACCTGCAATTGCCAGCCCTGCAAGGTCGAGATTTCCTGTCCCAAGTTCCCGGGCTACAAGATAGCAGGTGCCAGAAGCCGAGATATCCGTTGCCCCGTCGATTCCTACCATATGGGCGTTTACCACGGCTTTTGCAGGGGACTGCCCTACTGGCTGGTGATGGTCAAGCACCACTACGTCAGCCGCCACATTGCCGATAAGTTCAGGCTGTCCGCTACCCATATCACAGAAAATGACAAGTTCTCCCTGAGATATGTTACTGTTCACTTCTTCGATCACAGACTCATCCAATTTTCCTGCTATTGAAAGCTGGAAACGGATGCCTGCCCGCAGCAGGGCCTGGGCCATGATCCCGGCTGAAGTCAGCCCGTCAGCATCATTATGTGAAACTACGCGCACAAAGTTATGCTTCCGGATTTTATCGGCTGCATTTTTTGCAAGGTTTATCAGTTTTTCAAGCTCGCTCAAAACCCATCACTCATAAAATTTAATATCAAAGTGAGAAGGCCGGTACAGAGACCGATATATTTTAGAGATAGATATATTTCAGAGATAAATACTTAGTTGCCAGCTCACGAAAGATGCCAATCTATACTGGCTTGATAATATAAAACACAATTCCCCAAAACTGTACAGGGAATAGATCCTGATCAAAGAATAAAGAATAAAGAATAAAGAATAAAGAATAAAGAATAAAGAATAAAGAATAAAGAATAAAGAATAAAGAATAAAGAATAAGGAAAAGAAAAACAGCAAAAGCAAAAAGAACAGATCTGACAGACAAATGAAAAAACCCTTATATCCGTAACTAAAGCGATTTTTTTCCTGGGACCCGGACATACAAAAGATCTCCGGGGGTCAACTTAATAAATAAGAAAGTATATAGCTAAAAAAGTAGCAGGACACCCTGCCAACCTCGTACATCAGTAGTGTAGCGGTCATCACCGGGCGTTGCCAACGCTCGAACTCGGGTTCGAATCCCGACTGGTGTATATTTATAATTAATTAAGATATGTCTGCCTTCTGAGTCGTTCTTATCCCTTTTTCGTTCCTTTTTTCTCTTTTTGTTCTTTTTGCTGATTTTTGGTGTTTCCAGATTAATCGGTTGGTATTACTCAGAATATCCGAAGCTATCCGAAACCGGAATCTTTTGTTTTTCTCTCCTATTCCTTGCAGGGCTGAAGCCGTCTCGTTTGCCCGCAAGAAAAAACAACAGGCAAATTCCTGATGGTGTTAAGAGAAAACGAGAATTATAGAAATGCCTGCCTGGCCCGAAAAAGACTTTCCTTATACCCTGAAAACCGCTATTTAATCCACAGGTAAATATATGGTGCCTCCGCCAGTTTGCCTGGAGGCCCTTCAAAAAAAGCAGAAAAAAGAAGGAAGATAATAGGAGAAGGAAGAAATAAGAGGCTGAAATAGCAGTAAAAATCAATAAAAACGTACGTGGAAATAGTATTTCCCAGGTACAATTTAATCCTTTTTTGACTTCATCCCCCAGATTTTCACTCAATTTTTAATTTCCGGCTTTTTTTCTTTGATTCTTCCTTTTCTTTTCTCTTTTTTGTCTTTTGGGAAAGACCGCTTTCCTGCGTCGAGCGTGACAAGAACGACATGATACAGCGAATAATGTTGCACGGGAAAGAAATATCTGCAATTTAGTCCGCTTGAGCGAAGCGAAACGGACCGCGTACTGTTGCGATTACATCGCAACTCCCAGGAAATCTGCGATTTCCTGTGATCCCAAAGCGCAATTCAGGAAAGAAAAAAAATAAGCAGCTTTAGATGCTGCTTCAAACTGGGAATTTATTTAGGCATTTAGAACTTCCTTCTCAGGACGCAGTATGCGGCTCCAACTGTTCCCAGAACAGCCGTATATTCAAAACCAGGTGTCGAACGCCAGCCGCCTCTTGACGGATTTCCAGGTTTGGAAGCCACATCATTTTCCGAGGTTTCAGTCGGAACAGGCTCGAACTCTATCGAACCGGATCCGTCTTTATCGGGTGCAACAATTACAAAGGGTCCGAAACCAGGGGTTTTGGCTTCGAAGTAGACGTAAGTGTCGCTGTCCTCATCTAATTTCCTGGTATCAAGTTTGCTCCATGACTTGTCATAGTACCAGAGGTTTAACGAATCCGCATCAACCTCGTTTTCCTCAAGCCAGGTCTTGTCGACTCTGAAACCAATAACTGCGTTTTTGAGATTGTCAGAATTTGCGATTCCTCCCGAACCCACCCAGATGTTCACGTTCTTATAAACCGTGCCTTCGGGCAGGCTCGAAACCAGCCTGGATTGGCCTTTCAGCATTTCGACAATAGTAGTGATCTTTCCGAGAGTTTTCCTGGCATCAAACTCCACATACCTTATGCAGGTTACACCTTTTGGAAAATCGAACCTTACGTGTTTTCCGGCGGTGACGAACGCCTGGGACAGCTCTTTAGTCTCTACGTTGCTCTGGAGTTCGGGGGAACCTCCAGCTCCGCCGCCTGAACTGCTGCTTGAGCCATGTGAGCCGCCGCCTGAACCTCCGGAGGTTGTGACCGTGATGGAAGAACTGGCAGGGAGGACAGAGAATTCAGTTTTGTTGATATCCCTTAAAAGACCCACAAATTGGTATGTGCCGGTTGATGCAGGAGCTTTAAGGGTGTAGCTGAACCTCTTTTCAGTCATCAGCAGGAAGGAAACCTTGTTGCCGTTTACAGTTACAGCTTTTTCAGGAAGGGTTGAGCTGACGTATGTGAAACCTGCAGGAAGCTTTTCAAGAACCTGACCGGCTGCACCATAATCGGCTACATTAACCGTTACCTGAAACTCCTCATTGGTGTTAACTGAAGAAGGAAGAGTCCTTTCTGCACTGCCCGCAGAAGCCGGTACCGCGCATAAGACCAGGGTCAGGAGCAGCACAAAAGCAATTTTAAACTCAGGCCGTTTCATATCCGATCCCACCCGTTAGCAAAGTAAATATTCAGAATTGCGTATTTGATCCCGCTGGATATCTGATTATCATTTACAATATTTTGGATTTCTTCGGCAGAGAAGATCCTGTCAGCTCCTCCATACCTTATTGCGAGTTCATCTTCTTTCACTACGGTGATTGATATGCTATCTTTATCTGTAACTTTATTCCCAAAGTAATCCGTAGCTGTAAGGGGGAGTTTAAACTCTCCTGCCAGAGTACTGCCTACATTGCAGGTGTAAATACCTCCGCTTTCGGAAGTCAATTCAACCACTTCTCTGCCTATGGGAGTGAGATCGATGGTTACTAAATAAACCCCGGACAAGTCATCCGAGACTTTTGCCCTGATAGTTGAGTAATCCTCTCCGTCATTCAGGATGTATACAGGGGATGCAGAGCAAGTTTCGATAACTGGAGGTACAAAATCCCCTTCAAAAGTAAGATCGAGTCCTTTCACCGGCGCAGCGCCGTGCTGGTAAGTCACGGAAACAGGGGATTCAACGAGACCCAGCTTGAAGACTATCTTCTTTCCATTATCCTCCTCGGCACCCGAGACTCCCACGCTGTATTTTCCTGCCTCATTGATAGGATTACTGCCAGCAAACTTGGAATCTATATAAGCCGAAATTATAGTTCCTGCGGGCACATCTGCACCGTCTGTAATCAGCTTTCCTTCAAATGTGTTGGGAATAGAAGGAATAGTGCTGGCAGATGCAACCGGAACAAGGGATATGCCCAGTACCAGAATAACCAGGCACGATAAAATTCTTAAGTATTTGTCCTTGATGGTCACCATATCACCTTGAGATTTTCACGTTACCCGTGCAGATCCTTTTAGAAAGATCTTCAGGGCTTCCTTCTCGATTCCCTCCCGAGATTTGATCCGAAAGTGAGCAGAACTATGCCGGCAACCGCAGAAATAATCGGGAAACCTGGAGCACTTTCTGGTTCAGAGGAAGTTTCAGAGGAATCTTCAGAAGACTCTGCAGTCTGTTCGACCCCGGCATCGTCACCTGAATCGACACCTGTATTTTCCGGGACCGTTTTTTCCTGAACTGTTACATTCGTTTGAGGGACTGAACTTTCAATGACCTCAGCTCCGGAGCCCGCTCCGGAAGTTGAGCTCTTTTTAGAACTTCCGGAATCAGCTACAACACCGACCGAAAGTTCGACGGATGAGACCAGCTTTCCGGATTCCCAGTCAAAACTTTTTCCCGAATCCTTTCCACCAATTGTAAAGGTAACGGGTTTTCCTTCATCTTCGGCTACTCCGGAAATCAATAAATAGAAATCTCCGGAAGAAGTATTTACACGAAAATCTTCTACCTGCGCCCCATTAAGGTAAGCTGCAACAACAGTGCCTGTGGGAGCCGGAGCCCCATCAATCAGGGCAACTCCCTGCACTGTCATCGGGAGCAGAGGAACTGGGACTTCTTCCCCTGCCATACCTGTATGAGCAGCTGTTAAGAAAAACAACATAAATACAGCTGTTCCCAATAAACTATTTTTTAACATCCTGTTCATGATTTACCTCCAATTGCTACGCAAACAAGAAAAAGAAAAAACTTTTCAGCCTGACTGGCTGAAAAGTTACTTGTTTTCGAAATTGTCCCCTTATAAGGCCTCATTGCGGCACGGGATTCACGTCAATCCCCACGCTTTCGATGGAAGCGTAGGTACCGTCTTCCTTCATGAAGATCCAGTATCCCTGTCCTGGGATCATAAGACCCTCAGACTGAAGTGCTTCAACCGGGTATTTAGTCTCGGGCACTTTTACCATGTCTAAGATTCCAAGAGAGATTGTACCGCCCCAACCTTCATTGTGAGAATACGTGATGAGATTGGAGAACTTATATTCTGCACCCAGAAGGCCCTGCAATGAACCAAGAGTCTCGGACCAGTGTACAGGCACTGTAGAGGTGTGCCCTATCATCTGCCAGCCGGGAGCAAGGTCAAGAGAGGCGGGTACATCGGGAGTTGTACCGTCAATTGACATTGGCTTGAACTTTACATTGCTCACGCTAGCTTCCGGAGTGTAGACCCAGTAACCCTTACATGGTTCAATGGTCGTCGGGAATTCCCAGTAGTTGCCGTTCCAGTAAATTACTGTGCTGGATTCTCCAAAGACCGAATCTGCACCAGCATTGAATGTAGCCAGATTCTTAGGCACGGATTTCAGGTTCCAGCCGGCATCAAGTGTGAGGGTCAGGTCTTCGTATGTCCGGGCAGGGCCGAAAACGGAAACGTTTTCGTTGTAGTTACCAGCCCTATCCAGGGCAATAACAGCCACCCAGTAGTCCTTACCGTATACAAGAGGTTCTCCGCCATACTCTCCAATATACATATACATGTAAGTACCAGCATCATAGATTGTAGTTACAGGTACTGCCAGTTCCATTTCAGAAATGTTCGAGGGCTCGGATGCGCTGATGAAGACCACATATGGCACTCCATAGTAAGCGTCTAATCCATCGTAAAGGTCTTCTTCGGTGTTTTTATCCCAGCCAACGTAAAGTCCTGGTTCATCATACGTATAGTACCACGTAGTATTGCTCAGTGCGTCAAAAACACCCAGGTTTGCCACAGCAGCAGGGGCCTCAGTATCAACAGAGAACGAAAGTGGAGTGGGTTCATAGACGGTGCCTGCACAGTCGGTAATACGCACGGTCCAGGGTATTTCAGTTGCGTCTTCCACCGTTGCAGTTACTGAGTAGTAGTTGATCGGATCTTCTCCAACAATGAACGTGCCGTTCTTTACTTTCGTGCCGTTAACGAGCAATTCGTAACTGAAAGGCAGCCCTGCCCCTCCTGAAACACTGAAGTTAAATTCCGGGTTTGCAGAAACGAACCCTCCATTCGGAGAAATGAGGGAGACGTCAAGTCCTTCAAAGTTCACATAGAATTTCCGGACTTCACTCGTAACGCTGTTTTCGGCCATGTCCTCGATATAAACAGACCAGTTGTGAACGCCATCAGTTTGGTTTACATATGGAATGTTTACATACTCCCCTGAGATCATGCTCCCGGAGCCGATTACATCAACAGGTTCTCCATCGATGTACAGCTGGTAAGACAGGGGCAGGTCATACTTGGCAGATAAAGCATCCTGAGAGGTGAAATTGAATGCAAGGAGAGGATTCTTTGTGCTGACGACGGCAAGGTCTGCCGGAGAAATAAGTGTCGCGCTCGGGGCTTTGGTGTCCACATACAGGTCAGTGCCATTGACACCACTGGTACCTTTGTTTCCGGCATCATCCTTGAGTGTGATTTCCCAGGGGTAATAGCCATCATCCAGCTCAGTCTCATATTTTGCATATCCGTTAGAATTTATAGTCCCTGTTTTCTTCTGGGTACCGTTGATGTAGATGGCGTAGTCAATTATATTATCCAGTTTATCGAAAGCACCGAAATCAAAGACTACATCCTTTGTATTGTAAACAGTGGAGCTCGGTTCAAAGATCTTAATTCTCGGAGCTTCGTTGTCAACCACAAAGGCGTCAGGATCTACTCCATCAATTAAGTATCCATTTATGCTCATTCCAGACACTGTCACGTCAACTGCATCGTTTATATCGTTCGGGACTTCATAATTATAAGACCAGACGGTGTCCCCGATGTAGGTCATGTTGGTCATGTTGACGGGGGTAAGAACACTGTTATCAACCTTTGCCAGCGCATAAGTGACAGGTTCACTGAAGGTCGCAGTTATCTTAACAACGTCTCCCATCTTGAAAGGACCGGTATCGTTGTAGGCGATACTAACGCTCGGACCGGTCACCAAAGTCGATACAGCATCTGTATCCTCTATATCTTCAATTGCACTTGCTGTTCCTGCTAAAAGGAACATAATTAGCAGCGCACTAGATAGTATTAATTTTTGTTTCATATTCTGCACCTAGATTCCGCAAATGTTCAATTTAAGTCTATATTTCTACATTGAATATTATCTTATATTAAATAATATTTTGAAGTTCGTGAATTGTAGCAGATCCAGTTAGTTATAATACAATCCTATAAACAGTCTATAAATACTGAAATTTAGTCATTATTAGAAAGTAAATAAAACAAGACTGTAGGAAATTTACAGTTTTTTTACAGATTTTATTAATAAAACTGCTTCCCACCTCACCTCCTGAACTTAATTAATCTGATTAAATTTATCCTCGATTAGTAGATAAGAAAGCCAGCACTTCTCCAATCCCTTTTATGGCAGGAGTGTGGTAGCCTCGACCTCTGGAGCGGCAAGCATTAACCCCATTAATTTTTGCGCAGCAGGGGAATTGTGAATCAACACCGTTTTTATTACCAGGGCTGACCAGTCAGTCCGGTACATCAGACATATACCAATTAATTTCAAGCAGCAAATTCGCCAACAGGCAAATTCATATGGATAATTAATATTCAACATTTAATATAGTATATGTCTTTTTATATTATCTTGTGACGATAATATGATGTAACTTATGCAAATATTTGATATAAATCTTTCTAAAAAATATTAGACACTAAATATAATCCTATATGAAAAAATTATGAATAATAATATTTATTTTTAAAAAAATAAATATTTAAAAAGCCAGGTGTTTTTTAAGAAAAACACAAAGAGAATCTGAAAATATGATCGCCTAGCATTAGAATAGTTATTTAGAAGTAATGAAAAAAATACTGGAAATTGAAGGAGTCATATTGCCATTCTATAAAGCATATATTACTCAAAAAAATATACACCACTACGAAGAGTATATATGATTATGAAGAGTATATATTATTATGGGAAGTATATGATATTATGGAAAGTACATATCATTGTAAAAAGATATATTTATATAAAAAGTATATGCTCACAGATTTAAATGTGAAGAAACATAATTTAACAAAAGATATTTTTATGCTACATGGGGGAATTTAAAATGAAGTATACCTTTCAGGACTCTACGGAACTTCCTGTTCAGAGGGATTTTATCCAGGATCTGCAGGACTTCATAAGGATTTCAAAAGAAGCAATACCGCTCGAAAAATCAATTATAGGGATAAAGCAGGGGAATAAGGAAGAGAAAGCAATCTCTCAGAGAAGACTCGAGGAGATAGATAAGTTCCAGAAAGACGTCATTGATTATATGGAAGAACGTGTGCAGGGAGTAGAGTCAGAGGAGATTCTTGAAATTAAAGCAAGAACAATTGAAACCTCTTCAACTGTATCCATGTTAAAAAAGAATGAAAGGCTTGAAGACATTGATAGGCTAAACAGGCAGGCACTTATGGAAGTGCAGCAGCTTGAAACCAGGATACTCGCAACCCTCAGCCCTTTTTTTGAAACAAGCATATATGGGGCCGAAAATGCCTATTATGCTTCAGCTGAAGACAAAGAACTGAAAGGAAGGCAGGTAAGTTCAGTTAACGGCGTACAGTACGAGTTTGAACTGAACTTTGCGCACGGTGCACTAAAAGTTGAAGACCTTCGGGAACTCACTCTGCCTGTATGGGCAAAGAGTGGGATTCTGTCCAGAGAAGAAAAAGTAAAGAAGATGGATGTATCCGATTTCCATATTACGAATATCGAGTACGAAGGAAACAGCGTCAAAACAGTGCTTCAAGACAAGGATGCAGAGCACATGTTCACACTCTCTGCAGATGACAGGACTTTACGGATCATGTATGGGGACCATGATATAACAGGAGACGAAAAACTGGCTCCTCTTATAGACAGGGAAGCTCTCTATATGTTCATGGTAAAGCTCAAAGAGTTCTTCACGAAATCCGTCAAGTCCAGAAGGCTCAGGCAGGTCCTGCTGGACGGCAAAAACGCTGTTGAAGAGAACATTGTGTTTGATTGCCTGAAGCTTATAGCCGGTATATATGGGAAGCTCGTAAGGGAATGCATTGAAAGGGGGTACACTAAAGGGGAAGTTACAATTAAAATGGAGGAGCCTGGAAGCGTCCGGACCGAAAAATACGTTTCGAAATCTGAAGCTTCAAGCGAACTCTCAGCCATAGGAAGCGAGGGCATGGAGCTTGCCCGAATCCTGGGAGTCGCCGAAGCCTGAGAAAAATTAAGCAAGCTAAGGAGACATCCGGCTGGTGCATAAGGAGAGAGAGCTTGCGTTCTGGAGTATTCCTGTATCTGAGATGTTACAGGAACTACAGACAAGAAGCGAAGGTCTGAAAGGCTCCGAAAGCAGTGAACGCCTTAAAACTTACGGGGCCAATATTCTAAAACCAAAAAAACGGTCAGATGCTCTGAAGATCCTGCTTTCCCAGTTTAGGAGCCCGGTTACCCTTATTCTCCTATTTGCTGCCGGACTGTCTTTCTTTCTCCACGACCCTACAGACACCTTGATTATTGTAGCCATTATCCTGATCAGCAGTATGCTGGGTTTCTGGCAGGAAAAAGGAGCTGCAGATGCCTTTGAAAAACTTCTCACCACTGTGCAGATAAAAGCGGCAGCGCTCAGGGATGGTAGAGAAATAGAAGTCCCCGTAGAAGAAATCGTGCCCGGGGACATAATTATCCTCAACGCAGGAGACATAATTCCTGCAGATTGTCTGATTCTGGACTCAAAGAACCTTTTTGTTAGCGAATCAACCCTCACAGGAGAAAACTATCCCGTAGAAAAATCAGTCAGTGTATTAAAAGCAGAAACCCCGCTGGGACAGCGCACAAACTCCCTCTGGATGGGGACAAGTGTGGTCAGCGGAAGCGGAAAAGTACTGGCAGTATCTACAGGAAAGGAAACGGAATTCGGGAAAATCTCAGAGAAGCTAAAACTAAGACCCCCGGAAACCGAGTTTGAAAGGGGGGTTACAAGCTTCGGCCACTTCCTGATGGAAGTTACCATGCTTATGGTAATAACCATCTTTGCAATCAATGTATATCTACAGCGCCCAATCCTTGACTCTTTCCTTTTCTCACTGGCTCTTGCTGTTGGGTTGACTCCCCAGCTTCTGCCTGCAATCATCAGCGTTAACCTTTCCCGGGGCGCGAAAGAGATGGCGCAAAAGAAGGTCATTGTCAAGAGGCTGGCTTCCATTGAAAACCTGGGAAGCATGAACCTGCTCTGCTCCGACAAAACAGGCACGCTGACCGAAGGGGAACTGCAACTTCACTCTTTTCAGGACCTTAAAGGAGAACGGAATGAAAAAGTGCTCCTTTATGCCAGCCTCAATGCCTATTACCAGGAAGGCTTTGAGAACCCTATAGACAGGGCAATCCTTGCATAGAATAAACTCGATTTTTCCCGGTATAGAAAACTGGACGAAATTCCTTACGACTTCGTGCGTAAAAGATTAAGCATCCTTATTTCAAAGAGCGAGGGTAACCTGATGGTCACCAAAGGTGCGCTCCCAAATATCCTTGCAATCTGCTCCTCAGTAGAGGCTGAAACTGGAAAGCCTGTCGAGATTTCAGATTTTAAGGAAAAAATCGAGCAACAGTATGAGGAGTTCAGCGAGAAAGGGTTTCGCACTCTTGGGGTTGCGTACAGGGAGATGGACCAGCAGGCAACTATCGAAAAGGAAACAGAAATAGGGATGACTTTCCTCGGTTTCCTCTTCTTTTTTGATCCCCCAAAGCAAGGAATTACAGAAACTATAGAAAGCATGAAGCAGCTTGGAATTTCTTTGAAGGTTATTACCGGAGACAACAGGTTTGTAGCTGCCAGCATCAGTAGAGAGATCGGGCTTAAGGACGTCAGGGTTATAGCCGGAAGTGAAATTACTCAGATGAGCAGTGAAACTTTGCTCAGGCAGGTAAACGATACCGATGTCTTTGCAGAGATAGAACCAATCCAGAAAGAGCAGATTATCCTTGCACTCAAGAAAAGCGGAAACGTTGTTGGATATATAGGAGACGGCATTAATGACGCTTCGGCGCTCCATGCCTCAGACGTGGGAATTTCCGTTGACAGCGCTGCGGATGTTGCTAAAGAAACTGCAGATATCGTGCTTCTGGAAAAGGATCTGGATGCGCTTGTAGAGGGTGTGAAAGAAGGACGAAGAACCTTTGCCAATACCATGAAGTATGTCTTTATGGCTACCAGTGCCAATTTCGGGAATATGTTCAGCATGGCAGGAGCGTCACTTTTCCTGCCTTTCATTCCCCTGCTTCCCAAGCAGATCCTGCTAATCAATTTATTGACCGATTTTCCGGAGACTACCATAGCCACGGATACTGTGGACAGGGAAATGGTTGAAAAACCTCACCACTGGGATATAGGTTTCATCCGTAAGTTTATGATGGCATTTGGAATTACCAGTTCGGTATTCGACTACCTCACTTTCGGAGTTTTGCTTCTTCTTCTCCCGGGGATGACAGAACAGTTCAGGACCGGCTGGTTTATAGAATCGGTCATTTCGGCGTCCCTGATAGTACTTGTAATCCGAAGCAGGAAACCGTTTTTCAGGAGCAAGCCTGGAAAATATCTCCTTATAGCAACCCTGCTAATCGGAATCCTGACTCTCAGCTTCCCCTTTACCTCGTTTGCCGTCCCATTTGGATTCAAACCTCTCCCGGTTTCAGTAATTTTAATTCTGGGAGCCATTGTGGGACTGTATATACTTACAGCTGAAATAGTAAAGAGGGTATTTTATAAAAAAGTGAAATTTTAAAACATATTGAAATGCAGCCTTGCTACCTTGCGAGGAATTTCATGTTTCCTAAAATTTCTCTTCCTTATAGTCGTCCAGATTTTTAAATTCTTCATAATCTTTTCCATCAGGCAGAAAAGGCGTGAAAAGGATAACTGAAAAAAGGAGTAAAAATGTCCCAAGCATTCTTGACTGTGCCTCAAAAGTAGCATAAAACATGAAAATTCCAATCATGACCCATACAATAAAACTCAACTGAAAAGCAATCTTTACTCTATATAAATTTTCTGCGCTCTCGCTCAAGCAACTCCCCCCTTAACTATCCCATTTAAAATGATTCGGGATTGAATAAATAGCTGTTTATTTGAAAGATTCGGACCTTTAAGATCAGGAAATCGAAGATGTTGTCAGGCTGAAAAAGGATTTTCCTGAATAAAATTTTCCGATTTCAGGACGCAGATGTGTAAAAAATACCAGAAATAGTGGAATGCCGAAAAAAATAAAGAAAAAGAAGAAAGAAATCAGATTTAGAGCGTCAAATTTCGATGAAGCTGATAACCTTTTTTCCTTCACTTACCCTCTTTAGAAAATCCTCTCTGTCAGTATAGGGAATTCCGGCAGCTATAGAATCAGCCGCTTTTCTGCCGATGCCCGGAATTTCCCGGATAAGGGCAGGAGATGCGGCATTTATATTCAGGGGATAAGGAATTCCGGTAATCGAACGCATTCCGTGGCTTGTGACAGTAATATCCGTGAATTTCCGCAGAGGAAGGAGGGAAGGGACTCCCACAAGCAGAGGGTAAGAGCCAAGCTGCCTCCCGAAAGTGACCCCTCTGTCATGCACCTCGCACATTACATCTCTCAGTACCGTTCCTTCCGGCACGACCCGCCGGAGCATTGGAAGGTCGATGTTCTTCCTGACCTGTTCCTTATAGTCCAGAAAGAGTTTCTTGTGCTTCCTGGTTGCTTCGTCCCTTCCGTACATTGGAGTTCCGGGAAATGCCATAACCTGCCGGATATTAATCCTTCGGAGAAGCAGCCCTGAATCAAACACCTGCTGAAGGAAATCATAATTCAGCTGGAACGTTTTTTTCGTCTCACCCATCAGCCCGTGTACAAAATTAATGCCAGGAAGAATTTCCGGAAGCCCATTTGCCCCGCGCACGGCCCCAAGCCTGTTTACCAGTTTGATCGCCTCAAAAACTTCTTCGGAAGTCGCCTTGAGGGAATTTGCTGTAATCACCACGGGGTCAGCAGTCTCCATCCCAAAGGCTGCTACATCTCCGGGGGTGTGATATTTGATAATCGTCTTCAGAATCTGCTCTGACTCTTCGGGGTATGCTGCAAGGGTTATCGGGTTTGCGTTGTCCATATGAAGCACGGAAAGCTCAGGTGCGGAATTCCGGATTCCACGGTAAAGCCTTTCAAGAACCTCGGGAACGGGTTTAGGGACAGGTCCTCCGGCATCGGTCCCGTGGTAAGAAAAAAGGTCAGGCTGCCTTCCTATTCTGAAATAGCGGGCTCCATGGGAATAAAGTGCAGAGACTTCAGAGACAACATCCTCTACAGGCCTGTAGTCCGAAGCCCCATAAAATGGCTCGGTGCAGAAAGAACAGTGGATCTGCCTGCCGCAGCCCCTGTAGGTTTCAAGCTCGCACATACAGTAAGGGTAGTCCGGGTGCTGCCGGATCAAAAAAGCTCCTTTCGACCCCCAGCGCCCTATCTCGGCTGTTGTCCTGAAACGGTGGTCAATGGATTCCGGGGCCTTCAGTTTTGCAGGAAAACTTCCGTTGCTTCCGCTGCTTCCGCTCCCTCCCTCAAAGAGATCGTAAATAAAAGCCTCGACATCCATTTTTGCAAGCACGGCTTCTCCCAGGCTTATCCCGCTTTCCGTCCCCTTTGCAGCCCTTCCGCCTTCGTTGCTGAAACCGAGCCTGATAGGGCCGCCTATGACCTTTACCCCGCTCGCAGCCCGAAAGATAGTTTCGATCTCTCCAGGCGTGATAGGGGAAGCCCGAAGATATTTTCCAGGCACGGTCATGCCTGCAATAATAACCAGAAGGTCTGCCTTACCTATAAGCTCGCCAGCCCCGGGCGGGTTTTCCCTCAGGGTGTCGATGGTCAGGTAGTGAATGTCGTTTTCGGAAAGCCCGCGCTCTCTAAGAGCTCCTGCTATATACCGTGCGTAAGGGGAAAAGTATGGAGGAACCCCGAGGCAGGCGGGCTCGTCCACATAACCGTCTATGATGAGTGCTTTCATATCAGTTCTCGTTTCCTTTGTTTGATAATTGAAGTTGGAAGCATATGAAATTGGAAGTACAGTGCAGTCGGATATTAGATACAGGCATTAGTAGATGCAGTAGGGTTATAGAAACATAGTGTAAAGTAACACTGTAATATAGAGCAGATTAAGGGTAGATTAAGAGCAGATTATAAAATAGACATTAGAAATGATATAAAAAACACTGCTGCAGAAAAACACCGTACACAGAAGAGAAGAAAAATAATTATAAAATAGTTTTAGGGCCGGGACCGAGAATCGAACTCGGATCGTAGCCTCCACAGGGCCACAGGATAACCTCTACCCTACCCCGGCCACAGGGTCTGGTACTTCAGGCTTGAAGCAACCTATAGAAGGAGTTTATTTATATAAAGTTTTTGCCGGAAAAAGCAGAAGACTTTTCCAAGAAGAGGGAAGTTTTCTGTTTTCCGGCATTCTGAACAGGTAAAACCCCGATTTTTGGAGGGTTTCGGCTTGCTTCAGGCAAATATCAGATCATTTTAAGCCTATCAAGGGCAAGTTTTGCAGCCTTTTCTCCGGAAAGGAGCATGCCTCCGAAGACAGGGCCCATTCTCGGGGCACGGGTTGCGGCATTTGCGGCCATGCCCGCGACAATCAGCCCGGGATAGATCTCCTGGGTTGCGTCCACAGCCAGGCGCTCGCCGACCTCAGACCACATTGGCTTTTCCCCGAGCATCCCGAGTTCTCCGATCTTTGCGTTAGGGATTTTCCTGAGAATCGTGTTGCAGACAACTGCATCATGCCCTGTTCCGTCGATCACGAGTTTTGTGCGGATCATGAGAGGGTCCACGTGCAGGCGCTGTGTTGTGACAGGGCCCCAGTTGATGACAATTCCAGTAACCCTGTCGTTCTCCCGGATCATAACGTCCTCAAAGCTCACAAGATTAAAGACCTCAGCCCCTGCCGAAGTCGCTCCTGCAATCAGCTTCCCGACGGATTCTACAGAATTTGCCACATAATACCCGGGCTGGTACTCCTTATACCTGATCCCGAAGTCGTCCAGGACGTGGCAGGCTTCTTCCTGCACAACTATGCGCGGGAACATCATGCCACCAGCCCACATGCCGCCCCCGAGAGACAGCTTCTGCTCATAAATGGCAACCTTTGCCCCGGCTTCAGCCAGGTACTTTGCAGCCACAAGGTTTGCAGGTCCCCCTCCTATAAGTGCTACATCGATGTCAGTGTAGTCCAGGAAGGTTTTAGAATACTCTTCAAAAATTGCCCGTGTGATTATGACTTCGTCGAGTTCCATATTAATCTCTCATTAAGTTGTAGGATTGAAAGTCCGGGGAAAACAACCCGGTATTTTAAGAAGTAAATTAGGGAATTGTTAACCCTGATCGTAAGCACTGAAATTCACATTTTGATAATGGGCATTCCTTTTAAAGTTGTTGGAATCTGATGGGGAAGAGGGAGAGGGTGAAGAGGATGGAAGATGGAGGATGGGGGAAGAAAATTAATAGTCCTGAAGCGGCTTCACGGATGGCAATATCGAGCTTTAAAAAATTACCAACCACGAAATTTCAATTTTGGGAGTATTTTTAGGAGCGTGCGAAGATTTCGGTTTTCGCGACAAGATGGTTTTAGAGACTGAAAAATGGACCCCGGATTTTCAGATTAATTGAACATCAAGCATAGGGAAGGTTTTTCGGTTTTGATCTTTGCTCATTGCAGGGGTTCCAGTTTCATAGCTCGGATACCATGTTCACCCACGCTCGACGAAGGAGAGCGGTCTGCCCTTAAATTAAATGAATAAAATAGAAGCAACACCTTTTTTCAGGCATTTATGTCTTTTATATAATTTTTTAATCTTGCCTGGCAAAAAGGACCAACCTCGCTTCGCTCGGAACAATAATAACTGGGATACGATTCCAGTTACTTTGGATAATTAATAAAACATAGATCAAACTCTAACAGACCGGAGACAGGGGGTAAGCAGGTTCGGATGAAAGAGGGCAGGTTGAATACTCCATTCCGATTAGCCCATAACTTACTCAAAATAATTAAATACAATTGACACCGTATATTGTATACATTACACAAAAACAATAGAGGTATAACTTTTTTGCTTGTACATTTATTGTTGACAGTAGATAATTGGGGCAAACTTATGAATATAAGTAATTCAGAGACGTTAACGGTAAGGACAGTTACCCGGAATGAAAGCAAGAAAACGGCTGGAGTCGATGGTGAAATATGGTCTACAGCACAAACCAAAATAAGAAGCTCACATGATGCTTGTGAACAGATGTTTACCTGTCTCTGCAATAAACACTCTGCACAATGGATCCTGAAAGGGAACATAAAAGGTTGTTTCGACAAAATCAACCATCAATGGCTAATAAACAATATTTTGAGAGAAGGATCTGTTAGGAATCAATTTCTTAAGGCAGTTTTTGTTTCTAAATATCATCTGAACCCAAAAAAAATTGGAACTCTGCGAGAAGGAATCATATCGCCCATTATGATGAATATAGCTTTAGACAACATCGAACACTTGTTGTTTACCAAATACAGTACAAGTAAAAGTGAGAAAGACAACTCTATAGTGAGATGTCAAAACGAGGTAAACTTTGTCAGATACGCTGATGATTTTGTGGTCACTGCCAGCTCTGAAGAATTAGTCAGAGAAATTAAGGAACTGATCAGCGCCTTTCTTAAAAAAAGAAGTCTGGAATTATCGGAAGAAAAGACTCTTATTACTCATATTGATTATGGTTTTGACTTCCTTGGATGGAATTTCAGAAAATATGAAGGGAAACTTCAAATCAAAATTGCACTGGAACATCCTGCAGAAAGCTGTAGGGTATTTGACTGAAATAAATGACCAGTTTCCTGCAAAGAGAGTTGAAACCACCAATAAACTATTACATCCTCATATTTAAATAAAAGAAACTGTGGGAAGGATGAAGAGTTTACTTTTTATCGATGCGGGAATGTTTATTCTTGCAGCTGTCACAGCATTCCTGAAGGGAGACCTTGCTTTTGGGACCGGGTAAGGGCAAATTATGATACTGAAGATGAAGAGCGCAAGGAGAAAAATAGATTGTCAAAAAATTTATTTTTTGTTGGCTCTTTCAATATCGCCATATCAATACTTACTTATGAATTCACACTACAGTGACTTACCATCGTCAACTACCCCTGAGCTAAAGACTCAGGGGCTTGTCTAACAAGCCCTGGTTGACCAGATCACCGATTAGGAGCAACGGAAAATCGGTAAACGATAGGA
>NZ_JJOY01000046.1 GCF_000979455.1 Methanosarcina sp. 2.H.T.1A.6
CCCGTTTGCTCCGAGCATGGTGGTGACAAGGCGGTGTCCGATGTCGTGGATATCTCCTTCTGCAACAAAGGTGATGGCAAGTCCTGTTTCTTCTCCTTCCACTTTGGTTTTCTCAAGTTCGGGATTAAGGATTTCCATTGCATTGCTCATGGCTTTTCCGGACATCATGATCTGGGGCAAAAAGATCTCTGCTGCTTCAAACTTATCCCCCACGATTTTCATCCCTGGAGAAAGGCCCTTTGTGATAATGTCAATAGGCGGAATTCCTGCGTTCAGGGCTTCCTGGGTTAATTGTGCACAGCTTGCGATGTTTTGAGTTACTATCGCGTTGGTTAGCTTGTCAAAAATCTCGGTATTTGTCATCCCATCATCACTTCTTTCTGTTTCATTGTTTTTCGTCCGGTAAAGAGGTCTTTTCTTATTACCCGGTCAACGGAATCTTTTTACCTACTTGTAATATATATAAATTTCCCTTAAAGTACGTGGGATTTCAGGAAAAAATATATCAAATGTTTGGTTGAGGACTCTTTAGAACCTGGGCAAAAAATCCGTAAAATAAAATATAGAGATATTTTGCAAAAAAGGACAAAATTTGAATTTGATTACCTTTGCCTCAGCTGAATAAGAAAATAAACATAATGAATGCCGCAATGTTTAGCAAAAAACCAAAAACGCTTACTATAAGTCCTGCCTTTGCGGTTGTGTCCTGAACCTGTTTCAGACGTGATCTGGCGAGGATGATGCCTGCAAGGGCAAAGGGTATTGCAAAGGATGTAAGGAATAGGCTCCCTATCCCAAGCCAGAATGAAAGAGAAAATATTACACTGATCAGCCCGCATGCAAGGCTCAAAGCCCCCTTATTCCCTGAAATGCTACTAATTTTGCTCCCTCCTGCCTGAAAATCATACACTATTCATTTAGTAAATCCTGAATTAATAGGAGAAAAGATCAGGTTTACGGTTTATTCTTCGATTTTCACTCCAATCCTGCCGTCCTCAAGTTTCCATTCATATCGCTTCAGTTCCAGTGAATCGTTCAGGCATTTCCCTGTTCTTACGTCAAATCTTCTGCCGTGACAGAGACATGTGAGGGTGAATTCCTCCAGCCTGCCCCTATCCATAGGGCATCGGGCGTGAGGGCAGAGGTTTGAGAAAGCATGGATCTGCCCTTCCGCCTTAAGGAGAAGCACATTTCTTCCTCCTGGTTCAACGTGAAGAAGCTTTCCTTCTTTCAGGCTGCTTTCTTCAGCTGCATAAAACCAGGGAAGCTCAAAACCAGAAATCGAGCCCTTTTCAGGCACTTTTTCAGAAGGCATATTACCAATCACCAGAGACCGGAATTATGAGATTCAATTTATTCTTGATGCATTACTGCTCCGGAAGTTCTTTCCAATTCTTTTTCACATCATTAGGCTGGCTGCCCGTATAAGTTTTGCTGAAATCAGAAAAGATGAATAAAGGAAACAGAGAGGATAAAAAAGGAAATAAAATAGAGAATAAAATAGAGAATAAAATAGAGAATAAAATAGAGAATAAAATAGAGAATAAAATAGAGAATAAAATAGAGAATTTCCGTATTTAATTAAACTCCGGGAGCGCGGAGTCACAGCTGGAAATCCCCTTCCTCGCCTTCATCAGAAGGCAGGTAGGGGTAGTTCACATTTAATGTTTAATGGAGATTTCCATCCTCATTGAGGATTTTTAAAAGCTCGATTATCGAGTACGATGCCCTGGTAATTCCCATGCTGCGTTTGTCCGTATCCGTGCCTGCGATGTAGAGATTTTTGACAGGAGTCCGGATCTCCGCAAACTTTCCGTCAATTGTGACTGCGGCTTTTTCGGGGATCATAATCTGTTCGTGCTGCATATCGATGTATTTTTCGATATTCGGAAGGGCACGGAAAATAGTGTCATAGGCTTTTTTGAGCTCATGCTCTTCAGTCTGCTCCTTGTCTATTACGAAGGAAAAACCTACCAGTTGCCTGTCTTTTGGAGCAAGTGAAGGGTCATAGTTGCTGATGGGCATTGCCCAATAGGCAAAGTCTTTAAACCAGATTTCAGAACCTGTATAGTTGAACTCAGGAAGCTCTTCCTTCAAGCCAAGCCAGACAGTCAAGCTTTTAGTGTGCACGATTCCTTTAAGTTCTTCGTTATAAGCCGGTGGCAGGTCCTTTACAAGCCCTGGGAGCTCGGTTGCAAAGCCTGTATAGATAACAAGATCGGCTGAATAGATTTCATCAGCCTCCACGCCCGAGATCTTTCCATTCTGCACCAGGATGCTTTTTACTTCACACTCCTTTTTTATGTCGACTGTTTCCGGAAGAGAGTACAGGATGGCATTCAGCAGGGCTTTCAAACCTTTTCTCGGATATCCCTGGGAATAATTTACCTTGTTTGTAGCAAGTCTTTCAAGGGATGTGAAGGGGCGAGCAACTCTGTCCATGCGGGCTTGGAGGGAAGCATGGAGATGGTATGGAAGGATCGAAGAGAGAATAGACTCAGTGGACTGGCGTTTTTTCGGCTCGATCTTTCCGACCATGGCATCAAACTGCTCCTGTGTAATGCTGTCCCGGACAAAACTGCTGCCGGAAAGAATCCGCTGGGCAGAGGTCTCTTTCATTGACTTGCCAGAAAGAAAACCTGAGATCGTATCCACAAAGTCATAGGTGTCTTTGCAAAGATTTTTTGGAAGGAACTCGTAAACTGACTGGTCCGAGAGGTCTACTCCGAAAGATGAAAGGGTAAGGGCTTTCGTAAGGGCCTGTGAAAGGACAAGCCTGTCCTTTCTCGGAAGCACATCAAAGGTCACGAAGTCCTTCAGATTCGAAGGTATTTTGGTGAAAGAATTTTCAGTCCTGACGTAGTAATGCCCGTAGTCCTCAAATACAGGCAGGAAATCAAAATAATTATCAATCAGCCTCGGAAGGGGGCCTTCAATCAGATGGGTTATTGCATGTGCTCCTGTATCCACCTGATACCCGTCTACCATGTAGCTGTTACAGTTTCCCCCAAGATACCGTTCTTTCTCAAGAACAAGGACCTTCTTTCCATGCTTGGAAAGCGTCAGCGCAGCCAGAAGCCCGCTTACGCCAGCCCCAACAACAATTACATCATATTTTGTCATTCCCTAAACTACCTCTATTTTTTCCAGTAAATCCAGTTTTCAGTTAAGCGCTTCACGCATCTTATAATCTTAAACTCACAACAGGACATCATATGTGTTGAACATATCTTAACAAAAGTTATTTTCTGAAACTTAATGAAGTACTTTAAACATGAAATACATTTGGAATTACTTTATATGTAATTTATGATCTAACAAAGTTATCTTTAATTTCCTCTTTCTATCTGTAGAGTAGTATAGAGAAAAAAATAGTATTTATAATCAATAGTCCGCACGAGATAGATTATTAATAAACGTTCTTGCTTTTTGGTAGTCAATTATTGCGTGGTTGATGTTTTCATAATTAAGTTTTCAGTGTAACGACTGCTTACGTATTCATGTACCGAATCCGTGCTCTAGCCTCACTGAAGTGCGGAACAAAAGTCTGAGAAATGGCATTAAAAGTATTTTGGGAATAACATCAACCAAATACCAGAGAACTACCAAGAGCTTCAAGATGTAATTATTTCCTGAGATAAAATTATTTTGCATAGGGGATATCGGGGGAATATCAGTATATAATATGTGAGGCAGATTTCCGAAAAATAAGGTGCGTAAAAGATCTCGGGAAAACAAAAGGTCCTTAAATCCTATTGAGAAAGACAGTTGAATCGACCCTAAAAACTCCTTCTTTTCGACCACTTCTTCAGCAGAAGCTTTCCAGGAACTCGATCCGCAGGGATAATTATACAGGAAAATTAAATACGTACTTTCAAGGCTGAGGCCCCAAAAAATATCAGGCCATCTTGTTTCTCGTTGTCGGTTTCAGGGCAGGCGGGAAATCGTCGTGAAAACACCATGAGGAGTAGTGTTATAACAAAAACATGGCGATTATCAAAATTAACAGAAACAGTAAACCGTATGTGCCAACTATCAGAATGTTCTGCTGCATAGTGAACCTCCAGACAAAGATGTCAAATATCTCCGATAGGTAATTTATATTTATAAAAAAACCGGAATTTACATTAATATTTATGTGAAATAAGGATAAATAACTTTCTATTTATGCTCAGAGCTAAGCTTTTTTACACATTCTTTGTACCGCCGGAGAAAAGACAAACGTAATTTTACTATTCCGGGATCAAAGGCTTCCTGCCCTTATAAGAGCTAGATTATATAAACTGAAGGAACCTATTTTTTGTAAAAGGGAATCCAGAAAAGGGAATTCAGAGTGGGAACGCAATGGCAAAAAGGTTGAAAGTTGCAAACCCGGCCCGCTGCATAGGCTGCTACTCCTGCATGATGGCCTGCGCAAGGACCTGGTACGACACCATATCTTTGAAAAACAGCAGAATCAACATCCAGACCCGCGGCGGAATCGAAACTCCTTACGCTGCAATTGTCTGTCATGCCTGTGTTGACCCTCCGTGCATGAGGGCCTGCCCGGTTGGTGCGCTGACCAAAAGGAAAGGGGGAGGAGTCAATTTCAACAAAGAAATCTGCAAAGGCTGCGGAAACTGTATCGAAGCCTGCATAGTAGGGGCAATTCATCTGGATGCGGAAAATAAAGCAGTAATCTGCAAACATTGCGGGGTCTGCACAAAGTTCTGCCCGCATGATGTACTTGAAATGATTGAGGTCGAAGACAGCGGGGAATTAAAAGTCACGGATACGAGCCCGGTTGAGGATACGGGTCCTGAAAGCCCTACTGCATCCCATAAAGAGCTTTACGGAAAAAAAGAGGCTGAGGGGGAAGAATGACAACAGAGCAGTACGCTATTCCGGGTCTTAAAAACGTACTTTACATTGACCTGACCAGCCAGAGTTATCATATTGAAGAGAGACCGGACCTCTATGAAAAGTACCTGGGAGGCATAGGAATTGCCACGAACCTCATGCTCGAAGAATATAAAGAAGGCACAGGTCCTCTTGACCCTGAAATGCCGATAATTTTCAGCACAGGCCCTCTCTCAGGCGTGTATCCTACATGTACCAAAACTGTCGCATTGTTCCGCTCCCCCCTTAACGGAGAACTCGGAGAGTCCTATGCCGGAGGGCACCTGGCCATGTCCATGCGCTATTCCGGATACGAAACAATCGTTATCAAAGGCTCTTCCAGGTATCCTGTGTATGTCACTGTACACGATGATAAGGTTACTTTCAGGGACGCATCTTCCATATGGAACCTCTCTTCTGCAATTGATGTGGGGCAGGTCCTCCGCAGGGTAGAGCCCGGAGCAGGAAGGCGCAGCATTGTCAGGATAGGTCCTGCAGGGGAGAAAGGAATCGCATATGCAAGTGTAAACGTTGATACTTACAGGCATTTCGGGCGCCTCGGGCTCGGGACAGTTTTCGGGGCAAAGAAACTCAAGGCGATTCTGGTTGCAGGAAACAGGGAAATTAAAAGCCCTGACCACAATGCCTACAAAAAAATGTACGGAAAACTTTACGAAACGATTGTAAAAACAGGGTTGATGGAAAAATACCACAACCTCGGCACGAGCGAAAACATCCTGGTCTTAAACGAACTCAAAGGCCTTCCAACACGGAACCTGCAGGCAACCTCCATTGAGAGTGTCGAAAATATCTCAGGGGAGAATTTTGCGGAGAAATACCTGATCCGGCGGGTGTCGTGCGCCGGCTGTCCCATAGGCTGCGTCCATGTAGCCATGCTAAAGCGTTCTTTCTCAAAAGCCCATGAATATGAAACCCTTAACATTTCCTATGACTTTGAATTAATCTATGCACTTGGCTCAAATCTTGGAGTTACAGACCCGGAAGCCGTACTTGAGTTGATTGATGCCTGCGAAAAAACAGGGGTCGATATAATCAGCATGGGAGTTGTACTCGCCTGGGCTACGGAGATGCAGCAGCGCGGAAAGATTTCCACTGAAGAGGCCCTGGGGCTCAAACTTTCCTGGGGAGATAAAGCAGCGTACCTTCGGGCAATAGAGCTTGTAGTCAAGGCTCCTAACGAATTCTATGCAGCACTCGGAAAAGGTGTGGATTATGCCTCAAAAAAGTACGGAGGCGAGGAATTCGCAATCCAGCTAGGCGGGCTGGAAATTCCCGGATACCATACAGGGCTTGGAAACATCCTGGGACTTACTGTAGGCTTCCGGCACTCCCACCTGGATAATGCAGGTTATTCCGCAGACCAGAAAGCATTCAACCAGCCGATTTCGGACGAGAAAATTGTTGACTACATAATCGATGAAGAAGACCGCCGAAGTGTCCTGAACTGCATGGTTGCCTGCCTCTTTGCCAGAAATGTCTATACATACGAAAATATGGTTCAGGCCCTTAAATGTATAGGGATAGAAAAAACCGAAGAGGAACTCAAAGAACTTGGAAAGGATATCTTCAGGAAAAAGTACGAATTAAAAAAGAAATTTGGATTCAGGTTCGAAAACTTTAGTATCCCGAAAAGGTTTTTTGAGACAATCTCTACTACAGGAAAGCTTGAAGAAGAAAGGGTCAGGAAAGCAATTGAAATGTATAGGGAAAAAAGAGGAGTATAAGTCCCCCCGAAGCTGCTACAGCCTGAAAAACCTCAACTCAATGTTAAAAACCTTATAAGTTCAAAACCCCTGAAGTTATGTTCGTTGCCGCATCTCCTGCGGTCCAGGGGCGTGTTTTCCGGACACATTGACTGGTAGAAACCCTCATGGGTCAGGAAAAAGGGTTTTACTTAAGGAATTATATATTTGAGCTTTCAGATGCTGTAATATCCTTATTTGACTTAACTTTGTCCTCCTTTTTTTCATCAGGGGCTTTCTCAACTTTTATTTCGGCTATTTCATCGGCCTTTTCTTTAACTTCTCCTCCAACCCAGCGGTCCATAACCTTGCAGGCCACAAGGTCTCCCGCTACATTCACTGCAGTCCTGGTCATGTCAAGAATTCTGTCCACTCCCATTATAAGAGCTATCCCGCTTGTAGGAATCCCGACGCTGTTGAGAATCAGGGCAAGAACAATAATTCCCACTCCTGGAATCGAAGGCGTCCCTATGGAAGCTGCAACAGCCATGACCATTACGACAAGGAGCTGTAAAGGCCCGAGGTCTATTCCGAAGACTTCAGCCAGAAAGACTGTAGCTACGCCCTGATAAAGCGCAGTCCCATTCATATTTACTGTGGCTCCGAGCGGGACTACGAACTGTGAAATTGAAGACCTGACCCCTAACTTTTCTTCCGCGGTTTTGATAGATAAGGGCATAACTGCAGCCGAGCTGGATGTAGAAAAAGCAAGGAGCATAACGTCCCGGATGGCTTTAAGGAACTCAAAGGGGTTATACCTTGCAACAACGGTGACAATAAGGATGTTCAGGCACATAAGGAGCAGCAGGCTTGCAAGCACTGTGCCCACATATACTATCATTCCGAGAAGGGCTTCGATGCCCAGTTTGATAGTAAACTTGGTAAGAAGCCCGAAAACTGCAATCGGGGCAAGAGTCATACTCCATTTGACCACTGTCATACAGACAGCCTGCACAGAGTTCAGGAAATCGACCATCGGCGTTGACTGACTTTTATTCAGGGAAACAAGGGCCACACCTATTATGATTGCGATAATTACGACCTGTAGCATTTCTCCATTAACCATAGCCCCAAGAGGATTCGAAGGGAGGAGACTTCCAATAAGCGATGAGGGAAGAGTCAGAACCGAAGGATCGAAACTCAAACCAGTGGATTCCACCTGAACTTCGCTCCCCATTGCACTCTCAATAAGGTCTCCACTTATAAACTGCCCGGGATGGATATAAAGCGCCATTCCAATACCAATAGCAGTTGCAATTGCAGTCGTTATCATAAAATAAACAGCTGTTGAAAGCCCTATCTTTTTGAGGGCGTTCATACTCTGGCTTGAAGCCACCCCAAGGATAATGGAGGCAAAAACAAGTGGGACTACAATCATCTTCAGAAGCCCGAGGAAAATATAACCCGGAAGAGCAATCCATTCCCCCACAATTTCTGCAGAAACTGGGTCAACGTACCCTCCAAAAGGCCCAAGAAAAAGCCCCATAAATACTCCGAGCATCATGCTTATTAGGATCTTTAGCCAGAGCTTTTTTTCAAGTAAATCACGAAGCTGATTGCTCAGGTTTTTAAGGGAATAGTTGTGCCTGAAATCTATAGGGTAATAAATACGCGTGATTCCGTCAGTGATTCCCTGGCGAAGTACTTTCGTTTCCTCTGCGATTTCATGCGTGAATTCCCTTGGGTTCGGGATGTAATGGTGGTCTTTGCTTTTCATGGGGGATCACAATAAAAATCGTTAGGGACTTTAAAAGATTATTTCTTCTTTAAGAAATTTGAGTCAATTGTACATTTGATTCAATTGTATATTACTTTCACATTAAATTATATAAAAGCTTAGAAAAATACCTCATAATTTCTATAGTTGAGCTTGTTCCCTAAACATAAATCTCTTAAAATATAGTTGAATAGGAATTATAAATAGGTATAAAGAAAAGGCGCCAAAACTGGTGTTATATAGCGGTTTTCATAAGACCTGTCGATCACATTGAGGTTTCACTTTGAGATTATTTTTTTATAAACTCCCTCTAGTTTTATTTTTGTTCTTCTCCTTTTTCTTGAGCAAATCCTCTTGATTTAGAGTTCATACATACATGATAATTTCGAAAGTATTATCATCTTTGATCTTTATGTGTGTATTTGGTATAAAATAAAACGAATTACTCACATTTGATATAATTAATTAAAAATTTAATATGAATAGATGTTTTTTAGAGGTAGTGAAAATATGAAAGTCCTTGTATGTGGAAAAGGCGGTAGCGGTAAAAGTACGATTACTGCCCTGCTGGCAAAATCCATGGCGAAAAGGAGTTACAATGTACTTGTGGTGGACAGCGATGAGTCAAACTTCGGCCTCCACAGGCAGCTTGGTGTTGGAATGCCTGAAGATTTCATGAATTACCTGGGAGGGAAAAAAGCCCTGGTAGAAAAAATGATGCAGGCGTTTCAAAAAGGTGAAAACGTCAGTGTTTTTGAAAACAAATGGCAGATCGCCGATATTCCTGAGGCTTATACGGTAGAGAATGGAAACATAAAAATGATGGTTGTAGGTAAAATCCATGATTTAGGGGAGGGCTGTGCCTGCCCTATGGGCGCTCTTGCGAAAAATTTACTGAAGTGTATGGATACGACTTCCGAAGACATGATTCTCGTGGATACGGAAGCCGGTATAGAGCATTTCGGAAGAGGGGTTGAAGAGGGGTGTGACCTTATACTGATGGTACTTGATCCGTCCTATGAATCCATACGGCTTTCCGAAAAAATAAGAGGTCTTGCAGAAAAAGCCGGGAAGTCCCTGTATTTTATTCTCAACCGTGCGGATGAAATTGGGGTCCAGTTCATGATGGAAACCGTGAACAAAACTCACGTCCTCGCTTCAGTGCCATCGGATGTAGAGGTTTTCCGGGCAGGGTTTGCAGGAGATGAGCTGAACGTGGAACTCCCTGAAATTGAATCCATTGCTGAGTTTCTGGTTTCTGGAGCTCACCACTGATCAGGATGGACCCGCTCGGAATAATCTTTCTTCAATAAAAGGAGCGAAAAAAGCCAGGAAAAAAGGCAAAAGAAAAAAAAATAGAAAATTAGGGATATGAAGTAATATCCCTTTATTTTCCAAATTGTTTATTTTAAGATTCTTTTCTTTGCAAAGAACACTGAAGCAAGGATTCCCAGAACCGCAAAGGTACTTTCGAATCCAGGAGTCTTTTTGTCGTTCGTTTGCTCTTCTCCGGTGACTGCCCCGGTTTCTTCCTCTTCAGCCGGAGTGATTATTTCAGTACCGAGTTTGTCTCCTGTAACTGCATACCTGGAGAAACCCGGAGTTTCTGCCGTGAAATAATAATATTCTTCGTCTTCAGATGTCATTTCTGTGGCAAGCGCATTCCATTTATCATCATGGAACCTGTTTATCGTTACAGTGGAGACATCAATATTGTTTTCTTCTATCCAGCTCCTGGATACCCTGAAGTTAATGGCTGCTCCATTTATGTTGTTTCCACTTTCGAACCGTTCGTTTCCGACCAGGATGTTCATCTGCTGGTAGACTTCTCCTTCGAGACCTTCTCCGGAACTTCCGTCTCCGAGCACCTCAATCCTTACGATGACGTTTCCGGAATACTGCTGGGAAGTGAAACTGAGTCCCATTATTCCGGAAACAGGATTATTGAAGCTAACTGTGGCTTCGGTTCCTGCAGCAACCCTTTTCTGTGCGCTGTCAATGCCTGTAACACCTGTGCTTCCTCCACTCGAAGGAATGTAATTAGCAGAGCTTTTGTGCCTGGTTGTTGTGGAAGGAATTTCCGTAAGGGGCAGATAGTCAAAGGTTCCGTTTACGATTTCATAGGAGGAATCTGCAATTCCGTCCCTGTCAGCATCCGTACAGTTTTCGGAAAAGCCTGTCCCGCTGGGATTTGCCCAGTAATTGCCTCCAAGATACGGGCCGCTAACTATACTTTCCCCAGAGGTTTTGCTGATGTTCCAGGTGTTGTTAGCCTCGCTATTGATGAGAGTGTTGTTTACGTTGTTAAAGTAGTTGTTGTAAATCGTGTTATTTCCACTTTCAGGACTTTTCATGGTCCTTACAAGTCCGCTGCGTGCTGTAAGTTCAGACTCTTCGGGATCAATGGCAATTCCTGCAAGGCTGTTCCGGGACAGAGTGTTGCCATAGATCAGGCCGTTATTCACATTATAGAGCACCATTCCGTAAGAATTGTCGGATAACGTATTCTCGGCAAGGGTGCCTTCTCCTGTCACCAGCAGTCCGATTGCACTTCCCTCTACAGTACAATCTGTTACTGCATATACTGGCCCTGCGACTTCTTCGGAGTTCAGAATCACAATTCCTCCTGAAGTGCAGTTAGTTACAGAGCAGTCACTTATGCTGGAGTTCTCACTCGCAATTGCGATAAGTCCAGCCTGACAGTTTTTCAGAGTATTGCATTTAAGTGTTGAGTTTACAGGTTCATAGAGATAAATTCCCCATACCTCATAACAGTCCCTAACTGTGTTGCCTTCAAGTTTGAGGCCCTGTGAATAACCGGAATAGATTCCATATCCTGAGGGTCCCAAACTTTTGCTGACGAGGGGGGAACTGACAAGGGGGGAATTTCCAGCTACAAGTCGAGCCTCACCTGTTATATTCTGAACCGTATTGTCCAGAAGTTCTACATTGTCAGAATTATTTGAATAAATTCCCATATACCCGATGTTCCGTACCGAGTTCCTCACAAGCCTGACATTCTGGCAATTATCAAGAGAAATTCCTTTGTAGTTTATCTGGTCAATAATATTGTTCTCAAGCCTGAGATCCTGGCAATCTTTAGAATAGATTCCAAAGTCATTGGGTGCCTGTGACTGCACAAGATTCGAGTTTACGAGGGTATTTTCCTTTATGAGAGTATTTTCCCTTATGAGGGTATTTTCCCTTATGAGGGCGTTTTCCTTACCACTAACAAACCTTGAGTTTCCGGAGGTAAGAAGTTCATAGTTTTCCATCGAGTCCAGAACAGAATTACCCGTCAGCGTGCAGTTCTCGGAACCTAAGGTGATAATCCCATATATGGAGTTCCGAACAGAATTGTTTAAAAACATGCAGTTCTCGGAACTAATTGTGGCAATCCCAACAAATGTGAAGTCCCGAATGGAATTGTTCGAAAGCGTACAGTTCTCAGAACTAACGGCTTCAATTCCAAATAACGAATTCTGAACGGTATTGTCAGCCAGAGTCGTATTTATAGCCTTCTTGAGATTCACTCCTTTCATGGAATTCTCAATCATGCTGCCTGAGATCCTGACGTCCTGAGAAGATAACACCATCACCCCGTAGATGGTATTGTTTATGGTGTTATTCTGGATTTCCGAACTTGTATTATACAGGAAAACCCCGTGTGTATTATTCTGAAGCACAAGGTTCTTAATTTCGACATCTCCGCAGTCTATACAGTAAACTACTCCTGCATTGCTTCCAATTGAAGGATCTGGCTCGCCTTCGAGATAATATATCGGTTTTCCGTCGACAAGATTACTGGTGTCGATTATGTTCCCGGTTGCATTACCAAAGTCGTAGATATCAAGATTAAAATTGTACCGGTTTTCAGACATAATATTGCCTGTAAGCGTGCAGTTTTCGATATCCCAAAGGATGATTCCATATATCCCTGAAGTTGCTGTGTTGTTTCTCAGGACACATTCATCGGAATAACCCAGGCTGATACCGTAATAAGCGTTTGAGATTGTGTTGTTGGTCAGGGTACAACCGCTGGAATAAGAGAGGTAGATGCCTTTATCAGAAGTGTTTGAGACTGTGTTGTCGGTCAGAGTACAGCCGCTGGAATAAGAAAGGCAGACGCCTTCATCAGAAGTGTTTGAAACTGTATTATTGGTCAGAATGCAATTTTCAGAATTTACCAGACAGATTCCATCATCCTCAGTGTTTAAAACTGCATTACCATTAATATTACAGTTGCTGGAAGAATCCAGATCAATGCCATCATCCCCAGTGTTTGAAACTGTGTTGCCAGTAACATTACAGTTGCTGGAAGAGTTCAGATCAATGCCATCATCCTCAGTGCTTGAAACCGTATTACCAGTAATATTACAGTTGCTTGAAGAGTTCAGATCAATGCCATCATCCTCAGTGTTTGAAACTGTGTTGCCAGTAACATTACAGTTGCTGGAAGAGTTCAGATAAATACCTTCATAGTAAGTATTTGAAATTACATTATTAGTCAGAGTACAGTAAACAGAGCTCCTGAGTAATATTCCCTCTTCTCCGGTATAAGAAATTGTATTATTTGCTAGTATACAATGGTTACTCGAAGAAGAGAGATAAAATCCATGTTGAGCAGAATCAGAAACTGTGTTGTTGATCAGGTTGCATCTGCTGGAACGTTCCATCTGAATGCCGCAACCGACTCCGGAAAGCTTGTTATTTATGATATTTGCTCCCGAAATCCTGCTCATATAAATTCCTGTAGAACCTGCCCCTGTAATAGTAAACCCGCTAATAGTTACATTATTGGCAGTTATTTTGATATTGTTACTCTTGAATTCCTCGCGTTTTATAATCGTATCATCAGGATTTCCGGAATAGGAGCGAATGCTTATGTTTTCTACACTGGCATTCACATTTTCCGTATACGTTCCCGGATAGACAAGAATTGTGTCTCCGGAAATTGCATTATTAACCGCGTCCTGAATAGTTGTATAATTTCCATTACCTTCTGCGCCCACGTATAGTGTGGAAGGTAAAGCGGCTGCGGTTCCATTTACAATAAGAAAGATAAAACATGCAATTGTTAAAAATCGCAAATTATTTTTTTTGCACAGTATTTCCATTTTTTCAGGCCCTCATATATTTGTATTGTGTCAGCAGTACACTAAATTTATTTTATTTCAGATGAAATATATACTAAATTTTTATCTATTGTTAAATATTAGTGCAATTTAAAGTATAAAAAGTTTCATCCTTAAGGGGGCGGCTCGATCATAAATGGGCATTCCAGTGCAAAATATGGCTACAAATAATAGTAATAACAGTAATAATTATAATAATGATAATAATAATAGTAATAATAATAATAATAATAATAATAGTAATATTACTGTCTCTTATACACATCTCCGAGCCCACGAGACAGGC